>NZ_FOAO01000014.1 GCF_900109665.1 Blastococcus sp. DSM 46786
ACCCGCTACGACAAGCTCGCCGTCGTCTACCGGGCCGCAGCAGTCCTGCGCGCGGTCACCCTCTGGCTCAAGCGGTTAGGAGACATGCCCTAGCGTGCCCGGCATGCGCTACCCGGACGCCCCGCGCCTGGACCTGGTCGAGGAGCTCCACGGCCACCGCGTCGCCGACCCCTACCGCTGGCTGGAGGATCCCGCCGACCCGCGCACGCAGGAGTGGTCGGCGGCCCAGGACCGCCTGGCCGCCGAGGTGCTGGACGCGCTGCCGGCCCGCGAGCGGTTCGCCGCGCGGCTCGGCGAGCTGGTGCGGGCGGGCGCCGTCGGCGTGCCCGTGTGGCGCGGCGGGCGGGCCTTCTCCACCCGCCGCGACCCGGGCCAGGAGCACGCCGTGCTGCGGGTGCGCGAGGCGGACGGGACGGTGCGCGTGCTCGTCGACCCGATGGCGCTCGATCCGGAGGGGACGACGACCCTCGACGCGTGGTCGCCCTCGTGGGAGGGCGACCGGCTGGCCTACCAGGTGAGCACCGGCGGCGACGAGGAGTCGAGGCTCTACGTCCTCGACGTCGCCACGGGCGAGCTGCTCGACGGGCCGGTCGACCGGTGCCGCTACTCCCCCGTCGGCTGGCTGCCCGGCGGCGAGGAGCTCTTCTACGTCCGCCGGCTGGCGCCCGACCAGGTGCCGGCGGGCGAGGAGCAGTTCCACCGCCGCGTGTGGCGCCACCGCGTCGGCAGCTCCCCGGACGACGACGTGCTGGTCCACGGGGAGGGGCTGGACCCCACCAACTACTACGGCGTCCGCACCAGCACCGACGGCCGGTGGCTGGTCGTCTCGGCGTCGGCCGGCACCGCCCCGCGCGACGACGTCTGGCTCGCCGACCTGTCCGGGGACGGCGGCCTGCGGGAGCTGCAGCGCGGCGTCGACGCCCAGACCGCCGCGTGGGTGGCGCGCGACGGCCGGCTGTGGCTGGTGAGCGACCGCGACGCCCCGCGCTGGCGGCTCGCGGTCGCGGACCCCGAGGACCCGGCCACCTGGGCGCCCGAGGCGTGGACCGACGTCGTCCCGGAGCAGGAAGGCGCCGTGCTCTCCGACGTGGCGCTCGTCGACGCACCGGGCGGCGCCCTGCAGGTGCTGGCGGTGCACGCCGTGGACGCCACCGACCGGCTCTCCCTCTGGGCGGGGGACGGCGGCGGCCGGATCAGCGAGGTCGCACGCCCCGGCGCCGGCAGCATCTCCGGGGTGAGCGCCCCGCCCGAGGGCGGCACCGCGGCCTGGGTCGGCTACACCGACTACGCGACGCCGCCCTCGGTGCTGCGCTGGGACGCGGCGGCGCCGGGGACCCTGGTGCCCTGGGAGTCCGCCGACGTCGCCGGCGAGGTGCCTGCGGTGACCGTCGTGGAGACCCATGCGCGGTCGGCGGACGGCACGCCCGTGCACCTGTTCGTCCTCTCCGGCTCCGGGGCGCCCGACCGGCCCCGCCCGGCGGTGCTCTACGGCTACGGCGGCTTCAACGTCTCGCTCACCCCCGCCTACACGGCGCAGGCCCTGGCGTGGGTGGAGGCCGGCGGCATCTGGGTGGTGGCCAACCTGCGCGGCGGGTCCGAGCACGGCGAGGAGTGGCACCGCGCCGGCATGCGCGAGCGCAAGCAGAACGTGTTCGACGACTTCGCCGCCGCCGGGGAGCACCTGGTGGCCCAGGGGTGGACGACGCACGGGCAGCTCGCGGTCATGGGCGGGTCGAACGGCGGCCTGCTGGTCGGCGCCACGCTGACGCAGCGCCCCGACCTCGTGGCCGCCGTCGTCTGCAGCGCACCCCTGCTGGACATGGTGCGCTACGAGCGGTTCGGCCTGGGCCGCACCTGGAACGACGAGTACGGCACCGCCGAGGACCCCCTGGAGTTGGGCTGGCTGCTGGGCTACTCGCCGTACCACGCCGTCCGCGACGGGACGGCGTACCCGGCGGTGCTGTTCACGACGTTCGAGTCCGACACCCGCGTCGACCCCCTGCACGGGCGGAAGCTGGCCGCCGCGCTGCAGCACGCGACCTCGGCCGCGGCGCCGGTCGTGCTCCGCCGGGAGACCTCGGTGGGGCACGGCGCCCGCGCGGTCAGCCGCACGGTCGGGCTCGCGGCCGACCAGCTGGCCTTCCTGGCGGCCCACACCGGCCTGACCGGGTGACCGGTGCTTCGGGTAACGGGATGGACACGCGCAGTCGGCAGTGCAGACTCCGCGGGTCGCGCCTGAAATGATTCCGGTAATGACCGGATCACCGCCCGTGCTCGCCGCCGCGGCCGAGCCGGACGCCGCCGCCCGCGCCGGCTCCCGGCTGTGCGCGCAGGCCGAGGGCATCCGCGGTCCGGTCCCGTCGCCCGGCTCTCCCACCAGCACCGGATCGGGGCCCCGGTGAGCGCCGCCGCCCCGGACGGTCCCGCCGAGGGCGCCGTCCGGCAGGCCACGTTCCGCGAGGTCTTCGCCGTCGGCGAGTTCCGGCCGCTGTTCGGCACCTACCTGCTGTCCGCGGCCGGTGACGAGCTGGCCCGGGTGGCGCTGACCGTCCTGGTCTACGACCGCACCTCCTCGCCGCTGCTCGCCGCCCTCACCTTCGCGATCAGCCACCTGCCGTGGCTGCTGGGCGGGCCGTTCCTGTCGGCCTTCGCCGACCGGCTGCCCCGCCACCGGGTGCTGATCGCCACCGACGCCGCCCGCGCCGTGCTCGTCGCCCTCATGGCGATCCCGGGCATGCCGCTGCCGGTCCTGCTCGCCCTGCTGTTCGTGGTCGGGTTGTGCGCACCCCCGTTCGAGTCGGCGCGGTCGGCGCTCATGGCCGACGTGCTCGACGGGGACCGCTACGCCGTCGCCACCTCGCTCACCGGCATCACGCTGCAACTGGCCCAGGTGGCCGGGTTCCTGGCCGGCGGTGCGCTGATCGCCGTCCTCAACCCGTCCGCCGCCCTGCTGGTCGACTCGGCCACCTTCGTCGTCTCCGCCATCTGGCTGTGGGCGCGCCTGAACCCCCGGCCGGCGCCGGTGGCCGAGGGGGGCGGCAGCCCCGGGTCGCTGTGGCGGGACACCGCCGAGGGCCTGCGTTTCATCCGGCGCAGCCCCCGCCTGCTGGCGATCGTCGGCGTCCTCTGGGTGACGACCGGGTTCGTCTACGCCTCCGAGGGGATCGCCGCGCCGCTGGTCGACTCGCTGGGGCAGGGGGCGACGGCGGTCGGCGTCCTGCTCGCGGCGAACCCGCTGGGGGTCACGATCGGCGGCCTGGTGATCGCCCGCCTCGTCCCACCGGCGCGGCGGGAGCGGCTCGTCGTCCCCCTGGTGGCGGTCTCGCTGGCGCCGGTGCTCGTCGGCGGCGTCGTCGCGGCGGTCGCCGGGCCGGGCGTGGTGCCGTTCTGGGTCCTCGTCGGGATGCTGTTCCTCTCCGGGCTCGGCGCGGCCTGGTCGATCCCGCTCAACGTCGCCTTCGTGCAGGCCGTGCCCAGCGCGTACCGCGGGCGCGCGTTCGGGGTCGCGGCCAGCGGGCTGGCCGGTGTGCAGGGCGTGGGTGCGCTCGCCGCCGGTCTGGCCGCCGAGGGTCTCCGGCCCGCCGTCGTGGTCGCCCTCTCGGGCGCCGTCGGAATGATCGCGGTCGCCCCGGCGCTGAGGGCCTATCGGCGGACGCGCAACCGGGCGGACGCCGCGATCGAGGCCGAGGAGGCACCCGGGGCATGAGCGAGTCGAGGCGGTCCCTGCCGTCGGCGCGGACCTTCTACGACGAGGTCGGCGGCGAGGAGACCTTCCGCCGGCTGGTGCAGCGCTTCTACGCCGCCGTCCGCACCGACCCCGTGCTGCAGCCGATGTACCCCCAGGACGACTGGGAGGGCGCCGAGACGCGGCTGCGCGGTTTCCTGGAGCAGTACTGGGGCGGGCCGACCACGTACTCCGAGCAGCGCGGGCACCCGCGGCTGCGCATGCGCCACGCGCCGTTCGCCATCGGCCCGGTCGAGCGCGACGCCTGGCTCACCCACATGCGCGACGCCGTCGACTCCCTCGGGCTGCCGCCGGAGCAGGACGCCACGTTGTGGGGCTACCTGGAGATGGCGGCCCAGAGCATGCAGAACCGCTGAGGACGTCGCCGTAGGCTTGACCGGCCGCTCGGAGCGACGACGCACGAGCCGGCCCCGCGCCGCGCCGGTCCCCTCGCCGGGATCCGAACGCGCACCTCACCCCCGCACGTACCCGTCCAGAGGAGCCCGGTGAGCCCCGTCGAAGGACCCCCTGCCCCCCGTGAAGGACCCCCCTGCCCCCCGCCGCTCGCAGGCTCGCGGCGGGACCCTGCAGGGGGGCCGGTCGAGGCTCGCGGTGGGCCCCTGCAGGGGGCCGACCGCACGTCGCGGCCCGGCGCCGACTGGTGGCGCGAGGCGGTCTTCTACCAGGTCTACATCCGCAGCTTCGCCGACGGGAACGGCGACGGCGTCGGGGACCTGATCGGCCTGCGGTCGCGGTTGCCCTACCTGCGCGACCTCGGCGTCGACGCCCTCTGGATCACGCCGTTCTTCCCCTCCCCGATGGCCGACCACGGCTACGACGTCGCCGACCCGCGCGACGTGGAGCCCGTCTTCGGCGACCTCGCGGAGTTCGACGCGGTGCTCGCCGACGCCCATGCGCTGGGCCTGCGGGTCACCATCGACCTGGTGCCCAACCACAGCTCGCACGAGCACGAGTGGTTCCAGGCGGCGCTGGCCGCCGGCCCGGGCTCGCCGGAGCGGGCGCGCTACCTGTTCCGCGACGGCCGCGGGCCCGATGGCAGCGAGCCGCCGAACAACTGGCCGTCGGTGTTCGGCGGCCCGGCCTGGACCCGGGTGCCCGACGGGCAGTGGTACATGCACATCTTCGCCCCCGAGCAGCCCGACCTGGACTTCGCCAACGCCGAGGTCGTCGCCGATCTCGAGGAGACGATGCGGTTCTGGCTCGACCGCGGGGTGGACGGCTTCCGCATCGACGTCGCGCACGGCATGGCCAAGCCCGAGGGGCTGCCGGACATGGTGCCGATGGACGACACGGGGCTGCTGGACGACCACGGCCCCGGTGACCACCGGTTCGACCAGGACGGCGTGCACGTGGTCCACCGCCGGATCCGGGCGGTGCTCGACCAGTACCCCGGCACGATGGCGGTCGGCGAGGTGTGGGTCTCCGACGACGACCGGCTCGCCCGGTACCTGCGCGACGACGAGCTCCAGCTCGCCTTCAACTTCAAGCTGCTCACCGCGGAGTGGACCCCCGAGGGGCTGCGCGACGCGATCACCCACTCCCTCGCCGCGGTCGACGGCACGGCTGCGCCGGCCTGCTGGGTGCTGTCCAACCACGACCGGCCGCGGCACGTGACCCGCTACGGCGACGGCGAGCTCGGCACCCGGCGCGCCCGCGCGGCCGCGCTGCTGCAGCTGGCCCTGCCCGGCGCGGCCTACCTCTACAACGGCGACGAGCTCGGCATGCCCGACGTCGACCTGCCCGACGAGGTGCTGCAGGACCCCATCTGGTTCCGCTCGGGCGGCACCGAGCGCGGGCGGGACGCCTGCCGGATCCCCGTGCCGTGGTCGGGCACCGAGCCCTCGTACGGCTTCTCGTCGGCCGCCGGCACCTGGCTGCCCATGCCCGAGGGGTGGGGTCGGCTCACGGCCGAGGCGCAGCGTGCCGACGACGACTCGATGCTGTCGCTGTACCGACGCGCGCTGGCCCTGCGGGCGTCGTCCCCGCTGGTCAGCGGGGAGGACGTCGAGTGGTTGCAGTCACCCGACCGTTGTGTCGCCTTCCGCCGTCCGGGTGGGCTCGTCTGCCTGGTCAACCTGTCGGGTGCCCCGGTACCGGTGCCCGAGGGCCGCGTGCTGCTGAGCAGCGCGCCGGTCGACGACGGGAAGCTGCCCGACGACGCGGCGGTGTGGCTGCAGGCCTGACCTCACCGGCCGGTATCCGGGCGCCCCGCGGCGCTCGGGTACCTTGCCGCAGGTGACGCCGGGCTGGCGGCGCCTGACCACCGGCGCATCGCAGGAGCTGACATGAAGACCCGGGACCTCGCCTACATCGCCCTCTTCGCGGCCGTCATCGCCGTGCTGGGGACCCTGCCGGCGGTCAACATCGGCCCCGTTCCGATCACCGCCCAGACCCTCGGCGTGATGCTGGCCGGAAGCGTCCTGGGTGCCCGGCGCGGCTTCCTGTCGGTCCTGCTGTTCCTCGTGCTGGTCGCCATCGGCCTGCCGCTGCTCTCCAGCGGCACGGGTGGTCTGGCCGTGTTCGCCGGCCCGACCGCCGGCTACCTGTTCAGCTGGCCGCTGGCCGCGTTCGTCACCGGCTGGCTGACCGAGCGGTTCTGGGCCCGCTACAACGTCGCCTGGGGCATGGTGTTCAACGTCGTCGGCGGGATGGTCGTCGTCTACCTGATCGGCGTGCCGGTGCTGGCCGCCGTCGCGAACCTGTCGCTGGGCGAGGCGATCCTCTCCGGCGCCCTGCCGTTCCTCCCCGGGGACGCCGCCAAGGCCTTCATCGCCGCGGCGATCGCCGCCCAGGTGCGTCGCAGCTACCCGGTCATCGAGCGACCGCAGCGGGCGGTCGCCACCCGGTGAGGTTCCGCCGGCCGGAGCCGCGGCCCGATGCGGTCACCGACCCCGCGCGCGGGATCGAGCTGCGCGGGGTCTCCCACCGCTACGGCGACCGCCCCGTGCTGGCCGACGTCGACCTGCACCTGACCGAGGCGCGCATCGGCGTCGTGGGGGCCAACGGCTCGGGCAAGAGCACGCTCGCCCGGCTGCTCAACGGGCTGGTCGTGCCCACGGCCGGGCAGGTGCTGGTCGACGGCCTGGACACCCGCACCTCCGTGCGCGAGGTCCGCCGCCGCGTGGGCTTCGTGTTCCAGGACCCCGACGCCCAGATCGTGCACCCCACCGTCGCCGAGGACGCGGCGTACGGGCTGGAGAACCAGGGCGTACCGGCGGCCGAGCGCGCCGAGCGGGTCGCCGAGGTGCTGGCGCGGTACGGGCTGGCCGGGCACGCCGACCACCCCGCGCACCTGCTCTCCGGCGGGCAGAAGCAGCTGCTGGCGATCGCCGGCGTGCTGGTCATGCGGCCCGCCCGCGTCGTCTTCGACGAGCCGACGACGCTGCTGGACCTGGTCAACGCGCGGCGGGTCGCGCGGGTCATCCACGAGCTCGAGCAGCAGGTCGTCGTCGTCACCCACCAGCTCGACCTGCTCGACGGCTTCGACCGCGTGCTGGTCGTCGACGGCGGCCGGATCGTCGAGGACGCCGCGCCCCGGCCGGCGGTCGCCGCCTACCGGGCGCTGATGGAGCGGCGATGACCCTCGCGCTCTACGTCCCGCGGCGCAGCCTGGTCCACCGCATCCCGGCCGGTGGCAAGCTGCTGGCGCTCGCGGCGCTGGCGGTGCTCCTCTTCGCGGTGCCCGCGCTGCCGGTGACGGGCGCCGCCCTGCTCGCGGTGCTGGCGGTGGGGCTCGGCGCCGCCCGCCTGCCCGCGGCCACGCTGGCCCGGCAGGCGCGGACGGTGCGGTGGTGGCTGGCCGGACTGTTCGTCTTCCACGCCCTGTTCAGCGACCTGCCGACGGCCGCGCTGACCGTGCTGCGGCTGCTCGCGCTCGTGCTGGCCGCCGCCGTCGTCACGGCGACGACGCGGGTGACGGAGATGGTCGCCGTGATCGAGCGGTTGTGCGCGCCGCTGCGCGTGGTGGGCGTGCGGCCGGCCCGGATCGGGCTGGTCGTCTCGATGGCGCTGCGGTTCATCCCGGTGCTGGCCGAGCGAGCCGAGCGCATCCGGGAGGCCCAGGCCGCGCGCGGCGGTTCCGCGCGCGGGCTCCGCGGCGTCCGGACGACGGTGACCCCGCTGCTGGTGCAGCTGCTGCAGATGGCGCACACGATCAGCGAGGCGCTCGACGCCCGCGGCGCCGACGACGTCCCCCCGGCCCGGGGGCGCCGCTCCCCCGCCGCCGCCTGAGCCCGGAGGCCCGCGATGGACGCTGGTTCGCTGCTGGAGATCTGGTCGACGCGCGAGGCGACGGCCCCGCTGCGCCGGCTGTCCTCGGCGCGGTTGCTGCCCGGGGTGGGGCTCGAGGGCGACCGCTACGCGCTCGGTGGCGGGACGTGGGTGCAGTACCCGGACCTGGAGAAGCAGCTGACGCTGATCGACCGGGACGACGTCGCCGCGGTGGCCGCGGAGGTGGGCGGCGAGTTCTCGACCTCGGACACCCGTCGCAACCTGGTGACCACCGGTGTGGACCTGCCCTCGCTGGTGGGCCGCTGGTTCGCGGTGGGCGACGCGCTGCTGTTCGGGATGAAGCGGTGCCCGCCGTGCACGCACCTGGAGCGGCTGACCGGGCTGACGCTGGTCAAGGCGATGGTGCACCGCGGCGGCATCAACGCGGCGGTGTTCGGCGGCGCGGGGATCGCCGAGGGTGCGCTCGTGCGCCCGGTGACCGAGGAGGAGGCCGCCCGGCGTGGCGCGCCGACCGGAGCCGACCGGCCGGTGCCGCGCCACGTCGCCGGCTGAGCCGCCGGGCGCCTGGCCGCGCTCAGCCGATGAGGCGGTAGAAGCGGAAGAAGTCGTCGTCGACGGGGAGCACCTCCAGGTCCGAGAACCCTGCCTCGCGGGCGTACCGGCGCAGGGTGTCCGGTCGCATCACCGTGCCGGTGCCGGCGGAGGGCAGCGAGGACAGGCCGTCGGCCAGGCAGCACATCACGCTGTAGCCGTACATGAGCCGCTCGACGTCGTCCCCGGGAGCGCTGAACGTCTCGGCGACCCGTTCGTCCATGACCAGCACGTAGCCGTCCTCACCGGCCAGCCGGCGCATCGCCGAGAGGACGGCTACCGGCCGCGGCAGGTCGTGGATGCACTCGAACGCGGTGACGACGTCGTAATCCCCGTCCCGGCCGACCGAGGCGGCGTCGGCGAGCTCGAAGCGGACCCGGTCCCCGACGCCGGCCTCGGCGGCATGCCGGCGGGCGGCCTCGACGGAGGGGACGTCGACGTCGAACCCGTCCACGGTCGCCGCCGGGTACGCCAGGGCGATGCCGATAGCAGACCAGCCCTCGCCGCACCCGATGTCGGCGACGCGCCCCCCGGCGCGGAGGGCTTCGTCCACCTCGGGCAGCGAGGGCAGGTGCTCCCGTCCGAGAGCCCCCAGGAACAGCGGCCGGTTCGCCGCCGCCTGGGCCTCGCGGACGTCGTCGCCAGGTCCGCCCACGCCACCCCTCCACCGGTGCGGTGCGCCTCGACCAGCGCGGCCACGTGCGTGCCGACGCCCACCACCAAGCGGGCCAGGGGCAGCAGGTGGTCGGGGCTGAGCTGATCGGTGAACGGCGCGACGGCACCGGGGGGCAGGGTGAAGCGGCGCAGCAGCGGGTTCCCGGGCTCCGACGGCGAGTCCGCCGCGGTGAGGAACCCGGTCACCGCCTGCTGCTCGAGCCACTCGCGGGTGTACCGCTCGGCGGTCCCGCAGCGCGCCGCCAGCTCGGCCGACGTCTGCGGTCCGCCGTCGGCCAGCGCCCGGTAGTAGCCGAGCCGGTCACCGAGGTACGCCGTCTGGACGTCCAGGGTGGCCAGGACCGCCGTGAACAGCCGGTCGACGACGGCGTCGGTGCCCGGGGTCGGTTCCTGCGAGCTCCTGGGGGCAGGAGCGGCCGGCTGGGTGGTGGGCTCGGTGGAGGTCATGGCGGAGGTCCTTCCGATGGGTGTCGGCGCCCGCCTCACCCCGACCGGCGATGACGGACGCCTGCCGGTCGGGCCCGCGCTCCGGGCCGACCGCCCCCCGCGCGGACCACCTTGCTCCGCCCGTCCCGATCGCGGAACCGCTTTTCCCCCGGGCCCGCACGTCCAGCCGACTCGTCGGGCCAGCGGGCGGGCACGCGGACGGCTCGTGGCCGCCCCAGCCGCCCCCACCACCAGGTCCCGCGACGCTCGCGCTCTGCCCCGCCCCGGTGGGCAGAGCGCTACTGCCCGCCGGGACCCTCGGCGGCTCAGCCGGCCGGCTCGTCGGCCCAGCGGGCCAGGAACTCCTTCTCCTCCGCGGTGAGCCGGCGCGGCCGGTTCAGGGCGAAGTCGAACGGCACGAGCAGCGTGCTGCCGGTGACGGCGAGCCGCCCGTGGTCGAACAGCTCGTAGTGGCAGGTGAACGCGGCAGCCCGGACGCCGGACACCCACACCTGCACCTCCAGCGGCTCCCGGTCGTAGACGACCGACCGCTTGTAGGCGATCTCGTGCGAGGCGACGACGAGCCCGCGCCGGAGACCGGTCCGCTCGTCGTGCGTGGGCTGCTCGAAGAACAGGTTGACGCGCGCCATCTCGAAGTAGCCGAGGAAGGCGACGTTGTTGATGTGCTGGTAGGCGTCCATGTCCGACCAGCGCATGGCGACGTGCACGGTGTGCCTCACGGGCACCACCCTGCCGCATCGCGGAAGCGCGCCGGCGCGGTACCCGTTCCCGACGGCGGACGGGCGGCCTACGGTGCCGGTGTGGAGCCCTGGGCCGATACCGAACCGGGTGTGCTGGTGCTGCCGTCGGGCCGCCGGTTGCGCGGGCGCGGGCTGCGCGGGCGCGGGCTGCGCCGTCCCCTGGCCGAGGGCCCGGACCCCGAGTTCGGCGTCTACCTGCTCGGCCGGGCACCGTGCCCGGTGTCCTGGGAGACCCGGTGGGTGCGTTGGCCGGACTTCCGCCTGCCCACCTCCCCGGCCGACCTCGGCGACGCCCTGCGCGAGGTGCTGGAGCGGGCGGGGTCCGAACGGGTCGAGGTGGCGTGCGCCGGCGGCACGGGCCGTACCGGGACGGCACTGGCCTGCCTCGCGGTGCTCGACGGCCTGCCGGCCGCCCGCGCGGTCGCCTACGTGCGCAGCCACTACCGGCCGCACGCGATCGAGACCCGCGGCCAGGCCCGGTTCGTCGCCCGCTTCGCGGGGAGCTGACCGCCCGGGACGCCGACGCCCGGCGTCGTCCGGAAGGCTCCGGGCCGGTCCGCAGACGCCGACGGCCGGCCCGGAGCGAGCGCTTCGGACCGGCCGTCAGCAAGACGCTGGAACGGCCCCCTCGCAGGGCCCCGGCACGAGCTCGCGAGTGCCGGGGGGCGAGGGGGTCCTTTCAGTCGCGGGTGAGCTTGCGGTAGGTGGCGCGGTGCGGCCGGGCCGCGTCCGGGCCGAGCCGCTCCACCTTGTTCTTCTCGTAGTCGGCGAAGTTGCCCTCGAACCAGAACCACTTGGAGTCGCCCTCGTAGGCGAGGATGTGCGTCGCCACCCGGTCGAGGAACCACCGGTCGTGGCTCACGACCACGGCGCAGCCGGGGAACTCCAGCAGCGCGCCCTCGAGGCTGGTGAGCGTCTCGGTGTCGAGGTCGTTGGTGGGCTCGTCGAGCAGCAGCAGGTTGCCGCCCTGCTTGAGGGTCAGCGCCAGGTTCAGCCGGTTGCGCTCACCACCGGAGAGCACACCGGCCGGCTTCTGCTGGTCCGGGCCCTTGAAGCCGAACGCGGCGACGTAGGCGCGCGAGGGCATCTCGACGTTGCCGACCTTGATGTGGTCCAGGCCGTCGGAGACGACCTCCCACAGCGTCTTCTTCGGGTCGATGCCGCCGCGGCTCTGCTCGACGTAGGAGAGCTGCACGGTCTCGCCCACCTTGATCTCGCCGTCGTCCGGCTTCTCCTCGCCGACCAGCATCTTGAACAGCGTGGTCTTCCCGACGCCGTTGGGGCCGACCACGCCGACGATGCCGTTGCGCGGCAGCGTGAAGGACAGGTCGTCGATGAGCACGCGGTCGCCGAAGCCCTTGGTCAGGTTCCGCGTCTCGACGACGACGCTGCCCAGGCGCGGGCCCGGCGGGATCTGGATCTCCTCGAAGTCCAGCTTGCGGAACTTCTCGGCCTCCGCGGCCATCTCCTCGTAGCGGGCCAGCCGCGCCTTGCTCTTGGCCTGGCGGGCCTTGGCGCCGGAGCGGACCCACTCCAGCTCCTCCTTGAGGCGCTTCTGGCGCTTGGCGTCCTTGGCGCCCTCGACCTGGAGACGCGCGGCCTTGGTCTCGAGGTAGGTGGAGTAGTTGCCCTCGTAGGGGTAGGCCCGGCCCCGGTCGAGCTCGAGGATCCACTGGGCCACGTTGTCGAGGAAGTACCGGTCGTGGGTGACGGCGACGACGGTGCCGGCGTACTTCTCCAGGTGCTGCTCCAGCCACGCCACGCTCTCGGCGTCCAGGTGGTTGGTGGGCTCGTCGAGCAGCAGCAGGTCCGGCGCCTCCAGCAGCAGCCGGCACAGCGCGACGCGGCGGCGCTCGCCACCGGAGAGGACGGTGACGTCGGCGTCGCCCGGCGGGCAGCGCAGCGCGTCCATGGCCTGCTCGATGCGGGCGTCGAGCTCCCAGCCGTCGTGGTTCTCGATGACCTCCATGAGCTCGCCCTGCTCGGCGAGGAGGGAGTCGAAGTCGGCGTCGGGCTCGCCCATCGCCGCGCTGACCTCCTCGAAGCGGCGCAGCGCGTCGCGGAGCGGCTTCACCGCCTCCTCCACGTTGCCGCGGACGTCGAGCTCCTCGTTGAGGGGCGGCTCCTGCAGCAGGATGCCGACCGTCGCGTCGGGCGCGAGCGTCGCGTCGCCGTTGGAGGGCTGCTGCAGACCGGCCATGATCTGCAGCACGGTCGACTTGCCGGCGCCGTTGGGGCCGACGACGCCGATCTTGGCGCCGGGCAGGAACGACAGGGTGACGTCGTCGAGGATCACCTTGTCGCCGTGCGCCTTGCGCGCGCGGACCATCGTGTAGATGTACTGAGCCACTGGCTTCGGAGCCTTCCGTCGTCTCGCGAGCGGGGGCGGGGCCGCAGGTCGCGGCCCCACCCCGTACGTTCTCGCCTCCGATCCTCCCAGCCCGGGCAACTAGGCGTGCGCGGACTCCTGCGGCAGATCGGGGCCGTCCACGGAGGACAACGTCGCGTCGTCCCCCTCGTAGTCCCACCCGGGCGTGGGAGCGTCGGGCTCGGCCCCGTGGCCGGGCTCGACGGCGGCGGAACCCGGGGCGTTCCCCGCGACCGCGTCGGGCGCGCGACCGGACCGGTCGCGCTTGAAGACCGCCATGCCCTTGGCGAGGTTCGGGCCGACGGCGTACGCCCTGATCTGCGGCTTGCTGCGCGGCCCGTTGTCCGACTCCCAGCTGTGCGTGGTCAGGGTGCCCTGGACGATCACCGGGTCGCCCTTGCTGATCGATCCGGCGACGTTGCCGCTCAGGCCGTTCCAGCACTCGACGTCGATCCAGAAGGTGCCGGAGTCGACGAACTGCCCGAGGCCGGCGTCGAAGCGGCGGGCGGTGGAGGCGAGGCGGAAGTTGGTCACCGCGCCGTTCTGCGTGGTCTTGCGACGCGGGTCGTCGGCGACGTTGCCGACGACGGTGACGAAGGTGTCGTTCACGGTGCTCCTCAGGGTGCTGCGCCGGACGGCGCGACCGGCGCGGTGCCGGTGTGCCGTCGACCCTCACCGCCGCGCCCACTCACCGGGAGGCCGTCCCGGGAACTGTGGATGCGCCTCCCTCCTGTGGACGACGCGGTGACCAACCGCTGCCGCGACCTCGCGGGGCGGTGCGATGATCGGCGTCCGAGCGCCCGTAGCTCAGCGGATAGAGCAGGTGCCTTCTAAGCACTTGGTCGCAGGTTCGAGTCCTGCCGGGCGCGCTCCCGAGGATCCGACCGCGGGTGGCGCCGTTGCTCTGGTCCTACTCGTGGTCCGGATCGGTGGCTCCGGGTGCTGGAGTCCCCAGGCAGAGCGATGCCCAGTCGTCACGCCGACGTGCTGGGGGAATGATCGTTTGCATGTGGAGACTGATCGCGGTGCTGGTCGTCGTCGCCGTCGTCATCGAGATCGTCAAGACGCTGATCATCGCCGTCGCCGTCCTGGGAGCCCTGGCTATCGTCGGCTACACGCTGGTCCGCCTGGTCGACCGCGAGCCGATCGGCGGAGCTACGGCGGCTGAGCTGGTGCCGTGCTGCGACTACCGCGACCACGAAGGCGAGGCTGCCGTCTGCGGTTGCACCGGCCACCCCCGTAGCCACGTCCACCCGTTCGGCATGGGGGTGCTGCCCGCGTGACGCCGTGACCCACAACGGTCCCGCTCACCTGCCGGGCGCGTCGACCCGCCGCTGCGGGCAGGGCCGCCGCCCGCCGGACACCGAGATCGCGGCGAGCGTCGATGCGCCGTGGCGCGGGGT
This sequence comes from Blastococcus sp. DSM 46786, assembly GCF_900109665.1. Classification (GTDB taxonomy): domain Bacteria; phylum Actinomycetota; class Actinomycetes; order Mycobacteriales; family Geodermatophilaceae; genus Blastococcus; species Blastococcus carthaginiensis. The sequence goes on from NZ_FOAO01000014.1 coordinate 14,200, forward strand.
GCCCGGTGGACCGTCCGGGACGAGCGCTCCCCGCTCGGCACCGGTCTTCTCGACCGGCCGTTCCCGGCCCTTGCCCTTCCCCGTTTCGTGACCTACGAACAGCTCGTGGACAGGCCCGTCAGACGCCCGAGCCCGACGTTGTACTTCGTCCTCGGGACGATGTGGACGGTGCTCGCCGTCGGCGGGTGGGGCTCCTCCGGCGGCATGGTCGCGACGGTCGTCTTCACCCTCCTGGCCGTCGCGAACCTGGGCGTGGGCGCCTTCCTTCTCCGGAAGCAGCGGCGGACCGCGCAAGCCGAACGGTGACGGTCCTGCCGCGGCGCGACGGCCCACCCCCGGATGTCGGACCCGTACCGCAGGATGCCCGCCGACGGCGCCCACCGCGCGCCCCCGACCCGGAGGTGAGGTCCCGATGACCCCAGCCGACCACCGCACCGAGCCCCCGCTGACCGGGGCCGAGGCGACGCTGCTGACCGGCTTCCTGGAGTACCACCGGCAGACGCTGGAGTGGAAGTGCGCGGAGCTGACGCCCAGGCAGCTGGCCACGCGGGCCGTCCCGACCTCCGAGCTCACGCTGCTGGGCATGGTGCGCCACCTCGCGGCCGTGGAGACCGGCTGGCTCGTCGGCTTCGGCGGCCTCCCCCACGACCTGTGGCCCGACGTCGTCCGCGAGCGGGACGAGCAGTGGCGCGTCGACCCGGCCACCGTCACCGCGGACGACGTGGCCCGGGCGTGGGCGACCTGGCGTGCGGCGGCCGATGCGGTGGGCGAGGTCGCCCACCGGCTGCCGCTCGACACCGAGGACCGGCCGTGGGGCCGCGACGACACCTTCTCGCTGCGCTGGATCCTGCTCCACCTGGTCGAGGAGTACGCCCGGCACAACGGCCACGCCGACCTGCTCCGGGAGGCGCTGGACGGGGCCACCGGCGAGTGACCCGGCCGCCGATCGCCCGACCAGGCCCGTTCCAGGGGTCCGCGACCGGTCCCCGGGTCACCGAGGGAGACCTGAGGACCAGGAACGGGTGGGTCACCTGAAGGAGATGACGCTGCGCTGGACCATCGTGGGCGACCGGATGCGGCGGGTCCGCTCCTCGGTCGACCACCCGGCCGTCAGACCTCCCAGGAGGTCGGCACCCGCGGGTCGGGGACGTAGCGGCAGTAGGTCCCGGTGCGGACCGTCCGCACCAGGTGGTCGGCCATCGCCGGATGGTGCTCGGCGATCCGGGAGACGGCGTAGCGCAGGGACCGGCTGACGCTGGCACGGGCCCGCTCGGACGCGGATCCCGCGACGCGGACCCGCCCGCCGAGGCCGAACGCGCCGGCCAGTTCCCGGATCAGGTAGTCGCGATCGGCCTGCGCCAAGGCGAGCCGCGTGTCGTCGCCGAGCGCCTCGGCCTGTGCCATGTCGTCGTCGATCTCGGCCAACCGGCGCCGGTAGGCCGCCCGCGCCTGACCGTCGATGACCGGGCCCAGGTCTCCGCCCGGCCGGGCCTTCTCCCCGGTCTCGCCGCCGACCAGGTCCAGGACGTGGAACTCGCGGTCGGGCTCGGCCAGGAGGCGGGCCAGGTAGCGCATCCCCTTGAGATCCCGCACGACGACGGTGCGGCCGGCGAAGGCCACCGTCCGGACGTCCCCGTCGCGACGGAACGCGCACTCCGAGGCGGTGGGCGGCGAGGTCCCAGGGGTGGGGTGCCCGCCCGCCAACGCAGCTCCGATGCGGGCGGCCGTCGCGCGTGCGGCGCGTTCCCGCAGCTCGGCGTGCACTCCCCGCCCCAGCGACCGCTCGGCGTCGGCCAGGACGAGCTGTGCGACGGCGGCCTCGTACGGGGCCCCGACGTCGCTCCAGCCGGTCACCGCCGCCTCGCACTCGCCGACGGCCGCCTCGGCGTCCCCCTCGGCGAGCAGCAGCCGGCCGCGCGCGAGGGCGGCCGCGGCGGACAGCGCCCGGCTGCGGTAGGTCTGCGCGATCCCTGACAGCTGACCGGTCGCCGTCCGCGCCGTCCCGACATCCCCTGCGGCGGCGCAGATCTCGACCTGGGCCACGAGCAGGGGCGCCCGTCGGAGCGCACCGAGCGGCGGCCACTCCTTGGACGGCACCGTGCACGGGTGCTCGAGCGCGTCGGCGATCATCGCGGCGGCCGCCCCGACCTGGCCCTGCGCCAGCCGCAGCAGCGCCAGCCACGGCTGGGGCTCCCAGCCGTGCCCGAGCGCCTCGAGGAGGGCTGCTTCCGCACCGACCAGGTCGCCGGTCCGCAACCGGATCGCCCCGAGCTCGGTGAGCGGCCAGCCGAACTCCCGCCGCATCCACGGGCGCAGCTCGCGGCAGGCCTCGAGCGCTTCCTCCGTGGCCGCCGAGCACGCGCCGCGCAGCCGCAGGATCTCGGCCCGGTGCACCCGGCAGCGGCCGATGAAGCCGCCGTAGGCGTGGCCCACCCGCCAGCGCTCCATGGCCTCGGTCCACTGCTCGGCCCGGTCGTACTGCGCCAGCCCCTGCATGGCGCAGATCAGCTCGCAGTAGACCATCCCGGCGCCGAGGGCATCGAGCTCACCGGACACCACGCTCACGGCCACCTCGTCGAGCAGCGACAGCCCCGGCTCGACCGCCCCGGTCAGGATCATCAGCCGGGCGGTCGCCACCCGGCCGAGAGCAGCTGCCAGCGGGACGTCGTGACGTCCCCCCAGGTCGATGGCCTGCTCGGCCCAGCGGGCGGAGGCCTCCGCGTCCCCGCACATGAACCGCTCGTAGGTGTGCGTCATCGCGAGCAGGGCGTGCGTCGGCGACTCCGGCCGGTCGCCCAGCAGCCGCTCCGCCCGGGCGAGCCAGCCGCGCACCGGCGCCATCAGCCCGGTCTCCATCATCAGGAACATGGCGACCGTCGTCGCCGCCTCCGCCGCGGCGACGTCGTCGCCGAGCGAGTGGCACGCCGCGCTCTGCTGTTCCCACGCGGTGATCGCGGCCTCGAACTGACCGGCTCCGTAGGCGCTGCGCCCCAGCAGGTCCAGCTCCGCCGGCGTCAGCGGCCGCTGCTCCTCCACCTCGCGCAGCAGGGCGACCGCCGCCCGGAAGTCCCCCCGGTCCAGCGCCGCGCCCGCGCGGCCGTCCGCCGGGGCCTGACCGAGCCCACTCGCCGTCATCGCGCCTCCCCCACCGGACCACCCGAGCGTAGGGGCGGACGGAGCCGGTCGACGGACCGTCGACCTCCCCGGGGGAACAACGTTTGTCCCGCCTCTCCTACGACCGGTCGATCGGCCGGTCGTAGGACGACGAGAGGACGGGACCATGAACGGCGCACTCGACGAACTCCCCATCGAGATCCGGCAGGGCGGCATCGTCACCCGGTACGCGGAGTGGGGGGACCTGGCCGTGCGGTTCGCGCGCGTGCCTGCCGGGACCGACATGAGCCCGGTGCTCGAGGGCCTGCCCGGCGACCGGTGCCCGAGCCCGCACTGGGGTCTGGTCCTGGAGGGTGCCGTGCGGCTCACCGGCGCGGACGGCGGGGAGGAGCTCACGCCGGCCGGGCACGCCTACTACTGGCCGGCCGGGCACACCGCTCGCATGGACGAGGACACGGCGTTCCTGGAGATCGGACCGGTGGCCGCGATGCGGCAGTTCAGCGAGCACGCGAAGGCCAAGTTCGCCTGACCCGCTGCGCACGACCCGGGGGCGTCGGCCGGTTCAGCGCCTCCGGGTCGACGGCGGCTTGAGGACGGCGAACGGGTCGGTCACCTCGAGGTTCGTCGTCTCGAAGCGGTAGAGCGCCGCGGGCCGCCCGCCGGCGCGGCCGGACGCCGCCACCTCCCCCGTCGGCTCCAGCACGCCGCGGCGCAGCAGCACCCGCTGCAGGTTGGTCGCGGTGACCTCGTAGCCGAGCGCGGCGACGTACACCTCGCGCAGTTCGGCGATGGAGAACGTCGGCGGGGCCAGCGCGAAGGCGACGTTGGTGTAGGAGAGCTTCGCCCGCAGCCGCTCCAGCCCCGATCCGACGATCGAGCCGTGGTCGAACGCCGTCTCCGGCAGCGCGTCGACCGGGTGCCAGGCGGTGTCCTCGGGCAGCGCCGGGTCGAGGTCGCCGGGGATGAGCCCCAGGTAGGCGGTGGCCACGGTGCGGCTGCGCGGATCGCGGTGCGGGTCGCTGCGGGTCTCCAGCTGCTCCAGGTGCGCGAGCTGCGCGACCTCCACCTTGGCGGCGAGCTGCCGCCCCACCGAGGCGCCGAGGGTCTCGTCGGGGCGCAGCGGCCCGCCCGGGAGCGCCCAGGCGCCGGCGAAGGGCTCCTTGGCGCGCCGCCAGAGCATCACGTGCAGGCGCGCACCGCGGACCTGCAGCACCACGGCCAGGGCCTGGTGCGGGAAGGCCGGTCGCTCGGGCGAGGACCACACGGACGTCACGGATTCCATGCTAGGTTTTCCACCAGAGGTTTTCGCCTGCCAGTACGAAACCCCCACTCCTCCGGAGGTCCCGGTGACCGCAACGCTCCCCGCCCCCACCACCGCGCAGTGGACGCCGGAGCAGTGGCAGGACTGGCGCGACGAGGTGCGCCGGCTGGCCGCCGAGCGCGACGCCGTCGTCCTGGCGCACAACTACCAGGCCGCGCCGATCCAGGACGTCGCCGACCACGTGGGCGACTCCCTGGCCCTGTCCCGCATCGCCGCCGCCAGCACCGCGAGCACGATCGTCTTCGCCGGCGTCCACTTCATGGCCGAGACGGCGAAGATCCTCGCTCCCGAGAAGACCGTGCTGGTGCCCGACGCCGCCGCCGGTTGCTCGCTGGCCGACACCATCACCGCCGACCAGCTGCGCGCGTGGAAGGCCGAACACCCGGGTGCCGCCGTCGTCTCCTACGTCAACACCACCGCCGAGGTGAAGGCCGAGACCGACATCTGCTGCACCTCGTCCAACGCCGTCGAGGTGGTCGAGTCCATCCCCGCCGACCGCGAGGTGCTCTTCCTCCCCGACCAGTTCCTGGGCGCGCACGTCCAGCGGGTCACCGGGCGGCGCAACATGCGCATCTGGATGGGCGAGTGCCACGTGCACGCCGGCATCTCCCCCACCGACCTGCGGCAGAGCATCGAGGACGCCCCCGACGCCGAGGTCTTGGTCCACCCCGAGTGCGGCTGCGCCACCAGCGCGCTGTGGATGGTCGGCCAGGGCGACCTGCCCTCGGACCGCGTCCACGTCCTCTCCACCGGCGCGATGCTCGCCCAGGCGAAGCGGACGACGGCGAAGCGCGTGCTCGTCGCCACCGAGATCGGCATGCTGCACCAGCTCCGCCAGGCCAACCCGGCCGCGGCGTTCGAGGCGGTGAACCCGCGCGCCGAGTGCCCGTACATGAAGATGTCGACGCCGGAGAAGCTGCTGCGGGCGCTGCGCGAGGGCCGCGACGAGGTCACCGTCGACCCGGACGTCGCCGCCCGCGCCCGCTCGGCCGTCGAGGCGATGATCGCCCTCGGCACCCCGTCGCTGGTCGGCGAGTGACCGCGGGGCCGCGCCGCACCGCACCGGTGGCCCCCGCCGTCGTCCCTGCGCTGCCGCTGCCCGCCGCCACGTGGCGGCGCACCACCGACGTGGTCGTCGTCGGCAGCGGCGCGGCCGGGCTGATGACCGCGCTCGCGCTGGCCGACGCCGGGCGGCGGGTCACCGTCGTCACCAAGGGCGCGCTCGGCGCCGGCAGCACGCGTTGGGCGCAGGGCGGGCTGGCCGCCGTCCTGGGCGCCGACGACGACGCCGCGCTGCACCTGCAGGACACGCTCACCGCGGGCGCGGGTCTGTGCGACGAGACCGCCGTGGCCACCCTGGTCGCCGAGGCGCCGGCCGCCGTCCGGCTGCTGCAGCACCTGGGGGCCCGGCTCGATCTGGACGGCGACGGCCGGCCCGCGCTCACCCGCGAGGGCGGGCACAGCCGCGACCGGATCGTGCACGCCGGCGGCGACGCCAGCGGCGCCGAGGTCACCCGCACGCTGGTCGGGGCGCTCGGCGCGGCGGGCGTCGAGGTGCTCGAGCGCACCGTCGCGCTGGAGGCGCTGCACGCCGCAGGCGGGAGCGTGGTCGGCCTGCGCGTCGCCCGGGCGGCCGACGACGGCACCCTGACCGACGCCGGGGACCTGCGCGCGCACGCCGTCGTCCTCGCCACCGGTGGCTACGGGCAGGCGTACGCCGCCGCGACCAGCCCCGCGGGCACGACCGGTGACGGGCTGGCGCTCGCGCTGCGCGCCGGGGCCGAGGTCGCCGACGTCGAGATGGTGCAGTTCCACCCCACCGTGCTCTGGCAGGGGCCGGGTGCCGCGGGACAGCAGGTGCTGGTCTCCGAGGCGGTGCGCGGCGAGGGGGCAGTGCTCGTCGACGGCGCCGGCCAGCGGGTCATGGCCGGTGCGCACCCGCTGGCGGACCTCGCGCCCCGCGACGTCGTCTCGGCGACCGTCGCCGCGCACCTGGCGGCGACCGGTGCGGACTGCGTCTTCCTGGACGCGACCCACCTGGGGGCCGCGTTCCTGGAGCGGCGCTTCCCCGGCATCGTCCGCGCCTGCCGCGAGGCCGGCACCGACCCGGCTACCCAGCCCGTCCCGGTGGCGCCGGGCGCGCACTACACCTGCGGCGGGGTGCTCGCCGACCTCGACGGCCGCACCGGCGTCCCCGGGCTGTTCGCCGTCGGGGAGGTCGCCTGCACCGGCGTGCACGGGGCCAACCGGCTGGCCTCCAACTCGATCACCGAGGGGCTGGTCGCCGCCCGCCGCTGCGCCGCGCTGCTGGACACCACGCTGCCCGCGGGCCTCCCGGCGGAGCCGGTGGCCGCGCGCGCCGTACCGACCGGGGCGGTCGACCCCGCGGCGCGTGCGGCGATCGGCGTCGCCACCAGCCGGCACGCCGGTGTCCTGCGCGCCGTCGACGGCCTCACCGAGCTGACCGGCCTGCTCGCCGCGACTCCGCGCACCGGCGGCCCGCTCGACGTGGCCGCGGTCGAGGCCACGGCGGTGCACACCGTCGCCACCCTGCTGGCCACCGCCGCGCTCGCCCGCCCGGAGAGCCGGGGCTGCCACCGGCGGGCCGACGCGCCCGGCACGCGGCCCGAGTGGCAGGTGCGGCTCGCACACCACATCGACGGCACCGGCCACCTGCACACCCGCACCGTGCCGCTGACCGCGGTCGACCAGACCCAGGGAGTGGCATGACCGAGTGGCACGCGCTGCGGCCAGAGCTGGCCGACGTCCTCCGCGATGGCGGCCTGGTCCCCGCGGACGTGGAGCAGGTCATCCGCCGGGCCCTCGACGAGGACCTCGCGCTGGGGCCCGACGTCACCACGGCCGCCACCGTCCCGGCCGGCGCCCGCGCCACCGGTGACGTCGTCCCCCGCTCGCCGGGCGTGCTGGCCGGCGTCCCGGTGGCCGCTGCGGTGTTCGGCATCGTGGGCGGCGACGACGTCGAGGTGACGCTGCACGCGGCCGACGGCATGGCCGCCCGCACGAACGCGCCCGTGCTCACCGTCGCCGGGCCCACCCGGTCGCTGCTGACGGCGGAGCGCACCGCGCTGAACCTGGTCGGGCACCTGTCCGGCGTCGCCACGCTGACCCGGCACTGGGTCGACGCCGTGGCGGGCACGGACGCGGCGATCCGCGACACCCGCAAGACGATCCCGGGCCTGCGGGTGCTGGAGAAGTACGCCGTCCGATGCGGCGGAGGCGTCAACCACCGCATGGCCCTCGGCGACGCCGCGCTGGTGAAGGACAACCACGTGGCCGCGGCCGGCGGCATCACCGCGGCGGTCGAGGCGGTGCGGACGGCGGCGCCCGACGTCCCGCTCGAGGTCGAGTGCGACACCCTCGACCAGGTGTGCGAGGCGATCGCGGGGGGCGTGGAGCTGGTGCTGCTCGACAACTTCTCGCTCGCCGACACCCGCACCGCCGTGGAGCTGGTGCGGGGCACGGGCGTCCGCCTGGAGGCCAGCGGCGGCCTCTCGCTTGAGCGGGCGGCCGAGGTGGCGGTGACCGGCGTCGACTACCTCGCCGTCGGGGCGCTGACCCACAGCGCGCCCGTGCTCGACCTGGGCTTCGACCTGCGCACCTAGCGCGACCCGCTGGTCAGATCAGGGTGCTCGTCGAGGAAGCGCTGGAAGCGGCGGGCGCCCCTCCGCAGATGGGTCAGCGCGGCGACCGAGGCGACCAGGATCACCACCACCAAACCGAAGACGACCGGCTCCGGATGAGTCACGGCAGACCCCGTCAGGGCCAGCGGGAGCGCCGCCACCTGTGCCGAGCGGATGCCCTGCGCGGCCAGGTGCGTGCGGACGACGAGGCGCGCGAGGGGCAACTGCTGCTCCTCGAGCGGCGACCCGGTGCGCGCCGCACGCAGCAGCGCCCGCCGTGGGGCGCCGGTCAGCCACTCCACCGGCCGGTGCCGTGCGTGGTCGTGCCCAGCACCGCCGATCCCCATCGCGAGGAGCGGCGCGCCGAAACCCGCCACCAGCACCGCGAGACCGGTGGCTCTCTGCCACCGCGGGACCTCGCCCGACCCGGTGACGACACCGTCGACGACGACCACGAACAGCAACACGGCGACGGCGGCCACCAGCAGCACGATGGCGAGGACCCACTGCCGCCGCTGCACCGTGCGGCACCGCTCCCGCTGCTCCGGGGGCTCCGGCGGGAGCCGGTCGAGCTCGGCCTGCGCCCGGGCCCAGGCGTCCCGGTCGTCGTCGTCGAACGGTCCGCTCACGAGGCCACGCGTGGATCGGGGTGCTCGGAGAGGAAGCGGCGGGCCTGCCGTTCGTCGCGCAGGATCAGCGGGACGGCGACGGCGATGCCGAGGACGAACAGCACGACCATGCCCAGGCGCCAGGGCGACGGCGAGCCGATGAACTGCCCCACGAACATGAGCAGCAGGCCCAGCTGGACGATCAGCAGCCACCGCTGAGCGGTCAGCCGCTCGGCCAGGTGGCGGACCAGGGGGACGTGCGCCGGATCGAGCGGCGCCCGCCCGCGCAGTTCCTGCAGGAGCAGCTTCTGCCGTCGACGGCCCAGCACCGTCAGAGGGCTGCCCAGGCCGCCGAGGCGACGGGTGGCTCGCAACCCCCCGATCATGCCGACCGCCGCGAGCACCAACGCGGACGCGGCGATGACGAGCGCGGTGATCTCCCGCCAGAGCGGCTCGTCCTCCGTCGCGGCCGGCTCGTCGCCGGTCCATGCGGCCACCGCGAAGGCGAAGGCCACGGACAGCAGGAGCAGCCCCACCACCAGGAGGATGGTGAGCCGACGCCATCGGCGGACCCGCGCCTCCAGCGCCTCGGACGGGAGCCCGTCGAGCACTCGCTGCGCCTCGGCCCAGCGGGCGTCGTCGTCGGCAGAAGGCACCCGGGAAGCCTGACGTGCGACGAGCGGCGGGGCACCCCTGGCGCATCGGGTTCCGCCGGGCGGGTGAACGCCGGCCGCGCCCGTGCCCGACCTGCGCTGGAGCGCCCGCCCCCGATGAGGCATAGGAAGCTCTACCTGCGGATCGGGGCCGCAAGGCGCAGGTAGAGCTTCCTATGCCCGGGGTCGGTCAGGCGCCGCGGCGGTCCGGGTGCACCCAGCCGATCGCGGGCGCGACGTGCTCGACGATCGTCCGCAGCAGGCGGGCGTTGTACTCGACGCCCAGCATGTTCGGCACCGTGAGCAGCAGGCTGTCGGCCTCCCGAACGGCGGCGTCCTTGGCGAGCGCCTCGGCGAGCGCGTCGGGCTCACCGGTGTAGCTCTTCCCGAACCGCGCCCGCACGCCTTCGAGGATGCCGACCTGGTCCTCGCCGTCCCGCCCGCCGCCGAAGTACTGCCGGTCCTGGTCGGTGGTGATCGGCAGCACGCTGCGGCTCACCGAGACCCGCGGCTCGCGCTCCCAGCCGGCGTCGGCCCAGGCGGCGCGGTAGCGGGCGATCTGCTCGGCCTGCAGCTCGTCGAAGGGCACGCCGGTGTCCTCGACCAGCAGCGTGGAGCTCATCAGGTTCAGCCCCTGCCGCGCGGTCCACTCCGCCGTCGCCCGGGTGCCCGACCCCCACCAGATGCGGTCGGCCAGCCCCGGCGACTGCGGCTGGACCGCCAGCTTGCCGGCCGCGCCCCCGGTCATCCGCGGGTCGGCGTCGACCACCGGCTGCCCGGAGATCGCGGTCAGGAACAGCGCGGTCTTCTGCCGCGCCAGGTCGGCGTCGGTGCTGCCCTCGCCGGGCAGGTAGCCGAACGCCTCCGAGCCGCGCAGCGCCGTCTCCGGCGAGCCCCGGCTCACGCCCAGCTGCAGCCGGCCGTCGGCGAGCAGGTCGGTCGCCGCCGCCTCCTCGGCCATGTACAGCGGGTTCTCGTAGCGCATGTCGATGACGCCGGTGCCCAGCTCGATGCGCCGGGTGCGGGCCGCCATCGCGGCCAGCAGCGGGAACGGCGAGGCCAGCTGCCGGGCGAAGTGGTGCACCCGCACGTAGGCGCCGTCCAGCCCCATCTCCTCGGCGGCCTCCGCCAGCTCCACGCTCTGCACGAGGGCATCCCGCCCGGTGCGCACCAGCGAGCCGGGGATGGGCTGCCAGTGGCCGAAGGACAGGAACCCGATCCGCTTGTCCACGCCTGGTCCTTTCGTCGATGTCTGCTGCAGGAGCGCGACGAGGGCGGCCCGGATTCCCGCGGCGCATGGCAGGTCCCCGGAGCGGGCGCGACCCGTGGGGCGGGTGTGACCTGCTGCGACGGAGTGTGACGGGGCGATCACGACTCTCCGTGAACGGGTTCCGTCACTTCTCGCCTGCGATGCGTGACGCTGTCCCGGTGAGCCTCCCCGCACCCGAGATGCCCCGCTCCCCGGGCACGCCCGGCGGTGGCGCCGGGCAGCGCTTGCGGGCGATCGACACGCTGCTCGCCGACCGGGGCCAGCTGTTCCAGGCCCTGTTCCTCGACGCGCCGATCGCCAAGGCCCTCGTCGACCTCGACGGTCACGTGCTGGTCGCCAACCCGCGGATGTGCGCCCTCACCGGCCGCACCGCCGAGGGCCTCGCCGGCCGGCACGTCGACCTGCTGGCCCACCCCGACGACCCGCCGGTGGGCGATCTCGGGCTGCAGCCGGCGCCGGGCGAGCCCCCGCTGGACCCGAACCTGCTGCTCGACGGAGAGCGCCGGCTGCGCCGCTCGGACGGCACCGAGCTGTGGGTGGTCCAGTCCCACGAGGTGGTGCGGCAGAACAACGGGACGCCGCAGTTCGTCGTCCTCTCGCTGGTCGACGTCACCGACCGCCGCCGCGCGGAGGAGGACGCCGTCCGCCGCGCGTTCATGGACCCGCTCACCGGCCTGCCCAACCGCCGCGCCCTCACCGACCGGCTGCGGCACGCCGTCGCGCTCTCCCGCCGCCGCGGCCTGCAGGTCGGCCTGGTGCACCTGAACATCGACCGCTTCCAGGCGGTCAACGACGCGCTGGGCCACGAGGCCGGCGACCTGCTGCTCAGCCAGTTCGCCGACCGGCTCCGGTGGAGCACCCGGGTCGAGGACACCGCCGTGCGCCTGGGCGCCGACGAGTTCCTGGTGGTCGCCGAGGACGTCGAGGACCTCGACGGGCTGCGCGCGCTGGCCGACCGCCTGCTGAGCGTGCTCGACGAGCCGTTCGTGGTGAACGGCCGGGAGATCACCCTCTCCGCCAGCGTGGGCCTCACGCTCGGCGCCGACATGACCCCCGACGACCTGCTGCGCCAGGCGCAGAGCGCGCTGACCAGGGCCAAGGCCGACGGCCAGCGCGCCCGCATCGAGGTGCACGAGGGGGCGCTGTCGCGCAGCGACGTGGATGCCCTGCAGCTGGAGACCGAGCTGCGGCACGCGCTCGACAACGACGAGCTGCGGCTCTTCTACCAGCCGATCGTGCACCTGGCCGACGAGACGCTGCTCGGGTACGAGGCGCTCATCCGCTGGCAGCACCCCACCCGCGGCCTGCTGCCGCCCGGCGTCTTCCTGGACGTCGCCGAGAACAACCGGCTCACCTCGAAGCTCGGCGCCTGGGTGCTGCGGCGCGCCTGCCTCGACGCCGCCACCTGGGCCGACGACCTGCGGGTGCACGTCAACATCTCCGCCCGCCACCTGGCCGAGGACGGCTTCAGCGAGCTGGTCGCCGCCGCCCTGGAGGAGTCCGGTCTGCCGCCGCACCGGCTCGAGCTGGAGATCACCGAGTCGACGGCGCTCTTCGCGGCCGAGGCCACGCTGCACTCGGTCGCCGTCGTCACCGACCAGGGCGTCACGCTCGCGCTGGACGACTTCGGCACCGGCTACTCCGCGATCACCGCGCTGCACCGGCTGCCCATCCACACCGTGAAGATCGACCGGTCCTTCGTCGCCGACGTCGTCACCCAGCCCTCGACCGCCGCGCTGGTGCACGGCCTGCTGCAGCTCGGCCGCGGCATGGGCCTGCAGGTGATCGCCGAGGGCATCGAGGACCTCGACCAGGCCGCCTGGCTGCTCGACCACGGGTGCGCCATGGCGCAGGGCTACGCCTTCGGCCGACCGGCGCCCCTGCCCAGCCCGGCGGAGGTGCTCATCGGCGAGGTCACCGAGGCCCCGGCCGAGGACGTCGCCGGCGAGCTGCTTCCCGTGCCGCCCGCGCCCGCACCCGAGCTCCCCCGCCAGCGGCCGCCGTCGACCCCCGAGGGGCACGACGTCACCGACACCGGCCGGCTGTCCGCCCGGACGCTCTTCGACGAGCTCGCCGACCCCGAGGACTGAAGAAGGACCCGGCCCCTCTCACCACTCGCACGCTCGTGGCGAGCCTCTGGACCGGGCCGTTCCAGCACGTCACGTGCGGGGCAGCGCCAGGGGCACCGGCCGCTTGGCCGCCCGGCCGTCGCCGGAGGAGCGGCCGCGCAGCCGGCGTCCGACCCACGGCGCCACGAAGCCGCGCACCCAGGCGGCCTCCTCGGCCAGCGCCGCCCGCAGCTCCCGCGGCGGCTGCGGAGGCAGCGGGGTGCGCCAGTCCTCGCCGTCGGCGCCAGGCAGCCCCAACGCCGCGGCGGCGGCCAGCGCCATCCGCCGGTGCCCCTCGTCGGTGAGGTGGATGCGGTCGGAGTCCCAGAGCCGGAAGTCCTGGAGCCACGCCGCGCCCCACTGGTCCAGGACGGCGGCGCCGTGCCGCGCGGCGATCGACCACAGGTTGGCGTCGAAGACGGCGATCCGGCCGCGCAGCCGGCGCAGGATGGGCGTGTTGCGGGTGTCCGCGGTGGTGGCCAGCAGGACGTCGGCACCCGCGGCGCGGAAGCGGACGACGGCGGACTCGAGCTGCGCGGCCAGCTCGTCGGGGTCGGCGCCCGGGCGCATCAGGTCGTTGCCGCCGGCGACCAGGCTGACCAGGTCGGGCTTCGCGTCGAGGGCCACCGGCACCTGCTCGGCGAGCACCTGGGCCAGCAACCGGCCCCGGATCGCCAGGTTCGCGTACTCGACGTCGGCACCGGACGCGGCGGCCGCGAGGTGCTCGGCCAGCCGGTCGGCCCAGCCGCGGAACTCGCCGGGACGCTCGGGATCGGGATCGCTGAGCCCTTCGGTGAACGAGTCGCCGAGGGCGATGTAGCGGCGCCAGGGGGAACGCGAGGGTCGGTCGAACTGCACCGGCTCACTCCAGCACGGCGGCCCGGGCCCCGGTCGCCGGGGTTCGGCGGTCAGCCGCGGTAGGCCTCCAGCAGCCGCAGCCAGATCTCGCTGATCGTCGGGTAGGCCGGGACGGCGTGCCACAGCCGCGCGATCGGCACCTCGCCGACGACCGCGATCGTCGCCGCGTGCAGCAGCTCGGCGACCGCGGGGCCGACGAAGGTCACCCCGAGGAGCACCTCGCGCTCGGTGTCCACGACCGCGATCGCCGTCCCGGTGTAGCCGTCGGCGAAGACGGCAGCGCCCGCGATGCTGCTGATCGGGTACTCCACGACGCGGTGCGGCAGCCCGGCCTCCGCGGCCTCGGCGGCGGTGCGCCCGACGCTGGCGACCTGCGGCGAGGTGAACACCACCGAGGGGGTCGCGACGTCGTCGGCGGTGGCCACGAACGGCGACCACGCCGAGGTGTCGACCTCCTCGCCGCGGGCCCGCGCCACGATGGCCGCGCCGGCCTGGCGAGCCTGGTACTTGCCCATGTGGGTGAGCTGGCGGCGCCCGTTGACGTCGCCCACCCCGTACAGCCAGGGCACGCCCTCGACCCGCAGCGTCGCGTCGACGGAGAGGTACTCCCCCGGCTCCAGGCCGACGGTCTCCGCGCCGATCTCCCCGGTGCGCGCGGAGCGGCCGGTCGCGACCAGCACCTCGTCGCCGCGCACCTCGCCGTCCGCCGTCGTCAGCACCACCTCGGTGCCGTCCCGGCGCGCGGCGGTGACCTCCGCACCCAGCCGCACGTCCACGCCCGACTTCCGGAGCGACTCCACGACCGCGTCGCCGGCCTGGTGCTCCATCCCCGCCAGCAGCCGGTCGCCGCGCTCCAGCAGCGTCACCTGGGAGCCCAGCGCCTGCCAGGCCGTCGCCATCTCGCAGCCCACGTAGCCGCCGCCGAGCACCAGCAGGCGGTCCGGCGCCTCCTTGGCGCTGGTGGCCTCGCGCGGCCCCCACGGGGCGACGTCGGCCAGCCCGTCGAGCGGCGGGACCGCCGCCGACGACCCGGTGCAGACGGCGACGGCGTGCCGCGCGGTCAGCCGGGTCGTCGTCCCGTCGTCGGCCGTGACGACGACGGTGCGCTCGCCGTCGAGCCGGCCGGCGCCCCGCAGCAGGTCGATGCCGGCGCCGTGCACCCACTCCACCTGGCCCGCGTCGTCCCAGTGCGAGGTGAACGAGTCGCGGCGGGCGAGGGTGGCCGCCACGTCCTGCGCCCCGGTGACCGCCTGCGCCGCCCCGTCCACCGACCGGGCCTCGGCGAGCACCTCGGTGCCGCGCAGCAGCGCCTTGCTGGGCATGCAGGCCCAGTAGGAGCACTCCCCGCCCACCAGCTCGAGCTCCACGAGCACCGCCGACAGCCCGCCGCGCACGACGACGTCGGCGACGTTCTCCCCGGTCGAACCGGCTCCCAGGACCACGACGTCGTACGTGCGCTCGGCTTCGGTCACCGCTCCATCCTGGGGGTGTGGTCGACTGGCCGCCATGCCGGTCGACCCCGCCGCGTTCGCCACCGCCCTGGCCCAGCACGCCGCCGGCGTCTGCCTGCTCACCGTCCGGGACGACATCGACGACGTGGGGACGACGGTCAGCTCGGTCATGAGCGTCTCCGCCTCGCCCCCGCTGGTCGCCGTCGGGCTGGCCGCCGACGGCTACCCGGCCGAGGTCCTGGAGGAGGTCGGGTCCGGTGCGTTGACCGTCCTCGCCGCCGAGCACGCGATCGTCGCCTCGCGGTTCGCCTCCGCGGGCCGGCCCAGCGCCCGCCACCTGCTGGAGCAGGTGCCGTGGACGCGCACAACGGGCAGCGGCGCGATCGTGCTCTCCGCCGGGCTCGCCGCCCTGGACTGCCGGCTGGAGCGGCTGGTCGAGGCCGGCGACCACGTGCTCGCGCTGCTGGCGGTGGACGACGTGCCGGTGCTGAACCCCGGCGCCCGGCCGCTGCTGCGGCTGCGCGGCCGGTTCGTCGACGAGGCGGGCGGGGCGGCAGGCCGCGGTTGAGCAGCCCGCCGCGGGCCGCGTGTCACATCCGCGGGCCCGGCGGTGCTACACCGGCATGGACCTCGTACGGCACGGACGGCCGGCACCGGCGGCCGTCCTGACATTCCCCGGTGCGGTGCGCCGGGTCGGAGGGACGGGCGGCGTGCCGGCAGCAGCGACCCGCGGTGCGGTGCGGCCCGACCTCGAGGAGGTCTTCCGCCGGGAGTACCAGCGGGTCGTCGGTGTGGCCGCCCGGGTGCTGGCCTCCCGCGACCAGGCCGAGGACGTCGCCCAGGAGGTCTTCCTGTCCTTCGGCCGCTCGGCGGTGCCCGCCGCCGAAGCCGGCGGCTGGCTGTCGGTCGCCGCGGCGCACACCGCGCTCAACCTGATCCGCTCCGGTCGCCGCCGGACCTCCCGGGAGGAGACGGTGGCCGCCACGGTCGAGGCCGTCACCCCCGACGTGGCCGACACCGTGCTGATCCTCGAGGACCGCAGCCGCATCCGGGCGGCCCTCGCCCGGCTGCCCCGCAAGCAGGCGACCGCGCTGGTGCTGCGCCACAGCGGGCTGAGCTACGCCGAGGTCGCCACCGCGCTCGACATGTCCCCCGGCAGCGTCGGCACCACCGTCCGCCGCGCCGAGTCCGCACTTCGCGAGGAGCTGAACCGTCATGCGTCACCCGAATGAGGGCGTCCTGCGCCGGCTGGTCGACGAGCCGGCCGGGGTCTCCGACGCCGACCGCACCCACGTCTCCGGCTGCCCGGTCTGCCTGCGCGCGCTCGACGACGCCCGCGCCGACGCGCAGCTCGTCGGCGCGGCGCTCGGCGGGTCGGGCGCCGTGGACACCGACGCCGCCTGGGCCCGGTTCTCCGCCGCCGGGTCCTCGACCGTTCCCGCATCCCGCCCGGCGCGCGCCGCGACGCGGAGGCGCTGGGGCGCCGCCGCCCGCCGGCCCGCGGTGGCCGCGCTCGGCGCGGTCGTGCTGCTGACCGGCGCCGGCGTCGCGGCCGCCAACGACTGGCTGCCGATCTTCCAGACCGAGCGGGTCGACCCGGTCGAGGTCACCGCCACCGACCTGGTGCAGGTGCCCGACCTCTCCGCCTACGGCGACCTGCAGATCACCCGGCAGCCCGACCCGGAGCAGGTGCCCGACGCCGCCACCGCGCGGGAGCGCACCGGGCTGGACGTCCCGGAGGTCGCCGAGCTGCCCGAGGGCGTGACCGGCGAGCCGGCCTACCAGGTCGCCGGCGTCGTGGGCGCCACCTTCACCTTCTCCGCCGACCAGGCCGCGCAGGCCGCCGCGGCCGAGGGCGAGGTCCTGCCTCCCCCGCCGCCCGGGATCGACGGGAGCACCCTCCGGTTCCAGGCCGGGCCCGGGGTGGCCGCGATGTGGTCGCAGCCCACCGGCGTGCCGACCCTCGTCGTCGCCCGGGTGGGGGCGCCCCAGGTCTTCTCCTCGGGCGTGCCCTTCGAGACGGTCCGCGACTACCTGCTCTCGCTGCCCGGGCTCCCCGACGGGCTCGCCGACCAGCTGCGCGACCTCTCCACCGACGCCGCGACCCTGCCGCTGCCGGTGCCCGCGGAGCTGGTCACCAGCTCCACGGCCGACGTCGACGGCTCGGAGGCGACCGTGCTCACCTCCCGCAACGGGCTCTTCGCCGGCGTGGTGTGGGTGGAGGACGGCGTGATGACCGGGGTCGCCGGGTCGCTCAGCGCGGACGAGCTGCTGTCGGTCGCCCGTGGGCTCGGCTGACGCCGCTACGGTCCGGGGCATGGCAACCGGCACGACGGCGGTGGGGACGGCGGGCGGTGCGCTCGACGGCCTGCCGCCGTCCCCGGCGGTCTGGTGCTCCGGGCTGCGCAAGCGGTACGGACGCCGGACCGCCGTCGACGACGTCTCCTTCAGCGTCGGCCGCGGCGAGGTCGTCGGCCTGCTCGGGCCCAACGGCGCCGGGAAGACGAGCGTCATCAAGATGCTGCTCGGCCTCGTGCGGCCCGACGCCGGCGAGGTGCTGCTGCTCGGCCGCCCGTCGTCGGACCCCCGCTCGCGCAGCGCCGTCGGGTACCTGCCCGAGCTGTTCCGCTACCAGCCGTGGCTGACCGCGGCCGAGGTGCTGGACCTGCACGTGAAGCTCTCCCGGGTCGACGTCCCCGCCGAGGAGCGCCGGGAGTGCCTGGCGCTCGTCGGTCTGGCCGAACGGACCGGTGACCGGGTCGGCGGGTTCTCCAAGGGGATGCAGCAGCGGCTCGGGCTCGCCGTCGCCCTGGTCGGCCGGCCCGAGCTGGTCGTCCTCGACGAGCCGACCAGCGCGCTGGACCCGCTGGGCCGGGTGGACGTCCGCGACATCGTGCTCGCGCTGCGGGCCCGCGGCGTCGCCGTGCTGCTGAACTCGCACCTGATCGGCGAGGTCGAGCGGGTGTGCGACCGGGTGGTCATCCTCGACCGGGGCCGGGTGGCGGCCTCGGGCACCCTCTCCGAACTGCTCGGCCAGCACGAGGTGCGGCTGCGGCTGGGCGACGTGGACCCGCGCGTCGAGGAGCGGCTGCGCGCGACCGGCACGCTGACCCGCAGCGGCGACTGGTTCACCGTCGCCCTGGCGGCCGAGGACGACGGCGTCACCGTCCCCGACCTGGTGCGCGACCTCGTCGGCCTCGGGGTCCGCGTGCACGCCGTCGAACCGGTGCGGATCAGCCTGGAGGAACGGTTGCTCGCCGTGCTGCGCCACGAGGAGCCGGCACCGTGACCGAGCTCGCGAGGTCACGCATGGGCACTGCATCGCCGGTCACGTGGACGACGAGCGCCGCCGAGGAGAACACGTGATCGTCCTGACCGTCGCGGGGCTGACCCTGCGCGAGGCGTTCCGGCGCAAGGTGGTCTGGGCGCTGCTGGTCCTGACCGTGGTGTTGCTCGCGCTCAGCGGCTGGGGGTTCTCCCGGCTGATCGGCCTGGACACCGAGCTCGGCACGCTGACCAGCGGCGAAGCCCGCCTCGTGGCCTCGATGCTGATCAACCTGATCATGTTCGGCTTCAGCCTGATCGCGGCGATCGGCACCGCCTTCCTCGCCGGGCCGACGCTCGCCGGCGAGGTCGAGTCGGGCCAGGCGCTGGCGGTGCTCGCCCGGCCGGTCCGCCGCTCGTCGGTCCTGCTGGGCAAGTGGCTCGGCCTGCTCACCTTCGGCTGCGGGTACGTGGTGCTGGCCGGCCTGGCGCAGCTGCTCGTCGTGCGCGGGGTGGTCGGCTACTGGCCGCCGTCCCCGGCGGCGGGCCTGGCCCTGCTGGGGGCCGAGACGATCGTGCTCCTCACCCTGGCGCTGCTGCTCTCCAGCGTCATCTCGCCGATGGCGTCGGGCATCGTCGCGGTCGGCCTCTTCGGCGCCACCTGGGTCGCCGGCGTGGTCGGGGGCATCGGCGGGGCGCTGGGCAACGAGGGCGTCGAGCGGGTGGGCAGCGTGTCGCGGGTACTCCTGCCCACCGACGGCCTGTGGCGCGGCGCGATGAACGCCTTCCAGGACCCGGGTGCGCTGATCCAGATGGGCCCGGAGGGCGGCTTCCCGTTCCTGGCCGACGCCCCGCTGACCCCGGCCTACCTGGCGTGGGCCGCGGTGTGGATCGCCGTGATCCTCGGGCTGACCGCGCTCTCCTTCCAGCGCCGCGACGTCTGACGTCCCGCCCGCCGGTCGGGCACCGGACGTCGTGCGCCGGTGCGCAGTTCGGGACCTGGATGTGCGCATCAGCGCACTCCGACGGCTGGTGCCGCGTCACCCCACCGCAACCGGTGTGGCCCGCGGCGGATGTGCGCACATCGGGCTCTCCGACGTGGCCGAGAGCCCGGTGAGCGCACACCCACGGGCGGTTCGACGGGGCGGGCGGCCCGCCCGTCGGCCCGGCGGGCTAGCGTCGGAGGCGCTATGACTGCGCTCCCCGCACCGTCCGAGTCCGCCGTCCGCCGCGCCCTGGTGCGCGCCGAGCGTGGGGTGGCCCTCGACGCCGTCGAGGCCGAGACCCTGCTGCACGCCCGCGGGCTGGCCGAGGGCGACCCGCTGGACCGGCTGCTCACCGCCGCCGCGCGGGTCCGCGACGCGGGCCTGACCAGCGCCGGGCGCCCGGGCGTCGTCACCTACAGCCGCAAGGTGTTCATCCCGCTCACCCACCTGTGCCGCGACCGCTGCCACTACTGCACCTTCGTGACGACGCCGGGCCGGCTGCGCGCGGAGGGCAAGGCGCCCTACCTCTCCCCCGACGAGGTGCTGCAGATCGCCCGGGACGGCGCCGCGCTGGGCTGCAAGGAGGCGCTGTTCACCCTCGGCGACCGCCCCGAGGACCGCTGGCCGGTCGCCGCCGAGTGGCTGGAGGCGCACGGCTTCGACTCGACGCTGGGCTACCTGCGGGCGATGGCGATCCGGGTGCTGGAGGAGACCGGGCTGCTCCCCCACCTCAACCCCGGCGTCCTGTCGTGGGAGGAGATCCAGCGGCTCAAGCCCGTCTCGGCCTCGATGGGGATGATGCTGGAGACCACCGCGACGCGGCTGTGGTCCGAGCGGGGCGGCCCGCACTTCGGCAGCCCCGACAAGGAGCCCGCCGTGCGGCTGCGGGTGCTGGAGGACGCCGGGCGCTCCGCCGTCCCGTTCACCACCGGCGTGCTGCTGGGCATCGGCGAGGACTACGCCGAGCGGGTCGACGCCGTCGGCGCGATCCGCGCCGCTGCAGCACGGCACGGGCACGTGCAGGAGGTCATCGTCCAGAACTTCCGGGCCAAGCCGCGCACCGCGATGCAGGCGCACGACGACCTGGAGCTGCAGGAGTACGTCGCCGCCGTCGCCGTCACCCGGCTGCTGCTCGGCCCGAAGGCGCGGGTGCAGGCGCCGCCGAACCTGTCGGACTCCACCGAGCTGGGCCTGCTGCTGCGTGCCGGGGTGGACGACTGGGGTGGCGTCTCGCCGCTGACGCCCGACCACGTGAACCCCGAGCGGCCGTGGCCGAACATCGACAAGCTGGCGGCGCTCACCGCCGAGGCCGGCTTCACGCTGCGCGAGCGGCTGGCCGCCCAGCCGCCCTACGTCCTGCAGCCCGAGCCGTGGCTGGACCCGCGGGTGCGGCCGCACGTCTCCGCGCTCGCCGGCCCCGACGGCCTGGCGGTCGAGGGCCGGGCCCCGAGTGGCCTGCCGTGGCAGGAGCCCGACGAGGCGTGGACCTCGTCGGGCCGGGTCGACCTGCACGTCGAGGTCGACACCGTCGGGCGCACCTCGGACCGGCGCAGCGACTTCGACGCCGTCTACGGCGACTGGTCGGAGCTGCGGTCACGCACCGAGAGCGCCCGCGACGGGCACTCGACCGCGCTGACCGTCGGGGACCCCGAGGTGCACGCCGCGCTGCGGAAGGCCGAGGCGGACCCGGCCGGGCTGTCCGACGCCGGGTACCTGGCGCTGCTCGGCGCCGACGGTGCCGACCTCGACGCGCTGTGCGCCCTGGCCGACGCGGTGCGCCGGGACGTCAACGGTGACGACGTCACCTACGTCGTCAACCGGAACATCAACTTCACCAACGTCTGCTACACCGGCTGCCGGTTCTGCGCCTTCGCCCAGCGGCGCACCGACGCCGACGCCTACACGCTGTCGATGAGCCAGGTCGGCGACCGCGTCGACGAGGCGTGGGCGGCCGGCGCGACCGAGATCTGCATGCAGGGGGGCATCCACCCCGACCTGCCCGGCACCGCGTACCTCGATCTCGCGCGCGAGGTGAGGAAGCGCCAGCCGGGCATCCACCTGCACGCGTTCAGCCCCATGGAGATCGTCAACGGGGCGGCGCGCACCGGCCTGCCGTTCCGCGAGTTCCTCACCGGGCTGAAGGAGGCGGGGCTCGACTCGATCCCGGGCACGGCTGCGGAGATCCTCGACGACGACGTCCGCTGGGTGCTCACCAAGGGCAAACTGCCGACGGCGACCTGGCTGGAGATCATCGGCACCGCGCATGAGGTCGGCATCCCGACGACGTCGACGATGATGTACGGCCACGTCGACACCCCGGCGCACTGGGTCGGGCACCTGCGCACCCTGGCCGCGCTGCAGGACCGCACCGGGGGCTTCACCGAGTTCGTGCTGCTGCCCTTCGTGCACCACAACTCCCCCATCTACCTGGCCGGCGTCGCCCGACCGGGGCCGACGGTGCGGGAGAACCGGGCGGTCCACGCGGTCGCCCGGCTGCTGCTGCACGGCCGGATCTCCAACATCCAGACCTCGTGGGTGAAGCTCGCCGACGCCGGCACCCAGGCGGTGCTGCGGGGCGGCGCCAACGACCTGGGCGGCACGCTGATGGAGGAGACGATCAGCCGGATGGCCGGCAGCGAGAACGGGTCGCTGAAGACCATCGCCGAGCTGGAGGCGATGGCCGCCGCGATCGGCCGGCCCGCCCGCCAGCGGACCACCGAGTACGGCACGCCGTCGGCGGAGCGGATCGCCACCGCGCGCTCCGAGGAAGGCCGCGCCCGGCTGGCGCTCTCGATCACGCCGCGTTGACCGCAGTGCCGAGCGTGTGCGCCGGCGCGGAGTTCCCGCGAGCAGAATTCCGCGGCAGCGCACACGCTGGGACCCGGCGCCGACCGGTGAGCCCGCTGCCGCGGTCGCGCTCCAGCGCTAGCGTCCGCACATGGCACAGGACCCGAACCCCGACGCACCCGACCACTGGCACGCCCCGCTGCGCCACGTCCGCGCGGCCGACCTCTCGACCGACACCGGCCAGAGCAGCGGCATGACCCGCAAGGAGGCGGTGTCCGGGAAGAGCGTCGGCGCGGAGAAGGTCTGGATGGGCGAGGCGCACGTCGCGCCCGGCACCGCGTCGGCCAACCACCACCACGGCGACTCCGAGACCGGCATCTACGTCGTCTCCGGCCGGCCGGTGTTCGTCTTCGCCCGGGACGGCGAGGAGGTGCGGCTGACCCCGCAGCCGGGCGACTACGTCTTCGTGCCGCCGTGGACCCCGCACCGGGAGGAGAACCCCGGCGACGAGGAGGCGGTCGTCGTCCTGGCCCGCAGCAGCCAGGAGGCGGTGGTCGTCAACCTGCCCCCGGGATCGCTGGCGGAGACGACCTAGCCTCCGAGCGGCGAGACCGTGCGGACCAAGACGTCAGACCTCGTCATTAGCCTCGCGGCCGTGGAAGCCGTTGGTCACCAGCCGGCCGCCGTCGTTGGGCGACTCCCTTGCTTCGGCGGCCGTCCGTGACGTCACCGCGACTCGACCCGTCTCGCATACCTTCCTTCGACGTCATCGAGTCCGCTCTCACACGGGAAGAGGACTCCTACCGGGCTCGAGCCGCCTCCATCGATACCAAGGCGGGGATCCTCCTCAGCGGCGCAGGAGTGTTGGTCGCGCTCGTGGGCGCTCGCCCCAGCGTGGCCGGGTTGCTCGCTCAGGGTGTGGCGATCGGCGCGGGCGCAGTCGCTGTCGGCGCCCTGTGGCCGCGTGTCGACAAGGGCATCCGGCCTGGCAAACTCAGGGATCGCTACCTGACGCAGCAGGCTGCGCTCACCCGCCTGGTCCTCCTCAACACACGGATCGACCTCCACGCCAAAGACGAAGAGCACCTCGTGCAGAAGGCTCGACGGCTACGGCTGGCGACACTCCTCCTGCTCGCCGCCGCTGCCGTGGTCGTCGTCGGCGGTATGGTCGACGTCATCCGGAACTGAGGCGGTAGCGAGATGACATCAAGCACCAGGAGCCCGCAAGCGCCGGCACCTTCGCCATCGGAGCCCGACTGGGCGGCGCTTTACCCTGCGGATCCCGAAATCATGGGGAGCGCGGAAGGCGACAGCAAAGGGCTTGCCGAGGTACGGAGAGTGGCGCGCGACCGTCGAGAAGGACGACGTGCGTGAGCGAGAGCTCGCGTGCCGAGGGCCCCACGTCGGGCGACGACACTCCCTCCGCACCGACCGAGGCGACCGCGATGGTCGGAGTTCCGCTCCCTGCCGACCTGCTGGTGTCGGATCCAGCAATCCTCGGCGAGTCACTGCGTGGCAGCGGCACGCCCGAGGGGGCCGTGTTCACCGCCGACCTCGCGCCGGAGACTCAGCACCGGTGATCCGGTGGTCGTACCGCCGTGCGCCGATTGAGCATCGACCCGACACTTCGGGGGGTTAGCCTCGCCATGGGGTACTTCGGCACGCTCGTCTACAGCGAGGGACGCTGGCGCACCGGGCGGCCGACCGCGGTGCCGTTCCTGATGGTCGACGTGCACGACAGCGACATCGCCACCGTCGACTACCGCGCCGCCGATGCCTCCGGCGGCCGCTTCTTCCTCGGCTTCGAGCCCCGCGTCTACTTCGACGAGCCCGACGCCTCCGCGCCGGTGGACGTCGACGCCGAGGCCGAGGGTTTCGCCCGGTGGGTGCGCGACGCGGTGGGCACCGAGCTCGAGCCCGCGGAGGTGCGGCGCCTCATGGCCTCGCCCGGCGGCGTCCCGCCCACCGACGAGGTGGTGGAGCAGACCGTCGAGCGGCTGTTGACCGCCTCCGGCCTGCCGATCCCGGAGTGGCCGACGGACGACGACGCGCCCGCCGGCTGAATCGGCACACTCTCATCCCTTGACCCGCTGGGTCGTCCGACAGGACAGTGCCTCCGGCAGGAGGTGACGCCGTGACGATCGTGCGACCGGGAGCGGGCCCGCAGCTCACCGCCCTGGGCTCCACGTACACCACCAAGGCCGACGGGAGCACCACCGGCGGGGCGTACTGGCTGGTCGAGGAGGAGTTCTGGGCCGAGACGACACCGTTGCACAGCCACACCGCCGCCGAGGAGTCGTTCTACGTCCTCTCCGGCCGGGCCGCGATGTGGCTCGAGGGCGAGGAGACGGAGGCGGTGCCGGGCACGTTCCTCCTGGTGCCCCGCGGTCGGCCGCACGCCCTGCGCCGGCTCGGTGACGAGCCGGTGCGCATGCTGACGCTGGTCTCCCCCGCCGGAATGGAGCGGTTCTTCCGGGCCGTCGTGGAACAGGGCGAGGACGGGCTGCTGGCCGATCCGGAGCGCCTGACCGCCCTCGCGGAGTCGTACGGCACGCGGATCCTCGGCGACCATCCCGGCCCCTGAGCCGGTCGCGCATGCTCCGCGCTCCCCGGGTGTGCCGCCGCCGTGCGAGAAATCTCCTCCACCGGGCCCGGAGACCCCCGGCGGCCTGTCCCCGCCCGGTTGACGCATCGTCCGCCCGGTCGGATCAGTAGTGGTACCTCACCTGCAGGACGACGAGGTCGTCGCCCTGGACCGTGCAGACGAGGCGGTGTCCCTGGTCGATGCGGCGTGACCAGCAGCCCGACAGGCCACCGCGCAGGCGATCGGGCTTCCCGGTACCCGTGGCCGGGTCCCGAGCAGCCTCGGTGATCAGCCGGTCGACCGCGCCGGCGTCTTCCGGTCGCCCACCCAGCTGGTGCAGCCCTCCCAGCCATGGGTCGTGACGACGATCCTCACTCGACGAGCTCGTGCGGCTGCGCCTTCCCACCGGCGGCCTCCGCCAGGCTTTCCCGCAGGCGCGCGGCGTTCCTCGGCGACTGCAGGAGGTGCACCGTCTCCTTCAGCGAGTGGTATTCGTCGGCCGGGACGAGGAACGCGGTACCGCGCTTCGAGACGATCTCGACCGCGACCTGGTCGGCGTTGACCTCCTCGATCAGCGCGAAGAGACGTTGACGGACCTCGCTCGCGGTCACGGACATGAGACCTCCCCAGCCAGAGGTACCCGACCGTACGTCGTCGCGAGGGCCGACCATGTGGTGTGCCCCCGGTGAGCCGGGGTAGCGGGCGGTGCGTGCGAGCGATCACCTACACCCGACCTGGCGGCCCCGACGTCCTGCAGCTGACCGACCGCCCGGTGCCCGAGCCCGGCCCCGGCGAGGTGCGCGTCCGCGTCGCCTTCTCCGGGGTCAACCCCACCGACTGGAAGTCGCGCAGCACCGCGCAGCCCAGCCCGGACGGGCAGGTGCCGAACCAGGACGGCTCGGGCACCGTCGACGCCGTCGGCCAGGGCGTGGAGCCGGCGATGCTCGGCCAGCGGGTGTGGATCTGGGAGGCCGCGTGGCAGCGGCCCTGGGGCACCGCCGCGGAGTTCACCGTCGTCCCCGCGCGGCACGTCGTCCTGCTGGGCGAGAACACGCCGTTCGAGCTGGGCGCGGCGCTCGGCATCCCGTTCCTCACCGCGCACCGCTGCCTGACCGTGGCCGAGTCCCTCCCCGACCGGCTGGGTGCCGGGGCGCTCACCGGCCACACGGTCCTGGTGCAGGGCGGCGCGGGTGCGGTGGGCAACGCCGCCATCCAGCTCGCCCGCTGGGCGGAGGCGACCGTCATCGCCACCGTGAGCAGCCCGCGCAAGGCGCAGCTGGCGGCCGCGGCCGGCGCCGACCACGTCGTGGACTACAAGGAGCAGGACGTCGTCGCCGAGGTGCGCAAGATCGCGCCGAAGGGCGTGGACGCGATCGTCGAGGTCTCCGCCGCCGTCAACGCCGCCGTCGACGCCCAGGTGATCGGGATGCACGGCGCGGTCGCCATGTACGCCGACGACGGCGGCGCCGAGGTGACCGTGCCGGTGCGCGCGCAGATGGGACCCAACGCCCGCTGGCAGTTCGTGCTCGTCTACACCGAGCCCGAGCGGGCCAAGGTGCTCGGCATCGAGGACGTCGCCACCGCGGTCGCCGAGGGCGCGATACGGGTCGGTGAGGACGCCGGCCTGCCGCTGCACGTGCACCCGCTGGCCGAGACCGCGGCCGCCCACCAGGCGGTGCAGGAGGGGGCCGTGGGCAAGGTGCTGATCGACGTCACCACCTGACGCCGGCCTGGGGGACCCCGGCCGGTCCGGCGACCACCGACCCCTGCCGCAGTGAGGTGAGGCTGCCCTAAGTAGAGTCGCGACGTTCCTGGACCGCCTGTGCCGAGGCGGCGGCCCACCTCTGCCCCCGCGGCTCCGGCCGCCGAAAGGAAACCCGGTGCGCCTACGCATGCTCGCCACCGCCGCGGTCGCTCTCACCGCCCTGAGTGCCTGCGGTTCCTCCGAGAGCCCGGAGGAGGGCTCGGGCACCACGGAGACCCGCCCGGTCTCCCACGTCATGGGCACGACGGAGGTCCCCGCGGAGCCCCAGCGGGTGATCACCCTCGACAGCCCCCATCTCGACACCGCCCTCTCCCTGGGCGTCACCCCGGTCGGGTCGGTCCAGTCCGACGTGGCCGGCGGCCTGCCGGAGTACCTCGGCGACCGGACGGCGGGCATCGAGATCGTGGGGACGATCGAGGAGCCCGAGCTGGAGGCGATCGCTGCGCTGGAGCCCGATCTGATCCTCTCCTCCTCCGTCCGGCACGAGGCGATCTACGAGGAGCTCAGCACGATCGCCCCGACCGTCCTCACCGACTACGAGGAGGGCTGGCAGGCCATCTTCTCGACCACCGCGGAAGCCCTGGGCCTGAGCGAGGAGGGCGAGGAGACGCTGGCGGCGTACGAGCGCCGGGCCCGGGAGCTCGGTGAGGCCATCGGCGCGGAGGGATCCACCGCCTCGATCGTGCGCTTCCTCTCCGACGAGACGCGCATCTACGGGCCGGACACCTTCGCCGGCAGCGTGCTGACCGACGTGGGCTTCGACCTGCCCGAGCTGGACTACGACGAGTACTCGATGGTCTACATCAGCCCCGAGCTGATCACCCAGGCCGAGGCCGACGTGGTGTTCTCCACCGCGTACGGCGACCCGTCGACCACCACCAAGGACACCGTCACCGCCGTGTGGGACCTGCTGGAGGCCGTCCCCGACTGCGCGTTCGAGGTGGACGACGCCGAGTGGATGCTCGGGATCGGCCCGATCGGTGCCGGGATCGTCCTGGACGACG
This sequence comes from Blastococcus sp. DSM 46786, assembly GCF_900109665.1. Taxonomy (GTDB): domain Bacteria; phylum Actinomycetota; class Actinomycetes; order Mycobacteriales; family Geodermatophilaceae; genus Blastococcus; species Blastococcus carthaginiensis. The sequence continues at coordinate 41,614 of NZ_FOAO01000014.1, forward strand.
TGGAGAGCGCGCTCACCGGGAGCGGCTGCCTCTGATCCCCGCGCTCCCGTCGACCTCGTCGGGAGCCGCCTCCGCCGTGGCCGGCCGACCACCCTCGACCGGCCACGGCGGGCACCGTCCCGGCCCGCGGTCCCGGGGCGGCTGCCGGGATAGCGTGAACCGGGTGACCTCCTCCCCCGCGCGCCCGCCGTCGTCCCTGGACCAGCTCGCCGACGGCTTCGTCGAGAGCTACGCCGCGGCGCAGCCGGTGGTCGCCACCTACATCGGGGTGCGGGGGCACGACGACCGGTGGCCGGACCTCGGCACCGACGGGCACGCCGCCCACGCCGAGCTGCTGCGCCGCACCCGGGCGCAGGCCGAGGCGCTGGAGCCGGTCGACCGGCGGGACGAGATCGCCCGCAGCGCCATGCTCGAGCGGCTCGGCGCCGAGCTCGACCGCTACGACGCCGGCTACGCGCAGGCCGACCTCAACACCGTCGACAGCCCCCTCCAGGGCTTCCGCGAGGTGTTCGACCTGATGCCGACGGAGTCCGACGAGGACTGGTCAGCCGTCGCGGTGCGGCTCGCGGCGATGCCCGCGGCCCTGCTCGGGTACGCCCGCGGTCTCGATGACGCCGCTGACCGGGGGCGAATCTCCGCCGCCCGGCAGGTCCGGCTGGCGGCGGAGCGGGCGCGGCAGTGGGCCGGCACGCCGGAACGGCCCGGCTTCTTCACCCGGCTGGCGCGCGAGGCGCCGGTCGAGCCGCGCAGCGCGCTGGGCCGCGACCTGGCCGACGGCGCCGAGCGGGCGTCGGGCGCCCTGCTCGGGTTCGCCGGGCACCTCGAGCGGGTGCTGCTGCCGCTGGCGCCGTCGGCCGACGGCGTGGGCCGCGACCGGTACCTGGTCGAGTCCCGCTACCACACCGGGGCGCGGCTGGACCTCGACGAGACCTACGACTGGGGCTGGGCCGAGCTCGCCCGCATCGTCGCCGAGAAGGAGCGGGTGGCCGAGGAGATCGCGCCCGGCGCGGGGGTGGCCGGCGCGATGGCCGCGCTCGACGCCGACCCGGCGCGGATCATCCGGGGCCGCGAGGCGCTGCAGGCCTGGCTGCAGGAGACCGCCGACCGCGCGGTGGCCGCGCTCGACGGCGTGCACTTCGACATCCCGGGGCCGGTGCGCCGCATCGAGGGGCGGCTCACCCCCACCGCGGGCGAGGGCGTCTACTACACCGCCCCCAGCGAGGACTTCAGCCGCCCGGGCCGCATGTGGTGGTCGCTGCCCGAGGGCGTCGAGGAGATGACGACCTGGCGGGAGACCACGACCGTCTTCCACGAGGGCGTGCCCGGCCACCACCTGCAGATCGGGCAGACGGTGCACCACGCGGAGCGGCTCAACCGGTGGCAGCGGCTGCTCTGCTCCTGCTCGGGCAATGCCGAGGGCTGGGCCCTCTACGCCGAGCGGCTGATGGGCGAGCTGGGCTTCCTCGAGGACCCGGGCGACCGGCTGGGCATGCTCGACGCCCAGGAGCTGCGGGCGGCGCGAGTGGTGCTCGACATCGGGGTGCACCTGGACCTGCCGATCCCCGCGGGTGCGGCGGCCGGCACCCGCTGGGACTACGACGTGGCGCTGGCCTTCCTGCGCCGGCACGTGAGCATGGAGGACGCCATGCGCGTGGACGAGCTGCACCGCTACCTCGGCTGGCCCGGGCAGGCGCCGGTCTACAAGGTGGGCGAGCGGGTGTTCCTGACCTGCCGGGAGGAGGCCCGGCGGCGCGCGGGCGGCGCCTTCGACCTGGCGCAGTGGCACCGCGACGTCCTCGCGCTCGGCCAGCTGGGCCTCGACCCGCTGGCCGCCGAGCTCGCCCGCCGCTGAGATCGCCGGCGAGTGACCCCCGGCGAGTGACCCCCGGGTGGGAGAGCCCCCGCCCATCATGAGCGGCCGCCGTGTCCGGGATCGGGTCCACCGTGCGAGGCCTGCCGCGACCCGGTGGCACGCGGGTCGAGCCGCTCCACCGGACGTTGAGCCGCGCCGTGACGCGGCTCAACGTCCGGTGAAGCGGCCAGACGTGTCCTGCCTGCGTGCGCTCGTCGGGGCGTCGCACGTCGCGATGACCCCGGTGAGCGGCACACCCGGGCGTGGGGACGCCGGTCAGCCGACGCCGAGGTCGCGGGCGATGAGCATCCGCTGCACCTCGCTGGTGCCCTCGCCGATCTCGAGGATCTTCGCGTCGCGGTAGAAGCGGCCCACCGGGAACTCGTTCATGAACCCGTACCCGCCGTGCACCTGGGTGGCGTAGCGGGCGTTGTCCATCGCGATCTCGGAGCTGTAGAGCTTGGCGATCGAGGCCTCGCGCTTGAACGGCTCACCGCGCAGCATCTTCTCCGCCGCCCGGTAGTAGGCCAGCCGCGCGGTGGAGGCCCGCACCTCCATGTCGGCGATCATGAACTGCACCGCCTGGTTGCGGCCGATGGGCTGGCCGAACGCCTCCCGCTGCGCGGCGTACTTGACCGACTCGTCGACGCAGCCCTGCGCCAGCCCGACCGACAGCGCGGAGATCGCGATCCGGCCCTCGTCGAGGATGGAGAGGAACTGCGCGTAGCCGCGGCCCCGCTCCCCCACCAGGTTCTCCTCGGGCACGCGGCAGTCGTCGAAGGAGAGCTCCCGGGTGTCCGAGGCGTTCCAGCCCACCTTCGAGTACCGCTGGCCGACGGTGAAGCCCGGCGTCCCCGACGGCACGATGATCGCCGAGATCTCCTTCTTGCCGTCCGCCTTCGTACCGGTCACGGCGGTCACCGTCACCAGCGACGTCAGGTCGGTGCCGGAGTTGGTGATGAACGCCTTGGAGCCGTTGATCACCCAGTGGCCGTCCTCCAGGCGCGCGGTGGTGCGCGTCGCCCCGGCGTCCGACCCGCCGCCGGGCTCGGTGAGCCCGAACGCCCCCAGCGCCTCGCCGGTGCACATCCGGGGCAGCCACTCGCGCTTCTGTTCCTCGGTGCCGAACCGGTAGATCGGCATCGCGCCGAGGGAGACCCCGGCCTCGACGGTGATCGCCATCGAGCTGTCCACCCGCGCCAGCTCCTCGAGCGCCACGCAGAGGTCGAAGTAGGTGCCGCCGGCGCCGCCGTACTCCTCGGGAAAGGGCAGGCCGAAGAGGCCCAGCTCGCCCATCTGGCGGACGATCCCGGTCGGGAACTCGTCGCGCTCGTAGAACTCCCCGATCTGCGGGGCGATCACCTCCCGCGCGAACTCCTGCACGGTCTTCCGCAGCGCCTCGGTCTCGTCGCTCAGCCGGTAGTCCAGCATCAGTTCTCCTGCTCCTCGGGAGCGGTCGCCGCCGGGGTCACCACGGCCAGCCGCTCGTCCAGCGCGACCGTCTGGCCCGCCGCCACGCCGAGCTCGGTCACCGTGCCCGCGAGCGGGGCGGTGAGCACGTGCTCCATCTTCATCGCCTCGACGACGAGCAGCGGGGTGCCCGCCTCCACCTCGTCGCCGACGGCCGCGCGCACCACCGTCACCGTTCCCGGCATGGGGGAGGTCACGGCACCGTCGCCCCCGGCCTGACCGGCGGACGACGCCAGCCGCTCGTGCTCCCGCAGCGCGGTGACCCGGCCCTCGGCGGCCAGCCACACCGTGCCGCCGTGGTGCACCAGCGCGTAGGACGACGAGCGTCCGGCGAACGTCACCGCCAGCCGGTCGCCGTCGCGGACCGCCCGGGCCGGCTCCGGCGCCGCGTCGCCCACGGCCACCTCGGCGTCCGCGGACCGGCCGCGCACCAGGACGGTCACCGGGTCCGCACCCGCCACCTGGAGGCGCCGCACCGTCCACGCCGGCTCGCCCAGCCGCCAGCCGTCGGGCACGTCCCAGCGGTCGACGACGGGGCCGGCCGGCTCGGACTCCACCAGCAGCGCGAGCGCCGCGGCCGCGTAGACGTGCGCCGGCGGCTCGCCGACCGCGGTCAGCTCCTCGCCGCGCCGCTCGATGAGGCCGGTGTCGAGCGTGCCGGCCACGACGTCCTGGTCGCCGAGCAACGCGCGCAGGAAGGCGGCGTTCGTCGTCACCCCGAGGACGGCGGTGTGCCCGAGCGCCCCCACCAGGCGCGCCCGCGCGGTCTCCCGGTCGGGCGCCCAGGCGATGACCTTGGCGAGCATCGGGTCGTAGTCGGTGCCCACCCGCCCGCCGACGGCCAGCGAGCTGTCGACGCGCACCCCCGGGCCGGTGGGCTCCACCAGGCCGAGCACGGTGCCGGCCTGGGGCAGGAAGCCGCGGGCCGGGTCCTCGGCGTAGAGCCGGGCCTCGATGGCGTGGCCGTCGAGCGCGACGTCGCTCTGGTCGATCGGCAGCGGCTCCCCCGCGGCCACCCGCAGCTGCAGCTCCACGAGGTCGAGCCCGGTGACCATCTCGGTGACCGGGTGCTCGACCTGCAGCCGGGTGTTCATCTCCAGGAAGAAGAAGTCGCGCGGCCGGTCGGCGTCGACGATGAACTCGACCGTGCCCGCACCCGTGTAGCCGACGGCCCGGGCGGCCTCGACGGCGGCGCGCCCCATCGAGGCGCGCATCGCGGTGTCCAGCAGCGGGGACGGCGCCTCCTCGATCACCTTCTGGTGGCGCCGCTGCAGGCTGCACTCGCGTTCGCCGAGGTGGACCACCGTGCCGTGGGCGTCCCCGAGCACCTGGACCTCGATGTGCCGGGAGTTGCCGACGTAGCGCTCCACGAGCAGGGTGTCGTCGCCGAAGGAGCCGCTCGCCTCGCGCCGCGCGCCGGCGATCGCGTCGGGCAGCTCGTCCTTCGACCGCACCACCCGCATGCCCTTGCCACCCCCGCCGGCGCTGGGCTTGAGCAGCACGGGGAAGCCCACGGCGACGGCGGCGTCGGTGACCTCGGCGTCGGTCATGCCGGGTTCCGTCCGACCCGGGACGACCGGCACCCCGGCGGCCATCACCGTCTGCTTGGCGCGGATCTTGTCGGCCATCGCCTCGATCGCGGCGACCGGCGGGCCGATGAACACGATGCCCGCCGCCTCGCAGGCGCGGGCGAACTCCACGTTCTCCGACAGGAAGCCGTAGCCCGGGTGGACCGCCTGGGCGCCGGTGCGGGCGGCGGCGTCGAGCACCCGCTCGATGGAGAGGTAGCTCTGCGCGGCCGGGGCCGGCCCGATGGGGACGGCGACGTCGGCCAGCCGGGTGTGCAGCGCGCCGGCGTCGGCCTCGCTGTGCACGGCGACCGAGCGGATGCCCATCGCGCGCAGCGTGCGGATGACGCGGACGGCGATCTCGCCACGGTTGGCGACCAGGACGGTGTCGAACATGCCTCGCCTCACTGCTCTCCCGGCTGCGCTCCGGCACTGAGTGCAGGTGCACTCACTGCCAGAGCGTGGCCGGACCTGGGTGACTCGGTGCCGGGGATCACGCCGGTCACATCCGGAAGACGCCGTAGCCGACGTCCTCGAGCGGCGCGTTGGCGCAGGCGGACAGGGCGAGGCCGAGCACGGTGCGGGTCTGCGCGGGGTCGATGACGCCGTCGTCCCAGAGCCGGGCGGTGGCGTAGTAGGGGTGGCCCTGCGACTCGTACCGGTCGCGGATCGGCGCCTTGAACGCCTCCTCCTCCTCGGCCGGCCACTCCTGCCCGCGGGCCTCGATCCCGTCCCTGCGGACGGTCGCCAGCACCGAGGCCGCCTGCTCCCCGCCCATCACCGAGATGCGGGAGCTGGGCCAGGTGAAGAGGAACCGCGGCGAGTACGCCCGGCCGCACATCGAGTAGTTGCCCGCGCCGAACGAGCCGCCGATGACCACGGTCAGCTTCGGCACGCGGGCGCAGGCGACGGCGGTGACCATCTTGGCGCCGTGCTTGGCGATGCCGCCGGCCTCGTAGTCTCGGCCGACCATGAAGCCGGTGATGTTCTGCAGGAACAGCAGCGGGATCTTCCGCCGGTCGCACAGCTCGATGAAGTGGGCGCCCTTGAGCGCGGACTCGGCGAACAGGACGCCGTTGTTGGCGATGATGCCGACCGGGTGCCCGTGCAGGCGGGCGAACCCGGTGACCAGCGTCTGCCCGTAGAGCGGCTTGAACTCCGCGAAGCGGGATCCGTCGACCAGGCGGGCGATCACCTCCCGGACGTCGTAGGGCGTGCGCGGGTCCGGCGGCACGACCTCGTACACCGACTCCGGGGTGTGCAGCGGCTCCTCGGCCGGCTCGAGGTCCCACGGCCGCGGCTCGCGCGGGCCCAGCGTGGACACGATCTGGCGGACGATCTGCAGCGCGTGCGCGTCGTCGTCGGCCAGGTGGTCGGTGACCCCGCTGACCCGGCTGTGCAGGTCTCCCCCGCCCAGGTCCTCGGCGGTGACGACCTCGCCGGTCGCCGCCTTCACCAGCGGCGGCCCGCCGAGGAAGATCGTGCCCTGCTCGCGGACGATCACCGCCTCGTCGCTCATCGCGGGCACGTAGGCGCCGCCGGCGGTGCAGGAGCCCAGGACGGCGGCGATCTGCGCGATCCCGGCCTTGGAGAGGTTCGCCTGGTTGTAGAAGATCCGGCCGAAGTGTTCGCGGTCGGGGAAGACCTCGTCCTGCATCGGCAGGAACGCCCCGCCGGAGTCGACCAGGTAGATGCAGGGCAGCCGGTTCTGCAGCGCCACCTCCTGGGCGCGCAGGTGCTTCTTCACCGTCATCGGGTAGTAGGTGCCGCCCTTGACGGTGGCGTCGTTGGCGACGACGACGCACTCCCGCCCCGAGATGCGGCCGATGCCGGTGATGATCCCGGCCGCGGGCGCCTCGCCGTCGTAGAGCCCGTGCGCGGCCAGCGGCGAGAGCTCGAGGAAGGGGCTGCCGGGGTCCAGGAGTGCGTCGACCCGTTCGCGGGGCAGCAGCTTGCCCCGGGCGGTGTGCCGTTCGCGCGCCCGCTCACCGCCGCCGAGGGCCACGGCGCGCAGCTGGCCGGCCAGGTCGGCGACGAGCTCGGCGTGCGCCGCGGCGTTGCGGGCGGCGCCCGCCGGGTCGGCCGGCGAGGCGTGGGAGAGCACCGGTGCATCCACGACGCAGAGGTTAACCGTGGTTCACCCTCGCGGTCCACTCCTCCCGATCGAAGGGTTAACCGGTGTTCACCGCCGGGCTAGCATCCGTCGCATGACGTCGGCCGGCACGGGTCTGGAGCCGGGCTCCCCAGCCCAGGACAGCGCGCTGCACGCCGACGCCGCCCGGCCCTCGCGCCGGGAGCAGATCCTGCAGGCCGCCGCCCGACTGTTCGCCGAGCGCGGCTCGCGCGCGGTGGGGGTCGATGACGTCGGGGCGGCGGTCGGGGTCACCGGGCCGGCGATCTACCGGCACTTCGCGAGCAAGGACGCGATGCTCGCCGAGATGCTGCTGCGCATCAGCGCCCGGCTCGCCGACGGCGGGCGCGACCGGGTGGCGGCCGCGGGCAGCGACCCGGCCGACCAGCTGCGCGCGCTCATCGGCTTCCAGGTCGAGTTCGCGCTGGACAACCCGGCGCTGATCGTCGTGCACGACCGGGACCTCGCCTCGCTGCCCGAGGCCGAGGCCGCCCAGGTGCGGCGGCTGCAGCGCCGCTACGTCGAGGTGTGGGTGGCGGTGCTGGCGCGGGTGCACCCCGACGCCGAGGCCGCCGCGTGCCGCGCCCGCGCGCACGCCGTCTTCGGGCTGATCAACTCCACCCCGCACAGCGCGGGCCGCCTCGACCGGTCCGCGATGGCGGAGCTGCTCCGCGCCATGGCCTGGGCAGCGGCCACCACCTGACGGAGGACCCGGCCCCGCTCGCCGTTCGCCGGCGCGCACCGGGCCTCCGGGCCGTTCCAGGCCGTCACCTGAGAGGCGGCACCGGCAGGGCCAGGCCGTCGGAGGCGACCTTGTCCACCGCCGCGGCGCTGCCGGCGCCCGCACCGGCCCACGCGCTCTCGACGACGGTGACGGTGGAGCCGGACACCGCGCTGGCGTACTGCGCCGACCGCAACCCGGCCGGAGCACCGTCGTAGGTGACGCCCTCGCGCAGCAGGTCGCTGACGTTGCCGCTGCCGTCGCGGTCGGTGAGCGCGCGCAGTTCGCGTGCGGCGGCGTCGTCGGCCATGGTCACCCGGGACACCGACACCACGACCGGTGCACCCTCCGCCTGCGCCGAGTACAGCACCCGGGAGAGCCCGACGCAGTCGCGCGCGGCGAAGAACCCGGCCACTTCCCCGTAGGCGTGCCCGGCGCACGTGTCGTCGACCTGCACCGCCTCCACGGTGTAGGCGGTGCCGTCCACCTCGCGCACCTCGCCCGGCACCGGCCCGGCCACGACGGCGTCGGACGGGATCCCGACGTCGCCACCCGCGCCGTCGCCGGCCGGCTCGTCGCCGAGCAGCCACACACCGAGGACGCAGACGACCAGGACCGCCGCCACCGCGGCGGCCAGCACGGCGATCCGGCGGCGGTCGGCCGGCGTCCGGTCCCCGCCGCGACCCGACGCGGTGGCACCCCACGCGGGGGAGAGCGGCGGCCGCGCGAGCCGCTCGGCGGCGGGTGGATCGGCGGCGGGTGACGCGGCGGTGGGTGACGCGGCCGGGAGCACCGCGGTGCGGGGGCCGGACGGGGCCGGCGGCTCGTCGCCGCCGTCGCGGTCCGGGGTGCCGGTCCGCCCCTCGGTGCCCGCGTCGGGGCGCGGCGGGGCGGGCGCACCACCCACCTCGACGGTGTCGCGCTGCCCGGCGAGCCCCGGGGTCGCGCCGGTCGGCGCGGCCGCGGCCACGGCGGCAGCGTGCGCCGAGGCCACCGAGGCGGCGACCGCACGGGCCACGGCCGTGGCGCTCAACGCGCCGCCCTCACGCCCCGTGGCCTCCGCGTTCCCACCCGGCCCGGGCTCGCCGGCGTCCGGCGGGTCGGGCACCGGCGGGACGATCAGCGGCGAGGCGGCCATCGCCGCCGGGGTCAGCAGCTGGGGACGGCGCAGGACGTAGGGCGAGTACGGGAAGGCCTCGCCGCCCAGCTCCTCGACCGTGGGGCCGCGACCGGGCAGCTCCAGCGCCGCCAGGGCCGCCCGCACGTCGGCGGTGGTCCAGAGCCGGGGGTTGGCGACGCCGGCGTGCCGGGCGGCCCGCGCGAACGCCAGCAGCAGGGAGCGGGGGTCGAGCGTGGCGACCAGGTCGCCCTCGCCGAGGTCGCCGTCGACGGGCACCAGCCCGGTGATCTCGCCGACCAGCACGGTGAGACGGGCGATCCGCCCGGGCTCCAGCCCGGCCCGGCGCAGCTTCATCGCGGTGTCCATGCCCGCGGCCATCAGCCCGTCGAGCGGCGAGGAGCCGCCACCGGCCAGGTGCAGCACCTGCTCGGGGCCGGGTCCGGCGATCGTCCAGGGCCCCTCGGGCTTCGCCGTCACCGTCCCGGACTGCCGGAGCACCTCGACGACGCGGATGACCGCGAGGCCCTCGGGGACCAGCAGCACCGCGTCGGACTGGCGGCGGCCGAGCGGCTCGTCGACCAGCGGGAGGGAGGCCACCACCGCGGCGCGGACCGAGGCGCCGGTGTCCCACCGGGTGAGCTCCCCGAAGAGCGCCCGCTCACCCGCCGTCTCCAGCGGCGCCGGGGTCAGGACCAGCACGTCGTCCTCCGGGCGGTCGGGGTCTGCGGTCGGGGCCGGGCCGGTGCGGGCCACCGCCGGCGGCTCCCGCGGGCAGCCGACGACGACGCTACGTCATCGGTGCGACGGCTCCGTGGCGCGCGGAGCGGCTCCGGGTTCAGGCCGGGACGGTCGTGGCGGCCGGCTCGCCCGCGGCGCGCCAGCGCGCCAGCCAGGCGCTGGTGGCCAGCGCGTCGACCGCCGCCCACAGCGCGGCGGACGCCACCGCCACGGGCAGCACCGACCACCAGTTCCACGGCGGCAGCAGCCCCAGCTGCGCCAGCGGGTAGGCGACGGCGTACACCGCCGCGGTGACGACCGGGCCGGCCAGCCAGCCGGGGACCCGCCGGTCCACGGCGACGTCGACCAGCAGCGCCCCCACGATCAGCACCACCGGCAGCACCGACGGCGGGAAGCCCAGCGCCACCAGCCCGAGCCACATGAGCCCGCGGTAGCCGAGGTATCCCACGGCGACGAGCGTCGCCGTCCAGCGCAGGCCCACGACCCGGCGGGCGACGAGCAGCGCCAGCAGACCCGCGCAGACCAGCCACGCCGGGTGCACCCACGACGGCACCGGCAGCATGAACATCGCCGGCGACTGGCCCTGGGAGGCCGCGAAGTCCAGCAGCGACGGCTCGGCCGTCGTCCGCCCGGCCTCGTACGCCTCCAGCGACAGCACGCCGTACTCCTGGTGCTGGTTGGCGAAGAGCACGTTCTCGACGAAGAACAGCCAGAGCCCCAGCGAGACGAGGTCGCGGGTGCGCCCCGGCGCGGCGTGGAGCCACCAGCCGCGCAGCGCGCCGGCCAGCATGATCGCCGTCCCCAGGTAGAGCAGCGCGTGGCTGGCGCTCCAGCTGGTGATGTCCAGCCCGTTGATCCGGTGGTTGACCAGGTCGACCGGGATGGCGATCAGGAAGGTGGCGGTGCCGACCTGCATCCACCGCAGCGCGCGGCGGTCCACGCCGTAGCCGGTGTAGCTGTGGAACAGCACCAGGGCGACGACGACCGCGGTGCCCACGGTGTTGAGCAGGTGCGGGGGCGCGAGGTCGTCGCGCAGCCACTTGAAGTGCCAGGAGACGTCCCAGGAGGAGCCCAGCATCTTCAGCAGGAACGCCGCTAGCCAGGCGGTGTAGATCCAGCGCAGCTCGGTCTGCTCGGTGGGCCGCCCAGGCCGTCCTGGGGTCATGTACGCGGCCCACAGCCACCGCACCAGGGCGATCGGGTGGGCCAGGCCGGCGCGGAGCGTGCCCGGCGCCTGGGGCACGGCGGTGGCGACGGGTGCGGGTGCAGAGGACACGGGAGGGCTTCCTGACGGCGGGCGTTCGGGCGACCCTAACGGTCGGCCGCGTCGAATCCGAGCCCTTCGGGCCGCGCCGTCGCAGCGGCTGGGATGCGCGTCGACACGAGGGGTGATCGGGGCGGTCGTGGCGCGCGGTGCGTACTGTCGGGCGCCGTGGCGGAGAGCGCAGGGCACCTGGTCTGGATCGACTGCGAGATGACCGGGCTGGACCTCACCAAGGACAAGCTGATCGAGGTCGCGGTGCTCATCACCGACTCCGAGCTCAACGTCCTGGACCCGGGCCTGGACCTGATCATCTCCGCCGAGGACGCCGACCTCGACGGCATGACCGAGTTCGTGGCGGAGATGCACGCGAAGTCGGGGCTGACCGACGCCGTCCGGGCCGCCACGCTCACCGTGGCCGAGGCCGAGCAGCAGGTCCTGGCGTACGTGAAGCGGTTCGTCCCCGAACGGCGCACCGCTCCCCTGTGCGGCAACTCGATCGGCACCGACCGCGGGTTCCTCGCCCGCGACATGCCCGAGCTCGACGACCACCTGCACTACCGGATGGTCGACGTCTCCTCGGTCAAGGAGCTGGCCCGGCGCTGGTTCCCCCGCGTCTACTTCGCCCAGCCGCCCAAGGGGCTGGCGCACCGCGCGCTGGCCGACATCATCGAGTCGGTGCGCGAGCTGGCCTACTACCGGCGCACGCTCTTCGTCCCGGCACCCGGTCCCAGCGGCGACCAGGCCAAGCAGGCCGCCGACCAGGTGGTCGGCTCCTTCGCCGGGCTGCTCGCGGCCGGGGACGCCGGCACCGCCTGAGCACAGCGACTCCCCCGGCGGGTCGCCCCGCGGCCTCCGGTATCGTTGTCGCGTTCCCCCGGGCCGCTGCGCCCGGGAGAAGCACGGTGGGTGTAGCTCAGCTGGTAGAGCACCAGGTTGTGATCCTGGGTGTCGCGGGTTCGAGCCCCGTCACTCACCCCAGCGGTGGAGGCCCTGGTCAGTTCGCTGACCAGGGCCTCTCCGTTTCCAGAACGAGAACGGGGCGCTCCTCCGCCGCACTGCCCCCGGAAGGCCACTGGGCATGCCCCCCCTCCCCGGCCGGCCAGTACGGCAACACGTGGGCGGAGATGTGGGACATTGCGGCCGGTGCGGCGGTCAGCCACCGACGGCGGCGATCGTCGCCTCGTCGTCTTCACAGCGGGCCGCCAGCGGCTTGGTTGGCGTGACTCCCTGCGGGAGCTCCACCACCGTGACGTACCCGCTCATGTCCACCGAACAGGCATTCGCCCTCGATGGGCAGCGACTGCTCCACGACCCCGTCGTGTCGGACGGCACCCGGCTGCATCCCAGTTCTCGTCCCCGTCCCGTCGTCTGGCGAGCTCAACCGGACAAGACTTACAACTCATTGCGTCTTAGAGGGCATAAGACACAATGCTTTGCTAACCACAGGAGGTGTGTCCGATGGCCCGTCGCATGACGGTCTACTCCGCGCCGACGCGCGACGTCTGCGCCGCTCTGGGCTCGGAGATCGCCCGGGTCCGCCGCGAGCGCCGCTGGTCCCAGACCGAGCTCGCCGAGCGAGTCGGGGTGGCGCTCGGCACGATCCGCGCCGTCGAGAAGGGGGCACCTTCGGTCACCCTCGGCGTCGCGGTCGAGGCCGCCACCGTTCTCGGGATCGACCTGCTCGGCGGCCCGGCCGCCGCCGCCGCGCGGACCGCGGACAACCGACGCACGCTCGCCCTGCTCCCGCAGCGGGTCCGGGCCGAGGCCGTCGATGACGACTTCTGACCGCCGCGGCGGCGCGCCGCCGGGGAGCGCGTTCGTCTGGGTGTGGCTGCCCGGCGCCAGCGACCCCGTCGTCACCGGGCGCATCGACTCCGTCGGCGACTCCTACACGTTCACCTACGGCCGCAGCTACCTGGCCCGCGACGAAGCGATCCCGCTGTACCTGCCCGAGCTGCGGTTGGGGCCGGGCCGCATCCAGCCGCCGGACGGCCTCACGATCGCCGGCTGCCTGCGCGACGCCGGCCCGGACGCGTGGGGCCAGCGCGTCATCCTCGCCCGTCGCCTCGGCCACCTCGACGCCAGCTCCGACACCGGCACGCTGAGCACGCTCACCTACCTGCTGGAGTCCGGCAGCGACCGGATCGGCGGGCTGGACTTCCGGCACAGCGCAACCGACTACATCCCCCGCTCCGCCGACCATTCGACGCTCGAGCAGATGCAGGACGCGGCCGAGCGGCTCAACGCCGGCGAGACGCTCCCGCCCGCGCTGGCCGACGCGCTGCTGCGCGGTACCAGCATCGGCGGCGCCCGACCGAAGGTGACACTGCTCGACTCCGACGGCCACCCCGTGATCGCGAAGCTGTCGACGCAGACCGACCCGTACCCGTCGGTGAAGTTCGAGGCGGCGGCGATGACCCTCGCCGGCCGCGTCGGCATCGACGTCGCACCCACCCGCCTGATCCGCAGCTCGGACAGGGACGTGCTGCTCGTGGACCGGTTCGACCGCCCCGGCGACGGCCAGCGCAAGCTCATGGTCTCCGCGCTCACCATCCTCGGCCTCGACGAGCTGACCGGCGCCCGCTACGGCAGCTACATCCACCTCGCCGACCAGATCCGCGCCCGGTTCCGCGACCCGATCCCGACGCTCACCAAGCTGTTCCGCCGGGTCGTGTTCAACGTGTGCGTGTCCAACAGTGACGACCACGCGCGCAACCACTCCGCGTTCTGGGACGGCGAGTGGCTCACGCTCACCCCCGCCTACGACATCGCGCCAGGCCTGCGCAGCGGCGACACCTCGGCCCAGGCGATGGCCCTCACCCGCGACGGGAGGCGAGCCTCCCGGCTGGCGCTGTGCCGCGAGTCCGCGCGCGACTACCTGCTCGATCCCGACCAGGCGAACCGAGTCATCGACGAGGTCGTGGCCGGGATCGAGACGCACTTCGAAGAGGCGGCCGAACTCGCCCGGCTGACCGGAACCGACCGTGACCAGTTCCGCAGGCTGGTCCTGCACCCCTCGATCCACTACCCCGAGTAGCCGCACACCGGCTGGGTCACGGCCCGGCGGGCGCCGACGGATGGGCTCCTTCCGGCCGCGTCTCCAGCCAACTACGAATCTGGGCGTAGACCTGCGGGTGGTTGAGCAGGTCGAAGTGGTGCAGTCGGCCGAGCCTGTGCACGTGGTCGGGCGGGAAGGCCAGCCGGTCGCCGTCACCGGCGTCGCCGCATGCGCTGCGGGGCGGGACGAGAAGGTCGCCGAGGAGGTCGGCGGTCCGGGCCGTGGGGTCGGCAGCCAGGGTGGCGAGGACGACGAAGTGCCGGGCGCCGTCGTGCAGCGGTACGTGGGTGTGCCGGCCGGGCGTGCGGGCGTCGAGGTCCTGATCGATCCAGTCCCCCTCAACCAGCGTGCCCCGCCGCAGATCCTTGATGCCGACGCTGCGCGCGGCCAGCAGCTTTGCGAGGGGGCGGGTCTCCGGCAGGCGGGCCAGCGTGTGGGTGAGGGTGTGGACTCCGCGTTCGAGGGGAGCGCCCAGATGTGGCGTGCCGAGGGTGACGGTGTCACGCACCAGGCGGGTCCACTGCCGGGCGGCGTCGGTGCCACCGCCGGCCTGGTGCAGCGCGCTCGACGAGCAACCGTTCCCGGGAGCCCACCCAGCGGTAGAGCGTCACGCGGTTGACGCCGAGATCGGCCGCCAGCGAGGACATCTCCAGACGCTCCCCGGAGAGCAGCCGCCGCCGGGCCAGGCGCAAGACCTCCGGCGGCACCTCGGGCGCCTCACCGGCCGCCTTCGGCGCCGGCACCAACGGCTCGCTGCTCATGCCTCCAGCATGACAGCGGCGTGGCACGCTCCGGGCTGCACGCCCTACCCACCCGTGCCACGCTCGCGGCGTGCGCGCCACGGAGCGGATGGCGAGCGTCGATGCGGCCTGGCTGCACATGGACCGGTCGACCAACCTCGTGGTCGTCACCTGCGTCTTCTGGTTCGACCGGCCTCGACCCTCGCCGCGGCAACCAGTTCGGCCTCACCTTCGCCCGGCGCCGTGTTCCCTGGCCGGGGCCGGAATCCTCAGTTGCTGATCGCCGGGGCGGCGCCGACGTAGCGGGGGTCGTCGACCTGGGCTGCGGTGAAGGCGGCGATGTCGGCGCGGGTGACCTTGAAGCCGAGCTGGTCAGTGCCGTAGAAGCCGTGCCGGACGGTCCCCTTGGCCGGGCCGTCGTTCGGGGCGAGGAAGCGCACGATGGTCCAGTCCAGGCCGGAGTCCATCACGGCCCGGCTCATGCCGGTGATCTCGTCGTAGGCGCGCCGCATGAAGGTCTTGGGCATGAAGGTGGCGAACCGGGTCTGCCACGTCGGGGTCTCGCGGGGGTCGAGGACGCTGGGGGTGGCGTTGCCGACGTAGCGGCGGACGCGGTGGCGCTGCATGGCCTCGACGATGTGCTGGGTGCCGTCGACCAGGGGCAGCCCGGTGACCTTCCGGTCCATGCTCGGGCCCAGGGCGCTCACGACGGCGTCCGCGCCGGCGACCGCCCGGTCGATGGCGGCCGCGTCGGTGATCTCACCGACCTCCACCCGCACGGCCTCCCCCCACGTCGCCGGCACCTTGCCGGGGTTGCGGACGTAGGCGGTGACGGTGTGGCCGTGAGATCGAAGCTGATCGACGACCTGTCGGCCGATGGCTCCGGTGGCGCCGAAGACGGTGACGTTCATGGGTGGTGCTCCTCCGTGGTCGTCCGGACCCGCCCCCTCGAAGTGGGGACTATCGTCCGGTTCCGCAGGCAACGTACCGGATCCGGGGAGCATTCCCCCGTAAGGTGGCGGCGTGACCGATGCCGCCCGCCCGTCGCTGCGCGCCGATGCCGCGCGCAACCGCGACGCGATCGTCGCCGCCGCCCGCACCGTGTTCGCCGAGCATGGGCTGGGGGCCTCGCTGGACGAGATCGCCCGCCGGGCCGGTGTCGGGAACGCGACCCTCTACCGCCGGTTCCCGAGCCGGGAGGAGCTGGTGCAGGCGGCCCTCTTGCCGTCGATGACGGACTACCTCGCCGCGGTCGACGAGGGGCTCGCCGATCCGGATCCCTGGGCGGGCTTCCGTGACTACCTGCTGCGCCTGTTCCAACTGCAGGCCCGCGACCGCGGCCTTGCCGACCTGCTCGTCACGACCGTCAGGACGCCGTCCGGCGAGCTCGAGGAGTTGCGCAGCCGCGCCTTCGAGCTGACCAAGCAGCTCATCCGGCGGGCACAGGACGCCGACGAGCTGCGCCCGGACTTCCGCCACCAGGACCTGCCCCTGCTCCTCATGGCCAACGCCGGACTGGTGGAGCGCACCCAGAAGGGCGCCCCCGACAGCTGGCGACGAGTCGCCGCCTTCCTCCTTGATGGACTCCAGACCCGGGCCGCCACGCCCGCGCCGCCGGCGCCCACCGAGCGCTCCGTGCTGCGCGTGATGGCGGCCAACCGCCTCTCCTCTCGCCACGCCGAGCAACGCGACAGCTAACCGGAATGATGTCCCCGGGTGTCGTGTTAGCGTCGGCGAAACGGGGACATCCCCCCACTCCATCGAGAGGAACCGACATGCGTGCCTTCGTCGTACCGTCCGCCGACGCCGAGCCCACCGTCACCGAGGTGCCCGACCCCACCCCCGGCCCCGGCGAGGTGCTGGTCCGCGTCGCCACCTCGTCGCTGAACGGCTTCGACCTGTCCGTGGCCGCCGGCTACCTGCAGGGGATGATGGAGCACCGCTTCCCCGTCGTCCTCGGCAAGGACTTCGCCGGCACCGTCGAGGCGGTCGGCGAAGGCGTGACCCGGTTCGCCCCGGGCGACGCCGTGCTCGGCGTCGTCACCAAGGCGCACCTGGGTGACGGTGGCTTCGGTGAGCTGCTCGTCGTGCACGAGGGCGACTTCATCACCGCGGTCCCCGAGGGGCTGGACCTGCGCTCCGCGGGCGCCCTCGGCCTCGCCGGCACCGCCGCCCTCGACACCCTGAACGCCGCCGGCGTCCAGGCCGGACAGACCGTCCTCGTCAGCGGCGCCACCGGCGGGGTCGGCGCACTCGCCGTGCAGTACGCCGCCGCGGCGGGCGCCACCGTCATCGCCACGGCCCGGCGGGGCGAGGAGGCCGACCTCGTCACCGAGTTGGGCGCACAGCACACCGTCGACTACACCGGTGACGTCGCCGCGCAGGTCCGGGCGATCGCCCCGGAGGGCGTCGGCGCCATCGTGCACCTGGCCGGCGACGGCGCCGAGCTCGCCGGACTGTTGAAGCCCGGCGGGAAGATCGGCTCGACCATGGGGTACGGCCCCGAGCAGAACCCCGCCGCGACGTTCGTCATGGCCAACCCGTCCGCCGACACCCTCGCCCGGCTCGCCGCCGACGCCGCCGCCGGACGCATCCGCGTGCCGATCACCGTCACCTACTCCCTGGACGACGTCCCTCGTGCGTTCGAGGACTTCCGCTCGGGCACGCGCGGGAAGATCTGCATCGAGATCGGCTGAGCAGTCGCCCGGCCCGGCGGTCGATCCGGGCCGGGCGTGGCACCGGCGTTCAGACCCATCTCATCCCCTGGAGTTCCCCCCATGCCCATCGTCGTCACCGCCACCTCCGGCCACCTGGGTCACCTGGTCGTCCAGGACCTGCTCGACCGCGGCGTCCCCGCGTCGGACGTCGTCGCAGGCGCCCGCAAGCCCGACGCCGTCGCCGACCTGGCCGCCAGCGGCGTCCGCACCACCCGGATCGACTACGACGACCCCGCGACCGTCGAGGCCGCCGTCGGTGCGGGCGACACGTTCGTGCTCGTCTCCGGCAACGACCTGGTGAACCGCGACCGGCAGCATGCCGACGCCATCGCCTCCGCCGCCCGCGCCGGCGCGCACCACCTCGTCTACACCAGCGGCCTGCGGGCGGCGGAGAGCCCCAGCCCCATCGCCGCCAGGCACGCCCCGACCGAGGAGGCCGTCCGCGGCAGTGGCGTCCCCTTCACGATCCTGCGCAACGGCTGGTACACCGAGAACTACGGGCGCGATCTGCACGGCGTCCGTCAGAGCGGGGTCCTGCTCGCGAGCGTCGGTGAGGGGCGGGTGGCCTCGGCCTCGCGACGCGACTTCGCCCAGGCCGTCGGCGCCGTCGTCACCTCTGGCGGTCATCTGGGTCGGACCTATGAGTTGTCCGGCGACGTCGCCTGGACCTACGACGACCTCGCCGCGGCCCTGAGCGAGGTGCTCGGCCGCGACGTCATCTACCGCTCCGTGACGCCCGACGAGCACCTCGAGATGCTGACGGGCGCCGGGATACCGGAGCAGTTCGCGCGCATGGGCGTCGCCGTCGACGGCGGCATCCGCGACGGCGCGTTCGCCTACCGGAACGGCGACCTCGCCCGCCTCATCGGCCGGCCGACGACGCCACTCGTCGACGGCCTCCGCCCGCTGGCCTGAGCGCCCCACCCTTCGCCCCCGACAAGGAGCACCGCCATGACATTCGAACTCGGCGTCTACTCGTTCGGCAACACACCCCGCACTCCCGACGGCGGCTTCGGTGCCACCGCGCAGGCGATCCGGAACGTCCTCGAGGCGGTGCACCTCGCCGACGAGGTCGGCCTGGACTTCTTCGGGTTCGGCGAGCACCACACCCGCTCGATGCCGCTGTCCTCGCCGACCTCGGTCGTGAACGCCGCCGCGGCATCCACGCAGCGCATCAAGCTCGGCACGGCCGTCACGGTGCTGTCCACCGACGAGCCGCTGCGGGTGTTCCAACAGCTGGCGACGGCGGCGGCGATCGCACCCGGACGCATCGAGGCCGTCGCCGGCCGCGGCTCCTCGGCGATCACCTTCCCGATCTTCGACCTCGACGAGCGCGACTACGACATGCTCTACGCCTCGAAGCTCGAGCTGCTCCTCGCCGTCAACCAGCACGAGCAGGTCACCTGGTCCGGCCCGCACCGGCGCCGCCCCCTGGACGGCGCCCTGATCGTGCCGCGCCCGGAGCAGCCGCTGCGGATCTGGCTCGGCTCGGGCGGCAGCCCGGAGTCGGTGGGCCGCGCGGTCGAGCTGGGTGTGCCGCTGTTCCTCGGCATCCTGGGCGGCAGCTCGGAGCACTGGGCGCAGTACGGCCGGGCCTACCGCGACGCGTGGGCGCAGGTCGGCCATCCGGCCGAGGCGGCCGACATCGCCGTCGCGGTGCACGGGTTCGTCGGCCGCGACGACCACCGGGCGAAGGCCACCTACCTCGAGCACGAGCTGCGCATGTTCGCCACCGGCGCCGCGGAGGTCGGGCGTCCGCCGATGGCACCGCCCGGCCGCGAGGCACAGCTCCAGCCGGGCGGCATGGTGTTCGCCGGCGGACCGGACGAGGTCGCCGACCGGATCCTGCACCTGCACGCCCAACTCGGGCACACCCGCCAGATCCTGCAGATGGACGTCGGCGGCATGCCCCACGCCACCTACCTCGAGGCCATCGAGCTGCTCGGCACCGAGGTCCTCCCCCAGATCCGCAAGGAACTCGGCGACCGCTGACAGCGGTCACCTTCCCCCACTTCCTCTCAGAGGAGAGTCGTGTTCATCGCCCTGGTCATCACCACCGTCCTGCTGGCCACCATCGCCCTCAACTCCGCGGCCATGAAGCTCCGCCGGAACGAGCAGGTCGTCGCCGTCATCCAGGGCACCGTCGGCGTGCCGGAGCGGCACCTGCCCACCCTCGCCGGCCTCGAGATCGCCGGCGCCGTCGGCATCCTCGTCGGTCTGTGGCTCGAACCGCTGGGCATCGCCGCCGCGGCCGGCCTCGTCGCCTACTTCCTCGGTGCGGTCGGCGGCCACCTCCGCGTCGGCGACACCATGAACGTCGCGATGCCGATGCCGCCGCTCGTGCTCGCCGTCGTCGTCCTCGCCCTGCGCCTGCTGACCCTCTGAGGCGATTGGCGTCGTCCGCCACCCGGGTCAGGCCGGTTCGGGACTCGTCTCGATGCGGGCGAGCTTGTTGGGGGCAAGCGGCCGATCAGGACCGCTCCGGGACGATCGAGGCTGTCCGGAAGGCCCCGCTATCGTGCGGGATCACCGGGCCACCAGGCCCGGAACCGGCCTCACTCGCGGGTTCGAGCCCCGTCACTCACCCCGAACGGAGGGCCCCGGTCAGGCAACTGACCGGGGCCTTCTCCGTCCCCCACCGCAGTCCGCAGACGGCCCCGTGCAGCAGCAGACGGTGGAACACTGCCGCCGTGGCCGGCTGCTGCGACCCCCGCGGATGCGACGGGGTGTTCGACGAGCGGTTCGCCAGGCGGAGGGCCGCCCGCTACCGGAGGAAGGGCCTCGACGCCACGGCCCGGCGGATGGTGGAGCTCCTCGAGCATCGCGGCCTGCGGGGCGCCACGGTGCTGGAGATCGGCGGCGGCGTCGGCGAGATCCACATCGAGCTGCTCCGCCGCGGCGCCGCCTCCGCCACGAACCTCGAGCTCTCCCCGGCCTACGAGGCCGAAGCGGCCCGGCTGCTCGACGAGGCCGGGCTCGCCGGGCGCGTCGACCGCCGCCTGGCCGACATCGCCGCCGACCCGGCAGCGGCGCGGCCCGCTGACATCGTGATCCTGCACCGCGTCGTGTGCTGCTACCCCGACCACCCGGCGCTCCTCGCGGCGGCCGCCCGGCACGCCCGCGACCAGCTGGTGTTCAGCTTCCCGCCGCGCACCCCGGTCTCCCGGGCGTTCGTCGCCGTCCAGAACCGGCTGCTCGGCTGGGGCGGACGCCGGTTCCGCACCTTCGCGCACCCGCCGGCGGAGATGCTCGCGGTCCTCGCCGAGCACGGGATGCACGCCGCCGTCGCGCACCGGGGTGCGGTGTGGCAGGTCGCCCACGCGAGGCGCTGAGTGCCCACGGGGTCTCCCTCGATCGGCCCGGTGGCCGACCTCGACCGGGCTGGTCCTGCGCTCGATCCGCTGGCGCGAGGACAGTCGGCTGGTCGTCCCCACTGCCCGCACCAAGGGCGGCTTCCCCCTCTACAACGACGGCGACTTCGCCCGCCTGCACGAGCGGGTTCACGCTGCTAGCGGGGCTGGTCGGTGGTGAGCTCCGTCTGCCGCTGGGTGAGGAAGGCGGTGTCGGCGTCGATCCGCGCCAGCGCGGCCGCCCGGCCGTAGGCGGCAGCGGCCTCGTCGCGTCGCCCCAGCCGCTCCAGCATCGACCCACGCGAAGCGTGCAGCAGGTGGTAGCCGGCCAGGTCCTCCTCCAGATCCTGCAGAAGCCGAAGGCCGGCCGCCGGGCCGTCGGTCTCGGCGACCGCTACCGCCCGGTTCAACGCCACCACCGGCGTCGGCAGCACCGCGAACAGCCGGTCGTAGAACCGGACGATCGCCGCCCAGTCGGTCTGCTCGTACCGGGGTGCGGCGCAGTGGAGGGCCTGGATCGCTGCCTGGAGCTGGAACGGACCCAGCTGGCCGCGGCGCAGGCACGCGAGCACCAGTTCCTGCCCCTCGGCAATCAGTGAGCGGTCCCACAGCAACCGGTCCTGGTCCCCGAGCTGCACGACCTGGGCTGCATCGGAGCGGGCCGGCATCCGGGCGTCGTTGAGCAGCATCAGGGCCAGCAGACCCGCAACCTCGGGTTCATCGGGCATCAGCCCGACCAGCACCCGGGTCAGCCAGATCGCCTCGCCACGTAGGCCCCGCCGCTCGACGTCGTCGGCGCCGGCGTTGTAGATGAGGTACAGCACCGTCAGCACGGCCCGCAGCCGGCGCGGCAGGTCGGCGTCGGGGATGCGGTAGGGGATGCTCGCCGCCCTGATCTTGTACTTGGCGCGCACCAGCCGCTTCGCCATGGTCTCGTCGCTGACCAGGAAGGCGGCAGCGACCTCCGCGGGGGTCAGCCCGGCGACCAACCGCAGGGTCAGCGCCACCTGGTGCTCGACCCGCAGGGCGGGGTGGCAGCAGGTGAAGATGAGCCGCAGCTGGTCGTCGGGCCGCGGCGCCGGGACGTCGGGGCCCGGAGGTGGCTCTGACCGGAGGCGATCGGTCACGACCTGCTCGGTCAGCTGACGGCCCCGCCGCTCCCGGCGGACGACGTCGGTAGCCCGGTTCCGCGCGGTGGTGACGATCCAGCCGGCGGGGTTGTCCGGGGCACCGTCCCTCGGCCACCGGCTCATGGCGATGACGAACGCGTCCTGGACGGCGTCTTCGGCGAGCGTGAGGTCACCGAAGAGCCGGGCCAGGGTCGCCACCGCCTGACCGTGCGCGGCCCGGAACGTCCGCTCGACGTCGTCCACTCCCCGGCTCCGTCAGTGGCCGCCGGCCGGAACCCGCCCGGTGGCCCGGAACGGCCGCACCTCGATGTCGTGGTCGATCGCCTCGACCACCTTCTCCGCCCATGTCAGCGCCTCGTCGAGGTCTGCGGCATTGACGACGTAGAACCCCCCGATGTGCTCCTTCGCCTCCACGAACGGCCCGTCGGTGGTCACCTTGTCCCGGCCGGTGCCACCCCGCACCACGGTGGCCGCGTCGGGACCGTGCAGCGCACCGCCGAACGCAAACGCTCCGGCCCGGTCCATCTCCTCCTCCAGGGCGATCACCCGACCCATGAACGCCTGCATCTCCTCGGCCGTGGCAGGCGCTCCGTTCGCCTGTCCTTCAACCGCGTACACCGACAACAGGTACTGGTTCATCTGCACTCCTCACGTCCGCGGGAGGATCCCGCTCCGACCTGCTGACGAACAGCACCGGGCGGATCAGGACACTCCGGCACGGGGATCCGGCAGACAACCACCATCAGCGGCCTCCGTGAAAATCCGGGCGTGCGCGGCCGGGCTCACATCCGGTGGACGACGGCGCGGTGCTCGGCGGTGAGCTCGGCGCACTCGACCGTGCAGACGTTTCGAGCAGCCGGCGGACTCGTCGGGGTGGGCAACCCCACGGCCTCGGCCACGCCCCTTCCGCCGAGCACGACACCGGCGGGGCCATGACGTGACTTCCGGCGGCTACTCCATGTCCTCGAGCTGGCGGCCCTTCGTCTCCCGCACGAACTTGGCGACGAAGAGGAAGGAGAGGACGGCGAACGCCGTGTAGAGGCCGTACGCCAGCGACAACCCGATGGCGGCCAGCACCGGGAACGTCTGGGAGATGACGAAGTTGCTGATCCACTGCGCGGACGCGGCCAGCCCGAGGGCGCCGGCGCGGATCCGGTTGTTGAACATCTCACCGAGCAGCACCCAGACCACCGGGCCCCACGACGCCCCGAAGAAGACGACGAAGAGGTTGGCCGCCACCAGCGCGACGATCCCCGCCGCGTCGCCCAGCACCGGCTCGCCGTCGACGACGGGGGCGGTGCCGAACGTCCAGGCCAGCGTGCCCAGGCTCAGCGCCATCCCCGCCGAGCCGACGAGCAGCAGGATCCGCCGGCCTACCTTGTCGATGGTGGCGATGGCGACCAGCGTCACCACGATGTTGGTGACCGAGGTGATGACGGTGATCGTGAGGGCATCGGATTCGCTGAACCCGACCTGCTGCCACAGCGCGGTGCTGTAGTAGAAGATCACGTTGATCCCCACGGCCTGCTGGAACACCGAGAGCAGGATCCCCACCCAGACGATCGGTTTGAGGCCGAGGACGTGCCCGCGCAGGTCGGCGAAGCCGGCCTTGCGCCGGTCCTCGGCCCGCACCGTGCGCTGGATCTCCGTGATCCGGTCGTCCACCCCGGCGGTGAGCACCCCGGCGAGCACCCGGCGCGCCTCCTTCGGCTCCCCCTGGGCGACGAGGTAGCGCGGGGACTCCGGGATGGTCAGGCACATCACCAGGTACACCAGCCCCGGCAGGGCCTCGGCCATGAACATCCAGCGCCAGGCCTCGAGGCCGAAGGCCAGGTCCTCGGCCGCGCCTCCCGCGAGGTTGGCGAGCAGGGCGTCGACCAGCAGCGCGATGAAGATGCCGGTGACGATCGCCAACTGCTGCAAGGAGCCCAGCCGGCCGCGGATCGGGGCCGGCGAGATCTCGGCGATGTAGGCCGGAGCGATGACCGACGCCGCGCCGACCGCAACGCCGCCGATCACCCGCCAGATCGTCAGGTCGACCGGCCCCATGGCCAGGCCGGAACCGATCGCGCTGCTGATGAACAGCACCGCGGCCCCGAACATCACCCGGATCCGGCCGTACCGGTCGGCCACCCGGCCCGCGCCCCAGGCGCCGAGCGCCGCACCCAGCAGCGCTGACGCGACGACGAAGCCGGTGACGCCCGCGCTCATCGCGAAGTCCGCGCGCAGCGCCACGACGGCGCCGTTGATCACGGCGGTGTCGTAGCCGAACAGGAACCCACCGAGGGCGGCGACCGCCGCGAGGTGGATGGCCCGGACGGTGTTGTACTGCTCCTGGGTGCCCGTCGTCTCGGCCATGTCACGCCCCGCTCCGGAAGTGGTGGGTCGCGCCATGTGACCACACGCACCGACCGGGCGGCATCTCCACGGCCCGGCGACGTCGCGGCAGGGCTTCCTCCCCAGGCCCTGGCGGTCCCGCTGCCCCACCGTGCTGGTGCAGATCTTCGACCGGCCGCTCACCGAAGCCCTCGTCGAGTTCGGCGACCTCGTCGGTCGGGCCGACGAGGCACGGTCGGGGCACGGCGGCTGCTGCGTGCGGAGCGCCGAGTCCCGACCGCGGGCGCCTCCACCGGCGGCGCGACGGGCAGCGGGGTCAGCCGGCGCGTCGCCGCGAGCCGAGCGCCAGCACCAGGGCGGCGACGCCGGCGATCAGCCCGAGCCCGCCGACGACGAGGGCGGTCACCGCCAGCCCCGAGCCGTCGGCGGTCTCCGCTGCGGCCGCCTCGTCCACCTCCGTCGTCGCCCCGGAGGACGCCGTGCCGGTGCCGCCACCGTGCGCGGAGTCGGCCGCACCGGTCAGCGTCAGCACCGGGGCGGGGCTCTGCGGCTCGTCCTGGCCCTCCACGGTCGGCTCGATCCAGGCCTGCTCCGTGCCGTCGTCGTAGGTCTGGATCGCCGGGAAGAAGATCTCGTCCACCTCGGGGATCGGACCGGCGCTGATGGAGAAGGTCTGGTACTGGCCGGGCGCGATCCCCGCCCCCGGGTCGGCGGTCCAGGTGATCTCGGAGACCGCCTCGGTCACCTCGGTCCCGTGCACCTCGACCGGCGGGTCGACCGGTCCGGTGGTGGTGGTCGCCGTCCAGCCGGGCACCGGCTTCACGCTGACCGAGGCGAGCGGGGTCTCGGCGGGGATCTGCACCCGCAGGGAGACCGTCGAGGCCGTGTCGCTCTCGTTCGGCACCCGGAAGGTCATCTCACCGAAGCCGCCCGGGGCGGCATCGTCCGAGGACACCCGGACGTGCGCCGAGGCCGCGCCGGCACCGGCGGCGAGGACCACCGCCGTGGCGAGAGAGGACGCGGCGAGCGCGCGGAGGGGGCGGACGGGCACGGCGGGCTCCTTCGTCGACCGCCGGCTCGGCAGGCTGCCGGACCGTGCGGTGGTCCAGTAGTCGCTCCGGCTCCCCGCGGAGTTCCCGCGGCGGGTCAGGAGTGACGACGGCCACTCCCCCGGCACGGTGACGAACGACTCACCGGCCGAACCCTGACGTGAGGGACGAGTTGCCGCAGACTCTGGGTGAGCCCGGCGCCCCAGCGCGCCGTACCGCAGGTGCACCGGCGCACCTCGCACCGAGACCCGCACCGCCCGGTGCCGCACCCCCGCGCCCCCGACGGCGCACCAACCGAGACGGACCCATGTCCTCAGCCACCGCCGCCCCGCCCACGCCCCGCACCCGCCGGCCGGCGTGGCTCTCGCCGACGACCGCCCGCACCGAGGTGCTCGCCGGCCTCGTCGTCGCCCTCGCCCTCATCCCGGAGGCGATCAGCTTCTCCATCCTCGCCGGGGTCGACCCGCGCGTGGGCCTGTTCTCCTCGTTCGTGATGGCCGTCGTCATCGCCTTCACCGGCGGCCGCCCGGCGATGATCACCGCCGCCACCGGCGCGATCGCGCTCGTCGTCGCCCCCCTGGCCCTCGAGCACGGCGTCGAGTACCTGTTCGCCGCCGTCGTCCTCGGCGGGGTCTTCCAGGTGCTGCTCGCCGCGGCCGGTGTCGCCCGGCTGATGCGCTTCATCCCCCGCAGCGTCATGGTCGGCTTCGTCAACGCCCTGGCGATCCTGATCTTCTCCGCGCAGCTGCCGCACCTGGTCGACGTCCCCTGGCTGGTCTACCCGCTGGTCGCCGCCGGGCTGGCGATGATCTTCCTGCTGCCCCGGCTGACGGCCGCCGTCCCCTCGCCGCTGATCTCGATCGTGGTGCTCACCGGTCTCACCATCGCCGCCGGCTGGACCCTGCCGGACGTCGGTGACCAGGGGGAGCTCCCCGACAGCCTGCCCTTCTTCGGCATCCCGGCGGTCCCGTTCACCTGGGAGACGCTGACGATCATCGCGCCCTTCGCGCTGGGCGTGGCCCTGGTCGGGTTGATGGAGTCGCTCATGACGGCGAAGCTGGTCGACGACCTCACCGACACAGGCTCGGACAAGATGCGGGAGTCGTGGGGTCAGGGCGTGGCGAACGTGGCGTCCGGCTTCTTCGGCGGCATGGGCGGTTGCGCGATGATCGGCCAGACGATGATCAACGTGAAGTCCGGCGCCCGGACCCGGCTGTCGACGTTCCTCTCCGGCATCTTCCTGCTGATCCTCGTCGTGGCGCTCGGCGACGTGGTCGCGATCATCCCGATGGCCGCCCTGGTCGCCGTCATGATCTTCGTGTCGATCGCCACCTTCGACTGGCACAGCCTGCGCACCATCCACCGGATGCCGCGCAGCGAGACGACGGTGATGCTCACGACCGTCGCCGGCACGCTGATCACCCACAACCTGGCCATCGGGGTCGGCGTCGGCGTCCTGGTCGCCTGCGTGCTCTTCGCCCGCCGGGTGGCGCACCTCGTCGAGGTCACCAGCGTCCTCGACCCCGACGGCGGGACGCGCGTCTACTCGGTCCACGGCGCCCTGTTCTTCGCCTCGAGCAACGACCTCGTCTCCCAGTTCGACTACAACGGCGACCCGGAGAGCGTCGTGGTCGACCTGTCCGACGCGCACGTCTGGGACGCCTCGACCGTCGCCGTGCTCGACGCGATCACGCACAAGTACGGGATGCGCGGGAAGACGGTGGAGTTCGTCGGGCTCACCGGCCACTCGGCCGACCGGTTCCAGCGGCACACCGGCCGGCTCGCCGGGGCGCACTGATGCAGGTGACGCGCACGGGGCTGCTGCAGATCGGCCAGGTCGCCGAGCGCACCGGGCTGAGCCTGCGCACCATCCGCTGGTACGAGGAGGAGGGCCTCGTCGTCCCGACCTCGCGGACCGAGGGCGGCTTCCGGCTGTACAGCGCCGACGACGTCGCCCGCCTCGAGGTGATCAAGCGGATGAAGCCGCTCGGGTTCGCACTGGAGGAGATGCGCGAGCTGCTGGGCCTGCTCGCCGACCTCGACGCCGGCACCGGCGACCCGTCCGCGCTGCTGGACCGGCTGCGGATGTTCCACGAGGCGGCGACCGCCCGGGTCACCGCCCTCCGCGAGCAGCTCGCCGTCGCCGAGGGGTTCGCCACCGGGCTGGCAGCCCAGCTCGACGCCCGGGACTGACCCGCCCGCCGGGGCGGCCGGTCACCCGGAACCGGCCGCTCCCGCGATCACACCCTGGTGTTGCGCTTGGTCCACCCCCAGGCCGCGGTGGCCAGGAACAGCACCACGCCGATGACGAGCAGCCAGAACAACCCCTCGACGATGGCTCCTAGGACGGCGAGCGCCAGCCACACGACCAGCAGCAGTCCGATCAGTCCGAGCACGGGATCCTCCTCCCCCTCGGCGCGTGGGCGCTCCGCGACCCGCGCGCACGTCCGACGTGCCGGTGACCGGGGTCGCGTACCCGACCGGCGCCACCACCATGCGCCGCACCCGCACACGGGACCGGTGGAGGCGTCAGGATGGGCGCGCGCGCCGGCGCACCGTCGCGGGCAGCGGACGGAGGTGGGGGGCATGACGGGACGGGCGCCGGCCTCCATCGGGGATCCTGCCGCGGCACGACCACGCCGCGCTCCCGGGACGGCGGCGGGAGCGCACGCCGCCACGTCCCCGCCGACCGGCCGGACCGGGTTCCTCCAGCGCGAGGCGACGATCGCGGGACGGGCACTGGTGATCGGCCTGGCCGCGCTCGGGCTGGTCTGGCTGGTGCTCCAGGTCCAGTTCGTCGCCGCCGCGGCGATGCTCGGCATCGCTCAGGTCGCCATGCTGTGGCCGATCGCGAGCTGGCTGCGGCGGCACGGCGTGCCGGCGGTGCTCGCGGCGATCCTCTGCGTCGTCGGCTACCTGGCCTTCTTCGTCAGCGTGCTGACCTTCCTGGTCCTGCAGCTCATCGAGGCCTGGCCGGGCCTGGTCGCCGCCGGCGTCGACGCCGTGAACTCCACGACCGCATGGGTGCAGGCGCGGACCGACGACCTGGACAACGCCGGGCTGGACCAGGTGCTCGAGCAGCTGGAGTCCTCGGTGGGCACGGCGGCCGCCGGTCTCGGGGGCGCGGCCGCCCAGGGGCTGAACGCGGTCGGCACCATCACCACGGTCCTGCTCATCGCGCTCTTCTTCACCCTCTTCGCCCTCACCAGCGGGGACCGGCTGTGGCGGCAGTTCGTCCGCGCGCTGCCCGTGGAATACCGGTCGCCGACCGACGCCGCCTTCCGCGCCGGCCTGCGCACGGCCGGGGCGTGGTTCTACGCCTCGACCGCCACCGGGCTGGTCGACGGCGTGCTCATCGGCCTCGGGCTGTGGCTGCTCGACGTCCCGCTGGCCCTCCCGCTCGGCGCGCTGACGTTCCTGCTCGCCTACGTGCCTCTCGTCGGCGCGACGCTCGCCGGCGCCGTGGCGGTGGCGGTGGCCGGCGTGACCAACGGCTGGAGCACGGCGCTGTGGGCGCTCCTCGTCGTCGTCGTGGTGCAGCAGATCGAGGGCAACGTGCTCGCGCCGCTCCTGCTGTCGCGGGCGATCAGCTTCCACCCGCTGGTCGTGCTGCTGCTCACCACCGGGGCCGCCTCCGCCTTCGGCCTGCTGGGTCTGTTCGTCGCGGTGCCGGTGGCCGGCGTGCTCGCAGCGGCCGTGCAGGGCTGGCGGCGGCAGGTCGGCCGGCAGGCGGCGGAGCCACCGGACGACGGCGACGCCGTGGCCGGCGGGCGGACCGACGACGAGGTCGACGGCGCAGGCCGTCCACCTGCGCGACCGGGGACGCCGGCGTCCTGACCGTGGCACGGGGCGCGCGCGCTCGACCTGCCGACCGGCGCGATCACCGCTAGCGTTCGCCCGATCATCTTCTCCGCCGGAGGTGGGCCGTGCCCGAATCCATCCTGGTAGGCCTCGACGGCAGCGAGGCGAGCGGTCGCGCCGCGGACGCGGCGGCCGACGCGGCCCGTCGCCACGACCTGCGGCTGGTCCTCGCCTGCGTCGTCCCCTGGTCGCCCTACTCCTTCACCACCGCGGAGGAGAACGAACGCCGCTCCGTGGAGAAGGAGCGGGAGGCCACCTCGGCGCGCGAACGCGTGCTCGAACCGGTGATCGCCCGGCTCTCCGAGCCCGGGGACCTCGCGATCGAGGGTGCCGTCCGGCACGGGCACCCCGCCGAGACGCTGGTGCGGCTGGCCCGCGAGCACGACGCCGCCTGGATCACCGTCGGCCGCGTCGGGCAGAGCCGGGTGCGCACCCTGCTGTTCGGCTCGACGCCGAGCAGCCTCATCCAGCTCTCCCCCGTCCCCGTCCTGGTGGTGCCGTGATGCCCTCCGACTCCGTGCTGGCCGCCAGCTTCGACGAGCAGGTCGACGGCTTCTTCGCACCGGTCTTCGACTGGATCACCGCAGTGGTCTTCTACGCCGTCCCCCTCGACTTCATCGACGAGGGCGTGGAACTGCCGCTCATCGTCGTCTGGCTGGTCATCGCGGGCTTCTTCTTCACCGTCTACCTGCGCGGCTTCCAGTTCCGCGCGTTCCGGCACGCCATCGAGCTGATCCGCGGCCGGTACGACGACCCGCGCGACGCCGGCGAGGTCACCCACTTCCAGGCGCTGGCGACGGCGGTGTCGGGCACCGTCGGCCTCGGCAACATCGCCGGCGTCGCGATCGCGATCTCGCTGGGCGGGCCGGGCGCCACGCTGTGGATGATCATCGCGGGCCTGCTCGGCATGTGCACCAAGGGCGTCGAGTGCACGCTCGGGGTGAAGTACCGCAACGTGTACCCCGACGGCCGGGTCTCCGGCGGCCCGATGTACTACCTGACCAAGGGGCTCCGCGAGAAGAACCCGCGGCTGGGGACCCTGGGCAAGGTGCTCGCCGTCCTGTTCTGCATCTTCACCCTCGGCGGGGCCGTCGGCGGCGGCAACATGTTCCAGGCCAACCAGGCCTTCAACCAGGCGCAGTCGGTCACCGGCGGCGACGACGGCCTGCTCGGGTTCGGCGCCGCCGGCGCGGTGTTCGGGTTCGTGCTGGCCCTGCTGGTCGGTGCGGTGATCATCGGCGGCATCCGCAGCATCGCCCGGGTCACCGACAAGCTGGTGCCGTTCATGGCGGTCTTCTACGTGCTCGCCTGCCTGACCGTGCTCCTGGCCAATTTCTCCGACATCCCGGCGGCGCTCTGGGCGATCGTCTCCCAGGCGTTCTCCCCCGAGGCCGGCTTCGGCGGCATCGTCGGCGTGCTCATCCAGGGCTTCCGCCGGGCGGCGTTCAGCAACGAGGCGGGGCTGGGTTCGGCCGCCATCGCGCACTCCGCGGTCAAGACGGAGCACCCGGCCACCGAGGGGCACGTCGCCGTCCTCGAGCCGTTCATCGACACCGTCGTCATCTGCACGATGACCGCGCTGGCCATCGTCATCACCGGCACCTACGCCGACGAGGCGAGCGACGCGGGGGTGGAGACGACGTCGGCGGCGTTCGAGACCGTCGTCGGCTGGTTCCCCATCGTGCTGGCGGTCGCGGTGATCCTCTTCGCGTACTCGACGATGCTGGCCTGGAGCTACTACGGCCTGAAGGCCGCGACCTATCTCTTCGGCGAGTCGATGGTCGTCGACCGGACGTGGAAGCTGGTCTTCTGCCTCTTCGTCATCATCGGGGCGTCGTCCACGGTCGAGTCGGTGATCGGCTTCTCCGACAGCATGATCTTCCTGATGTCCCTGCCGAACATCATCGGCCTCTACATCCTGGCCCGGGTGGTGAAGCGGGAGCTCAACGGCTACCGCGCCCGGATCGACAGCGGCGAGATCCTGCCGGTGGCCGAACGGACCTGACCGGCGCCGCTCCGGGCCCGCGAGGAGCCCGGCGCCGTCCGCAGCGCCGGGGTGCCACCACCGGAACCACTGCCGACGACGTCGTCGTGGTGAGCCCCGCTCCATACCGGCAGCTCGCACGGGAACGGCCGCCGGCGCAGGCTCGAAGTCACCGGGGCACAGCCGGTGCAGCCGGCGCCGGAAGGTTGGCGGTGGGTGGCCGGTCGCCGGTCGTCCCCGGGTCACTCCCGCTCGCGCCGGGTGCGCAGGGGCGGGAACGGGGCGTGCACGTCGAAGTGCACCCCGACCATCCGGATGGTGAAGCACAGCGCGGCGGCGCTGATCGAGGCGACCGGGCCGCGGGTGCCGAGCAGATCGGCCAGCACCACGGCGGTGGCCCCGACCAGCGCCGGGACGGCGTAGAGACCGCTGGTGAGCACCGAGGGCACCTGGCGGATGAGCACGTCCCGGAGGGTGCCGCCGCCCACGCCGGTGATCGTGCCGACGATCACCGCCTGCGCGGGGCCGAAGCCGAGGTCGAGCGCCTTGAGGGCGCCGGTGACCGCGAAGAGGCTCAGGCCGGCGGCGTCCAGCACGTTGATCGTCCCGTTGAGCCGCTCCAGGTACGGGCCGGCGACGAAGGCGATCAGGCCCCCGCCGGCGGCCACGGCGAGGTAGCGCCAGTCGACGAACGTCGCCGGGGGCAGGCTGTCCAGGAAGACGTCGCGGATGGTGCCGCCCCCGAGCGCGGTGATCATGCCCAGGGTGATCACGCCGACGATGTCGAGCCGGGTGGTGCGCAGCGCGGTCAGCGCACCGTTGAGCGCGAAGGCGAAGGTGCCGACGAGGTCGAGCACCAGCAGGGCCGTCGTGGCCACGGATCCGCCCCCCTCTGCAGGACTCCGGGAGGCATCAGCTTCCCAGGCGGTCCCCGCGGGCGGTGAAGGCCTCGACGATCGACTGCCAGTGCTCGACGTGCGGGCCGGTGCGGGGGGCGTCGGGCTGCAGCGCGTAGGTGAGCGCCTGACCCCGCATCGAGGTGAGCAGCACCTGGTAGACCGCCTCGGCCTGCGGGTGCCGCGCCACCTGCTCGCCGAACACCTCCATCGCCAGGGTTCGCAGCTGCGCCCCGAGGCGGCGCTCGTGCGGGAGCAGCGCGGCGCGGAGCTCCGGATCGGTCCGGGCCGCACCCCACAGCTCCATCGCCGCGACGAACAGCTCGCCGTGGAAGCGTTCCCAGATCAGCTCCACGCCGAGCCGGACGCGGGCGGCCGCGTCCGCCGGCAGGTCGGCCGCGGCCTGGCGCACGCTCGCGCTGAACTCTTCGTAGAGGTGGTCGACGGCGGCCAGCACGAGGTCGGCCTTCGTCGTGAACTGGTGGGTCAGCGCGCCCCGGGAGACGCCGGCCCGCCGCTGCACCTCCTGGGTGGTCGTGCGCGCGTAGCCGAGCTCGACCAGCGCTCCCACGGTGGCGCGCACCAGCGCCTCGCGGGTGCTCGCCCGCCGCTCGGCCTGCGTCCGGCGCGCCGTCGGGGCAGCGGTCACCTCGGCGTCCCCGCTCGCCCGTGGCATGCGCTGGATCGTAGGGAGGGCGCGGGAGCGGGACGCCGCGCGGCGCCCCGCTCCCCCGCCGTCGTGCTCAGACCGCCGCGGCAGCGCGCAGGCTGCCGGCCGGCACGGCGCGCTCCAGCAGGATCGCCGGCGACCGGAACCGCTCGCCGTAGCGGTCGGCCAGCTCGTCGGCCCGGGCGACGAAGCCCGCCACCCCGCCCGGGTACTGGTCGACGTACTGCAGCACGCCGCCGTACAGGGGCGGGAAGCCGATGCCCATGATCGAGCCGATGTTGGCGTCCTCGACGGTGCGCAGCACCTGCTCCTCGAGGCAGCGCGCCGTCTCCACCGCCATGGCGAACAGCAGCCGCTCCTGGGCGTCCCGGAACGGCACGGCACCGGACGGCGGGAACAGCTCGGCGAGCCCCGGCCACACCCGCTTCTCGGGCTGCCAGTCGAAGAAGCCCTGCCCCGAGGACTTCCCGGTGCGGCCGTGCTCGACCAGCGTCCGCAGCACCGCCACCCCCGGGTGGTCGTCGGTGGCGCCGGCCCGCGCCGCCTCGTCGCGGATCTTCAGCGGCAGCGTGAGCGTGACCTCGTCGAGCAGGGTCAGCGGCCCGGCCGGGAAGCCGGCCTGCAGCGCGGCCCGCTCCACGCTCATCGGCGCCAGGCCCTCGGCCAGCAGCGCGGCGCCCTCCATGACCAGCGTGCCGAAGACCCGGCTGGTGAAGAAGCCCCGGCTGTCGGCGACGACGATCGGCGTCTTGCCGATCTGGCGCACGGCGTCGTAGGCGCGGGCGAGCGCGGTGTCGGACGTCTTCTCCCCCACGATCAGCTCGACCAGCGGCATCTTGTCCACCGGCGAGAAGAAGTGCATGCCCACGACGTCGGCCTGCCGCTGCACGCCCTCGGCCAGGCTCGTGATCGGCAGCGTGGAGGTGTTCGACGCCAGCAGCGCGTCCGGCAGGGCATGGGCCTCGGCCTCGCTGAGCACGCGGTGCTTGAGCGCCTGGTCCTCGAACACCGCCTCGACGATCAGGTCGCAGCCGGCCAGGTCGGCAGGGTCACCGGTCGGGGTGATCCGTGCGAGGAAGGCGTCGGCCTTCTCCTGGCTCATCCGCCCGCGCTGGACCTGCTTGCCGACCAGCCCGGCGACGTGCACCTTGCCCTTCTCGGCCGCCTCGGTGCTCACGTCCTTGAGCACCACGTCGACGCCGGCCTCGGCGAAGGCGTGCGCGATGCCGGCACCCATCATCCCGGCGCCGAGCACGCCGACCTTGCGCGCCGTGTGCGTCTCCTCGACCACCGGGCGGGAGCCGCCGCCGTTGATGCGGTTCAGGTCGAACCACAGCGCCTGGATCATGTTGGTCGACACCTGACTGACGACGAGGTCGACGAAGTAGCGCCCCTCGACGGTGAACGCGGTGTCGACGTCGACCTGCAGGCTCTCCACCGCGGCGGACAGGATCGCGTAGGGCGCCGGGTAGGGCGCGCCCTTGAGCTGCTTGGTCAGGTTGGCCGGGAAGGCGGGCAGGCTCGACGCCAGCGACGGCGTGGAGGGGGTCCCGCCGGGCACCTTGTATCCCTTGGTGTCCCACGGCTGGGCGGCGTCCGGGTTGGCGAGCACCCACTGCTTCGCCTTGGCCAGCAGCTCGTCCGCGCTCGCCAGCTCGTGCACGAGCCTCAGCTCCAGCGCCTTCTCCGGGCGGAGCTGCTGCCCCTGGAGCAGCAGCTCGAGCAGCGCCGTCGTCAGCCCGAGCAGCCGGATCGACCGGACCACCCCGCCCCCACCGGGCAGCAGACCGAGGGTGACCTCGGGGAAGCCGAGCTTGACCTTCGGGTCGTCCAGGACGACGCGGTGGTGGGTGGCCAGCGCGATCTCCAGCCCGCCGCCGAGCGCGGCGCCGTTGATCGCTGCGGCGACCGGGACCCCGAGCGTCTCCAGCCGGCGCAGCTGGCGCTTCACCAGCGTGACCTGGGCGAGGACCTGGTCGCGGGTCTCGGGTGTGGCCTGGATCAGGCTGCCCAGGTTGCCGCCGGCGAAGAAGGTCTTCTTCGCGCTGGTCAGGACGACGCCGCGGACGGACTCCTTCTCGCGTTCCAGCCGGTCGATCGTCTCGCCCATCGAGGCCACGTACGCGTCGTTCATCGTGTTCGCCGACGACGCGGGGTCGTCGAGGGTGAGGACGACGACGCCGTCGGCGTCCTGCTCCCAGCGGATGGTGCTGTTGCTCATCGGTGCGCTCCTCAGACTCGCTCGACGACGGTGGCGATGCCCATGCCGCCGCCGACGCACAGGGTGGCCAGGCCGTAGCGCAGGTCGCGCCGCTCGAGCTCGTCGACGAGCGAGCCCAGGATCATCGCGCCGGTGGCGCCCAGCGGGTGCCCCATGGAGATGGCGCCGCCGTTGACGTTGACCTGCTCGTGGTCGAAGCCGGTGTCGGCCATGAACCGCAGGACGACGGCGGCGAACGCCTCGTTCATCTCGACCAGGTCGATGTCGTCGACGGTCAGCCGGGCCTTGGCCAGCGCCTTGTGCGTGGCCGGCGCCGGGCCGGTCAGCATGATCACCGGGTCGGAGCCGGAGACGGCGGTGCTCACGATGCGGGCGCGCGGGGTGAGCCCGTTGCGGGTGCCCGCCTCCTCGGTGCCGACGACGACCAGCGCGGCGCCGTCGACGATGCCGGACGAGTTGCCGGCGGTGTGCACGTGGTCGATCCGCTCGACCCAGTGGTACTTGTTCAAGGCGACGGCGTCGAAGCCACCCATGTCGCCGATGCCGGCGAACGCCGAGGGCAGCGCGGCCAGCGACTCGACGGTGGTGCCGGGACGGACGAGCTCGTCGGCGTCGAGGACGACGGTGCCGTTCCGGTCCGTCACCGGGACGACGGAGCGCTCGAAGTACCCGTTGGACCACGCCTTGGCGGCGCGTGCGTGCGACTCGGCGGCGTACGCGTCGACGTCCTCCCGGCTCCAGCCGGCCAGGGTGGCGATGAGGTCGGCGCCGATGCCCTGGGGCACGAAGCCGGTGCGGGCGGCGGTCTCGGGGTCCATCGGCCAGGCGCCGCCGTCGGAACCCATCGGCACGCGGGACATCGACTCCACGCCGCCGGCGAGCACCAGGTCCTCGAAGCCGGAGCGGACCTTCTGCGCAGCGAGGTTGACCGCCTCGAGGCCGCTGGCGCAGAACCGGTTGATCTGCACGCCGGCCACCGTGTCGGGCAGCCCCGCCGCCAGCGCGGCGGTGCGCGCGATGACCGCGCCCTGCTCGCCGACCGGGGAGACGACGCCGAGGACGACGTCGTCGACCAGCGACGGGTCCAGCCCGGGATTCCGACGTCGGACCTCGTCGATCAGGCCGGTGGTCAGGCTGATCGGCTTCACCGAGTGCAGCCCACCGGTCTTCTTGCCCTTGCCGCGCGGGGTGCGCACGGCGTCGTAGATGAACGCCTCGGCGGTCATGCGTGGTCCTCTCGTCTCGCTTCGGATGGGGGTCAGACGCCGAGGGAGCGGCCGACGATCTCCTTCATGATCTCGGTCGTCCCGCCGTAGATGGTCTGGATGCGCGAGTCGAGGAAGGCCTTCGCGACCGGGTACTCGAGCATGTAGCCGTAGCCGCCGTGCAGCTGGAGGCACCGGTCGACGACCCGCTTCTGCAGCTCCGTCGTCCACCACTTGGCCATCGCCGCGTCCTCGACGGTGAACCGGCCGGCGTTGTGCTCGAGGATCGCCTTCTCGAGGTAGGTCTCGGCGATCGACACCTCGGTGTGCATCTCGGCGAGCTCGAACCGGGTGTTCTGGAAGCTGCCGATCGGCTTGCCGAAGGCGGTGCGCTCCTTGCAGTACCGGACGGTCAGGTCGAGCACGATGCGGGCCGAGGCGACGGCGCCCGCGGCGATGGAGAGCCGTTCCTGCGGCAGGTTCTCCATGAGGTGGAAGAAGCCGTGGCCCTCGGTGCCGAGCAGGTTGGCCGCAGGGACCCGCACGTCCTCGAAGAAGAGCTCGGCGGTGTCCTGCGCCTTGAGGCCGATCTTGTCGAGGTTGCGCCCGCGCTCGAACCCCGGCATGCCGCGCTCGACGACGAGCAGGGAGAAGCCGCGGGCGCCGGCCTCGGGGTCGGTGCGGGCGACGACGATGACAAGGTCGGCGTTGATGCCGTTGGTGATGAAGGTCTTGGACCCGTTGAGCACCCACTCCTCGCCGTCCCGGCGGGCCGTGGTGCGCAGGCCCTGCAGGTCCGACCCCGCGCCCGGCTCGGTCATGGCGATCGCGGTGATGATCTCTCCGCTGACCAGCCCGGGCAGCCAGCGCCGCTTCTGCTCGTCGGTGGTGAGCCCGATCAGGTAGGGGGCGACGACGTCGTTCTGCAGGGTGAAGCCCAGGCCGCTGGCCCCGGCGCGGCTGACCTCGGCGGAGAGGACCGCGTTGTAGCGGAAGTCCTTGACCCCGCCGCCGCCGTACTCCTCGGGGACGTCCATGCCCAGCAGACCCTGCTCCCCGGCCCGCAGCCAGACGGCGCGGTCGACGACGCCGGCCTTCTCCCACTCGTCGTGGTGGGGGATCACCTCCTTGGCCAGGAAGTCCCGCAGCATCGCGCGGAACGACTCGTGCTCGGCCTCGTAGAGAGCTGACTGCACACCGACCTCCGGGAAGTCCTGGATCTCCGGCGGTCCCCGCGCCGGGAACCCGAACATACAGACCGCTCGTTCTGTATCTTCGCGAGCCACGTCACAACGCCGTGCCGTCACCCCGAGGAGCCCACCCGTGCAGGAGTACTCCAGCCCCACCGCTTTCGAGGTCCCGTCCACCGCCGCGCTGCCCGACGCGGTGACCACCCACGCCCGCGAGAACCCCGACCGGGTGGCGCTGAGCCGCAACGTCGGCGGCAGCTGGGTACCGGTCACCAGCCGCGAGTTCGCCGAGCAGGTCGCAGCGCTCGCCCGCGGCATGATC
Source organism: Blastococcus sp. DSM 46786 (assembly GCF_900109665.1). Lineage (GTDB taxonomy): Bacteria > Actinomycetota > Actinomycetes > Mycobacteriales > Geodermatophilaceae > Blastococcus > Blastococcus carthaginiensis. The sequence goes on from NZ_FOAO01000014.1 coordinate 79,208, forward strand.
GCGGCCGGGGTCGGACCGGGCGACCGGGTCGGGATCCTCGGCCGGACGAGCTACGAGTGGACGCTGGCCGACTACGCCGTCTGGACCGCCGGCGGCGTCGGCGTCCCCATCTACGAGACCTCCTCGGCCGAGCAGGCGCAGTGGATCCTGTCGGACTCCGGCGCGGTCGCCGTCGTCGTCGAGACCGCCGCGCACCGGGCGCTGGTGGAGTCGGTGCGGGCCGACCTGCCCGACCTGCGCGAGGTCTGGGCGATCGAGGCCGGCGACCTCGACGCCGTGGCCGCGCGGGCCGGCGAGGTGCCGGAGGAGGTGCTGGCCGAGCGCCGGGCGGCGCTGTCCACCGACACCCTCGCCACGATCATCTACACGTCGGGGACGACCGGGCGCCCCAAGGGCTGCGAGCTCACCCACGGCAACCTGCTCTACGTCGCCGAGCTCGCCCCCAGGGTGATCCCGGCGATGGTGGCCGAGGGCGCGAGTTCGCTGCTCTTCCTGCCGCTGGCGCACGTCTTCGCCCGGATCATCGAGGTCGGCTGCATCCAGAACGGCGCCCGGCTCGGCCACACCGCCGACCTCGCCTCGCTGCTGGCCGACCTCGGCACCTTCCGGCCGACCTTCCTCGTCGCCGTCCCACGCGTCTTCGAGAAGGTCTACAACGGCGCCCGGCAGAAGGCGCACGCCGGCGGCAAGGGTGCGATCTTCGATCGCGCCGAGCGGGTCGCCGTCGCCTGGTCGAAGGGGCAGGACACCGGCGGCCCGTCGCTCGGGGTGGCGCTGCAGCACGCGCTGTTCGACCGGCTGGTCTACGGCAAGCTGCGGGCGGCGATGGGCGGTCAGGTGGAGTACGCGCTCTCCGGCGGCGCCCCGCTCGGCGAGCGCCTGGGCCACTTCTTCCGCGGCATCGGCGTCACCATCCTCGAGGGCTACGGCCTCACCGAGACCGCCGGGCCGAGCACCGTCAGCGGCCCGGATGCGTTGAAGGTGGGCACCGTGGGCCGCCCCGCTCCCGGCTCGGCGGTGCGCATCGACGAGCACGGCGAGATCCTCGTGCGCGGGCCCCAGGTGTTCCGCGGCTACTGGCACAACTCGGAGGCGACCGCCGAGGCGATGCGCGACGGCTGGTTCCGCACCGGTGACATCGGGGTGCTCGACGACGAGGGCTACGTGACGATCACCGGCCGGATCAAGGAGCTGATCGTGACCTCGGCCGGGAAGAACGTCTCCCCCGCGGTGCTCGAGGACAGGATCCGCGCCCACCCGCTGGTCAGCCAGTGCATCGTCGTCGGCGACAACCGGCCGTTCATCGGCGCGCTGATCACCCTGGACGCGGAGGCGCTGCCCGGGTGGCTGGAGGCCAAGGGGCGCCCGGCCGGCACCCCGCTGGCCGAACTGGTCGACGACCCGGAGGTCCTCGCCGAGCTCCAGGCGGCGGTGGACGCGGCGAACAGGCAGGTGTCGAAGGCCGAGTCGATCCGCTCCTTCGCCGTCCTGCCGGTCGAGTGGACGGTGGAGGGCGGGCAGCTGACCCCCTCACTGAAGCTCAAGCGCTCGGTGGTCATGAAGGAGTTCGCCGCCGAGGTGGAGAAGATCTACGCCTCCTGAACGTCGCTCCCCGCGTGCCTCCGGCCCCCTGCGGGCCGGGGGCACGCGGGCGTCCGGGGGGCCGTCGCGGCCGTTCGCATCCCGATTCCGGAACGGGTGGGACCGGTGTGACGGGTGCGGCCGACACGTGCCCGGCGGTGGTGGCGCAACCGGCGGCGGGCTCGGACTCTGGGCGCATGACGAGCGTCTACGCGTACGGCACGGCACACGCGGTCGTCATGGTCGGCTCCTTCGGCGCCGAGGGCCTCACCCCGCGCCAGATCGGCCCGGCGCACGCGACGATCGGCCGGGTGAACGGTCAGAGCCGCAAGGCGCTCTGCGGCGCCTACGTCTCCATCGACGAGCAGCTGCCCTGGCCGCCGGAGGGCTACGACGAAGCCCAGCTCTGCCCGAACTGCGCCACCCTCGCGGCCCTCTGACCCCCTCAGGGCATAGGAAGCTTTACCTGCGGGTTCGGCCACCAAGACGCAGGTAAAGCTTCCTATGCCCCCTCAGCTGCCGCCGGCGACCGACGGCAGCACCTGCACCACCGCGCCGTCGCGAACCGCCGTCGCCAGACCGCCCTGCCAGCGCACGTCCTCCCCGTCGACGTAGACGTTGACGAAGCGCCGCACCGCGCCCGCCTCGTCCCGGATGCGCCGGCCGAGCACCGGGTGCCGGGCGGCCACCGCGTCGAGCACCGCACCCAGCGTGGCGCCGTCCGCATCGACCTGCAGGTGCCGCGCCCCCCCCGGCGAGGTCGGCCAGCGACCCGGGCAGCACCACCTCGACGCGCATGCCGTCCCCCGTCACGGCAGCCGGGCCGCCCGCACGACGAGCACGTCGGGCAGGTGCTCGGCCACCAGGGTGAAGGTCTCCCCCTCGTCGGCGCTGGCGTAGACGCAGCCGTCGCGGGTGCCGACGTACAGACCGGTGGTCTCGTGGTCGTCGGTGCAGAACGCGTCGCGCAGCACCGCGGTCCAGGCGCCGTCGGGAAGCCCCGCGCCGACCTCGGTCCAGCTGCCGCCGGCGTCTTGGGTGCGGTGCACGCGGAGCCGGCCGTCCGGCGGCACGCGCTGCACGTCGGCGACCAGCGGGACGACCCACGCGGTGCCGGGCACGGTGGGCGAGGCGGCGATCGGGAAGCCGAAGTCGGCCGGCAGCCCGTCGGCGATCGACGTCCACGACCCGCCGCCGTCGTCGGTGCGGAAGACGCCGAAGTGGTTCTGCGCGTACATCCGGGCGGTGTCACCGGCATCCACGGCGACCTTGTGCACGCACTGCCCGTACTCCGGTGGCTCGGGCAGGAAGACGGCGCTGATCCCCCGGTTGTGCGGCGTCCACCCGGTGGCCCCGTCGTCGCTGACGTAGACCCCGCCGGTGCTCATCGCGACGGTCACCCGGTCGGAGGCCGGGTCGGGCAGCACGGTGTGCACCGCGCCGCCACCGGCCCCGGGCTCCCAGGTGGGCCGGTGCGGGTGGTCCCACAGCCCGCGCACCAGCGTGAAGCTGCACCCGCCGTCGGTGCTGCGCCAGAGGGACTGCGGCTCGCAGCCGGCCCAGACCAGGTCGGGGCGGTCGGCGGAGTCGGGCCGCAGCTGCCACACCCGGCCGAGCGCGGCGCCGGTGCCCTCCGGGAAGCGGATGGCCCCGTGGTCGGTCTCCTCCCAGCTGCGGCCCAGGTCGTCCGACCACGTGACCGACGGCCCCCAGTGCCCGTACTGGACCCCCGCCAGCACCCGCGGCGTCGGGCGCCGGGTGTCCACCGAGACAGCCGCCACCTCCTGGGCCAGCAGGTGCGGCCCCTCCAGGGACCACGTGCGGCGGTCGTCGTCACTGCGGGCCAGCCACAGCCCCTTGCGCGTCCCGATGGCCAGCAGATCGGTCATGGCACCCCTCCGGTTCGACGGTCCTCGCGATGGGGACCGCCGCGGGGGCGGGAACTGAGCGGTGACGCCTCAGATCCGCGTGGCGCCGCCCTCGGGGTGCGGCTGCCGGCCGTCGGAGGAGACGTCGGGGGCCAGGCGCTGCGCCTCCGCGCGCAGCTGCTCGGCGGCGGTGCGGTCCTCGTCGGCGCGGGCGGCGCGCTGGCGGGCCTCCTGCTCGGCGAGCGCGGCGCGCTCCTGCACCTCGGCGAGCTCCCGGCGGGCGCGGGCCGCCTGCTCCTCGGCGAGCGCCTGCTCCTTCTCGGCGCGGGCGCCGCGGATCTCGGCCTCGCGCAGGTGGTCGCGGGCCTCCTCACGCTGCTGCGCCCGCTTGCGGGCCCCCGTGGTCCGCGAGCGCCTGGTCAGCGCGAACGCCACCAACGCCAGCAGCACCAGCGCCACCACGATCAGCACGACGATCAACCACGGCTCCACGACGGACCCCCTCCTCGGATGCGTCGTCGTGGTGCCCCCCGGGGGTGCCCGGGAAACGCCCTGTCCTACGCCAGCGCGCTGCCGGCGACCCACTCCTCCCACGGGATCGCCCAGTCGTAGATGGCCCCGTCGGCGGCCGAGAGCGTCGGGCCGATCGAGTTCACGATCTCCACGACGTCGCCGGGCTGCGAGAAGTCGAAGAACCAGGCGGCGCGCTCGGTCGAGAGGTTGATGCAGCCGTGCGAGACGTTCTCACTCCCCTGCTGCGCCACCGACCAGGGCGCAGCATGCACGAACTCGCCGTTGTCGTTGAGCCGGACCGCGTACTCCACCGGCGTGCGGTAGCCGTCCGGGCTGTCCACCGGCGTGCCGTAGGTGCTGGAGTCCATGACCCGGTTCCGGTTCAGCTCGGTGACCACGTGCGGGCCGTTGCGGCTCGGGAACTCGGGGCCGCCGGCGCTCATCGGGAAGGTCTGCACCAGCTCGTCGCCGTCGTAGACGCGCATGGTGTGGGCGGCGGCGTCGGCCACGGAGACGTGCCGCTCGCCGATGGAGAAGGAGATCGAGCGGTCCTTCTCCCCCCACACGCCGTCGCCGAAGTCGACGCCGTAGAGGTTCGCGTCCAGGGTGACGTCGGTGTCCGCGGGCCAGTACGTGGACGGGCGGAAGTGCACCTCGGTGTCGCTGAACCAGCTCCAGACGCCGTCGGTGGGCGTCGAGCTCGTGACCACGAGGTTGCGCTCGACCGCGGCCTTGTCCACCACCGGCTCGGAGAAGTAGACGCGGATCGGCATCCCGACACCCACCGTCTGGCCGTCGAGCGGGCCGATGCCCGGGGTCACCACCGACACCGGGTCCACGGTCGTGAAGGACGACGTCGCCGTCGTCGGCTCCGCCGCGTCGCCCGAGGCGGTCGCGGTCACCGTGTAGCCGGTGTCGTAGGCCAGCGGCGTCTCCGGTGCCCAGAGCGCCGTGCCGTCGTCGTCCGCGTCGTCCTCGACCGCACCGGCGACCGGAGCTCCGCCCGCATCGGTGACGGTGACCCCGTCGAGTTCGCCGCCGGTCACCGAGATCTCCAGCGGGACCACGGGCGAGACGTCCACCGCCCCGTCGGCGACCGCCAGCTCGATCGTCGCCGGCTCGATCGTCGCCGCCTCGGCCGTGGGCCCGCCCGCCTCCTCGGCATCCGACCCGTTGCAGCCGGCCAGCAGCACCAGCGCCCCGGTCGCGATCATCGTGGCTGTGCGTCGCACCTCGTCCGACTCCCTCCCCCACCCCGCCCGGATCCGGGCGGGAGCACTCGTCCCAGTGTCCACGGCGGGACGACAGCCGGGGGTGGGATGCGCCACGGGCACGCCGTGGCGCGCGGTCGCCGGGACGTGGCGGAGAGCACCCGCCCCCGGCGACGGGCAGGGGGTGGTCGCTGGTATGGTTCTCTCTCGTGCCCGGCCGCCGGGTGCACCGCGCCATTAGCTCAATTGGCAGAGCAGCTGACTCTTAATCAGCGGGTTCGGGGTTCGAGTCCCTGATGGCGCACCACGCAGGACACCGAGCAGCGGCGATGCCTCCCGGCGTCGCCGCTGACTGCTTTCCCGGTCCTGCGATCTCTTCTTCCGCCCCGAGCATCCCGGCAGCACGGCGGGCGTCGACGCCCCTGATCCACCGAGGTCGGGGGTCGAGTCCCCGACCCGCCCGTGACAACAGCGGGCCGGACGCGGCGGCACCGTAGGGTGCGCCGGTGACCTGGAAGCGCGCCGTGTTCGCGCTGTTCGCCGTCGCGGCGGGCACCAACGTCCCCACCCCGCTGCTGCTGGTCTACCAAGAACGTCTGGACCTGTCCGCCGAGGTCCTCACGGCGCTGTTCGGCTGCTACGCGGCCGGGCTGGTGCCGGCCCTCATGCTCGCCGGCCCGCTGTCGGACCGGCTGGGCCGCCGGCGGGTGGCGATCCCGGGCATCGTCCTGTCGGGCCTGGCGTCACTCGCCTTCGCCGCGGCCGGGGGCTCCCTGCTCCTGCTGTTCGCCGCCCGCTTCGCGCAGGGCGTGGTCAGCGGGATCGTCTTCAGCGTCGGCAGCGCCTGGGTCGGCGAGCTGTCGAAGGCCTCCGGGGAGGGGGCCGGGGGGCGGCGCGCCGCCGTCGCCATGACCGCCGGCTTCTCGCTCGGGCCGCTGACCAGCGGCCTGCTCGGCCAGTACGCCCCGGCGCCCACCGTGCTGCCCTACCTCGTGCACACCGTGCTCGTCGCGGTGGGGCTGGCGTTCGCGGTGCGGTTGCCCGAGACGGTCGACCTGTCCCCCGGCCGGCGCGGCGGCACGGAGGCGACGCCGGCCGCGCCGCTGGTCCGCCCCGGCGACGGCCTGCTCGTGCTGAGCGTGCTGGCCCCGGTGGCCGTCTGCGTCTACGCGTTCCCGTCGACGATCATCAGCGCCGTCCCGTTGCTGGTGGAGCTGCCCTACGGCGGGGTCGCGGTCACCGGCGTGCTGGCCGGGGTGACGCTCGGCGCCGGCACCGTGGTCGCCGGCCTGCAGCGCCGCCTGGGCTCGTGGACGGCCGTCGTCGGGACCGGGGCGGGAACGGTCGGGTTCGGGTGCGCCGCCGCGTTCGCGTCGACCGGGGCGCTGCCCTGGCTGGTCCTCGCCGCCCCGCTGCTCGGCGCGGGCGGCGGCCTCTGCCTGGCGGCCGGGCTGACGCTGACCGCCCGGTTGGCCGCCCCGTCCCGGTTGGGCGCGCTGACCTCGCTGTTCCTCTCCTTCGCCTACCTCGGCTTCGCCGCACCGTTCGCGATGGCCGTGGCGGCCGGGGCGACGACGGCGACCCTGCCCCTGGCCGCGGCCGCCGCGCTCGCCGCGATGCTCGCCCTCCGGCTGGTGCCGGTCGCCCGCGCCGGGCAGCTGTAGGCGGACGCGACGGCGCCCCCTCCCCGGGTGGGCGGGGAGGGGGCGCGGTCAGCAGGGGCTGCGGTCAGTCGGCGGGCGCGAGGTCAGCGGCGAACTCACCCTCGAACGCGTCGGCCGCGACGGTGGCACCGCCGGGCACGTCCGCGGGACGGAGGACGAAGGACTGCAGGCTCGGGGATTCGCCCTGCTGGAAGCTCTCGATCGGGACGAGGACGCCACCGGTGTCCACCGACTCGAGCTCGTTGAAGGCTTCCAGCACGCCGGCGCGGGTCAGGTCGCCGTTCTCGCACGCCTGGTCGAGGACCGTGTCCATGACCGCCGACATACCGTAACCGACGAGGACGCCGAGGCTGGGCGCGGAGCCGGGATAGGCCGCCTCGTAGGCCTCCAGGAGCTCAGGGTTCGCGTCGAACGACGAGACCGGCGAGGCGACGTACAGGTCGTCCTTGAGCTTCTGGGCGGCAGCGCCCTGGAGCAGGCCCGGCGCGAAGACCGGGTTGCTGCCCAGGAGGGGCACGTCGAGGCCCTGGGCCTGCGCTGCCGCGGCGACCGACGCGGTCTGGGTCGGGGCCACGGTCAGGGCGATCGCGTTCACCCCTTCGGCGGCGAACTGGCTGACGATCGCGCTCATGTCCTGCTCCTGCGGGGTGATCTCCCGCTCGATCAGGGTGAGGCCCCTCGCCTCGGCGACGGCCTGGCTGCCCTCCAGGCCGTTGGCCCCGTACTCGCCCTCGAAGTAGATGTGGCCGACCGTGTCGCCCTCGGCGAGCAGCCCCTGGTCGAACGCGTAGTCGTAGAGGTTGGAGATCTCCACGTCGTACGTCGCGCCGGGGACCCCGGTGCCGGGGATCAGGGTCAGCGTCTCCGACCAGGCCGACGGGTAGCTGTTCATCTCGTCGGCTTCCAGCTCGGGAGCCAGGGCGGTGTTGATCGGCGACCCGAGCAGCTGCTGCATCGCCAGGATCTCGGGCTCCATCGAGCTGTACAGCTGGACGGCCCGCTGCACGTTGTAGCCGGCGTCCTGGACGTTGAGCTCGACGTTGTACTGGCCGCAGACGTCGTTCTCCATCCAGTACAGCTCGTTGGCGTTCGTGATGTCCCGGCCCAGAGCGGCGAAGACGCCGGTCAGGTCGGTGAGTGCACCGAGGGTGATCGTGTCCCCCTCGATGCCCACGTCGGTCTGGACCTCCCCGCCTCCCTCACCGCCCCCGGCGGCTGCGCCGTCGTCCTCGGCCCTCGTGCTGCAGCCGGCGGCGGTGGCGAACACGAGGGCGGCGGCCAGCGCCGTTGCGACTCTGGTGGTCGGTCGTGATGTCATGTCGTGCTGCTCCTTCGGGTTGGCGATTCTCACGTGGACGGGTCGGTAGCGGGGTTGCCCGGCGGGCTCGGGGGACGGGTCACCTTGCCGCCGGGACGGCGGGCGCGGCCGAACCGGGAGTTGATCCGGCGGGCGAGGCCGGCCAGTCCGGCGGGCTCGAAGATGATGACCAGGACGATCGCCAGCCCGTACAGGTAGAGCGCCGCCTCGCCCGCGGCGATCCCGCCCTGCCCGGCGTCGCTGACGAACGGGAGTGCGTCGGCGTACTGCTGGAAGAGCAGTGGCAGCGCGGTGACGAACAGCGCCCCCAGCGCCGCGCCGGCCACCGAGCCCAGCCCGCCCAACACGATCATGGCGAGGTAGGAGACCGACAGGAGCAACCCGAAGGACTCCGGCGCGATGCTCCCGATGGACAGCGCGTACAGGACCCCCGCCAGGCCCGCGTACGCGGAGCTCAGCATGAAGGCCCGGGCCTTGTAGGCCTGCACGTTCACGCCCATCACCGCCGCGGCGGTCTCGCTGTCCCGCAGGGTCTGGATGGCCCTCCCCGGCCGGCTGCGCAGCACGTTGCGGGCGAAGAGGTAGGCGCCGACGGCGATGAAGAGGCCCAGGTACCACAGCCGCTCGCTCTCGCGGAAGGGAACACCCATCACGAAGAGCTCGGGGTCGTCGTTGCCGAAGCTGAAGCCGAACAGCTGGAACTCGGGCACCGACCGGCCGTTGAAGCCGCCGGTGACCGACGTCCAGCTGTTGAACACGTGCTGACCGATGAAGACGAGCCCCAGCGAGGCGACGCCGAGGTAGATGCCGCCCAACCGCGCCGAGATGGGGCTGAACAGCAGACCGGCCAGTGCGGCGACGAGCACGCCGGCGATCATCCCGACGACCGGCGGCAACCCGAGCCCGGCCAGGTCGGTCACCCCCAGGCCCCCCTCGTCGGTGGCCGACACGTAGGTGTAGGTCACCGCGCCGACGGCGAGGAAGAAGGCGTGGGCGAGGGAGAGCTGGCCGGTGTTGCCGACCAGCAGGTTCAGCCCGATCGCCCCCACCACGGCGGCGAACACCGCGAACCCGGTCCGCAGCCAGAACTCGTCGAAGTACAGCGGGAAGACGAGCAGGAAGAGCAGCAGCGCGGCCAGCAGCAGCGGCTTGACCACCGAGCGGCGTCGCCGTGGAGGATCGGCGGGCGCGCCGACCCTGGTGGCGCCGGTGTCGGCGGTGGCGGTCGCCTCAGACACGGGTCAACTCCTTCGTGCCGAACAGACCGGAGGGCCGCACCAGCAGGACGGCGAGCATCACGACGTAGGGGATGACGCTGCCGAAGCCGCGGCCGAGGAAGAGGATCTGGTCCTGGTAACCGGCCGCCATGGCCTCGGCGACCCCGATGAGCAAGCCACCCACGAGGGCGCCGCCGGTGGAGTCCAGCCCGCCGAGGATCGCGGCCGGCAGCGCGCCGAGCGCCACGGTGTAGACCGTCGGGCTCACGCCGGGGGTCGGTGCACCGACGAGGAACAGCGCGGCCACCGCGGCGAGCACCCCGGCCACGATCCAGGCCACCGCGGAGACCCGGCCCTGCCGGATCCCCATCAGCGCGGCCGCCTCGCCGTCCTCGGCCGAGGCGCGCATCGCCACGCCCCAGCTGGAGTACTTGAAGGCGAGGAAGAACAGGCCGATGAGCCCGGCGGCCACCGCCAGGGAGATGACGCGGTTGAGGCTGAGCCCGGTGCTGCCGATCCGGATCGACTCGCCGGCCCACGGATGGGGCACGTTCAGGATGTCCGAGCCGATCCGCCGGATCATCTCGGTGAGGATGATGATGTCCACGCCGATGGTGACGATGGCGAGGCTGATCACCGCCGCGCCGCGGATCCGGTTGATGATCAGCCGCTCGATCAGCAGCGCCACGACCGCGGTGAGCGCGACACCGGCCAGCACGGCCGGCACGAACCCGATCGAGTCGCTGAACCTGGCGATGGAGTAGGCGCCCAGCAGCAGCAGCGAGCCGTGGGTGAAGCTGACCACTTCGCTGGACTTGAAGATGATCACGAAGCCGAGCGCGATCAGCGCGTAGAGGGCGCCGAGCGAGACTCCGTTGAGCAGCAGTGCTAAGAACTGGGTCACGATCTCGTCCCGGGCGTCTCGGTGGATGGTGGGGCGGCGGTGGCGCCGCTGTCGTCGGCGGCCCCGGCGGGGGCCGGGGCGGCGGAGTGGTGCGCGGTGTAGGACTCCGACGGGCTCTCCTCGTCCCCGGAACCGAGGTAGGCGCGGATGACCTCCGGGTCGTTCTGCACCTCGGCGGGGGTGCCGTCGGCGATCCGGCGGCCGAAGTCGAGCACCGTGACCCGGTCGGCCAGGGACATGACCATCCCCATGTCGTGCTCGACGAGGACGATCGAGATCCCGAGCGCCGCCCGGATCTCCCGGATTGCCCCGGCCATCCGGGCGGTCTCCTCGGCGTTCATGCCGGCGACCGGCTCGTCGAGCAGCAGCAGCCGCGGCTCGGTGCAGAGGGCCCGGGCCACCTCCACCCGCTTCTGGTCGCCGTAGGAGAGCACCCCGACCGGCGTGTGCAGCTTGTCGCCCAGGTCCAGGAACTCGGCGATCTCGTGGACCCGCTCCCCGTGCCGCTTGCCCTCCCGGGTCGCCCTCGGCAGCCGCAGCCCGGCGGCGATGAACCCGGCCTTGGTCAGGTGGTGGCGGCCCAGCATGAGGTTCTCGCCCACGGTCTGGGTGCCCGACAGGGCGATGTTCTGGAACGCCCGGGCCACGCCGACGTCGGCGATCTTGTGCGGGACCATCTGGTCGAGCCGGACGTCGCCGAAGTGGACCTGCCCCTCAGCGGCCTTGTAGACCCCCGACAGGACGTTGAACATCGTCGACTTGCCCGCACCGTTGGGCCCGATGATCGCGTGGATCGCCCCGGGGACGACGGTGAACGAGACGTCGGAGAGCGCCTTGATGGCCCCGAACCGCACGCTGACGTTCTCGACCTCCAGGGCCGGGATCTCCGGTCCGGCAGCCGTTCCGTCCGCCGCCGGCGCGGCCGCGGAAGCTCCGGCCGCGGAGGCTCCGGCCGCGGTCATGCCGTCCACCGGGACAGCGTCTTGCGGGTCACCACGGGGCTGAACTCATCGGCCTGCTCGCTCTCGTGGCCGAGGTAGAGCCGCTGCACCTCGTCGGTCCGGGAGAGCTCCTGCGCGTCGCCGGAGAGCGACACCTGCCCCACCTCCAGGACGTAGGCCAGGTCGGCGACCCCGAGCGCCATGGTCGCGTTCTGCTCGACGAGCAGGACCGACGTGCCCTGCCGGTTGATCTCGGCGATCACCTCGCCGATCTGGCCGATGATCCGCGGCGCCAGCCCCAGGGACGGCTCGTCGAGGAGGAGCACCTTCGGGCTGGCCATCAGTGCGCGGCCGATGGCGAGCATCTGCTGCTCACCACCGGAGAGCAGGCCTGCCCTCTGCGTGCGGCGCTCCTGGAGCACGGGGAACATGTCGTAGACACGGTCCTGGGCCTTGCCCTTGGCCGTCTTGTCCTTGTTGCCCATCCCCCCGGCCCGCAGGTTCTCCTCGACCGTGAGCCGGCCGAAGATGCGCCGCCCCTCGGGCACCTGCACGAGGCCGAGGTGGACCGCCTGGGCCGGGTCGCGGGAGCCGATGTCGGTGCCGTCGAAGGTCACGCTCCCCGAATCGATCTTCCCCCGGTGCAGCCGCAGCGTTCCGGAGATGGTGCGCAGCAGCGTCGTCTTCCCGGCGCCGTTGCTGCCGAGGACGGCCACGACCTTGCCGTCGGGTACCTCCATGGACACCCCGCGCACGGCCTGCACTGCGCCGCCGTAGGTGACGTGCAACGACTCGATGCTCAGCACGGCGAGCACCTCGTCTCCGCGCCGCCGGACGGCGCTGGACCGAGCGGGCGACGGAGGGTGGCCGGCGACGTCGCGGGGGCCGTGGTGCCGGGCCGGGCGGTGGCCGCGGGCGCTGCCGCCGGTCGCCGCCCGGCACGGCGACGACGGCGCATGCGCCCCGATCGGAGGGTGCGGCTCGTGCCGGACGCACGACCGGTGAGTGAACTGGCACACATGGGCCGTGACTCTAGGGGTAGATCAGGTGATCGAGATCACCCGAACGGTCACGGATCGGTCACCTTGCTGCCGAGCGCCCCCGGATCGTCGTCCGGTGTGCCCGGACCACACCCGCAGGCCGGGAGCCGCGTGCGGTGAGCACGTTGCGCCGGTCGGCCCGGTACGGCCTGCCGGCGCGGGTCAGGGGGTTCGCATCCCGGGGTCCCGGCGGCGCGCCGCGATCGGCGACCCGGTCCCGTTCTCGGGGGTGCGGACGCCCGGCCGCTCCACGGGCGGGACGGGGTCGACGTCGTCGACACCCACGTGGATGGCGTCGAGCACGGCGGCGGCCCGGCGCCGCGACTGCTCGGGGGTCTCCCCCACGGTCATGACCTGCGCGAGACGCTCCGCCGGGCCGGTCGTGCGCCCCACGTCGGTGAGGACCTCGGCCACCACCAGACCGGGGATCGCGCCCGTGTCGCGGACGCCGGCCACCGCGCGCACCCGGCCGATCGCGTGGGCGGTCAGGTTCATCTGCGTGCACGCGCCCGCGACGCCGGCGCGTGCGGGGCCGGCAGGGGGCTCGCCGAGGAGCCGGGCCACCACGAGGTCGGCGGTGTCGATGCCGCTCACCTGGTCGACGCAGGTGTGCGCGCCGTCGCCGGCGAGACCGGTCGCGACATCGGCCAGCCGCGGACCGGCGGGGCCGAGGACGAACTCCAGGTGGAACGGCCCGGTGTCGTGGCCGACCGCCGCGAGCCAGCAGCGGACCCAGCCGACGGCGTGCGGTACGGGCGGCCGCGTCGTCGCGGTGCTGACCAGGTGGTCGTGCTGCGGCGGCGGGGTGGTGACGATCTCCGACCAGGCGAGGACGACGTGGTCCCCGTCGCCGGAGAAACCGTCCGCCCCGAACCTGGGGCCGGGAACGTGCTCCTCGACGACCAGCCGAAGGCGGGGCAGCCCTTCCCACCTCCGGTCCGACCGCGCCAGGTGCCGGGCCGCCACCTCCCGCAGCTCCCGGTCGTCGGAGACGAGTGCGGCATCCCCCCCGCCGCCGCCCGCGACCGGCCGCACCACGCAGGGGTACCCGACGGGAGAGGTCAGGTCTGGGGCGTCCGCGGCCACCTCCGCCCAGCGCACGTCGGCCAGGCCGGCCGCGGCGAGCGCCCGGCGCAGGGCGCCGCGGTTCCCGGCCAGCGTCGGCGACCCGGGCGTCGGACCGCGCAGCCCCAGCGTGCGAGCGGCGACGGCGGCCGGACCGGAGAACCGGGCGACCGTGCTGGTCACCGCGGCCACCGTCCCCCCGAGCGGGTGCACCGCGCCGATGATCGCGAGGGCGTCCGCGGTGTCGCAGTCGACCCAGCGGTCGACCGCCCAGTCGAGGTCCTCGCCGTAGCCCTCGCGGTCCCGCGTCAGCACCGCCGTCCGCAAGCCCCGGGAGCGCGCCCGCTCGAGCACCGCCACTCCCGCCGCGTCCAGCCGCTCCCCTGCCGCGAGCTCCGGCCGCGCTGCCGTCGCGCGCACCTGCACCTCGACGGAGACGAACCATCGCTCGGCCACGACCCCGGCGGACCGGTCGCCGGGCACGGGCTCGGTCATGGCGCCTCCCCCCGTCGGCCGTTCGTTGCTCGGTGCACCGTACCGGCCGGTCGGTTTTCACGGAACGGCTTCGGCTGCGCCACCTCGGACGGCGGACGGGAAGCAGCGGCCTCGGCGGCCCGTTGCCGGTGAGGTGACCCCCGCTCCGCACGCCCGCGACGTCGTCGTCGTCGGCGCGGGGCAGGCCGGCCTCTCGACGGCCTGGGCGCTGGCCCGCCAGGGGTTCGAGCGGAGCATCGGGTTCGTCGTGCTCGACGGCGAGGACGGCCCCGGTGGCGCCTGGCGGCACCGCTGGCCCTCGCTGACGCTGGGCACCACCCACCGGGTGCACGAACTGCCGGGCCTGCCGTTCCGGCCCGGGGACGAGGCGGCGCCCGCAGTCGAGTCCGTTCCCGCCTACTTCGCCGAGTACGAGCGGCGCTTCGAGCTGCCCGTGGTCCGGCCGGTGCGCGTCACCGCCGTCGACCGGACCGACGACGGCCGGTTCTCCGTCGTCACCGACCGGGGCACCTGGACCGCCCGCGCCGTCGTGAACGCCACCGGCACCTGGACCCGGCCGTTCGTGCCGCGCTACCCCGGGCAGGAGCTGTTCCGCGGGCGCCAGCTGCACACCGTGGACTACCGCTCCGCGGAGGAGTTCCGCGGGCAGCACGTCGTCGTGGTCGGCGGCGGCGCCTCGGCCACCCAGCTGCTCGCGGAGATATCCCGCGTCACCGGAACGACCTGGGTCACCCGCCGCCCGCCGGTCTGGCGCGAGGGCCCGTTCGACGAGCACGTCGGCCGCGCGGTGGTCGCCGAGGTGGAGAAGGCGGTGCGCGAGGGACGGCGGCCCGGCAGCGTCGTCGGGCTGACCGGGCTGCTCGTCAGCACGCCGTACGTCCGGGAGGGGCTGGAGCGCGGGGTGCTCGAGCGGCTGCCGGTGTTCGACCGCATCACCCCCGAGGGCGTGGTGTGGGAGGACGGCCGCTCCCTCCGCGCCGACGTGATCCTCTGGGCCACCGGGTTCCGGGCGGCGGTCGGCCACCTCGCGCCGCTGCGGCTGCGCGAACCGGGCGGGGGATTCCGCGTGGAGAGCACGCAGGTCGTCGGCGAACCACGCATCCACCTCGTCGGGTACGGCCCGTCCGCCAGCACGATCGGCGCCAACCGCGCCGGCCAGGCCGCCGCGCGCGCCCTGCGCCGGGAGCTGCACCCGGGGATGCCCCTGCCCCGCACGGCCTGACCTCCCAGGGACCTTTCAGGGTCCGATCAGGGCGCTCCCCGATGTGCCCGCACCCCCGCGGACGACAGGCTCCGGGGCATGACTTCCCGACCGCTCCCCGGAGGCCCGCGATGATCGAGGCGCGGGGCCTGACCAAGAAGTACGGCGACCGCACCGCCGTCGACGGCATCTCCTTCACCGTGCACCCGGGCCGGGTCACCGGCTTCCTCGGGCCCAACGGTGCCGGCAAGTCCACGACGATGCGCATGCTGCTGGGCCTGGACCGGCCCACCGCCGGCAGCATCACCGTGCACGGGCGCAGCTACGCCGACTTCCCCGCACCGCTGCGGCAGGTCGGCGCGCTGCTGGAGGCCCGCGCCCTGCACCCCGGGCGTTCGGCCCGCGACCACCTGCGCTGGATGGCGGCGAGCAACGGGCTGCCGGTGCGCCGCGTGGACGAGGTGCTCGACCTGGTCGGGCTCACCGACGTCGCCGGGCAGCGGGTGGGCCGCTTCTCCCTCGGCATGGGCCAGCGCCTCGGCATCGCCGTCGCCCTGTTGGGCGACCCGCCGGTCGTCGTGCTCGACGAGCCGGTCAACGGCCTGGACCCCGAGGGCATCCGCTGGGTGCGCACGCTGACCCGGCAGCTGGCCGCCGAGGGCCGCACCGTCTTCCTGTCCAGCCACCTGATGAGCGAGATGGCGCTCACCGCCGACCACCTCGTGGTCATCGGGCGGGGCCGGGTGCTGGCCGACTGCTCGATGCCCGACTTCATCGCCGAGCACGC
This sequence comes from Blastococcus sp. DSM 46786, assembly GCF_900109665.1. GTDB lineage: Bacteria > Actinomycetota > Actinomycetes > Mycobacteriales > Geodermatophilaceae > Blastococcus > Blastococcus carthaginiensis. The sequence continues at coordinate 95,013 of NZ_FOAO01000014.1, forward strand.
GGCCTCCTTCGTGCGGGTGCGCAGCCCGCAGCGGGCCGAGGTGGCCGAGCTGCTGCGCCGCGACGGCCTGGAGGTCACCGCCGTCGACGACGAGCTGCGGGTGCAGGGCCGCGACGCCGCCGGCATCGGCGAGCTGGTCGGCCGGCAGGGGCACCTCCTGCACGAGCTCACCCTCGTCAGCTCCTCCCTCGAGGACGCCTTCATGACCCTCACCGCCGCGAGCGTCGAGTACACCGCGCGCGACCGGACCCCCGCAGGAGCCACCCGATGACCGGAACCCTGAGCACTCCGGTGCCCGACACCGTCGCCCTGGACCCGAACCGGCACGTGCCCGGAGCCCGGGACCCCGGCTTCGCGCAGACCCTCCGCGCGGAGTGGGTCAAGTTCTGGTCGGTGCGCTCGACACCGTGGTCGATCGGCGCGCTGGTGGCCCTGGGCGCCGGGCTGACCGTGCTGGTGTGCGCGGTCAGCGCCGCGGACCTCGCGGAGGGCACCACCGGCGAGGCCGCGGGCTCCTTCATCACGTGGGGCATGACGGTCGCGCAGATCACCGCGATCGTGCTCGGCGCGCTCGTCGTCACCAGCGAGTACGGCACCGGCATGATCCGGGCGACGCTGACCGCGACCCCGCACCGCGGCCGGGTGCTGGCGGCCAAGGCGCTGGTCCTCACCGGGACGCTGTTCGTCGCCGGCACGGTCACCGCCGTCCTCGGCTACCTCGGTGGCAACTGGTTCCTCGAGCGGGAGGGCATCGGCCTGGCCCTCGGCGACGACGGGATCCTCCGCTCGCTGCTCGGCAGCGGTCTCTACATGGCCGGCATCGGCCTGTTCGCCGCCGCCGTCGGGCTGCTCGTGCGGCACACCGCCGCGGCGCTGTCGATCGTGCTGGCCCTGCTGCTGGTGGTCGGCAACATGGTGATGCTGCTGCCAGGGGCCTGGGGCGAGTGGGCCACGAAGCTGATGCCGGGCAACGCGGGCTCCGTCGTCGCCACGCCGGTGTCGTTCAACCCGGACCTGCTCGACCCGTGGACCGGGTTCGCCGTGTTCTGCGCCGAGGTGGCCGCCGTCCTGCTCGCCGGCTACCTGGTGCTGCGCCGGCGCGACGCCTGAGCCCTGCGCACCCGCTGTGCCCCGGCCCCCGCGGCCGGGGCACAGTGGTGCGGTGACCACGCCCGACCCGGCCGCCGAGGGCCGCCGCCGCGCCGACGAACTCCTGACCGCCCTGACCGCGGGCGACGACGCCGCCGCCGAGCGGCTGCTCGCCGACCTGGACGAGATCCGCGACCTCGTGTTCGTGGGCGCCGGGCTCACCACGATCGCCCGCGCCGAGGGCCGGGCGCTGCCCACGGCCCAGCGCGCGCAGGCCAGCACCCGCCAGCTCAAGCTCGGGCAGGTACGCGACGCCAACCGCGACGACCCCGACGGGCTGCGCACCTGGCTGCGGCGCTCGGCCGAGGAGATCCTCTTCCTCCGCTCGCTGCACGCCGCCCGGCAGGGCTGAGCTCAGCCGCGGGTGAGCGGGGCGCGGGCGGCCGCCTGCGCCAGCGGCAGCACCGCGGCCAGCACGACGGCGGACACGACGAACGTCCAGGGCAGGCCGGCCGCGCCGTAGGCGAACCCGAGCAGCAGCGCCCCGGCCGCCGTGCCGGCGTCGAAGGAGGCGTTCCACAGCGCGCTGGCCGCCGTCGTCCCCCGCTCCCCGGCCCGGGCGAAGGCCCGCAGCAGGGTCAGGTTCTGCACCGCGCCGAAGCCGGCGCCGAACAGCGCCGCGCCCAGCAGCACCCAGCCTGCGCCCCACCACAGCCCGGCGCCGGTGACCGCGAGCCCCACCGCGCCGACCAGCACCGACAGGGGCAGCAGCAGCGCGGTGCCCAGGCGGTCGGCCAGCACGCCGGCCCGCCAGCGGGTCAGCGCACCGGTCAGCCCCCACAGCAGCAGGGCGGCGGTGGCCAGCAGCCCGCCGGGGCGGTCGATGGGCAGGAAGGTCACGAAGCCGCCGCCGGCCGTCGTCACCACGAACAGCACCAGCGACGGCGCGAGGGCGGCGCGCACGGCGGCCCGCGCGTTGCCGGCCGGGGCGGGTTCCTCGCGGCCACCCGCCGCGCGCAGCAGCGCGGGCAGGAAGACCAGGCCCAGCACCGGTGCGGCCGCCAGCCAGGACAGCACCCCGATGTGCCCGCTCAGCACCAGCGCCACGCCCACGGGGACAGCGGCCATGTTCGGCAGCGCGATGGCCAGCCCGTACAGGCCGATGGATTCCCCGCGCCGCTCCGGTGGCGCCACCCGCGCCGCCAGGGTCGCGCCGAGGACGGTGATGACCGCGAACCCGGCGCCGCGCACGGCCGACAGCGCCGAGATCCAGGCGACGCCGTCGTCCAGCACGTAGAACGGCGCCGGCACCCCCAGCGCGAGCAACCCCGCCACGAACACCGGGCCGGTGCCGAAGCGGTTCACGAACGCGGGCACGACCGACTGCACCGCGATGGTGACGACGAGGAAGACCGCGGTCACCACCCCGGCCGTGCTCTCCGCCGCGCCGCCGGCCACCGCGTAGGCCGGGAGCGAGGCGAGCGTCAGGAAGTAGCTGACGAAGCCCAGCGCCGTGACGCCGACCAGCGACTGCACCCCGCGCGACCGCCACAGGGGGGCCTGCACCTCCACCGCTCCCCCGCTCGCCGCTCCGTCGTCGATCCCGTGCCCGCCGATCATGACCCGCCGGGCGCCGCCGGCCGCGCCCGGGTAGGGAGGACACGTGGGGTTGCTGACCGTGGGCCACGGGTCCGACGACCGCGTCGCGCTGGGCACCCGGCTCACCGCGGCGGGGATCGACCTGCTGGTCGACGTGCGGCGGTTCCCCGGCAGCCGCGCCAACCCCGACGTGCGGCGGGAGGCGCTCGCCGGGTGGCTGCCCGAGGCGGGGATCGGTTACCGGTGGGAGGAGCGCCTCGGCGGCCGCCGCCGGTTGGCGCGCGACGAGCCGGTCGCCGACGGGTGGTGGACCGTCGCCCAGTTCGCCGCGTACGCCGGCCACACCCGGACGCCGGAGTTCGCTGCCGCGCTGGACGAGGTGCTCGCCGCGGCGGCGGGCGCCACGGTGGCGGTGCTGTGCAGCGAGTACGTGTGGTGGCGCTGCCACCGGCGGCTGATCGCCGACGTCGCCGTCCTGGGCCGCGGCGTGGCCGTCGGGCACCTGATGCCCGACGGCCGGGTGGCAGCCCACCGCCCGGCCGACGGCGCGAGGCCCGGCGACGACGGCCTCGTCCACTGGCCGGCTCCCCGTGTTGATCAGGTCACCTGGTCAACACGGACCCCAGCCGGGGGTCAGCCCATGGAGGGGTAGCGGTGGTCGGTCGGGGGCGCGAACGTCTCCTTGATCGAGCGGCTCGACGTCCACCGCATGAGGTTCTGCTTGGCGCCGGCCTTGTCGTTGGTGCCCGACGCCCGCCCGCCGCCGAACGGCTGCTGCCCGACGACGGCGCCGGTCGGCTTGTCGTTGACGTAGAAGTTGCCCGCCGCGTGCCGCAGGAACTGCTGCGCGTGCGCGATCGCGACCCGGTCCTGCGCGATCACGGCCCCGGTGAGCGCGTAGGGCGCGGCCGACTCCATCTGGGTCAGCACCGCGTCGTAGTCGGCGTCGTCGTAGACGTGCACCGCGAGCACCGGGCCGAAGTACTCGGTGGTGAAGACCTCGTGCCCGGGATCGGTGCCCTCGATGATCGTCGGCCGCACGAAGAAGCCCTCGCTGTCGTCGGCCGCGCCGCCGGCGACGATGGACAGCGCCGGGTCGTCGTCGACCCGGTCCAGGACGCCGGAGAGCTTCGAGAACGACTTCCGGTCGATGACCGCGCCCATGAAGTTCGAGAAGTCGGTGACGTCGCCCATCGGCAGCGACTCGGTCACCGCCACGAGGTCGTCGCGCAGCCGGCCCCACACCGACCGCGGCACGTAGGCGCGCGACGCCGCCGAGCACTTCTGCCCCTGGAACTCGAAGGCGCCGCGGACCATCGCCGTCCGCAGCACGTCGACGTCGGCCGAGGGGTGGGCGACGATGAAGTCCTTGCCGCCGGTCTCGCCGACGATCCGCGGGTAGCCGCGGTACCCCGCGATGTTCTCGCCCACGGTGCGCCACAGGTGCTGGAACACCGGCGTGGACCCGGTGAAGTGGATGCCGGCGAGGTCGCGGTCGGCGAGGGCGACCTCGGAGACGGCGACCCCGTCGCCGGGCAGCATGGTGATCACGCCCGGCGGCAGGCCGGCCTCCTCCAGCAGCCGCATGAGGAAGTGCGCGGCGAACTGCTGGGTGGGCGCCGGCTTCCACACCACGGTGCTGCCCATGAGCGCCGGCGCGGTCGGCAGGTTGCCCGCGATCGCGGTGAAGTTGAACGGCGTGATCGCGTAGACGAAGCCCTCGAGCGGGCGGTGGTCGGTGCGGTTCCACACCCCCGGCGAGGACTCCGGCTGCTCGGCGAGGATCTGCCGCGCGAAGTGCACGTTGAAGCGCCAGAAGTCGATCAGCTCGCAGGCGCTGTCGATCTCCGCCTGCTGCGCGGTCTTGCTCTGACCCAGCATGGTGGCGGCGTTGAGCGTCTGCCGCCACGGCCCGGCCAGCAGGTCGGCGGCCTTGAGGAAGACCGCGGCGCGGTCGTCGAAGGAGAGGTCCTGCCACGCGGGCGCGGCCTCCATTGCGCAGCGGACGGCGTCCTGCGCGTCGGCGTGCGTGCTGTGCGCGGAGGTGCCCAGGACGGCGGCGTGCCGGTGCGGCTGGACGACGTCGAACCGCGCGCCGCCGGCCATCCGCTGCCGGGCGCCGATCGTGGCGGTCAGCTCCACCGGCTCGGCGACCAGCTCGGCGAGCCGCCGCTGCAGCTCGTCGCGCTCGGGGGTGCCGGGGGCGTAGGTGAGCACCGGCTCGTTGGCCGGGGCCGGGACTCGGGTGACGGCGTCCATGAGAAGACCTCTCGGTTCAGGAGCGGGTGGCCAGGGAGCGGAGGAAGAAGGCGACGTTCGCCGGGCGCTCGGCCAGCCGGCGCACGAAGTAGCCGTACCAGTCGGCGCCGTAGGGCACGTAGGCCCGCACGCGGGTGCCGGCGGCGGCCAGCCGGCGCTGCTCGTCGGGACGGATGCCGTAGAGCATCTGCACCTCCCAGGAGTCGGCGGCCCGCGAGTGCTGCGCCGCCAGCTCGTGCGCCCGCTGCAGCATCGCGGGGTCGTGCGAGCCCACCATGGGGTACCCGGGCCCGCTCATGAGGATCTCCAGGCACCGGCGGTAGGCGGCGTCGACGTCCCGCTTGCGCTGGTGGGCGACCTGCTCCGGCTCGTCGTAGGCGCCCTTGACCAGCCGCACCCGGGAGCCGCTCACCGCGAGCGCCTTGGCGTCGTCCACGGTGCGGTGCAGCATCGACTGCAGGACGGCGCCGGTCGCCGGGTGCTCCTTCCGCAGCTCGGCGACGGCGGCGAGCGTGGAGTCGACCGTGCGGTGGTCCTCCATGTCGAGGGTGACCGTGGTCCCCGCGGCGGAGGCGGCCTCGACGACCGGGCGGACCAGCTCGAGCGCGAGGTCGTGCCCGCCGTCGGGCAACGCCTGGCCGAACGCGGAGAGCTTCACCGACACCTCGGCCGCCGGCCCCAGCCCCAGCGGGGCCAGCGCCTCGAGGGCGGCGAGGTAGGCGTCGCGGGTGCGCCGCGCCTGCGCCCGGTCGGTGACGTCCTCGCCCAGGTGGTCGAGGGTGACCGCGATGCCGTCGGGGGCCAGCGCGCGCACCGCCGCGATGGCGTCGTCCAGCGACTCACCCGCGACGAAGCGGTCGACCACCCGGCGGGTGGCCGGCGTGCCGGTGACCGCCCGGCGCAGGGCCGGCCGGCGGGAGGCGGCCAGCAAGGCCTTCTGCAGCACCACGGGTCCTCCTCCAGCCGACGCCACGTGCCCCTCGAACGCTAGGTACCCCCAACCCGTCCGGACCAGCGACAGATGTCGGGAATCCTCGGATCTGCTCTCATACAGCTGTACGAGACCCGGCACGGAGGGGGACGGCGGTGCGCGACGAGCTGCAGGAGCTGGTCGACGAGGTGTCCCGGGTGCTCGGCGCCCCCGCCACGCTGGAGGACGCCGGCTTCACGCTGCTGGCCTTCTGCGCGCACGACGACAGCGGGGCCGATCCCATGGACGCCGTCCGCACCCGATCGATCCTCACCCGCGGCTCCACCCCCGAGACCCGGCGCTGGTTCGAGGACTTCGGCATCGCCTCGGCGACCCGGCCGATGCGGACACCGGCCGACCCCGCGGCCGGCGTGCTCACCCGGCTGGTGCTGCCCGTCCGCCACGAGGACCGCACCCGCGGCTACCTCTGGCTGCTCGACGACGGGCGCATCGACCCCGACGACGACGCCGACCCGGCGCTGCGCCGCGCGCTGGACCTGGCCGCCGACGCCGGCCGCACGCTGGCCGGCCGGCCCGCCGACGACCTCGGGCAGGTGCTCGCCGACGCGCTGACCGGCCGGCCGGCGGCACGGGCGCAGGCCGCCCTGCGGCTCGGCGACCGGCTGCCCGCCGGGGGTGCCCAGGTGCTGGTCGCCCTCTGCCCCGCCGACGGCTCGCCGGCGCCGGGCCGGCCGCTGCCCGGGGCAGGCGCGGTGGCCACGCTCCTCGACGACGGGATCGCCGTGCTCGTCCCGCTGCCGTCGCCCGCGGACCTGCGCCCGGCGGGTGCGCTCGCCGCGGCGTCCCTGGCCGCCCTGCCGGCCGGCAGCACCGCCGGCGTCTCGTCGGCCCGCCGCGGCACCGGCGATCTGCCCGGCCAGTGGGCCGAGGCCCGGGCGGCGGCACGGGTGGCCGCGGCGGTCGGCCGGTTCTACCCCGTCGCCCGCTGGGGGGAGCTCGGCGGGTGGCGGGCGGCCACGGCGCTGCCCGGACCCGACCCGGTGCTGGCCCCGCTGCTCGCCGACCCGGTCCTCACGACGACGGCGGAGACGTTCCTCGACTGCGCCGGCAGCGCGGCCCGGACGGCGGCGGCGCTGCACGTCCACCGGCAGACCCTGTACTACCGACTGGGCCGCATCGCGGCGCTGACCGGACTGGACCTCGCCGACGGCGACGCACGCCTGCTCCTGCACGCCGGTCTGCGCGCCGCCCGGCTCTCCGGAGGGCCCCGGCTCGACCGCCCGTGATCACCGACCGTCACCTACTCTCCATCTCGATGGCTGCGGGAGACATGGCTGCGCAGGTGGAGCACCCCCGCAGCGGGCACGACGACGTCCTGCGCGCGCTGCGCACCGGGACGGCCGGGGAGCACCAGCTCCTCGAGGACACCCTGGACCTGCTCGACCCGGAGCTGGACCGGGCACGGCTGGCGCACGTGCTCGGCCTGATGCACGGCTTCTGGACGGCGGCCGAGCGCGGGCTGGACGAGTGGGCCGCCCACCACCCCGCCGACGCCGCGCGGGTGGACTGGGCCCACCGCCGCCGGGCCGGGCTGTTCGCCGCGGACCTCGCGACGCTGGGCGCCCCCGTGCCCGGCGCGGCACCCGAGCTGCCGGCGGTCCCCGGCACCGACGAGGCGCTGGGCCGGCTCTACGTGCTTGAGGGCTCCACCCTCGGCGGCACGTTCATCGACCGGCACCTCGCCGCGCTGCCCCGCCTGGCCGGCGTCCGCCTCCGGGCCTTCTCGCCCTACGGCGGCGAGACCGGCGCGATGTGGGCCGCCTACCGCCGGGTCGCCCGGGCGCACGTGGCCGCGGGTGGGGACGCCGAGCGCGTCCTCGGCGCGGCGCGCGACGCGTTCCGCGCGCTCACCGGGTGGTGCCGGCCCGCCGCGCGGGCGCAGGCGGTCGGGGCGTGATCGAGGCCGGGCAGGAGGTCGGGTTCCTGGCCCCGGGCGAACCGGTGGACCTCACCAACTGCGAGCGCGAACCCATCCACGTCCCGGGCAGCATCCAGCCGCGGGGCGTGCTGATCGCGGTGCGCGACCCCGACTGGATCGTCCAGCAGGTGTCGGAGAACCTCGAAGACCTCACCGGCGTGGACTGGCGGCAGGCGCTGGGCCGGCCGCTGACCGAGGTCATCGGCGTCGCGCCGGCCGATGCGGTGGTCCGCTCGGCGAGCGCCTTCGGCGACCTGCGCGAGCGCAACCCGGTGGAGATCACCCTCGACGTCGCCGGCGAGCCGGTGCCCGTCGACGCCCTCCTGCACCGCACCGTGGTCGACCCCGGCCCGGTGCGCCCGGTGCACGGCGAGCCCGTCGCCGTCCCCGAGGAGTCGGCGCCGGTCACCACCCTCGTCGTCGAGCTGGAGCCGGCGCGCGGGCCGCGGCCGTTCTCCTTCCCGAACACGTACCAGGCGGTGCGCAGCACCGTCGCCGCCCTGGACCGGGCCACCGGCCTCCAGGAGCTCTACGACATCACCGCCCGGGCCGTGCGCGCCCTGACCGGGTTCGACCGGGTGATGGTCTACCGCTACGACGCCGACTACAACGGCGAGGTGGTGGCCGAGGCGAAGGCGCCGCACCTCAACTCGTTCCTCGGCCTGCACTACCCGGCCTCGGACATCCCCGCCCAGGCGCGGGCGTTGTACGAGAAGAACTGGATCCGGCTGATCTCCGACGTCGACTACGCGCCGGTGCCGATCCGGCCGGCGGACCACCCGGCCAGCGGCCGGCCGCTGGACCTCACCTACTCCGCCCTGCGCAGCGTCTCCCCCGTCCACGTGGAGTACCTGCACAACATGGGCGTGCGGTCCTCGATGTCGATCTCCCTGCTGCGCGGCGACACGCTGTGGGGCCTCATCGCGTGCCACCACTACGACGGTCCGCACGCGCCGCCCTACGCCACCCGGGCCGCGGCCGAGTTCCTGGGGTCGACGCTGTCGGTGCGGCTGATCGACCGGGCGCAGGAGGACGAGTTCGACCGGGCGCTGCGCGCACGCTCCACGCTGGCGTGGCTGACCGCCGCCGCCATGGACGAGGAGCGCCCGCTCACCGAGACGCTGCTCGGCTCGCCCAGCCTGCTCGACCTGCTCGACGCCGACGGGGTCGTGCTGTGCCTGCAGGGCGCCCGGGGGGCTGCCGGCGCCGGGATCCCGCCTGCCCTGGCCGACGCGATCGCCGCATGGGCCGCGGCCCGCGCCGAGGACGTCGTCGCCACCGACGCGCTGGCCGCGGCCGCGCCCGGGATCGGCGCGGTGGACCCGGCGTGCGGGGTGCTGGTGCTGCCGCTGCCGGAGGGCCAGTACGTGCTGTGGTTCCGCGGCGAGGCCGTGCGGCACGTCGACTGGGGCGGGGATCCGCACAACAAGGCGATCGCCGAGCGCGAGGGCGCGGACGTCCGGCTCAGCCCCCGCAGGTCCTTCGAGCGCTGGCGCGAGACCGTCCGCGGCCGCTCCGAGCCGTGGACGGCGCAGGAGACCCGCGAGGCCGCCGAGCTGCGCACCCACCTGCTGGAGGCGCTGTACGCGCGTTCGCGCAGCATCGTGCGCGCCGCCGAGACCCTGCAGCGCAGCCTGCTGTCCGACCCGCCGGAGCCCGACCACCTGGAGGTGGCGGTGCGCTACGTGCCGGCCGCGCGGGAGGCCCAGGTGGGCGGCGACTGGTACGACGTCTTCGAGCAGCCCGACGGCTCGACGGTGCTCGTCATCGGCGACGTCGTCGGCCACGACACCCAGGCCGCGGCGACGATGGCCCAGCTGCGCGGCCTGCTGCGCGGCATCGCCTACGACAGCGCGGCCGGCCCGGCCACCGTGCTGTCCCGGCTGGACGCGGCGATCGAGGGGCTCGGGCTCGGCGCCATGGCGACCGTGCTGGTCGGCCGCCTGGACCGGCCGGCGGGTTCGGCCGACGACCGCAGCCGGCTGCGCTGGGCCACCGCCGGGCACCTGCCGCCGCTGCTGGTCGCGCCCGACGGCTCCCAGCAGCTGCTGGTGCCCGACCGCCCCGGCCTGCTGCTGGGCGTGGATCCCTCGCTGCCCCGCGCCGAGCACGAGACGGACGTCCCCGGCGGCTCGACGCTGCTGCTCTACACCGACGGGCTGGTAGAGCGCCGTGACCAGGTGTTCGACGACGGCGTCGACCTGCTGGCCCGGGCGTTCGCCGGGCTGCGCCACCTGCCGGTGCCCGAGATGTGCGACGCGCTCATCGAGCGGCTGCTGCCCGAGGGCGGGGAGGACGACGTCGCGCTCGTCGCCGTCCGGCTGCGGTCGCCGCACGGCTGAGTCCGCCGTCCGGCCGCCGATCAGCCGCCCGGCGCGGTGAACCGGGGGGTCAGCCCGTCGTCGGGCGGGCCGCCCCGGCCGGGCAGCGGGCGCTCGTCCTCCGCCGCGCGGACCACGGCGATGGTGTCCAGCGGGTCCGGCGGCCCGGCGGAGCGCCCGCCGCGCTCGAGCGCGGCGAGCAGCCGCTCCTCGTCGGGCGCGAGGTCACCGGGGCCCAGCCGCCCGCCGGGGCTGCCCGCGTCGGAGCCCGACGCCATCGCGGTGTCGGGCGTCGGGTCGTCCGGGGCGCTCATGCGGGAGTTCCTCATGGTCGGTCAGCGGGGGAAGTTCGGCTCGAGCCGCGGGACGACCTGCATCTCGGGGACGAACGCCGCCGGGTGCAGGAGCAGCAGCGTGCGGATCGCCTCGGCGACCGCCGATGGCGGCATCATCAGGTGCCCCGGGATCCCCCACTGCTCCATCATCGGGGTGTCCATGGCGGCGGGGATGACGCTCTGCACCCGGCACGGGAACGGCCGCTCGCTGCCGTCGTCGAGCCGCACCGCCTTCTCCCGCAGTTCGCGCTGGATGCACCGGGTCGCGTTGAGGAAGCCGGCCTTGGAGCCGTTGTAGGCGATCGCCCCGCTGCCCGAGGTGATCGCCGACAGCGAGACGACGTGCACGACGTCGGCGGTGCGCCCCTCCGGCAGGTGCTGCACCCGCTTCATGAACTCGCTGGTGAGGAAGACCGGCCCCTCGCAGTTCACCGCCTGCACCCGCTGGTAGTCGGCGAGGTCGATGTCGGTGATGTAGCCGGGCCGGTCGATGCCGGCGACGTTGACCAGCACGTCGAACGCGTCGCCGTGCCGGTCGAACAGGTCGGCGACGACGGCGCGCCGGCTCTCGTCCCGGGTCACGTCGAGGGCGGCGACCTCTGCGGAACCACCCGCGGCGGTCACCCGGGACAGGGTCTCCTCGCTGCCCGCCGCGTCGATGTCGGCGATCGCCACGTGGGCCCCGCCCTCGGCCAGAGCGAGCGCGGTGGCCCGGCCGAGCCCGCTGGCCCCGCCCGTCACGAGTGCGACCCGGCCCTTCAGCGACGCCTCCACAGCTGCTCCTCCGTCGTCCGTGCGTGTCCGTCGCGCACAGCCTCGCCGAAAGCCGCCGGGGCCGCAGGTCGGGCCGCTACCGCCGGTCGGACCAGACGTCGGCGAGGGTCACCGTGCGCAGGCCGCGCTCGGCGATCAGCTCCAGGAGCTGCCCGTACACGGTGGTGACGGTGGGGTGGTTGGCGTGGCCGACGACGATCGTCCGGGCGCTGAACCAGCGCCGGGCCGCGGCCACGAGCTCCTCGGCGGTGAGCACCCGGTAGTCCTCGAAGGTGCCGTTCCACATGACGGTGGTCGGGTGCCCGAGGTCGGCGGCGATCCGGTCGGTGCGCTCGTCGTGGGCACCGAAGGGCGGGCGGAAGAAGGGGCTGTCCGCCACCCCGAAGGTGGCGCGCAGGAAGTCGCGGTTGCGCCGGATCTCCTCGGCCACCTCCCGGTCGCCGAGCGTGGTGAGGTCGGGGTGGGACCAGGTGTGGTTGCCCAGGGCCACCTGCCCGGAGTCGACGAGCGGGCGCAGCAGCGCGGCGTTCTCCTCCCAGGCGCGGTACCGGCCGTTCGGGAAGAAGGTCATGCGGGTGCCGCTGTCGGCGGCGAACCGCGCGAACGCCGCGACCACCTCGACGCTGGTGCCGTCGTCGATGGTGAGCGCGAGCAGGTTCCCCTCCCCCGGCAACGCGTCGACCACGCCGGTGGGCGGCGCCTGCGGCTCCACCCCGGGGACACCGCGGTGCACCTGCTTCCAGCGCCCGGCGGGGTTCCCGGCCGGTCCGGGCGGGGGCGCCGCCGCGGGTTCACCCAGCGCGGCCGCGGGCTCGCCGAGCCCGGCCGCGCCGCGTGCCACCGCCGTGCCCGCCACCCCGGCGGCGAGGGCGAGCAGGAACCGTCGACGGTCCATGCCCGGCACGCTAGCCAGGGCCGCGCACCACACCGCGGAGGCCGGTCGACGGCGCGCCGGACCTCGCGGCGGTGCACCCGGCGGCCCGCGTGCCGTGACGGGGAGTGGTCAGCGGCGGTGCAGGCCGGCTTCCTCGATCAGCCGCGTCTGCTCCCGGCACCACGGCGACCAGGCGTCGCCCTCGGTCTCCTGCCGGCGGCGGAACGCGGCCCAGTCCAGCAGCTCCCAGTCACCCACCTCGGTGGGCTCGGGCGCGGGCGAGCCGGTGAAGCGCCCGACGTAGACCGGGCACACCTCGTTCTCCACGATCCCGCGGAACTCCGCGCGGTAGCGGTAGCCCGGCAGCGCGGGGCGGACGTCGGAGACGCCGAGCCCCAGCTCGAAGCCGGCGCGGCGGGCGATCGCCTCGCCGTCGTCCTCACCGGGGCCCGGGTGGCCGCAGACGGTGTTGGTCCACATGCCGGGGAAGGTCGCCTTGTCCTCGGCCCGGCGGGTGACCAGCAGCCGGCCGTCGTCGGCGAAGAGGTAGGCCGAGAACGCGCGGTGCAGCGGCGTCTCGCCGTGGTGCACCTCCGGCTTGGGCATGGTGCCGATCGCCTGCCCGTCCTCGTCTACCAGCACGATGAGCTCGAGAGGTGAGGCGGTCACCGGGTCATCGTCCCCGATCGGTCGCGGAGCCGCCCGTCCCGGGCGTCCCCCGTGCGGACCGCTGGTGCACGGGGCACAGTTCCGTGGTGGACAGCTTCCGGCGGAACGGCCTCACCTTCGACGTCCGGGACGCCGGGCCGGCCGACGGCGACCCCGTCGTCCTCCTGCACGGCTTCCCCCAGGACTCCACCGCCTGGGACCGGGTCGCCCCGGCCCTGCACCAGCACGGCCTCCGCACGCTGGCGCCGGACCAGCGGGGCTACTCCCCCGCGGCCCGCCCGCGCGGCCGCGCGCCCTACCGGCTGCGCGAGACGGCGGACGACGTCCTCGCCCTGCTGGACGCCGCCGGGCTGGAGTCCGCGCACGTGGTCGGGCACGACTGGGGCGGCATCGTCGGCTGGGCGCTCGGCGCCTGGCACCCGGAGCGCGTCCGCACGCTCACCGCCCTCTCCGTGCCGCACCCGGGGGCCATGGCCCGCGCCATGGGGACCAGCGACCAGGCGCTGCGCTCGTACTACGTGGGGCTCTTCCAGCTGCCGCTGCTGCCCGAGCGGCTGCTGCTCGCCGGGGACGGCGCCGTGCTGCGCCGGGTGCTGCGGCACGGCGGGCTGCCCGACGACGCCGTCGACCGCTACGTCCGGCGGATGCGCGAGCCGGCGGCGCTGACGGCGGCCATCAACTGGTACCGCGCCCTGCCCTGGAGCGGGCGCGACCCGGTCGGGAAGGTGCGGGTGCCCACCCTGCACGTGTGGAGCACCGGCGACGCCTTCCTCGGCCGGGCCGCGACCGAGGACACCGCCCGCTTCGTCGACGCGCCCTACCGGCTCGACGTCCTCGACGACGTGACGCACTGGATCCCGGAGCTCGCCGCGGAGCGGACCGCCGATCTGGTCACCGCCCACGTCCGCGGCTGAGCCCGGGTGTTGCGAGACTGCACGGCATGAACGAGACGACGTCGCCGCTGACCCGCGCCGAGCGGCTCGACCGGCTGCCCGTCAACCGGGAGCACCACCGGCTGGTCGTGGGCTCGGGCATCGGATGGGCGCTGGACGCGATGGACGTCGGGCTCATCTCGTTCGTGATGACGGCGCTGGTCGCGCAGTGGGGGCTGTCGAACGGCGAGGTGTCGTGGATCGGGTCGATCGGTTTCGTCGGCATGGCGCTGGGCGCCACGCTCGGCGGGCTGCTCGCCGACCGGTTCGGCCGCCGCCAGGTGTTCGCGCTGACCCTGCTGGTGTTCGGGCTGGCGACCGGTGCGGCGGCGCTGTCGTGGTCGGTGGGCGCGCTGCTGGTCTTCCGCTTCCTCATCGGCCTCGGGCTGGGTGCCGAGCTGCCGGTCGCCTCCACGCTGGTCAGCGAGTTCGCCCCCGCGCGGGTGCGCGGCCGGGTGGTGGTGCTGCTCGAGGCGTTCTGGGCGGTCGGCTGGACGCTGGCCGCGCTGATCGGCTACTTCGTGGTGCCCGCCGGCGACGACGGGTGGCGCTGGGCGCTGGCCCTGGGCGCGGTGCCGGCGCTGTACGCGGTGGTCGTGCGCCGGGGGCTGCCCGAGTCGGTGCGCTTCCTCGAGCTGCGCGGGCGCACCGACGAGGCCGAGGCCACGGTGCGCCGCTTCGAGCGGGCCGCCGATGTCGCTCCCGTGCCGTCCCCCGCGCCGGCCCCGCCCACGGCCCCGCCGGGCGCCCGGGCGCTGTGGACCGGTGGCGCCGCCCGGCGGACCGCCGCCCTCTGGATCGTCTGGTTCAGCATCAACTTCGCCTACTACGGCGCCTTCATCTGGCTGCCGACGCTGCTGTTCAACGACGGCTTCTCGCTGGTCAAGTCCTTCGAGTACACGCTGTACATCACGCTCGCCCAGCTGCCCGGGTACGCGGTGGCGGCCTACCTGATCGAGAAGTGGGGGCGGCGCCCCACCCTGGCGACGTTCCTCCTCGGCTCGGCTCTGGGAGCCGGGCTCTTCGCGGCCGCCGACGCCGACACCGCGGTGCTGCTCACCGGCATGGTGCTGTCGTTCTTCAACCTCGGCGCCTGGGGCGCGCTCTACGCGGTGACGCCGGAGATCTACCCGACGGCCCTGCGGGCCACCGGCGCCGGCGCCGCGGCCGGGTTCGGCCGGCTCGCGTCCATCGCCGCCCCGCTGTGCGTGCCGCTGCTGGTCGACGCCGGGGGCACCGGCCTGGTCTTCGCCACGTTCGCCGCCTTCTTCCTGGTCGCCTCGCTCGCCGCTCTGGCGCTGCCCGAGCTGCGGGGGCGGTCGCTCGACGCGGACACCGCGCGCGGGGTGACGCCGTCGGGGCTGCGGGGCTGACCCGCACCGTGCCGGTTGGCCGGAGGACGGGCGGGTAGCGGCAGGTCATGCCGAACCTCTCCCCCGGCCAGCTGCGCGGCCGCACGATCGCCGTCACCGGTGCCAGCGGCAACGTCGGCACCGCCCTCCTGCGCCGGCTGACCGACCCGTCGGCCGGCGTCGCCGAGGTCCGCGGGCTGGCCCGCCGGCGCCCGCCGTCGACCGCGCCCTACGACGGCGTCCGCTGGCACCTGGCCGACCTGGGCGAGGCCGCGAGCGAGCGGGAGATCGCCGAGTTCGTCGACGGCGCCGACGCCGTCGTCCACCTGGCCTGGGCGCTGCAGCCGGGCCGGCAGCCCGAGCGGCTCCGCGAGGTGAACGTCGGGGGCACCCGGCGGGTGGCCCGCGCCGCGGCCGCCGCCGGCGTCGACCAGTTCGTGCACATGAGCTCCATCGGCGCCTACGCCGGTGGCGCGCGCGGGCTCCGGGTGACGGAGGACTGGCCGACCACCGGCATCCCGAGCGCGCAGTACAGCCGCGACAAGTCGCGGGCCGAGAGCGTGGTCCGCGACGTGTTCGGCCGCCACCGGGACACCACGCTCACCGTCGTCCGGCCCACCCTGGTGCTGCAGCCGCAGGCCGGCAGCGAGATCGGCCGCTACTTCCTGGGCCCGCTGCTGTTCGGCGCCGCGCGCATGCTGCCCGGCGCGGTCGCCCGGCTGCTGCCGCTGCCGCTGCCCGCGCTGGCGATCGCCTTCGTGCACGCCGACGACGTCGCCGACGCGATCACGCGGATGCTCGACCGCCGCGCGCCGGGCCCGTTCAACCTGGCGGCCGAGCCGCTGATGGACGCCGACGCGCTGGCGAAGGCCCTCGGCTCGCGGCGGGTGCCCACCCCGGCGGTCGCACTGCGCGCCGGGCTGCACGCCGCCTTCGCCGCGCACCTGGTGCCCACCGAGCCCGGGTGGCTCGACATCGGCACGCAGGTGCCCGCGCTGGACACCGCCCGGGCGCGCAAGCTGCTCGACTGGGCCCCGTTCCACACCGGGGACGACGTGCTCCGGCAGTTCGTCGCCGCGCTCGGCAGCGGTGCGGGCGGGGCGGGAGCACTGCTGCGCCCGGCGGGTGGCCCGGCGATGGACCCCGCCGGCGACCCGGCCAACGCGCCCGGCCCTCGGGCCGACTGACTCAGCCGGGGACGCTGCCCAGCAGGGTGCGGGTCATCGCGTTGCGGGTGTCGAGCAGCTCGTCCAGCGCCGCGGTCAGGTCGCCGGCCGACACCGCGAGCGCGCCGCCGTCCGGGCTCCGTGACGCGGCGACCAGCGCAGCCCGTCGGAGCAGCTCCTTCAGGAAGGACGCCGTCACGCCCTCGGTGCGGGCGAGCACGTCGTCCAGGCCGCTGGTGTCCACCTCCAGCTCGCCGCGGTAGAGCTCGAACAGCGCCCGCCGTGCCACGGCATCGGGCAGGTCCAGCGCCACCGCCTGGTCCACCCGGCCCGGGCGGGCGGCGAGCGCCGGCTCCAGCAGGTCGGCCCGGTTGGTGGTCAGCACGAAGACGACGTCGGCGTCCTCGGCGAGCCCGTCCATCTCGTTGAGCAGCTGGAACAGCAGCGGGTGCTGGCCGGGGTGCATGCCGCGGTCCTCGGCGATGAGGTCGACGTCCTCCACCACGAGCATCGCCGGCTGCAGCGCCCGCGCCACCGAGCACGCCTCGGCGATGAGGTGCAGGGCGTTGCCGGTGAGCTGGATGACCGTGGTGCCGTGCAGGCTGCTCACCAGGTACCGGACGGTGTGGGTCTTGCCCACACCTGGCGGGCCGTAGAGCAGCACCCCGCGCTTGAGGTGCTGCCCGGCGGCGAGCAACCGCTCCTTGTGCCGGGCGACGTCGACCACCTGTCGCTGGATCTCGGCGAGGGTGGCCGGTGCGAGGACCAGCTGGTCGGCCCGCAGCTGCGGACGGCGGTGGAACTGCAGGAGCGTCTGCCCGTGCCCGAACACCTCCTGCCCGAAGGAGAGCACCTGGCCGCGGAAGACGTTGTGCTCGACGCTGGCGGCGCGGATCTCGGCCGCGGCCCCGGCCACGCCGGCCAGGTCGGTGCCGACCAGCTGCACCGACACCTGCGTCATGCCCATCTCCGGCGACGCGCCGCGCAGCAGCAGCGCGGCGCGGCCCCCGTCCGGCTCGGTGACCAGGTAGATCGCGCAGCGCTGGCAGGCCCGCACCTCGCCGTCGGGGCCGCAGGCGAGGTTGACCGTGGCCGGGTTCCCGGGCCGCGGGCCGTGCGGGTGCTCCCCCGCCGACCCCAGCAGGTCGCCGAGCCCGAAGTGCATGTGCTGGAAGCCGGCGACGCCGACCAGCTCGTGCCGCCGCCCCGGCCGGCCCAGCCAGGCGTCGACGCCGGCCTGGACGTTGACGTGCTCGTAGCCCGGCCAGGTCTCCTCGACCACGTCCAGCCCCTCGGCGGCGTTCCCGAGGTGCGCGGCCAGCACCTGGGACAGCTGCGGCCGCTCCCCCGCCCGCGCCGCGCCCACCAGCGCCCGCACGCCGCGGCGGGCCAGCCGGCCGACGTCGGCCAGCTCCGGTCGCAGTTCGTCGGGCGCCGCGGCGGACGGCGCGGTGAGCGGCTGGTAGGAGCCGCTGTAGCTGACCTGGGTGCGTCGCACGGGCCCTCCTGGTGCCTGGGTGGAGGGCGGACGCTACCGGGTACCGAGCGGTTCCCGAACCGGTTTCAGCTGCGACTGGTCCAGGCGCCGACGTTCCGGCCGGTGCGCGCGAAGACCTCCGACGCCCGCTCGGCCCGGAGGGCGACCAGCAGCGCCTCGCCCTCGGCGAGCGTGGTGCCCGGGTCGTCCGCGGCGACCAGCCGGGCGGTGGCGGTGGCGCGCCGTCCCTCGGCGGAGACCAGCCGGCCGGTCACCACGAGCGGGATGCCCAGGTGCACCGGCCGCCGGTAGGTGACCGTCAGCGTCGCGGTGAGGCCGCCGTGCCCGGCCCCGCGCGCCGAGCGCGCGAGCACGTGGTCCAGCAGCGTGGCCACGACCCCGCCGTGCACCAGACCCGGCGGCCCCTCCAGCGACTTGGCGACGGTCACGTGGCCGACGCACCGGCCCTCGTCCGGGAAGTCGTCGACCACCATCGGCGGGGCGACCGGGCTGCCCGGCCCGTACACCGGGCTGTACCAGCGCTGCCCGCTGTCCGGGTCGTCCACCGAGGCGATCTCGTGCACCTCGCGCAGGTCGGCCGAGAGCAGCGCGGTCAGCTCCCGCGCCGCGCTGGCCGCCCCGGCCAGCCGGTCGAGCGGCACCTCGGTGCGGACGGCGGCGTCGACGAGCTCGCGCAGCGCCGCGCCGAGTTCGCCGACCGCCTCCCGGCGGACCTCCCGCTCCTCGGGGGTCAGCTCAGGCACGGGGCATGCCGGCCTCGCGCAGCAGCGCGCCACCGACGATGACCCGCTGCACCTCGCTGGTGCCCTCGTAGAGCCGGAACAGGCGGGCGTCGCGGTAGAAGCGCTCCACCGGCGTCGTCCGCAGGTATCCCATGCCGCCGTGCACCTGCACGGCCTTGTCGACGGCGCGCCCGACCATCTCGGTGCAGAACAGCTTGGCCGACGACGGGCCGACGGAGGTGTCCTCGCCGGAGTCGTAGCGGGCCGCGACGTCGCGCACCATGCTCCGGCCGGCGAGCAGCTCGGCGTGCATGTCGGCGAGCATCGCCTGCACCAGCTGGAAGCGGCCGATCGGGGCCCCGCCCTGCTTGGCGGTGGCGGCATAGGCGACCGACTCGTCGAGCACCCGCTGCGCCATGCCGACGCAGAGCGCCGCGATGTGCAGCCTGCCGCGGGAGAGCACGGTGAGCGCCTTCGAGTAGCCCCGCCCCTCCTCGCCGATCAGGGCCTCGGCGGGCACCCGCACGTCGTCGAAGTACACCTCGGAGGTCCAGGCGCCGGCCTGGCCCATCTTCTTGTCGCGGGGGCCGACGGTGACACCCGGCGTCGTCGTCTCCACCACGAAGCTGGAGATGCCGCGGCCGCCCTTCTGCTCGGGGTCGGTCCGGGCGAAGACGACGAACAGGTCGGCGATCGGTGCGTTGGTGATGTAGCGCTTGCTGCCGTTGATCACCCATTCGTCGCCGTCCCGGCGGGCGCTGGTGCGCAGCGCGGAAGGATCGGAGCCGGCCTCGGCCTCGGTGAGCGCGAAGGAGCCGATCAGCTCGCCCGCGGAGAGGCGTGGCAGGTACTTCTTCTTCTGCTCCTCGTTCCCGAACTTGGCGATCACCTGGCCGGAGATGCCGTTGTTGGTGCCGAACAGCGAGCGGAAGGCCGGCGTCGTGTAGCCGAACTCCATGGCCAGCTCGACGTCCTCGCTCATGGTGACGCCCAGCCCGCCGTAGTCCTCGGGCAGCGCGTAGCCGAAGAGCCCCATCTCGGCGGCCTGCGCGCGCAGGTCGTCGGGGATGCGGTCCTCCTCCTCGATCTGCTCCTCGCGGGGCAGCACCGATTCGCGGATCAGCTGGCGAACGGCGTCCTTGACCTGGCGGAAGTCCTCGGCGTCCACGCAGCCCATGGTGACGCGTGCCGCACCCGGCCGTCGAGCCGGGGTCCGGAGCGCCCGTCGCCCTTGGGGCATAGGAAGCTCTACCGGCGTCCGGGGGCTGCTCGACGCAGGTGAAGCTTCCTATGCCTCCGCGACCGTGCCCAACGGCGCCGAAGTCCCTCGTCAGGCCAGCGCGTCCAGGCGGGCCATGTCCTCGGCCGAGAGCGTCAGCCGCGCCGCACCCAGGTTCTCGGTCAGGTGGTCGACCGACTTGGTGCCCGGGATCGGCAGCATCACCGGCGACTTCTGCAGCAGCCACGCCAGCGCCACCTGCGAGGGGGTGGCGTCCAGCTCGCGGGCGATGTCGGCCACCGGGCTGTCCGGGGCGGCCAGGTTCCCGGTCGCGATCGGGAACCACGGGATGAAGGCGATGCCGCGCTCGGTGGCGAAGTCCAGGACGTCCTGGCTCTGCCGGGTGGTCAGGTTGTAGAGGTTCTGCACGCTGACGATCTCGGTGATCTCACGGGCGGCCTGCAGCTCCTCCACCGACACCTCCGAGACGCCGATGTGCCGCACCTTGCCCTGCTCCTTGAGCTCCACGAAGGCACCCAGCTGGTCGGCCAGCGGCACCTCGGAGTCGATCCGGTGCAGCTGGATGAGGTCGATGCGCTCGACCTTCAGGTGCCGCAGCGAGAGCTCGACCTGCTGCTTGAGGTAGGCGGGGCGCCCGACCGGAGTCCAGACGTCCGGGCCCTGCCGCGTGAGCCCGGCCTTGGTCGCGATGACGAGGTCCTCCGGGTACGGGTGCAGCGCCTCGGCGATGATCTGCTCGCTGATCTCGGGGCCGTAGGAGTCGGCGGTGTCGATGAAGTCGACGCCCTGCTCGACGGCGGCCTGCACGACGCGGACGGCGGCGGCGCGGTCGGCCGGCTCGCCCCAGACACCGGGGCCGGGCAGCTGCATGGCGCCGTAGCCGAGGCGGTGCACGGGGAGGTCGCCGCCGATGGAGAAGGTGTCGCTCAGTTCAGCAGTCGTCATGGCCCTGGCCAGCGCGTCGGCGGGCGCGCGTGTTCCCGCGTCGGCGTGTTCGATGGGTTGCGTGGGCGGCAACGGCGGCGGGCGGACGGGCGAGGTGGTCGTGCTGCGGCACGGGCAGACCGAGTGGAGCCGCACCGGCCAGCACACCGGCGCCACCGACCTGCCGCTGCTGCCCGAGGGCGAGGAGCAGGCTCGCGGGCTGCGCGAGGCGCTGGGTCGCCGGGAGTTCGCCGAGGTGCGGGTCAGCCCGCTGCAGCGGGCGCGGCGCACCGCGGAGCTCGCCGGCATCACCCCCACGGCCGTCGACCGGGACCTGGTCGAGCTCGGCTACGGGGGCTACGAGGGCCGCACGACCGCCGAGATCAGCGAGGAGCTGGGCCGGGAGTGGTCCATCTGGCGGGACGGCACGGTGGATGCCGAGGTCCCCGGTGAGTCGCTGGCCGACGTCGGTGCGCGCGTCGACCGGGTGCTCGACCGGGTGCGCGCCCGGCTCCCCGACGGCGACGTCGCGCTCGTCGCCCACGGCCACGTGCTGCGCGTGCTGACGGCCCGGTGGCTCGGGCTGGCTCCCGAGGCCGGGGCGCTGTTCGCGTTGCCCGCCGGCCGCTACGGCGTCCTGGGGCACGAGCACGGCCGCCCCGTGCTCAGCGGCTGGGCGCTGGGCTGCGCCTGCCTCAGCGGGTGCGCTCCACCGGCTGCCAGCGCCCCTCGCGCTCCGCCGCCGGGGGCTCGGGGCGCACCGGCCGGCCGAACAACCACCCCTGGCCCATGTCGGCGCCCAACGCAGTGACCTCCTCGGCCAGCTGCTCGGTCTCGATCCCCTCGGCCACGACGACCGCCCCCAGCTGGTGGGCCAGGTCGGTCACCGCCTTCAGCACCGTGCGGGCGCCGTCGTCGGGCAGCTCCTGCACCAGCCCCTTGTCCAGCTTGACCACCTCGGGCCGGACCGCGGCCAGCAGCGACAGGCTGGGCCAGCCGGCGCCGACGTCGTCGAGCGCGACCCGCCAGCCCAGCGATCGG
This sequence comes from Blastococcus sp. DSM 46786, assembly GCF_900109665.1. Taxonomy (GTDB): domain Bacteria; phylum Actinomycetota; class Actinomycetes; order Mycobacteriales; family Geodermatophilaceae; genus Blastococcus; species Blastococcus carthaginiensis. The sequence continues at coordinate 116,717 of NZ_FOAO01000014.1, forward strand.
TAGTGCTCGAGCACCGACACCAGGTGCCCGCGGTCGGCGATCGCGTGGGACTCCACCACCTCGAAGACCAGCTGGGACGGGTCGACGCCGGCGTCGTGCGCGACCCGCTCGGTGCTGGCCAGGCAGACCTGCGGCCGGTAGATGGAGGTCGGGTTGAAGTTGACGAACAGGTCGTCCGCGCCCAGCCACGGCACCGCGCCGGCGATGGCGGACTCCCGGCCGATGCGGTCCAGCCGGTGCAGCCAGCCGGCGGACTCGGCGACGAAGAACAGGTCCCCACCCCCGACCTCCCGGCCGTCGACCAGCCCGCGCAGCAGCGCCTCGTGCGCGACGACCGAGCGGTCGGCCAGCGAGACGATCGGCTGGTAGACCGACCAGAACTCCGCCTCGGCGAGGACGCCGACCTCCACGGTCACCCCGCGCCGGGCGAGCTCGACGGCGAGCGTGGGCGCGGTGAGCAGCCGGGCGGTGAGCGCGGCGCCGTCGTCCGGCGGGTCGGTGGCCACCCGCACGGCCTCGGTCTCCGCGCCGGTCAGTTCCCGGGCCAGCTTCTGGAACAGCCGCTCCAGGCCCCGGCCGCCCCGGTCGTCGACGACGTCGACCACCTGGGGCGCCGAGTGCACGGTGAGGCCCAGCGCCTTCGCGGTGCGGGCCACGTGCGGCAGCACGTGCCCGATCGAGGTGGCCAGCAGCGCGCGACCGGCCCGGCCGGGTACCTCCCAGTTCTGGCGGCACCCGCAGACCCCGCCGCAGATGGTTCCCACGACGACAGGGTGACCCACCGGTCGGGGTGTGCGGGACAGGCGCGCGGCGGTATCGGAACGCTCTTCCGGGGTACTCACAGAGGACTTCCAGCACTTTCACAACTTGAATGTCTAAGGTTTGCCCATGGCCGCTCTCCCCACCGCAGAAGCCGCCCGTCCGAGTCGCGGCGGCCGCCCGCGCGACCCCAGCCGGGACGGCGTGATCCGCGCCGCGATCCTCCGGCTGCTCGCCGACGTGGGTTACGGCGCGCTGACCATGGACGCGGTCGCCGCGGAGGCCGGCGTCGGCAAGGCCACGATCTACCGCCGCTGGCGCACCAAGCAGGACCTGGTCGTCGACACCATCGCCGACCTCAACCGCGACGAGGTGCACAGCCCGGACACCGGCTCCCTCGAGGGGGACCTGCGGCAGATCATGCACAGGTTCGTCGGCGTGGTGAACGGCCCGACCGGCGCGGCCACCCTGTCCCTGCTGTCGACCATGCCCCGGCATCCGGCCCTGGCCGAGGCGTTCCGGAACGGCCCACTCACGGTGTGGAACCACACCTTCGAGCAGATGTGGGACAAGGCCGAGGCGCGCGGGGAGATCGGCCCGGCCTTTCGCCACTCGGTCGCCGCCGAGAGCATCAGCGCGCTGATCGTGCAGCGCTGGCTCCTCACCGGTCTCCCGGTCGACGAGGCCTACGCCGACGAGGTGCTGCAGACCGTCGTCATGCCCTTGGTGCGCAGCCAGGCCTGAGGCCGCTCACCAGCCGAGGGAGCCGGGCCCGCCCTTGACGGGCCCGGCGATCTCGTCGGTGATCCACCCGCCGTAGAAGCCGCCGGGCTGCGACCGCGCCTGCTCGCCGTCGACCAGCGCCCGGTCGACCCTGCCGGGGTAGAAGGCGATCGCCGAGCGCAGGCGCTCGTAGCCGGGGGCGGGGTCCTCGTAGGACCACCCGATCTCGGCGGTCCGCCGGCCGTCGACGACGGCGTCCCAGCAGGTCGCCGCGCCCTTCCACTCGCACACCGAGCGGCCCGGCGCCCGCTCCAGCAGATCGACGGCGACGTCCTCGCGCGGGACGTAGTACACCGGCGGGTGGCTGGTCTCGCAGACCCGCACCGCCCGCCGGGTGTCGGCGAGCACCCGCCCGGCCACCTCGACGACGACGTGGCGGTCGCTCACCCGCGCCGACGGCGGGCGCGGGTAGTCCCAGACCGACTCCTGGCCCGGGCCGACCGGGTCGCGACGCACCGGATCAGCGCGTGCGGTGGCCCTTGTCGACCACGACCATGCGGCGGCCGAGCACCTGGACCTCGTCCTTGCGGCGGTGCCGGACCTTCCGGACGACGACCAGGGTCACCAGCAGGCCGACGGCGCCGACCGTGGCCTGGCCCGCCGGGGTCCCCAGGAAGCGCTGGACGGCGTCCCGGCCCTGCGCCTTCAGGCGGGTCGGGCTGCTCCGGTAGGCGATCTGGTCCAGGGTGGCGGCCAGCGACTCGCGGGCCGCATCGATCTCGAGCTGGATCTGTCGTGGGTCGCGGGGCACGGCGACAGCCTGCCAGACGTGCCGCAGGTCAGCGCGGCGACGGTCCTCCGCGGCCACCCGCCCGGGTGCTCCTAGACTCCGGGGCCACGCGGGAGTGGTGTAACGGCAGCCACGCCAGACTTAGGATCTGGTGCCTTCGGGCGTGGGGGTTCGACTCCCCCCTCCCGCACTCGCCCGAGCCGGGACCGTGCGGCGTCCCCCGACCGGGTGACGGGGAGCGCGGCGCCCGGGCGCGACCCCGCAGGCTTCCCCGGTGAACGCGTGGTTGCTCCGAGCGCCCTGGTGGCAGGTCGGCATCGTGATGGGGGCGCTCCTCGCGCCGTTCTCCGTGCTCGTCTTCAGGCTGGCGGGCGACCGCAGCTGGACGGCGGCCGTGCTCATGGGCGTCGGCGTGATGGTCGTCTGCGCTCCCGTCCTCGGCTTCGTCACCGCGACCACCATCCGTGACTCGATGGCGGCCGTCGAGGAGGTACCCGAGCACCAGCGCGCCGCGGTGGAACGGGCGGCCCGCCGGGGCCCGGTGCCGGAGGACGACGCCCTGCGGGAGGCCGCGCTGCACCTCGTGGAGGACCGCCTGCTCACCATCTACGCGACGCGGACCCGCGCGCTCGCGCTCCCCGCCGTCCTGGCCCTGGTCACCGGCTTCCTCGCGGTCGCGCAGTCCCCCTGGTGGTGGGTCGGGGTCGCGGTGGCTGCGGCGCTGGCCGTGCTCGTCCTCGTCGCCCCCCGGCGGCTCGAGCGCAGGGCCGAACTGCTCCACGGGGCCGGCTGACCGCGGCGGTCAGCCCAGGACGACGCGCAGCTCCAGCTCGGCCGACGGGGTGTCCGGGTCGTCGTCGTCCACGACGGCCAGCAGGTGCACCGTGTCGCCGTCGACCCCGCAGAGCGCCAGACCCTCCACCTTGTGCACGTGACCGTCCACCTCAGGGATGGGCGCGACCGCCTGCACGGTGTCGCCGTCCAGCAGCGCGATCGCGGTCGCGACCACGGGACCGTCGTCCACGGCGTTCGGGGTGTCCTCGGCGGCCGCGCTCAGCAGCACCCGGCCGTCGGGCAGGGCGACCGCGTCGGTGATCGCGAGGCCCACGCCCTCGACCTTCCCCAGCTCGTACCGCCGGGGCCGGTCCACCCGGACGGCGGCGGGGTCCGCCCGGCCCAGGACGGCGGCGACGAGGTCCTGCAGCGGCACGTCGACGCTCGCCGAGCGGACGCCGGCCATCAGGTTCCCCCGGTTGAACCACCGCACCACGTCGCCGTGGCGGCTCGCCCCCTCCAGGTTCACGTGGTCCATCGGCAGTTCCAGCAACTCGGCCACCCGCCGGTACACCGGGCCGAGCTGCGCCGAGCGCACCACCGGCCGCCCGTCCTCGAGCCGCACCAGCACCCCGCGCATGCGCCGGGGCGAGGAGCCCGACCCCAGGAGGAGCACCGCCGGTTCCCCGTCCACCTCCGCCGGGCAGGCCACCTCCAGGTCGGGCTTGAGGTGCTTGGTGCCCTCGGCCTCCCGGAACGTGCGCAGCCCCTCGACGGGCGGGAGCACCTCGACCGCCACCACCTCGTCCGGCCGGCGCCAGGCGGCGACCGTCGAGTCGTCCTGCACGACCAGCCAGCCGTCCCCGAGCGGGGCCACGCCCGAGGCCGCGGTCACCGGGGTGCCGTCGGCGAACCACAGCGTCCGGGCGGCGTCCACGAAGACCTGCATCGCCCCGGGATGCCCCGCCCGGTGGAAGGTCACGCACCGGTCAGCCCCGGTCGGTCACCCGGCCGGGTGGCGCGGGGATCCCACCCCTGCGCCGCGGCGGATCGGCAGCCGATGGGTGGTCATGACCTCCAGCGCCACCTCGACCGCGACCTGGCTCCCGGCCGCCCTGGTGCGCGCCGCCGTCGTCCACCCCACCGCCGCCGTGCCCGCCCGCGGCCGGCACCGCGCCCGGGAGGCGGACGCCCCCGTCCCGGTCGGCGACGGCGAGCAGCCGGCGCGCCCCGGCCGGCACGTCGAGCCCGAGGAGCAGGACTCCCTGGCCTGGCTGGGCTTCTCGCTGCGCCGGGACTGACCGGACGAGGGGCTCACCGCGGCGTCAGCACCTCGGCCAGGACCGGCACCAGCGCCGCGAACGCCTGGCCCCGGTGGCTGCGGGCGTCCTTCTCCGCCGGTTCCAGCTCCGCGGAGGTCACCTCCAGACCGTCCGGGACGAAGACCGGGTCGTAGCCGAAGCCGTTGGTGCCCCGCTTCTCGCGCATCACCTGCCCGCGCCACTCCCGCTCCAGCACCCGCTCGGTGCCGTCGGGGGTGACCAGCGCGGCGGCGCAGACGAACGCCGCACCCCGCCGCTCGTCGGGCACGTCGGCGAGCTGGCCGAGCAGCAGCGCGGTGTTGGCGTCGTCGTCGCCGTGCCGGCCCGACCAGCGCGCCGACAGCATCCCGGGCATGCCGTTGAGCGCGTCGACCACGAGCCCGGAGTCGTCGGCCACCGCGGGCAGGCCGGTGTAACGCACCGCCTCGCGTGCCTTCAGCAGCGCATTGTCGGCGAAGGTCGCACCGGTCTCCGGCGCCTCGGGGTACTCCTCGACGTCGCGCAGGCCGACGACCTCGACACCGGGCACCGCGGACTCCAGGAGCCGCTGCAGCTCGGCGAGCTTGCCGGCGTTGCGGGTGGCCAGCAGCAGGCGGGTGCTCATCGGCCGACCGGCTCCCGCGACAGCGCCTCGGCCTGCAGGCGGGTGAGCTCGGCGCAGCCGGCGACCGCCAGGTCGAGCAGCGCGTCGAGGGTCGGCCGGTCGAAGACCGCGCCCTCCGCGGTGCCCTGCACCTCGACGAAACCGCCGTCCCCGGTGCAGACCACGTTCATGTCGGTGCCGGCGCGCACGTCTTCCTCGTAGGCGAGGTCCAGCCGCGGCTCGCCGTCGATGACGCCGACGCTGACCGCGGCGACCGACTGCGCCAGCGGCTCGTTCTTCGCCAGCTTCCCGCGCTCGCCGAGCCACGAGACGGCGTCGGCCAGCGCGACGTAGGCACCGGTGATGGCCGCGGTCCGGGTGCCGCCGTCGGCCTGGAGGACGTCGCAGTCGATGGCGATGCTGTTCTCCCCCAGCGCCCCCAGGTCGATCGAGGCGCGCAGCGAGCGGCCGATCAGCCGGCTGATCTCGTGCGTGCGGCCGCCGATCTTGCCCCGGACCGATTCGCGGTCGCTGCGGGTGTGCGTCGCGCGCGGCAGCATCGAGTACTCGGCGGTCACCCAGCCCAGGCCCGAGCCCTTGCGCCACCGCGGCACGCCCTCGGTGACGCTCGCCGCGCAGAGCACGCGGGTGCGGCCGAACTCGACGAGCACCGAGCCCTCGGCGTGGTCGAGCCAGTTGCGGGTGATGGTCACCGGGCGGAGCTGGTCGGCCCATCGGCCGTCGGCACGGGGCGTGGATCGAGGCTGCGTCACGGGTGCCGACAGTAGTGCGCGCCCGCCGCGGCACCACGTCCAGCGGGAGGGGACGGGCGACCGGATCTCCGGCAGGATCACCGGTCATGAGATCGGAGCTGCGTGCCGTCCGGACCGGCGGCGTCCCCGTCGTCGTCGACCTCACCGACGACTGCGCCGAGTTCGTGCAGCAGGAGGGCGACGGCCTGCTGCACGTCTTCGTCCCGCACGCCACCGCCGGGCTGGCGATCCTGGAGACCGGCTCGGGCAGCGACGACGACCTCCTGGCCCAGCTCGAGGAGCTGCTGCCCCGCGACGACCGGTGGCGCCACCGGCACGGCAGCCCGGGGCACGGCCGGGACCACGTGCTGCCGGCGTTCGTCCCGCCGCACGCGAGCGTGCCGGTGCTGGAGGGCCGGTTGATGCTGGGCACGTGGCAGCGCATCTGCCTGGTGGACACCAACACCGACAACCACCAGCGGCAGGTGCGCTTCTCCTTCCTGCCCGGCTGACGCCCGCGTGCGACTTCCTCCTCGGGGCACGGCAGGATGCGCGGCATGACCGAGACCGACGCCGCCCCCGTCCGCCTGGCCCCCGGCGACCCGGCGCCGGACTTCACGCTGCCCGACGCCGACGGGACCCCGGTGTCGTTGTCGGCCTACCGCGGCCGGCGCGTGATCGTCTACTGCTACCCGGCCGCGCTGACCCCCGGCTGCACCACCCAGGCCGTCGACTTCACGGCGGCGGCCGGCGACCTCGCCGAGGCGGGGCTGGAGATCATCGGCATCTCCCCCGACCCGGTCGAGAAGCTCGCCCGCTTCCGCGAGAAGGAGGACCTGCGCATCACGCTGGTCTCGGACCCCGGCAAGCAGGTGATGCAGGCCTACGGCGCGTACGGCCCGAAGAAGCTGTACGGCAAGGAGGTGGTCGGCGTGATCCGCTCGACGTTCGTCATCGACGCCGAGGGCCGGGTGGAGCGCGCCTCCTACAACGTCAAGGCCACCGGGCACGTGGCCAAGCTGCGCCGCGACCTCGGGCTCGACTGACCCGGTCAGGCGCGCCACGTGCCCGGCCGGGGCTGGCACTCCGGCGGGCAGGGGTAGCCCGGGTCCCAGGGGAAGCCGCCGTCCCGGTGCGCCCAGGTGAGCTGGTAGGCGGGCACGGAGAACTCGTCCGGACGCTGGTAGAAGCGGTTGGCGGTGTACAGCACCTCTCCGGGATTGGGCAGCTCCTCCACCACCAGCGGCTCGGCCCTGCCGTGGGTGATCACCTCGCCGGGCACCAGGTCCCGGCCGGCGAGCACCAGCCCGGCGACGTGGTTCAGCAGGCCGCACGCCGACTCGTGGCCGGTACCCACCACGACCAGTTCGGGGTGCCCGACCCCGAACAGGCCCACGGTGTAGCCGAACGGCGGCTCGTCGGACTCCTCGCCGCGCATCACGTACTGCACGGCGACCCGGTGGGCACGGATCGTCTGCGCCAGCCGGCTGTCCTCCTGGTCGAGCCAGGCGAGCGTCTGCGGATCGGTCGTCATGCCGGACAGCCTGCGGCCGGCCACCGACAGCCGGTGCGCCCGCGCGGTGGTCTGTGGACGGGCACGCCCCCTGGGGACGACGCACCCCTCCGGCGATGAGTTCTCCCGGCTCGGGCGGTCCAACCGTCGTCGACCACCCAGGAGGAGCCCCGTGGACCAGCTGCTGAGAGTCCAGAACTTCACCGTCTCGAGGGACGGCTTCGGTGCCGGCGAGGGGCAGAGCCTGGAGCGGCCGTTCGGCCATGCCGACCCCATGGAGCTGATGGCCTGGGCCGTGGCGACCGCGAGCTTCCCGAACCGCACCGGACCCGGCGGCAGCCGCGGCCTCGACGACTACTTCACGCGCGACTTCGCGCACGGCATCGGCGCCGAGATCATGGGCCGCAACAAGTTCGGCCCCCAGCGCGGTCCGTGGCAGGACCACGAGTGGGAGGGGTGGTGGGGCGCCGAGCCACCGTTCCACACCCCCGTGTTCGTCCTGACCCACCACCCGCGGCCGTCGTTCACGCTGTCGGACACCACGTTCCACTTCGTCGACGGCGACCCGACCACGGTCCTCGGACTGGCACGGGAGGCGGCGCAGGGCCGCGACGTCAGGCTCGGCGGCGGGGCCACCACCGTCCGGCAGTTCCTGGACGCCGACCTCGTGGACACCCTGCACGTCGCGGTGGCACCGCTGGAGCTGGGTTCCGGGACGCGGCTCTGGAGCTCACCCGACGAGCTGCTCGACCGGTACCACCGCGACGTGGTACCCAGCCCGAGCGGGGTGGTCCACCACCTCTTCTGGCGCCGGTGACCGGACCACGAGAGCCGGCCGTCAGCTCCCCTCGATGCCGAGGACGCTGGTGATCAGCGCGTCGAGCACCGTCGTCGCCGCCTTGAGGTCCGGCGCCCGGGCGGCCAGCACGTCGGAGTAGAGGAAGGATTCCCCCAGCCGCACCACCGCCAGCGCGAGCAACGGCACGGGGATCTGCGGCACGAGCCCGTGGTCGTCGACGTCGCGCTGGAACAGCTCGGTGTAGGCCTCGACCACCCGTGGCTGCACCCGGCCCTGCGGATCGGTGAGCACCCGGATCGCGGTCGCCGGTTCCTCGTCGAGCAGCCGGCGGACGGGGAGGGCGGTGCTGAGGGCGTAGCGGAAGTCCTCGCTCACGGCCAGCGAGCGCAGCCGGGTCGCCGGACCGTCCCCGGTCGGCCGGGCGTCGTGCTCGCGCTGGATGGCGGCCAGCGTGCGCCGCCCGAGGAAGGCCAGGGCGTCGCCGAGGATCGCGTCGCGGTTGCCGGCCCGGCGGAACAGCGTCGCGCGGGAGATGCCGAGCTCGGCCGCCAGGGTGCCGGTGTCCAGTCGGCGGCCGCTCATCAGCGTCCGCGCCGCGTGGCGCACGATCTCCTCGGGGGCGCCGGTCACGGGTGGCAGCGTAGGCCAGGAGGGTCGGGCCCCGACGCCGTCGGAACCCGCCCCGTCACCCTCCCTCGGAGGCCCGCCGGAGACGGGCCCGCCGCTTCCCCTCGTGCATGGCCTGCACCCGGGCCACCGGGATCGTGTGGCCCTCGGCGACGAGGTCGGCCGGGAGCTCCTGCGGCTCCGGCAGCAGGGCCGCCCAGTCGGGCAGCGGTGCCGAGGAGGTGACAGTGACGTCACCCGGCCGGACTGCGTCCAGGTCGGCCCAGTCCACGGGCGCGGACACCGGGAGCCCCGGCCGCACGCGCGGGCTGTAGGCGGCGACGACCGTGCCGGTGCCCGACCGGGTGGAGTCCACGAAGACACGCCCCTCGCGCTCCTCCTTGAGGAACGCCGTCGTCGCGACGGCGGGGTCCAGCTGCGACGTCCGCCGGGCGAGCGCCCGCGTGGCCGCGGCGACGTCCTCGACCGGCGAGCCGTGCACCGGGACGACGACGTGCAGCCCCGAGGAGCCACTGGTCTTCACCGCGCCGGCGAGCCCGACCTCCTCCAGCACCCGGCGGGCGAGCCGGGCGACGGCCACGACGGCGGGGAAGTCGGCGCCGTCGGGCGGGTCGAGGTCGAGCACCAGCCCGGTGGGCTCGCGCGACCCGACCCGGAGGAAGGGCACGTGGAACTCGACCGCACGCTGGTTGGCCAGCCACAGCAGGGTGCGCCGGTCGTCGCAGAGCACCTGGTGCACCTCGCGGTGCGCCGACTCCGCCCAGACGGCCACGGTGCGCACCCAGGCAGGGGCGCCCTTGCTCACGTTCCGCTGCATGAACGGTGCCTGGCCCGGGCGCACCCGCACGACCGAGAGCGGCCGGCCGGCCAGCAGCGGCACCATCCGGTCGGCGACGGCGTCCAGGTGGTCGACCAGGGCCCGCTTGGTGACCTCCAGCCCGTCACCGAGCGGCGAGTCGAGGCTGCTCAGCGGCACCCCGTCGCGTTCCTCGTCCACGCCGCTCACCGTGCCGTCTCCCCGGGCACCCGGCAAGCGGCCCCGGCTCAGAGTTCGTACACCGCGCCGGGGCTGACCAGCTCGGTCTCGCTGAACACCGAGCTGGCGGCGAACAGCTGGCCGATGTGGTCGACCCAGGCGGGGATGTGGGTGAGCAGCAGCCGGCCGACGCCCGCAGCCGCGGCGTGCTGCGCGGCCTGCCGCCCGGTGAGGTGCAGGCCCGGGGGCTGCTCCGGTGCGTTGTCCGGGTGCGCTGCCTCGGCGAGCAGCACGTCGGCGCCGCGCGCCAGCTCGACCACCCGGTCGCAGGGGCCGGTGTCGCCGGTGTAGACCAGCGACCGGCCGCCCGCGGTGAGCCGGACGGCGTAGGTCTCGACCGGGTGGGCCGTGCGGGCCAGCTCGACGTCGAAGGGCCCGATGCGCAACGCGCCGGGACCGACGGGGACGAAGTCGAAGACGTCGGTCAGGCCGTCGCCGTCCACGTCGTAGGCCAGCGCGAGCCGCCGCTCGGCCCCCACCGGCGCGTACAGCGGCACGAGCGGCCCGCGGGCGCGACCGGAGTAGCGGTGCCAGACGACGAACGGGGCGACGTCGAGGCAGTGGTCGGCGTGCAGGTGCGAGAGGAACACCGCATCGACGGACCCCGGGTCGACGACCCGCTGCAGCGCGCCGAAGGCACCGTTGCCCAGGTCCAGGACGAGCCGGAACCCGTCGTGCTCCACGAGGTAGCAGGACGCGGGCGAGTCGGGGCCGGGGCCGCTGCCGCAGCACCCCACGACGGTCAGCTTCACGCGGCACCCGCCCGTCCGGCCGCCAGCACCGCACCGACCTCCGGCCCCAGGAAACGGCGGCCGAGCCGGGCGAACGGCTCCGGGTCGCCGGTGGCGAGGAAGGCGTGCCGCGGGGGCGTCGCGGCGGGGTCGCGCAGCAGGTCGGTGCGGGTGAGCACCCGGTAGACGTCCTTGGCGGTCTCCTCGGCGCTCGAGACCAGCGTGACGCCGTCACCGAGCACCACCGACAGCACCCCGGTGAGCAGCGGGTAGTGCGTGCAGCCCAGGACGACGGTGTCGACGCCGGCCGCCATGAGCGGGTCGAGGTAGGACTGCGCCAGGCCCAGCACCTGCCGGCCGCTGGTGATCCCGCGTTCGACGAAGTCGACGAAGCTGGGGCAGGCGGCGGAGATCACCGACACCTGCGGGGCCGCGGCGAACGCGTCGTCGTAGGCGCCGCTGGTGACGGTGGCCTGGGTGCCGATGACGCCGATCCGCCCGTTGCGGGTGGCGGCGATCGCCCGGCGGACCGCGGGCAGCACCACCTCGACCACCGGGACGTCGTAGCGCTCCCGCGCGTCGCGCAGCGAGGCGGCGCTCGCGGAGTTGCACGCGACGACGAGCATCTTGACGCCGCTGCCGACCAGTTCGTCCATGACCGCCAGGGAGTGCCTGCGCACCTCGGCGATGGGCAGCGGGCCGTAGGGGCCGTTCGCGGTGTCGCCGATGTAGCGGACCGCCTCGCCGGGCAGCTGGTCCAGCACGGCGCGGGCGACGGTGAGCCCACCGACGCCCGAGTCGAAGATGCCGATCGGCGCGTCGGCTCCTGGCTGCGTCCCCATGTCGCCGGTCAGGCTAGCCCGCACTGGAAAGATGCTGGAACGGCCGCCCTCCAGGGGTCCGCGGCGAGCGTGCGAGCCGTGGGGGGAAGGGTGGTCCTTCTAGGCCCAGAGCTGGCCCTCCAGCGCGGAGGTCGCCTCCTCCAGCGTGCCCGCGTATGCGCCGGTGGAGAGGTACTTCCAGCCGCCGTCGCAGACGACGAAGACGATGTCGGCCCGGCGCCCGGCCGCGACCTCCTTGTCGGCGATGCCCAGGGCCGCGTGCAGGATCGCGCCGGTGGAGATGCCGGCGAAGATGCCCTCGCGCTCCACCAGCTGGCGGGTGCGGTGGATGGCGTCGTCCGGCCCCACGGAGAATCGGGAGTCCAGCAGCTCGGCGTCGTAGAGCTCGGGGATGAACCCCTCGTCGATGTTGCGCAGACCGTAGACCAGCTCGCCGTAACGCGGCTCCGCGGCGATCACCTGCACGCCCGGCTTGTGCTCGCGGAAGTAGCGGGAGCAGCCCATCAGCGTGCCCGTCGTCCCCAGCCCGGCGACGAAGTGGGTGATCGACGGCAGGTCGGCGAGGATCTCCGGCGCCGTCCCCTCGTAGTGCGCCGCGGCGTTGGCCGGGTTGCCGTACTGGTAGAGCATCACCCAGTCGTCGTGCTGCCCGGCCAGCTCCTTGGCCACGGCGACGGCCTGGTTGGAGCCGCCGGCGGCCGGCGAGGAGATGATCTGCGCCCCGTACATCTCCAGCAGCTGCCGGCGCTCCACCGAGGTGTTCTCCGGCATGACGCAGATCAGCTTGTAGCCGCGCTGCCGGGCCACCATGGCCAGCGAGATGCCGGTGTTGCCGCTGGTCGGCTCGAGGATGGTCGAGCCCGGTCGCAGCAGCCCCTCCTTCTCGGCCGCCTCGATCATCTTGATCGCGGCGCGGTCCTTGATGGAGCCGGTGGGGTTGTGGTCCTCGAGCTTGGCCCACAGCCGCACGTCGGCGGTCGGCGAGAGGTTCGGCAGCCCCACGAGCGGGGTGCCGCCGAGGGAGTCGACGAGGGAGGCGAAGCGGGCCATCGGGTGAGCTCTTCCGGGACGGGGACGAGGGGCGGGAGCGGTGGGCCGCTCAGCAGCCGCCCGCGACCGCCGGGAGGATCGTGACCGAGTCGCCGTCCTTCACCTGGGTGTCGAGGGCGCCGGTGAAGCGCACGTCCTCGTCGTTGACGTAGACGTTGACGAAGCGGTGCAGCTTGCCCTCGTCGGTGACGAGGCGGTCCTTCAGGCCCGAGTGCTTGCTGTCGAGGTCGTCAATGAGCGCGGCCAGGGTGTCCCCGCTGCCCTCGACGGTCTTGCTGCCGCCGGTGTGGGTGCGCAGGATGGTCGGGATCCGGACCTCGATGGCCATGGCGTGCTTCTCCTCGGTACGTGGGTGTCGTGGCGCTGCGCAGGCAGCAGTGGTGCGTCTGACCCGGGCAACGCCCGGTCGCCCCGGGGGATTCCACGAGGCCTGCGGCCCTCCTGCAGGGGCCCGCCGCGAGCCTGCGAGCGGTGGGGGGCAGGAGGGTCCTTCTTTCAGTCGTAGACGACGGTCGTCGGCGAGTGCCCGAAGAGGTAGGACTCGACGATCTCGACCTCCTCCTCCGACACCTCCCCGTCGACGATGCGGTAGCTGCGGAACTCGACGTCGTCACCGGCCAGCCCCGTCTCGGGACCGTGGTGCCGGGTGGAGACCAGCACGTAGTGCGTGCGCGGGTCGGCGGCCGGCCCCGACGCGTAGCCGATGTCGGTGCGCGAGGGGTAGGCCTCGGTGGCGGTGTGCGAGTGGTAGACGACGACCGGCCACTCGTCGCGGTCGTCCAGGTCGCGGTACAGCGCCAGCAGGTCGGCGCTGTCGAACTCGTAGAACGTCGGCGACCGCGCCGCGTTCAGCATGGGCACGAAGCGCTCGGGGCGCTCGGTCCCCTCCGGTCCGGCCACGACGCCGCAGGCCTCGTCCGGGTGGTCCTTCCGGGCGTGGGCCACGATGGCGTGGTAGGTCGCGCGGTCGATGCGCAGCACGCCGGCCAGTCTAGGCGTGCCCGCCGGGCCGCTCCCCGGTCGCCCCCGAAACCCCACTGCCGGGTGACCGACGGGTGCCTGCCGGGTGGCCGGTCGGGGAACGAGCGGGGACCGATACGGTCGGCGTCGTGTGGGTCCCGCTGCTCCTGACCGCCGGCGTCGTGCTGCTGGCCCTGCCGGCGCTCGTGATGGGCGCGCGCGGGCTGTTCCGGCACCGCGGCTACAGCGCCCTCCACCCGGGCGACCGCGGCCCCGTGGTGGTGATCGTGGTCGTGCGCGCGATCCTCCTCCTGCTGGTGCTCGCCGCCTCGGCCCTGGTGCTCGTCTCCACGGTCGGCGCGATGCTGGTCGAGGTGGAGCTGCACGGCATGGTGTACGTGCTCTTCGTCCTCGACCTGCTGCTCGCCGCCCTGGTGCTGCTCACCTTCGGCCGGCGCGACCCGCGACGAGCGCGTCCACGAGCGACCCCTGCAGCGCGGTGAGCCAGTAGTAGACCGCGAGCTGGTGGTCGCCCTCGTCCGCGATCTCCTCCGGCGGCTCGGTGTCCTCGCCGATGTCGAGCCGCGTGCCGAGCGCCAGCCGGAGGTCGTTGCTGGTGCGCAGCCAGGCGCCGGCCTGGTCCTCGTCCAGCCGCACGTCTCCCCCGTCGGCCGGCAGCGTGGCGCGCACGGTGGCCAGGTCGTCGGCCTTCCCGCCGCGCAGGGCCTGCTCGGTGAGGCCGCGGTAGTCCTCGGCCAGCGCCGGGTCGCTGCGGTGGCCGGCGGGGAACAGCCGGTCGATCACCGGGTCCCCGCTGCTGTCGGCGCGGTCGGCGGCCAGCAGCTGCTCCAGCTGGTCGAGCAGCAACCCGACGACGCCGGCCTCCGCCCTGTCCACCCGGGCGACGAGCTGCCCGCCGCGGGCGCGGAACGGCTTCACGCAAACCTCCTCGCTGCGCTCGTCGGACGCGTGAACCCTGGGCGCTCCGTCACCGTGAGCTCGCTCATGAGTCCCTCTGGTAGCTGGCCCACAACCCGTAGGCGTGCAGCCGGCTGGTGTCGTGCTCCATCCGCTCGCGCGGACCGGAGCTGACGATCGCCTTCCCCTCGTGGTGCACCTGCAGCATCAGCGTGGTCGCCGTCGGCTCGTCGTAGCCGAAGAGCTCCTGCAGCACGAAGGTCACGTAGGTCATGAGGTTGACCGGGTCGTTCCACACGATGGTCACCCACGGCCGGTCGAGGTCGCCGCGTTCCTCGACGGTCGTCTCGGGAGCCCGGGTCGGGGCGAGCGGTCCGGCCACGATCCCCAGCTTAGGACGTCGTCCGGCCCCGGTGATCGGGGTCCGCCTACGCTCCGGAGCCATGCCGACGGCTCCCGCGCTGCTCACCGACCGCTACGAGCTGACGATGCTCGCCGCCGCGCTGGCCGACGGCACGGCCGGGCGGGACTGCGTCTTCGAGGTGTTCGCCCGCCGCCTGCCGCACGGCCGCCGCTACGGGGTGCTCGCGGGCACCGGCCGGTTGCTCGAGGCGCTGCCGCACTTCCGCTTCGGCGACGAGGAGCTCGCGACCCTGCGCGACCAGGGGCTGACCGACGGCCGGCTGCTGGACTGGCTGGCCGACTTCCGGTTCGGCGGCGACGTCGACGGCTACGCCGAGGGCGAGCTGTTCTTCCCGGGCTCCCCCGTGCTCACCGTGCGCGCCCCGTTCGGCGAGGGCGTGCTGCTGGAGACGCTGGCCCTGTCGATCCTCAACCACGACTCGGCGATCGCCTCGGCGGCGGCCCGCATGGTGGCCGCCGCCTGCGAGCGGCCCTGCATCGAGATGGGCTCGCGGCGCACCCACGAGGAGGCGGCGGTGGCGGCCGCCCGCGCGGCGCACCTGGTGGGGTTCGCGGCGAGCTCCAACCTGGAGGCCGGCCGGCGCTACGGCGTCCCGACCACCGGCACCAGCGCGCACGCCTTCACCCTGCTGCACGACGACGAGCGCGCGGCCTTCCGGGCCCAGGTCGAGACCCTCGGGACCGGCACCACCCTGCTCGTCGACACCTACGACGTCGAGCAGGGCATCCGGACGGCGATCGAGGTGGCCGGGCCGGGGCTGGGCGCGATCCGGCTGGACTCCGGCGACCTCCCGACCCTGGCCACCCGCGCCCGGGAGCTCCTCGACGAGCTGGGCGCCACCGGCACCCGCGTGATCGTCACCAGCGACCTGGACGAGTACGCCATCGCGGGGCTCCTGGCCGCGCCGGTCGACGGCTACGGGGTGGGCACCTCGCTGGTCACCGGCTCGGGGGCGCCGACGGCCGGGATGGTCTACAAGCTCGTCGAGCGCGACGGCGTCCCCGTGGCCAAGCGGTCGGAGGGCAAGAACTCCGTGGGTGGGCGCAAGCACGCCGTCCGCCGGCACGGGGCCGACGGCACGGCCACCGCCGAGCTGGTGAGCAGCGCGCCCATCGAGCCACGCACGGGCGACCGCGACCTGGTGGTCCCGCTGGTACGGGACGGCGCCCTCTGCGACGACGTCGCCCCGCCCGAGGGGCTGCGGCGCGCCCGCGCGCACCACGCGCGGGTGCGGGAGGCGCTGCCGGCCGAGGCGTGGGCGCTGTCCCGCGGGGAACCCGTCCTGGAGACCCTGACCGCCTGAACCCCGGGGAGGATCCGTCCCATGACCCGCGCGCTGATCGTCGTCGACGTGCAGAACGACTTCTGCGAGGGCGGCAGCCTCGCCGTCGCCGGTGGTGCCGCGGTGGCGGCCGCGATCACCGAGCACGTCCGGACGGCGGGCTACGACCACGTCGTCGCCACCCGGGACCACCACGTCGACCCGGGCGCCCACTTCGCCGAGGCGCCGGACTTCGTCGAGACCTGGCCGCCGCACTGCGTCGTCGGCACCGGCGGGGTGGAGCTGCACCCGGCGCTGGACCGCGGGCCGCTGGAGGCGGTCTTCGACAAGGGCGAGCACGCCGCCGCCTACTCCGGCTTCGAGGGGGTGGCCGACGGCGTCGGGCTGGCCGACTGGCTGCGCGGCCGCGGGGTGGACGCGGTCGACGTGGTCGGCATCGCGACCGACCACTGCGTGCGCGCCACCGCCCTGGACGCCGTCGCCGCAGGGTTCACCACCCGGGTGCTGCTACCCCTCACCGCGGCCGTCGCCGAGGGGACGGTGGCCGCCGCCCTCGACCAGCTGCGCACGGCGGGCGTCGGGCTCGAGGGGTCGCCTCGCACGGCCTGAACGCCGCTGCGTCGACGTCCACCCCTCAGCCCGCGGCGTCCTCCCGCACCGCAGACGGTGAGGGAGGAGGCGTCATGATCGGGTTCCCTGATCGTGGCCGCGCGCGTCGAGGACCTCGTCGCGGGTGAAGCCGAGCACCTGCAGGACGGCGTCGAGGTAGGGCTGGTTGAGCGCCGTGTGCGCCTGCTCCCGCACGAAGGGCTTGGCGTTGAAGGCGATGCCCAGCCCCGCGGTGCTCAGCATGTCGAGGTCGTTGGCCCCGTCGCCGACGGCCACCGTCTGGTCCAGCGGGATGCCGTACTGCTCGGCGAAGCGGATGAGCGCGCGGGCCTTGCCGGGCCGGTCGACGATCTCCCCGACCAGCCCGCCGGTGAGGCGGCCGCCCCGCACCTCGAGTGTGTTGGCCGCGGCGAAGTCCAGCCCCAGGCTCTCGGCCAGCGGATCGGTGATCTGCGTGAAGCCGCCGCTGACGATGCCGCACCGGAAGCCGAGGCGCTGCAGGGTGCGGATGAGCGTGCGTGCGCCCGGCGTCAGCACCAGGTGCTCGCGCACCTCGTCGAGCACCGCCTCAGGCAGCCCGGCCAGCACGGCGACCCGCGCCCGGAGCGACTCGGCGAAGTCGAGCTCGCCGTTCATCGCCGCCGCGGTGATGCGGGCCACCTCCGCCGCCCGCCCCGCACGCGCGGCGAGCTCGTCGATGACCTCCCCGCGCACGAGCGTGGAGTCGACGTCCAGGACGATCAGCCGCTTGCTGCGCCGGGCGATCCCCACCTGCTCGACGGCGATGTCGGCACCGGTCGAGGTCGCCACCGAGGCGAGCGCGGTGCGCAGCGCGGTGGCCTCCGCGCCCGAGACGGTGAACTCGAAGCTGGTGACCGGGACGTCGGAGAGCCGCCGGATGGCGTCGATGTTGCCCCCGGCACCCGCGATGGCCTGCGCGGCACCGGCCACCGCCTCGGGGGGCACCGGGCGCCCCAGCACGATGACGTGGTGTGCCCGCCCGCCGGTGATCGGTGCGTCGGGGCCGCTGGCCGATTCGACCGCCACGCGGACACCCACGGCGGCCTCGACCTCGCGGCCCACCCGGCGGAGGTGGTCCAGCAGCTCGCGTTCGGCCTCCGCCGGCTGCCCGGTCCCGAGGGCGCCGACCACCACGCCCAGCGCCAGGTGGCCATGCACCACGACCTGCTCGACGTCGAGGACCTCGACCGCCGGGCGCCCGTCACCGTCGGAGGCCAGGGCGGCGAACAGGTGGGCGGTCACCCCCGGCCGGTCCGCGCCGGTGACGGTCATCAGTGCCCGCGGCGCGGTGGCGTCGGGGGCCGTCAGCGGGTCGGGCGTCGGCTCGTGCGGCACGCGGCCATCGTGCCGCACGTCCCCCGCGCGGCCCGCCCGGGGCCATCGACGGCCGACGCCCCGCCGGCCCGGAGGCCGACGGGGCGTCGCAACGTGCTGGAACGGCCACCCTTCAGGGGCCCGCGCCGAGCCTGCGAGGCGCGGGGGGAAGGGTGGTCCTTCGTCAGGTCGGGTCGGGGTCGTTCGGACCCTGACGGTGACCCGCGGTGGCACCGATCTCGCTGACGCCGCCGTAGGGCTCGTGCCGCTTGCCGACGTGCGCCTCGGCCTGCAGCCGCTCGATGAGGTGCGGGTAGTGCGCCTCGAACGCCGGGCGCTCCGAGCGGATCCGGGGGATCTCCACGAAGTTGTGCCGCGGCGGCGGGGACGAGGTCGCCCACTCCAGGCTGTTGCCGTGGCCCCACGGGTCGTCCCGCAGCGCGAGCTCGCCGTACTTCCACGACTTGACCACGTTGTAGATGAACGGGATCACCGAGGCGCCGAGGATGAACGACCCGATCGTCGAGACCGTGTTGAGCACGGTGAACGCGTCGCTCTCCAGGTAGTCCACGTACCGGCGCGGCATGCCCTCGTTGCCCAGCCAGTGCTGCACCAGGAACGTGGCGTGGAACCCGATGAAGGTGAGCCAGAACTGCAGCTTGCCCAGCCGCTCGTCCATCATCCGGCCGCACATCTTGGGGAACCAGAAGTAGATGCCGGCGTAGGCGGCGAACACCACGGTGCCGAAGACGACGTAGTGGAAGTGGGCGACGACGAAGTAGCTGTCGTTGACGTGCCAGTCCAGCGGCGGGCTGGCCAGCAGGACACCGGTCAGACCACCCAGGAGGAAGGTGATGATGAAGCCGATCGAGAACAGCATCGGCGTCTCGAAGGTCATCTGACCCCGCCACATGGTGCCGATCCAGTTGAAGAACTTGATCCCGGTCGGCACGGCGATGAGGTAGGTCAGGAAGGCGAAGAACGGCAGGAGCACCGCGCCGGTGGCGTACATGTGGTGCGCCCAGACGGCCAGGGAGAGGGCGCCGATCGCGATGGTCGCGAACACCATGCCCTTGTAGCCGAACAGCGGCTTGCGGGCGAAGACCGGGATGATCTCGGTGACGATGCCGAAGAACGGCAGCGCGATGATGTAGACCTCGGGGTGCCCGAAGAACCAGAACAGGTGCTGCCACAGCATCGGGCCGCCGTTCTCGTCCGAGTAGACGAGAGCGCCCAGGTTGCGGTCGGCCAGCATGCCCATGATCGCGGCGGTCAGGATCGGGAACGCGAAGAGGACCAGCACGCTGGTGACCAGCGTGTTCCAGACGAAGATGGGCATCCGGAACAGGGTCATGCCCGGCGCCCGGAGGCAGACGATCGTGGTGATGAAGTTGACCGCGCCGAGGATCGTGCCCAGACCGCTGACCGCCAGGCCGGCGAACCACATGTTCGCGCCCGGGCCGGGCGAGTGCACCACGTTCGAGAGCGGGGCGTAGGCGTACCAGCCGAAGTCCGCCGCGCCACCCGGCGTCAGGAAGCCCCCCACCACGATCAGGCTGCCGAACAGGAACAACCAGTAGGAGAAGGCGTTCAGGCGAGGGAAGGCGACGTCCGGCGCACCGATCTGCAGCGGCATGATCAGGTTCGAGAACGCGAAGAACAGCGGCGTCGCGAACATCAGCAGCATGACCGTGCCGTGCATCGTGACCAGCTGGTTGTACTGCTCCGGCGACAGGAACTGCAGCCCCGGCCGCGCCAGCTCGCCACGCATCAGCAGCGCCATGAGGCCACCGCCGATGAAGAACACGAACGAGGTGGTCAGGTACATCAGACCGATGGTCTTGTGGTCGGTGGTCCGCAGCAGGTTCGAGAGCCGCGAGCCCTTCTCGACCACGTGAGCCGGGCTGGGCCGGCTCACGATGGGCGCCGGTGCAATCGTCACGGCTCGCAGCTTAGACCGTGCGGTACGGCACCTCAGGTCCGGCAGGCCAGGCGCGCCGGGACGATCACCGGCGGCGCCGGTAGGAGGTCACGTCGACCGAGATCGTGACCGGCACGGCGGCCGGCAACCGCGCCAGCGAGGCCGCCAGCGCGGCCGGCGTCAGGTGCCGGGCGTGCGGCCCCATGCCCACCAGCGTCGCCACCGCCGCGTGGTGCAGCAGCAGGGTCCGGCGGTGCCGCTCGGCCCCCTCGCGCGCCAGGTGCGGCTCCAGGGCAGCGCTGAGCCGTTCGGCCTTCGCGGGGTCGACGCGCAGTAGCCCGAGCGGCCCGACGAGCTCGGTGAGGTGGTCCCGTCCGGGCGTCACGACGACCAGCCGACCTTCCGGGCGCAGCACCCGGGCGATCTCGGGGCCGTTGCGCGGTGCGAAGACGACCAGCGCCCGGTCCACGACGGCGTCGCGGACCGGCAGGCGGGCCCAGGTGTCCCCGACGACCGCCACCGCCCGCGGGTGCGCCCTCGCCGCCCGGCGGGCCGCGTAGCGCGAGGCGTCGAGCACCACGCCGGTCGCCCCCGGGAGCGCATCGAGGAGGCGGGCCAGGTGGTGCCCGGTCCCGCCGCCGAGGTCGAGCAGCGTGTGGGGATCCCCGGGCGTGACCGCCGACGCGAGCGCCGTCGTCACGCCGTCGTAGTGGCCGGCGGAGAGGAACGCCACGCGGTCGGCGACCATCTCGGCCGAGTCACCGGTGGGCGGGCGGCGCCCCGGGGGCAGCAGGGTCAGGTGCCCCTGCCGCGCCCGATCGACGGCGTGCCCGGTGGCGCAGCGGAGCCCGGAGCCGTCCCGCTCCGCGGTGAACGGCGCCGCGCACACCGGGCAGGCGAGCAGCGCGACCGCGCGCGGGTCCAGCGGCGCGGCGCTCACCGCCGCGGGGGCACCGGGTGGAAGGTCACGTCCCGGAGTCGGCCGGCGTCGGCCACCGCGGTGACGAACGTCCCGTGGGGCTGGCGGCGGCGGTCCGTCGGCGACCCCGGGTTGACCAGCCGCAGGCCGGAGGGGGCCGTGCTGTCCCAGGGGATGTGGCTGTGCCCGAACACCAGGACGTCGGCATCGGGGAACCGGGCCGCGCACCGGACCTCCCGCCCCGTCGCCTGCCCCGTCTCGTGGACGACGACGAACTGGACGCCGTCGAGCTCGATCCACGCCTCCTCCGGCAGACGCTCCCGCAGCACCCCGTGGTCGTTGTTGCCGACCACCCCGACCAGCAGCCGGGAGCGCTGTTCCAGCTCGTCCAGGAGCGCCACGTCCACCCAGTCGCCGGCGTGCACCACCACGTCGGCCGAGTCGATCGCCGCCCACAGCGCATGAGGTAGCTCACGCGCGCGCTTGGGGACGTGCGTATCTGCGGTGAACACCAGCGAAACAGGCACGACGACATGGTTGCAGGCCGCTACGTTCTCTCCCGGCCGGCGATCCGGCCCGTTCCGCACGACCCGAGGACTTCCCGTGACCGAACCCCTCCCCTCCCCTGCTGCGACCGGCGCGACGAGCTCCGCAGACGAGCCCTACGAGAAGCGCTGGCTGGCCCTGGGCGTCATCGCCATGACCGTGCTGCTGGTCATCCTCGACGCCACCATCGTCAACATCGCCCTCCCGGCGGTCACCGCCGACCTCGGCATCAGCGCCGCCAGCCAGCAGTGGATCGTCACCGCCTACACCCTCACCTTCGGCGGGTTCCTCCTGCTCGGCGGCCGGATCGCCGACTTCTGGGGCCGCAAGCGCACCTACCTGGTGGGCGCGGCCGGCTTCGCCGTCGCATCCGCGCTCGGCGGCATCGCGCAGAACGAGGCGATGCTGTTCGGCGCCCGCGCTCTCCAGGGCGTGTTCGGCGCCCTGCTGGCCCCGGCGTCGCTGGCGCTGCTGACCGTCCTGTTCACCGACCCCAAGGAGCGGGCCAAGGCCTTCGGCGTCTACGGCGCCATCGCCGGCGGCGGCTCGGCCGTGGGGCTCCTGCTGGGCGGCGTCCTCACGGAGTACGCCGACTGGCGCTGGTGCTTCTGGGTGAACCTGCCGGTCGCGGTGCTCGCGATCGTCCTGGCGATCCCGATCGTCCCGGAGAGCAAGGCGCCCGGTGACACCAGCTACGACATCCCCGGTGCGGTGCTGGTCACCCTCGGGCTCGGCGCCATCGTCTACGGCTTCACCCGCGTCGCCGAGGCGTCGCAGACCTTCGCCGCCGAGGCCGCCGCGGCGAACGCCGAGGCGGCGGCACAGGGGGCGCCGGCGCTGGTGACGCCCGCCAGCGGCTGGACCGACGGGCCCGCCTGGCTGTTCATCGTCGGCGGTCTGGTGCTGGTGGCGCTGTTCGTGCTGCTGGAGCTGCGCACCCGCAACCCCCTGCTGCCGATGCGCATCGTGCTGGACCGCAACCGCGGCGGTGCCTACCTGACCTCCACCCTGGTGGGCGCCGGGCTCATCGGGGCGTTCTTCTTCCTGAGCCTGTACTTCCAGCAGGTGCTCGGCTACGAGCCGGTGGTGGCCGGGCTGGCCTCGCTGCCGACCACCCTCGGTGTCTTCATCTCGGCCGGCGCCTCCAGCGCGCTGCTCCCGCGGGTCGGGCCGAAGCCGCTCATGGTCCTCGGTGGGTTCCTGGCCGCCGCCGGCCTGTTCACGCTGTCGTTCGTGGGGCTGGACACCGGGTTCTGGGCGCTGCCCTTCCCCGGTCAGCTGCTGCTCGGTCTCGGCCTCGGCTTCACCTTCGTGCCGCTGTCGAACCTCGCGCTCGTCGGCGCCGGGCAGCACGACGCCGGTGCGGCCAGCGCGATGCTGAACGCCACGCAGCAGGTGGGCGCCTCGATCGGCACCGCCGTCCTGGCCTCGCTGTCGGTGGCCGCGATCAGCGCCTACACCGCCGACGCGCTCACGTCCGGGGCGGACCCCCAGGACCCGGCCGTCGGTCTGGCCGCGCAGGTCGAGGGCTACACCACGGCGTTCACCTGGGCCGCCGCCCTGCTGGTGCTGGGCGCGCTCGTCACCCTGGTGCTCATCAAGGCGACGAAGGAGGACCTGCCGGCCGAGAGCACGATGGTGCACGCGGGATGACTCGATCGTGGACCCGGCGCGGGGGCCGGAGGCCTTCCGCCGGGCCCACGTCAGCGGCTCAGCGGAGGTCGGGCACGTTGCCTGGTTGCGGTGTCGTCCGGGAGGACGACGATGCCAGCGCCCGCAGCCGGGCGTTGTACGCCGTGAGCTCCGCGTCGCCGTCGCGGTCGGCCGCCCGGTCGAGGGTGCGGGCCCGCCGCTCGTCCGAGCGGGCCCAGGAGAAGAAGACGACCGACAGCACCAGGACGGTGGGCAGCTCGCCGAAGGCCCACACGATGCCCCCGGCCACGGCCTGGTCGGCGAGCGGGTCGACGCCCCACCCGGCCGGCGGCTCGGCGAAGGAGTCGACCACCAGCGACCCGGCCATCATGATCGCGACGCCGAAGAAGGCGTGGAACGGCACGGGCAGGAACAGTTCGAGCATCCGCCCCGGGTGGCTGAGCGTCCGCGGCCACGGGTCCTGGGCGACGATGGGGCCGAAGAACAGCAGCCCGGTGACGACGAAGTGGGCCAGCATGAACTGGTGCCCCACGGGATTCGACATGAGTGCGTCGAACAGCGGCGTGAAGTAGACGCCGTACAGGCTCGCGAGGAAGAGCGGGACCGTGAACAGCGGGTGGGCCACGACGTAGGCGAACCGGCTGTGCAGCGCCTCGAGCAGCAGCGCCCGCGGGGCACCGGCCGGGCCACGACCGCGCGGCAAGGTGCGCAGCGCCAGCGTCACCGGCGCGGCGAGCAGCAGGAGCAGCGGCGTGATCAGCGAGAGCACCATGTGCTGGGTCATGTGGACGCTGAAGAGCACCATGCTGTACCCGTTGAACCAGGTGCCGGTCGCGGCGAAGAGCGACGCGGTGCCCCCGGTCCAGGCGAGCGTGCGCCACCACGGCCAGCTCACACCGGTGCGCCGCAGGTGCACGACGGCGGCCAGGTAGAGGACCAGGCCGACGACGCTGAGGCCGGCGAGCACCGACCAGGCGTCCAGGTGCGGGAGGAACATCCGCCCCCAGGTCGGCGGCTCGCCCGGGACCCACATCCCCGAGTGGTGCCCGTGCTCCACCACGATCTCCTCCTGCCGGCCGGTCCTGCGACCCCACTGTCCCACCGCGCTGCCCCACCCGAACGGGAGGCGCCGGCGATCTCCCCCACGTGCGACGACGCCCTCCGCCGGAACTGCTCCGGCGGAGGGCGTCGTCGTGGGCCGTGCGGTGTCAGATCTGGACGCCGCGCTCCCGCAACCAGGGCAGCGGGTCGACCCGCTCCCCGTCGATGCCGCCGACGTGCACCTCGAAGTGCAGGTGCGGGCCGGTGGACTGGCCGCGGTTGCCGAGCAGCGCGATGGTGTCGCCGGCGCGCACCACCTGGCCGGGCGTCACGAGGATCTCGTCCATGTGGCCGTAGACGGTGACGTCCCCGTTGCCGTGCTGGATGTACACGGCCAGCCCGTAGCCGCTGGCGGGGCCGGCCTCGAGCACGACGCCGTCCATCACGGCGTACTCCGGCGTGCGCATGGGCGCGGCCAGGTCGATGCCCGCGTGCAGCGTGCCCCAGCGCGCGCCGAAGCCGCTGGTGAGCCGCCCGCCCTCGACGGGGAGCACCGCCTTGGGACGCGCGGCCTCGGCCGCGGCGCGGTCGGCCTCCTCCTGGGCGATCCGGTCGGCCTCCGCCTGGGCGTCCGCGGCGGCGGTGCGATCGGCATCGCGGGCGTTGCGGCTGGCGACCATCTCGCGCAGCCGCGAGGTGTCGTCCTCGTCGACCTGCGGCGCCGCGGTGGAGGCGTCGATGCCGAGCTGTTCGGCGACGCTGACCGAGTGGCCGGCCGTCTCGGTCGCCACCTCCGTCGCACCGCTGACCGACGCCCCGCTGATGCTGAGCGCGCCGACCAGGGCCGCGGCCAGGTAGAGCGCGGAACGCCGGCGACCGGCCGACGGGCGGCGGTCCAGCCAGCCGCGACGGCCCGCCGCGACGGCGGCGACGACCTGCGCCGGCTCCACCTCGGGTGCGACCGCGGCGTCGAGGACGACGACGACCGGCTCGACGGGCGCCGCCGGCGAGGGCTCCTCCTCGACGTCCTTGACGACGACGACGGCCGCGGGCGGGAGGGCCTGTGCCTCGGCGAGCGCGGCGACGTCGGTGACCGGCGCCAGTGCGGCGAGGTCGACGGTGGACCGCTTGTAGGGCGTCGGCCGGCGCCGCACGGGCACCTCGGCGGCGGCCGCGGCGGCGACCTTGGCGGCGATGACCTGCAGGACCGCGGCCCGGGCCGAGGTGAGCGGGGTCGACCCCGCGGACGGTGTGGCGCCCTTCGCGGTCGCGCCGGCGGCCCTGGCGGTCGCCGTGGGCGCGGTGACCGCCTTGGCGCCGGCGGCCCGGCTGCGCGTGCGGGTGGTGGGAGCGGTCGTCCGACGGGCCCCCGCCCCGCGCGCCTTCCCCTGGCGCTGCGGCGGAACCGTGGACCCGGCCTTCTCCTCGATCGTCCCGCTGGTGGCGCGGGCCGGGGCGGACGTGGCGTCGACCGTGCCGGTCGGTGCCGCACCCCCCTCGGGGAGGCGGTCGTGGTGGAGCGAACTCATGCACCTGACTTCCGTCGGCGGACATTGCAGAGCGGCTCCCGGGGAGAGGAGCGAGGCCCATGTAAACACGGCGTGATGGATTCGTGATCTGCCCGACGGGGTAATGACCTGCAGTTATGTGAACTGGACCACTGCAACGCGCGCCGATCGCTCACCAGTGAGTGAGTGTCGGTTAGCGCAGAGTAAGGGACGCGCCGTAGATGGTTGAGAGTCGCGCGATCCGGCTCACGTCGGGGCAGAAGACCCTTTTCCGAAGCCCGATCGAGGGAGAAGTCGTATGCGCGCAGTGACCTGGCACGGTCGTGGAGACGTCCGGGTGGACACCGTCCCGGACCCCGCGATCCAGGAGCAGACCGACGTCATCGTCGAGATCACCTCCAGCGGCATCTGCGGGTCGGACCTCCACCTCATCGAGGTGATGGCCCCCTTCATGTCGGTCGGTGACGTGATGGGCCACGAGCCCATGGGGATCGTCCGCGAGGTCGGGCGGGACGTGACCGCCGTGAAGCCCGGCGACCGCGTCGTCGTGCCGTTCAACATCTCCTGCGGCACCTGCTGGATGTGTGCCGAGGGGCTGCAGTCCCAGTGCGAGACGACGCAGAACCGCGAGCAGGGCATGGGCGCCTCACTGTTCGGCTACACGAAGCTCTACGGGCAGGTTCCCGGCGGTCAGGCCGAGTACCTGCGGGTGCCCTTCGGCAACACGCTGCCGATCAAGGTGCCCGACGCCCCGTCGGACGACCGCTTCGTCTACCTCTCCGACGTGGTCCCCACCGCCTGGCAGGCCGTCCAGTACGCCGCCATCCCCCAGGGCGGCAGCGTCCTGGTCCTCGGCCTGGGCCCGATCGGCGACATGGCGACCCGCATCGCCAAGCACCTGGGCGCCGGGCAGGTCATCGCCTCCGACGTCGTACCGGAGCGCCTGGCCCGGGCCCGGCGCAACGGCATCACCGTCATCGACTCGACCGACCAGGCCGAAGTGGTCGCCCGGGTGCGCGACCTCACCGACGGCCGCGGCCCCGATGCGGTGATCGACGCCGTCGGCATGGAGGCGCACGGCTCGCCGGTGGCGTCCGCACTGCAGAAGGCGACGGCGATCGTCCCCGACGCGATCATGGAGAAGGTCATGCAGGTCGCCGGCGTCGACCGGCTCGCCGCGCTGAACACGGCCATCGAGGCGGTCCGCCGGGGCGGCACCATCTCGCTGTCCGGCGTCTACGGCGGCGCGACCGACCCGATGCCGCTCATGCGCATGTTCGACAAGCAGATCCAGCTGCGCATGGGTCAGGCCAACGTCTGGCGCTGGGTGCCCGACATCCTCCCGCTGCTGATCGACGGGGACCCGCTGGGCGTCGACGAGTTCGCCACCCACCGGGTGCCGCTGGAGCAGGCGCCCGAGGCCTACGCCAACTTCCGCGAGAAGAAGGACGGCGCGGTCAAGGTGCTCCTCCAGCCCTGACCGGCGCCCGACGACGAGGCCCCGGCCACCGCCTCCGCGGTGGCCGGGGCCTCGTCTTCCGGAGCGCCACCCTGGCGACGCACCTTCTCGGCCACCCGGAGAGCACGAACGGGGACGTGCACCGCGGGGAGGTCGGGTGGTCCGCGAGCACCCGCGGCCGCTCCCCGATGCGTCCGGGCCCCGTACCCGGCGTGCTCGATGCCGACGTGGCCCGTGCACTCGTCCAACGCCCGTCGTGCCGGAAACTGTCGTACCCCCTGCCTAGCCTGCGGTCATGTCGGTGGTCGGGTTCGCGGTCGGGGTGACGGTGTCCCCGGTCGACCCGTTCCCCGCGCCGTGGGAGCTGGCCGACCCGGATCCGCAGCGGTGGGACGAGCCGTTGTCCGCGTGGCTGCCGGCCCGGCGCGGCGCGGTGGAGGCCGCCGACCTGCTCGGCCAGATCGTGGTCGCCGAGGCCAAGCTGGCCGCGTTGCGGGTGGAGCTGGTGATGGACCTCGCGGCCGCCCGGCCGGCGCCTTCCGATCCGCCACCTGGGGGTGAGCGGGCCGGGGACCGCGGCCCGGCCGGGGC
>NZ_FOAO01000020.1 GCF_900109665.1 Blastococcus sp. DSM 46786
GATCCGCTCTCCCCAGGCGGCCGACCGCTGGACCTGGCTGGTCCTCGCCTCCCACACCCAACTGCGCCTGGCCCGCCACCTCGCAGCGGATCTGCGCCGGCCCTGGGAGAGACCCCTGCCTCCCGAGCGATTAACCCCCGCCCGGGTCCGACGAGGGTTTCGCCACCTCCGCGTGAAGATCCCCCAGCCGGCCAGCGCGCCGAAACCCACCCGCCCGGGCCCGGGACGCCCTCCCGGTGCCAAAAACCGACAACGCGCCACCCGCCACGGCATCGGCAAGATCACCACACGGAACCATCCCGACACCCACAACCAACAGGTCAGGGGTTAAACGGCAAGCTGAGCGCCACCGCCCACTCGTCGGGGACCCTCCGGGCCCCGCTCCTCGCGGGCCAGACCATGTGCCCGGATAGGTTGCCAGCCATGGCCGCCACCGGGTTCCTGACCGCCGACGAGCTCAACGCCCTCCTGCCGGGCACCCTCCCCGGGCTGCTCGGCATCGTCATCGACACCCACGAGCGCGGCCGGCTCACCAGCCACCTCGACGTCCGGCCGGAGCTGCTGGCACCCAACGGCTACCTGCACGCCGGCACCGTCGTCACCCTGGCCGACACCAGCTGCGGGCTGCCGACGCGCGCCCTCCTGCCCGAGGGCGCCAGCGGGTTCACCACCATCGAGCTCAAGAGCAACCACCTGAGCACCGCACGGGAGGGCCGGATCACCTGCGAGGCGACCAACGTGCACGCCGGGCGGACCACCCAGGTGTGGGACGCCGTCGTCCGCAACGCCTCGACCGGGAAGACCATCGCGCTGTTCCGGTGCACCCAGTCGGTGCTCTGGCCCAGGTGAGCGGGCGAACCCGCCGGTAACCCCCTTGTGAGCGGGGACACCGCAGGTGTGAGACTGGCGCCACACACCATGCGAGGAGGAACACCCGTGGCGCTGCCGAGCCCGTATCCCGACGTCGAGATCCCGAACCTCTCCGTCCCCGAGTTCGTCCTGGCGGCCGGCCGGGAGAAGCCCGATTCACCGGCGCTGATCGACGGCCTCAAGGGAGACGTCATCACGCACGGCCAGCTGGCCCAGTACGTCGACCGGGTCGCGGCCAACCTGCACGCCCGCGGCCTGCGCAAGGGCGACGTCGTCGCCGTCTTCTGCCCGAACACCCCGTGGTTCCCGGTGGTCTTCCACGGCATCGCGGCCGCCGGCTGCGTGATGAGCCCGATCAACTCGCTCTACACGCCCGACGAGATCGCCTTCCAGCTGAAGGACTCCGGCGCGAAGATCCTGATCACCATCGGGCTGTTCATGGACCGCGCCACCGCCGCGGCCGAGAAGTCGCCGGTCGACGAGATCGTCGTCCTCGACGGCGCCGAGGGGCACGCCAACCTGTTCGACCTGCTCGGCGCCGACGCGCCGTCGGTCCAGGTGGACATCGACCCGGCCAACGACCTGGTCACGCTGCCCTACTCCAGCGGCACCACCGGCCTGCCCAAGGGCGTCATGCTGACCCACCGCAACCTGGTGGCGAACGTGGCCCAGTGCCTGCCGCTGCTCAAGACCGGCGCGGACGAGCGGATCATCGCCGTCCTGCCGTTCTTCCACATCTACGGCCTCACCGTGCTGATGAACCAGGGCCTGGCGCTGGGCGGCGCGGTGGTGACCCTCCCCCGGTTCGATCTCGAGGACTTCCTGCGCACCATCCAGGACCACAAGATCACCCGGGCGTTCGTGGCGCCGCCCATCCTGCTGGCGCTGGCCAAGCACCCGCTGGTCGACCAGTACGACCTCAGCTCGCTGAACTCGATCCTCTCCGGCGCCGCGCCCCTGGACGAGCAGCTCGCGCTGGCTGCCCAGGACCGGCTGCGCAAGGGCGCCGACACCGGCGTCACGGTGGGCCAGGGCTACGGCATGACCGAGCTCTCCCCGGTGTCGCACACCACCCCCGACTCGGACGCCCAGCCGCCGGGTGTCTCCATCGACGTCCCCAAGGGCTCGGTCGGGTTCGCCATCCCGAACACCGAGTGCCGGCTGATCGACCCGGGCACCGGCCAGGACGCCGCGCCGGGCGAGCGGGGTGAGCTGTGGGTCCGCGGGCCGCAGGTCATGAAGGGCTATCTCAACAACCCCGACGCCACCGCCGGCACCGTCGACAGCGAGGGCTGGCTGCACACCGGTGACGTCGCGATCGTCGACGAGAACGGCTGCTACACGGTCGTCGACCGGGTCAAGGAGCTGATCAAGTACAAGGGCTACCAGGTGGCCCCGGCCGAGCTCGAGGCCGTGCTGATCAACCACCCGGAGATCGCCGACGCCGCCGTCATCGGCGTGCCGGACAAGGAGAGCGGCGAGGAGCTGCCCAAGGCCTTCGTCGTGCGGGCCCCCGGCTCGGAGATCACCGAGGACGCCGTCATGGCCTACATGGCCGAGAAGGTGGCCCCGCACAAGAAGATCCGCTTCGTCGAGTTCATCGAGCAGGTGCCGAAGTCGGCGGCGGGCAAGATCCTGCGCAAGGACCTCAAGGCCCGCGCGTAGCCCCACCGCTCCCGAGCGTGATCATGGCGCCGGAACCACCGGACAGCGTCGTCCGGTGGTCCCGGCGCCATGATCGTTCGGGGGCAGGGCCGCGGGGGCGGCCGGCGCGTCCGTCCGGCCCCGGACGGTTCCCGGCGGCACCCCGGTGACCCGCTTGTAGGCGCGGGAGAACGCGGCCTCCGAGTCGTAGCCCAGACGACGGGCCAGCTCGGTGACCCGCGCGCCGCGGCCGAGCGCCACCGTGGCCAGGTGCATCCGCCAGCGGGTCACGTACCGCAGCGCAGGCTCCCCGGCGAGCTCGGTGAAGCGGACCGCGAACGCCGACCGCGACATCCTGGCCTCACGCGCGAGCCGGTCCACGGTCCACGGGGCGCCGGGGTCGCGGTGGACGCTCGCGACCGCCCGCCCCACCTGCGGATCCCGCAGCGCCCGCAGCCAGCCCGGGCCCGTGGCCGCCGTGTCGAGCCAGCCTCGGATCGCCTGGATCACCACGACGTCGGCCAGCCGGGTGACGACCGACTCCGCGCCCGGCCGGTCCTGCCGCACCTCGTCGGCGATCATGCCCAGGAGCACGGTGAGCCAGCCGCGGCTCTCGCCCGCCGCCACCAGCAGCACCGGCGGCAGCAGGTCCAGGAGGTGGGTCGCACCGGGCCGTTCCGGCTCCACGACCCCGCAGACCTGCCGGATCCGTTCCCCGCCGCCCTCCACGCGCAGCACCGAGTAGTGGTCCGCGAGGTAGTCCTGCGGCAGCAGGTCGGCCCGGCCCGAGATCGGCGCGCCCGGTCCGCTGCGCAGCAGGTGCCCGCGTCCGTGCGGCACCAGCGCGAGATCGCCCGGACCCAGCGGGTACGACTGGCCGTCCACCTCGAGCAGGCAGCGGCCCTCGATGACGACGTGGAAGCTCATGCAGCCGTCCAGCGCCGGCATCTCCACGCCCCAGGGGGCGCTGCCCTCCGTCCGGCAGTAGAACGTCCCGCGCATGCGGAGGTCACCCAGCACCTCACCCAGCGGGTCCGCAGGCGACCACGGAGCAGCGGGGTCGACGGTCACGACCCCAGCCTGGCGCGCCGCCGACCGGGCGTCCAGGACCGCTGGACGAACGGTCATGGAACCCGGATGCACGGCCGTTCCCCACCACCGACCGTCCGCGCCACGGTGGTCCACGCCGGTCAGCGGGATCGGCACCACCGGGAGGAGCTGGTCATGCGGGTACTGGTCGTCGGGGCGACGGGCGGATCGGGACGGGCGGCGGTCGACGCCCTGGTCGGCGGAGGGCACGAGGTGACGGCGTTCGCGCGGCGGGCGTCGGCGGCGTTCGCGGAGCGGGCGGGCGTCCGGCCGGTCGACGGCGACGCGACGGTGGCGGCGGACGTCGCGCGGGCGGTACGGGGTAAGGACGCCGTCGTCGTGACCCTCGGCATCAGAGAGAACACACTCAAGGTGCGGGTGCTCGGCAGCTCCGGCACACCGATGGACGTCCGGTCGCGCGGCACCGCGGTGGTGGCGGCTGCGATGCGCGAGCACGGGATGCGCCGGCTGGTCGTGCAGAGCTCGTACGGCGTCGGACCGACGCGGGAGCTGCTCCCGCTGTCCAGCCGGGTGGTCTTCGCCCTGATGATCCGGCAGCAGATCCAGGACAGCGAACGTCAGGAGAGCGTCGTGCGCGCCAGCGGGCTGGACTGGACGATCGTGCAGCCGGTCTACCTGACCGACGGCGAGGAGGCCGCGGCCCGCTCGACGACCGGCGAGGTGCGGGCCATGAAGGTGTCCCGGCGGGCGGTCGGTGCGGTGCTGGCCGAGCTGGCCACGAGCACCGCGGACACCGGCACGACCGTGACCCTGTCAGGAGCCCCGGCCCTCGCCCCAGCCTGACCGGGCGGCCCCCTGCAGGGGCCCGACGCGAGCGTGCGAGCGGCGGGGGCAGGCGGCCCCGTCCAGAGGCTCGCCCCGAGCCTGCGAGGGGTGAGGAGGACGGGCGGCCCCCTGCAGGGGCCCGACGCGAGCGTGCGAGCGGCGGGGGGCAGGGGGTCCTCTTAGGGTCGGGGCATGCGTGCGGTGACGATCACTGAGCCCGGCGGTCCCGAGGTGCTGACCTGGGCGGAGGTGCCCGACCCGGTCTGCGGCCCCGGCGAGGTCGTCGTGGACGTCGTCGCCACGGCGGTGAACCGGGCCGATCTCCTCCAGCGGCAGGGCAACTACTCGCCCCCGCCCGGGGCGACGCAGGTCCCCGGCCTCGAGTGCAGCGGGATCGTCAGCGAGGTCGGCGCCGGCGTCACCGGCTGGAAGGTCGGCGACGAGGTGTGCGCGCTCCTGGCCGGCGGCGGCTACGCCGAGCGGGTCGCCGTCCCGGCCCCCCAGATACTGCCCCGGCCCTCGGGCGTGGAGCTGGCGACCGCCGCGGCGCTGCCGGAGGTCACCTGCACCGTGTGGTCCAACGTGTTCATGCTCGCCGGGCTGGGCCGTGGCGACACCTTCCTGGTGCACGGCGGCTCCAGCGGCATCGGCACGATGGCGATCCAGCTCGCCGCCCGCGCCGGGGCCCGGGTGCTCACCACGGCGGGAACGGCGGCCAAGCTCGACGTCTGCCGCGAGCTCGGCGCCGACGTGGGCATCAACTACCGCGACGAGGACTTCGTCGAGCGGGTGAAGGAGGCGACCGACGGCCGCGGGGTCGACGTCGTCCTGGACAACATGGGCGCTGCGTACCTGGCCCGCAACGTCGACGCCCTCGCCGTCGGCGGCCGGCTGGTGGTCATCGGCATGCAGGGCGGCCGGAAGGCGGAGCTGGACCTCGGCAAGCTGCTGGCCAAGCGCGCCTCGGTGCACGCCACCGCGCTGCGGTCCCGGCCGGTGGAGGGGCCCGGCGGCAAGGCCGGGATCGTCGCGGCCGTGCGGCACGACGTGTGGCCGGACGTCGAGCGCGGCACGATCCGGCCGATCGTCGACCGCCGGCTGCCGATGTCGCGGGCGGCCGAAGCGCACCAGGTCGTCGAGGCCAGCGAGCACGTCGGCAAGGTCCTGCTGGTCAACGGCGACTGAAGGGGGCGGGGCCCCTCAACGGGGGCGCAGGCCGGCGACGGCGTCGATGATCCGGCCGACCTCGTCGGCGGTGTTGTAGTGCATGAGGCCCAGGCGCACCGCTCCCCCGCCCTCGTTCACCCCGAGGGCGTCGAAGAGCTCGCGGGCGTAGAAGTCGCCGTCCCACGCGCAGATGCCGGCCCGGGCGAGCTCGGCGGCCACCTGGCGGGGGCGCATGCCGGCGACGGTGAAGGACAGCGTGGGCGTGCACCGCTCGGGCTCGCCGAGGACCTGCACGTGCCGCATCGCGCGCAGCGCCTGGTCCAGCCAGTCGAACAGGTCGCCTTCGTGCCGGGCGACGGCAGCCATCGAGATCCGCAGCCGGTCGCGGCGGCTGCCGTACGCGTCCGCGCAGAGGCCCGCCAGGTGGTCGACGGCGGCGCTCACGCCGGCGTACAGCTCGAACGGCGGCGTCCCGGTCTCGAACCGGTCGGGCACCCGGTCCGACGAGGGCAGCAGCTTCTCCGGCTGCAGGTGGACCAGGAGGTCGGGGTCGGCGACCACCGCGGCGACGTGCGGGCCGCACCACTTGTAGGCCGACACCGCCAGGAGGTCGGCCCCCAGGGATGCCTTGTCCAGGTACACGTGCGGTGCGGCGTGGACGGCGTCGACGTAGACCAGCGCGCCGACGGCGTGGGCCTGCGCGGCGATGCCGGCGACGTCGGGCCGCGTGCCGAGGGCGTTGCTGGCCGCGGTGACGGCCACCAGCCGGGTGCGCCGGTTCAGCAGCTCGGCGTACTGCCAGGCCGGCAGCTCGCCGGTCTCGATGTCCACCTCCGCCCACCGCACCTGCACGCCCGCGGTGGCGGCCAGCTGCAGCCAGGGGCGGACGTTGGCGTCGTGGTCCAGCCGGCTGAGCACGATCTCGTCACCGGGGCGCCACGTGCGGGCCAGCGCGCGGGCCATGCCGTAGGTCAGCGCGGTCGTGCTCGGCCCGAGGACCACGCCCCCGGGCCGCCCGCCCACCAGGTCGGCCACGGCCGCGCGCGCCCCGGAGACCAGCGCCTCGGCCCGCCCGGACGCCGGGAAGACCCCGCCCCGGTTCGCGACCGGCATGCGCATCGCGGACCCCACCGCGTGCGCCACGTTCTCGGGCACCAGCGAGCCGGCCGGGCCGTCGGCGTGCACGTACCCGTCGGAGAGCGCCGGGAAGAGGCCGCGGACCCGCGCGACGTCCAGCCGGCCCCCCGATGACATGGGCCGCACCCTAGTTCGTGCGCCCGGCCCGTCCCGCGCCGTCCCGGTGCCTCGGCGGACCGTCCGCAGCACCGGGCAGGATGGGGGCATGACTGCACCGCAGAACGGCAACGAGCGCCCCCAGCAGGTCGTCGTGGTCGGGCCGGACGGGCGCCCGGTCGGGACCATGCCGATGCCCCAGGGGACCGACGAGGAGGGCGACGGCGCCCCCGGTGTCGGTGAGCTGGTCGAGCAGCCCGCGAAGGTCATGCGGATCGGCACGATGATCAAGCAGCTGCTGGAGGAGGTCCGCGCCGCGCCGCTGGACGACGCCAGCCGCAACCGGCTGCGCGACATCCACGCCTCCTCGATCCGCGAGCTGGAGCAGGGCCTGGCCCCCGAGCTGCGCGAGGAGCTGGAGCGCATCACGCTGCCCTTCAGCGAGGGCGAGACGCCGTCGGACGCCGAGCTGCGGATCGCGCAGGCGCAGCTGGTGGGCTGGCTGGAAGGCGTGTTCCACGGCATCCAGACGGCGCTGTTCGCCCAGCAGATGGCCGCCCGCGCCCAGCTGGAGGAGATGCGCCGCAAGGCCCTCCCCGGCGGTCAGGCTCCGGGGCAGCAGCCCGACTTCCGCCCGGGCGGCGGCCAGTACCTCTGAGACGACCGGAGGTCATGTCGGTGGCTCCCCCCGATCCCCAGGTGCGGGCGTCGGACGACGACCGCGAGGAGACGGTGCGCCAGCTCCAGCGCGGGCTGACCCAGGGCCGGCTCACCGTCGACGAGTTCGACGAGAGGGTGCGGGCGACCTACGCCGCCCGCACCCTCGGCGACCTCGCGGAGCTCACCCGCGATCTGCCGAAGAGCCTGTGGTGAGGCCGGGCACGTCGACGGCCTGACCGTTCCCGGCGCCCTCGCCCGACGAGAGCGCACGCACCTCCTCGTCCGGGACCGAGGAGGCCTGCTCGTCATCGCCGGACACCGCGGGCCGCGCGGCCTGCGCCGGCTCCGGCCGGCCGCCCGCCGCCTGCTCGAAGAAGCGCAGCAGCTCCACGGGGAACGGCATGACCAGCGTGCTGTTCTTGTCCGAGGCCACGTCGGCCACCGTCTGGAGCAGCCGCAGCTGCAGCGCGCCGGGCGTGGCGCTCATCGCCTCGGCGGCCTGCGCGAGCTTGGCCGAGGCCTGGAACTCACCGTCGGCGGAGATCACCCGGGCGCGGCGGTCCCGCTCGGCCTCGGCCTGGCGGGACATGGACCGTCGCATCCCCTCCGGCAGGGAGATGTCCTTGACCTCCACCCGGTCGATCTTGATGCCCCAGTTTTCCGTGGGGGTGTCGATGACGGCCCGGAGCTCGCTGTTGATGGCCTCGCGGTCGGACAGGAGGGTGTCGAGGTCCGCACGCCCGATGACGGAGCGGAGCGACGTCTGCGACACCTGCGACGTGGCGATCATGTAGTTCTCGACGTTGATGACCGCGCGGACCGGGTCGACCACGCGGAAGTAGACGACCGCGTCGACGCCGATCGTGACGTTGTCCCGGGTGATGGTGCCCTGCGACGGCACGTCGAGCACGAGCGTCTGCACGGGCACCTTGGTCATCTGGTCGACGAACGGGACGATGAAGCGCAGCCCCGGTTCACGGACATCGGGGAGCAGCCGGCCGAAGCGCAGGACGACGCCGCGCTGGTATTGCTGCACCGACCTGACGCCGGCTGCGACGAGCACCACGGCCAGTACGACCACCACGGCGAGGACGGCGAGCAGAGCAGTCACCGGGACCACCTCTTCCGGCCGGCTCGGTGCCCGCGGGACCGTCCCGCGGGCACGCTGGTGCCGACCCGTCCACCACCACGGTTCCACGTCTTCGTTGCCCACGCCGCCACGGAGTGCCTCCGAACGCGGCCGCCGTTCATCCGATGCGGTGAGCAAGCCGTCATCGAGGGGTCACCACTCGTGACTCCGGTGACGAGGGAGCGTGCACACCGGAACTGCCCGGTGCTGACCACTGGAGGAACCGTGATTTCTGGAACGTCGAGCGCACCGGCCACCCGGAGCGGGCAGAACGGCCTGGCCGTCGCCTCGCTGATCACCGGCATCGTGGGCGTCGTCCTCGCCCTGCTGTTCGCGGTCATCGGCCTGGCGCTGGGCGTCGTCGCCATCGCCCTGGGCGCCGTGGCGCGCCGCAGCGGCACCCGGTCCGGCCAGGCGACCGCGGGTCTCGTCGCCGGCGCCGTGGCGGTCGTCGTCGCCGTCGTGAACATGGTGATCGCCTACAACGTCCTCACCTGAGTCGCGAGCCCCGACAACGCGAGGGCGCCGGACCCCGGCCGGGGTCCGGCGCCGTCGCGCTGCCGTGGTCCTAGACGGTGAAGCGGCTGACCGCCTCCTGCAGCTCCCCGCTCATCCGGGCCAGCTCGCCGGCGGCACGCTGGGCGTCCTCGACCCGCTGGTTGGTCTCCTGCGTCCCCGCGGCCAGCCCCGAGATCGCCGCCGCGATGTCCTGCGACCCGCTCGCCGCCTCGGCCACGTTGCGGTTCATCTCGTTGGTCGTCGCCGTCTGCTCCTCGACCGCCGCGGCGATCGTCGCCTGGAAGTCGTTGATCTCCCCGATGACCTGGCTGATCTTCCCGATCGCATCCACCGCACCCGCGGTGTCGGCCTGGATCGCCTCCACCCGCTGGGAGATGTCCTCGGTCGCCCGCGCCGTCTCCTGCGCCAGTTCCTTGACCTCCGAGGCGACGACGGCGAAGCCCTTGCCCGCCTCACCGGCCCGCGCCGCCTCGATCGTGGCGTTCAGCGCGAGCAGGTTCGTCTGCTCGGCGATCCCGTTGATCAGCTTGATCACCGTGGCGATCTCCTGCGAGGAATCACCCAGCTTGCCCACCGTCCGCGTCGTGGTCTCCGCGACCCCCACCGCCTGACCGGCCACCCGCGCCGCCTCGGTCGCGTTGTGCGCGATCTCGCGGATCGCCGACTCCATCTGCGAGGAGCCCGTCGCCACCGTGTCCACGCTCGACGCCACCGCACCCGCCGACGTCACCACCTCATCGGCCTGACCAGCGGCGAGGCGGGCGTTCTCCCGCATGCCCTCGGCCGCGGAGTTCAGCTGCGACGACGCGGCCGCCAGCCGGGTGGAGGAGTCGTTGACCAGCACCAGCACGTTGCCGATCGAGTCCAGGGTCTCGTCCAGGGAGGCGGCCATCTCGCCGAGCTCGGCACCGCCGGTGCGGCCGGCGCGGACGGTGAGGTCACCGGCGGCGACCTGGCCGAGCACCTCGCGGATGCGCTGCACCGGCCCGGTGACGCCGCGGGCGACCACGAGGGCCAGGACGACGGAGATCACCAGGCCCACGCCGATGATCAGCAGGGTCATGGTGCGGGCGGTCTCGTAGGCGTCCTTGGCGTCGGCCGCGGTCGCGCGGGCGGCCGCCGCGGCGGCGCCGGTGGCATCGACCAGCGACTCCTCGATGAGGATCTCGTTCTCGTTCATGGTCCTGAGCAGCCCCGGCATGGCGGCGGGGTTGGTGCTGGCCACCGACTGCAGCTCACCGAGCGCGGCCATGTAGGCCTGGGTCGCACCGGCGAAGGTCTCGAACGCCGCGCGCGTCGGCCCGTCGAGCGGCATCTCCGCGACGGCGGCGGTGTCGGCGGCGAGGGACTCGGTGGCCGCCACCGTGCCGCGCTGCGCCTTGGCGATCGTCTCCGGCGGGAGGGTGGGGATGGCGGCCCGCGCCACGTTGGTGGACAGCTGCCACCAGTCGGCCTCGAGCCCCTGCAGCCCGCTGAGCGGGATCGCCCCGCGGTCGTAGACCTCCTGGGCCTGGTCGCTGAGGGTGGACATCCGCTGGATGCCGAACGCGCCCACGCCGACGGTGGTCAGGGCGACGACGAGGATGGAGCCGAGCAGCCGGCTCCGCAGGCCGATGCCGGACGCTCCGCGCCGGGTCTCGTCGGTCCCCGGCTCGGTCGTCGCCGCGGGATCGTGCACGTGGTCCATGCCTGCTCGCTTCCGTGGAGTGGGTGGGTCGGTCGAGGACCGTCGTGCTGCTTTCGGTAGTCGACCGGCCGGAATGCAGCCGAGCCGTGTACCGACTCCACCGACGGCGCGGATCCAGTGGGACGACGCCGTCGCGCGCAGGTCGTGCACCGGCATGCCCTCGCGGGCAGCACCGGGTCCTCCCTCGGCGCAGAGCGTCCTCCCTCACGGTGTGCGGTGAGGGGGGACGCTCGATGATCAGGTCACCCGATCGTGGCCGGGCCCAGAGGCGGGGGGCGGGGCCAGAGGCGGGGCGGGGCCGGGGGCGGGGCGGGCCCGCCGCGGGTCAGAGAGCGGCGAGGAAGGTCGCGACGCCGTCGTCCTCGTTGGTGCCGGTGACGTCGGTCGCGACGGCCAGCAGGTCGGGGTGGGCGTGGGCCATCGCGACCGCCCGGCCCCCGCCGTCGCGCACCCACTCGAAGGCGGCGATGTCGTTGGGCATGTCGCCGAAGACGACGACGTCCTGCGGCCCGACGCCGTGCCCGGCGGCGACCTGCGCCAGGCCGGTCGCCTTGGTCACCCCGGGCGCGGAGATCTCGGCCAGCGCGTCGGTCGACGAGGTGGTGACCGTGGCCCGGTCCCCGACGACGTCGTCCACGAGGCGCACGAAGGCGTCCCTGGTCATCGACTCGTGCCGGGCCAGCAGCTTCGCGACCGGCTGCGCGACCATCTCCGCGAGCGTCGCCTCGGCCACCCCCGGCGCGTCGACGTCCCACCGCGGCTTGTAGATCGGTTCGTGACGGAACTCCAGGCCGTACTCGACCGCGAACCAGGTGTCGGGCTGTTGCCGCCGCAGCTCGGTGGTGACCGACTCGAGGACCTCGGGGTGCAGCGGATCCTCGTGCACGATCTCGAACCGCTCCAGGTCGAGCAGCACCGCACCGTTGCAGCACACCGCGGTGCCGGTGCCGAGGACCTCGCGGATCCGGACCATCCAGCGGGGCGGCCGGCCGGTGGCCAGGACGACGGGCACCCCGTCGGCCCGCCAGCGCCCGAGCTCGGCGACCGTCGCCTCGCTCACCGTGTCGTCCCAGCGCAGCAGGGTGCCGTCCATGTCACTGGCGATCAGCCGCGGCTTCCAGTCAGACATCGGCCAGCACCGCCTCCAAATAGCGGGCGACCCCGTCGACCTCGTGCCCGCTGGTCAGCTCGGGGGCCAGCGCCTTCACCGCCGGGTGGGCGTTGGCCACCGCGACGGCCCGGCCACCGGCGTCCTTGACCGCCGAGAGCATCGGCAGGTCGTTGGGCATGTCGCCGAAGACCAGCACGTCGCCGAAGCCGACGCCGTAGCGCTCCAGCGCCATCGCCAGGCCGCTGGCCTTGGTGATGCCCGGGGGCAGCACCTCGATGAAGCCCAGGCCGGCGTGGGTGAGCTCGGCGTCGGACGGGTCGACGACGGACCGGGCCCGGGCCAGGAGCTCGTCCTGCCCCAGCGCGGCCGAGCGGAGGAACACCTTGAGGACGGCGCCCTCGGGCAGCACCTGCCCCCGCGGCAGCAGGTGCGCCGGCTCGGGGTAGGGCCAGTCGAAGCCGTGCTGGACGCGCAGGCGGGCGTGCACCTCGCCCTGCTCGGCGGCGTCCTCGACGGCGAGGACCAGGTCCCCGGCCACCGTCTCGATCTGCTCGACCACCCGCTCGGCCTGCTCGCGCGGGAGCGCGACGGTGCGCAGCACCTCGTCCCGCTCGAGGTCGACGACGAACCCGCCCTGCGAGAGGACGGCGATGCCGCGGCCGTCGAGGGCCGCGCGCACGCTGTCGAGCAGCCGGGGCCCGCGGCCGGTGACGCCGATGACGGGGATCCCCGCCGCCCAGCATGCCTCCAGCGCCGCCCGGGTGCGGGGGCTCACCTCGCCGTCGGGGCCCAGCAGCGTGCCGTCGAGGTCGCTGGCGACCAGCTTGGGCCGCCAGGGGCCCAGGTCCCCCAGCTCGACGACGGTGTCGGCCCCCTCCAGGACGCCGTGGGCACGGACCGCCCGCGGCGTGCGCGCGGTCATGCGGCCGGCACCGGGGGCACCAGCGTCATGCCCGGGGTCAGCAACTCCACGCCGCCGAGCCAGGGCCGCAGCGCGACCGGCACGTGCACCGACCCGTCGGCCCGCTGGTGGACCTCGAGCAGGCAGGCGATGGTGCGGGCGATGGCGCACAGCGTGCCGTTCAGCGTGGCCGCCGTCTGGTTCTTCCCGTCCTCGTCCCGGTACCGGATGGTGAGGCGCCGGGCCTGGAAGGTCGTGCAGTCCGACGTCGACGTCAGCTCGCGGTAGGTGCCCTGGGTGGGAAACCAGGCCTCGATGTCGTACTTGCGCGTCGCGCTGGTGCCGAGGTCGCCGGCGGCGATGTCGACGACCCGGTAGGGCAGCTCGAGGGCCTGGAGGAACTCCTCCTCCCACGCCAGCAGCCGCAGGTGCTCGGCGGCGGCGTCCTCGGGCCGGCAGAAGCTGAACATCTCGACCTTGTCGAACCAGTGCACGCGGATGATGCCGCGGGTGTCCTTGCCGTAGGAGCCGGCCTCGCGGCGGAAGCAGGACGACCAGCCGGCGTACCGCTTCGGGCCCGACGCGAGGTCGAGCACCTCACCGGCGTGCATGCCGGCCAGCGCCACCTCGGAGGTGCCGACGAGGTACAGGTCGTCGCGCTCGATCCGGTACACCTCCTCGTCGTGCTCGCCGAGGAAGCCGGTGCCCTCCATGGCGCTGGGCTTGACCAGGGCGGGGGCGACGACCGGGGTGAAGCCGGCGGCGACGGCGCGGCTGATCGCCAGCTGGGCCAGCGCGAACTCCAGCAACGCGCCCGGCCCGGTGAGGAAGTAGAAGCGGGACCCCGATACCTTGGCGCCGCGCTCCATGTCGATCGCGCCGAGCTTCTCGCCGATCTCGATGTGGTCGCGCGGCTCGAAGTCGTAGGTGGGCACCTCGCCCACGGTGCGCAGCGTGACCGCGTCGTCCTCGCCGCCGGGCGGGACCTCGTCGGCGACGACGTTCGGGATGCGCAGGTGCACCTCGCGCAGCGCGGCGTCGGCGGCGCGCTGCGCCTCCTCGGCCTCCTTGACCGCCGCGGCCAGGGCCTTGGCCCGCTCCAGAACGGCGGGGCGCTCCTCGGGGGTGGCCTTCTTCACCGCCTGCGAGGCGCTCTTCTGCTCGGCGCGCAGGTCGTCGCCCCGCTTGACCGCGTCGCGGCGGGCGGCGTCGGCGGCCAGCAGCGCGTCGACCAGGGACTCGTCGGCGCCGCGGGCGCGCTGGCTGGCGCGGACGAGGTCAGGGTTCTCGCGCACCAGGCGCAGGTCGATCACAGCCCGATCGTAGAGAGGACTGCACAAAGCTTCGCCTAGCCGTCCACCTCCACCGACTCGGGCGACGGGACATCGGACACGTCCGACTTCCTCGGGCCAGACCGCATGATGCCGGTCGGCAGGAAGTGAGCGTTACGACCAGCGGTCTCGCCGCGCTCGAGGAGCCCGTCTGTCACCATCCTTTCAAGAGCGCGGCGCGCACCGGCATAGGTCAACTCCGTGAGGGTCGCATAATCGCCGGAAGAAACGCGATCGTGCACGTTGAGCCACTGACGAACCACTCGCGTGGCCTCGACCGGGTCGGGTCGAAGATTGGTCAGCACGCCCTGGCGCTTGAGCGCAGCCAAATCGCCCGCCGCCCGCAGCGTCAACTCCGTACTCGCCCGCGAGAGCACCCAGACGTCCCGGTAAGGCTCGATCAAAGGGTTGCCGTCCACGACACACGAGCCTGCGACGCGCAGCGCCTCATCGGCCTCCTGGACAGTCCGTTGGAGCACCTCAGCGCCACGCTGGGCCGTAATGAAGGGCTCGTGGAGCAGCGTATGCAGGATCATGGCCACGCGAACGTCCGCTTGTCGCTCACGCGGTTCGATCTCGTCGACCAACCGCATGACGGGCACCACGGGCTTACCGCCCGTCAATCTGACCCGGACTCGGGGCCCAGGCTCTTCGAGAAGCAGCGGGGGTCGGTGCCCGAGCGTGACCATCTCCCGATACATCCGGTCTACACCGATACCCTGCTTATCGACGAGCCCGAGCGCGCGGACTGCGTCAGCCAGGGCGGGAGACCGCGAATAGCGCTGAGTAAGCACATTGCCAGCGTTCACCCCCCCGACGAAGCCACCGGGCGAGACCACCTCCAGGGAGGCGTCGGCTTCCACCCAGGTCACGACTGTGGCC
This sequence comes from Blastococcus sp. DSM 46786, assembly GCF_900109665.1. Classification (GTDB taxonomy): domain Bacteria; phylum Actinomycetota; class Actinomycetes; order Mycobacteriales; family Geodermatophilaceae; genus Blastococcus; species Blastococcus carthaginiensis. The sequence goes on from NZ_FOAO01000020.1 coordinate 15,010, forward strand.
TCCGCCTGGTGCCAGTCACGGTGCACCACGCCGTTGAGCACCGCTTCTCGTGCAGCTCTGGGAGGCAAGAGTCGAACAAGCCGCTCTGAAAAGGAGCCAGATAGGGTCACGCGATCATTGGCGCCGTCCAGCAGTGCCTCGATCTGAGCCACCTGCTCGAGCAGGCTCGCACCACCCCGTGCATCAGTAGCGGCCAACACCTCACCTCCCTGAACATTCCACCGGGCCCAAGAAAGCCATGCTCTAGGCGCAGGACAGAACAGGAGCGCACCTGCCTGCGTGAGGGTTCCTTCGACTGTCAGCAAACCTAGCCGGCGCAGCAGTTCTTCAGTGGACTCATCTGCCAGGCCGTCATTGGCTGGGCGTCCACGCAGGTAGTCGCGCGCCACTGCTATTGCACCTGGAGAGATGTCGTCCACCGTCATGCGACTTGGACGAGCCATCTCGTCCCAACCAACACGGTCCTGCCGATGGACCCACCAGGCACTGCGATCGACAGGGACGCAGTTCGCGCCCACGCGCCAACGCAACCGATCGCCGGTGTCCTCCACAGGCTCTCGCGCTTCGGACACCAGCAGGACCACCAAGCGGATTCCGCGCTCGAACCGAATTTCAGCCTGTGGGGCGACATCGATTCGCCGGTAGATCTGATGCTTGAGCCACTCAGGATCAAGATCGGTCCCGATAAGGTCACCGGTGCGGTCGTTTACTCCTACGATCAGGGCGCCCCCGCCTGGCGTGTTCGCCATGCAGGCAACTTCGTCCGCGAGCTGGGTTGCAGCACTGGTGTTGCGGGGGGTCCCGTCGAGGAGGACACCGCCGACTCCTCGACGTCCCGCCTCTTCTTTGAGATCGACTCGTTCGCGCTCAACCTCGGTGGGGAGCTCGCCGTCGGCCAGCCTGCGAAGGCAGACGTTCACCTCAGCGCGCAGCTCAGCGAGGTCGGTCAACAGCTCCGCGCCAGGCTGAAATGTCACCTTGTTCGCCTCCACGCAGAGACCGTATCACTTTAGGTTGGCCACTAAAGTGATACAGCGGGCGCGTCCGTGTTGGCTTGTACTCATTCGCACCCGCTGACAATCCATGCCCGCTCCTCCTGAGGGGGAGCGACGCCAGCGCGTCATGCGAGACACTGGCAGCATGCGCTTCCTGCAGCGGCCCTCGCACGACCTGACCTACTCCGACGTCTTCATGGTGCCGGCGCACTCGACCGTCGGGTCGCGGCTGGAGGTCGACCTGCGCACGCCCGACGGCGTGGGCACCACCATCCCGATCGTCGTCGCGAACATGACGGCGATCTCCGGCCGGCGCATGGCCGAGACCGTGGCCCGCCGCGGCGGTCTCGCCGTCCTGCCGCAGGACATCCCGGTCGACGTCGTCGCCGAGGTCGTCTCCTGGGTCAAGACCCGGCACCCGGTCTACGACACCCCGATCACCCTCTCCCCCACCTCGACGGTGGGCGAGGCGCTGTCGCTGCTGACCAAGCGTGCGCACGGCATCGTCGTCGTCGTGGAGGACGGCTCCCCGGTCGGCGTCGTCACCGACGGGCAGTGCCAGGGCGTCGACCGGTTCACCCAGCTCTCCGAGGTGATGACCCGCGAGCCGCTGACCATCCCGGCCGGCACCGACCTCACCAAGATCTTCGACGTGCTCTCCGGCGAGCGGGTGAGCGCCGCCCCCGTGGTCGAGGGCGACCGCCTGGTCGGCGTGATCACCCGCAAGGGCGCCCTGCGCTCCTCGCTGTACACACCGGCGGTGAACGCCCAGGGCCACCTGCTCACCTCGGCTGCCGTCGGCATCAACGGCGACGTCGCGGGCAAGGCCGGCGCCCTGCTCGCCGCCGGGGTGGACGTGCTGGTCGTCGACACCGCGCACGGGCACCAGGAGAAGGCGATCGAGGCGGTCCGCGCGGCCCGCTCGGTCGCTGGCGCCGTGCCGGTCGTCGCCGGCAACGTGGTGACGGCGCAGGGCACCCGCGACCTGATCGAGGCCGGTGCCGACGTCGTCAAGGTCGGCGTCGGCCCCGGCGCCATGTGCACCACCCGCATGATGACCGGCGTCGGCCGGCCGCAGTTCTCCGCCGTCGAGGAGTGTGCCGCCGAGGCCCGGTCGCTCGGCAAGCACGTGTGGGCCGACGGCGGCGTGCGGCACCCCCGCGACATCGCGCTCGCGCTGGCCGCCGGCGCGGCGAACGTGATGGTCGGCTCGTGGTTCGCCGGCACCTTCGAGAGCGCCGGCGACGTCCACGACGACGGCGGCCGGCTGTACAAGGAGTCCTTCGGCATGGCCTCGGCCCGCGCGGTCAAGGCCCGGACGGCGACCCAGACCGGGTTCGAGCGGGCGCGGGCCGGCCTGTTCGAGGAGGGCATCTCCTCCTCCCGCATGTACCTGGACCCGCAGCGCCCCGGCGTCGAGGACCTGATCGACCAGATCGTGGCCGGCGTGCGCTCGTCCTGCACCTACGCGGGCGCGCGCACCGTCGACGAGCTGCACGAGCGGGCGGTGCTGGGGGTGCAGAGCTCGGCGGGCTACGAGGAGGGCCGGCCGCTGCCGACCTCCTGGTGAACGCGCTCCCGCTCCGGCAGTTCGAGGAGCTGGTCGCCGACGCGCTGGACCAGGTGCCCGCCGAGCTGATGGCGCTGCTGGACAACGTCGTCGTCCTGGTCGAGGACCGGAACGCCGACGAGCCCGAGCTGCTCGGGCTCTACGAGGGCTACGCGCTCACGGAGCGCGGGTGGGACTACGGCGGGGCGCTGCCGGACCGGATCATGATCTACCGCGAGGCGATCTGCGACATCTGCGAGACCGAGGACGACGTGGTCGACGAGGTCACGATCACCGTCGTCCACGAGATCGCGCACCACTTCGGCATCGAGGAGGACCGCCTCCACGAGCTCGGGTGGGGGTGAAGACCCCCTCGCCCTCCACCGCTCGCGGCGGGCCTCTGCGCAGGGGGCAAGTAGCGTTGGCGAACGTGCCCGAGAACAGCGCCGGCCGGCTGCCCATCAAGATGCTGCACGACCGCGTCCTGGTGTCGCTGCGCCGGGAGGACGGCGAACGGCGCTCGACCGGCGGCATCCTCATCCCCGCGACCGCCCAGGTGGCGAAGCGGCTGGTCTGGGGCGAGGCCAAGGGCGTCGGGCCCAGCGTGCGGCAGGTGAAGGTCGGCGACCAGGTGCTCTTCTCCCCCGAGGACCAGCACGAGGTCGAGGTGCACGGCGAGGACCTGGTCATCCTGCGCGAGCGGGACGTGCACGCCGTCGCCGCCGAGCGCATCGAGGAGTCCACCGGCCTCTACCTGTAGACCCGGCGGCGGCAGCACCGACAGTGGGCGCCGATGTGCCACTTCCGGGCGGCGAACTGCGCATCAGCGCCCATCGTCGGTCGCTTCAGGGACCGGTCAGCGGGGCTCGCCCTCCGCCCGGGCGTGGGTCTCGATCACCTCGGTCATCCCGGTCAGGAACCGGCGGACGACGGCGAGCTCGTCGTCCGAGAACCCCTCCATGGCGGCGAGCAGGTCGCGCTGCAGCCCGCCAAAGAACTCCGCCCCCGCGGCCATCGACTCGGGGGACATCTGCAGCGTCACCCGGCGGCGGTCCTCGCTGTCCCGCACCCGGCGCAGGTGCCCGGCGCGCTCCATGCGGTCGACCAGCGCGGTCACCGAGGCCGAGCTGAGCTCCACCGCCGCACCCAGCCGCCCGGCGGTCAGCGCCTCCCCGCGGCGGGCGGCGTCCATGACCGCGACCAGCGCCCGGACGTCGGTGCGCCCCAGCCCGTGCAACCCGGCGAAGCGCTGCCCGACCGCATCCAGCTCCACGGTCAGCCGGCGGAGGAGCAGTGCCAGCTCCTGCCGCGCGGGAAAGACGTCCTCGCCCACCGCACCTCCGTTCGCGCGCGGCACCCGTCCGCACTAATATCTCGATCATCGAGATGATCGACCGTCAAGGAACATGATGCCGCGCCGCAGCTCCACCCTCCGCTGGATCCTCCCCGCCGTCGTCGCCCTGCTGTGGCTGGGGCTGGCCGGCCCGCTCGGCTCGCTCAGCGGCAAGCTGGCCGAGGTCTCCGAGAACGACTCCGCCGCCTTCCTGCCCGACAGCGCGGAATCGACGCGGGTCACCGAGCTGCAGCAGCAGTTCCGCACCGAGCGCACGCTGCCGGTGGTGCTGCTCTGGGAGAGCGAGGACGGCGCCCTGGACCGGGCCGCGCTGGCCGAGGCGGAGCAGCGGGTCGAGCAGGCGGCCGCCGTCGCCGAGGAGGCCGGCGCCCTGGCGGGGCAGCCGTCACCGCCGATCCCCTCGGAGGACGGCGAGGCGGTGCAGGCGGTCCTGCCCGTCGACCCGGACCTCGGCGAGGCGCTCCCCGAGGTCATCGGCGAGCTGCGGGCCATCCCCGGCATCGACGGCACGACCGCGTACGTCACCGGCCCCGGCGCGATCTTCTCCGACTTCGCCGAGGGCTTCGCCGGCATCGACGGGCTGCTGCTGCTCGCGGCGTTCGGCGTCGTCCTGCTGATCCTGCTGGTCGTCTACCGCAGCCCCCTGCTGCCGTTGCTGGTCATCGGCACCGCCGGCCTGGCGCTGGTCGTCTCGCTCGCGGTGGCCTACGTCCTGGCCGACCAGGGCTGGATCACGGTGAACGGCCAGAGCCAGGGCATCGCCTCGATCCTGGTCGTGGGTGCGGCCACCGACTACGGCCTGCTGCTGGTCGCCCGTTACCGCGAGGAGCTGCGCCGCGAGCGGTCGCCCGTCGCCGCGATGCGGGTGGCGCTCCGGCAGTCGTGGGAGCCGATCCTCGCCTCCGGCGGGACGGTCATCCTCGGCGTCCTCTGCCTGCTCTTCTCCGACCTGGGCTCCAACCGGGCGCTCGGCCCGATCTCCGCCGTCTGCATCGCCTTCGCCATGCTCGCCGCTCTCACCTTCCTCCCGGCCGTGCTGGTGCTGCTCGGCCGCGCGGCGTTCTGGCCCTTCCGGCCGAGGTACGGCGAGGAGCAGGCGCACGGGCAGGGCTGGGAGCGCGTGTCGTCCTCGGTCGGACGCCGTCCCGGCCGGTACCTCGTCGGCAGCGGCGCCCTCCTCGTCGTCATGGCGCTCTTCCTCCCGACCTTCGACGCCGACGGCATCCCGCTGTCCGAGGCGGTGCGCGGCGGCTCGGAGTCCGGCGCCGGGCAGGAGGCGCTGGCCCGGCACTACGAGGCCGGCTCCGCCAGCCCCGCGGTGATCATCACGCCGGCCGACGGCTGGCAGGACGTCGCCGACGCCGCCGCGCAGGTCGACGGCGTCGCCGGGGTGGCGCCGTTCACCGGCGAGCAGAGCAGGCCGCCCGGGGCCGGGAGCGCCGAGCCGGTCGAGGTGGACGGACTGGTCCGGATCGACGCCACGCTGGCCGACGCCCCCGACAGCGAGGCCGCGCAGGACACCGTCGCCGAACTGCGGACGGTCGTGAGCGACGTCGACCCCGATGCCCTCGTCGGCGGCTCGACCGCCCAGGACCTGGACACCCAGGAGACCGCCGCCCGCGACCTGGCGGTGATCGTGCCGCTGGTGCTGCTGGTGATCACGGTCGTGCTGGCCTTGCTGCTGCGCGCGATCGTGGCCCCGCTGCTGCTCGTCGTCACTGTCGCGCTGAGCACGGCGGCGACGGTGGGCGTCAGCGCCCTGGTGTTCGACCACCTGTTCCGGTTCCCGGGCAGCGACCCGCAGGTGCTGCTCATCGGGTTCGTGTTCCTCGTCGCGCTGGGGATCGACTACAACATCTTCCTCATGACCCGGGCCCGGGAGGAGTCGATCCGGCACGGGGCGCGGGACGGCGTGCTGCGGTCGCTGGCGGTCACCGGCGGGGTGATCACCAGCGCGGGGCTCGTGCTGGCGGCCACCTTCGGCGCGCTCACCGTGCTGCCGCTGGTGATCCTCGTCCAGCTCGGCTTCCTCGTCGGCTTCGGCGTCCTGCTCGACACCTTCGTCGTGCGGACGCTGCTCGTGCCGTCGGCGGTCCACCTGATCGGCGACAGGGTCTGGTGGCCCGGGGAGCTGGCGCAGGGCCCCACCGAGCCGGCCGCGCCCGACCGCGAGCTCACCGGCGCATCGGCGAGGTGATCCGCGGGGCGCCGGCTCAGCCGGCGGTGAAGATCCAGGTGAGCACGGCGCCGCCGACGACCACCCAGAGCAGCGGCACCCGGTTCACCCAGCGGGCCGCGGCCTCGTGGCGGGTGCCGAAGAGCACCCAGGCGGTGACCGTCGTCCCCACGGCCACGAACGGGTAGCCGAACCAGGCGTAGATCAGCAGCGCCGCGAGCGCGGTGCCCGCGCTGCCCGCGGCCATGACGCCGCCGATGGCCACCATGAACCACGGGAGCAGGAAGAGCACGTAGAGCCCCTCCAGCACGCCCAGCTCGACCGCGGCGCGACGCCGCACCGCCGGGTCGGCCGACGGCAGCGGGACGGGCGGGGTCCAGACGGTCACGGCGCCGGAGCGTAGCGGCGAGGATCCCCTGCGTGGCCGCGCGCAGCGGCGAGCCGCGGCTCAGATCTCGCCGGCGCGCACCCCGGCCAGCCACTGCCCCGCCTCGACGAACGCGTCGTCGGACGACTCCGGCGGCACCGCCCGGTTCTCCCGCCCGTCGGCGCGGGCGTAGGAGCCGAGGAAGCGGACGTCGTCGCACACCCGGTGCAGTGCGGCCAGCGCCTCCCCCACCCGGGAGTCCGCGACGTGCCCCTCGCAGTCCATGGAGAAGGAGTAGAACCAGTGGCGCTCCCGGGTCGGCCGGGACTCGATGCGGGTCAGGGAGATGCCGCGGACGGCGAACTCCCGCAGCAGCTCCAGCAACGCGCCGGTGCGGTCGCCGACGATCGCGACCAGCGACGTCTTGTCGTTGCCCGTGGGCGCGGGCAACGGGCCGGGGCGGCTCACGAGGACGAACCGGGTCACGGCGCCCGGGTGGTCGGCGACGTCGTCGGCCAGCGTGTCGAGGCCGTACCGCTCGGCCGCGATCGCCGCGCAGACGGCGGCGTCCACCTCCCCCGCGGCCACCGCCGCCGCGGCCGCGGCCGTCGAGGCGGAGGGCAGCGGGCTGAGCCCCGGCAGCAGCTCGGCCAGCCGCCCGCTCGTCTGGGCGAGGGCGTGCGGGTGGCTGGCCACCGACCGCACGGCGGCCGGCGCCGTGCCGGGGCGGACGGCGAGCACGAAGGCCACGTCCAGGTAGACCTCGCGGGTGATCACCAGCGGGTCGCCGTCGGCCAGCCCGTCCATGGTGGCCGGCACCGAGCCCTCGACGGAGTTCTCCAGCGGCACGAGGGCGGTGTCGGCGTCCCCCGAACGGACGGCGGCCAGCGCCGCGGCGACACTCGGCTGGGGGTCCCGCCGTCCCCCGGCAGTGGCGATCGCCCTGCTCAGGGCCGCCTCGGCGAAGGTACCCTCGGGCCCCAGGTAGGCGAACCGCGGCGACGACGGACTGGGTGGCATCCCGGGCATCCGACGAGGGTAGTGCGCAGGGGACGACGCGGTCGCCCGGCCCGGGTAGGGGTGCCGGCGACCGGCACCACCGGCCCTCCGGGGCCCCACCGCGGAGGGAGGGATGCGTGACCCCCGGACCGTCCCACGTCGCCCCCGGCGACCTGCAGAGCGCCCTGTGGCGGCTGCTCGACGCCAGCGACCGTGAGGACCACGCCCCCTTCCTGGCCCTCGTCGACCAGGCGGCCGACACCTTCCCCGACGCCTGCCCGCCGTCCTGGCAGGCCTGGCGGCACGCGTTCGGCGCCCGGCGCGCCCTGGTCGACGGCGACGTCGCCGCCGCGGCGGCCGCGATCGCGGCGGCCCGCGAGCAGCTCGGCGCCTGCCCGGCGTCGGCCGGGACGGCGCTGCTCCTGGCCTACCTGGCGCACGTCGAGACGACCGCCGACCACCTCGACTCGGCGATGCTGCTCGCCGTCGACGCCAGCCTGCTCACCGACGGGCCGTCGGTGCCGCCCTCGCGCGCGCTGCTGCAGGCGCACCGCTGGCTGTCGATGACGCTCTCGGGCCTGGACCTGGAGGAGCTCGCCGTCCACCACGCGGTCCGCGGGCACCAGGTGGCCGCCGCGCTGCCCGACGTCGGTGACCGCGGGTCGCTGCTGCTCCTGGCCGCCCGCCAGCACGTCGAGCTCGCCCAGACGATGCGCCGCCGCGGGGAGGCCGAGCGCGCCGCCGAGCTGGCCGGCGAGGCGATCGCCTGCGCCATCGCGGCGCGCGCGCTGGACTGGTCGCCCGAGCAGGCCGACGCCGACCTGCTCGACGTCGTGCAGGCCTGGGCGCTCATGTGCAGCGGCGACCCGGACGCCGCCGTGGGCCCGCTGCGGCGGGTGCGGCGGGCGCTGCAGCGGGACGGCGGGCTCTGGCTGCGCGGGTACACCGACCTCGCGCTCGCCCGGGTGCTGTCGGCGCTGTCCGCCCGCGACGGCCGCGCCGCCACCGGCGAGGAGGCCATCGACCTGCTGGTCGACGCGTCGGGGGCGTTCGCCGCCGCCGGTGACCGCCGCCGCTACCGGCAGAGCCTCCTGGAGCTGGGGCAGGGCAACGCCGACCTGGGCCGGCCCGCCGAGGCCCTGCACTGGCTGGAGGCCTACCGCGCCGACACCGGCCGGGCGCACGCCCGCAGCCGTGAGCTGTGGGCGGAGATGTTCGTCCGCCGCAGCCGGCTGCGCGAGGCCGAGCGGCAGGAGGCGGTGCTGCGCCGGCACGCGCTGGAGGACCCGCTGACCGGGCTGGGCAACCGGCGCAGCGCCGAGCGCCGGCTGGGTGCGATCCGGCTGGGCGAGGAGCCGCTGTCGCTGGCCGTCGTCGACGTCGACCGGTTCAAGGAGGTCAACGACGACACCTCGCACACCCACGGCGACGCCGTGCTGCGCCGGGTCGCCGACCTGCTGCGCGAGCACAGCCGCACCGGCGACGAGGTCTACCGCTGGGCCGGTGACGAGTTCCTCGTGGTGCTGCCCACGGCCACCGAGGGGCAGGCGGTGGTGGTCATGGAGCGGCTGCGGTCGGCCGTCGCCGAGGCCGACTGGGGGGACCTGCAGCTCTCGACGCCGGTGACGGTCAGCATCGGCGTGGCGACGGCGCCGGCGGCGACCGCGGGCCAGCCGAGCCCGGTCGCCGGCTGGCGTTCGCTGTTCGACACCGCCGACCTGCACCTCTTCTCCGCCAAGCGCCTGGGCCGCAACCGGGTGCGCGCGCACGGGCCCACCGAGGCGCCGGCCGACCGCGGGACGAGCGCGTGACCACCCTGCACGCGTGGGGCGGGAGGGACGCGGCGGACGGCGGACGGCGCGTTTCCCGTGACGTCCTCGACACTGTCGGTGACGACATGCACAGTGCGCTCGTGCCACCGGGAGCCCTGCACCACCGGGTGACCGCCGCCCTCAGCAACTGGCAGCTCGACGACGCCGAGCAGCTGCTCGCCGGGGTCGAGCGGGACCCGTCGCCCTACGTCGCCGCCACCCCGGCCGCCGACGCGCCCGAGGGCACCCCCGTGTCGCTGGGCCGCGCCTGGGCCGACACCCTGCGCGCCGAGCTGCTGGTGCGCCGGCTGCGCGTCGCCGGGTTCACGCTCGTCGGCGACCCCGTCTCCCCCGCCGAGCCGGCCCTCGACCTGCACGCCGGTGTCGCCGGGCTGATCGACGGCGCCACCGAGGGCTCCCCCGACGGCCCGGACGCCGACCCGCGCTCGGAGCAGGCCTCCCGCGCGGCGCTGGCCATCGCGCTGGTGCGCTCGGCGAAGGCCGCGTTCGACGCCTCCGACGACGCCCTGCAGCGGGCCGCCGGCCTGGCCCGGCACGCCCGCATCGAGCTGCTCTCGCGGCGCATCGACGCCGCGATGGACGAGGCCGTGGAGGCCGCGAGCCTGCTCGACCCGGGGCTGACCCCGAGCCCGCTGCTGGTCGACACCCTCGGCACGCTGGCCGGGGTGCTCGCCGACCTCGAGCTGATGCCGCTGGCGCTGGACTACCAGCGGCGCGCGCTGGAGGCCGCTCAGGCCGTCGCCGCCGACCCTGCCGTGGCGGATCCCGACCCGGACGTGCTCGTCGCCGTCGCCGCCACCCGGCTCGGCGAGCTGTGCGCCGAGCTCGGCGAGGGCCTCCTCGACGACGGCGCCCCCGAGTCCGCCGCGCCCTACTTCGCCGAGGCCCGCGCGCTGGCCGAGCAGGCGCTCGTGCAGCTGCCGCCGGAGTCGTCCGGCGTCGTGCCGGCGCAGATCGTGCACGGGTGGGCCCTGGTCGGCATGGGCGAGCAGGCGGCGGCGGCCGGGCCGCTGCGCGCCGCCGTGCGGCTGTCCACCGCCACCGCCGACCGCGATCGCATGGCCTCGGCCGAGCTGGCCCTGGGCCGCGCGCTGCGCCGCCAGGGCGAGGGGCGCGCGGCCGACGAGCACCTGGTCGCCGCGCTCACGCTGGCCACCGAGCACGGCCTGCCCCGGGTGCGCCGCGCCGCGCTGCGCGAGCTCTGCACCCTGCACGCCGACCTCGACGACGCGGGCCGCGCGCTCCCCTACCTGCAGGCCTACCTCGCCGACGAGCTGGACCGCGTCGACGAGCGGCGCACCCGCTGGGTGGAGCTCTTCGGCCGGCGCAAGAGCCTGCTGGAGACCGAGCGCGCCGCCGGGCAGCTGCGCCGGCAGGCCTACGAGGACCCGCTCACCCACCTGCCCAACCGGCGCTACGCCGAGGCTCGCCTCGACGGGCTGCTGGCCGCCGGCGACGTGCCGGCGCTGGCCGTGGTCGACGTCGACAACTTCAAGACGATCAACGACACCGCCGGGCACCCGGCCGGGGACGCCGTGCTGCGCACCATCGGCGAACTGCTGGTCGCCGGCGTGCGCGACACCGACGAGGTGTGCCGCTGGGCCGGCGACGAGTTCGTCATCCTGCTGCCCGAGACCACCGCGGAGCAGGCCGAGCGGGCGCTGGAGCGCATCCGTGCCTCGGTCGCCCGCTACCCGTGGGTGGACCTCGGCCTCGACGTCCCGGTGACCATCAGCGCCGGCATCGCCTCGGCCACCCGGGGCGACGACCGGAAGACCCTGTTCGCCGCGGCCGACGGGGTGCTCTACGACGCCAAGCGCAGCGGCCGCGACCGCGTGGTGCGGCTCTCCGCGCTCACCCAGACCCGGGCCGCCGACGGCGCCGCCCCGGCACCCGCCCCCGAGACCCCCGCCCCCGAGACCCCTGCACCGGAGGCCCCGGCCGACGACGCCGCCCGCGCCGCCGCCGCCGTCCGCGAGGAGGCCGCCGGCTTCGCCGCGCTGTTGGGCGACCCCCACCCCCCGCTGGGCCGCGCCCGCCCGGGCGAGCCGCTGCTCGTGCCGTCCGCGACGGTGCGCCGCCCCGCCGGGGAGGTCGGCCCGGCGGTGGTCCGGGCCGCGGGCCGCAGCACCGCGCAGGTGCTCGCCCTGGTGCGGGAGGCCCGCCGCGACACCCCCGACCGTGCGGTGCTCGTCGTCCGCGCGTCCCCCGAGACGCTGGTGGCGCTGGCCACCGAGCACGGCTCCGGCACCACGATGGACGGCGCCGCGCTGGCCGCCGCCGTCGGTCCGCTGCCCCGGCCGGCCGGCCGCACCACCGTGCTGCGCGCCGACGGTGCGGACGCCGTCGTCGCCGCCGAGGCCGCCTTCGTGGCGCGGGTCGCCGGCACGGAGGTCGTGCTGATCGACGACGGCCCGCTCCCGGAGGACACCGACTGCCTGGTGGTCGTCGCGGGCGCCGACGCCGCGCAGGTGCCCGGGATCGCCGCGCGCACCGACGTGCCGGTGGTCGCGGTGCCGACGTCGGCCGCGCACCCCGGCGGGCTGGGTGGCCTGGGGGCGCTGGTCTCGATGCTCCACCCGGCCGGCTCCGGCGTCGTCGTCACCGCGGTCGACGACGGCTGCTCCGCCGGCATCTTCGCCGCCCGCGTCGCCCGGAGGAGCGCACGGACGTCGCCATGACCACCGGGTGGCTGGACCTGGCGGCCGGGGCGTCGGGCGACATGCTGCTGGGCGCCCTGGTCGACGCCGGCGTCCCGCTCGACGTGCCGGCCGGGGCGGTGGCCGCGCTGCCGGTCGAGCCGGTGCGGCTGACCACCGAGCAGGTGACCCGCCACGGCCTCGGTGCCACCCGCGTGCACGTGCACGCCCCGCCGTCGGACGTCCTGCGCACCTGGGCCGACGTCCAGGCGCTGCTGCACTCCTCGGCGCTGCCGCCACGGGTGCGCGACGGCGCGCTCGCCGTGTTCGAGCGGCTGGCCGTCGCGGAGGGCCGGGTGCACCGCGTCGACCCGGCGCAGGTGCACTTCCACGAGGTCGGCGCGCTGGACGCCCTGGCCGACGTCGTCGGCGTGGTCGCCGCCCTGGAGCACCTGGCGCTGTCCCGGCTGACCGCCTCACCCGTCGCGCTGGGCAGCGGCTCGGCCCGCGGTGCGCACGGCGTCGTCCCGATCCCGGGCCCGGCGGTGCTGGAACTGCTGGCCGGGGTCCCGGTGCACGCGGGGGCGGTACCCGCGGAGATGTGCACGCCCACCGGCGCCGCCCTGCTCGCCGCCCGGGTGGACGAGTGGACGACGCTGCCCGCCCTCCGTGTCGTGCGGGTGGGCGTGGGCGCCGGCGGCCGTGACCCGGCGGAGCTGCCCAACGTCGTCCGGCTGGTGCTGGGCGAGGCCGCCGAGCCCGCGCCGGTCCGCCCGGTGGTGCTGGAGGCCAACGTCGACGACCTCGACCCGCGCCTGTGGCCGGGCGTCCTCGACGGCCTCCTCGCCGCGGGCGCGTCCGACGCCTGGCTCACCCCGATCCTGATGAAGAAGGGCCGCCCGGCGCACACCCTCTCGGTGCTCTGCCGGCCCGAGGTGGTGCCCGCCGTGCAGGTCGCCGTCTTCGCGACGACGTCGACCATCGGGCTGCGGGTGGTGGAGGTCGGGAAGGTCGCCCTCGAGCGGGTGCACGACACGGTGGAGGTGCTCGGCGCCCCGGTCGGCGTGAAGCTCGCCGTCTCCGGCGGGCGGGTGGTGAACGTGAGCGTCGAGTACGAGGACGTCGCCGCCCTGGCCGGCACCCGCGACCTGCCGGTCAAGGAGGTGCTGCGGGCCGCCACGTCCGCCGCGGAGGCGGCCCACCCGGTAGGGCCGCGGGCCGAGGTCCCACCGCTCTGGGGCTGACCCCCTCGACAGGGTCGTCCACGGCACCAGGCCACCTGCGCGATTGGCCTGCAGACGGCCGGCCGTGACCGGGTGAGGATCACCCGGTGATCGACCGCTTCCTGCTCGCCGGCGCGCCCGCCACCGTCGGCGGCACGCCCAGGCGGCTGCTGCAGCTCTACGCGGGGCTGGCCCTCTACGGCGCCTCGATGGCGCTGCTGGTCCGCTCGGCGCTGGGCGTGATGCCCTGGGACGTGCTGCACCAGGGGCTGGCGGGCCGGCTCGGGTGGTCGCTGGGCGCGGTCACCATCGCGGTGGGGGCGCTGGTGCTGCTGGCGTGGATCCCGCTGCGACAGCGCCCCGGGCTGGGCACGGTCAGCAACGTCCTCGTGATCGGTCTGGCCGTGGACGCCACGCTCGCCGTCCTGCCCGCACCGACGGCGCCGGCGGCACGGGCGGGGTTCCTGGTCGCCGGCGTCCTGCTCAACGCCGTCGCCACGGCCGCCTACATCGGCGTCCACCTCGGCCCCGGGCCCCGCGACGGCCTGATGACCGGCCTGGTGCTGCGCACCGGGCGGTCGGTGCGGCTGGTGCGGACCTCGGTGGAGATCGGCGTCGTCGCGACGGGATGGCTGCTCGGTGGCACCCTGGGCGTCGGCACCGTGGTCTACGCGCTGGCCATCGGCCCGCTGGTGCAGGTGCTGCTGCCGCGGCTGTCGCTGCCGCTGGCCGGATCAGTCCCGGCGACGCAGCCCGACGGCCACGGCGGGGGCGACGGCGAGCACGAGCAGCGCGACCGCCCCGCTGCCGCCGCCGGCCCATGCCGCGAAGACCAGCAGTGACGACAGCTCCACCCCGACCCCGGCCACCGAGGTGATCGTGGCGCGGTACGGGCCGCTGATCCGCCGCTGCAGCTCGGCCTCCGCGGCCACCAGCACCGCCAGGTACACGCCGTAGGCCACCCCGAGCGCGGCGACCACCAGCAGGCCGGCGGTCGCCGCGGCGAGCAGCAGCCCCGCGCCCGCGGCCACGAGCAGCGCACCCAGGAGCCGGCCCGGGGGCCGCACCAGCCGGCCGCCCAGCGCGGCGCCGGCGGCCCCGGCGAGCGAGACGACCAGCACCGCGGTGGGCACCGCGAGAGCGGGCACACCGCGCTCGGCCACCAGCACCGGGAAGTACTCCTCCATCCCGTCCAGCCCGCCGACCAGCGCGACGGCCACGACGGCGGCCAGCAGCGCGGGACGGCGCAGCGCGGCGCCCGGGCCCGGGGACGGTTCCTCGTCGTCCCCGCCGTCGACAGCCGCCTCGGGGAACCGCAGCGCCAGCCCGGCGGCGGCCAGGCAGAGGACGGCGCTGACCCACCCCACCAGCGGGAAGCCGCCGAGGGCGTGGAGCGCGGTCGCCGCGAGCGCCGTAGGCACCTGCACGAGCAGCTCGGCGACGGTCATGGCGGCGTTCACCCGGGCGAAGCACCCCGCCGCGCCCACCTCCGTCAGCCCGTCGTGCACGAGGGCCTCCGCGGTGCCCGACGTGCCGGCGCCGGCCAGGCCCCACAGCACGAAACCGGCCGCGAAGGCGCCGGTCGAGGGGGCCGCCGTCCACACGGCGAACGCTGCGGCCTGCAGCACCCCGGCGAGGACGAGCACCCCGCGGCGGGACCACCGGTCGGCGAGCAGCCCCGCCGGCACCTCGGCCAGCAGGCCGGTGACCGACCAGAAGCCGAACAGCAGCGACAGCTCGCCGGCGGACACCCCGGCGTCGAGGAACAGCAGGGCGTACAACGGGTACAGCGGCACCCATTCGGAGAGCGCGGCCCAGCCGATGGCCAGGCGGGCGAGCGGCCTGGCCGCCGGGGGCAGCGGGGGCGGTGCGGATCAATGTCGGCGCATGACCGGGACGGTAGACCGGACGCGGCGCCCGCGCACCGTGGTTCCACGGGAAACCAGCGGCCCGCGGGTGACCCGTGCGGGGGAAGTGACACGCCGGGGCTCAACCGCCGAACCTGGCGCGCCGTTGCGAAACTGGACGGGCCGGATGCGCCGGTTCCGCCCGCGGAGGGACACGAGATGACGAGCACGGCCGGGCACGCGCCGGTGCCCGGGCGTCCGGAGGCCCGCGAGGCGGAGCCCGGGCTGCCCGTCATGGACGCCGACCCCGCGCTCCAGGGCCTGGTCCGGGTGGCCGCCGCGGTCACCGGCATGCCCTGGGCCTCGGTGATCACCATGGACACCGCCGTCATGCACGTGCTGGCGGTGCACGGTTTCCGCGGCGCCGCCTGGCCGCGGGAAGGCTCCATCGTGGCGACGGTCCTCGAGCGGGGGCCGGGCGTGCAGACCTGCGACGACCTCTCCCGGGACCCGGGGTGGGCCCGCAGCCCGTGGGTCGACGGCCGCCGCGCGCGGATGCGGGCCTTCGGCGCGGTCCCGGTGGTCGTCGACGGCCGCACGGTGGCGGCGGTCTGCGTCTTCGACGTGGTGCCGCACACCTTCGCCGACGCCGAGCGCGAGCGGCTGGCCGACGTCGCCACCGCGGTGGCCTCGCTGGTCCGGGCCGGGCAGCAGGCCCGCCAGCTCGCCGATCTCGCCGCCGCGAGCCAGCTCGCCCGTGCCGAGACCGCGCGTGCGCACCAGGAGCTGGCCCGCTCCACCGCCTTCACCCGGGCGCTGCTCGAGGTGCTCCCCGTGGGCGTGGTGGCCGGGGACGCCGAGGGCCGCGTGGTGCTCTTCAACGCCGCCAGCCGCCGCTGGCACGGCGTCGACGCCGACCCCGCCGTGGACCCGGAGGACGTCCCGGGCACCTTCCGGCTCACCGACGTCGACGGGGTACCGCTGCCGGCCGAACACGTGCCGCTCCGGCGGGTCTACGCCGAGGGCCGGGTCGACGACGCCGAGCTGGGGATCGCGGTGCCCGGTGAGCCGCTGCGCCTCCTCTCCAGCTCGGGCGTGCAGGTGCACGGTGCCGACGGCAGCCTGCTCGGTGCGGTGGTCGCGCTGTCCGACGTCACCGAGCAGCGGGCTCTCGAGGCCGCGCTGCGGGACGCCGCGCTGCACGACCCCCTCACCGGCCTGCCCAACCGCAACCTCCTCCTCGACCGGCTCGACCAGACCCTCGCCGCCGCCGAGCGGGCCCGCCGGCCGATGGCGGTGCTCTACTGCGACCTCGACGGGTTCAAACCGGTCAACGACACCGCCGGGCACGCCGCCGGCGACGAGGTGCTCGTGGAGGCCGCCCGCCGGCTGGCCGCCGCGATCCGCCCCGGCGACACGGTCGCGCGGATCGGCGGCGACGAGTTCGTCGTCCTGTGCCCGGAGGCCGGCTCCGAGCGGGCCGCCCAGGTCATCGCCGACCGGATCACCGCCGCCTTCGACGCGCCGCTGCGCCGCGCCAACGGCGACGAGCACGCCGTCGGCATCAGCATCGGGGTGACGCTGTGCGGGCCCGGGGAGACGCCCGACTCCGCGCTGGCGGCTTCCGACGCCGCCATGTACCGGGTGAAGGCCGCCCGCCGGGGCGCCCGCGTCCCGGCGCCCCGGACCGTCGCCGACCCCGGCGTCCCCGCTCCCTGACCCGACCGCCCGACCGCCCGACCGGCGACCGGCGACCGCCCGACCTGCGACCGCTACCGTGGACCGCCGAGAAGGTCGCCTGCCCGAGCCCCGCCCGGCAGTGCCGTGCGAGGAGGGTTCCCCGTGGTCTGGTCGGTCGTGCTGGCCGCGTTCGTCCTGGTGCTGCCGGTGGAGCTGCCCGACAAGACGCTGTTCGCCAGCCTGGTGCTGGCGACCCGCTTCCCGCCGCTGCCGGTGTTCGTCGGCGTCGGCACCGCGTTCGGCCTGCAGGTGGCGATCGCCGTCACCGCGGGGTCGCTGCTCTCGCTGCTGCCCCAGGCGCTCGTCACCGGCGTCGTCGCGCTGCTGTTCCTGGTGGGCGCGGTGATCCTCTGGCGCAGCGCGACCGCGAGCGCCGAGGGCGCCGGCGAGGCCGCCGACTCCCGCGAGCAGACGTCGTTCCTGCGGGCGGCCGCGATCTCCTTCGGCGTGCTGTTCGCCGCCGAGTGGGGCGACCTCTCCCAGCTCGCCACCGCCGGCCTGGCCGCCCGCTACGACGCGCCGGTGTCGGTCTTCGTCGGCTCCTGGGCCGCCCTGCTCGTCGTCTCCGGCCTCGCGGTGTTCCTGGGCAAGAAGCTGGCCGACCGGCTGCCGATCGCGCTCATCCGCCGGGTCGCCGCCGGCCTGTTCCTCGTCTTCGCCGTCGTGGCGCTCGTGGAGACGGTCCGCGCCCTCACCTGAGCTGAGTGTTCAGTCCAGGCCCGAGATCCAGTCGGCCACCGCGCGGCCGATCTCGTGCGGTGAGTCCTCCGGGACGAAGTGGCTGCCGGCCACGGTGACCTCGGTGAGCGCCGGCCAGCTGCGCACGAGGTCCCGCTGCCGCCCGACCAGGATCGAGCCCGGGTCGGCGTCGATGAAGAGCTTGGGGACGTCGCTGCCGGCCAGCCACGCCCCGTAGCGCTCCACCACCTCGACGACCGCCGCGGGCTCGTCCTCGATCGGCAGCTGGCGGGGCCACTCGAGCGTCGGCCAGCGGTCCTCGCGCCGGGCGAACGGGGCGCGGTAGCGGTCGTGCGCCCCGGGGCTGAGCCCGCGGGCCACCGACGCCGGCAGGATCCGCTCGACGAAGACGTTCTTGTCCAGCACCGCCGCCTCCCCGTCCGAGCCGCGCATCAGCTGGAAGATGTTGCGGGCGTCGGCCGGCCAGTCGTCCCAGGTGACCGGCGCGACGATCGCCTCGGTGAAGGCGATGCCCCGGACCCGGTCCTGATGGCGTTCGGCCCAGTCGAAGCCCAGGCCCGAGCCCCAGTCGTGCAGGACCAGCGTGACGCGGTCGCCGACGAAGGTGCGGTCGAGGAACTCCTCCAGGTAGCCGGCGTGCGTGGCGAAGGAGTAGGTGCCGGGACCGGCGTCGGGCAGCTTGTCCGACTCGCCCATGCCGATGAGGTCGGGGGCGATGCAGCGGCCGAGGTGCTGCACGTGCGGGATCACGTTGCGCCAGAGGTAGGACGACGTCGGGTTGCCGTGCAGGAAGACGATCGACTCGCCCGTGCCGACGTCGACGTACGCCATCTCGGCGTCCTTGACGGTGATCCTCGTGCGGGGGAACGGGTCCTCGGGCGAGACGTCGTCGGCCATGTCCCGATCCTCACACCGCCCGGGGATTCCCGCCGGTCGCCGTCCTCAGGCCGGCCGCGCGACGAGCACCCGGAAGAGGTTGCGCAGCCGGTAGCCGCCGTCGGCCGTGCGGTAGGGCGCCAGGTGCTCGAGCACGGTGTCCCGCAGGGCCTCGGGCTCGGCCCGCCGCACCGCCGAGCGGGCGACCGGCGTGGCCATGAGCGGCCCGAGCAGCTCGTCGGCGTCGGCGTAGTCGAAGGGCACGACCACCTCGTCGAGCCGCTCGACCACCAGCCCCGCCCTCTCCGCCATCGCCCGCAGCCGGGCGGGCTCGCTGACCGCGGGCGCCCGGCCGGGCCGGCGCGGCGCCAGCGCCTCCTGCAGCACGCGCAGGTCGCACTCCCGGTCCCGGCCCCACACCGTCGCGGCGACGACCCCGCCGGCCCGACCGGCCCGGTGCAGCACCGCGACCGGGTCGGCGACGTGCATCAGCACCTGGGCGGCGGCGGCGACGTCGAACCGCCCGGGCGGCGGGTCCTGCGCGTGCCGCACGAGGAAGGTCCCGCCGGGCACGGCTGCGGCCGCCTGCGCGACGGCGTCCGGATCGGTGTCGACGCCGGTCACCCGGGCGCCCCGGTCGGCTGCACGCCGGGCGAGACCGCCCGCGCCGCAGCCCAGGTCGAGCAGGCGGGTGCCGGTGGTCACCGCGGTGGCGTCGAGCACGGCCTCGTGCAGCGTCGCGCCCCAGCCGTCCGCTCCCCCGCTCACCGGGTCGACCCTAGGCGGTGCCTCGATCCGGGAGGCCGGCGCCGGCCACGGGGACCTGAGGCTGCGCCGAGTGCGACGAACCCGTGGCCATCACGCGCCGATGACCACGAGTTCGTCGCACTCGACGGTCGTGGTCGCGACGGCGGAACGGGTAGAGCCTTGACCCTGACGCGACGTCAGGCTGTTGCCTGCTCCTCGTCAGACGAGGGAGGGACCCGATGAACGTGGGCGAGGTCGCCGCGATGGCCGGCGTCACGGTGCGCACGCTGCACCACTACGACCGGATCGGCCTGCTCTCGCCGTCCGGGCGGACGGCGGCCGGCTACCGGCAGTACGCGCCGGCCGACCTGGACCGGCTGCACCGGGTGCTGCTCTTCCGCGAGCTCGGGTTCCCCCTCGAGGAGGTCGCGACCCTGCTGGCCGGCCTGCCTGCAGGGGCCCGCGCCGAGCTTGCGAGGCGTGGGGGCAGGCGGGTCCTTCTACGGCTGGAGCGGACGCAGGCGATGGTCGCGGCCGTCGAGAAGGAGATGGAGGCGAGAGCCATGGGGATCGCGCTGACCCCGGAGGAGAGGTTCGAGGTGTTCGGCGAGCACGACCCGGAGCAGTACGAGGCCGAGGTCCAGGAGCGCTGGGGCGAGACGGACGCCTACGCGGAGTCGAAGCGGAGGGCCGCGGCGTACTCGAAGGAGGACTGGCTGCGGGTCAAGGCCGAGGGGGACGACGTCGAGCGCCGGTTCGCCGAGGCGCCGGCCGCCGGCGCCCCGGCCGACTCGGAGCGGGCGATGGACCTCGCGGAGGAGCACCGGCAGCAGATCAGCCGGAACTTCTACGACTGCCCACCCGAGATGCACGCCGGCCTGGGCGGGATGTACGTCGAGGACGAGCGGTTCACCGCCCATTACGAGCAGCGTGCGCCCGGCCTGGCGCGGTACGTGAGCGCCGCCGTCCAGGCCAACGCCGACCGCCAGGGGTGACCGTGTGCGCTCAGGCCTTCGCCGCGGCCACCAGCGGCGCCTGCCGCGGGTAGAGGTCCTGCTCCAGGCAGTCGACGAGGAACGCCGCCAGGTCGGCGCGGTCGATCCAGGTCGCCCGCGCCGACCGGTGGGCGTCGTGCTCCACCGCACCGGTGGGGGCACCCTCCTTCAGCCGCGGCGGCCGCACCAGGGTCCACTCCCGGTCGCTGGCCGCCCAGCACGCGTGCTCGGCCGGCTTGTCCTGGACGACCGCGCCGCCGAACTTCTGGATCAGCAGCGAGATCAGCCGCGCGACGGGGGACTTCCGGTCGCCCGGCACGTCGATCCCGGCGCCCGAGACCCCGATGAAGCGCGCCACCCCGGCGCGCTGCAACACCGGGACGAGCGCCGCGGCGGTGTCCTGGTGCAGGGTGTGGTCGCCGCCCACCGGGCCGAGGGCGGAAACTACCGCGTCCACGCCGGTGGCCAGGTCGGTCAGCGCGGCGGCGTCGCGGCTGCTGCCGGTGACGACGCGGACGCGCCCGGCCGTCTCCCCCAGCTTCGCCGGGTCGCGCACGAGGACTGCGACCTCGTGCCCCCGACGGAGCAGCTCCTCGACCAGCGGGCGGCCGGTGCGCCCGGTGGCTCCCAGCACGGCGACCTTCATGACGGCTCCTCCTCGGGGACCGGGTCCGCACGGCGCCAGGCCGCCGCCTCGCGCCGCACGGTCTCGAGCACCGGGCGCGGGTCGCGCCCGGTCACCTGCCGCACGTCACCCGTCAGGCCGGCTGCCAGCCCGAGCCGCGCGGTGGTGTAGATGCCGGCGGTCACGCACGCCATCCCGGTGCTCATCCCGAGCGCCGTCCGCGCGTGGCGCACGTACCGCAGCACCCCGGTCGGGCGGTAGGCGATGCGGCGGCCGAGGACCTCGGTGAGCGCACCCGCCACCTCGCCGTAGGTCAGCGCCTCCGGGCCGGTCACCGTCCACGCGCGCCCCCGGTGCGCCCGCGGCTCGGCGAGGACGGCGGCGGCGACGTCGGCCACGTCGAGGACGTCGACGAACGCCGTGCGCCCGCGCCCCGCCGGCAGGACGAGCTCGTCCCGGTCGCGGATGTCGGGGGCGTGGGTGGTCGCGAGGTTCTGCGTGAAGAACGACGGGCGCACGAAGGTCCACCCCAGGCCCGAGCCGCGCAGCCAGCGCTCGACGGTCGCGTGCGGGACGACGGGGATCCGCTCGGCGCCCTGCAGCGACAGGAAGACGACGTGGCCGACGCCGGCGTCCCGGGCCGCGGCCATCGCGGGCAGCAGGTCGTGCCGGACGTCCCCGAGTGCCGGCGGCCGGACCAGGAACACGGTGTCGACGCCGGCGAAGGCGGGCGCCCACGTGGCCGGGTCGGTGAAGTCGAACCGGACCTGCTCGACCCCGGGCCCGGCATGATCGGCGGGCGTGCGGTCCGCGCGGCGGACGGCGGCACCGCACGCCACCAGGCGGTCGACGACGGGCCGGCCGACGTTGCCCGAGGCTCCGGTCACCAGGACGGTCACGTATGTACCGTACATGCAAAGGGGGACGCCGTGTCCGATCTCGAACGACTCGACCGGGCGCTGCTGCGGCTGCGGCGCACCTGGGACGCCCCGGCGGGGATCGAGCACGAGGGGCGCACCGTCGAGGGGTCCACCCTGCTGGTCTGCCTGGCCGTCGAGGAGCACGACCGGGCCGGCGCCGACGTCGGCGTCACCGAGGTCGCCGGGACGCTCGGCGTCACCCACTCGACGGCGAGCCGGCTGGTGAGCCGGTCGGCGGCGGCCGGCATGGTCGCGCGGCGGCCGCACGCCGGCGACCCGCGACGGGTGTCGCTGTCCCTCACCGCGGAGGGGGCACGGCTGGTGACGGCGTCGCGGGCGTTCCGCACCGCGCGGCTGCGCGACGCGCTCGGCTCGTGGCCCGAGGGCGAGGTCGGCACCCTCGCCGACCTGCTCACCCGGTTCGCCGAGGCGATGGCCCCCGACCCGGGTGCGCGGCGCCGCTGACCCCGGCCGGCGGTGGGCCGGGGGTCACCCCCGGGTGACCAGCCCCTCGGACACCATCCAGTCCAGCGCCACGTCGGCGGGCTCCTCCCCGGCGACGTCGACCCGCGCGTTCAGCTCCTGCAGCACTTCGTCGGTCAGCAGCGGGGTGATCTGCCCGAAGACGTCGGCCAGCTCCGGGTACTCGGCGAGCGTCTCGGTCAGCACGACCGGCGAGATGTTGTAGGCCGGGAAGAAGTTGCGGTCGTCCTCGAGCACGGTGAGGTCCAGGGCGGGGATGCGGCCGTCGGTGGTGAACACCTCGCCGAAGTTGCACAGCCCGTCGTCGGTGGCCTCGTAGACCGCCCCGGTGTCGAGGATGCTGATGTTGTCGCGCGGCACCCCCTGCGGGTCACCGAGCGGGATCCCGTAGGTCTCGAGCATCGGACCGAGCCCGTCGTTGCGGCTGGCGAACTCCGACTCCACGCAGAACGTGCGCTCCTCGACCGGGAGCTCGGCGATGCCGGAGAGCGTGGAGACGTTCCCCAGCTCGGGCAGCGCCTCGGAGCGGACGGCGAAGGCGTAGGTGTTGTTGGCCTCGGCCGGCGGGAGCCAGGTCAGACCGTTGGCCGCGTCGGCGTCCCGGACCGCCTCCCACTGCTCCTGCGGGTCCGGGATCGGCTCGGACTCGCCGAGGTAGGACAGCCACGCCGTCCCGGTGTACTCCCACTCCATGTCGATGTCGCCGTCGACCATCCCCTGGCGGGCGGGCACGGAGCCGGGGATGTTGGTCCGGTCGACGACGTCGAAACCGGCGACCTGGAGGGCGATCACCGCGATCTTGCCGAGGATGAGCTGCTCGGTGAAGTTCTTGGCACCGACGACGATCTCGTCGCCCTCGACGCCGTCGATCGGCTCGATGCTGCCCGGCGCCGACGGCGGCGTGTACTGGGTGGCCGCCTGCAGCCCGCAGCCGCTGGTCGCGGCGGTCACGGCGAGGACCAGCGCCGCCAGCCCGGCGGCGGGGCGGGCGCGCATCACAGCCCCCTCGGCCGGGCGACGTGCTCCACGACCCGGCCGAGCCAGTCGACGGCGAGGGCCAGCAGCGCCACCAGGACGGCGCCGCTGACCAGCAACGCGTCCAGGGACAGGTTGATCCCGGTGACGATGAGCACGCCCAGCCCGCCCCCGTTGATGAAGGTGGCCAGGGTGGCCGTACCCACGAGCAGGACCAGCGCGGTGCGCACCCCGGCCAGCAGCACCGGCACCGCCAGGGGGAGCTCGACCCGCAGCAGCACGGCCAGGGCACTCATGCCCATCCCCCGGCCGGCCTCCACGAGGCGGGAGTCGACGCCCTGGAGGCCGACCATCGTGTTGCGCAGGACGGGCAGCGCGGCGTAGACCACCAGCCCGATCACCGCCGTCCGGAAGCCGAACCCGGTCCAGGCGGCCAGCAGCACGAGGAGCCCGATGGCCGGGGCGGCCTGCCCGGTGTTCGCGACCCCGACGATCAGCGGGCTGAAGCGCCGCATCCCACCCCGGGTGAGCAGGATGCCCAGCGGGATCGCGATGACCAGCACGATGAGCGCGGAAGCCGCGGTCAGCTGCAGGTGCTCGACGACGCTCCGGGACAGCGCGCTCCAGCCCAGCTGCCGCGACTCGACGTCGGAGAGGCCGGCGGCGGCCCGCCAGACCACGAAGACCAGCACCGCGACCGCGAGCATCACCGGCTGCCAGAGCAGCGCCCGCCAGCCGCCGGAGCCGGCCCGGGCCGAGCGCTCGTCGGCGGCCTGGGTCGCGGGCTCGGGCGCGGTCGGGTCGGGGGTGCCGTCCCGGCGGACCCCGGTGGAGGCCGTCACCTGGCGCCCCCGCCGGTCCGGGTGCGCTGGATGGCCGCCATCACGGTCTCGACCGCCATCACCCCGGCGAGGGCGTCGCGGCGACCGGTGACGACGACACCGCCCTGGCTGGCGGCGAGCATCGCGTCCAGCGCGTCGTTGAGCGTCGAGCGCAGCCCGACCACGGGGAGCCGCTCGTCGACCGTGCCGGGGATCGCCGTCGTCCGCTCGAGCTCGGCCAGGGTGGGCCAGCTGATCGGGCGCCCGCGCTGGTCGAGCACGACCACGTAGTCGTCGCCGGCCGCCCGCGCCGCGGCCACCGCGGCTGCGGAGTCCGAGCCGACGGTCGCCGTCGTCGGGCGCAGGAGGTCGACGTCGCCCACCCGGGTCAGGGTGAGCTGCTTGAGGGTGGCGCCGGCACCGACGAAGTCGGCCACGTACTCCTCGGCCGGCTCGGCGAGGATCCGCTCGGGGGTGTCGTACTGCACCACCCGCGCACCGACGTCGAAGACGACGATCTTGTCACCCAGCTTCACGGCCTCGTCGAAGTCGTGGGTGACGAACACGATGGTCTTGCCCAGCTCCTCCTGGATGCGGATCAGCTCGTCCTGCAGGCGCTGGCGGGTGATCGGGTCGACCGCGCCGAAGGGCTCGTCCATCAGCAGCACCGGCGGGTCCGCGGCGAGGGCACGGGCGACGCCCACCCGTTGCTGCTGACCACCCGAGAGCTCCCGCGGGTACCGGTCGCGGTACTGCTCGGGGTCCAGGCCGACCAGGTCGAGCAGCTCGTCCACCCGTCCGGCGATGCGGGCGTCGTCCCACTTGAGCATCTTCGGGACCAGGCCGATGTTCGTGGCCACCGTCATGTGCGGGAAGAGCCCGCCGGCCTGGATGACGTAGCCGATGCGCCGGCGCAGCTGGTCGGGGTCCTGGTCGGTGACGTCCTCGTCGCCGAGGTGGATCCGCCCACCGGTCGGCTCGATCAGCCGGTTGATCATCTTGAGCAGCGTGGTCTTTCCGCACCCGGACGGGCCGACGAACATCACCGTCTCCCCGGCGGCGATCTCCAGGGTGACGTCGTCGACGGCGGGCACGCCCTGACCGGGGTAGCGCTTGGTCACGCCGTCCAGCCGGATCGGGACGCCGCTGATGTGCCGGTCGTCGCCGGGACCGGCAGCGGTCGACGGGGCGGGAAGGGTCTCAGACACGGATCCCCCTGGGGGTCGTCAGCCGGCCGGCGAGCACCAGCAGCAGGTCGAGGACGAGCGCCAGCAGGACGATCGCGATCGTCCCGGTGAGCGTGGAGTTGAGGGCGTTGGCCCCGCCGAGCCGGGAGAGGCCCGAGAAGATGAAGCCGCCGAGCCCGGGGCCGAGCACGTAGGCCGCGATGGCGGCGATGCCCATGACCATCTGGGTGGCCACCCGGATACCGGCGAGGATCACCGGCCAGGCCAGCGGGAGCTCCACCCGCAGCAGCGTGCGCACGCGGCTCATCCCGATCCCGCGGGCGGACTCGACCAGCGACCGGTCGACCCCGGCGAGCCCCACGACCGCGTTGCGCAGCACCGGCAGCGCAGCGTAGAAGGTGATCGCGATGACCGCCGGCGTGATGCCGAAGCCGAAGGGCGCCAGCAGGATGCCGAGCAGGGCGAACGAGGGGATGGTCAGGCCCACGGCGGAGAAACCGTTGGCGGCCGAGGTCGCCGCCGGGTTCCGGTAGACCAGCACCGCGAGCGCGACGGCGATCAGCGAGCCGAGCAGGACGCACTGCACCACGAGGCTGACGTGCTGGAACGACTGGAAGGCGACGAGCCCGGCACGCTCGGTCACGTACTCCCACATGGGCCGCACCTCTCCGGGCCCGCGTCGGGGCCATGTCCTCGTCGTCCGGCTTTGCGATCCACCCACCCGGTCGGGGCGGTCAGCGGCCTGCGCCACTCCGGACAGGCGGCGACCCACGACACGCGGCTGTCGACTCTTGCACAGCTCGCCGGGGCAGAGGAGCCGATGATCATGACGGTTGCGTGACATCGAGGGCGGGTCCCCGGGTTCCACCCCACCGCCGGGCTGCGCACGCGTGCGGCGCGGGGGCCTGTCGCCTGCTCACGGTCACCGGCCGGGCGGCCGCAGCTCCCCGCCATCGGGTGCGCGTGCGGCGCTCCTCCCCGGCGTCCCTCACCCGGGGGACGGGACGCCGGGAGAGGAGCGCATCCTGGCGGGGTGGGATGGGTGGTGGCGCGGCTGCAGCAGCCGTGGGTGCAGCGTGCGGTACGGGCAGCGCTGGCAGCAGGCCTGTCGTGGCAGGTGGCCCTGCTGCTGCCGGGGACCCTCTCCGACTACGCCTACTACGCCCCGCTCGGCGCGGTGATCGCGGTCAGCCCGACCGTCGCGGACTCCGCGTCGGCGGCGTGGCGCAGCCTCCTGGCCATCCTGCTCGGCTTCGCGCTCGCCGTCGCGGTCTACGAGCTCACCCGGGCGGTGCCCAACGCGCTGACCATCGCGCTGATCGTGCTGCTGGCGATCGTCGTCGAGCAGTGGCGGGCCCTGCGGGAACAGGCGAGCTGGGTCAGCTTCGCCGCCGTCCTCATGCTGACGGTGGGCACGGCCGATCCGGCCGACTACGCGGTGCGCTACGCCGGGCTCACCTTCCTGGGCGCGGCGATCGGCGTCCTGGTGACCACCGTGCTCTTCCCGCCGCTGCAGCTCACCACGGCGGTCCAGCGGATCCAGGCGGCCCGGGCGCTCGTCGCCGACCACCTGGCGACGATGGCGGCCGCGCTGCGCAGCGGCCGGGTACCGGCGCCCGACGAGTGGGACGCGCGCGGGACGGAGCTCGACCGCGCCCTGGAGCGGATGCGGCACGCGGAGCTGGTCGTCGAGCGCGCGCGGCGGGCCAATCCGCGGGCGCGGAAGTGGCACGGGACCGCCGCCAGCATCCGGGAGCAGTCCCGGGCCCTGGACCGCGTCGCCGTCCTGATCGACGACCTCACCACGCTGGTCGTCGAGTTCCAGCCGCACCGCCGCGGCCTGGACCGCGTCGACGACGGGACCGGCTGGGTGCTGGCCGACGCCCTCGACGGCCTGGCCGGCGTCGTCCGCACCCCGTACCACGCCACCGGCACCGGCACCGGGCCGGACGCGCGCGACCGGGCCGTCGACGAGGCGCTCGCCGCGGCCGGGCGGCTCACCGCGCTGGTGCGCGACTCCGCCATCGGTGACGATCAGGGGTTCTTCGCCCTGGGGGCGGTGGCCGTCGGCCTCCGGCGCAGCCTGGCGGCCCTCGATGCGCACCACCACCGGCAGGAGGTGACCTGAGGGGTCAGACGCGGACGAGCAGCTCCCCGTGCAGCATCCCCAGCCAGCCGTCGTCGGCACCGGCCCAGCGCAGCCACGCGTCCGCGATCCCCTGCAGCTCCCCCGGCGTCGCCAGGCCGTAGGCCACCGCCTGCTCGGCGAACGCCGACGCCGTCGCCCGCCCCGCCCAGGAGCGCCCCCACCACTCCCGCTCGGCGGGGGTGGTGAAGCACCAGGACGACGTCGTCGCCGTGACGTCGCGGAGCCCCGCCGCGTGTGCCCACGCCAGCAGCCGGCGCCCGGCGTCGGGCTCGGCGTCGTTGCGGCGGGCCACCTGCTGGTAGAGCGCCAGCCAGCGGTCCAGCCCCTCGTCGGCGGGGAACCAGGTGGTGGCCGCGTAGTCGACGTCGCGGACGGCGACCAGCCCGCCCGGCCGGCAGACCCGCGCCATCTCCCGCAGCGCGGCCACCGGATCGGTGAGGTGCTGCAGCACCTGGTGGGCGTGGACGACGTCGAAGGAGGCGTCGGGCACGTCGAGGGCGTAGACGTCGCCGACGGCGAACGTGACCTCGACCCCCGCGCGGTCGGCGCCGGCCCGGGCCTCGTCGAGCGGGTCCGCCGACAGGTCAAGCCCCAGCACCCGGCCGGGCGCCACCCGCGCGGCGAGGTCGACGGTGATCGTGCCGGGCCCGCAGCCGACGTCGAGCAGGTCGAGGCCGGGGCGCAGCGCGGGCAGGAGGTGGGCGGCGGAGTTCTCGGCGGTGCGCCACCGGTGCGACTGCAGGACCGGCTCGGCGTGCCCGTGCGTGTAGGTGTCCACGAGGGCAGTGTGGCCTCCCATCCCGCAGAGTGGAATTGCCATCCCACGCCATGAGATTCACCCGTCCACCTCCGCCGCAGCGCGTCCTTCCTGAGCGCCCACGGTGCGGGAGGACGCGGTCAGCCCTCGGCGAGCACCTGCTCGGCCACCGGCACCGCGCGCTCCCGGTCGGCGGGCACCAGGCCGATGCGGGTGCGGCGGTCGAGCAGGTCGGCCACGGTGCGCGCCCCCTCGTGGCGGACGGCGAACCGCAGCTCGCCCACCGTCTCCGGCCGCCCCGCGACGACCGGCGCCGGCCCGAGCGCCTCGACCGCCGGCGCCTCGGTGCCGTACCGGGCGACCAGCCGGGGCGGCGCTCCCAGCCGGTCCAGCGCCACCCGCGGCGCCGCCCCGACGAGCGCGAGTCGTGCGGTGACCGACCGCGCCGCCCCCCGCCCGAGCCGCGCCACGACGGCGTCGACCGCCTCCTCGGCCATCGCGCGGTAGGTGGTCAGCTTCCCGCCGACCACGGAGAGGACCGGTCCGTCCCACGCGAGCAGGTGCCTGCGGGACAGGTCGGCGGTCGCGCCACCGGGGGCCGCCGCCCCGGGCAGCACCAGCGGCCGGTAGCCGGCGTAGGCGCCCACCAGGTCGGCGCGGGTCAGCGGCTCGGCGAGCACCCGGTTCACGGTGTCCAGCAGCTGCGCCACCTCGGCGTCGGCCGGCGTCGCGTCGTCGTCGGGCACCGCCCCCTCGACCGGCTCGTCGGTCAGCCCGAGGTAGACCAACCCGTCCGGCTGCGGCAACGCGAAGACGTAGCGGGAGCGCGACCCGGGCAGCGGCACGGTCAGCGCCGCCGACGGCGAGCCCAGCCGCACGCCGGGCACCACCACGTGCGAGCCGCGCGAGGGCACCAGCCGGATGCCGGGCGCGAGCCGCTGGGCCCACACCCCGGCGGCGTTGACCACCGCCCCCGCCCGCACGGTGAACGGCCGGTCGTCGGTGGTGACGTGCACGTCCGCGCCGTCGACGGCGGTGACCGTGGCCCCGGTGAGCACGCGGGCGCCGTGCGCAGCCGCCGTCCGGGCCAGGGCGACGACGAGGCGCGCGTCGTCGACCAGCTGCCCGTCCCAGAAGACGACGCCGCCACCCCCGGGCCGAACGCCCGCGACCAGCCGGCCGACGTCGGCGGCGCCCACCCGCCGGGTCGGGGGCAGCGACCGCCGCCCGCCGGGCACCGAGAACCGCACCGCGTCGCCGAGCCGCCCGCCCAGCTCTGCGAGCGCGGTGACGTCGCGGCCCGCGGCGTCGGGGACCAGGAAGGGCAGCGGGCGCACCAGGTGCGGCGCCGTCGCCCCCATGAGCACGGCGCGCTCGCGGGCGCTCTCCCGCGCCAGCCCGAGCTCGCCGTGGGCCAGGTAGCGCAGCCCGCCGTGCACCAGCTTCGAGGACCACCTGCTGGTGCCCGCCGCGAGGTCGGTCCGCTCGCAGAGCAGCACCGAGAGCCCGCGCGACGCGGCATCGAGCGCCACCCCGGCACCGGTCACCCCGCCACCGACGACCACCACGTCGACGGCGCCCCCGGCCACCGCCGCCAGGTCACGCGTACGGCGCGCGGGTGACAGGGAACCGATCACCCGGTCCTCCAGCGCTGCGGCACCGGCAGACTGTAGCCGTGCCCGAGCAGCCGGAACTGACGATCCAGGGCTGGGGCCCGCGCCCCGCCACCCCGGGGGACGAGAGCCCCGACGGCGTCCTGACCAAGGCCGCGCGCCGCTACCTGACCCGCGAGCTGGGCTGGGAACCGCGGGCCACGCCCCCCGCGGCGGTGGAGGAGATCCGGCTCGCCCCGTGCCGGCTGCCAGAGGAGGACCGCGCCGCGCTGGCCGGCCTGCTCGGCGAGGACCACGTGCGCACCGACCGCGACGCGCGGCTGCGGCGGGCCGGGGGCAAGAGCTACCTGGACCTGCTGCGCCGGCGGGAGGGCGACGCCTCCGACGCCCCCGACGCCGTCGCGCTGCCCGGCACCACCGAGGAGACGGCCGCGCTGCTGGCGCTGTGCGGCGAGCGCGGCATCGTCGTCGTCCCGTTCGGCGGGGGGACCAGCGTCGTCGGCGGGCTGGCCGGCGTCGACCCCGACGACCGGCCCGTGCTGGCGGTCGACCTGTCCCGCATGGCGTCGGTGCAGGCGCTGGACGTGCCCTCGTCGCTGGTCACCGTCGGGCCGGGCATGCGCGGGCCGGCGCTCGAGCAGGCGCTCGCCCGCGAGGGGCTGACCCTCGGCCACCTGCCGCAGAGCTGGGAGTTCGCCACCCTCGGCGGGTACGCGGCGACCCGCTCGGCGGGCCAGTCGTCCACCGGCGTCGGCCGGTTCGACGAGCTGGTCGCCGGCCTCACCCTGGCCACGCCGTCCGGGGTGCTGGAGCTCGGCCACCCGCCGGCGTCGGCCGCCGGGCCCGACCTGCTCGGCCTGGCGCTGGGCTCGGAGGGGACGCTCGGCGTCATCACCGGGCTGACGCTCCGGGTGCGCCCCAAGCCCACGGCCAGCTCCTACGAGGGCTGGTCGTTCCGCACGTGGGCGGCCGGGCTCGCCGCGCTCCAGCAGCTCGCCCGGCACGACCTGCTGCCCGACGTCGTCCGGCTCTCCGACACCGACGAGACGCGGGCGAACCTGCTCATGGCGGCCGGGGCCGGCGCCAGGGCGCTGCGCGGCAGCCTGCGGGCACGGGGGCGCGGCGAGGGCTGCCTGCTCGTCGTCGGCTGGGAGGGGGTGCCCGACCTGGTGCGCGCCCGTGTGCGCGCCGCGTCGTCGCTGCTGCGCGACGGCGGCGCCGTCCGGCTGGGCCGCCGGGTGGGCGACTCCTGGCGCCGGCACCGGTTCGAGGCGCCCTACCTACGCGACCGGCTCCTGGACGGCGGCCTGCTGGTCGAGACCCTGGAGACCGCGGCCACCTGGACGGCGCTGCCGGCCGTGTACGACGCCACGCGCCGGGCGCTGCAGGAGTCGCTGGCCCGCGGCGGGCACCGGCCGCTGGTGATGGCCCACGTCTCGCACGGGTACGCCACCGGCGCCTCGCTCTACTTCACCGTGATCGCCGACCGCGACGACGCGCTGCCCATCCAGCAGTGGCTCTCCGCGAAGCGGGCCGCCACCGATGCGCTGCTGGCCGCGGGCGGGACGCTCACCCACCACCACGCCGTCGGGGCCGACCACCGGCCGTGGCTCGAGCGCGAGGTGGGGCCGCTCGGCGTCGAGGTGCTGCGGGCGGTCAAGCAGCGGCTGGACCCCCACGGCGTCTGCAACCCCGGCGTCCTGCTCCCCGACTGACGGCGGTGTTGATCAGGCCGGCGGCGCCGGGGGCCGGGGTCAGGGGCCCGCGACGCCGGCGGCGAGCCCGGGCGGGCTCAGATGGCGTGGCCGAACGAGAAGACGCGCTCCGGGTCGACCGCCGCCTTCACGTCGGCCAGCCGCTGGTGGACGCCCGGCGGGTAGGCCGCGGCGACCTCCCCGGGCCCCGACACGTCACCCAGGAAGTTGACCACCGTCTCCGGTGACCTCCAGGGTCCGAGCGCGGCGAGCACGCCCCGCACCGCGGCCGGCACCACGTGGGCCAGCTCCGGGATGCCCGGCCCGATGGCGTACACCGCGTAGGCACCGCTGCGCCCGGCGACGGCGTTGGGCACCGGCGCCGGGCGGGCCAGCGCTCCACCCATCAGCCGCACCTCGAGCATGGCCAGCGGGATGTCGAGCTGCGGGCCCGCGGCGCCCAGCAGCGCGTCCACGGTCTCCTCGGTCAGGTCGGCGAGCAGCATGCCCTTCTCCCACGCCGGCATCGGGTCGACCGGGTCCATGTGGATGGCGTCGGTCTCGTCGGTGCGGATCGGCCCGATGAAGCTCAGCAGGGCCCGCCCGGCCGCGCGCATCGGGGCGACCAGCCGCTCGCCCTCGTCGAAGTCCGTGCCGCAGTAGGCGTAGCGCAGGTGGACGGCGGTCTGCCCGCGCAGCGGCGGCGGCACGAACTCGGCATCGGGCATCCGGAGGATCGCCACCGAGGTGCTGACCTCCTCCGGCAGGGCGGGCGCCCACCGCCGGAAGGCGTGCAGCACCGCCGCCATGTCCTCGCCGGCGAAGAAGATGCCGCCGGCGTAGAGGCCGGTCAGCGGCACCAGCTCCAGCTCCAGGGCGGTGACGACGCCGAAGTTCCCCTTGCCGCCCCGGACCGCCCAGAACAGCTCGGGCTCGGAGTCGGCGGACAGCGTGCGCTGCCGGCCGTCGGCGGTGACGATCTCGACCGCGCGGACGTGGTCGGCGGCGAAGCCGTGCTTGCGGCCGAGCGAGCCCAGCCCGCCGCCGAGCGTGTACCCCACGACCCCGACGTCGGACGACGAGCCGCACAGCCCCGCCAGGCCGAACTCGGCCGCGGACTCCACCAGCCGCTTCCACTTCACCCCGGCCTCGACGCGGACGGTGCGCCGCTCGGGGTCGATGAACAGGCCCTGCATCCGGCGGGTGGTGATCATCATCGAGCCGGCGGCGTTGCGCACCGGGCCGTGGCCGGTGGCCTGGACGGCGACGCGCAGGCCGCGGGCGACGGCCCAGGAGACGGCGGCGGCGACGTCCGCGGCGCACGTGGCGCCGACCGCGATCGCCGGGGTGTGCTGCACCGCGACGTTCCAGGTGGCCACCTCCGCGGCCAGCCCGTCGTCGCCGGCGGCGTAGACGGGGCCGTGGACCAGGCCGCGGAGCTCGTCGACGTCGGCCGCCGGGAAGGGCGGGACGAGGCTGTCGATGGCGTCGGCGTCCAGGAGGGCGACGGATTGCTCGGGCTCGCGGGGGAGCTCGGTGAGGGACATGCGGATTCCTCTTCGCTGCCGCGGCGGTCACCGCGGGTGGGGCACCGCGGGCGGGCCGCGGCTTCTCGGGACGGGAGAAGCCTGCGGGGCTCCCCTTGCCGGGCACTTGGAGCCGACTTGGACGCCGACTTGCAGGGAGACCCGGCGCTTCCCCGCCTCTGGCCGGGGTGCGGCCGGTCGACCGTCCGTGCAGCCGCGCCGTGACCCGGCTGGACGTCCGGCGGCCCGGCTCCACTTCCGGCCGGGACGGCCGGCAGGCCCGCCCCGGCCTCCCGCCCCGGGCAGGAGGCCGTGCGCCCACCGCGCAGGAAAGGGTCCCGCCGGGGACGGCGCGCTGGGAGCATCCGCGGCGTGCGCTTCCGAGTCCTCGGACCGCTCGAGGTCACCGGTCCCGACGGCCGTCCCGTCGACGTGGGCGGCGCCAAGCCCCGGGCGCTGCTGACCCTGCTCCTGGCCGACGCCGACCGGGTCGTCGGCATCGACCGGATCGTGAGCACGCTCTGGGGCGACGAGCCGCCCCCGACGGTCACCGGCACCCTGCAGGCCTACGTCTCCCACCTGCGGCGGGTGCTGGAGCCCGACCGGGGCCCGCGCGAGGCGCCGACCGTGCTGATCACCCGCCCACCGGGCTACCTGCTGCGCGCCGGCGCCGACGACCTGGACGTGCTCCGCTTCACCCGGCTGATCGAGGCCGGTGACCGCGCGGTGGCCGATGGCGCGCCCGCGCGCGGGGTGGCCCTGCTGGACGAGGCGCTGGGCCTCTGGCGCGGGGAGCCGCTGGCCGAGTTGGGCGACCTGCCGGCGGCCGCGAGCGACCGGCTGCGGCTCACCGAGCTGCACGTGCGCGCCCGCGAACGGCGCTGCGACGCGCTGCTGGCCGTCGGCCGTCCCGAGGCCGCCGTCCCCGACCTGCAGCACCTGGTGGCCGAGCACCCCCTGCGCGAGCGGTTGTGGGCCCGCCTGGTCACCGCCCTGTACGCCGCCGACCGGCAGGCCGAGGCGCTCGACGCCTGCCGCCGGTGCGCCGAGCTGCTGCGCGACGAACTCGGCATCGACCCCGGGCCGGAGCTGCGCGACCTGGAGCAGGCGGTGCTGCGGCAGGACCCGCGGCTGCTGCAGCGGCTCCCCCGGCCGGTGCTGCCGCCCGCCCCCGCCCCCACGCCGAGCACCTCGGTCGACGCGCTGGTCGGCCGGCGGGCGGAGCTCGACCAGGTGCGCGCGGTCGCCGAGCAGGTGGCCGGCGGGCGGTCCGCCGTCGTCGTGCTCGAGGGCGAGGCCGGCATCGGGAAGACCCGGCTGGCCGGGGCGATCGCCGACGGCGCCCGGCTGCTGGGCTGGCCGGTCGCGTGGAGCCGGTGCGCCGACGACACGGGTGCGCCGGCACTGTGGCCGTGGACGCAGGTGCTCGAGCAGCTCGGCCAACCCCAGCTGGTCCCCGACGCGGCCGCACCCGGGGACGACGCCGACGCCGCCCGGTTCCGCCTGTTCCAGGACCTGCGCAGCCGGCTCACGGCGGCGGCGTCCCGCCCGGTGCTCGTCGTCCTCGAGGACCTGCAGGGCGCCGACACCACATCGGTGCAGCTGCTCGGGCTGCTCGTCCGCCACCTCCCCCGGGCGCCGGTGCTGCTCGTGGTCACCGCGCGGAGCGTCGGCGAGCGACTGCCCGAGGCCGTCGCGGACTGCCTGGCCCGGCTGGCCCGCGAGCCCGCCGTCACCTGCCTGCGGCTGCGCGGTCTGGACGCCGACGACGTCGCCGCGCTCCTGACCGCCCAGCTGGGCTCCCCCGGCGACCGGGCGCTGGCCACCGCCGTGCACGACCGCACCGGCGGCAACCCGTTCTTCGTCGTCGAGCTGTCGCGCTGGATGGTCGGCGCCCACGACCTCCACCTGGACGCCGTCCCGGTGCCACCGTCGGTCGGGGAGGTGCTGCGCACCCGGCTGGCCCGGCTGCCCGCGGGCGCCCGCGAGGTGCTGGAGGTGGCCGCCGTCGCCGGCCGCGAGGTGTCCCTGGGCCTGCTGGAGGCGGCCGGCACCTCCGTCGACGACGCGCTCATGGCGATGGACTCCGCCCTCGCCGTCGGCCTGGTGGTCGAGGGCGGGCGGCCGTGGAGCTGGCGGTTCGCCCACGCGCTGGTGCAGGAGGTGCTGGCCGGCGACCTGCCCGCGGTTCGGCGGGCGCGGCTGCACGCCCGCGTCGGCGAGGCGCTGGAGCGGCGGATCGCGACGTCGAGCGACGACGGGCTCGTGGAGCGGCTCACCCACCACTTCGTCGAGGCGCTCCCGGTGGTGGGGCCCGGCCCGGCGCTGCTCTACCTGGGCGCGGCCGCCGGTGCCGCGCGGGCCCGGCTGGCCCACGGCGAGGCCGCCGCGCACGGCCGGCGGGCCCTGCAACTGCTCGACCCGGAGGCGCCGGACGCCGCCCGCACCCGGCACGACCTGCTCACCGCGCTGGGCGGCGACCTGCTGCGCAGCGGCCAGCTCACCGAGGCGCGCGAGGTGGTGGCCGAGGCGATCTGCCTGGCCCGCCAGCTCGACGACCGGGAGTGCCTGGCCGAGTCCGCGGCGGTCTGGGGCAGCGTCACGCTGTGGAACTGGCGGCCGCACGGGGTGGTCGACGAGGACATGGTCGCCGTCCTGGAGGACCTGCTCGCCGAGCGCACCGACGGCGACGACCCGACCACCGCCCGGCTGCTGGGCACCCTGGGTGTCGAGCTCGCGTTCGGCCCGGACGACCGCGGGGTGCGGGCGGCCCAGCGGGCGGTCGCGATGGCCCGCCGGATCGGCGACCCCGAGCTGCTGGGGCGGACGCTGAACAACTTCAGCTTGGCGGTGTGGGGGCGGCCCGGGGCGGCCGAGCTGCGCCTCGCCGCGGCCGACGAGTCCCTCGAGCTCGCCGGGCGGGGGTTGCCGCGGCGCACCGAGTTCCTGGCGCACCTGCACCGGGCGGCGATCCGGCTGCACCTCGGCGACCTGGCCGGCTTCGAGGCCGACCACGACCAGGCCCGGCGGCTGGCGGTGTCGCTGAGCGGCCCCGAGGTGCGCCCGCACGTGCTGTGGCAGGCCGGCGGGCTGGCCTGGCTGCGCGGCGACGCCGACCGGGCGGAGGAGCTGACCACCGAGGCCTACGAGGTGTTCCGGCGGGTCACCCCGCACGCGCGGCACGCCTACGCGGCGCACCAGTTCACGCTGCGGCGGGCGGACCACCGCGAGGCCGCCACGCTTCCGCTGCTGGTCGAGACCGGGGACGAGGGCAACCCGCTGCTGCAGGAGATGGCGGTGCTGGCCGCGGCCGAGTCGGGCGACCTGGCCGAGGCGCGCCGGCTGCGCGCTCGCTGGGGCCGCACGCTGGTCCGGGACTGGGCCAGCGACGTCGCCCTCTACCTGCAGGCGGAGAGCTCGCTGTGGCTGGGCGACGAACCCGACTGGGCGGCGGCGCTGGCGTCGCTGCTCCCCTACCGCGGCCGGCAGGCGGTGCTCGGGACGCCGTCGCTCACCCTCGGCGCCTACGACGAGCTGCTGGGCCGGATCGCCGAGCGGCTCGGTGACCCGGCCGGGGCGCGGCGGTGGTGGACGGCGGCGCGGGAGCAGGGCGGGCTCGTCGGTTCACCGCACCAGGTCGCGTTGGCCGAGACGCACCTGCGCCGGGTCGCGACCGAGCCGAGCCCCGCCTGACCCCGGGCACCGCCCTGGCTCACCGTGCGGGGTCCTGGCTCACCGTTCCGGGTCCTGGCTCAGCGTCGACGGTGAGCCAGGACCCCCGATGTTCAGGTCACCTGATCAACAGCGGCGTCGTCAGGAGGTGGTGGCGATCCCGCCGTCGACGGGGATGACGGCGCCGGTGACGTAGGCGCCCGCCCGCGAGGCGAGGTAGACGACGACGCCGGCCATGTCGTCGGGGCGGCCGATGCGGCCCAGCGGCGACTTCGCGGCGATCTCGGCCCCGAAGGCGTCGAGCGTGGCGGCCATCATCTTCGACTCGAAGGGCCCGGGGGCGACGGCGTTGACGGTGATGCCCCTGGGCCCGAGCTCCCTGGCCAGCACGCGGGTGAGCTGGTGCAGCCCGGCCTTGCTGGCCGCGTAGGAGTAGGTCGGCATCGGGTTGACGTGCAGGCCGTCGATGCTGCCGACGTTGACGATGCGCGCCGGGTCGCCCTCCGACGCCGCGGCCTCCAGCTTCGGCAGGAACGCCCGGGTGAGGAAGAACGGCGACTTCAGGTTGAGGTCGAGCAGCTTGTCCCAGGCCGACTCGGGGAAGGTCTCCAGCGGCTCGCCCCAGGTGGCGCCGGCATTGTTCACCAGCACGTGCACCCGCTCCTCGTGCCGGCCCACCTCCTCGGCGAGACGCGTGCACTCGGCCTCGGTGGAGAGGTCGGCCGGGATCGAGACGACGGTGCCGAACTCGGCGAGCTCCGCGGCGGCGGCCTCCCCGGCCTCGGCCTTGCGGGAGCTGATGTAGACCTTCGCCCCCGCCTGCAGCAGGCCGCGGGCCATCATCAGGCCGATGCCGCGGGTGCCCCCGGTGACCACGGCCACCTTGCCGGTCAGGTCGAACAGGTCCACTGGTACCTCCGGTTCGGCGTCGCGGCGCCGTCGTCGGCACCGACCCCGGCACCCTAACGAGGTGGGCGGAGCAGCCGTCCACGACGCCGTCCCCGCCGGCCTGTGCCAGCCTGGCGGTCATGATCGGATCCGCCGCGACCCCGGGGGCCACGAGCGAGGTCGGCCCGCTGCGCACGGTGATGCTGCACCGGCCCGGCCCCGAGCTGCGCCGGCTGACGCCGCGGAACAACGACGAGCTGCTCTTCGACGGCGTCCCCTGGGTGGCGCGGGCGCAGGACGAGCACGACGCGTTCGCCCGGGCGCTCGCCGACCGCGGCGTCGAGGTGCTGCACGTCGCCACGCTGCTGGCCGAGGTACTCGCCGTCCCCGCCGCCCGCGACGAGCTGATCGGCGCCGCCGTCGACGACCCCCGGCTCGGCGCCACCCTGCAGCGCGACGCCACGCGGCACCTGGCCGCGCTCGCCCCCGAGGACCTGGCGACGGCGCTCATCGCGGGGCTGGCGCACGACGAGCTGCGCGGCTCGGGGCTCGCCTACCAGCTCATGGACCGCTCCGACTTCGTCGTCCCCCCGCTGCCCAACCTGCTGTTCACCCGCGACTCCTCGGTGTGGATCGGCGACGAGGTGGCGGTGACCTCCCTCGCCATGCCCGCGCGGCACCGGGAGAGCACGATCACCGCCGCCATCTACACCCACCACCCGCGGTTCGCCGGGGCCGAGCAGCTGTACGGGCCCGAGCTGGAGCACCTGGAGGGCGGGGACGTGCTGCTGCTGGCGCAGGGCGTGGTGGCCGTCGGCGTCGGCGAGCGGACGACGCCCGGCGGCGCGGAGCGGCTGGCCCGCCGGCTGTTCGCCCGCGGCCTGGCGCACACCGCGCTCGTCGTCCCCATCGCGCAGGAGCGGGCGACGATGCACCTGGACACGATCGCCACGATGGTCGACGTCGACGCGATGGTCATGTACCCGGCGGTCGCCGACTCGCTGGCCGCCTGGACGGTGCGCGCGCCCGAGGGCTCCTCCCCCGAGGACGCCGGCACCACCGACCTCGCCGTCACCGGGCCCGAGCCGTTCGTCCGCGCGGCCGCGAGCGCGATGGGCATCGACAAGCTGCGGGTGATCGACACCGGGCTGGACCCGGTCACCGCCGAGCGCGAGCAGTGGGACGACGGCAACAACACCCTCGCCCTGGCCCCGCGGCTGACGGTCGCCTACGAGCGCAACACCGTCACCAACGCCGCGCTCGAGGCAGCCGGCATCGAGGTGGTGCGGATCGCGGGCTCCGAGCTCGGCAGCGGCCGGGGCGGCCCGCGCTGCATGTCCTGCCCGGTCTCCCGCGCCCCTCTCTGAGACTTCGCCGACGTCACGACCTGGGGACTTCTCCCGCGGGGGCTCCGACACGGCGGCGTCGATCACTACGCTGCCAACTCTCCGCGCCGGGCCCGGCGCCTCGGGAAAGGGACGGCGCGGTGGCGACGACGGGGACGGCGCGCAGGACGGGGCGGATCGCGGGGATCGGCGGCGGGCTCGTCGGCTACCTGGTCTTCGTCGAGTTCACCAGCGGCGTGCTGCAGGGCTACTACATCCCGCTCCTCACCGACATCGCCCGCTACCTGGGGGTCAACGACGCCGACGTCAACTGGCTCGAGGCCGCCCAGCTGATGCTGTCGGCGATCGCCGTCCCGGTGCTCGCGAAGCTCGGCGACCTGCACGGGCACCGCAGGGTGCTGCTGTGGTCGGCGGTCGCCACGGCGCTGGCCACCGTCGCGCTGGCGTTCGCCACGAGCTTCCCGGTGTTCCTCGTCGCCTGGGCGCTGCAGGGCCTCTACGTCGTCTGGCTGCCGCTGCAGGTGGCGCTGATCTGGGACCGGTCGCGCCGCACGCCGGGAGCGGCCGGGCAGACCCGCCGCGCCACCGGGCTGATCGTCGCCGCGCTGCAGGCCGGTGCGATCGCGGGCGCGCTGGGCGGCGGCCAGATCGGGCAGAGCCTCGGCGACCACCTGTGGCTGGTGCTCGTGCTGCCCGCGGTGCTGGTCGTCGGCGTCTGCCTGGTCGTGGCGTTCCGGGTGCCCGAGAGCGAGGACCGCACCGGCGGCACCGTCGACGCGACCGGCGTCGCCCTGCTCAGCGTGATCCTGCTGGTGATCACCGGCGGGCTGAGCTTCGTCCGGCTCAACGAGGGCGCGCTGTGGCCGTGGGCGGTGGCCGCGGCCGGCATCCTGCTCGTCGTCCCGTTCGTCGCCTACGAGCTGCGCCAGGACGACCCGCTGGTGGACTTCCGGGTGCTGCGCAGCCCCGCGATGTGGCCGGTGCAGCTCACCGCGGGCCTGTTCGGGGTGAGCGTGCTCGGCGCCCAGGGCCCGCTGTCCACCTACGCCCGCACCGACCCGGCGGTCTACGGCTACGGGCTGGGCCTGTCCACCAGCGAGGTCTCGGTCGTGATCGGCGCGTACGTCATCTCGATGCTGGTCGGCGCCAGCCAGTTCTCGCGGGTGAGCCGGCGCACCACGCCGCGGAGCACCCTCATCGGCGCGGCGACGCTCACCGGCACCGGCTACCTGCTGCTGGTGCCCTTCCACGACACGCTGGCCCAGATGCTCGCCTGCATCGCGATCGCGGGCCTCGGCTCCGGCGCGCTGGTGGCGGCGCTGCCCGCCGCGGCCGCGGCCGCCGCACCGATCGGCCGCACCGCGGTCGCGACCGGTCTCACCAACACCACCAAGGTGATCGGCGGCTCGTTCGCCTCGGCGGCGTTCGCGATCGCGCTGGCCTCGAACGTCCCGCTGCTCGCCGACGGGTCGGCGGGCACCGCCGGTTCGCTGTCCGGTTACATCACGGTGTGGGTGATCTGCGGGACGACGGCGCTGCTGGCCGCGCTGGCGCTGCTCGTCGTCCCGAAGCTCGCCTTCTCCGACCCCGCCGTCCCCGAGACCGCCGAGGAGTCCCGAGCATGAGGCGCGCGCTCGCCCTGGCCGCGACCGGAGCCGCCGCCGCGGCCGCCACCACGACCGCCCGCCGGGTCGTCCGGTTCCGGCCGGTGGAGCAGCCCGCCACGCCGGTCGACCTGACCGGCCTGGACGCCGACGCCGCGGCGCAGCGGCTGGCCGAGCTGATCCGCATCCCGACGGTCTCCTCGAGGGACCCCCGCCAGGTGGACGCCGGGGCCTTCGAGACCTACCGCGCCCGGCTGGCCGAGCTGTACCCGCACACGCACGAGGCGCTGGAGCGCGAGGTGCTCGGCGACGGCGCGCTGCTCTACCGGTGGCGCGGCACCACCGACGAGCCGCCGCTGGTGCTCATGGCGCACTACGACGTCGTCCCGGTGGCCGGGCAGGAGTGGAGCCGCGACCCGTTCTCCGGGCTGGTCGAGGACGGCTGCGTGCACGGCCGCGGCGCCATCGACGACAAGGGCTCGATGGTGGCGGTCCTCGAGGCGGTCGAGGCGCTGGTGGCCGAGGGCTTCACGCCCCGGCGGGACGTCTACCTGTCGTTCGGCAACGACGAGGAGGTCGCCGGGGTCGGGGCGCGGCTCGCCGTCGAGGCGTTCACCGCCCGCGGCATCCGGCCCTGGGCGGTGATCGACGAGGGCGGGGCCGTGGTGAGCGGGATGTTCCCCGGCGTCCCGGGGCAGGTCGCCGTGGTCGGGCTGGCCGAGAAGGGGCTGCTGGACGTCGAGCTGGTCACCACCGACGCGGGCGGGCACGCCTCCTCCCCCGCCCGCGGTGGCGCGCCGGCGCGGTTGGCCAAGGCGATCCTCGCGCTGGAGGCCGACCCCTTCCCCGCGCGGCTGCACGACGTCGTCCTCGGGATGATCGACGCCGTCGGACGGCAGGCCCCGCTGGGCTACCGGGCGCTGTTCGCCCACGCCGCCCAGCTCCGCCCCGTGCTCGCATCGGTGCTGGCCCGGGCGGGCCGCGAGGCCGGCGCCATGGTGCGGACGACGGTGGCGGTCACCCGGCTCGAGGGGAGCAAGGCGGCCAACGTGCTGGCCACCCGGGCGCTGGCGCACCTGAACATCCGGATCGCGCTGGGCGAGAGCGTGCAGACGACGGTGGAGCGGCTGCGCCGGGTCATCGACGACCCGTCGGTCGAGGTGCGCGTCGTGTCGGGCAACGACCCGTCGCCGGTCTCGCGGGCGGACAACGAGGCGTTCGCGCTGATCGGGGCGGCCGCGCGGGCGACCTACCCCGAGGCCGTCGTCGCGCCGTACGTGATGGTGCAGGCCAGCGACGCCCGGCACTTCAGCCAGATCTGCGACAGCGTGTACCGGTTCATGCCCTTCGACCTGAGCCGGGAGGAGCTGTCGGCGCTGCACGCCGCCGACGAGCGCATCTCGATCGCCGCCCTGCACCGCGGCGCGGGGTTCTTCCGGCACCTGATCCGCAGCGTCTGAGGGGCGCCGCCGCGCCCGACTCCGGCGACGACCCCGGTATGGCAACGCGTGGGCGGTCCTGCGAGCCCGTCACCGGCCGACGAAGTGCGCTGCCGCCCGCTTCTGGCCCCCGTGGAAGTGGGCGTCGGCGCACATCATCCGAGGCACGACCGTGCCGGACGACCCGTTCCGATCTCATTCGTGTCACGAGGGGGCGCACAGGTCAGAAGGCTGGATCGAGCCTCGGCTCGGGCCGGCGGGCCCTGACCGGGGTGCCCCCAGGGACAGTCGCCCTCTGCCCACACCCGCGGGGCAGAGCGCTGCTGCGCCCGACCCCATCTCCGCCTGGCGGCATCGACCCGAGCAGCTCGCCCGCACGACGTCGTCCGGCGGCGCCGGGTGGTCGGCGTCACCGGGACCGGTGACGCCGCCCGCTCAGCGCAGGGTGATCTGGCGGGAGAGCAGCCCGGCGCGGGCGCGCCGCTCGTCGGCGGTCAGCGGCGCGGTCTCGGCGAGCGCCTTCTGCAGCCGGGCCTGGAACTCCGTCGCGGGGCCCACCCAGTCGGCGGCGGGGACGTCGGCGGGGAGGTCCCACACCGGGACGACGAGGCCGTGCGCACGGAAGGCCCCGGCGTAGCGGGTGTCCTCGCCCAGCAGGATCTGCTCGGCGGCCGACAACCGGGCGAGCGCGTCGAGGAGCTGCTCCTCCTTCTCCGCCCGCACCCAGCGCAGGTGCGCCCGCTCGTTGCCCGGGCGCACCCAGTACGCGGCCTCCAGCCCCTCGAGCCGC
Source organism: Blastococcus sp. DSM 46786 (assembly GCF_900109665.1). Lineage (GTDB taxonomy): Bacteria > Actinomycetota > Actinomycetes > Mycobacteriales > Geodermatophilaceae > Blastococcus > Blastococcus carthaginiensis. The sequence goes on from NZ_FOAO01000020.1 coordinate 57,537, forward strand.
ACCGTGGGCAGGATCGCCTCGTTGGCCTGCGTCAGGCCGGCCCGCGCCTGGGGGCTGGGGTCGGTGCCCTCCAGCCAGAAGTCGAAGGTGTCGTGCACGGTCACCTCCAGCGGCGCGGTGAGGTCGAGGACCTCCTGCAGCCGCGGGCCCGCCGACCCGGCGCCACCGATCGGGCCCGGGTCCACGGGCGCACCGGCGGGGGCCTCCAGCGCCGCGGCGATCGCGGTGCCGAGGTCGCGGCTGACGTCGTCCGACGACGTCGCCAGCTGCGCGCCGACGAGGATCTGACCGTTGGCGCGCACCAGGCCGGGCGCGCCCCCGGGCAGGACGCTCGCCAGCGTCAGCTCGCGGCCTTCGGCCGAGCGGAGCGTCGCCGTCGCCGCCGGCACCAGCTCCCGCAGCGCCACCCAGTCGGCCTCGCCCGGCAGGCCCTCGAACGGGCGGGTGACCGGCGGGGCGTAGCCCGAGCCGTGGCAGTGCTTGTAGCGGCGGCCCGACCCGCAGGGGCAGGGCGCCTTCGGGTTGACGCCGCCCTCGGCGACGGGGGCGGCGGCGGCGGAGCGCTTGCGGGAGGCCATGCGGATCAGCGTAGGTGGCGGCACGCGGGGCCCCGCGGCCGCGCGCGCCGGGGCGCGTCACCGGAGCCGGGTGCGACGAACTCGTGGCCATCAGCGGCCGATCGCCACGAGTTCGTCCCACTCGGCGGCGGGCCCACCGGTGCCGGACGCTGCAGGCGGGCTCCTAGGCTTCCCGGCGTGACCGTGTCCGTCGACGCGCTCGACCTCCGCGCCCCGTCGTTCGTCGCCGACCCGTACCCGGCCTTCGCGCGGGCCCGGGCGCAGGCGCCGGTGCAGTGGCACGAGGGGCTGGGGCTGTGGCTGGCGTTCACCCACGCCGAGTCCAACGCCGTGCTGCGCGACCGACGGCTGGGCCGCATCTGGCGGGACGAGGAGCCGGCCGAGCGGTTCGACAGCTTCAACCTCATCCACCGCAACGCCATCCTGGAGATGGAGCCGCCGGACCACACGCGCCTGCGGCGGCTGATCACCAGCGCGTTCGCCCGCGGCCACGTGGAGCGCCTGCGGCCGTGGGTGGAGGAGCTCGCCGGCCGGCTGGCCGACGAGCTGGTCGAGCGCTCGGCCGGGTCGGAGCCGGTCGACCTGCTCACCGGCATGGCCGAGCAGCTGCCGGTCGCCGTCATCGCCGAGCTGCTGGGCGTGCCCGCGGCCGACCGCCCGCTGCTGCGGCCGTGGTCGAACGCGATCGTGAAGATGTACGAGTACGGGCGGACGGCGGCCGTCGAGGAGGCGGCCGAGCGCGCGGCGGACGAGTTCGTCACCTACCTGCGGCAGCTGGCCGCCGAGCGCCGCACCGCCCCCGGCGAGGACCTGCTGTCCCACCTGGTCTCGGTGCGGGACGCCGACGGCGACAAGCTCACCGAGGACGAGCTGGTCACCACCTGCATCCTGCTGCTCAACGCCGGCCACGAGGCGACCGTCAACGTGACGGGCAACGGGATGCTCGCGCTGCTGCGCCACCCCGACCAGCTGGCCGCCCTGCGCGCCGAGCGCGACCTGCTGCCCGCGGCGCTGGAGGAGCTGATGCGCTTCGACCCGCCGCTGCAGCTGTTCGAGCGCACCGCCACCGCCGACGTGCAGATCGGCGGCGTCACCGTGCGGGAGGGGCAGAAGATCGCCGCCCTGCTCGGCGCGGCCAACCACGACCCCGCCGTCTTCACCGGACCCGGGACCCTCGACGTCCGGCGCACCGACAACCCGCACATCGCCTTCGGCGCGGGCATCCACTTCTGCATCGGGGCGCCGCTGGCGCGGGTGGAGCTGCAGGCGACCTTCGGCGCGCTGCTGGGGCGGACGTCGGTGCTGGAGCTCGGCGGTGAACCCGTGCGCCGGCCCGAGTTCGTCATCCGCGGCCTGGAGACGCTGCCCATCGTCCTGGCCCGCTGACCGCGGCACGGATGGCGTCCTCCCTCACCGCCTACCGCGAGGGAGGACACTCGATGATCAGGTCAGGCTGATCGTCGCCGCACCAGTGGAAGGTGAGCGCGGTCACTGGCAGGATCCGCACATGCGCGGCTTGATGCAGGACAGCCCACTGACCGTCGACGCGATCTTCCGGCACGTCGAGCAGCACTACGGCGACGGGACGATCGTCACCAACAACCCCGGCGGGGTGACCCGGGCGACCTATGCGGAGTGGGCGCAGCGCACCCGCAAGCTGGGCGGCGTCCTCGACACGCTCGGCATCGGCGCCGACGGGCGGGTCGGCACGTTCGGCTGGAACAGCCAGCGGCACCTGGAGCTCTACTTCGCCGCGCCGTGCACCGGCCGCGTGCTGCACACGCTCAACGTCCGACTCTTCCCCGAGCAGCTCACCTACATCGCCAACCACGCCGAGGACGAGGTCGTCTTCGTCGACCGCACCGTGCTGCCGCTGCTGTGGCCGCTGATCGACACCATGAAGACCGTGAAGCACGTCGTGGTCATGGACGACGGCGGCGACAACGAGATCCCCGACGACTCCCGGGTGCTCGACTACGAGACGCTCCTGGCCGACGCGCAGCCGGTCGAGTTCGCCGTCACCGACGAGTGGCGCGCCGCCTCGATGTGCTACACGTCGGGCACCACGGGCAACCCGAAGGGCGTCGTCTACTCGCACCGCTCGACGTTCCTGCACACGATGGGCGTGATGGCGCCCAACGCCTTCGGCCTGGGCATCAACGACGTCGCGATGCCGGTCGTCCCGATGTTCCACGCCAACGCGTGGGGCATCGCGCAGGCCGCACCCGCGGCCGGCTCCTCGCTGGTCATGCCGGGCGCGCTCATGCAGCCCGAGGCGCTCGCGAAGCTGATCGTGGAGGAGGGCGTCACCTTCACCGCCGGCGTCCCGACCATCTGGCAGGGCGTGCTCCCCCACCTGGCCGGCCAGCCGCACAAGCTCCGCGACATCGGCTGCGGCGGCTCCGCCGTCCCCAAGGCCCTGTCCGAGGCCTACCGCGAGCAGGTCGGCATCCCGATCCTGCAGGCCTGGGGCATGACCGAGACCCACCCGGTCGCCTCCTCCGGCGTGCTGCCCAAGCGCTACCAGGATGCCGACGACGAGACCAAGGCCGCCCAGCGCGCCCGCGCCGGCATCCCGTTCCTCGGCGTCGAGGCCCGCATCGTCGACTCCGACACCCTCGAGCCGCAGCCGTGGGACGACAAGGCCACCGGTGAGCTGCAGGTGCGCGGCCCCTGGTGCGCCCAGGACTACTACAACCCCGACGCCGGCGTGGAGCTCACCACCGCCGACGGCTGGATGAAGACCGGCGACGTCGCCGCCATGGACGCCTTCGGCTCGATCCGCATCGCCGACCGCACCAAGGACCTCATCAAGTCCGGCGGCGAGTGGATCAGCTCGGTCGACCTGGAGAACGCGATCATGAGCCACCCGAAGGTGAAGGAGGCCGCGGTCGTCGGCATCCCGCACCCGAAGTGGGACGAGCGCCCGCTGGCCTGCGTCGTCCTCAACGCGGGCGAGGAGGCGACCGAGGAGGAGATCCTCGAGCACCTCAAGCCGCTGGTGGCCAAGTGGTGGATGCCCGACGCCGTCGAGTTCATCGACGAGGTGCCCAAGACCAGCGTCGGCAAGTTCTCGAAGAAGGACCTCCGCGCCAAGTTCGCGGAGTACGAGCTGAAGAGCTGACCTCCGGTGGCGGGCGCGGTGGAACCGCGCCCGCCCCCGGACCCGTCATGCTCTCCAGAGGACGACTTCCGGAGGGCGAGTGGAGCGGGACGAGGCGTTCACGCGGTACGTGGACGAGCGCTGGCCGGTGCTCGTCCGCTCCGCGGTGCTGCTCGGCTGCGCCCGCCCGGAGGCCGAGGACCTGGTGCAGACGGCGCTGGTGCGCTGCTACGTCTCCTGGGACAAGGTCGGCACCGCGGCCAACCGGGACGCCTACGTCTACCGGGTGCTGGTCAACTGCCACCACGACAGCCGCCGCCGGCGCTGGTGGGGTGAGCGGCCGACCGCCGAGGTGCCGGACGTCGCCACCGATGACGGCACCGCGCAGGTGGACGACGCCGACGCCGTCCGGCGGGCGCTGGCGCGGCTGACCCCGGCGCACCGCGAGGTCGTCGTCCTGCGCTACTACGCCCACCTGGGCGAGCAGCAGATCGCCGACGCGCTGCGCATCGCACCGGGGACGGTGAAGAGCCGGCTCTCCCGCGCGCTGGCCCAGCTGCAGACCGATCTGGACGTCGCCGAGCTGCGGGGAGGGAGGGCATCGTGACCGACCGGGAGACCTCGACGTTGCTGGGAGAGCTGGCCGACCGCGTGCCGGTGGGCCCCGCGCCGGTGGGGCAGCTGCTCAAGGCCGGGCGCCGGGCGCGCCGACGCCGGGCCGCCGGTGTCTCGCTCGCCGTGGCCGCGGGCGTGGCCGTGGTGGCGGGCGGGGTGGTCACCGTCGTCGACCCGCCCGGCGGGCAGGACGGCGCCGGCGGCTCGGCAACGGCGCTGAGTGCCGAGGAGCCGCGCGAGGGCGCCCCGGAGGCCGCCGACGCCGACCCGGGCACCGGCATGCCGCCGGCGGACGGCGGCGACGAATCCGGGACGGCGGCCGGGAGCGAGCTGTCGCCGCTCGCCGAGGACCCGACCGCCGGGCGCACCGGCCCGCTCGCCGACACGGAGATGAGCTCCTGCGCCGTCGAGTACAGCCCGGCCGCGCTGAGCAAGCAGGACTTCGCCTTCGCCGGCGTGGTGGTGGACATCGGGCGCGCCGTGACGACGCAGCCGGGTACGCCTGGGCCACCGGAGGACCTGGTCGGGGTCACGTTCGCCGTGGAGGAGTGGTTCTCCGGCGACTCCGGGGAGACGGTGACCGTCGATCTCCCGGCGCCCTACGACCCCGCCGCGGGCAGCAGCACGCCGGGACCGGTCTACGGGGTCGGGTCGCGCCTGCTGGTCAGCGGCGCCGACCGGTGGGAGGGCCCGCCGCTGGAGCCGATCGCCTGGCTGTGCGGCTTCACCCGCTACTACGACGAGGAGACCGCGGCCGCCTGGCGCTGAGCTCAGACCAGTCGCCGGACCCCGTTGACCCGCGCCACCTGACCTGAAGCCGCGCCACGGCACGGCTCAACGTACGTCCGAGCGGCTCAACCCTCGCAAACGACCGGCGCTGAACGTCAGCGGACGAAGGGCTCCTCGCCGGTCTCGCTGACCATCGGCTTGCCGGCGGCCTGCCACTCGCCCATGCCGCCGCCGACGTTCACCGCGTCGAAGCCGTTGGCGTTCAGCCAGGCGGCGACCCGGGCCGACCGGCCACCGCCGCGGCAGGTGACGTAGAGCGGGTCGCCCTCGGGCAGCTCCTCGAGCCGCGCCGGGACGTCGCCCATCGGGATGTGGGTGGCGCCCTCGATGTGGCCGTGCACCCACTCGTCGTCCTCGCGGACGTCGAGGACGACGGCGTCCTCGGGCAGCTCGGAGGCGGGCACGGTCGGGACCTGCTGCGGCATCACGCTCCCCATCGTGGCACGGGCACCGGTTGCGCGACCGAGGTCCACCGCACTGGGAGGATGGGCCCGATGTCCCCGAGCCACCGGGCCGCCCCGAGCGGCGCCCGCCCGACGCCCGTGCGCGAGCCCGCCTGGGAGCTGCCGCGCTCGGCGATCGGCCTGTGGGTGGTCGAGAGCCTGATCAGCACCGCGTTCGTGTGGCTGGCGATCGGCGCGTTCCTCCTCTTCGTGCCCGCCGACGCCGGCGACCCGCTGCCGCTGCTGCGCCGACTGGTCCCGCTGGCCGGCGCCGTCTACGCGGTGGTCGCGCTGAGCATCCGCCCGTGGTTCAAGCACCGGGTGTACCGGTGGGAGATCACCAACGAGGCCGCCTACACGCGCACCGGCTGGCTCACCCAGACCTGGACGCTGGTGCCGATCTCGCGCATCCAGACCGTCGACGTCACCCGCGGCGTGCTGCAGCAGATGTTCGGCCTGGCCACCGTCGCGGTGCTCACCGCCTCCAGCCAGGGAACCGTGCGCATCTGGCACCTCGAGCAGGGCGTCGCCCAGCGCGTCGCCGACGACCTCGCCCGCCGGGCCGAGCTGGTCCGCGACCAGGCGACCTGAGCCGCCGTGCAGCCCGCACCCCCACCCCCGCGCCGGCCGGCCGGCCCGCTCCCGCCCTGGCCGCCGCCCCTCGGCCCGCCGCCGGCCCCGCCGACCGCCGGCGCGCCCCGGCGGCTCTCCCCCCGCGTCATCGCCGTCCACACCGCGACGTTCCGCCAGGCCCGGTCGTTCGTGCCCGCCGTCATCCCGATCATCGCGGCCACCGGCTTCGACGGCGGCCTCCGCACCGTCGTCCTCCTCGTCGTCGGCGTCACCCTGCTCTCGCTGCTCACCGCGACGTTGAACTGGTGGCGGTTCAGCTACGCCGACGGGCCGGCTGCCGTCGTCATCACCCGCGGGCTGCTGGCCCGGTCGGTGCGCACCGTGCCGAACGACCGCATCCGGGGCGTCGACGTCGAGGCGCCGCCGCTGCACCGCGTCTTCGGCCTGGTGCGCGTCCGCATCGACGCGGCCGCCGGAGCGGTCACCGACGGCGCCGAGGAACTGCTCGTCGACGGCATCCCCCGCGCGGAGGGCGACCGGCTGCGCGTCGCCGTCCTCACCCACCGCGCCGCCACCGCACCGGCCGGCGCCCCCGACGGTGCCCCGGCGACCGAGCCGGTCGAGGAGGAGTACGCCCGCTTCGACCACCGCTGGCTCCGCTACGCCCCGCTGGTCGGCACCTACCTCGCCGTGCCGCTGGCCGCCGTCGGCGCACTGTTCCGGCTGGCCGAGGAGCTGCCCGAGCAGTGGACCCCGGAGTTCCAGGAGCCCGACCTCTCCGACCTGCGGCTCGTCGGGGCCGGGCTGGCCATCGCGCTGCTGGTGCTGCTGGTCGGGTCCGTCGTCGGTGCGGCCGTGGTCAACTGGCGCTTCCGGGTGGTCCGCCGCGGCGCGTCGCTGGTCGCCTCCCGCGGGCTGCTCACCCGCCGGCACACCGAGCTCGAGATCGACCGCATCCGCGGGGTCACCGTCACCGACGGGCTGGGCATGCGGCTGGTGCGGGCCGCTCGGGTCAGCGCGCTGGTCACCGGCCTCGGCGACGCCGCCGGGCGCGGGCAGCTGTTCCCCCTGGGGCCGCGCACGGAGGCGTGGGCGCTGGCCTTGCGGGTCACCGACGACCCCGGCGCGCTCGTCGCGCACCCGCCCGCGGCCCGCCGCCGCCGGGTGCTGCGCGCCGTCACCTTCGGGCTCCTGGTCACCGCGGGCGGCGGCGTCCTCCTGGCCGGCGAGGGTGCGTGGTGGCTGCTGGCCGCCGGCGCCGGGCTGACCGTGCTCGGCGTCCCGGTCGGGATCGCCCGCTACCGCTCGCTCGGGCACGCCGCCGGAACGCGCACCTTCGCCGTCCGCAGCGGCTGGCTGGTGCGCGAGCAGGCGGTGCTCGAACGGCGGGCGGTCGTCGGCTGGCAGGTCCGGCAGTCGTTCTTCCAGCGACGGGCGGGCCTGGCCACCGTCACCGCCTGCGTGGGCGCGGGCAGCGGTGGCTACGCGGCCCTCGACATGGCCGCCGACGAGGTGCCCGGGTTCGCGCTGGCCGCCTCCGAGCCGTGGGCCGGCGCGCTCGGAAGGTGACCGGCCGGGGGCAGGTGAGGGAAACCTTTCCGAGACCGGCGGTTGTCGATCACGGCCCCGGGTAGCTGGCCCGCGATGTCGTCCTGGGGAGCTCAGCCCGCGGGGCGACCGGTGTGCCGCACCGGCTCGCCGGCACCCAGCCCCACCCGGCCGGCCAGCGCCGCCGCCTCCACCCGCGTCGCCACCTGCAGCCGGCGCAGCAGGTGCGCCACCAGCCGCTTCGTCGTCCGCTCCGAGACGTGCAGCGTCGTCGCGATGTCCACGGTGCTGGCGCCGTCGGCGATCAGCCGCCACAGCCGCCGCTCGTCGGCGGTGAGCTGGTCGACGATGCCCTGCTCCCCCGCCGGCGCGGCGTCCGCCAGGAGCTGGCGCAGCAGCGCCTCCGGCAGCACCGACCAGCCGTCGAGGACGGCCAGCAGCGGCCGCACCAGCGCCTCGGGGTCCGCCGTCTTGGGCAGGAAGCCCGAGGCCCCCGCCCGCAGCGCCTCGATGGCGGCGTCCGCCTCGGCCAGGCCGGAGAGCGCGACCACCCGCACCATCGGGTCCGCGCGGCGGATGGCGGCGATCGCCCTCGTCCCCCCGGGCGGCGGCATGTGCAGGTCGACGATCGCCACGTCGGCGTGGTGCCGCTGCACCATCGCGGCGGCTGCCGACGCGTCCTCCGTCGTCGCCACGACCCGCACCCGGCCCTCGCTGAGCCCCGGGAGCAGCAGGCTCAGCCCACGCGTGAACAACGGGTGGTCGTCCACGACGACCACGTCCACCGGCGGCCTGCGGTCAGCAGCGGCCGCGTCGTCGGTCTGCCCCACATCGCTCCTGACGGTCGGTGCGTCCCCCGGCGCCGCTGACCGGACTTCCGAGGAGGTGCCCGTGACCCTGGCTGCCGACACGCAGGCGTCGACGCGGAGCCGCGGACTGCTCGACGATCTCGCCCGGGTGCTGCGCGCGCATCTCCCGCGCCCGCGCCGGACGACCGTTCCCGACCCCGAGACCCCCAGCCCCGAGGACGCCGTCGTCCGCGCGCTCTGCCACGACATGCGCAGCCCGCTCGCCTCGCTGGAGGCGGTGCTGGGCTCCCTGGACCGCGCGCCCGGGCAGACCGGTGAGCTGCTCGCGCTGGCGCGGGCCCAGACGGCGCACCTGTCGTCGATGCTGCGCACGGCCGACGCCACGGGAGGCGCTGTCCAGCGCTCGCGCGGCACCCGCCGCCTCTGCGACGTCCTGCGGGCCTCGGTGGCTGCCTCCGGGCTGCCCCGGTCGCAGCTCGCGCTCGAGGTCGAGGACGGCGCGGGGGACGTCGCCGTCGCGGACGCCCGCGTGCAGCGCATCCTCGTCAACCTGCTGGAGAACGCCCACCGGCACGGGGACGGCGCACCGGTCCGGCTCCGGGCGACGGCCCGCGCCGGGTGGGTGGACCTGGCGGTCACCCAGGGCGGCGTCCCGGCCGAGCGGGTCCTCCAGCACCTGCGCACCGACCGGCCACCGGCCGACCTCACGGGGCTCGGGCTCTGGTCGGTGCGCCGGCAGGCCGGCGAGCTCGGGGGCCGGGTGCTGTGGTCGGCGGACGGCGACGACTTCACCCTGACCGTGCGCCTCCCGGACCGCTGAGAGGTTGGCACGCGCGGGCCACGGGACGGCACCGGTGGGCCACCGGGGGCGGGCAGAACCACGTCGTCACCGCGAACGCGGTGGAGCGACGACGCAAGGAGAGCCCGTGTTCACGCACACCCACGCCCTGCAGTACGAGGCCAAGCCCGACGGCCCCGACGCCGCGTTCGCCCGCCGGATGCAGGAGATCCTGGGCGGCCAGTGGGGCGAGATGACCGTCGCCACGCAGTACCTGCTGCAGGGCTGGAACTGCCGCCTGCCCGGCAAGTACAAGGACATGCTCCTGGCCATCGGCACCGAGGAGCTGGCCCACGTCGAGATGATCGTGACGATGATCGACCGGCTGCTGGACCACCAGCCGCTCAAGCCCGACGCGGCCGACCGCACCAACGAGGCGGCGGCCGGCTTCGGCAACACGAACCCGCAGCACGCGATCGTCAACGGCGGCGGCGCCTACTACCGCGACTCCATGGGCCTGCCCTGGAGCGGCGGCTACGTGACCGCGAGCGGCAACCTCATGGCCGACTTCCACTACAACGCCACCGCCGAGATGATGGGCCGCCTCCAGGTGTCGCGGCTGTACAACATGACCGACGACCCGGGCGTCAAGGAGATGTTCAAGTTCCTCATCGCCCGCGACCACATGCACCAGATGCAGTGGCTCGCCGCGATCGAGGAGCTCAAGGCGGACGGGCTCGAGGGCATCCCGGTGCCGGAGGCCTTCCCGTTGGAGGAGGAGCCGGACAACTTCGGCTACACCTTCATCGACGCCTCCGACGGTCCGGACGCCGCCGCCGGCCGCTGGGCCTCCGGACCGGCCCTCGACGGCCGCGGTGAGATGCGCGCCGCCCCGATCGAGGCGACCGCCGACGCTCCGATCCTGCCCCCGGGTGACCCGCGGCTGTTCGGGACGCCGCAGATGGAGGGCCAGTCGATGCTGCAGAAGGCCAAGGACATGCTGAAGTAGGCCCTGGCCCCGCCCGTTGCGCCGTCGCCGTACCGGCGGCCCGCCCTCTCCCGGGCGCGGCCGCCGGCCCGGCGGGCCCAGCCCCACCCGGAGGTCCTGCCGTGCACCTGCACCTGCCCCGCCTGCCCGTCCCCGCCGTCCTGCTCTCGCTGGTCTACCTGGCGGCGGTCGCCGTCGCGATCAGCGCGCCCGGGCAGCACGCCCTCGCCGGCCTTCTCGTGCTGACCGGCCTGGTCGCCCGCTGGGTCGTCCGCGCCCGCCGGTCCGGGCGCGCGGCCGCCCCGGTCGCGCTCGCCGTCGCGGGCACCACCACCGCGGTCGACGCCGTCCTGCCCGCCGACCCCGCCGCGGCGACGGCCCACGCCACCGCCGCCTGACCACACCACCAGGCCACGCCACCGCCGCCTGACCAGCCTCGCCGCACCGCCGCCGTCCTCGCCGCACACCGCGAGGGCGACGACCGCACCGCGAGGTCGACGCCCCGACGCACGAGGCGCGCGCCCCCGACCGGGGACGCGCGCCTCGCAACTGAATGGAACCGGCCTCGTTGCAGGGTCCCGCGGCGAGCGTGCGAGCCGTGGGGGGCAACGAGGTCCTTTCAGTGCTGGACGGCCTTCTCCGCCCCGATGCCGGTGAGTGCCCGCACCTCGAGCTCGGCCCACTTCGCCTCGTTCGGCTTCTCCTTGGTGAGCACGGTGCCCAGCCAGCCGAGGAGGAAGGACGCCGGGATGGAGACCAGGCCCGGGTTGCGCAGCGGGAACCAGGCGAAGTCGACGCCGGGGAACATCGACGTCTCGGCGCCCGAGACCACCGGGGAGAAGAGGATCAGCCCGATGCAGATGATCAGCCCGCCGTAGATCGACCACAGCGCGCCCTGGGTGGTGAACTTCTTCCAGAACAGCGTGTAGAGGATCGTCGGGAGGTTCGCCGAGGCGGCCACCGCGAACGCCAGCGCCACCAGGAAGGCGATGTTCAGCCCGGCGCGCAGCGCCAGGATGCCCAGCCCGATGGAGACCGCGCCGATGACGACGGCGGTGATCCGGGCGACCTTGACCTCGCCGTTCGCCGGGACGTCGCCCTTCTTGATCACCGACGCGTAGACGTCGTGCGCGAAGGACGCCGAGGCGGTGATGGTCAGGCCCGCGACCACCGCGAGGATGGTCGCGAAGGCGACGCCGGCGATGATGCCGAGCAGCACCGTGCCGCCGAGCTCGAAGGCGAGCAGCGGGGCGGCGGCGTTGACCCCGCCCGGGGCGGCGACGATGGTCTCCGCACCGACCATGGCGCCGGCGCCGTAGCCGATGATCAGGCTGAACAGGTAGAAGATGCCGATCAGCCAGATCGCCCAGACCACCGAGGTCCGCGCGGCCTTCGCCGTCGGCACGGTGTAGAAGCGCATCAGCACGTGCGGCAGGCCGGCGGTGCCGAACACCAGGGCCAGCGCCAGGCTGATGAAGTCCAGCCGGGTGGTGTCGCTGACGCCGTACTGCGCGCCGGGGTTGAGCACGCCCGTGGTGCCGGCCCGATCGGCGGCGCCACCCAGCAGGGCGGAGAGGTTGAAGCCGTAGTCGGCGAGCACCCACAGCGTCATCACCAGCGCGCCCGCGATGAGCAGGCTGGCCTTGATGATCTGCACCCACGTGGTGCCGCGCATGCCGCCGACGAGGACGTAGAAGATCATCAGCGCGCCGACCACCGTGACGACCAGCGCCTCGGCCACCGGGCCGCTCACCCCGAGCAGCAGGGCGACCAGGCCACCGGCGCCGGCCATCTGGGCGAGCAGGTAGAACAGCGAGACCGCCAGCGTCGAGATGGCGGCCGCGGTGCGCACCGGGCCCTGCCGCATCCGGAAGGCCAGCACGTCGGCCATGGTGAAGCGGGCGGTGTTGCGCATCAGCTCGGCGACCAGCAGCAGCGCCACGAGCCACGCCACCAGGAAGCCGATGGAGTAGAGGAAGCCGTCGTAACCGTAGATGGCGATGGCGCCGGCGATGCCGAGGAACGAGGCCGCCGACAGGTAGTCGCCGGCGATGGCCAGACCGTTCTGCTGGCCGGTGATGGTGCGACCGGCAGCGTAGTAGTCGGCGGCGCTCTTGTTGTTGCGGCTGGCCCGGAAGGTGATGGCCAGGGTGATGACGACGAACGCGCCGAAGATCGAGATGTTGATCGCCGGGTTGCCGATGGTGGCGTCGGCGGCGAGGAGGTCAGGCACGGGTGGCCCCCTGGGTGCGGGTGTCGCCGGCGGGCGCGCCGGGCGCGTAGTCGTGGGCCTCGAGGCGGTCGCGCATCTCGTCGGCGATGGGGTCGGTCCGCTTGTTCGCGTGCGCCACGTAGAGGTGCGTGATCACGAACGTGGTCACGAACTGGCCGAGCCCGAACAGCAGGCCGACGTTCACGTTGCCGAACACCTGGGTGGACATGAAGTCCGAGGCGTACGTCGACAGGAGGACGTAGAGCAGGTACCAGACGAGGAACGCCACGGTCATCGGGAAGGCGAAGCTGCGGAAGCGCTTCTTCAGCTCCACGAACTCCGGCGAGTCCTGCGCGGCGCGGTACTCCTCGGGCGTCAGCAGACGCCGTTCCTGTGGATCGGTCAAGGTTCGAGCTCCTGGTTCGATCGAGCGGGGCGTCGAGATGCGGGCAGTCGGGGACTGTGAGCCCTGTCACGGTAGGGCTGGGGATCCCCACGGGGCGCCGGTCGCGCCGCCGCTGCGCCGAGCGGTGAGCAGGAGTCGTCGTACGGCAGGTCCGGCGAGACGAGCGGTCGCGCGGTCGCACCACGGCACGGCGCAGGCGCACGGTGCTCGGCGCGGTCCGGCCGCACCGGTCCCGTCCCTGCGCGGGCTCGCCGAGGTCAGCGAGCCGGTTCACCGCGGCAGGATGCCGCGGTCGAGCTGCACCGCCTCGGGAGCGTGCAGCCGGACCATGGTCCGGGCGGTGTGCCGTGGCACCCGCCGGGAGGTGGCCAGGGAGACCCCCACCATGGTGAGGAAGGCCAGCGGGACGGTCCACGCCGCCGGCTGGGCGAGCAGCGCGCCCGGCCAGCCCGTGGGGGCCATGCCGAGCAGGGTGGCGATCACCGCCGCGCCGGCGCAGCCGCCGCCGACGAGCATCCCGGCGATCGCGCCGGCGTCGGTCAGCCGGCGCCACCAGATGCCGAGCACGAGCAGCGGGCAGAAGGTCGAGGCGGCGAAGGCGAAGGCCAGCCCGACCGCCTGCGCCACGCCCACCCCCTCGGTCAGCAGGGCCAGGCCCAGCGGGACGAGGACGGCGACGACGGCACCGGCCTGGAAGGCGCGCACCCCGCCGAGCCGGCGGCCCAGCCCGTCCTGGCTGATGACGCCGGCCACCGCGACGGTCAGCCCGGACGACGTGGACAGGAACGCCGCGAACGCCCCGGCGGTGGTCAGCGCCGACAGCAGCTCGCCCAGCGTGCCGGCCAGCATCCGGGACGGCAGCTCCAGCACCACCGACTCGGTGTCGCCGCTGGCGATGAGATCCGGCGCGTAGAGCCGGCCCAGCCCGCCGTACACCGGCGGCAGGAGGTAGAAGAGCCCCAGGAGTGCCAGCACGAACAGGGTCGTGCGCCGCGCCGCGGCCCCGTCGGGGTTGGTGTAGAAGCGCACCACGACGTGCGGGAGACCCATCGTGCCGAGGAACGTGGCGAGGATGATCGAGTACGTGGTGTAGAGCTGCTGATCGCCGGTCCCGGCGAGCGGCGACTCCCAGGAGTCCCCGGGCGTGGTCCCGGTCGAGGCGGGGGACACCCCGCCGTCGCCGAGCCAGATGGTGACCATGAACAGCAGCGGGAACAGCAGCGCGGTGAGCTTCAGCCAGTACTGGAACGCCTGGACGAACGTGATGCTGCGCATGCCGCCGAACAGCACGTTGACCAGCACCACCGTCGCGACGAGCACGCCGCCCAGCCACGGCCCGGTACCGGTGGTGGCGGCCAGTGCGAGGCCCGCCCCCTGGAACTGCGGCATGAGGTACAGCCAGCCGATGGCCACGACGAGCAGCGCGGACAGCCGGCGCACCGCCCGCGACTCCAGCCGGCTCTCGGCGAAGTCGGGCAGGGTGTAGGCGCCGGAGCGGCGCAGCGGCGCGGCCACGAGGACCAGCAGGACGAGGTAGCCCGCCGTCCAGCCGACCGGGTACCACAGCATCTCCGTGCCGAACGCCAGCACCAGGCCGGCGACCCCGAGAAAGGACGCCGCGGAGAGGTACTCCCCGCCGATGGCCGAGGCGTTCAGCCCTGGCCGCACGGTGCGGGAGGCCACGAAGAAGTCGCTGGTGGTGCGGGAGAACCGCCAGCCGTAGGCGCCGACCGCCAGCGTGGCCACGACGACGGCCGTGACCGCGACGACGCTGTAGCCCGCGGCGCTCACGACCGGCCGCTCGCCGGCCGGGGGGTCACGACCGGTCCAGCACGTCGGTGAAGGCGCGTTCGTTGCGCTCGGCGGCCCGGACGTAGAGCCAGCCGATCGCGAACAGGAACGGGTAGACGGCGAACGCCAGGAGCAGCCACGGGAGCGGCACGGCGAGCACTTCGACCGTGGACAGCTCGGGCGCGAGCCAGAACAGCAGGGGGATGCCGCCGACCACCACGGCGAGGGTGGCGAGGGCGAGCAGCGCCAGCCGGAGCTGGGAGCGCAGCAGCGAGGACATGTACACCTCGCCCAGGGCGGTCTGGGCCTCGATCTCGCGGGCGACCGGGACCCGCTGCACACGTGCGGCGCCGGTCCGCGGGCTGGTGACGCGCACCCGGCGGGGCGAGGTGTCCGGCACCGTTCAGCCCCGGCCCTGCGTGCCCGGCCGGGCGCGCCGCACCAGGAGGTCGCGCAGTTCCCGGGTGTGCCGCCGGCTCACGACCAGCTCCGTGCCACCGACGACGACCGTGCACCGCCCGGCGTCCATCCGGACCTCCTCGACGTGCTGGAGCGCGACCAGCAGCGACCGGTGGATCCGCACGAAGCCGGCGTCCTTCCAGCTCTCCTCCAAGGTGGTCAGCGGCACGCGGACCAGATGGCTGCCCGACGCGGTGTGCAGCCGGGCGTAGTCGCCCTGCGCCTCGACGTACCGGACGCTGGAGCGCGGGACGAACCTCGTCACACCCCCCAGTTCCACGGCGATGTCGTCGTCCACCGCCACGGGTCCACCGGCCCGCGCGCCGACCACCCGGCGGACCGCCTCGGACAGCCGGTCGTCGCGGACGGGCTTGAGGACGTAGTCGACGGCGCCGAGCTCGAACGCGTCCACCGCGTGGTCGTCGTAGGCGGTGACGAAGACGACCGGCGGCGGCGCCTTGAACCGGGAGAGCACGCGCGCCAGGTCGACCCCGCTGAGCCCGGGCATCCGGATGTCGAGGAAGACGGCGTCGACCGCCCGCTCCTGGAGCAGGCGCAGCGCCTCCGTGGCCGAGTCGCTGGTCAGCACGGTCCCGATCCGCCCGTCCCGCTCGAGCAGCCAGCGCAGCTCCTCGAGGGCCGGGCGTTCGTCGTCCACCACCAGGACGGTCAACCGGTCTGCGGTCACGGCACCTCCTCGCCGGCGGTCGTCGGCGTCGTGACCGACGGTGCCCTGCTCATGCGTGACCTCGCCAGCTCGGTGCCCTGCTCATGCGTGACCTCGCGAGCTCGGTCACGAGCCCTCCTCGCTGGCGCTCGTCGGCGTCGTGACCGACGGTGCCCTGCTCATGCGTGACCTCGCGAGCTCGGTCACGTGTGCACCCCGGGCGCGAACTTGGGGACGCGCACGATGACCTTCGTCCCCGCGCCAGGGGCGGTCTCGACGACCAGACCGTAGTCGTCCCCGAACGCGGTGCGCAGCCGGGCATCGACGTTGCCCAGCCCCACCGAGTCGACCGAGATGTCACCGGCGAGGGCCCGCCGCACCTTCTCCGGGTCCTCGCCGATCCCGTCGTCCTCGACCGAGATCAGGCACTCCCCGGCCTGGTCGGCGGCGATGATGGTCACGGTCCCGGTGCCCGGCTTGCGTTCCAGACCGTGCCGCACCGCGTTCTCCACGAGCGGCTGCAGGCAGAGGAACGGGACGGCGACCGGCAGGACCTCCTGCGCCACCCGGAGCGTGACCTGGAGCCGGTCACCGAACCGCGCCTTCTCCAGCACCAGGTACCGCTCGATCGACCGCAGCTCCTCGGCCAGGGTCGTGTACTCACCGTGGTGGCTGAACGAGTACCGGGTGAAGTCGGCGAACTCCAGCAGGAGCTCCCGCGCCCGCTCGGGGTCGGTCCGGACGAACGAGGCGATGGCGCCCAGCGAGTTGTAGATGAAGTGGGGGCTGATCTGCGCGCGCAGCGCCCGGACCTCGGCCTCCATCAGCCGCGTCCTCGAGGCGTCGAGCTCCGCCAGCTCCAGGTTCCCCGACACCCAGCGCGCGACCTCGGTGACGGCCCGGACGAGCCCGGCGGAGGCCGACGAGGTGAACGCCTGCAGGGTGCCGACCACCCGGTCCTCCACCACGAGCGGGCTGATCACGACCTGCCGCAGCCCGCAGCCGGCGTCCGAGCAGGCGAAGTCCCTGCGGTCCCGGACCACCGTGCCACCCGACTCCAGGACGATGCCGGCGAGGGCTGCCGCGTCCGGTTCGTGGTGGCCGAAGCGGCCGTCCCAGGCCAGCGTCGTCACGGTGTCGGTCAGCGCGACGGCCGGGACCCCGAGCAGGTCCCGCAGGTGCCGGATGGCGCGGCCGGCGGAGCCGCTGGTCAGGCCCTCCCGCAGCTCCGGCGCCGTCAGGGAGGCCGAGTGGAGGGTCCGGAAGGTCGCCTGCTCCGCCTCCGTGCCGAGGTGACCGGGGCGCAGCCAGCGCAGTGCGTCGCGCATCGACGGGATCTCCCTCCAGGCAGCCCGGCCGACCGTCGGACCGTGGGCCAGCGAACCGTAGATCCTGGCGGCACGAGCACATCGGCGAACCGCGGAGCATCCCCCGGGGCGGGGGTTCCGCCCCGGCTCACCCCGCCGGCAGCTGCTCCCCGCACCGGGGGCAGCCGGTGGGCGGGTCCTCGTCGGCCAGCCCGCCGCAGGCCGGGCACACCCGGCACATCCAGCACGCCGGGTCGCCGCCGTCGTCGGGCACCGACCTCGTCCGGTCGTCGTCGTCCACGCGCCCTCCCAATGCGACAACTCTGTTGCGGCCCGCCCGCCGAGGGGTGCAGGTGCCGGATCGGGGGTAGCCAGCGACGGTCGTACGAAATCCCCTCGGAAGGACCAGGATGACCCGCCGCACGCGCAGGAACGCATTCGCCACCCTGCTCCTCGCCACCACCCTGCCCCTCGCCGCCTGCGGTGGGGGAGGCGGCGCCGACAGCCCGGGGGTCGACGAGCTCGACAACCCGCTCGACGTGCCCGGCGACGAGGTGATCGGCGGCAATCCCGGCCCCGACGAGGCCGTGACCGAGGACATCAAGATCACCGCGGTGGGGCTCGCCTACCCGGACGACGGCGTGTGGGAGCAGGGCGAGGACGTCCGGCTCTACGCCGCCATCGCCAACACCGGGACCACCGGTGACCAGCTGGTCGAGGTCCGCGGCGAGGACTTCGCCGGCGCAGAGCTGATCCCGCTGGACGGTGCCGCCGGCACGATCGAGGTCCCCGAGGAGGACAACGTCTACCTGGAGCCCGAGGGCCCGCCGTCGGTGATCCTCACGGACCTGTCGACGGACCTGCGCTCGTCGCAGTCGATCCCCGTCACCTTCGTCTTCGAGCAGGCCGGCGAGGTCACCATGGAGGCGCCGGTGGTCTCCGAGCCTCCCGGCCAGGGCGACTTCGAGGCTCCGGAGGACCCGACGTCGGAGAACTGATCCCCCCGCGGGACGACCCGCGGATCATCCCGAGGGGCGACGAGGCGGGCGACCGCGGTCCCTAGGCTTCCGCGCATGGAACGGTCGCCCGCCGTCGAGCGCCTGGCCCCGTGGCTGCGGGACCGGCCGTTCGTCGTCGACGCCGGGCTGGCCGCGCTCATCGGCCTGGTCACCGTCGTCCTGCCCGCCGGCACGTACTGGTCCAGCGAAGGTGCCTCGTTCGTCGTGGGCGTGCTGCTGGTGGCGCCGCTGGCGTGGCGCCGCCGTGCGCCGGTCCCGGCCGCGGCGGTCGTCGTCGCGGCCGGGCTGCTCGAGCTGCTGGTCTCCGACCAGTTCCTGGCGGCCAACTACGCGGCGCTGGTGACGGTCTACTCGCTGGCTGCCTACGCCCCGCGCTGGGCCGGGCAGGCGGGCCTGGCCGTCGGGCTGGTGGGTGCGGTCCTCGCGAGCCTGCGCTACTACTCCACCGGCCTCTTCGACGCGGTCTTTCCTGCTGGCTCCATCGGCGTGGCGGTGGTCGCCGCCTGGGCGCTGGGCGACCTGCGGCGCGCGCGCCTCCAGCGGCTGGCCGCGCTCGAGGAGCGGGCGCAGCTGCTGGAGCTGGAGCGCGACCAGGAGATGCGGCTCGCCGCGACGGCCGAGCGGGCCCGCATCGCGCGCGAGATGCACGACGTCGTCGCGCACTCCCTGTCGGTCGTCATCGCGCAGGCCGACGGCGGCCGCTACGCCGGCAAGGCCGATCCGCAGGCCGCCACCGACGCGCTGGAGGCGATCGCCGCCACCGGCCGGCAGGCGCTCACCGACATGCGCGCCTTGCTCGGCGTGCTCCGGGACGGCGGCGGCGAGGAGTACGCCCCGCAGCCCGACGTCGCCGCGATCCCGGCCCTGGTCGAGGACGTGCGGGGCAGCGGCCTGGACGTCGACCTCATCGAGGAGGGGACGCCGCAGCCGATGCCGGCCGGCCCGCAGCTGGCCGCCTACCGCATCGTGCAGGAGTCGCTCACCAACGTGCTCAAGCACGCCGGCCCGGCCGGGCGCGCGTGGGTGCGGCTGCAGTGGCGGCCCGACACGCTGGAGCTCTCCGTCCTCGACGACGGCCGCGGCGCCGCGGCCGCGGTCACCGGCTCCGACGGCCTGGGCCAGGGGCTCCGCGGCATGCGCGAGCGCGCCCAGCTGCACGGCGGCCGGCTGGAGGCCGGGCCCCGGCACGGTGGCGGTTTCGGCGTGCACGCCGCCCTGCCCTACCGTGCAGGCCGATGAGCGCGATCCGGGTCGTCCTCGTGGACGACCAGCAGATGGTGCGGGCCGGGTTCCGCATGGTCATCGACTCCCAGCCCGACCTCACCGTGGTCGGGGAGGCCGGCGACGGCGCGGCGGCGGTCGAGGTGCTGGCCCGGACCCCCGCCGACGTCGTCCTCATGGACATCCGCATGCCCGGCACCGACGGCATCGAGGGCACCCGGCAGGTCACCGCGCTGCCCGAGCCGCCGCGGGTCGTCGTCCTCACCACGTTCGACCTCGACGAGTACGTGGTGGCCGCGATCGGCGCCGGGGCCAGCGGCTTCCTGCTCAAGGACGCCGCGCCCGAGGAGATGCTCTCCGCGATCCGCACCGTGCACGCCGGTGACTCGGTGATCGCGGCGAGCTCCACCCGCCGGCTGCTGCAGCACGTTGCGCCCATCCTGCGGGGCGGGGCGGCTGTCGCACCCGCCGGCGCCGACGACGGCGCCCTGGGCGAGCTGACGCCGCGCGAGCGCGAGGTGCTCGAGCAGATGGCCTACGGCGCGACCAACAGCGAGATCGCCGCGCACTTCTTCGTCAGCGAGGCGACGGTGAAGACCCACGTCGGCCGCGTGCTGGCCAAGACCGGCTCGCGCGACCGGGTGCAGGCCGTCGTCCTGGCCTACCGCACCGGGCTGGTCGCCCCCGCGGACCTCCTCCGCAACGCCTGAGCCGGCGCCGACCGACTCACGCCGGCCATCCGGCACCAGCCGACCAGGTGACCCTCCAGGCGGTCTGCCCCTGAGTGCACCTGCACTCAGAGGCAGAGCGTGCCGAGGGGACCACCTGCCAGGGCCGGTAGGCCCGGCGACGGCCGGGACTACGCACCGGGACAGCGATTGTCCCCGCCGCTGTGCTCCTGGCACACCCGCGGCCGGCCCTCCTCCGGCTGGTCCGGGACGGCCGGTGCCGCCAGCCAGTGCACCCCGACCCCGACGACGAGCGCCGCCGCCACCCCCGCACCCGAGACGGCGAGCACGAGCCGGCGGCGCCACCACAGGCCGAGCACCACACCCACGCCCGCCAGGCAGGCCGCCCGCATCGCCAGCGCGAGGACGTGCTCCCGCAGCGCCTCCCGCCCGGACGACGGCGTGGTGTCCGTCCAGGCGAAGATGCTGTCGGCAGCCCAGCCCCACAGGTCTCCGGCCAGCGTCCACGCCCCCTGCACCGCCGTCCACAGGTAGGCGAAGGCGACCACCGCGAGCGCGGCGCGCTGCCAGATCGCCGGCCGCTCTGCGACGTCCGTGCCGTCCACCGTCACCCCCGGCTGTTCCGCAGTGAGCAGCTCACCGAAGCCCGGCCGATCCGGAACTCCGACCGGAGGATGACACGCCATCCACCTCCGGGTGCAGCAGCGCCCGCGGGAAGACCCGTCCGCGCTCCGACGCGGGGGGACGCCGCCGGGCGGGAGCGTGATCACCGTCGATGAAGTCCGTTCCCGGAGGTGCGCAGTGCCCGTCCCCGTCATGACCGTCCCCGGCGAGCCGCCGGCGTCCCTCGCCGGCGCCGCCGTCCGCGCCGCCGGCCTGCGCAAGACCTACGGCGGCGGCGAGACCGCCGTCCACGCGCTGGCCGGCGTCGACGTCACCTTCGCCCGCGGCGGGTTCACCGCGATCATGGGCCCCTCCGGCAGCGGCAAGTCCACGCTGATGCACTGCCTGGCGGGGCTCGACAGCGCCACCGCCGGGCAGGTGTGGCTCGGCGACACCGAGCTGACCAGCCTCCGGGACGACGAGCTCACCGGGCTGCGCCGCCAGCGGATCGGGTTCGTCTTCCAGGCGTTCAACCTGCTGCCGGTGCTGCCGGCGCGCGAGAACATCGTGCTGCCGATGCAGCTGGCCGGGCTGCGCCCCGACCCGGTCTGGTTCGACGACGTCGTCGCGCGGCTGGGGCTGCGCGAGCGCCTCGGCCACCGCCCGCACGAGCTCTCCGGCGGCCAGCAGCAGCGGGTGGCCATCGCTCGCGCACTGCTCCCCCGCCCCGACGTCGTCTTCGCCGACGAGCCCACCGGCAACCTCGACTCCCGCAGCGGCGCGGAGGTGCTCGGCCTGCTGCGCTCCAGCGTCAAGGAGACCGGCCAGACCGTCGTCATGGTCACCCACGACCCGTCGGCCGCCGCCTACGCCGACCGCGTGGTGCTGCTGGCCGACGGCCGGCTGGCCGGCGAGCTCAGCGATCCGACCGCGGCCTCCGTGCTCGACGCCCTGCGCGGGTTGGGGGCCTGACGTCGTGCGCGCAGTCACCCTGGCGAGCATCCGGGCGCACCTGCCCCGGCTGATCGCCTCCACCCTGGCGATCGTCATCGCCGTGGGCTTCGTGGTCGCCACGCTGGTGCTCAACGAGACCTCGCGCACCACGGTCCTCGAAGCCGTGGGCGCCCCGTACGTCGGCTCCGACGCGGTGGTCACCTCCGACGACGGCTCCGGCCTCGACGACGAGCTGGAGCGCATCGCGGCGCTGGACGGCGTCGCCGCGGTCGACGCCACCTGGGAGACCGGCGTGCAGGCCCTGCTGCCCGGCCGCACGGGCCTGCAGTACCTGCTCGCCGAGTCGGTCGCCGACGCGCCGGCCCTCCGCTGGCAGTCGATGGCGGACGGCGCGCTGCCCGACGCGCCCGGCGAGATCGCGGTGAGCGAGCGCACCGGCGCCGCCGTCGGCGACACGGTCGACCTCACCTTCTTCGCGCCCGACGGCGCCGAGCGGGACGCGTCCGTCACGGTCACCGGCGTCGTGGACCTGGGCGGGGACCCGACGGCGGGCATCTACGGCCGCATCTGGGGCACCGCCGACCAGCTGCGCACCTGGGGCGCCGTGGACCCGGTCGAGCTCCGGGTGGCCGGGGCCGACGGCGTGCCGGCCGGGGACGTGGTGCAGCAGGTCGGCGCCGCCCTGGCCGACCGGCAGGTCGTGGTGCGCACCGGCACCGGGCAGGCCGAGGAGGCCGCCACCCGGCTGACCGGCGACACGATGGCGCTCACCGCGGTGCTGCTGGTCTTCGCCACGGTGGCGGTGCTGGTGGCGGGCCTCGTCATCGCCAACACGTTCGCCGTCCTGCTGGCCCAGCGGACCCGCGAGCTGGCGCTGCTGCGCTGCGTGGGCGCGACCGCCCGCCAGGTGCGCCGCAGCGTGCTGGGCGAGGCAGCGCTGACCGGCCTGGCCGCGTCGGTCGTCGGCGTCCTCGCCGGCATCGGCCTGGCCGCCGGGGTGTCGGCAATCGCCGAGGCCGCCGACTCCCCGGTCCCGCTCTCCGGCCTCTCCGTGCCGCTGGTCGCCGTCGCCGCCGGGCTGGCCGTCGGCACGGCCACCACCCTGCTCGCCGCGCTCGCCCCCGCCCGCGGCGCCACGAAGGTCGCGCCCCTGGCCGCGCTCCGGCCGGCCGACCCCGCGCCGCTGAGGTCGCGGAGCGGCCTGCTGCGCCTGGTGCTGGGCCTGCTGCTGCTCGTCCCCGGCGTGCTGCTCATGGGGGTCGGCGTCGCGCTGGCCGACGTCCTGATCGCGCTGCCGGGCGGGGCGCTGAGCTTCCTCGGCGTCGTCCTGCTGGCCCAGCGGGCGGTGCCCCCGGTGGTGGGCGCCGTCGGCCGGCTGACCGCCCGCCTGGGTGGCGTGCCCGGGCGGCTCGCCTCCGGCAACGCCACCCGCAACCCCCGGCGGACGGCGGCGACGGCGACCGCGCTGCTCATCGGCGTCACCCTGACCACCGCCATGGTCGTCGGCGCGGCGTCGACGCGGGCCACCGCCCAGGCCGGCCTGGCCGCGCAGTACCCCACCGACGTGATCGTCCAGGGCGACGGCGCGATGCCCGCGTCGCTGCCGGGCCGGCTGGCCGCGGTCGACGGCGTGGTGGCCGCGTCCTCCCTCACCGCGGCGACGGCGACCGGGCCGGACGGCGAGGAGACGATCGTCGCCGGGCTGGACGCCGCGACCGCGGCGCCGGTGATGCGCTCCACCGCCGACGTGCCGATCCCCGCGGCCGGCGAGGTCGTGCTGCCGTGGTGGACCGAGTCGAGCTGGGAGGTGCCGGCAGGCGATCCGGTGACCTTCACCGCCGGCGACCGGACGGCGACGTTCACCGCTCTGTACGGCGACGTCGACCGGCCCACGTTCCCCGCCGCCGAGCTGGCCCGGCTCGCGCCCGAGGCCGCTGTCGACACCGTCTGGCTGCGGCTGGCCGACGACGCCGACCACACGGACGTGATCGACGAGGTCACCGACGTGGCGGGCGCCGCGATGCCGTTCGCCTTCGTCACCGGGCTGGCCAGCGAGCGTGCCGCGATCGACTCGGTGCTCGACGTGCTGCTGCTCGTCGTCACCGGCCTGCTGGGCGTAGCGGTGGTGATCGCCCTGATCGGGGTGGGCAACACGCTGGCCCTGTCGGTGGTCGAACGGCGGCAGGAGAACGGCCTGCTGCGGGCGCTGGGCCTGACCCGGGGCCAGCTGCGCGGGCTGCTCGCCTGGGAGTCCGCCCTGGTGGCGGGCGTGGCCGCGGTGCTCGGCGTGCTGCTGGGCAGCGTCTACGGGCTGATCGGCGTCGCGTCGGTGCTCGGCTCCTACGGCGAGCTGGTGCTGAGCATGCCGTGGCTGCAGGTGGCCGCGATCGTGCTGGTCGCGACGGCGGCCGGGCTGCTCGCGTCGGTGCTGCCGGCCCGGCGGGCGGCGCGGACCCCGCCGGTGGCCGCCATCGCCGGCTGACCGGCTCGATCGTGCAGCGTCCTCCCTCAGCGCCCACGGTGAGGGAGGACGCTCCACGGTGAGGTCGGACAGACGTCGCTGTCCTCACAGCCACCGTCCATCTCCGGCTGGGATGCTCGAACCGTGCCGTCCCGCATCGCTCGCCGCACCGCCCTCACCGCCGCCCTGCTCGCCGGCCCCGTGGGCTGGGTGGCCACCGCCGCCTGGGGCCTGCCGACCGCGCTGGGGGCGCACCGCCGCCGGCTGCGTCCCGTGGTCGCGGGCTCGCCGCAGTTCTCCGAGGGCAAGTTCCACAACCGGATGCCCACCCCCGCGCTCTCCCCCGCCAACACCCGCGACGGGCTGCTCCGGCAGTGGCACGAGGAGCGGTACGTCGGCCTGCCGGGCGCACCCATCCCGCTGGCCCACGCCGACCTCCCGGACGACGCCGCCGAGCTCGCCGTCACCTGGTTCGGCCACGCCAGCGCGCTGCTGGAGATCGACGGACGGCGGGTGCTGCTGGACCCGGTGTGGGGGCACCGCGTCTCGCCGTCGCCGATCATCGGTCCCACGCGGCTGCACGAGCCCCCGATGGCGCTGGAGGAGCTGCCGCCGGTCGACGCGGTGCTCATCTCGCACGACCACTACGACCACCTCGACCTGCCCACGGTGCGGACCCTGCTGCGCACCCAGCGCGCACCCTGGGTGGTTCCCCTCGGCATCGGCGAGCACCTGCGCAAGTGGGGCGTGCCCGAGGAGCGGATCGTCGAGCTCGACTGGGACGGCGAGCACCGCATCGGCGACCTGGCGCTCACCTGCACCGAGGCGCGCCACTTCTCCGGCCGGTACTTCCACCGCGACACCACCCTCTGGGCGTCCTGGGTGATCGCCGGCCCCCGGCACCGGGTGTTCTTCGGCGGCGACACCGGCTACACCCCGGCGTTCGCCGGCATCGGCGCCCGGCTGGGCCCCTTCGACCTCACCCTGTTGCCGATCGGCGCGTACAACGACGCCTGGCACGCCATCCACATGGACCCGGAGGAGGCGGTCCGCGCGCACGGCGACCTGGGCGGGCGCGTGCTGCTGCCGGTGCACTGGGCCACCTTCAACCTGGCGTTCCACCGCTGGGCCGAGCCGGTGCAGCGGTTGCTGGCCGCGGCGGGCGCCCGCGGTGTCGACGTCGTCGTCCCGCAGCCGGGCGAGCGGGTGGACGTCCTCTCCCCGCCGCCGTCGCGCGACTGGTGGACCGCGGTGGGCTCGGCCGATGCCGCCGCGCACCCGGACGACGCCGGCGTCGGCAGCAGCGTCCTCGTCCGCGCGCTCACCCGCCTGGTCTCGTTGCTCCCGGGCTGAGCTTCCTCGGGCGGCGACGACCGTCCTCCCTCACCGCGCGGCGTCCTCCCCCACCGCCCACCACGAGGGAGGACGCTCGATGATCAGGTCGGCTGATCATCGCCGGCACCGCAGCCGGTCAGCGCAGCAGCTTCGACATCCGCCGGTCGGCCAGCGGCTTGCCCCCGGTCTGGCAGGTGGGGCAGTACTGCAACGAGGTGTCCGCGAAGCTGACCTCGCGCACCGTGTCGGCGCAGACGGGGCACGGCAGCCCGGTGCGCGCGTGCACCTGCAGCCCCGAGCGCTTCTCGCCCTTCATCGTGGCGGCCCGCTGGCCCACCTGGCGGCCCAGCGCACCGGTGAGGGTCGCGCGCACCGCGTCGAAGAGACGGACCAGGTCGTCGTCGGTCAGCTTGTCGGCCATCTTGAACGGCGAGAGCCGGGCGGCGTGCAGGATCTCGTCGGAGTAGGCGTTGCCGATGCCGGCGACCAGCGTCTGGTCGGTCAACGCCCCCTTGAGCTGCCCCGACCGGCCGGCCATCAGCCGGGTGAAGGTCTCGCGGTCGACCTCCAGCGCGTCCGGGCCGAGCCGCGCGACGCCGGGCACCTCCGCGGGCGACCGGACGACGTAGACGGCCAACCCCTTGCGGGTGCCCTGCTCCGTGAGGTCGAACCCGTTGCCGTCGTCGAGGTGCACGCGCAGGGCCAGCGGGCCCTTGCCCGGCTTGGGCGGAGCCGAGGGCAGGTTCTCCCGCCAGTGCAGCCAGCCCGCCCGCGCGAGGTGGACGACGAGGTGCAGCCCGGAGACGTCGAGGTCGAGGAACTTGCCGTGCCGAGCGGCCCCGGTGATCTCCAGGCCGGCGAGCGCCGACAGGGGCGGGTCGAAGGTCTTGATCGCCTGGACGGCGGCGAGGTCGGCGCGCGCCAGCACGTGGCCGACGGCGTTCTCGCGCAGGAACGCCGCCAGCGCCTCCACCTCGGGCAACTCGGGCACCCGATCATGATCCACCGGATGCGGCCACGGCGCGGCCCCCGATCGGTGGACCCCGCCGCCAGGCCCCGCACCCGGCGGTGTGACGACGGCGGTCTTGCGGTGGTGCGACGACCGCATGACGCCCGCGACGACCTGGTGGAGACCCTGTTGCGGCGGCCTCCGGGGCCCTCGCGGGCGAGTAGACCTCCGTTCGGAGGCCCGCTCCGCAGGGGTGCGGGCCCCGACGGATGGAGACCATCGTGAGAAGGATCCGACTCGGTTCCCTGGCGGTCCTCGCCGGCGTGATCGCGCTGCTGGTCGGCCTGATCAGCCCGGCGTCGGCCGCGGGCTCGGCCACCGCGCCGTACTGCGGGCTGGTGTGGGGCTCGCTGCCGGAAGGCAGCTCGGCGACCACCGCCGGCCTGACCGTCACCGACGTCCGCGCCGGCCGGCACGCCTGCTTCGACCGCCTGGTCGTCGACCTGCACGGTCCCGCGGCGGCGACCGGCTACTCGGTGCGGTACGTCGACGCGGTGCACCAGGAGGGCACGGGCGACGTCGTCCCGCTGGCGGGTGGCGCGGCGCTGCAGGTCGTCGTCCACTCCCCCGCCTACGACGGGTACGGGCGGGCCACCTACCTGCCGCCCAGCCGCAGCGAGGTCGTGGACGTCGACGGCTTCCGCACCCTCGAGCAGGTCGCGTGGGCCGGCTCCTACGAGGGCCGCACCACCCTGGGCGTCGGCACGCGGGCCCGGCTGCCGTTCCGCACCTTCACCCTGATCGGCGCCCCTGGTGACGACGCGGTCCGCCTGGTGATCGACGTCGCCCACCGCTGGTGACCGGTCCCACCCCCGCGGGGGCCTGCGCGCCGGGGCCAACCGGTGCGCAGGCCCCTGTTCCACG
Organism: Blastococcus sp. DSM 46786; assembly: GCF_900109665.1. Classification (GTDB taxonomy): domain Bacteria; phylum Actinomycetota; class Actinomycetes; order Mycobacteriales; family Geodermatophilaceae; genus Blastococcus; species Blastococcus carthaginiensis. The sequence continues at coordinate 84,758 of NZ_FOAO01000020.1, forward strand.
GACCGCGCCACCGCGGGGGTGATCCCGGCGTCGTGGGTCTCTGCCCCGTGGGGGTGGGCAGAGACCGACTGCACGAGGACCCGAGGACCGGGGCGGCCGCGCACCCTCGGACCAGGTGCCGCCACGAGGCTCACCCCTGGTGGAGCACCTCGACCACGACCCGGTTCGGGCTCTGCAGCCGGTAGACGCGGAACGGGCGCTCGCCCGCGGTGCCGAGGAACGACACCATCTGCCCCTCGAAGATCGTGTCCAGCACGACCTCCTGCACGGCGGCACCGCCCACGGGCACCGGGTCGGGCCCCTCGTACGGGGCGACCCCGGTGTCCCCCGGCAGCCCCACCCCGGTGAGCACCAGCCGGAGGACGGCGTCCCCGGCGACGTCCACCGCGAGACCGCTCCCCGCCGACCGGGCGTCGGGCACGTAGCGGGCGTCCCACCCCGGCAGCCCCGCGCCGCCCACCTCGAACACCACCCGGTCGAAACCCTCCTGGCGGCCGACGCGGACGTCGGTCACCGTCACCGCGGCTCCGGGTGAGGCCGCGGCCGTGTCGGGCCGGGTGTCGGCGACGAAGGGGGGCGGCACCGTGGGCACCGGCCGCGGCGCGGTCGTGCCGGACCCCGACGTCGTGCCGGGCGGCGGGACGGTGGTGGTGGGCACCGGTGAGGCGGCCGGCGGCGACTCCGGGGGCGGGCTGAGGAAGACGGCGTAATCGGCCGGCAGCAAGGGCGCGTCCGTGAGGGCCCCGGAGGGCAGCGGCGCCTCCACCGGCTCGCCGTCGCTGGTGAGCAGGACCGCCTCGACCCCCGGCAGGCTCGCCGCGGTGAGCACGAGCTGCGCCACGGCACGGCGGTTGGACGACAGCGGCGCCACCCCGGAGAGGTCGATCGTCGCCGTGGCGCCGTCGATGGCGGCCGTCAGCGCAACCCCGGACGGGAGGGCCGTGGACAGCCCCTGGACCCGCTCCTCCTCGGTCGGGCCGGCGGCCAGCGCGGTGAGCAGCTCCGCCAGCCGCTCCTCGGGGGACCCGGTGCCGCTGTCCCGGGCGCGGGGGACGAGCGCCCCGTCCGCGCCGACGAGGTAGGCCCAGCCCGCCTCGTCGGCGGGGACGGCGGACGGCGCGGCCGTCGGCGGGGAGGTCGGCGCGGCCAGCCCGTAGGGGACGTCGGCGGGCGCGATCGTCGAGGGGCCGTCCCCGGTGGGCACCCCGCACGCCGCCGTCACCGCGAGCACGGCGCCCAGCGCGCCCGCGCGCCGGAGCCGGTTCACGTCCGCGCCGCCGGCAGCGAGAGGACGAAACGCGCTCCGCCCTGCGGGCTCGGGGCGCACCACGCCGCGCCCCCGTGCTGCGCGGTCGTCTCGGCCACGATGGCCAGCCCCAGCCCCGCCCCGGGCACCGAGCGGCGCGCCGAACCGGGGGCCCGGGCGAAGCGCTCGAAGATGCGTTCCCGGTCCAGCGAGGCCACGCCGGGGCCGGCGTCGTCCACGGTCACGACCACCGAGCCGTCGCAGCGCTCGACCCCCACGCGCTCGGCCCCTCCGGCGTAGCGGTCGGCGTTGTCCAGCAGGTTGCGCACGGCCCGCTCCAGCCGCGACTTGTCCCCGAGCACGGTGGTCTCCGGCTCGGGGCCGGCCGCCAGCAGGCCGAGCGGGCGGCCGGTCCGCTCGAGCACCTCCCGCACCAGCGCCGTCATGGACACCGGGACGGCGTCGGGGGCGTGGCCCGCGCCGTCGAACCAGGCGAGCTCCAGCAGGTCGTCCAGGGTCACCCGCAGGCGGGACACCTCGCCCTCCACCAGGTCCAGGGCCTGCTGCGCCCGCGGGGGGAGCTCCTGGCGCCGCGTGGCCAGCACCTCGACGCTCGTGGTGAGGCTGGTCAGCGGGCTGCGGAGCTCGTGGCTGACGTCGCCGACGAACCGGGCGTCCCGCGAGATCCGGGCGGCGAGGGCGTCGACCATGCTGTTGAAGGCCGCCACGATGCCCACCAGGTCGGGGTCGTCGGTCGGCGGGAGGCGGGTGGAGAGCTCACCCCCGGCGATGCGGGTCGCGGCGCCGGCGACCTGCTCCAGCGGGAGCACGGCGCGCCGGCTGGCCCACGCCCCGAACCCGGCGCCGGCCAGCGTCGCCGCGACCGCCCCGGCGCCGAGCACGAGCCCCAGCGTGCGCAGCAGCGCCTCCAGGTCGTCGAGCGGCGCCACCTCGTAGAACTCGACGCCGGCGCTCACTACGGGGACGGCGACGACCAGCCGCGGCCCGTCGGCGGTGTCGATCCGCAGCGACCCCGCCGCACCCCCGGCCACCACCTCCTGGAGGCCGGCCGGCACGTCGCGCCCGCCGACCTCCAGGCTGGAGGAGTACCACTCGTCCCCGCTGCGGACGACGACCTCCGCGTCGCCGAACGGGACCAGCTCGCCCAGCACGCCCCCGACGTCGGCCCCGGCGGCGGACAGCCGGGTGCGCAGCACCTCGGCATCGGCGAACGCCTGCTGGGTGAGCGCCTGCTCGCGCTGCTCCACGACGAAGCTGCGGGCCAGCAGCCACGTCGTCGTCACCAGCACCGCCGAGACCAGCAGCGTGCTGGCCGCGAACCCCAGCACGATGCGCCCCCGCAGCCCCCGTCGCCCCGGGGCCCGCCTCACCAGCGGCTCACTGCAGGTCCAGCCGGTAGCCCAGCCCGCGCACGGTGACGACCAGGCGCGGGTTGCCCGGGTCGCGCTCGACCTTGGTCCGCAGCCGCCGCACGTGCACGTCGACGATCCGCTCGTCCCCGAAGAACCCGTGCTCCCACACCCGCTCGAGCAGCGCCTGGCGGCTGAAGACCCGGCCCGGCGCGGCGGCCAGCTCGCACAGCACCCGGTACTCGGTGAGCGTGAGCGGCACCAGCTGGTCCCCCCGGTAGACGGTGCCGCTGGCCTCCCTCAGTACCAGCGGCGCCCGGGGGTCGTGGTCGAGCACGACGCCCGGCCGGGTGGCCGCGGCCGGGGCGCCCGCCGGCACCACGGCGGTCCGGCGTCGCAGGGCGCGTAGCCGCGCGGTGATCTCCTTGATCTGGAAGGGCTTGGTCACGTAGTCGTCCGCGCCCGCCTCCAGAGCCTCGACGATGTCCTGCGTGTCCGCGCGGGCGCTCACCACGACGACGGGCAGGTCGTGGGCCCGCCGCACCTCGCGGATCACGGTGAAGCCGTCCACCGACCCGAGCATCAGGTCGACGATCATCATGTCCGGCGCGGCGATGCCCACCATGCGGACGGCGTCCTCGCCGGAGGCGGCCTCCGCGACGTCGTACCCCTCGTCCTCCAGCGCCCAGCGCAGCGCCGTCCGGATGGAGTCGTCGTCCTCCACGATCATGATCCGCAGCGACACGCGCACATGCTGCCACCGGGAGACCGCGGCCCAGCCCCCGCCGGTCACCGTCATCCGATCGCAATGCAGTGACACGGGAGATCGCAAACTGCGGTCGCGAGGCTGCTGGCAGACCGAGCGGACCCCGACCGCGGAGGAGACCACCGTGCGCCCTGCCGACCGCGACCCCGGTACCGACGGCTCGGGCGAGGTCGTCCTGCGGCTGACGGAGGAGATGCTCGCCGACGGGGTCGCCGACATCCGGTGGCTGCTGCACGACGCGCTGCTCACCGGCGCCCGCCGGGTGGTGGTCGACGTGCGCGAGGTGGAGCACCTGTCCAGCCCGGCCGCGGCCAGCCTCCTCTCCGCGCACCGGACGTGCCGGGCCCGCGGCGGCAGCGTCGTCGTCCGCGGGGCCAACCGGCGGACGCTCGACCTGCTCCGCCGCACCGGGCTGTGGCGGGTGCTCGGGATGGAGGACCTGGGCCGCTCCGCCTGAACCTGCAACCGCTGGGCGGATTCCATGCGTCGACGAGCGCAGGCGCTCGGCGACCCCACGGAGTCGTCCCGCAGGGCGCTGCCTGCAGGACGACGTGCAGCTGGGACGTCAGGCCATCGCTGATCGCGTGCGTTCCAGGGCGCGGTAGACCGGCGTGGCGCACCGAGAATCGGTGGACTCCGACAAGCTCCGCCTGTCTACCAGCGGTAGACTGGAATGCATGGGTGACACGACCACCGTCAAAGTCCACACCAGCACCCGAGACCTGCTCCTGGAACTCGGGGCGGCGCGGCGCGAGAGCGCTGACCAGGTCATCCGGGCCGCGCTGGCGGCCATGAAGCGCGACGAACGCCGCGCTCTCGCCGCCGCCGAGGCACGCGCGATCAAGGACGATCCCGAAGACCGTCGCGAGATCGAGGCGATCCAGGAAGACATCGCCGCGCTGCAACAGACGCGATGAGGGGTGAGGTCTACCGACTGCCCGCCCGGGGCACGGGCCACGAGCAGCGGGGGCCCAGATACGCCGTGGTGCTGCAGCCGGACTGGCTCACCCTCAGCACCTGGGTCGTCGCCTTCACCAGCACCAGCGCCCGAGAGACCAGTTTCCGGCCCCCGGTCGAGATCAACCGGCAGCGCACCCTGGTGATGTGTGACCAGATCGCCACCGTCGACGTGAACAGGCTCGCCGAACCTGCAGGCTTCCTCACCCTCGATGAGATGCAGCGGGTCGACGAAGCACTTTCCTTGGTGCTCGATCTGTAGCGCACCGGATGGCTCACGTGCCCGTGCCACCCCAAGGACCTCCGATCGTCAGATGACGATCTCTTGTCGGCGTCGACGGTGCCGCAGTTGAGCGCGTCGTAAAGCGCTCCGTGGCCGCGGCGGTGCTCCGGGGCCAGGCACAGCCCGACCAGCGACCGCACCGGACCCTCAGCGCACAGCAGCGCGTCGGCCAGCTCGAACAGCTCATCGGCCCGCCGACCCAGGCATCCATACAGCTGACCGCGGAACTCTCGCAGCCGGTCCAGCCCCGCCGGCCCCACGAAGCTCTGGTCAATCCCGTCGGACAGGGGAAGACTGTCCATCGCGGCCACCGCCGATCTTCGAAGCTCGCTACTCCGAAGGATCATGCGGTGGCCGCCTTCATGCCAGCCCTCGAATCACGCTGATGTGGCTCCGCCGGCCACGGAGGTTAAACGGCAAGCTCAGACGAGGCGCCCGAACGACGTCGAGGTCCGGACGACGTCGAAGTTGGGGACGGTGCCCGCGCCTGCCGCGCCGTTGCCCTACCAAATCCTGCACGTGGCGCCCGGGATGTCCGGTCTCGGAGCGCCCGGCAGGCGACGAGCAGACCAACCCAGCCCCTCCTACGCTCGGCCGGGTGCCCACCGCGCTGCTCTGGTTCCGCCGCGACCTGCGCCTGCGCGACCACCCCGCCCTGCTGGCCGCGTGCGACGCGGCGGGCCCGGACGGCGACGTCGTCCCGGTCTTCGTGTTCGACGACCGGCTGTGGGGTCCCTCCGGCGGACCCCGCCGCCGCTTCCTGCTCGACTGCCTGGCCGCCCTGGACGACGACCTCGGCGGCGCGCTGGTCCTGCGCCGCGGCGACCCCGCGCGGGTGCTGCCGGCGCTGGCCGGCGAGGTGGGCGCCACGTCGGTGCACGTCAGCGCCGACGCCGGGCCGTACGGCCGCCGCCGCGACGAGGCGGTCGAACGGGCGCTGGGCGAGGTGCCGTTCGCGCGCACCGGCTCGCCGTACGCGGTGACGCCCGGCCGGGTCACCACGCGCGACGGGACGCCGTTCCAGGTCTTCTCCCCCTTCGCCCGGGCCTGGCGGGAGCACGGCTGGCGTGCACCGGCGTCGTCCCCCGGTGGCGTCCGCTGGCGCAGCGGCGTCCGGTCCGACGAGCAGCCCTCGGCACCGGACCTCGACGGCGTCGCCCTGCCCCCGGCCGGGGAGACCGCCGCGCTGGCCGCCTGGGAACGGTTCCGCGACGAGCGGCTGCTCGGCTACGCCGACGGGCGCAACGCCCCGGGCAGCGACGGGACCAGCCGAATGTCGGCCTACCTGAAGTACGGCTGCATCCACCCCCGCACGCTGCTGGCCGACCTCGCGGCGGCCGGGCAGGCGGAGTCCGTGCGCCGTTACACCGACGAGCTGGCCTGGCGGGACTTCTACGCCGACGTCCTCTGGCACCGGCCGGGGTCGGCCCGGGAGTACCTCAAGCCCGAGCTGCGGGCGATGGGCTACGACGACGGCCCGCACGCTCAAGCGCTGGTGTGCGCCTGGGAGACCGGCCGCACCGGGTTCCCGATCGTCGACGCCGGCATGCGCCAGCTGCTGGGCGAGGCGTACGTGCACAACCGGGTGCGGATGATCGTCGCCTCCTTCCTGGTCAAGGACCTGCACCAGGAGTGGACGCTGGGCGCGCGGTGGTTCATGCGGCACCTCGTCGACGGCGACCTGGCCAGCAACAACCACGGCTGGCAGTGGGTGGCGGGCACCGGCACCGACGCCTCGCCCTACTACCGCGTCTTCAACCCGGTCACCCAGGGCAAGAAGTTCGATCCCGACGGCGCCTACGTGAAGCGGTGGGTGCCGGAGCTGCGCGACGTCGACCCCCGCTACGTCCACGAGCCCTGGACGGCGCCCGGCGGCGTCCCCGCGGGCTACCCGGAGCCGGTCGTCGACCACGCGCACGAGCGACAGGTGGCGCTGGACCGCTACGCCCGCGTCCGCGGTCGCTGACCTCCCGGCCGGGTCACCCGACGAGCAGGGTCACCGGGTCGCGCCGGACGACGGTGCGGACGACGAGCGCGACCGCGACGGCCCCGGCGGCGGCGAGCGCGGTGACGACGACCGGGGCCGGGCCGCCGGCCACGGCCACGGCCAGCACGCCCCACACCACCGCGGCGGTGAACGGCCCGGCGGCGGCGCGGGCGGACAGCACCAGGGCCGACGCGATCAGCGCGACCACGATCAGCGCGACGACCGCCCAGACCTGCGCGGTGGTGCCGGACGCCGGTGCCCCGAGCGCGACCCCCGCCTGGCCGGCGTTGACCGCCGCGGCGACGGTCACCCAGCCCAGCAGCAGGCCCGCGACCGCGGCCGGCAGCAGCCGGCCCAGCCCCTCGACCGGGAGTTCCTGCAGCCGCGCCCAGGCGACCGCGGTGGCCGCCACGATGCAGAACAGCAGCACGAGCGGGACCAGCGGCACGGAGACGCCGATCAGCGGGAAGGCGATCTCCCACGCCGCGTTGCCGGCGAACGCCGCGGCCAGCGGCCACCCGGTGCGGCGGTGCAGCGCGCGACCGCGCTGCGCCGGCAGCGCCTGGTACACCGCCCACGCCAGCGATCCGGCGAAGATCACGCCCCAGATCGTGAAGGCGTAACCGGCCGGCGTGATCAGCGAGCCGGTCTCGTCGCTGACCGCGCCGACGCTGCGCCCGGCGAGGGCGCTGCCCAGCGGGCTGCCGACGATCTGGGCGAGGGCGGCGGCGAGGACCGCCGCGGCCCGGATCCCGTCGTGCCGTGCTCCGTCCGTCGTCATCCTCCCGGTGTGCCCGGGGTGCGCACCGCCGAACCGGTCAACCGGGGGGCGGCGGCGGCCGGGTCGGCGCCCGCGCCCGGGGCCGCGGCCAGGCCCCTCGCCCACGCCACCAGGCCGTCGACGTCGACCCCGTGGGGCGGTGCCGCCGCGTAGCCGGCGATGCTCCCCGCGGCCCGCTCCAGCAGCGTCCGCGCGCCCCGGTCGTTGCCCCGGGCGGCGTGGGTCAGACCGACGGCGAGCTGGGCCAGCCCCCGCCACAGCGCCCGCTCCTCCTCGGGCGCGGTCTTCCAGGCGTCCTCCAGCACCTCGTGGGCGTGGAACGGCCGGCCGGCGTCCAGGAGCCGCTGGGCCTCGGCGAGCGCCACCGCCGGCGGCCGCACGAGGCCCTCGGGCGCGCGGTCCTCACCGACGGCGCCCCGCGGCAGCGGCCGCCCGAGGGCATCCCGCGGGCGGGCGTTGCGGGCGCGCCCCTCGGCGTCGCGGTCGCGGTCTGCCACAGCGGCATCCTCTCCCGCCCCGGCCGCCGCGTGCCCGTCGGGCGGACCGTTCCCTCCCGTCTGCATCCACGGCCGCCGGTCGCCCGGAAGCAAGGGGTGTCAGCACGTCCCGACGAGAGGAACTCGCCATGAGCACCGCCCGCACGATCGGCCGCACCGCCGGAGCCCTCGGCGTGGCCGGTGGCCTCGTCCTGGTCGCCACCCCGGCCCTGGCCGACAACCACACCGCCACCGTCTCGGTCCTGCACGCCGTGCCGGACCTCCCCGTCGACGTCTACGCCAACGGCGAGCGGCTGATCGACGACTTCCAGCCGGGTACGCTCACCGACCCGCTGCAGCTGCCCGCCGGCTCCTACGACCTGGCGCTGTTCCCGGCCGACGCGCCGGACGGCTCGGGCGACCCGCTGCTGTCGGCGATGGACGTCTCCGTCCCCGCCGGCGCCAACGCCACCGTGGTCGCCCACCTGACCGAGGGCGGCGAGCCCGCGCTCACCCCGTTCGTCAACGAGACCGGCGACATCCCCGCCGGCCAGGCACGCGTCACCGTGCGGCACGTGGCGGCCGCGCCCGCCGTCGACGTGCGGGCGGGTGGCCAGGTGGTCGTCGACGGGCTGACCAACCCGAACGGGGAGTCGCTCACCGTCCCGGCCGGCACGGTGAGCGCCGACGTCGTGCTCGCGGGCACCGACACCGTCGCCATCGGCCCGGCCGACCTGACGCTGACCGAGGGCACCACGACGATCGTCTACGCGTGGGGTTCGGAGGACGCCGGCTACGAGCTCGCCGTCCAGGACATCTCCGGCCAGCACTCGGCGCCGTCCGGCGTCCCGGGTGGGAACGCCGGCCTGGCCGACGACTCGGGTCTGCCGCTGCCGGTGGGTGCCGCTGCCGTCGCGGGTGTCGCCCTGGCCGCCGCCGGCGCGTTCCGGCTGGCCCGCTCCTCGCGCTGATCCGCCGCACCCCGAGGAGATGACCGTGCGACCCGCCGCTGCCGGCGCCGTGCTGGGCCTGGCCCTCGCCGTCGGTGCGCCGACCGCCTGGGTCCTGTCCCGGCCCGATGCGGCGGCGGGTCCGCCGGTCGACCAGGTGCTGGAGCGCCCCGCCGCGCTCACCACCGCACCACCGGCGTCCGAGCTGCCGTCGGTGAGCGTCCGGGACGCGGCACCGACCGTGGACCCGGCGGTCGCCCTGCCCGTGCGCATCGAGATGCCCGGCCTCGGCGTGACGGCGCCCGTCGACCCGGTCGGCATCGCCGACGACGGCCAGATGGCCCTGCCCGAGGACGTCGACCGCGTGGGCTGGTACCGCTTCGGCCCGCAGCCCGGCGCGGCCGGGAACTCAGTGATCGCCGGCCACGTGGACGACCGCGAGCAGGGTCCCGGCGCGCTCTTCCCCCTGCGGACGGCCGAACCGGGCGAGGAGATCGCCGTCACCGACGCCGCCGGGGAGACCACCCGCTGGCGGATCGTGTCCCGCGAGGTGATCGAGAAGGACGTCCTCCCGCTGGAGGAGATCTTCCGCCGCGACGGCCCGCCCCGGCTGGTCGTGCTCACCTGCGGCGGCCCGTTCCTCCCCGAGTTCCGCAGCTACCGCGACAACGTCGTCGTGGTGGCCGAGCCGGTCCCCGGCACCACGCCGTGACCGGGTTGCTGGACCGGGCCGCGCGGCTGGGTAGCGTCGGCACCGTGAACTCCGAGCCCGTTCCGGCGCCGTCCGGCGCCGCGGAGCCGGACGACGCCGAGGTGGGCCGCCGGTTCGCCGCCGGTGACGAGCAGGCGCTCGCCCTGGCCTACGAGCGGTGGGCGGGGCAGCTGCATGGCATGGCGGTGCGCGCCTTCGGTCCCGGTCCCGACGCCGAGGACGTCACCCAGCAGACCTTCATCTCCGCCTGGACCGGCCGCGCCCGCTACCGCCCCGAGCAAGGCCCGCTGCCCGCCTGGCTGGTCGGCGTCTGCCGCCACAAGATCGCCGATGCCTGGGCCCGTCGCGACCGGATGCGCCGCGAGGCCGAGGCCGCCGTCTCCGAGGCGCAGGCCACACCGGCCGGCGGGACGACGCCCCCCGTGGACAGCGTCGTGACCGACCGGATGCTCGTGCTCGAGGAGCTGGAACGTCTCGGCCAGCCGCAGCGCGGGATCATCGAGCTCGCCTTCTTCGCCGACCTCACCCACGCCCAGATCTCCGAGCGCACCGGGATCCCGCTGGGCACGGTGAAATCCCACATCCGCCGCACTCTCGAACGCCTGAGGACACGATTGGAGGTGGACGGTGCCGCACTGCCAGCCTGAGCAGCTCGCCCTCGCCGCGCTGCACGAGCCGCTCCCGGCCGACGACGCCGCCCACCTCGGCTCCTGCGCCGAGTGCCGGGCGGAGGTCGCGGGCCTCCAGCGCGCCGTCGGCGCCGTCGCCGTCCCCGAGTTCGCCGAGCCCGGGCCGCCCGTAGCGCCGCCCGCCTCGGTGTGGGCGGGCATCGCGGCGGCCACCGGGGTGCAGGCGGCGCCGGGGGCCCACGCGCACGCCGCCCCGGCCGCCGAGGCGCCCTCAGCGCCCGTGGGCGCGACTGCGCCGGTGGACGCCGGCGGCCAGGTGCTCCCCCTCCGCCGCAGCCGCCGGCCGGTCCTGCTGATCGCCGCCGCCGCGGTCACCGGCGCCGTCGTGGGTGCCGGCGCCGTGGCGCTGGTGCAGGGCGACGAGTCCCTCGAGCCGCTCACGACCGTGGCCCTCGAGCCGCTCGACGGCGAGCCGGCCTCGGGTCGGGCGGAGGTCGTCGTCCGCCCGGACGGCTCCCGCGCCCTGGAGGTCGACCTGGACGCACCCGCGGTCGAGGACGCCTACTACGAGGTCTGGCTGATCGAGCCGGGGATCGTGGAGATGGTGCCGCTCGGCGTCCTGCGCCCGGGGACCCAGACCTTGGAGCTGCCGACCGGGCTCGACCTGGCGGCGTACCCGATCGTCGACGTCTCGGTCGAGCCGCTGGACGGCGACCCGGCGCACTCAGGGGTCTCCGTGGCCCGGGGCCAGCTGGAGAGCTGAGCGACGCCTACCGTGCACGGGTGACCGCCGCACGACCGTCCCCGCTGCCGCAGGAGGAGCTGGGCGCGGCCTGGCGCAAGGCCCGGCCACGGCCGGCAGGCCGGCACCTGGACAGCGCTGCGTGCAGCCGGCAGAGCCACCGTGTGCTGGAGGCGACCTCGCACCACGCGCGGCACGAGGCCGAGCTGGGCGGGTACGTCGCCGAGGCGACCGCCGACGACCTGCTGCAGCAGGGCCGGTCGGTCCTCGGCGGGCTGGCCGGCATGGCGGCCGCCGACGTCGCCTTCGTGGAGTCGGCGCAGGCCGCCCTGGTCGCCCTGCTGAGCGGCTGGCGGCTGCCGGCCGGCTCGCGGGTGGCCTGCCTGCCCGGGGAGTTCGCACCGAACGTGGCGCAGTTGCGCGCCGCGGGCCTGCGGCCGGAGCCGCTGCCGGTCGACGGGCTGGGGCGGGCCGACCTCGACGGCGTGGACCGACTGCTGGCCACCGACCCGCCGCGGGTGGTGCACCTGACGCACGTCGCCAGCCACCGGGGGCTGGTGCAGCCGGGGCGCGAGGTCGCGGCGCTGTGCCGCGCCGCCGGCGTCCCGCTGGTGCTCGACGCCGCGCAGTCACTCGGACACGTGGACGTCGACCTCGGCGCCGACGTCGTCTACGGCACCTCGCGCAAGTGGCTGGCCGGGCCGCGCGGCGTGGGGGTGCTGATCGCCCGCCCGCACGTCGCCGCGCACCTGGCGCCGGTGCTCCCCGAACCGGAGGGCGTGCCGCCGATGCGGGCGTTCGAGTCGGGGGAGGCCCACGTGGCCGGCCGGGTCGGTCTCGTGGTCGCCGTCGGTGAGCACCTGGCCGCCGGCCCCGACCGCGTCCGCGCCCGGCTGGCCGGGTTGGGCCGGCTCACCCGGGAACTTCTGGACGGCGTCGCCGGCTGGCGGGTCGTGGAGCCGCTCGACGAACCGACCGCGACCACCACGCTGCGCCCACCGGACGGCGTCGACGTCGTCGCCACGCGCGCCCGCCTGCTGACCGAGCACGGGATCGTGCTCAGCGCGTTCGGGCCGGAGCGGGCTCCCGGGGAGATGACCGGGCCGGTGCTCCGGGTCTCGCCGCACCTGGACGCCACGGCGGAGGACCTGGAGGCGCTCGCCGCGGCGCTCTGACGCCGGCGGCCCCGCACCGCCCGTGCTCCGACGGGGGCACCGGGCTCTTGTGCGCCACGGCGACGTGGCCCTATGGTTCATTACGTGAGTAACGAACCACGGAACCTCGCCGGCGCGCCGGCCGGTTCCTGCCCGTGAACGACGACGGCGGGCCGATCTTCCGGCAGGTCGCCGATCTGATCGAGAACGCGATCGTCGACGGCTCCCTCGCTGAGGAGAGCCAGGCGCCCTCGTCGAACGAGCTGGCCGCCTTCCACCGCATCAACCCCGCCACCGCCGCCAAAGGCCTCAACCAGCTGGTGGCCGACGGGGTCCTCTACAAGAGACGAGGAGTCGGGATGTTCGTCGCCACGGGCGCCCGCGAACAGCTGCTCAAGCGCCGGCGGAGCGAGTTCGCCGACCAGTACCTCCGCCCCCTGATGGCCGAGGCGCAGAAGCTCGGCATCCCCGCCACCGAGGTCACCGACATGATCGACAACTGGGAGAGCCCGCGATGACCGCAGCGGCCACCGTCTCCGACGTCACGATGAGGTTCTCCGAGCACACCGCGCTCGCCGGGGTCTCGACCTCGATCGAGCAGAACGCCATCACCGGTCTGCTGGGCCGCAACGGCGCCGGCAAGACCACCCTCATGCAGCTGCTCACCGGCCACCGCGTGCCGAGCAGCGGCCGGGTGGAGGTCTTCGGCGCCCGACCGTACGAGAACGACGACGTACTGCGGCGCACCTGCTTCATCAAGGAGGGCCAGCGCTACCCCGACCACTTCCGGGTGCGCGACGCCCTGCACGGTGCCTCGCTGCTGTTCCCGGGGTGGGACGCCGATCTGGCCCAGACCCTCCTCGCCGACTTCGAGCTCCCCGCCGGGCGGCCGATCAAGAAGCTGTCGCGCGGCATGAACTCGGCGGTCGGCATCATCATCGGCCTGGCGTCGCGGGCGCCGTTCACCCTCTTCGACGAGCCCTACGCCGGCCTGGACGTCGTGGCGCGGCACCAGTTCTACGACCGCCTGCTCGCCGACTACGCGGAGCACCCGCGGACCATCCTCATCTCGACGCACCTCATCGAGGAGATCGCCGACCTGCTCGAACGGGTGCTGCTGATCGACCGCGGCCGGCTGCTGCTGGACACCGACGCCGAGTCGGTGCGCGGCAGCGCCGTCACCGTCCGTGGGCCGGTCGACCGCATCCGGGCCTTCGCCGCCGGGCACGACCTGTTGCACCTGGACACCCTCGCCGGCACCGGCCGCGCCGTCGTCCGGCTCCGCAGCGGGGGGGACGGCCCGGACACCTCTGGGCTCCTGGCCGAACCCACGAATCTGCAGGAGCTCGTCGTCGCGATGAGCCTCGCACCGCCGGCACCCCGCCACTCGTCCACCGATGCACTCCAGGGGGTCCCGCGATGAACCGCGTCCTCGCCGCGGCCCGGCTGCACCTGATCCACCCGCTGGTCATCTTCGGGGTCCCCTGGCTCGTCGGTGGCGTCGCCTTCGCGATCAACTGGGCGCTCTGGGCGACCGCCGGCCTGGACGAGGCCTCGGACGGCGACGCCTTCACCGGGGGCGTCTCCTCGCTCTACATCACGGTCGCCGTCGCCTTCGTCCAGGCCGTCACCCAGCTGCTCCCTTATGCCATGGGCATCAGCGTCAGCCGCCGCACCTTCTACCTGGCCACCGCGCTGGTGGCCGTCGCACAGGCGCTCGCCTTCGGCATCGCGCTGGCTACCCTCACCGCGCTGGAGGAGGCGACGGGTGGCTGGGGGGCGGGGCTCGAGTTCTGGGCGCCGGCAGCGATGAACGTCGACAGCTTCGCCCTGCAGGTGCTGCTATCAGGGGCGCCGATGCTCACGCTCATGTTCATCGGGATCGGCATGGGGGTGGTCTACAAGCGCTGGGGCCAACCGGGGGTCTGGGGGCTGATCCTGGGCACCCTGGTCGTCGTCGGCGGCCTCGCCGTCCTGGTGACCGGGCTCGAGGCCTGGGGCTCCCTCGCGCAGTGGTTGGGGGAACAGTCGGTCACGACGCTCGCGGCCGGCCTGCCACTGCTGCTCACCGTCGCGGTCGCCGGACTCTCCTGGCTCGGACTCCGCCGCGTGGTTCCCTGATCGGCATCTCGATCCCGGGCCCCTGTTCCGCCACGTGACGGAACAGGGGCCCGGGACGCGTTGGCTGGGCCAGAGCCGCCGGTGCCCGTACGGCGCGGCCGCGGCCGACGCGCGGCCACGACGAGGGGAGTGCGCCGGCGTTGAGCGCCGCCCGGACACCATCTCCTCGGCTGCTGGTCGGGGCGTGTGCCTGCCGGTGCGGGGTGCTTGCGTGCGCGCGGCCGGGCTTGCCCGGCGGGGCGCCGCTCGAGAAGAGGCGCGGGCGGCGTTCTGAAGCGGCGAGGACACCGCTCCGGTCACAGTGGAGGGCGCCACTCCGGTCGCGATTCAGGGGCCCGAATCGACTGCGTCGGCCGCCGTTCCACGAACGTTGAGCAGCGCTGCCCCGGGAGCGGTGAAGGATGAGGAGTGTGTTTTCCGGGAACGACGAAGAGCCCCAGCCTGGTGGCTGGGGCCCTTCGTGAATGGTTGTCCGGCGGCGTCCTACTCTCCCACCCCGTCTCCAGGGCAGTACCATCGGCGCTGAGAGGCTTAGCTTCCGGGTTCGGAATGTTGCCGGGCGTTTCCCTCTCGCCATGGCCGCCGTAACTCTGTGAACTTCGAACTTCCCCGCTGGGGGGGCTGGTTCGTGCGTTCAGAACCGCACAGTGGACGCGAAACAGTCTTCTTCGTTACGACTTGGTACACAGGGCCCTCGTGGAGGAGGTGTGTGTGGTCAAGCCCTCGGCCTGTTAGTACCGGTCAGCTCCACACCTTACGGTGCTTCCACTTCC
>NZ_FOAO01000007.1 GCF_900109665.1 Blastococcus sp. DSM 46786
GGCTCTTCGCAGATGAGGGTGTAGGGGTGAGCCGCGCGTCGGTGTCCGGATAGGGGTCGAGGCCTTCCAAGGATGGAGGTTCCTACGCCGCCCATCCGGAAGACCTCGACGTGCCTGACGCTACCGCTGTGGGCGGCTTCGTTCGCCCTGATCTGACCACGTTCTGCCGACTGGACGAGCTCGGCCTTGAGGTGCTCGGGCAGCGGCTCGAGCCCGATCGTGCGGTGCTGGCCTGCCGCGTGGTGGAACCCGACCAGTGGTGCCGCCGCTGCGGCTGCGAGGGCGCGCCGCGCGACACCGTCTGCCGGCGGCTGGCGCACGAGCCGCTGGGCTGGCGCCCCACGACGCTGCTGGTCACGGTCCGCCGCTACCGGTGCACCGGGTGCGGGCACGTGTGGCGCCAGGACACCAGCCGGGCGGCCGAGCCTCGGGCCAAGTTGTCCCGATCTGGGCTGCGGTGGGCGCTGGAAGGCATCGTCTGCCAGCACCTGACCGTCGCCCGGGTCGCCGAGGGCCTCGGGGTCGCCTGGAACACCGCCAACGATGCCGTCCTGGCCGAAGGCCAGCGGGTCCTGATCGACGACCCCGATCGGTTCGAGGGCGTGCAGGTGCTCGGGGTCGATGAGCACGTGTGGCGACACACCCGCCTCGGCGACAAGTACGTCACCGTGATCATCGACCTGACCCCGGTGCGGGACCGCACCGGCCCGGCCCGGCTGCTGGACATGGTCGAGGGCCGCTCCAAGCAGGCGCTCAAGACCTGGCTCGCCGCCCGGCCCGAGGCCTGGCGCGCGGGCCTGGAGGTGGTCGCGATGGACGGGTTCACCGGCTTCAAGACCGCCACCACCGAGGAGCTGCCGGACGCGACCGCGGTGATGGACCCCTTCCACGTGGTGCGCCTGGCCGGCGACGCCTTGGACCGCTGCCGACGTCGGGTGCAGCAGGACCTGCACGGGCACCGCGGCCGCAAGGACGACCCGCTCTACCGCGCCCGGCGCGTCCTGCACACCGGCGCTGACCTGCTCACCGACCGGCAACAGCAGCGGCTGACCGTGCTGTTCGCCGCCGACGAGCACGTCCAGGTCGAGGCCACCTGGAGCATCTACCAGCGGATGATCGGCGCCTACCGCGAACCCGACCGGGCCAAGGGCCGGCGCCTGATGACCACCCTCATCGACGCGCTCGGCCGCGGCGTCCCGGCCGCGCTGACCGAGCTGATCACGCTGGGGCGGACGCTGAAGAAGCGGGCCGAGGACGTCCTGGCGTACTTCGACCGACCCGGCACCAGCAACGGACCGACCGAGGCCCTCAACGGACGACTCGAGCACCTCCGAGGATCCGCACTCGGGTTCCGCAACCTCACCAACTACATCGCCAGAAGCCTGCTCGAGACCGGCGGGTTCAGGCCCCGACTACACCCTCGATCGTGAAGAGCCGGATACCGGCGGTCTCTGGGCAGCGCTCGGTGCAGGCTCAGGAGAGGCGCAGACGACAGTGGATGCGATCAGCGCCGGCGCGGTTCCTTCGTCGTGGCTCCGACGTTGGCGGCGAACCAGTCGTTGAGGGGCTGCAGGTCGCGCCACGCGTCCCGCACCCGGTCGACGGCCGCACGCGTGTGCAGCCAGTCCTCCGGCGTCCAGCGCTGCGTGGCGTGCAGCGTCTTGTGCTTCAGCAGGTCGAGGCGGGCGTCGTCGGCGGAGAACCCGGCGGGCACACGCACCAGCCGGTCGCCCTCGATCTCCCAGCCGGCGCCGCGCAGGCGGGTCACCTCCTGCTCGAGGCGCGGGCCCTGCAGCGGATCGGCCACGGCGCGGCGGTACCTGGCCACCTGGTCGGACTCCAGCCGCCAGCAGCCACCCGAGACGGTGAGCCCGTCCGCGGAGATCTGGACGTACCAGGCGCCCGCACCGCGACCCTCCGGGTTCACGACCGCGCCCTGGTGCGTCTTGTACGGGGTCTTGTCGTGGCTGAAGCGGACGTCGCGGTACGGCCGGAAGACCTTGGCGGTGCCGAACTCGTCGGCGAGCTCCTCGACCAGCGCGGTGATCGGCGCGCGGACGTGGGCCTCGTACCCGGCCCGGTGTGCGGTCCAGTAGGCCTTGCTGTTGTCCGCCTCCAGCCCCTCGTAGAAGACCAGTCCCTCGTCCGGGAACCCGTCGAAGGTCATCGGTCCGCGTCCTCCTCGCCCAGCTCGACGTGCCACCGCAGCTCCCGCAGCGGTGCCGCCCCGGTGTCCAGCGTGCGCGCCCAGCCGTCCGGGGCCCAGCCGGCCGACTCGTAGAAGTCGGCGGACGCCTGGTCCGATTCCGCGAGCCAGACCTCGAGCCGGGTCGTCCCGTCGGCGGAGGCGAGGTCGGTGACCGCGGCGAGCAACCGGCTGCCGTGGCCGCGCCGGCCCCAGCGGGGCTCGACCAGCAGCGTGCTGATCTCCGCGGCCTCCGGTCCGGTCGCCACGGCCGCGAAACCCACCACCGCATCCCGCTCGACCGCGACCAGGACGCGGTGGCCCGCCGACGGCGGTGCCGTGACGGCGGCCAGCCAGGAGTCCGCGACGGCGGCCTCGTCCCACTCGTCGAGCACCGCCGCGGGGAGGAGCGTCCGGTACGCCGTCCGCCAGGTGACGCCCTGCACCCGTGCGATGGCGGCGGCGTCACCGGCCTGCGCCGGACGCACAGAGACATCGGCGGAGCCCGTGAGGCGGGGGAACGGGTTCGACGTCACCCGGGCAGCGTAGGGGTGCCGGCCGGCGCGGCGGGTGTCGTACCGGGCGGGCAGGATCTCCGGTCGTGACGCCCGTCGAACGGATGCCGGCCGCGCTGGCCCGGCGCATCGCCCTGGCCGCGCAGGGGTTCGCCGATCCACGCCCGGTCACAGCGGTGGGGACCCGCCAGCTGCGCCGGCTCACCGAACGCCTCGCCGTCGTGCAGATCGATTCGGTCAACGTGCTGTCCCGGTCCCACTACCTGCCCGCCTTCAGCCGGCTGGGGCCCTATCCGCGCGAGGTGCTGGACGCACTGGCGAACCGGCGGCACGACGTGTTCGAGTACTGGGCGCACGAGGCATCGTTCCTCCCCGTCCGGCTGCACCCGTTCCTGCGCTGGCGCATGGCGGCCGTGCAGCAGGAGGCCTGGGGCAGCATGACGAGGGTGCACCGAGAGCGGCCGGAGTACGTGGCGTCGCTCCTGGAACGGGTTCGCCGGGATGGCCCGCTCCGGGCCGGCGAGCTGCAGGAGGAGCGGCCGAACCGGCCGGGCAGCATGTGGAACTGGCACGCGGGCAAGGCGGCACTGGAGTACCTCTTCTTCACCGGCGCGCTCACGGCGATGCGCCGCACGGCGGGGTTCGAGCGCGTCTACGACCTGCCGGAACGGGTGCTGCCGGCCGGCGTGCTGGACGCTCCCACGCCGGAGCGTCCCGATGCGGTGCGGGAGCTGGTCCGCACGGCGTCCCGGGCACTCGGCGTGGCCACCGAGACCGATCTGCGCGACTACTTCCGGCTCACCCCGGCCGACGCCCGGACGGCGATCGCCGAGCTGGCCGACGCCGGCGAACTGCTGCCGGTCGAGGTGGAGGGCTGGGGACGTCCGGCGTGGCTCGACCCCGCAGCGCGCCGGCCACGCTGGATCCGGGCGCGGGCACTGCTCAGCCCTTTCGACTCGCTGGTGTGGGAACGGCCGCGGGTCGAGCGGATCTTCGGCTTCCGCTACCGGCTGGAGATCTACACGCCGGCGCACCAGCGGGTGCACGGCTACTACGTGCTGCCCTTCCTGCTCGGCGACCGGCTCGTCGCCCGCGTGGACCTCAAGGCCGACCGGAAGGCCGGCATCCTCAGGGTGCAGGCCGCACACACCGAGGAGGGCGTGGACCGGTCGCTGGTCGCCGCCGAGCTGGGTGCCGAGCTCCGGCTCATGGCCGGGTGGATGGGGCTGGACCACGTCGCCGTCGCCGAGCGGGGGGACCTGTGGCCCGAGCTCGGCCGCGCGCTGGCCGTCCCGGCGTGAGCCCGGCGAGCCGGCGCACCACGGCGAGACCGGCCGGCTCGCCGGGCCAGTGCCGGACCCAGGGCGTCGTCGCCCGCCCGGCGCACCACCGACCGCAGGGCCCAGGCGACGACGACGACGTCGTCGGCGTAGCCGAGCACCGGCACCACGTCGGGCACCAGGTCGACGGGGGAGAGCAGGTAGGCCAGCAGCAGCCACAGCCGCACCCGCAGCCCCGCCGGGAGGGAGCGGTCGGCGGCGAGCCGGCGCACCAGCCGGACGACGTCGGGCAGCAGTCGCAGCGCGTCGCGCACCGTCAGCCCGTCGGATCGGCCGCGCCACAGGGCGGCCAGGAGCAGCAGCCAGACGAGCAGCAGGCCGCCGGCCACGGCGAGCAGGAGACGCCACCACTCCACGCACCCAGTCTGCCCGGCCGCCCGCCGTAGGCTCGACAGGTGCCAGAGATCGCGCCGCTCCGCGTCCAGGTCGTCGCGCAGACGCAGTTCACCGCACCCGCGGACGTGCCCTGGGAGACCGACGCCGACGGGGGGCAGGCGCTCGCCGAGTTCGCCGGCCGCGCCTGCTACCAGTCGTGGGACAAGCCCAACCCCGCCACCGCGACGAACGCCGGCTACCTGCGGCACATCCTCGAGGTCGGGCACCTCGCCGTCCTCGAGCACGGGACGGTGAGCATGTACCTCACCGGCGTCTCCCGGTCGCTCACCCACGAGCTGGTGCGGCACCGGCAGTTCTCCTGCAGCCAGCTGTCCCAGCGCTACGTGCCGGAGCCGGACGCCGCCGTCGTGGAGCCCGCGGTCATCGCCGAGGACCCGGTGCTGCACGCGCGCTTCGTCGCTGCCACCGACGCGGCGGCGGCCGCCTACGCCGAGCTGCTCGAGGGGCTGGAGCGGCGCTTCGCCGACGTGCCCAACGCCACGCTGCGCCGCAAGCAGGCCCGGCAGGCCGCCCGGTCGGTGCTGCCCCACGCCACCGAGTCGCGCATCGTCGTCACCGGCAACTACCGGGCGTGGCGGCACTTCGTGGCCATGCGGGCCAGCGAGCACGCCGACGTCGAGCTCCGCGAGCTGGCGATCGCCTGCCTCCGCGAGCTGCAGCGGGTGGCCGGCAACGTCTTCGGCGACTTCCGGATCAGCCGGCTGACCGATGGCACCGAGGTCGCCGCGAGCCCCTTCGTCACCGAGGGCTGAGCACCACCGGCCCCTCCGGTCACCGCTGCCGCGCGGTTCCCGGCGGGCGCACGGCCGGTCGTAGGCTCGGGCCCGTGGCAGCCCCGATCGATACCCAGTACGAGGACCTCCTGCGGCGCATCCTGGCGCAGGGCACGCCCAAGGACGACCGGACCGGGACGGGCACGCTGAGCCTGTTCGGGGAGCGGCTGCGCTACGACCTGGCCGACACCTTCCCGCTGGTGACGACGAAGAAGGTGCACTTCAAGTCGATCGCCGTCGAGCTGCTGTGGTTCCTGCGCGGGGAGAGCAACGTCGGCTGGCTGCGGGAGAACGGCGTCACCATCTGGGACGAGTGGGCGTCCGCCGATGGTGAGCTCGGCCCCGTCTACGGCGTCCAGTGGCGGTCGTGGCCCAGGCCCGACGGCGGGCACGTCGACCAGATCGCCCAGCTGCTGGACACCCTGCGCACCGACCCCGACTCGCGCCGCATGATCGTCTCGGCCTGGAACGTGGCCGCGCTGCCCGAGATGGCACTGGCCCCCTGCCACGCGTTCTTCCAGTTCTACGTGGCCGACGGGAAGCTGTCCTGCCAGCTCTACCAGCGCAGCGCCGACATGTTCCTCGGCGTGCCGTTCAACATCGCCAGCTACGCGCTGCTCACCCGCATGATCGCCGCCCAGGTGGGGCTGCAGCCCGGCGAGTTCGTCTGGGTCGGCGGCGACTGCCACGTCTACAGCAACCACGTCGACCAGGTGCGCGAGCAGCTGTCCCGGGAGCCCTACCCGTTCCCGGCGCTGGAATTGGCGCCCGCGCCGTCGCTGTTCGACTACACCTACGAGCACCTCACCGTGCGCGACTACCGGCACCACCCCGCCATCAAGGCAGCCGTGGCGGTGTGACCGGCCCGGTGGGCGTGGCGATGATCTGGGCGCAGGCCCGCGGTGGTGTCATCGGCGCCGACGGCGGCCTGCCCTGGCACCTGCCCGAGGACCTCGCGCTGTTCCGCCGGCTGACCACCGGGTCGACGGTGGTGATGGGGCGGCGCACCTGGGAGTCGCTGCCCGCACGCTTCCGTCCCCTCCCGCAGCGGGTCAACGTCGTGCTGACGTCCGACCCGGGCTGGTCGGCCGGGGGGGCGCTGGTCGCGCGCTCGGTCGACCAGGTGCTCGCCGAGCACCCGTCCGCCTGGGTGATCGGCGGGGGAGCCGTCTACGCCGCGTTCCTGCCGCACGCCGGCCGGGTCGTGGTCACCGACGTCGACACCGACGTCGCGGGGGACACCGTCGCGCCGTCCCTGGACGACGGCTGGGTGCGCACCGCGCGCACGCCGGAGGAGGGCTGGTCGGTGTCGGCGTCGGAGGGGCTGCGGTTCGCGGTGTCGGAGTACGTGCGGGAACCCGTCGGCTCCGCTGGGTAGATTCTCCCCATGACCTCCGACCCCGCCCGGCCGTTCGGGCGCCTCCTCACGGCGATGGTCACCCCGCTGGCCGAGGACGGGTCGATCGACCTCGCCGGGGCCCAGGAGCTGGCGGCGCACCTGGTCGACCGGGGCGGGAGCGACGGGCTGGTCGTCCTCGGGACGACGGGGGAGTCGCCGACGACCAGCGACGCCGAGCAGCGCGCCGTCCTGGAGGTGGTGCTGGACGCCGTCGGTGACCGCGCCACGGTCGTCGCCGGCGTCGGCACCTACGACACCGCGCACTCGATCGAGAAGGCGCGGACGGCGGCGGAGCTCGGCGTCCACGGGCTGCTGGTCGTCACGCCCTACTACAACCGGCCGCCCCAGGCCGGCCTGCTCCGCCACTTCACCTCGATCGCCGACGGCACCGACCTGCCGGTGATGCTCTACGACATCCCGATCCGCACCGCCACGCCCATCGAGGTCGAGACGCTCGTGCGCGCCGCCGAGCACCCGCGGATCGTCGCGGTGAAGGACGCCAAGGGCGACCTCGGCGCGATGGCCTGGACGCTCGCGCGCACCGATCTCGCCTACTACAGCGGCGAGGACATGCTGAACCTGCCGATCCTCGCGATGGGCGGCGTCGGCATGGTCAGCGTCGTGAGCCACCTCGTCGGCCCCCGGTTGGTCGAGCTGATCGCCGCCGTCGAGGCCGGCGACCTGGTCAAGGCCAGGGAGATCAACGACAGCCTGCTCCCGGTGTACACCGGGATCTTCCGCACCCAGGGCGTCATCACGGTGAAGGCCGCGCTCAACGCGCTCGGCCTGCCGGCCGGACCGGTCCGGCCGCCGCTGGTCGACGCCACCCCCGAACAGCTCGCGCAGCTGCGTGACGACCTCGCCGCTGGAGGCGTCACCCTGTGAACGAGCGTGCGAGCTCACCAAGGAGCAGAGCAGTGCAACGAACGTGTTCGACGAGCGCCGGCGAGGAGAGCTCGTGAGTGGTCAGGTCACCCAACCGCACCTCGATCTCAAGGCGCCCCCGCCGCTGCCCGAGGGTGGCCTGCGGGTCATGGCCCTCGGCGGGCTCGGCGAGATCGGCCGCAACATGGCCGTGCTGGAGTTCGACGGGAAGCTGCTGATCATCGACTGCG
Organism: Blastococcus sp. DSM 46786; assembly: GCF_900109665.1. Taxonomy (GTDB): domain Bacteria; phylum Actinomycetota; class Actinomycetes; order Mycobacteriales; family Geodermatophilaceae; genus Blastococcus; species Blastococcus carthaginiensis. The sequence goes on from NZ_FOAO01000007.1 coordinate 7,724, forward strand.
GCGTCCTCTTCCCGGAGGCCGAGCAACCCGGCGTCGACCTGATCCTCCCGGACTTCGGGGTCATCGAGCACCGGCTCGACGACGTCGCCGCCGTCGTCCTCACCCACGGGCACGAGGACCACATCGGCGCGATCCCGTACCTGCTCCGGCTGCGCGAGGACATCCCGCTGGTCGGCTCGCGGTTCACCCTCGCGCTGGTCGCGGCCAAGCTGCGGGAGCACCGGCTGGACGCGACGCTGATCGAGGTGGCCGCCGGTGACGACCACCTGGCCGGGCCGTTCCACTGCGAGTTCATCTCGGTGAACCACTCGATCCCCGACGCCCTCGCGGTGGCGGTGCACACGCCGGCGGGTGTGCTCGTGCACACCGGCGACTTCAAGATGGACCAGCTGCCCCTGGACGGCGTCCTCACCGACCTGGGCGCGTTCGCCCGGCTCGGGGTCGAGGGCATCGACCTGCTGCTGGCGGACTCCACGAACGCCGAGGTGCCCGGCTTCGTCACCCCCGAGCGGTCGATCGGCCCGGTGCTCGACGACGTCTTCGCCCGCGCCTCGCAGCGGTTGATCGTCTCCAGCTTCGCCAGCCACGTGCACCGCATCCAGCAGGTCCTCGACTGCGCCGACAAGCACGGCCGCAAGGTCGCCCTCGTCGGCCGCTCGATGGTGCGCAACATGGGCGTCGCCCGCGACCTCGGCCTGCTCAAGGTCGCCCCCGGGCTGATGGTCTCGCTCGACGACGCCGCATCGATGCCGCCGCACCAGGTGGTGCTGGTGAGCACCGGGTCGCAGGGCGAGCCGCTGTCGGCGCTCGGCCGCATGGCCCGCGGTGACCACCACCAGGTGACCATCGAGGCCGGCGACACCGTCGTCCTCGCCTCGTCGCTGGTGCCAGGCAACGAGACCGCCGTCTACAAGGTGATCAACGGCCTGGCCCGGCTCGGTGCCACGGTCGTGCACAAGGAGACGGCGCGGGTGCACGTCTCCGGCCACGCTCCGGCCGGCGAGCTGCGCACGCTGCTCAACGTGGCCAAGCCGCGCTACCTGATGCCGGTGCACGGGGAGTGGCGGCACCTGCGGGCGCACGCCAAGCTCGCCGAGGAGACGGGGATGCCGACCGACCGGATACTGCTGGCCGAGGACGGCGTGGTCGTCGACCTCGTCGACGGCAAGGCGACGATCGTCGGCTCCGTGCCCATCGGCAACGTGTACGTGGACGGGCTCAACGTCGGTGATGTGGGCGAGGAGGCGCTGCAGGCGCGGCGCATCCTCGGTGACGAGGGGTTCGTCGCGCTCACCGTGGTCATCGAGCCGTCCACCGGGACGATCGTGCGCCCGGTGCACCTCTCGACGAAGGGGTTCTCCGACGACCCGTCGGCCTTCGACGAGGTGCTGCGGCTGGTCGAGGACAACCTCAAGCGGGCGCTGGCCGACGAGGGCGTCGACGCGCACCGGCTCTCGCAGATCATCCGGCGCACGGTCGGCAAGTGGGTGTCGGACAAGCACCGCCGACGCCCGATGATCATCCCGACGGTCCTCGAGGTCTAGGCAACGGGGAGCTGCCGGGCGGAGATCGGCATCCCGGCCACGCCGGACGAGTCGTTCGTGCTGCTGGACGACGACACCGTCGCCTCGGTGACGCGAGCGCACCGGGAGGCGTGCGCGGCCTCCCGCCGGGCGACGGCCCCGCTGGCCCTCGACGACCCGGTGCACGGCAACCGCCGTGGGCCCCTGCCGCTGGGCTGGGTCTACCTCCACGTGCTGCGCGAGCTCGCCCAGCACTGCGGGCACGCCGACATCCTGCGGGAGCAGATCCTGAGCCGCTAACGACAGATGGTGACGGTGCGGGTCGCGCGGGTGAGCGCGCGCCGCGTCGGCGGATTCCCTCGTCAGGCGTCGAACGCAGGTGCCGGTGGCGCGTAAGCACCATCGGCCGGCGCGGCAGCGCCGGACCTCACCGACGAGGGAGACGACTCATGCGCACGAGGACGCTCGCGGGCGCCGGCGTGACCGGACTGGCCCTGTCCCTGCTGGCCACCGCTCCGGCCCAGGCCGACGACCGGTCCCGGCACGGCCAGGGCAGCCAGGACCTCCGGGTCACGACGACGAAGGACACCGCCGACCACGACCTGGGCGACGGGGAGTGCGCCGACGCCTGGGGGCAGTGCTCGCTGCGTGCCGCGGTGCAGCAGGCCGACGCCTCCGGTGGCGGGACGATCGTGCTGGCCAAGAAGGCGACCTACGCCCTCACGCTGCACGGGGAGGACGACACCGGCGCGGCCGGTGACCTGGACGTGAGCTCGGCGGTGACCATCGAGGGCAACGGCGCGACCGTCGACGCCCGGGGCGAGCACCGGGTGTTCGACGTGCTCGCGGGCGGGTGGCTGAAGCTGAACCACCTCACCGTGACCGGCGGCGCCGCGCTGGGCGAGGGGCTGCCCGCCTCCGGTGGCGGTGTGCGCAACGCCGGCACGTTGGAGGTCGAGCGCAGCACGATCACCGGCAACACGGCCACCCGGGCCGGTGGCGGCATCGAGGCGAGCCCCGGCTCCACCACGACCATCAGCCGCTCGACGCTCTCGCACAACAGCACCGGCGCGGGCCCGGGCAACGGCGGCGGGCTGCACCTGACCGGCGCGGGCACCGTGCACGTCACCCGCAGCATCGTCAGCGGCAACACCGCCGCCGCCGAGGGCGGCGGGCTCTGGAACTCCGGGGCGGGCACCATGACGGTCGAGCGGACCAAGGTCGTCGGCAACACCGCCTCCGGGGACGACGCCACCATGGGCGGCGGCGGGCTGTTCCAGGACGCGGGCACCGGCACGCTGACCGTCACGCGCTCGGACATCCGGCACAACGTGGCCGACGGCGCGGCCGGATCGGGCGGCGGCATCCTCAACGACCAGGGCACCGTGGTCGTCGAGCGCAGCATCATCAGCGGCAACTCCTCGCAGCGGGCCGGTGGCGGCATCGAGGCCAACGTCGGGACCACGAAGCTGTCGCGGACCGAGCTCAACGACAACACCACCGGCGCCGCTCCCGGCAACGGCGGCGGGCTGCACCTCACCGGCCCGGGCACCGTGACGATCGAGCGCAGCCGGGTGACCGGCAACGCGGCGGCCAACGAGGGCGGCGGGCTCTGGAACTCCGAGACGGGCACGATGACCGTCACCCGGACCGACATCCGGCGCAACACCGCGCCCGTCGGCCCGAACGTGTACCAGGACGGCGAGGGCACCGGCTTCACCATCGACGGGCGCACCGTGGCGCCCGGCGGCGACAGCTGACCCCAGCACGACCACGACCGCGCCGGGGAGCAGGAGCCTGCTCCCCGGCGCGGCCGCGCGTGCCCGGTCGGTCAGAACCGCGACAGGAGCACGACCTCGCCGTCGGCGTCGGTCACCACGAACCCGGCGGCGTCCTCGCGGAGCACCGAGGAGTTGAGGTTGCAGAGCAGCTCCGCCGGCCCGACCCCGAGGAACTGCCCCGCCGGGACGACGGCGCCGTCCTCCTCGGCCACCGCCACCCGGTAGACCTCCCCGGCGGTGAACCCCTCGCCGGTCAGCTTCACCTCGACGCCCCAGGTGTGCGCCACCAGTGCGGCGGAGGCGTCGATGCCGGGCTCGGTCACCTCGACGGCGACCTCCTCCTGCGGCACCGGCGCGGGCACCGGCCGCGCCAGCCAGCCCGCCCCGAAGCCGGCGGCGGCTACCCCGACGGCGGCCGCCGCGGCGAGCAGGGCCGTCCGGCGGCGGCCCACCGGTGATGCCTCCTCGGCGGCGATCCGTGCCAGCACGGCCTCCCGCAGCCCGGCCGGAGGAGCGGGTGCCTCGTCCAGGCGGTCAGGGTCGACGCTCGCCAGCCGGGGGACGAGCGGGGTCAGCTCCGCCAGCTCGGCACGGCACGCGGCGCAACCGTCCAGGTGGGCGCGCACGGCCGTGCGCTCGGCGGCCGAGCCGTGCCCCAGGGCGTAGACCCCCAGCTGCTCGCGCAGTTCGCGGTGCTCCGGAGAAGTCGGCCCGGTCACGGTTCCACCCCCATCTCCTCCATCGCGAGGCGCAGCGACCTCAGCCCGTAGAACACCCGGCTACGCAGTGTGCCCACCGGGATGCCCAGCTCGGCAGCCACCTCGTCGTGCGGGCGGCCGCGCAGGTGCGTCTGGACGATCGCGGCCCGGTGGTCGGGCGCGATCCGGCGGAGCGCCTCCTCGACCACCCAGGCGTCCACGAGCTGCTCGTCGATGCCGTCGCGGGCGGGGTGCTGGTCGGCCCGCGGCTCGGTCAGCTGCGTCTGCCACGGCCGGACGGACAGCCGCCGGAACTCGTCGACCACCACGTTGCGGGCGATCGCGAACAACCAGGTGCGCAGGCTGGCCAGCTGCGGGTCGAAGGAAGCGGCGGCCCGCCAGGCCCGCAGGAAGACCTCCTGGACGACGTCCTGGGCCGCCCCGCCGTCCCCGAGCTGGCGCAGCGCGAAGCGGTACAGCTCCGGCCCGTGCGCGGCGTACGCCGCGCCCACGTCGAGCTGCTCCGTGCGGGCACGGCCCCGGCCTGGCCTCATCGGCACTCCTTCCCTGGGACCGTCCTCCGCGGGCATACGCACGGCGAGCCTGATCGGTTCAGCGGCCGCGGACCACCTCGATCGGCTCGATGCCCTCCCCGGCCGGCAGATCGAAACCCCACACCTGCGCGTAGAAGCTGAGCTCGCCGTCGAGGGCGGCGCGGATGTTCCCGGCCTTGCGGAAGCCGTGCTGCTCGCCGGGGAAGAGCAGGTAGGCGTGCGGCACGCCCTTGGCGCGCAGCGCGGCGACGATCGCCTCGGCCTGCGACGGCGGGACGACGGCGTCCTCGTCGCCCTGGAACACCGCCAGCGGGGTGTCGAGGGCGTCGACGTGGTTGATCGGTGACCGCTCGTCGTAGACCGCCCGCCCCGATGGCCACGGCGCGACCAGGCCGTCGAGGTAGCGCGACTCGAACTTGTGCGTCTCGGCGGCGAGCGCGCCGAGGTCAGCGACGCCGTAGTGGCTGGCCCCGGCGGTGAAGACCCCCGGGCGCATGGAGAGCGCGGCCAGGGTCGTGTAGCCGCCGGCCGAGCCGCCGCGGATGGCCATGCGCGCCGGGTCCACCCGCCCGGCGTCCGCGAGCCAGCGCGCGCAGGCCACGACGTCGTCGAGGTCGATCACGCCCCACCGGCCCTGCAGCGCGGCGCGGTAGCGGCGGCCGTAGCCCACGGAGCCGCGGTAGTCGACGTCCGCGACGCAGAACCCGCGGGAGGTCCAGTACTGGATCTCGAGGTTCAGCACCGGGACGGCGGCGGCGGTGGGACCACCGTGGACCACGACCACCAGCGGCGGGAGGCTCCCCGCCGGGGCCGCCGCCTCCGGGTTCGTCGGCGGGTAGACCAGCGCGTGTGCGACGCCGATCCCGGTGCCGCGGTCCTCGGTGGGGAAGGGAACGTGCTCGGGCCGGGAGAACCAGGCCGGGTCCAGCCCCAGGTCCCGCGCCGGCCGCAGCACCTCCGCCGCGCCGCTGTCGACATCCACGCGCAGGACCACCGGCTCGCTCGCCGGGCCGCCGGCGACGCAGACGACGCCGGTGCCCTGCGCCGTGACGTACCGGAAGGTGCCGTAAGGCAGGTCCAGCTCGTGCGGCTCGCCGCCGGGGGTCAGCACGGCCAGGCGGTCGCGGCCGTCCCGGCCGTAGGCCACCGCCACGCGCCCGTCGGCGAGGTGGGCGTAGCGGGACTGGCCGAAGATCCACTGCGGGCCGGCGATGTCGCTCCCGACGTCGACGACGAGTTCGGGCTGCTCGTGCGGCCGCTTCCGGTACAGCGACCAGAAGTTCGTGCGGTCGTCCAGCCACCACAGCGAGAGGTCCTCGGCCCACACCGGCTGGACGACGGACTCCCCGGGCCCACCGGCGAGGACGTGGTCGGTGCCGTCGGCCGCGCGGACGACGAGCTGCGCGCTGTCCCAGGGCATGTCGGGGTGATCCCACTGCAGCCACGCGAGCGTGACGCCGTCCGGGGCGAGCCTCGCGTCGGAGACGAAGTCGGGACCGGAGACGAGCACCTCGGTGCTGCCGTCGGGGCGCACGCGCACGATCTCGTTCACCACGTCGGCCGCCGCGCCGGAGGCGGTGTGCGTCTCCCGGACGGTGAGCACGCCGTCCGGGACGGCGGTCAGGTCGGCGTACCGGACGCCCGACGGGATCCCCGGTTCCGCGGTCACCGCGACGGGGGAGCCGTCGCCGGGTTGCAGTCGGTACAGCCGCTGGTCCGAGAAGTCCGTGAACCAGAGAACGCCGTCGGACACCGTCCAGGCGGCACCGCCGTACTCGTGCACCCGGGTGCGGGCGTTCCACGGCGCCGGCAGCGCGTCGGTGACCTCGCCGTCGGCGGTGCGCCGCACGAGCGCGGTGCGGCCGCCCTCGGCCGGGCGGGACTCGGCCCACCAGACGTCCGCGCCGTCCACGACCACCTCACCGAGGCGGGCGGCGGCGCGGACGACGAGCTCGGAGGTCAAGGGGGTCGGCCAACTGCCGTAGGGAAGCGGGGTCCGCATCCCGGTGACGTTAGCCCGGAACGTCCGTCCGACCGTCGCTGATCACCGGCGGCTGACGGAGGATCGGCCGGCTGCGTGGATCCGGGGTGGGTCCTGCCAAGTGTCCCAGGCCAGCGGGTGGAAGCCCGCTCCGGTGAGGCGCCGGAGCGCCGGGGAGCAGGCTGGCGTTCGTCGTCGAGAGGCGGCCGGCGGAGCGGGGTGTCGGACCCGCGACGGAGGGAGCAAGATTGCGGAGTACCGCCCGGCGCGAGTCCAGATCCATCACGTCGCGGCTCGGAGCCGGCGGTCGACCGAATGCGGGAAAGCCGCACGTGCGAATCGAAGGGGGGATGGGAAGGCAGGTCGCCACGCGGCTCCTGCGTCCCTGACGGTCCATGGGCCACGAGCACGAGCACGAGCATCCTGAGTACAGCGAACTCTCCGAGATGGACGCCAGAGTCCGGGCGCTCGAGACCCTGCTGACGGACAAGGGGCTGATCGACCAGGCAGGCCTCGACGCCGTGGTGGAGCGCTACGAGAGAGACGTGGGACCGCGTAACGGCGCCCAGGTCGTCGCCAGGGCATGGACGGACCCTGACTACCGGCGATGGCTGTTCGAGGACGCAGATGCTGCCATCGGATCGCTGGGACACGTCGGGCGCCAGGGCGAGCACATGATCGCCCTGGAGAACACCCCCGAGCGCCACAACATGGTCGTGTGCACGCTGTGCTCGTGCTATCCGTGGCCGGTGCTGGGTCTCCCGCCGGCCTGGTACAAGTCGCCGTCCTACCGTTCGAAGGTGGTGATCGACCCGCGTGGAGTGCTGGCCGATCTCGGCGTCTCGCTTCCCGCAGACACCGAGATCAAGGTCTGGGACTCGACGGCGGAGGTGCGTTACCTCGTCGTCCCCGTGCGCCCCGAGGGGACGGACGGCATGAGCGAGGAACAACTGACCGGGCTGGTGACCCGTGACAGCATGATCGGCACCGGGCTGATCCAGGCACCCGCAGACGCCGCCCGATGAACGGCGTGCACGACATGGGCGGCATGCAGGGATTCGGACCGGTGCGCCCCGAGGCCGACGAGCCCCCCTTCCACGCCGAGTGGGAGAGGCGCTCCTTCTCCATCACGCTCGCGATCGGCGCACTCGGGCTGTGGAACATCGACCAGATGCGGCACGAGCGCGAGTCCCTGCCGCCGGCCGAGTACCTGTCCAGCAGCTACTACCGGATCTGGTTCCTCGCGCTGGAGAACGCCATCCGCAGGCTCGGACTGCTGGACCGGGACGGCCTGAGGGCACGTACCGCCGAGGAGCTCCGAGGGATGCTCTCTTCGCGCTCCAGCTACGAACGCCCCGTCGCCACTGAGCCGATCTTCCAACCGGGTCAGCGGGTGCGTGCCCGCACCATCAACCCCGGCGGACACACGCGCCTGCCGCGCTATGCGCGAGGCCATGTCGGCACTGTGCTCGCGGTCCGTGGGGCACACGTCTACCCGGATCGCAATGCGGTGCCACTCGGCCGGCAGCCCGACCGCGCGCCCGAGTGGCTGTACACCGTCGACTTCGACGCCTGTGAGCTCTGGGGAGAAGGCGCCGACCCGACCGTCACCATCTCGATCGACGCGTGGGAACCGTACCTGGAGGCCGTCTGATGGGTGCGACTGCCGCTGAGACGCTGGCGCAGATCTCCGCAGCCGGCGGGAATCGACTGCCGCTGCCATCGCCCAGCAGCGAACCGGTCTTCGCCGCTCCCTGGCAGGCGCAGGTCTTCGCGATGACCGTGAGCCTGCACGAGAGGGGCCTCTTCACCTGGGAGGAGTGGGCCCGGGCCCTGGGACGACACCTGTCCGACGGCAGGCCCGACGGTGGCGACTACTACGAGCGCTGGGCCGACGCGCTGGCAGAGCTGCTCAGGACGCACGGGATAGCGACTGAGCAGGACATCGAGCAAGGAACCCGAGCGTGGCACGAGGCCGCGGCCCGCACGCCGCACGGGAAGCCGATCGAACTCGGCTGCTGACCCCGTGCGGCCGGTGACCAGGGCGCCCGCGGTTCGGCGGGGTCGACGATCCGTCATGGCGCTCGGCGTAGGGGCCCGGGTGAGGTGATGAACGCCGGCGCCGGGAGACACGGCGCCCTGCCTGCCGCGTCCCGGCCCCGCCTCGGATTACGGTCTGACGCATGCCTGCCCGCACCACGCCGAACCGCCGGCCGGCCGCCACCCGCAGCCGATCGGGATCGACGGCGGCGAGCAAGAAGCGCCCCTCTGCCAAGCGGGCGCCCAACCGGCGGCAGCCGGCCCGCAAGAAGCCGTCGTCCGGCGGCTCGGTCTGGCGCATCGCCAGCGGGGGCTGGAACCTGCTCGCCCGCGGGGCCGGCGGGCTGGCCCGGTCGGTCGCCCGGCCCGAGGAGGCCGAGCCGCTGGCCCCCGAGCACCGCCGCGACGGGGTCGGCCTCGCCGTCCTCGGGCTGGCGATCGTGCTCGGCGCGGCCGCCTGGAGCAACGGCATCGGCCCGGTCGGCGCCGCGTTCACCGACGGCGTGCGCTGGATCATCGGCTCGCTGGTGATGGTGCTGCCCGTCGTCCTCCTCTTCGCGGCCCTGCGGCTCCTCCGGCGCGGCCCCCGCCCGGAGGCGCGCGGCCGGCTGGCCATCGGCTGGCTGTGCACCGTCGCCTCGGTCCTCGGCATCGCCCACGTCGTCGGCACCCCCGCCGTCCCCGAGAGCGGCGAGCCGGGCTCGGGCGGGCTGGTCGGCTGGGCCGTCGGCACGCCGCTCGTCGCCGGGGTCGGGGCGGTCGTCACCGTCGTGCTGCTCGGCTTGCTGGCCTTCTTCGGCCTGCTCGTGATCACCGCGACGCCGGTGCACCAGATCCCCGAGCGCACGCGCGAGTTCACCGACCGCCTGCTCGGCCGCGACGACCACGACGAGTACGACGAGGACGACTACGACGACGAGGAGGACGAGGAGCCCGCGCCGAAGAGCCGCCGGCGCCGCACCTCCCTGTCCGAGGACCTGCTCACCACCGGCCCGATCGACCACGGTGCCTACGCCGAGGCGCCCGAGGCCACCCGCACCACCGACCCGGAGCACACGGTCCTCGCCGCCCCGCCACCGGTGCCGGCTGCGCGTCCGTCGGTCCCGGTCGTCGATCGCACCTCCCCTCCGGAGGAGCTGCCGCCCATCACCGAGCCGGAGCAGCTGTCCATCCAGCCGGTCGAGGGCGACTACGTGCTGCCGTCGCTGTCCACGCTGCGCCCCGGCGACCCGCCGCGCGCCCGCTCCAAGGCCAACGACGTCGCCATCGAGGCGATCAGCGGCGTCCTCGACCAGTTCAACATCGACGCCGCCGTCACCGGGTTCACCCGCGGCCCGACGGTCACGCGCTACGAGGTGGAGCTCGGCCAGGGCGTGAAGGTCGAGAAGATCACCGCCCTGACCCGGAACATGGCCTACGCGGTGGCCAACGACAACATCCGCATCCTGGCGCCGATCCCCGGCAAGTCCGCCGTCGGCATCGAGGTGCCGAACACCGACCGCGAGAAGGTCAGCCTGGGCGACGTGCTGCGCTCGCAGGCGGCCAAGCAGGACCCGCACCCGATGCTGGTCGGCCTCGGCAAGGACATCGAGGGCGGGTTCGTCTGCGCGAACCTGGCGAAGATGCCGCACCTCCTGGTCGCCGGCGCCACCGGTGCCGGTAAGTCGAGCTGCGTCAACTCGATCCTGACCTCGTTGCTGCTGCGCGCGACGCCCGACCAGCTGCGGATGATCCTGGTCGACCCGAAGATGGTCGAGCTGACGCCCTACGACGGCATCCCGCACCTGATCACGCCGATCATCACCGACCCCAAGAAGGCCGCGACCGCGCTGGCCTGGCTGGTCGAGGAGATGGAACAGCGCTACCAGGACATGAAGTCCACCGGGGTGCGGCACATCGACGACTTCAACCGCAAGGTCGACAAGGGCGAGATCGCGGTGCCGCCCGGTAGCGAGCGCGTCTACCGCCGCTACCCGTACATCCTGGCGATCGTCGACGAGCTCGCCGACCTGATGATGGTGGCCCCGCGCGACGTGGAGGAGCACATCGTCCGGATCACCCAGAAGGCGCGTGCCGCCGGCATCCACCTGATCCTGGCCACGCAGCGCCCCTCGGTCGACGTCGTCACCGGGCTAATCAAGGCCAACGTGCCGTCGCGGCTGGCCTTCTCGACCTCGAGCCTCACCGACAGCCGGGTCATCCTCGACCAGCCCGGTGCCGAGAAGCTCATCGGCATGGGCGACGCGCTCTTCATGCCCATCGGTGCGGGCAAGCCGATGCGCGTCCAGGGCGCCTTCGTGTCCGACGCCGAGATCGAGGCGGTCGTCGAGTTCAGCAAGCGGCAGGCCGAGCCGGAGTACCGCGAGGAGGTCTTCTCCGCCGGATCCACCGGCGAGAAGAAGGAGATCGACGAGGACATCGGCGGTGACCTCGACCTGCTGCTGCAGGCCGTGGAGCTGATCGTCACCAGCCAGTTCGGGTCGACGTCGATGCTGCAGCGCAAGCTGCGGGTCGGGTTCGCCAAGGCCGGCCGGCTGATGGACCTGATGGAGAGCCGCGGCATCGTCGGGCCGTCGGAGGGGTCCAAGGCACGCGACGTGCTGGTCAAGCCGGACGAGCTCGAGGCGACGCTGTTCACCCTCCGCGGCGGCGAATGATCAGGGTGGTGGCCGGGTTCCGGACCGCCACCGGAGACGGCCCCCGTGCAGGGTCCCGTCGCGAGCCCGCGAGTGACGGAGGGCACGGGGGTCCTTCACCTACGATGGGCGGGTGACAGCCACGCCCAGCCCTGCCCGGACCGTGGCCGTGGTGACCCTCGGGTGCGCACGCAACGAGGTCGACTCCGAGGAGCTCGCCGGCCGGCTCGCCGCCGAGGGGTACGAGCTCGTCGAGGACGCCGACGGTGCCGACGCGGTGCTCGTCAACACCTGCGGGTTCATCGAGACCGCCAAGAAGGACTCGGTCGACGCGATCCTCGCCGCGACCGACTCCGGCGCCTCCGTCGTCGCCGTCGGCTGCATGGCCGAGCGCTACGGCGCCGAGCTCGCCGACGCGCTGCCCGAGGCCACCGTCCTGGGCTTCGACGACTACGCGCAGATCGGCGGGCGTCTCGACGACGTCCTCGCCGGCCGCCCCCTCGTACCGCACACCCCGCGGGACCGGCGCACGCTGCTGCCGATCAGCCCGGTGGAGCGCTCGGCGGTCCTCGCCGGCGCCGGTGGCCGGGTCGAGGACGCCGGGCCGGCCATCCCCGGCCACGACTGGCTGCGCCGCCGCCGGCTGGCCGCCGGGCCGTCCGCCGCGATCAAGCTGGCGTCGGGCTGCGACCGGCGCTGTGCGTTCTGCGCGATCCCGACCTTCCGCGGCGCCTTCGTCTCGCGCCCGCCGGCCGAGGTGCTGTCCGAGGCGCAGTGGCTGGCCTCCCAGGGCGTCACCGAGCTGGTGCTGGTCAGCGAGAACTCCACCTCCTACGGCAAGGACCTCGGCGACCTGCGCTCGCTGGAGAAGCTGCTGCCGCAGCTGGCCGCCGTCGAGGGGATCGTGCGGGTGCGGGTGGCCTACCTGCAGCCGGCGGAGCTGCGCCCCGGCCTGCTGGAGGTCATCGCCGGCACGGAAGGTGTCGCCCCGTACTTCGACCTGTCCTTCCAGCACTCGTCGCCGACGCTGCTGCGCCGCATGCGCCGGTTCGGCGGTACCGAGGACTTCCTCCGCACCATCGACCGGGCCCGCAGCCTCGCGCCCGGCGCCGGCTTCCGCACCAACGTCATCCTCGGCTTCCCCGGGGAGACCGAGGACGACGTCGTGGAGCTGGAGCGCTTCCTCACCGAGGGCCGCCTGGACGCGGTCGGTGTGTTCGGGTACTCCGACGAGGAGGGCACCGAGGCCGTGCGGCTGCCCGGCAAGCTCGACCAGGCCGAGATCGACGCGCGCGTCCGCCGGATCACCGACCTCGTCGAGGAGCTGACCGCGCAGCGCGCCGAGGAGCGGATCGGCGAGCACGTCGAGGTGCTGCTCACCGAGGACCTCTCCGCGGAGGAGGGCCCCGGGGTCTGGCTCGGGCACGCTGCCCACCAGGACCCGGACGCGGACGGCACCACCACGGTCAGCGGTGTCCCGGCCGGCGCTGCCGCCGGGCAGGTGGTGCCGGCCGAGGTCGTCGGCACCGAGGGCATCGACCTGGTCGCCGCCGCCCGCGTGCCGGCCGCCACCGCGGCCGGGCGGTGACCCAGGTGAGCGACGTGGCCCCCGACCCGGCAGCGACGCCACCCCAGTCGGTGCGGCTGGTCAACCTGCCCAACGCGCTCACCGTGCTGCGGCTGGCCGTGGTCCCCGTCTTCGCCGTCCTCCTGCTGCAGGACGAGAACCTCGACGACAGCAGCCGCTACTGGGCCACGCTGGTCTTCGGCCTGGCGATCCTCACCGACCGCTACGACGGGCTCATCGCCCGGCGGACCGGTCAGGTCACCGAGTTCGGCAAGCTCGCCGACCCGATCGCCGACAAGGCGTTGACCGGCACCGCGCTGATCGGGCTCTCCGTGCTCGCCCTGCTGCCCTGGTGGGTCACCGCGGTCATCCTGGTGCGCGAGGTGGGGGTCACCCTGCTGCGCTTCTGGGTCATCCGGGACGGCGTCATCGCCGCCAGCCGCGGGGGCAAGGCCAAGACCGTGCTCCAGTCGCTCGCGATCGGCCTGTACATCCTGCCGCTGAGCGGCGCACTCGCGACGACCCGCTGGTGGGTCATGGCCGCGGCCGTGCTGCTGACCGTGCTGACCGGCCTGGACTACGTCTACCGCGCCATCACGCTGCGGCAGACCAGCGCCCGCGCCATGCGCGCGGCCGCCGCGCGCCGGGCGGCGGGTGCCGGCCCCGGCACCCGCCGCGACACCGCGGCCTGATGGCGGACCCGGTCGCCGGGCCGACGCTCGAGGCGCTCGCCGGCGAGGTGCACCGGGCGCTGCTGGCCCGCGGCGCGACCGTGGCGGCCGCCGAGTCGCTCACCGCGGGGCTCCTCTGCGCCACGCTCGCCTCGGTGCCCGGCGCCAGCGCCACGCTGCGCGGGGGTGCCGTCGTCTACGCCACCGACCTGAAGACCGCGCTCGCCGGGGTGCCCGCCGACCTGCTCGCCGCCCACGGGCCGGTGAGCCCGCAGACGGCGGCGGCGCTGGCCGAGGGGATCCGCACCCGGTGCTCGGCATCCTTCGGCGTCGGGCTCACCGGTGTCGCCGGCCCCGACCCCGTCGACGGGCACGGCCCCGGCACGGTCTACCTCGGCCTCAGCGACGGGCAGCGCACCGACGTCGTCCGGCTGGCCCTCCCGGGTGACCGCGCCGCCGTCCGCTCCGGCGCGGTGGCCAGCGCGTTCGCCGCGCTCCGGGACCGCCTCGACGGGAACGCCCACCCGGGTGACGGCGTTACGCCATGAGCGGACTCGGCCCCGTCGGTGAGCTGACAGCGCGCGCGCCGCGTACCGTGAGCGCACGGTGCCCGATGGCACCGCCGCTTCCCCGCTCGCAGGACAGGAGACGGCCATGACGCTGCTGCGCACCCAGCTCGGGAACACCCTGCGCGGCCACCGGCTGCGTCAGCACCGCACGTTGCGCGACGTCTCCGGTGCCGCCCGGGTCAGCCTCGGCTACCTCTCCGAGGTGGAGCGGGGGCAGAAGGAGGCCTCCTCGGAGCTGCTCGCCTCCATCTGCGATGCCCTCGAGGTGCAGCTGGCCGACCTGCTCGCCGAGGTGAGCCTCGAGCTGCGTGGTGCCGGAGCCGGCGCGGACGTCCGCCCGCTGGCGAGCTCCGGCGAGGCCGCGGCCACCGCCGAGACCGCGGCGGCGCCGCAGCCGTCCGACGCGGCGGCCGAGCCCGCGCTGGCCCTCGTCGGTGCCGGGCAGGGGCGCACCGCCCGACGGCGCGACGCGGTGTCGCTCGCCGCCTGAGGCCTTCCCCGGCGTGAACCGCACCCGGGCGGAGCTCCTCGCGGGCGCCGCCCGGGCCTTCGCGGCCGAGGGGCTCCGGCGCACCACCATGCAATCGGTCGCGGCCGCGGCCGGGGTCGCCAAGGCCACGCTCTACAACTACTTCCGCACCAAGGACGAGGTGGCGCGGGCCCTGCTGGCGGCGGAGCTGCAGCGGCTCACCGGCCTCACCGCGGCCCTGCCTCCTGCCGAGGCGCTCGCCGCGCTCGCCGACGAGCTCGGCACCCATCCGGTGCTGCGCCGGCTCGCCGGCACCGAGCCGGACCGGCTGCTCGGGCTGCTGGCGCCGGACGCCGAGGCGTGGGCCGAGCTCACCGGGCGGCTGGCCGCGGTGCTCGGCACCGACGACGACGGGGCGCAGCTGGCCGGGCGGTGGCTCCTCGGCGTGGTGCTGCAGCCGGGGCTCACCACGCAGCGGCGCCGGCAGGCGGCGCTGCTGGCTCAGCTCCTGGGATCCGCCGGCTGAACCGGGGGCGCCAGCGGCAGGCGGCGGGTGAACACCACCCGGTCGGCCCCGGGTCCGGCGTGGCCGGGGGAGGGGGCCGGGGAGGCCCCGAGGCGGGCGGCCAGCGCGGCGGCGCCGGCGTCCCCCGGCAGGGCGACCGCCTGCGCGGCCCGGGCCCCCACCCCGGCCGCGAGGGCCGCGAAGCGCTCCAGCAGCCGGGTCGCGACCCCGCGACCCCGCCAGTCCGGGTGGACCGCGACGGCTTGGACGACGGCGAGCCGGTCGGCGCTCACCACGCCGAGCAGGTAGCCGGCGTCCTCCTCGTCCGAGGTGAGGGCGACCGCGCCGAAGCCGCCGAGCTGGTGGAAGAACACCGGGTCGTGCAGCGCCGCGACGGCGTCGTCGTCGAGCGGCGAGCCGGCCCAGAACTCGGTGCGCCGGGCGAGCAGCCGGCCGCGCAGGGCACCGGCGGAGAGCTCCTCGAAGCCGACCAACCGGAGGGCGCCGGCGGTCACCGGTCGCCCCGCGCCGCGGCCAGCTCGGCGCGGGTGGGGGGATCGGCGCCGATGCGGGTGCAGTTGACCGCGGCCACGAGGGCGGCGTCCTCCACCAGCGGCAGCAGCTGGTCGTCCGCGGCGGCGTCCAGGGCGGTCCTCGTGGCGAGCCCCGCACCCAGCAGGCCGGTCAGCAGCCCGGCGGCCAGGGAGTCACCGGCACCGACGGTGTCGACCACCGGCACGCGGGGGATATCCCGGCGCAGCACGAGCCGGCCGGGACGGGCGATCCGCAGCGGCGCGCCGCCGTCGGTGAGGACCACCAGCGCCGGCCCGCGCTCCGCCCAGCGGCGTGCCGCCTCGTCCAGGTCGGTGGTGCCGGGTTCCAGCCAGGCCAGGTCCTCGGCGCTGACCTTCACGACGTCGGCCTGCCGGAGGAGCTCGTCCAGGCGGCCGGTCACGGCGGCCCGGTCGTTGCCGAGCGAGGCGCCGACGGGGCCCTCGGCCAGCATCGGGCGGATGTTCGGGTCGACGCTGATCAGCGCCCGGCCCGCCAGCCGGTGGACCAGCCGGGCGATCGCCCCGCTCCCCGGCTCGGTCCAGCTGGAGATGGAGCCGACGTGGAGCGCGCCGACCGCCTCGGGCAGCACCTCGTCCAGCTCCTCGTCGGTCCACTGCCAGTCGGCGGCGCCGAGCACGTGGAAGCCGTAGTCGGGGGAGCCGTCGGCGCCGACGCCGACCACGGCCAGGCTGACCGGCTCGGCGGCGTCGACGAAACCGGCCGTGTCGACGCCGGCCAGCTCGGCGTGCCGGCGCAGGTCGGCGGCCAGCGGGCCGGTGCCCAGCCGGGCGAGCAGCCGCACCGGGGCCCCGAGGCGGGCGGCGGCGACGGCGACGTTGAGCGCGTTGCCGCCGGGGCGGGCCACGTAGTGCGGCGCGGTGCTGCCGTCGGTGGCCCCGGGGACGGGCAGCAGGTCGACCACGAGCTCGCCGAGGACGCAGAGGACGGGCGTGGCAGGCGGCACGCCCGGCACACTAGCCGCGGCGCGGACGGCCCGCGTCGGTTGCCGAGGGTGATCACCTGGGACGATGCTGGGCACGAGCATCGCCGGGCCGGCGACCGCGCCGGAGCAGGAGGACCCCATGCCCAACCCGTTCGTGAAGCTGTGGAAGTACCTCACCGCTTCGGCCAACGCCCAGATCGACCAGCGGGCCGACCCGAAGATCCAGATCGCGCAGGCGATCGAGGCCGAGCAGCAGCGGCACCAGTCGCTGGCCAACCAGGCCGCCGCGGTGCTGGGCAACCAGCGGCAGCTGGAGATGCGGCTGAACCGGCAGCTGAGCGAGGTCGAGAAGCTGCAGTCCTCCGCCCGCCAGGCGCTCGTGCTGGCCGACCAGACGCGGGGCAAGGGGGACGCGGCGAAGGCGTCGGAGTACGAGCAGGCCGCGCAGGCGTTCGCCACCCAGCTGGTGGCCGCGGAGCAGTCGATGGAGGACCTCAAGCGCAGCCACGACGAGGCGCTGCAGGCCGCCGAGCAGGCGCGCGGCGCGGTGGAGCAGTCCCGCATGCGGCTGCAGACGACGCTGGCCGAGCGCACCAAGCTGATGAGCCAGCTGGAGCAGGCGAAGATGCAGGAGCACGTCGCCGCCTCCATGAAGCAGGTCAACGAGCTCTCCGCGCCGGGCAACACCCCGAGCCTGGGCGAGGTGCGCGACAAGATCGAGGCGCGCTACGCCAACGCGCTCGGCCAGGCCGAGCTGGCGCAGTCCTCGGTCGAGGGCCGCATGCTCGAGGTGCAGAAGGCGACGCTCGACGTGGCCGGAGCCTCGCGGCTGGACCAGATCCGCGCATCGATGGGCGGGGCGGGCACGCCGGCCGTCGAGGGCAGCGGTGCGGCGGGCGCGATCGAGCAGGGGACGCCGGCACCGGAGCAGGCCACCCAGCCCCAGGCCCAGCCCGCGGAGCGGCCCGACCCGGCCTGACCGGGTCGACCCCCGCTCCGACCCGCCTGACGCGGCGACTTCTCCGCCCCGCCGCCCCTGCCCGGGCGGCGGGGCGGAGGGCGTTCAGCCGGGCGTGGCGATCGGTCGCGGCCGGCCCGGTTCGCCGGTGCGCGCCGTCGGGGCGATGGGAGAGTCCGCCACCTGGCAGCGCGGGCACCAGTAGGTGACCCGCTCCTGCAGGTGGGGCCCCTGGTCGCCCATCAGGATCGGCGTTCCGCAGCGCCGGCACGGCTTGCCCTTCCGCCCGTAGACCCAGTGGTCCTGGCCGCGGCGCAGGTCGCCGGTGGTGCTCTGCTCGGGGTGCTCGAGGTTCGCGCGCATGAGCCGCTGGGCCCGTTCCAGCAGCGGCGCCAGCCGGCCGTCGGCATCGGCCACCCGCGCCCAGGGGTGCAGGCCGAGCAGGAACAGCGACTCGACCTTGTAGAGGTTGCCGATCCCGGCCACGTTGCGCTGGTCGAGGATCGCGACGCCCACCTGTTCGCCGGGAGAGGCGCGGATCCGGCGCAGCGCCTCGTCGAGGTCCCAGTCGGGGCCCAGGATGTCGGGGCCGAGGTGGCCGACGAGCCGGTCCTCCTCGGCCGTCGGGACGATGTCGACGTCGTGCAACCGGTAGCCGACGCACTCCCACTCGTCGGTGGCCAGGACGACCCGGACGTCGTAGCCGGGGCCGCCCCGCCAGCGGGCGCCGGGCCGGTAGATGTGCCAGCTGCCGTCCATCCGGAAGTGGGTGCGCAGCGTGCGCCCGTCGGCGAGCCGGATCAGCAGGTGCTTGCCGCGGGGGACCACCTCGGTGACCGCGGCGCCGGCGAGGTCCAGGGCGGCCAGCTGGGGGAGCCGGAACTCGCCGCGGCGCAGCGTGCCGCCGGCGAGCGCGGTGTTCATCCGCTTCGCCGCCAGCCAGACGGTGTCTCCCTCGGGCACGCCGACCATGATCCCCGGCGGCGCGCCGACCTGCCCCCTGGGTGTGAGAGGTCCGACAACCGGGAAGGCGCCCGCCGCCCGGCGCGCTGCTCCGTCCGTGAGCGTGCCCCTGCGACTGCGCACCCGGCTCGGGGGCGCCCCCACCGCCCCCGACCACCAGCCGGTCACCGTGACCGTCGCCCGCGTGGTGCGGCCCGACCGGCGGGCGGCGTTCGAGCGGGCGGCCGGCGCGGTGCTGGCCGAGGCGGCGAACTACCCCAGCAACCTGGGGGCATCGCTGCTCCACCCGGGCGAGGGCAGCTCCGAGTACCACCTGGTCTACCGCTTCACCGACGCCGATGCGCTCGCCGCGTGGGAGCGCTCGCCGGAGCGGCAGGCGTTCCTCGCGCGGCTGCCGGAGATGGTCGAGGACGAGCGGGTCGCGCGGGCGGTGGGGCTGGAGAGCTTCTTCGCCGTCCCGCCCCGGCCGGGGCCGGCCTGGCGGAGCTGGCTGCTCACCGTCGCCGTCGTCCTGGCGTTCACTTCGAGCTTCCAGCTGCTCGCCCTGCCCCTCGTCGAGGGCTGGCCCTGGGCGCTGCGGCTGCTGCTCTCGGCCGTCTACGTCGTCACCGCGCTGCGCCTGCTCATGCCGCGGCTGAGCCGCTGGTGCGCCCCGTGGCTGCAGAGCTCCCGGCGCCGCTGAACTCCCTGAGGTCGCTCAGCCCCGCAGCCGCAGGCCCCGGGGCGTGGCGGCGAACCCGGCCGCCTGCAGCGCGTTGCTGAGCGGCGTCGACTCGTGCACCGAGGCGCCGTCGGTCTTCTGCACCACCATGCGGCCGAGTGCGCCGGCCGACACCGCCCCGGACAGCGCCGTCGCCGCCTCCTTGAGCGCCTGCTCGTCCTCGGTCCACGACAGCAGCGTCTTGCCGCCGCGCTCGACGTAGAGCACCAGGTCGCCGTCGACCAGGACGACCAGCGCGCCCGCCTTGCGCCCGGCCCGGTGCCCCGACTTCCGGCCGCCGGTGCCCTCGCCGAGGTCGACGGCGGCGTCCTCGCTCCCGGGCCGCTCGGGCCACGGCAGCGCGGCCCCGTAGACGTTGGCCGGGTCGGTCGCGGCCAGCACGACGGCGCCGGCCGGCACGCGGTCCGGCGAGGCGAAGCTGCGCAGCCGGTCGACCGAGCCGGGGGTGCCGAACTGGGCTGCGCCGAGGGTCTCGACGAAGTAGCCGCGGCGGGCCCGCCCGTTCTCCTCGAACGCGCGCAGCACCGGGTAGACGGCGGAGAAGCCACCGGCCACCTGCTCGGCCATGACGGCGCCCCGGGTCAGCACGCCGTGCCGCTCCAGCAGCGCCTCGGCCCGCGCGGTGGTGCGCCGGGTGGCGTTGGCCTCCCGTTCGGGGAGCCGCGACCAGCGCCCGGCCACCGTGGGCGGGCCGCCCCGGGTGGGCATGGCGGCGCGGGTCAGCCGCGGGCGCCCGTACCGGCTGCGGGTGACCCGCGGCGCGGCGGCGGCCCGCTTGTGGGTGCCGCCGCCACCGAGCCGGGTGCGCAGCGGGGCCAGGGTGTCGTTGGTCAGCGCGCCGGCCCACACCAGGTCCCAGACCAGGTCGGCCAGGGCGGCGTCGTCGGTGGCACCGAGGGCGTCGGAGAGGCCGCGGAAGAACATCGCCTGGCCGCCCGCGAGCAGGTCGAGCACGGGCTGCCCCTCCCCGGCGACCTCCAGCTGCTCGGGCAGCAGCAGCGGCGCGAGGTCGGCGGGCACCAGGCTGATCCAGCCGTCCCCGCCGGGCAGGCCGCCGGCGCCGGCCCACAGCACCTCGCCGGCACTGGTCAGCTCGTCGAGCATCGCGGGGGAGTAGTCGCGGACCCGGGCCGGCAGCACCAGCGACTCCAGGGCGCTGGCGGGCACGAGGGCCCCGGCGAGCTGCTCGACGACCGCGAGCACGCCGTCGGCACCGCGGAGCCGGCTGCCCACCGCCTGCCAGGACGGCGTGAAGCGCGCCAGCGTGCCGGTGGGCACCGGCTCGACCTCCTGGCGCAGCCTGGCCAGGCTGCGGCGGCGGATGGAGCGCAGCACGTCGGCGTCGCACCACTCCTGGCCGGTGCCACCAGGGCGGAACTCACCGGAGACGAGCCGGCCGGTGCCGGTGAGCCGCTGGACCGTCGCGGTGACCACGGCGACCCCGAGGCCCAGCCGGGTGGCGGCCTCGGCCGGCTGGAAGGGGCCGTGGGTGCGCGCGTAGCGGCCGACCAGGTCGCCCAGCGGGTCGGCGACGGGCTCGGTGAAGACCTCGGGCACGCCGACGGGGAGCGCGGTGCCCAGGGCGTCGCGGAGCCGGCCGGCGTCCTCGATGGCGACGTACCGCTCCTCGCCGGCGATGCGGACGACCAGCGCCCGGCGGGCGGCGACGAGCTCCTCGAGCCACTCCTGCGGCACCCCCCGGCGCGCGGCCTCGGCCGCGGTGAGGTCGCCGACCACGCGGAGCAGGTCGCCGGCGCCGTCGACGTCGCGCGGGTGCCGTGGCTGGGGCAGCCGCTGCAGCTCCGCCTCGATCTCGGTGATCGCCTCGGCGTCGAGCAGCTCGCGCAGCTCGGAGCGGCCGAGCAGCTCGGCGAGCAGGCCGGTGTCGAGCGCGAGCGCCTGGGCGCGGCGCTCGGCCAGCGGGGCGTCGCCCTCGTAGAGGAACTGGCCGACGTAGCCGAACAGCAGCGACTGGGCGAAGGGTGAGGCGGCTTGCGTCTGCACGTCGACGACCCGCACCCGCCGGGCCCGGACGTCCGTCATCAGCTCGATGAGCCCGGGGACGTCGTAGACGTCCTGCAGCACCTCGCGGGCCGCCTCGAGCGTGATCGGGAAGGAGGAGAACTCGCTGGCCACGCCCAGCAGCTGGGCGGCGCGCTGGCGCTGCTGCCACAGCGGGGTGCGGCGGCGGGGATCGCGCCGGGGGAGGAGAAGCGCTCGGGCGGCGCACTCGCGGAACCGGCTGGCGAACAGCGCCGAGCTGCCCACCTCGGCGGTGACCTCGCGCTCGACGTCGTCGGGGTCGAGGACGGCCAGATCGCCCTCCGGCGGCTCGCCGGTCGTGTCGGGCAGCCGCAGCACGATGCCGTCGTCGGAGTGCATGGAGGCGACGTCGACGCCGTAGCGCTCCCGCAGCCGAGCGGCGAGCACCAGCGCCCACGGGGCGTTGACCTGGGCGCCGAAGGGGGAGTGGACGACCAGCCGCCAGTCGCCCAGCTCGTCGCGGAAGCGCTCGACCAGCAGCGTCCGGTCGTCGGGGAGGTGGCCGGTCGCCGCCTTCTGCTCGGCCAGGTACGCGGCCAGGTTCGCCGCGCCCCACTCGTCGAGGCCGGCGGCGCGCGCCCGCTCCAGGCCGGCCTCCGGCGTCGCCGACCCGACCTCGCGCAGGAATGCGCCGAGCGCGCGACCGAGCTCCAGCGGCCGGCCGGGGGCGTCGCCGTGCCAGAACGGCATCTTCCCCGGCTGGCCGGGCGCGGGGGTGACCAGCACGCGGTCGTGGGTGATCTCCTCGATCCGCCAGGACGAGGAGCCCAGGAGGAAGACGTCGCCGGTCCGCGACTCGTAGACCATCTCCTCGTCCAACTCGCCGACGCGGCGGCCGCCGGTGCCCTCGCCCCCGACGAGGAAGACGCCGAACAGGCCGCGGTCGGGGATGGTGCCGCCGCTGGTGACGGCCAGCCGCTGGGCGCCGGCGCGCGCGGTGAGGGTGTCGGTGACGCGGTCCCAGGTGAGGCGCGGGCGCAGCTCGGCGAAGGCGTCGGAGGGGTAGCGCCCGGCGAGCATGTCGAGGACGGCGTGCAGCGCCGACTCCGGCAGCGAGGAGAACGCCGCCGACCGGCGCACCAGCGCCCCGACCTCGTCGACGGTGCGCGGTCGCTCGGAGACGATCGCGACGATCTGCTGGGCGAGCACGTCGAGCGGGTTGCGCAGGTAGCGGATGGACTCGATGGCGCCGGCCTGCATCCGCTCGGCGACCAGCGCGCACTGCACCAGGTCGCCGCGGTACTTCGGGAACAGCACCCCGCGGCTGACCGCCCCGACCTGGTGGCCGGCGCGGCCGACCCGCTGCAGGCCGCTGGCGACCGTGGGTGGCGCCTCGACCTGGACGACCAGGTCGACCGCGCCCATGTCGATGCCGAGCTCGAGGCTGGAGGTCGCGACGACGGCGGGCAGCCGACCGGACTTCAGCGCCTCCTCCACGATCGCCCGCTGCTCGCGGGAGACCGAGCCGTGGTGGGCGGCCGCGACCGGCTGGAACGCCTTCGGCAGGCCACCGCCCGAGCCCGCCTGCGCCATGAGCGCCGCGGCGTTCGTGCCCGGCGGCACCGGTTCGCCGGTCTGCCGCTCGTAGGCCAGCTCGTTGAGCCGGCTGGTCAGCCGCTCGGCGAGGCGGCGCGAGTTGGCGAAGACGATCGTGCTGCGGTGCGCCTGGACCAGGTCCAGCACCCGTTCCTCGACCGCGGGCCAGATCGAGGTGCGCGGCTGGTTCCCGGCCGCCGAGCCCTCCAGCCCACCGGTCGGCTGACCCAGCTCGCTCATGTCCTCGACCGGGACGACCACCGAGAGGTCCCACTGCTTCGTCGAGCCGGGGGAGACGACCTGCACCGGGCGCCCGCCCGCGAGGAAGGTGGCGACCTCCTCGATCGGCCGAACGGTGGCCGACAGCCCGATCCGCTGCGCCGGCCGCTCCAGGAGCTCGTCGAGCCGGTCGAGGGAGACGGCCAGGTGCGCGCCCCGCTTGGAGTCGGTGACGGCGTGCACCTCGTCGACGATCACCGTCTCGACCCCGCGCAGCGCCTCCCGCGCCTGGCTGGTGAGCAGGAGGAACAGCGACTCGGGCGTGGTGATGAGGATGTCGGGCGGCCGGCGGGCGAAGGTGCGCCGCTCGTCGGCCGGGGTGTCACCGGAGCGGATGCCGACCGTGATCTCCGGCCGGGGCAGCCCGAGCCGCGCGGCGGCCTGGCCGATCCCGGCCAGCGGGGCACGCAGGTTGCGCTCGACGTCGACGGCCAGGGCCTTCAACGGCGAGACGTAGAGCACCCGGCAGCGCGTCCGCTCGTCGGCCGGCGGGGTGGCGGCCAGCCGGTCGAGCGACCAGAGGAACGCGGCCAGCGTCTTGCCCGAGCCGGTGGGCGCCACCACGAGGGCGTGCTCGCCGCTGCTGATCGCCTGCCAGGCGCCCTCCTGGGCGCTCGTCGGCCGCTCGAAGGCGCCGGTGAACCAGGCGCGGGTCGGCTCCGAGAAGCGGGCCAGGGCGCCGGGACCCTGGGAGGGGCCGGAGGTCGGGCGGGCGGACACGCGCTCAGTGTCCCCGCCGTGTACGACACTTCGCTGGTCGGCGGGGACGCCGGCGGGCGGGAACCACCCGCCCGGGGAGGGAGCGCACGTTGGGACCGCTGCAGCAGCCCGAGGTCACGGTCGACGTCGCCCGCGTGCAGCGCCGCACGCTGGGCGTCCTCAGCGGCGGCGTGGCGCTGGCGGGGCTCGGCGTCACCGTCGGGATCACGGCCGGCGGGCTGCTGGCCCGCGACGTCGCCGGGACCGACTCCGCGGCCGGCCTCGGGCAGACCGCCGGCGTCCTGGGTGCGGCGGTCCTGGCGGTACCGCTGGCCCGGATCAGCGACGGTGCCGGCCGGCGGGCGGGGCTGGCCGTCGGCTACGGCCTCAGCGTGGTCGGCGCGGTGCTGACCGTCGTCGCGGCGGCGGCGTCGTCCCTGCTCCTGCTGCTCTGCGGGCTCTTCCTGTTCGGTGCCGCCACGGCGTGCGGCCTGCAGTCGCGCTACGCCGCCGCCGACCTGGCCGAGCCCGAGCACCGCGGCAGGTCGCTCTCCCTGGTCGTGTGGGCCACGACGGTGGGCTCCGTCGTCGGCCCCAACCTGGCCGCGCCCGGTGCCGAGCTCGGCGAGGCGCTGGGGCTGCCTGCCCTCGGCGGCGTCTTCGTGGTGTCGGCAATCGTGTTCGGGCTGGTGGCCGCGGGTTTCCTCCTGCTGCTGCGCCCTGATCCGCTGCTGCTGGCCCGGTCGCTCGGCGGGGGCGGCGACGGTCCCCGGCCGCGGCGGGCCACCGGTACGGCCCTGCGCGCAGTGTGGGCCACCCCGGCCGGGCGGCTCGGGATCACCTCGGTGGTGGTGGCCCACTCCGTCATGGTCGGGGTCATGGTGATGACGCCGGTGCACATGGGGCACGCCGGCGGCCCCGAAGGGACGGTGCTGCGCCTGGTCGGGCTGGTCATCAGCGTGCACGTCGCCGGGATGTACCTGTTCTCCCCGCTGGTCGGGATGCTCGCCGACCGGGTGGGGGCGCCGTCGGTCGTGGCCCTGGGGGCCGGGCTGCTGCTGGCCGCGGCGGCGGTGGCGGGGACGGCGGCACCCGCGGACCCGGTGCAGCTCGGCGCCGGGCTGCTGCTGCTCGGCCTGGGCTGGTCGTGCGGTCTGATCGCGGGATCCGCGCTCGTCACGTCATCGGTGGGGCCGGAGCTGCGGCCGACCGCGCAGGGCGGCACCGACATGCTGATGGGCCTCGGGGCGGCGCTGGCCGGGGTGGTCGGCGGCCCGCTGCTGGCCTGGGGCGGGTTCGGCCTGGTGTCCGGCGTCTCCGCGGCGCTGGTGCTGCCGCTGGTCGTGGTGTGGCTGGGTGCGCGGGTCAGCGCCCGCGGTAGTTCCTGATCAGCAGCACGATCAGTGTGACGAGCGCGACCACGATGCCGATCTCGAGGACGGTGTCGAGCGTCGCGGAGCCGGTGCCCGGGATCATGCGCCGAGCGTAGGACGGCAGCGGCGCGCGCGGGTGCGGACGGGTTAGCGTCGGGGTGTGCGCCTGCAGGAGTTCTGGTCCCGTCTGGACGGTCAGTTCGGGCCGATGCGCGCCCAGAGCGTGGCCCGCGACCACGTGTTCTCCGACCTCGGCGGGCGCACGGCGCTGGACGCCATCGAGGCCGGCCTGCCCGTGCGCAAGGTGTGGCTGGCCGTGTGCGAGGCCTTCGACGTGCCGGCCAAGGAGCGCTGACCACCGACCGGGTTCCAGGCCCGGCGTGTCGGCCTGGCGATCGAACAGGTGTTCGGCCTACTGTGGCGTCCACAGGGCGGCCGGTTCTCCCCAGCCCGCCCCGGAACCCGAAAACTGTCGGTGCCTCGCCCTAGCGTCGGTCCCGACCCGCTTCTCGCGAACCGAAGGTGACGCACCATGGCAGCAACGCTCGACCGCGACAAGGCCCTCGACATGGCCCTCGCCCAGATCGACAAGCAGTTCGGCAAGGGCTCGGTCATGCGGCTGGGCGACGAGGCCGCCCAGGCGATCAAGGTCATCCCGACCGGTTCGATCGCCCTCGACATCGCCCTCGGCATCGGCGGTCTCCCGCGCGGCCGGGTCGTCGAGGTCTACGGGCCGGAGTCCTCCGGCAAGACCACGGTCGCCCTGCACGCGGTGGCCAACGCCCAGGCCAACGGCGGCATCGCCGCCTTCATCGACGCCGAGCACGCGCTCGACCCGGAGTACGCCCGTGCCATCGGCGTGGACACCGACGCCCTCCTGGTCAGCCAGCCCGACACCGGTGAGCAGGCCCTCGAGATCGCCGACATGCTGATCCGCTCCGGCGCGCTCGACATCATCGTCATCGACTCCGTGGCCGCCCTGGTGCCCCGCGCCGAGATCGAGGGCGAGATGGGTGACAGCCACGTGGGTCTGCAGGCCCGCCTGATGAGCCAGGCGCTGCGGAAGATCACCGGCGCGCTCAGCAACTCCGGGACGACGGCGATCTTCATCAACCAGCTGCGCGAGAAGGTCGGCGTGGTCTACGGCTCGCCCGAGGTCACCACCGGTGGTCGCGCGCTGAAGTTCTACTCGTCCGTCCGGCTCGACGTCCGCCGTATCGAGACCCTCAAGCAGGGCACCGATGCGATCGGCAGCCGCACGCGCATCAAGGTCGTCAAGAACAAGGTGGCCGCGCCCTTCAAGCAGGCCGAGCTCGACATCCTCTGGGGTCAGGGCTTCAGCCGCGAGGGCGGCATCGTCGACGCCGGTGTCGAGCAGGGTTTCGTGAAGAAGTCCGGCGCCTGGTACACCTACGAGGGCGACCAGCTGGGCCAGGGCAAGGAGAACGTCCGGAACTTCCTGCGGGACAACCCCGACCTGGCCGACGAGATCGAGAAGAAGGTCAAGGAGAAGCTCGGCATCGGCCCGAAACTCGACGCCCCGGCGCCGGTCGACGCCCCCGACTTCTGACCTGCCGGTGGACGGACGGCCACCGAGCCGCCGGCGCGCCTTCGGGGAGACCCGGGGCGGCCGGCGCCCGCGGACGCCGGGCGGCGACGATCCCCTGACCCCGGACGTCGCCCCTGGTTCCCCGGAGGACGACCCCGGTGATCCGGAGCAGGTGGCGCGAGGCATCTGCCTCCGCGCGCTGACCGGGGCGCCGAAGACCCGTCAGCAGCTCGCCGACCTCCTCGCCGTGAAGGGTGTGCCGGACGACGCGGCCGAGGCCGTGCTCGACCGGTTCACCGAGGTGGGGCTCATCGACGACGCGTCGTTCGCCCGCGCCTGGGTCAGCAGCCGACAGGCGGGCCGCGGGCTCGCCCGCCGGGCGCTCTCCGCTGAGCTCCGCGCCAAGGGGGTCGACCCGGAGACCGCGGCGGAGGCCGTGCAACTGGTCGATGACGACGACGAGCGGGAGGCAGCTCGCCGGCTGGTGGAGCGCCGGGCGCGAGGGATGCGCCGGCTGGACCGCCAGACGGCCACCCGCCGGCTGATGGGCATGCTGGCCCGCAAGGGCTACAACGGCGGCCTGGCGGCTGCCGTGGTCCGCGAAGTGCTCGACGAGATCGGCGCGGCGGAGGACGCCGACGACCCCCTCGCCGAGTTCGACGAGGAGAGGGCGCTGCCCTGAGCCACGGCACGTCGCCCGGCACACGGCGAGGCGGCGCGGATGCTCCGGGCCGCCTCGCGTCGTCTCCGCCCGCTCAGCCGGCGGCGAGCCAGGCGGTCAGGTCGATGGCCAGCCCGTCGGTGGACTCCTCGTCGGCCATGAGCCAGGCGGGGTCCCGCTGCTGACCGTCGGCGAGCCAGCGGATGATCCCGCCGTCGAGCTCCTCGATCGCAGGTGCGCCCGCCCGTCGGCGCTCCCCGACGAAGGTCAGGTCGGACTCGGCGCCGTCCGGGGAGCGGAACACCACCCGGCAGCGCGCGCGCCGATGCCGGGCCGGCGGCACGACCTCCCGGACGACGGCGCTCTCCGCCCCGGCCGCGTCCGCGAACGCCGCAGCGGCGGCGCGCAGCCGGGTCACGAAAGCCTGGCCGGCGTCGAGGCGCGCGGTCGCGTCCGGGACCGCCGGGGCGGCCACCGGGGCCGGGGCCGCCTGCGGGGCGGGCGGGATCGTCTCGGCAGAGGTCCGGGGGACCGGGGGCAGGTTGCGGCGCCCGGCCGCATGCATCGTCTCCATGGTTACGACCAGTCTCGTCGCAGCCACTCTCCGTCCCGGTCATCGGCGCGCCGGGGGTGGCGGCGTTCCACGGCGGGCGGAGCGGGTCAGGAGCCGGTGCGGACCGGTGCGCCCTCGATGCCGTCGGTGGCCTCGGCCTCCGCCTCGCCACCGGTGGTACGAGCTCGGGACTGGCGGCGCTCCACGTACTGGGCCAGCCGGCCCAGCGCGTAGTTGATCGCGATGTAGAGCAGGGCGATCACCGTGAAAGTCTGGATCGGGTTGTCCAGGTTGCGGCGGATGCTCTCGCCCTGGCTGAGCAACTCGTCGTAGTTGGCGATGAAGGTGACCAGCGAGGTGTCCTTCAGCACGACGACCAGCTGGCTGATGATCGCCGGCAGCATGGTGCGGAACGCCTGGGGCAGGAGGACGATCCGCATCGTCTGACCCGGCGTCAGCCCGGTCGCCAGCGCTGCCTCCCGCTGCCCCTTCGGCAGCGAGGCGACGCCGGCCCGGACGATCTCGGCGAAGACCACCATGTTGTAGGCGGTGAGGCCGAGGACCAGACCCCACAGCACCTGCCCCCCGGGCAGGCCGCTCAGGTCGACACCGACGTCGTCGAGCACCCGTACCCCGAAGTAGACGAGCACGACGACCGGCAACCCGCGGAAGACCTCGACGAAGCCGATGAGCGGGATCCTGCCGATCCTCCCCAGCGACAACCGGGCCACGGCGATGACCGTGCCGAGCACGATGGACAGGGTCATCGCCAGGGCCGCGGCGATCAGGGTGTTGCGGATGCCCTCGCCGATGAGCCGCCAGACGGCCTCGAAGCTCTCGTTGCCCGGATTGATGAGCGGGCCCCACAGCTCCATGGAGAACTGGTCCCGCTCCGCCAGCCGCTGCACCACCAGGTAGGCCAGGCCCAACAGGACCAGCACGGCGACGCCGGTGCCGATCAGGGTCCGCCGCCGGGCCTTCGGCCCCTGGGCGTCGTAGAGCACGCTCTCCTGCCGGCTCACCGGGCGATCGCCACCTTTCGCTCGAGGACCTGCAGCAGGGCTCCCGCCGGCAGTGTGATGCACAGGTAGCCGATCGCGACGCCGGTGAAGATCGGCAGCGTCTCGAAGCCTCGGGCGCTGGTCAGCGTGAGACCGGTTCCCCAGAGTTCGCCCCCGACGCCGAAGGCGCCGACGACGGCGGAGTTCTTGAACATCGCGATGACGACGCTGCCCAGCGGTGGCACCACCGTGCGCAGCGCCTGCGGCAGGACGACGTAGCGCAGCCCCTGGGTGAAGTTCAGCCCGACCGAGCGCGCCGCCTCCGCCTGGCCGGCGGGGACGGAGTTGATCCCCGACCGCACCGCCTCGCAGACGAACGCGGACGTGTAGAGCACCAGCCCGAGCACGCCGAAGAAGAAGAACGAGTTGTTGATGCCGATCTCCGGCAACCCGAAGGCGCAGAAGAACAGCACCACCGTCAGCGGGGTGTTGCGGAAGGTGGTCACCCAGAACGTGCCGAACGCGCGCAGCGGCGGGATCGGCGAGACCCGGCACGCGGCGATCACGATCCCGAGGACCAGGGAACCGACCAGCGCCCAGAGGATGATGCTCAGCGAGGTCAGAAAACCGTCGACGAAGGCGCCGAAGTTCTCGAACACCGGGCTCACGGGCTCTCCCTCGCTGGTGTTGCGGACGGATCGGAAGTGGGGTCCGCGACCGGCCGGCCCGTGGGCCGG
This sequence comes from Blastococcus sp. DSM 46786, assembly GCF_900109665.1. Lineage (GTDB taxonomy): Bacteria > Actinomycetota > Actinomycetes > Mycobacteriales > Geodermatophilaceae > Blastococcus > Blastococcus carthaginiensis. Next base: position 37,289 of record NZ_FOAO01000007.1, read on the forward strand.
CCGGTCGCGGAACGTTCAGGTGGTCAGACGCACTCGTTGGGCTCGGGCAGCTCGGGGGTCTGGGTGCCCTCGATCTGGCCCGCGGTGGCCTCCCACGCGGCGACGTAGGCCTCCTCGTTGGCGGCCAGCGTCTCGTTGATGAACTGGCAGAACTCGACGTCGCCCTTCTCGATCCCGATGCCGTACGGCTCCTCGGTGAACTGCTCGCCGACGAGCTTGAACTCGCCGTCGGACTCCGACACGAAGCCCAGCAGGATCACGTTGTCCGTCGTCACCGCGTCCACCTGGCCGGTGCTCAGCGAGTCGGCGCACTGCGAGTACTCGTCGAACAGCGTCAGCTGGCCCTCGTTGGCGAGGTAGGGCCGGATCTGCTCCGAGGGCGTCGACCCGCGGACGCTGCAGATGGTGGCGTCCGGGTTCTCGGTGAAGTACTCCGGGCCGGTGATCTCGTCGTTCTCCGAGAGGACCATGATCTGCTGGCCGGCCTCGTAGTACGGCCCGGCGAAGGTGATCCGCTCGGCCCGCTCCGCGTTGATGGTGTACGTGGCGACGACCATGTCGACCTCGCCGCCCTCGATGACCTCCTCGCGGACCGACGAGGGGGTCTCCTCCCAGTCGATGTCCTCGGGGGCGATGCCGAGCTCGGCGGCGATGATCTTCGCGATCTCGACGTCGAAGCCCTCCAGCTCTCCGCCGAGGCCCTCGAGGCCGAAGAAGGGCTGGTCGTACTTCGTGCCGACGGTCATCGAGCCGGCCTCGGCGAGCTCGGCCATCGTCGTGCCGGCCTCGAACTCGGGGGCCTCGGCGACGGGGACGTCGGTGGCGGTCTCCTCGTCGCCACCGCCGCAGGCGGCGGCGGTCAGGGCGACGACGGACAGGGTGGCTACCAGAGCGGTGCGCCGGAAGGTCATGGTGGGGGTCCTCTCGCTTGGACGGTCTCGTGCGTTCAGTGGGTGAGGATCTTGGACAGGAAGTCCTTGGCGCGGTCCGACTGCGGGTTGGTGAAGAACGACTCGGGTTCCGCCGCCTCGACGATGCGGCCGCCGTCCATGAAGACCACCCGATTGCCCGCCTTGCGGGCGAAGCCCATCTCGTGGGTGACGACGACCATCGTCATGCCGTCCCTCGCCAGGCCGACCATGACGTCGAGGACCTCGTTGATCATCTCGGGGTCCAGAGCGGAGGTCGGCTCGTCGAAGAGCATGACCTTCGGCTCCATGGCCAGGGCCCGGGCGATCGCGACGCGCTGCTGCTGCCCGCCGGAGAGCTGGGCCGGGTACTTGTCGGCCTGGCTGGAGACCCCGACCCGGTCGAGCAGCTCGCGGGCCCGCTTGTCGGCGTCGGCCTTCGACTTCTTGCGCACCTTGACCGGCCCGAGGGTGACGTTCTCCAGGACGGTCTTGTGGGCGAAGAGGTTGAAGCTCTGGAACACCATGCCGACGTCGGCGCGCAGGCGGGCGAGCTCCTTGCCCTCCTCGGGCAGGCGCTCGCCGTCGATGGTGATCTCGCCCTTCTCGATGGGCTCGAGCCGGTTGATCGCACGGCACAGCGTGGACTTGCCCGATCCCGACGGGCCGATGACGACGACGACCTCGCCACGGGCGATGTCGAGGTCGATGTCCTGCAGGACGTGCAGTTCGCCGAACCACTTGTTCACGCCGGACAGGCGGACGAGCGGCTCTCCGTTCGGACGGCTGGTCACCCTGGGGACCCTAAGGGCGGGAGGTCGCGGTTCCCGCACTGTGGGATCACGAAGGCGTAACGAACGCGGCCCACGTGCGGGTCAGCGGCCGGAGTCCGCCCGTTCGGGTGACCGCACCGGGACGACGGAGAGGAGGTCACCCGGCTGGCAGCCCAGCGCGTCGCAGACCGCCGTGAGGGTGGAGAAGCGCACGGCGCGGGCCCGCCCGTTCTTGAGCACCGACAGGTTGACCACGGAGACCCCGGCCTGCTCGGAGAGCTCGACGAGCGTCATGCGCCGCTCGGCGAGCAGGCGGTCCAGGTGGCAGGCGACCCGGTGGGTGGAACCCTCGTCGGACGCCGGGACGTCGCGGCGCGGGCTCACACCATCCCCTCGACCTCGCGCTCGAGCGCCCGGCCGCGGCGGAACGCCTCGGCCGCGGCCAGGAGGGCGAGCGCCAGCCCGATCGGCAGCAGGGAGAGGGAGGTGCTGAAGAGGACGAGCGGGGAGTCCGGGCCGGCCAGGTCCAGGTGCTCCAGGACGGCGGTGGCGACCACCCCCTCGATCATGGGAGCCACGAGCCCGCCGAGGACGACGGCGGCGCCGAGGCCGGCCAGCCGCCCGGGGTTGCGCCGGTCGAAGGGGTGCCCGTCGTGGATGGCCCAGAGCACGCGGGCGAGCAGCCACGCCCCGACGGCGACGGCGATCGCACCCAGCGAGGCCGGCAGCTCCGTCAGCGCGCGAAGGCCGGCCGGGAGCTCGGCGGCGAAGAGCGTCGACTCGAGCGTGGAGTCGACGACCCACACGCCCTCCGGCAGCCCCGCCAGGTCGAGCTGCCGGTCGCCGTCCGGGGCGGCCACGGCCACCTCGACGCTGCCGCCGGGCTGGGTGAGCTGGTTGACCGGGAGCACCACCGCGCTCAGGAGGGCGACACCGGAGACGACGAACAGGACGGCGGCACCCAGGTTCGTGCCGGTGTGGCCGAGGAAGGGGCGGCTCGTCGTCATGCCGCGGACCATATCGAATGTCGATAGCAATGACAATCGTTGTGCCCGCCGGGACGTACCCTTCCTCCTGTCATGAGCAGCGCAGCGCAGAGCCCCGCGCGCACCTACCGGGTGCGGACCTACGGGTGCCAGATGAACGTCCACGACTCCGAGCGGCTGTCCGGCTTGCTGGAGGCGGCCGGGTACGCCGCCGCCGCGGACGGGGACGACGCGGACGTCGTCGTCCTCAACACCTGCGCGGTGCGCGAGAACGCCGACAACCGCCTGTACGGCAACCTCGGTCACCTGCGCCCGGTCAAGGACGCCCGCCCCGGCATGCAGATCGCCGTCGGCGGCTGCCTGGCGCAGAAGGACCGCGGCGAGATCGTCCGGCGCGCGCCCTGGGTCGACGTCGTCTTCGGCACGCACAACGTCGGCTCGCTGCCGGCGCTGCTCGACCGCGCCCGGCACAACGCCGAGGCGCAGGTCGAGATCGTCGAGTCGCTCGAGGTCTTCCCGTCCACGCTGCCGGCCAAGCGGGACTCGGCCCACTCCGGCTGGGTGTCGATCAGCGTCGGGTGCAACAACACCTGCACGTTCTGCATCGTCCCGGCGCTGCGCGGCAAGGAGAAGGACCGCCGCCCGGGCGAGATCCTGGCCGAGGTGCAGGCGCTGGTCGACCAGGGCGTGCTCGAGGTGACCCTGCTGGGCCAGAACGTGAACAGCTACGGCAGCGACTTCGGCGACCGCGGCGCGTTCGCCGACCTGCTGCGGGCCACCGGCCGCATCGAGGGGCTGGGGCGCATCCGCTTCACCAGCCCGCACCCGGCGATGTTCACCGACGACGTCATCGCCGCGATGGCCGAGACGCCGGCGGTCTGCCACCAGCTGCACATGCCGCTGCAGTCGGGCTCGGACGACGTCCTCAAGCGGATGCGGCGCGCCTACCGGCAGGAGCGCTACCTCGGGATCATCGACCGGGTCCGCGCCGCCATGCCCGAGGCCGCGATCACCACCGACATCATCGTCGGCTTCCCGGGCGAGACCGAGGAGGACTTCCAGCAGACGCTGGAGGTGGTCCGGCGCGCCCGGTTCGCCAGCGCCTTCACCTTCCAGTACTCCAAGCGCCCCGGGACGCCGGCCGCGGAGATGGAGGGGCAGCTGCCCAAGGAGGTCGTGCAGGAGCGCTACCTCCGGCTCACCGCGCTGCAGGACGAGATCAGCTGGGACGAGAACCGGAAGCTGGTCGGCCGGCAGGTCGAGCTGCTCGTCGCGGCGGGGGAGGGGAGCAAGGACGCCGCGCGCGGCCGGCTCTCCGGCCGGGCCCGCGACGGGCGCCTCGTGCACTTCGGGGCGGGCGGGGAGGCCATGGCCGGGGTGCGGCCGGGCGACATCGTCGAGACCGTCGTCACCCAGGCTGCGCCGCACCACCTCGTGGCCGACGGCCCGCTGCTGTCCCACCGGCGCACCCGGGCCGGGGACGCTTCGGAGGTAGGGCGGAAGCCCACGACGCCGGGCGTCTCGCTCGGCATGCCGCAGATCGGCGTCCCCGCCCCGCTGCCGGTGCTCACGTCCGGCTGCTGAACCGGGGGCATAGGAAGCTCTACCTACGGGAGCGCGAGCAGAAGCGCAGGTAAAGCTTCCTATGCCTGGGTGCCTACCGGCGGGCGGACTTCTCTGCCTCGGCGAGCCACTCCCGGCGGGTCGCCAGGTTGGCCTGCGCCTCGTCGATCCGGCGCTCGTCGCCCGCTGCCTCGGCCTTGGCCAGCTGCTCCTCGGCCTTGGTGACGGCGGCCCGCATCGAGGCGACCATCGGGTTCTCCGGGGCGGTGCGCACCCGGCCGGCGTCGGCGGCGCCGCGGACCTTCTGCTCCACGGCCGTCATGCGGTCCTCGAGCTGGCGCATGACGGCGCGCGGCACGTGCCCGATGGCGTCGTAGCGCTCCTGGATCTTCCGCAGCGCGTTCTGCGCACCCCGCAGGTCCTTGCCCGGGTCGAGCTGCTCGGCCTCGGCCAGCAGCTCCTCCTTCGCCTGCTGGTTGGCGACCTGCTCGGCGTCACGCGCCTTGTCCTGCTCGGCGCGGGCGCCGAAGAAGACGTCCTGCGCGGCCCGGAACTGCTTCCACAGGTCGTCGTCGCCGTCCCGGCCGGTGCGCGGCACCGCCTTCCAGCGGTCCATCAGCGAGCGCATGGCGGCGCTGGTGGCGCCCCATTCGGTCGACGTCGACAGCCGCTGCGCCTCCGTGATCAGCTCCTGCTTGGCTGCGCGGGCCTCGCCGCGCTGGGCGTCGAGCTGCGCGAAGTGGGCGCCGCGGCGGCGGCCGAAGGCGTCCCGGGCGGCGGCGAAGCGCTGCCACAGCGCGTCGTCGGTCTTCCGGTCGATGCCGCGGATGGTCTTCCACTCCTCGACGATCGCCTTGAGGCGGTCACCGGCGGCCTTCCACGACGTCGACTCGGCGGCGATCTGCTCGGCCTCGGCCGCCAGCGCCTCCTTGCGCGCCACCTGCGCCGCGCGGGCGGCGGCCTTCTCGGCCCGGTACTCCACGGCGGCGGCCTCGGCGGTCGCCACCATGGCGCGGGCCCGGGCGGCGAGGCCCTCCAGGTCACCGACGGCGGCGGCGGCCGGGATCGACCCGGCCAGCCCCTCCGCCTTGGCCTTGATCTCCCCGGGGTTGCCGGTGTGCGCCTTGAGCCGGGCCTCGAGCAGCGACACCTCGGTGGCGAGGTCGTCGTAGCGGCGGCCGTAGTGGGCCAGCCCGGCCTCGGCGTCCCCGGCCTGCCAGGAGCCGACCTCGCGCTCGCCGTCGGTGGTGCGCACGAAGACGGTGCCCTGTTCGTCCACGCGGCCCCACTGCGCCGGGTCGCTGACCACGGTCTCCACCGGGGCGGCGGGCGGCGCCGGAGCGGGCGCCGGTGAGGGGACCGCCGGCGGTCCCGGCTCCCCGGCGGGGTCGGGGAGCGCCGCGTCCGCGGGCGCCGGCGCCGCCGGCGTACCGGCCGCGGGGGTCACCGCGTCGGAGCCGCCGGTCGGCGTCGCCACCTCGGGGGCGGGGGTCTCGGTGGTCTCCGCAATCGGCGGAGCGGCCTGCTGCACCCCGTTGCCGGGGTCGTCCGTGCTCGACACGTCCGGCAGTGTCCCACGTCGCATCGGCGACACTGCTGCCGTGACCTCTCTCCCCGGCGGTGTCCCGGCCCGGGCGCCTCGTCCGTCGGCCGCCGTCGCGTTCTGCCCGTGCCCGCCGCTGCTGGTCCCGGCGGTGGAGGGGCGGCCCTCGCCGGAGACCGCGGCCCTGCGGGCGGCCTGCGTCGAGGCGGTCACCGCCCTGCTCGGCGCCCGGCCCGAGGTGGTCGTGGTCGTCGGTCCGGGCGCGGTGCCGGGCGAGCGGTTCGGCGCCGGGGACAGCGGCGACCTCCGCGGCTTCGGCGTCGACCTCGAGCTGCCCTTCGACGGCCGGCCGCGGCCGGGCGGGCACCGGCTGCCGACGGCGCACGCGGTGGGCGCCTGGCTGCTCGACCAGGTGGCGTTCGCCGGCAACCGCCTCGGCGTCGGCCCGGCCGACGTGGGGCAGCTGCTGCGCGACCTGCCGCCCACGGTCGGCGTGCTGGCGATGGGCGACGGTTCGGCGCGGCGCACGGTCAAGGCCCCCGGCTACCTGGACCCCGCTGCCGAGCCGTTCGACGCCGCCGTCGCGACCGCCCTCGCCACGGGGGACGCCGCCGCGCTGGCGACGCTGGACCCGGGGGACGGGGAACGCCTGCTCGCCGCCGGCGTGCCCGTCTGGCGCGCGGTGGGAGCCGCGCTCGCCGGCCGGCACGTCACCGCCCGGCTGCGCCACGACGCCGCACCGTTCGGGGTGGGCTACCCGGTCGCCGACTGGGTGGTGGCGTGAGCGGAGCGTCCCGCGGCAGCGAACCCGTGGCACCGACCGCGCCGCCGGTCGTCGCGGTCGTCGGTCCGACGGCCACCGGCAAGACCGCGCTCGCCGTCGAGCTGGCCCGGCGGCTGGGCGGCGAGGTGGTCAACGCCGACTCGATGCAGCTCTACCGCGGCATGGACATCGGCACCGCCAAGCCCGACCTCGCCGAACGAGGCGGGGTGCCGCACCACCTGCTCGACCTGTGGCACGTGCGCGAGCCCGCGTCGGTGGCCGGGTACCGCCGCCGCGCGCGGGCCGAGATCGACCGGCTGCGGGCCGCCGGCAGGCTGCCGCTGCTCGTCGGCGGCTCGGGGCTGTACGTGCGCGCCGTCCTCGACGAGCTGGACTTCCCGGGCACCGACCCGGCGGTGCGCGCCCGGCTGGAAGGCGAGCTCGCCGCCGAGGGGCCGGCCGCGCTGCACGCCAGGCTCGCCGCGCTCGACCCCGCGGCCGCTGCGGCCGTCCTGCCGAGCAACGGACGGCGGATCGTGCGCGCCCTGGAGGTCATCGAGCTGACCGGCGGGCCGTTCCGTGCAGAGCTGCCCGAGCCACGCCCGCACTACCCGGCCGTGGTGCTGGGGCTGGACCGCGAGCCCGCGGAGCTCGACGCCCGGGTCGCCGCACGGGTCGAGCGCATGTGGGCCGCGGGCTTCGTCGACGAGGTCGCGGCGCTGGCCGCCGACGGGCTCCGCGAGGGGCCGACGGCCTCGCGCGCGCTCGGCTACGCCCAGGTGCTGGCGCAGTTCGACGGCGTCCTGTCCGCCGAGGAGGCGCGCGAGCGCACCGTCACCACGACCCGCCGGTTCGTCCGCCGGCAGCGCTCCTGGTTCCGCCGGGACGCCACCACGACGTGGTTCGACGCGGCGCGGGCCGACCTGGCCGACGCCGCGGCCGCGCTGATCACCGCGCCTACGATCGACCGGTGACCTCCCCGCCCCGCGTGCTCATCGGCCACGGCACCGAGAACGACTTCGTCGTCCTGCCCGACCCCGATGGCGACGTGTGGGCCGGCGACCGCCTGGACGCCGCGATGGTCCAGCGGCTGTGCGAGCGCCGGACCGGCCTGGGCGGGGACGGCGTGCTGCGGCTGGTGCGCAGCGCGCACGTGCCCGATGCGGCGGACGTCCTGGGTGACGACCTCGGCCGCTGCGAGTGGTTCATGGACCACCGCAACGCCGACGGCTCCTACGCCGAGATGTGCGGCAACGGCATCCGGCTGTTCCTGCATGCGCTGGTCGCCGAGGGACTCGTCGACCGCCAGGCATGCACCGACGGTCTGCTGGTCGGCACCCGCGGGGGCGCCCGGCGCGTCGGGGCCGGCGCCGAGGGCGGCTACTGGGTGGACATGGGTCCCGCCCGCCTTTTCGGCGAGGGCTCGGCGGAGCTCGACGGCCGGACCTTCGACGGCGTCGCGGTCAGCATGGGCAACCCCCACCTGGCCTGCCTCACCGACGTGCCCGTCGAGCAGCTCGATCTGACCGGCACGCCCGCGTTCGACCCGGCGCTGTTCCCCGAGGGGGTCAACGTCGAGATCGTCAACGTCCTCGAGGCGGGCGTCCACGTGCGGCTGCGGGTCTCCGAGCGCGGGGTGGGGGAGACGCGGTCGTGCGGGACCGGCGCGTGCGCCGCGGCCTATGCGGCGCTGCGGGCCGAGGGCGCGACCGAGGGCACGGTCGTCGTCGACGTCCCCGGCGGCCGCCTGTCGGTGCGCGTGACGTCCGCGACGACGGTGCTCAGCGGCCCGGCCGTCCTGGTCTCGGCCGGCGTCCTGTGCCCGGAGTGGCTGCAGGGCTGACCCCGGTCACCGGGGCCGGCGCCGGCCGGCCCAGGGGCGTCCGGGCACGGCCGTCCGCCACCGCCGTGCCGCCACCCGCCGTCGGTCGGGATGCATGCGGGCGGCTCGTGCGTTGCACAGGGCGATGACAACTCAGGTGCTTTCGCCGAAGGACCGTGCCACGCTGGAGACGATGACGACCGCCCCCGATGCCCTGCCCGTCGACGAGCAGGCCGAGCTCGAGACCCGCCCTGCCCCTGCCGGGCGGTGGGACGAGGCCGACGACACGACCGGCTCCTACGCGCTCGAGGCGCGCGGCGCGCTGCGCCGGGTGGCCGGCCTCTCCACCGAGCTCGCCGACGTCACCGAGGTCGAGTACCGGCAGCTGCGGCTCGAGCGCGTCGTGCTCGTCGGGGTGTGGACCGAGGGCACCCAGGCCGACGCCGACCGCTCGCTGGCCGAGCTCGCCGCCCTCGCCGAGACGGCCGGCTCGCAGGTGCTCGAGGCCGTCAGCCAGCGCCGCGACAAGCCCGACGCCGCCACCTACGTCGGCTCGGGCAAGGCGGCCGAGATCCGCGACATCGTGGCCGCGACCGGCGCCGACACCGTGATCTGCGACGGCGAGCTCACGCCCGGCCAGCTCAACCAGCTGGAGAAGGTGCTCAAGGTCAAGGTGGTCGACCGGACAGCGCTGATCCTCGACATCTTCGCCCAGCACGCGACCAGCCGGGAGGGCAAGGCGCAGGTCGAGCTCGCCCAGATGCAGTACATGCTGCCGCGGCTGCGCGGCTGGGGTGAGTCCATGTCCCGGCAGGCCGGTGGCCGGGTCGCCGGCGGTGGCGGCATCGGTACCCGCGGTCCGGGTGAGACGAAGATCGAGACCGACCGGCGGCGCATCCGGGCCCGCGTGAGCAAGCTGCGGCGCGAGATCGCCGGCATGGCGACCGCCCGGGCCACCCAGCGCTCCAGCCGCGACCGCAACGCGACGCCGAGCGTCGCGATCGCCGGGTACACCAACGCCGGCAAGTCCAGCCTGCTCAACCAGCTCACCGGCGCGGGCGTGCTGGTGGAGAACGCGCTGTTCGCCACCCTCGACCCGACGGTCCGCCGGGCTCAGTCGCCCGACGGCCGGGAGTACACGCTGACCGACACCGTCGGCTTCGTGCGCCACCTGCCCCACCAGCTCGTGGACGCCTTCCGCTCCACGCTGGAGGAGGTGGCCGCGGCCGACCTGCTGCTGCACGTGGTCGACGGCTCCGACCCCGATCCGCTCGGCCAGATCGACGCGGTGCGCGTGGTGCTGAACGAGATCGACGCCGCCGCGGTGCCCGAGCTGATCGTGGTCAACAAGGTCGACGCGATGAGCGAGGAGGACATCCTCATGCTCCGGCAGGCCCTGCCGGGTGCGGTCTGGGTGTCCGCGCGCACGGGGGTCGGCATCGACACGCTGCGCAGGCTGGTGGCCGAGCGGCTCCCGCACCCCGACGTCGACGTCGACGTGCTCGTGCCCTACGAGCGCGGTGACCTGGTGGCCCGGGTGCACCGCGACGGCGAGGTGCTCGGCGAGCTCCACGAGGCCAGCGGGACACGGCTCACGGCCCGGGTCGACGGCGCCCTGGCGGCGCTGCTCGAGGAGTTCGCGGTCCCGGTCGGCTGAGCGCGACGCGTCGACCGTCGCGGATCACGATCCGGTCACGGGCCGGTACCGTGGCGGCGTGACCAGAGGCGCGGTGCGGGTGATCGATGCACCGCGCGCCGCCCCCGTCGTCCCGGTCGGCCGTCCGCCGTGGTGGCTGGTCGTCGCGGCGCTGCTGGTCGGTGTGCTGCTCTCGGCCGACCTGCTGGCCCACGGCCCGTCCGAGCGGCTGGACCTGCGGGTGTCCGAGATCGTCAGCGACTGGGGGCTGCGGGACACCACCGGCTACCCGGCGGTCTGGGTGGTCACCCAGATCGGCGGGCGCGTGACGATCCTCGTCGTGCTCGCCGTCCTGATCGGCTACCTCTTCTGGCGGCGGGGGGCCTGGCTGCCGGCCGCCCGGGTGCTCCTCGCCCTGGGGCTGCTGACCGCCGGGGTCTACGCGATCAAGCACGGTCTCGGCCGCACGGCCCCGGCGTTCCCCGGGTCCTACTTCTTCCACTCCGACGGCGTCTCGTTCCCCTCGGGCCACGTCGCCAACGCGGTGCTCATGTGGGGTGTCGCCCGCTGGCAGGCGGTCGAGTACGGTCTGCCGGCCGCGGTGCAGCGGACCTTCTGGTGGCTGAGCGTGGTCGGGCCGGTCGCCACCGGCGTGGCCATGGTGTCGCTGGACTTCCACTGGATCACCGACGCGGTCGTGGGCGCAGCCGTCGGGATCGTCCTGTTGGGCGTGGTTCATGCACTGGACGAGATGGTTCTGTCACGCTGGGTACGTGCCCGAGCAGGCCGTCCCCGTTCCTGACCGCGCCCGGAGGTGCCGGCTCGTCGTCGCGAGCACCCTGGCCGGCGGCGTGGTGGTGCTCGCTCACGCTCCGGCTCTCGCGGAGGCGCCGACCGCGCCGGCGCCGGAGGTCCGGTGCTCGATCGCCGACCCACGGCTCGCCGAGCTCTCGGGGCTGGTGGTCGTGGGGGAGCAGATGCTCGCGCTCAACGACGGCGGCGAGCAGGTCACCGTCTACGGGCTGGACTCCTCGTGCGCGGTCGTCGACGTCCAGACCGGGGTGGTCGACCCCTTCGACCCCGAGGACCTCGGCGTGGCGCCCGACGGGAGCGTCTGGGTGGCCGACATCGGGGACAACGGCTCCGTCCGCCCGACCGTGGCCCTGCACGTCCTGCGGCCCGACGGCACGACGGCGCTGCACCGGCTGACCTACCCCGACGGCGCGCACGACGCCGAGGCGCTGCTCCTGGCGCCGGACGGGACGCCGTACCTCGTCACCAAGGAGGTCCTCGGGGCCAGCGGCGTCTACCGTCCCGCCGCAGCGCTGGTGGACGGCGGCACGGTGCCGATGGAGCGGGTGGGCTCGGTGAACGTCACGCTGACCGGGACCCCGGGCGGGCCGGTGGGCCGGGCCGGGCAGCTCCTGATCACCGGCGGTGCGGTCGCGGCGGACGGCAGCGCCCTGGCGCTCCGCACCTACACCGACGCCTACGTCTGGCCCCTGACCGGATCCGACGTCGTCGGCGCGCTGGCCGGGGAGCCGGTGCGGGTGGCGCTGCCGGAGTCACCCCAGGGCGAGGCCATCAGCTTCACGGCCGACAATCAGGCGCTGGTGGTCGCCAGCGAAGGTCTGCCCAGCGCCGTCACCGTGGTGCCCCTGCCGGCCCGGGCTGCCGCGTCGGGCCCGGCGCCCGCGGAGGTGCCGCTCCCATCCTTCGCCGAGCTGACCACCGGCTCGGACCGGTCGCCCATCGCCGCGGCCCTGATCGCGGCGACCGTGGCGACCGTCGTGGTCTGGCTGACCGGACGGCTGCGCCGCCGGTCCTGACCCGTCAGGCCTCCGGCCGCCAGCCGAGCTGCCGGCTGCACTCCTCCGCAGCCCTGGTGACCTGCTCGCCGAGTACCGGCCACAGGCGCCGGGGAAAGCGCTGGGAGGGCAGGGACAGGCTCAGGGTCGCCACCGGCAGGCCCGCGCGGTCCAGGATGGCGGCCCCGACGGCGGCGATGTCCGGATGCCGTGTCCCGACCGTGACCGCGTAGCCCTGCCGGCGCACGCGCGGCAGCTCCCGGAGCAATGCCTCCGGGTCGGTGTCGGTGTGCGGCGTGAGCGCCTCCAGCGGCGCCGCGCGCAGCAGGGCTGCGGCCCGCGGCTCGGGCATCGCGGCCAGGGCCGCCTTCCCGGACGCCGTCGTATGGAGGGGTGCGCCGTGCCCGACGGAGGTGTGCGTCCGCACCGGGTGGACGCCGTCGATCTTGTCGAGCAGGACGATCCGGCGGTCCTCCGGGACGGACAGGTGCACGGTCTCACCGGTCGCCGCAGAGAGCCGGTGCATCGCCGGCAGCGCGACGCGCCGGATCTCCTCGTCGCCCCGGTGCCGTGACCCGATGGCCTGGGCCTTGGCGGTGAGCGACCAGCGCGTGGGCTCCTCGGCGCCGGCGCGGATCCACCCCAGGTCCCCGAGCGTCAGCAGCATGCGCTGGACCGTCGACTTGGGGAGCTGCATGGACCGGGAGAGGTCGCTGACGCCGACCGGCTGCAGCTCCGAGACCGCCTCCAGGATAGCCAGCGCGACGGATACCGACCTCATGTGATTGACGCCACCTTTACTCCGACCTACTGTGGCGCGCACCACTTCGTGCCACTGCACGGCAAAGTGTGCCACACAGTGGCACAGCGCGCGCCGCCAGGGCGGTCGGGAGATGCACGTGTCGCACCAGGTCCCTCCAGGCGCCCTCTCGGGCGTGCGGGTCCTCGACCTCACCCAGGTCATGGCGGGGGCGTACTGCTCCATGCTGCTGGCCGACATGGGCGCCGATGTCATCAAGATCGAGCGGCCCGGAGGTGGGGACGACACCCGCCGGATGTCCCGCGGCCCGGACGTGGAGCACTCGCCGGCGTTCAACGCCATGAACCGCAACAAGCGCGGCATCGCCGTCGACCTGAAGGACCCCCGCGGTGCCGAGGTCGTCCGGCGGTTGGCCAGGGACGCCGACGTGCTCGTGGAGAACTTCCGCCCCGGGCTGCTGGACCGCTTCGGGCTCGGGCAGGAGGAGCTCCGGGCCGCGAACCCGGCGCTCGTCTACTGCTCCATCTCCGGCTTCGGCGCGACGGGCCCGTACGCCGGCCGCGGCGGCTACGACCTCATCGCCCAGGCGATGAGCGGGCTGATGAGCATGACCGGTGAGCCCGGGCGGCCGCCGGCCAAGGTCGGCGTCCCCATCTGCGACCTGAACGCCGGGGTGTTCGGCGCGTACGGCGTGCTGTCGGCCTACATCCACCGGCTGAGGACGGGGGAGGGGCAGTTCGTAGACACCTCACTGCTGGAGGCGGGGATCGCCTACACCGTCTGGGAGACGGCGATGTTCTTCAGCCTGGGCGACGTCGCCCGGCCGATGGGGTCGGCGCACCGGCTGTCGGCTCCCTACGAGGCGCTGCCCACGGCGGACGGATTCATCGCCATCGGTGCGGCCAACGACCGGAACTGGGAACGTCTGTGCTCCGCCCTCGGGATGGAGCGCCTGCTGCGGGACCCGCGGTTCGCGACCAACCCCGCGCGGATGGAGTACCGCTTCGAGCTGGCCGGCGAACTGGCGGCGACGCTGCGGCGGAGGACGACCGCCGAGTGGCTCGAGGTGCTGCACGCGGCGGGGGTGCCCAGCGGTCCCCTCTACGACATCGAGCAGGTCTACGCCGATCCGCACGTGCAGGCGCGGGACATGCTCGTCGAGACCGTGCACCCCCGGATGGGCACCGTCCGCCACATCGGTGCGCCGGTGAAGCTCTCCGGCACCCCGTCGACGATCCGCCGCCCGGCCCCCCTCCTCGGCCAGCACAGCCGCGAGGTGCTGGCCGAGGCCGGGATGCCCGCCGCGGAGATCGACGAACTCCTCGCCGCCGGTGTCCTCGTGACGACCCCGCCCGACGACGACCACGCCCGCCCGGCGCCCGGCGCGGGATCCAGCCCTCTCGATCCGACGGAGGTTCCCGCGTGACCCACCTCGTCCTGTCCGGACTGACCAAGAGCTTCGGCGCCGCACCGGTGGTCGATCAGGTCGACCTGACCATCGAGGAGGGCGAGGCCGTCGTCCTGCTCGGGCCCAGTGGCTGCGGCAAGACCACCTGCCTGCGCATGATCGCCGGCTTCGAACGCCCGGACGCCGGGGAGATCCGGCTGCGGGACAAGGTGCTGGCCGGACCCCGCATGTTCATCCCGCCGGAGCGCCGCCAGATGTCGGTCGTGTTCCAGAGCTACGCCCTCTGGCCGCACCTCAGCGTGCGGGAGAACGTCGGCTACGGGCCGACGACGGCGAAGGTGAGTCGGCCGGAGGTCCGCCGCCGGACCGACGAGGCGCTGGCCATGGTCCAGCTGGACGGTCTCGCCGACCGCTACGCCCACCAGCTCTCCGGCGGTCAGCAGCAGCGGGTCGCCCTCGCCCGCGCCCTGGTCAACGACCCGGCCCTGCTGCTGCTCGACGAGCCGCTGTCCAACCTGGACACCCGGCTGCGCGAGGAGATGCGCTCGGAGATCAAGCGGATCCACCGGTCGCTCGGGGTCACGATGGTCTACGTCACCCACGACCAAGCGGAGGCCCTGTCGCTGGCCGACCGGCTGGTGGTCATGCACGCCGGTCGCATCGTCCAGGTCGGGGCACCCGAGGAGGTCTACCGGCGGCCGCGGACCGGCTTCGTCGCCCGGGCCCTGGGCGCGACGAACCTGCTGCCCGCCACCGTGTGCGGTCCGCCGTCCGCCGACGGCGTCCCCCTCCGGCTGCCCGGGGGGATCACGGTGACCGCCCCCCGATCGGCGGACGTGGCCCTGCAGGCGGGCGACGAGGTGTCGGTGTCGATCCGGCCGGTCGACCTCCGGCTCACGTCCGGATCCGCCGGCGCGGCCGGGGGCGCGCGGGTCAGCGAGGCGCTGTTCTTCGGGGACCACGTGCAGTACGCCGTCGACCTGCCCGGCCTCGCCGAGCCGCTGAAGGCCACGGGCCCCAGCCTGGGCCGGTTCGACGCCGGCCAGGACGTCGTCGTGGAGGTGGACGGCACCGCGGTCGCCATCGTCAGCGACGGCCCGGGCGCCTCCGTCCCCGGCCGGGACGACCACCGACCGGGCCCCTCGGCCACCGGGGGCGCCACGCCCGCCCCAGCTCCGGCCCGGCGGTCCGCCGCGTGACCGGGATCCGTCGCTCCGCCGTCCGTCCACCGTCCGCGCCCGTCCGTCCGAGAAGAGGCACCGTGTCGACTCGTCCCACCGCCCGCCGCAGGAATGCCCTGTTCGCCGTTCCCCTGTCCGCCGTCCTCCTCGCCGGATGCGGCAACGGCTCCGAGCCGGCCGCCGGGGGCGGCGAGGGGGGCGCGGAAGCCGCCGGCATCGACGGCATCAGCGAAGAGCTCATCGCCGCCGCCCAGGAGGAGGGCGGAGTCGTGATCTACGCCGGCGGGCACACCCGTCCCGGGGTCGAGCTGCTCCAGCAGCGGATGCAGGAGCTCTTCGACATCGACGTGACCTTCACCCGGGAGGACTCCGGCTCGGTCGCCAACTCCGTCTCCGCGGAGCTGGCGAGCGGTTCCCTCAACGCCGACGTGGTCAGCCTCACCGACCCGGACACGCTGCAGCAGTGGGCGGACGAGGGCATCATCGCCGACCCCGAGATCCCCAATGCCGACGAGATCATCGACGGCCTCGACAACCCCGACAACCCGCAGGTGCCCTACAGCCTCGTGCCGCTCGGGATCATGTACAACGGCGCCAGCACCGATCCTGCCGACCTGCCGACCACGTGGGAGGAGTTCGCGTCCTCGGCCGAGGGCACGATCGTGAGCGCCGACCCGGGGGCCTCGGGCACCGCGCTCGCGTTCTACACGACGCTCACCGGTCTGTACGGGGAGGAGTGGCTCCAGCAGCTGTCCGAGCGCGAGGTGATCGTCACCGACAGCAGCCTGGCTCTCGCCCAGCTGGTGCTGACCGGCGAGGCCGACATCGGCGTCCCGGCGATCGAGTCTGCGGTGATCAGTGCGGCCGAGGAGGGGGAGCCGCTGGCGATCGCCTTCATGGAGGACGGCGTCCCGACCTTCACCAGCGAGCTCGCCATGCTCGCCGACGCCCCGAGGCCCAACGCCGCGAAACTCCTGATGCAGTACCAGCTCAGCGAGGACTATCAGAACGCGCTGGTCGAGCTCGGCGGACGGAGCGTGCTCGAGGGAGCTCCGCAGCCGGCCGAGGGAGCCGACCTCTCCGACGCCACGTTGCTTCCCGCCGACCTCGACGAGATCGCTGCCCGCGGAGACCAGGTGGTGGCCCGATTCGCCGAGCTGTTCAACCGGTGAGCACGGACGCGGTGCGGGCCGGCGCTCCCGCCGGCCCGGGCGAGGGGAGCGGGCCGTGACCCTGAGCCGCTCCGCGACCTCGACGGTCCCGGGCGCCGATCCGCGCGAGGGGTCGGCCTCCGGCCCGGCCGGGGGGCCGCCCTCCGGCCGGGCGCCGCGGCGCCGTCGGTCGACCGGGTTCGAGCGCGCCATGCGCTTGGTGTGGGTGCTGACGCTGCTGGCCCTGGTCGGCTATCCGATCGCGCAGGTGTTCGGGCAGAGCTTCGTGGCCGACGACGGCGGCCTCACGCTGTCGAACTACGGGTTGCTGGCCTCCGAGCCGCAGTTGCTCGAAGCGATCCGCAACTCGGTCTGGATCGCCTGCGGCACGGTGCTGGGCAGCCTCGTCGTCGGCCTTCCGCTGGCCTGGTTCACCGTGCGCACGGACATGCCGATGCGGCGGTTCTTCCGTGGCAGCGCCGTCCTCACCTTCGCGGCCCCCAGCTTCATCGCCGCGCTGGGCTGGGTGCTCCTCCTGGGGCCGCGCAACGGCGTGCTCAACACCGCGCTGATGTCGCTGTTCGGCCTGGGGGAGTCGCCGTTCAACATCTTCACGCCGTGGGGGATCATCTTCGTCCTGGCGCTGTTCCTCTACCCGCTGGTCTTCCTGCCGGTGTCGGCGGCCCTCGATGGCATCGACCCCGCCCTGGAACAGGCCGCGGCGAGCCTCGGCGCCTCCCGCTGGCGGGTGCTGCGGACGGTGACGTTCCCTGTCATCGCGCCGGCCCTCATCGCCGGCTCCATCCTGGTGTTCGTCTCCTCGGCGATCATCTTCGGCCCGGTGGCGATCCTCGGCGCCCCGACCGGGTTCCAGACCATCCCGACCGTGCTGCTGAGCCTCATGCAGTTCCCGCCGCGGATCGAGGTGGCGGCGGTGATCTCCGTGCCGATCCTCGTGATCATCGCGGCGCTGCTGCTGATCCAGCGCAAGATCGTGGGCGGCAGGAAGTTCACCGTCATCGGGGGCAAGCCGGGCCGGCAGGACCTCACGCACCTGGGCGCCGGTCGCTACGTGGCGGTGGCGTTCTGCGCGGCGGTCGTGGTGCTGAGCCTGGTCCTGCCGTTCGGCATGCTGCTGGTGACGTCGTTCCGCAAGGCCCTGGGCCGCCCGCTCGGGTGGGACAACTTCACCCTGACCGGCAACTACGAGGAGGTCTTCGGCAGGCCCCTCATCGCCGCAGCCATGGGCAACAGCTTCCTGCTGGCCATCGGCGGCACGGTGCTGGCCCTGGCAGTGGCGCTGCTCGCCTCGTGGTTGGTGCACCGCACCAAGGCGCGCAGCAACGCGGTGATTGTCGGTGCCATGGCCGCGCCGCTGGCCTTCCCGGGGGCGGTCCTCGGCATCGGGCTGATCATCGCCTACGCCGCCCAGCCGTTCGGGCTGGGCGGGACGCTGACGATCCTGCTGATCGCCTACACGGGCAGCGCACTGCCGCTGACGTTCGCCTACGTCCACGCCGGCATGGGTCAGATCGGTGCGGAGGTGGAGGAGGCCTCCCGCAGCTTGGGCGCCTCCTGGGCGCGCACCTGGCGCCGGATCACCGTTCCGCTGCTGCGGCCCTCACTGCTGGCGGCGGGTCTGCTCAACTTCGTGCTCCTCTTCCGGGAGCTGGAGATGTCGGTGTTCCTCTACACCGGCGCCAATCCGACGGTCGCCACGGTGCTCTACAACCTGGCGAGCGAGTCGCTCTACCAGCGGGTCGGTGCGCTTTCCGTGGTGATCCTGCTGATCAACATCGTGGTGACCGTCATCGCGATGCGCCTGCTCGACCGCAAGCCCGGCGAATCCACGCGGCGGTCCCGCCGCGACCCGTCCGTCGCACTCAACACACCCCCGGAGGAAGCAGCATGACCGTGACCACCACCGACGTCGGCAGCGGCGTCCACCTGCGCTACGAGACCCCGCACATCGCCGTCCTCACGCTGGACAGCCCGCCCTCCAACACCTTCAGCTGGGAGAGCCGGCGGTCGTTCATGAAGGCGCTGGACATCCTGGACGCCGACGAGAACGTCCGGTGCCTGGTGATCACCGGCGAGGGCCGGGCCTTCACCGCGGGAGCGCACCTGGGCGAGGACCAGTCCATGAGCGACGAGCAGCTGACCGACTACCTCGCCGAATTCAGCCGGGTGCTCAACGGCGTGCAGAACTTCCGGGCACCCGTGATCGCCGCCATCAACGGGGCCACGATCGGCGGCGGCCTGGAGTTCTCGCTCTGCTGTGACATCCGCATCGCATCGACGGAGGCGTTCTTCGTGGCCGCGGGTGTCAACGTGGGCCTCATCGTCAGCTTCTGGCGTCTGCCGCGCGTCATCGGGCTGGGGCCGGCCAAGGAGATCCTGCTGACCGGCGCCCGCTACACGGCCCAGCAGGCGCTCAACTGGGGACTGGTGACCGAGGTGCACGAGCCCGGCGACCTCATGCCCGCGGCGCTCGCGAAGGCCCAGCGCATCGCCACCCGCGCGCCGTTGTCGGTGGAGGTGACCAAGGAGGCCGTCACCGGGGCGTTCGAGATGGACTTCGCGCAGGGGCAAGCGCTGCAGACCAAGCGCTTCCTCGAGATGTTCCGCACCTCTGACCACCAGGAGGCGCTGCGGGCGTTCTTCGAGAAGCGGGACGGCGACTACCTGCGGCGCTGATCGTCCCCACAGACGTCGATGGCCGGCCGGGGGAGTCCCCCCGGCCGGCCATCGACGTCAGTGGCTCAGACCCGTCGGAGGACGCTCACGACCCGGCCGAGGATCGTCGCCTCGTCGCCGGGGATGGGCTCGTACGCCGGGTTGTGCGGCAGCAGCCAGACGTGGCCGTCGCGCCGCTTGTAGGTCTTGACCGTCGCCTCGCCGTCGATCATCGCGGCGACGATCTCGCCGTTCTCGGCAGTGGGCTGCTGGCGGACGACGACCCAGTCGCCGTCGCAGATCGCGGCCTCGACCATCGAGTCGCCGGCCACCTTGAGCATGAAGACCGTTCCCTCGCCGACGAGCTCGCGGGGCAGCGGGAAGACGTCCTCCACCGCCTGCTCGGCCAGCACCGGCCCACCGGCGGCGATCCGGCCGACGAGCGGGACGTAGGTCGGGGCGGAGGCCTGCTCGCCGTCGCCGATCACGGGCGGCTCGACGTGGGCGGCCGTGCTGCGGCCGGCATCCCCCGGCAGTCGGACGTCGAGTGCGCGCGGGCGGTTGGGGTCGCGCCGCAGCCACCCCTTCTTCTGCAGGACCGAGAGCTGGTGGGCGACCGAGGACGCCGACGACAGCCCCACGGCCTCGCCGATCTCGCGGACCGAGGGCGGGTAGCCCCGGCGGTCGATCGAGTCGCGGATCACCTCGAGGACGCGCCGCTGGCGCTGGGTGAGGCCGTCACCGTCGGCCGTGCGATCGGGGAACGCCCGCACCGAGGCGGTACCGCTCGCATCGGGGGCCGCCTTCCGGGTGCCTCGCCCGCCGCCGGAGGTCCCGTTCGAGTCCGCCACGTCTCCTCCTCGCCGGCTGCCCGTGCAG
Source organism: Blastococcus sp. DSM 46786 (assembly GCF_900109665.1). Classification (GTDB taxonomy): domain Bacteria; phylum Actinomycetota; class Actinomycetes; order Mycobacteriales; family Geodermatophilaceae; genus Blastococcus; species Blastococcus carthaginiensis. The sequence goes on from NZ_FOAO01000007.1 coordinate 57,146, forward strand.
CGCTCGCCCGTCGTCGTCGCGTGAACGGTAGCGCTGATCGCCGACCAGTTCAAACACACGTTCGAAAGTTCTCCGTGTCGCATCGCTTCTGTCGGTCGCTTCCGGTAGACATCGGACAGGCGTTCGAATCGAACATGTGTTCGGGCCGGCGAGGTGCCGGTCGGGAGGGCAGGGAGCATGAACAGCGCTGCTGCGCTGCGGGTCCGCGGAGAGATGTCGGCCGATGTGTGCGGGGGGCGGTCCGCGACCGCGCCCGCCCGGCACCACAGGGTGCTGCCGCCGCCCCGCGCCTACGCAGATGCCGTCGCACCTCGCGCCGATCCGGGGCTGCCGGGTGACGGGGCGGGGTGGGTCCGGCGGCCGGCGACCGGTCGTCCGGCGATCGGTCCGGCGGCGGAGTCGCTGCCCCCGCTCCGGTTGACGGCACGAGGACGGCGCGTGGTCGCGGTGGTCGTGCTGCTCCTCGGCCTGGGTGTCGTCGCGCTGGGCGGCGCCGTCCTCGGCGATGACGGTGACGCGCTCGAGCTCATGGGGACGACCAAGGTCATCGTGGAGCCGGGTGACACGCTGTGGTCCATCGCGGGTGCGGCGGCCGGGGGGCGGGACGTGCGCGACGTCGTCGTCGACATCCGGCAGCTGAACCGGCTCGAGAGCGCTGCGATCAGGCCCGGCCAGGTGTTGGTGCTGCCCTGATCCGCCCCGGCGGACGCGCTTCGGTGGGCCGCAACAAGAGATTCACAAGCTCGGTCGCCGACTTCGTCAACCCTCCGTGTGGGCGTCTTCACGGTCCGTGCTCGTCACCCGCTTACGGTTACTGGGTGTCCAGCGTCATGGAGAACCGCGCCGCGGTGTTCACCCGCCAGCCCCAGGTCGTCGAGGTCCACCAGGCAGGGGCCTGGCGGGCGGGGGAGCTGCTGGGGTGGCGGCACGATGACGCGGGCGCGTGCCAGATGTGGGTCCGGGTCGTGTCGGACGGTGTCGAGCAGATGACGTGGACCGAGCTGGCCGCGGTACGGCTGCCAGAGCCCGCGTCCTCGGTCTCGCCCCCCGCGACGCAGGCGGTGCCTGCGCAAGCGGCCGCCATGCCGGGAGCTGCTCCGTCGACGGACCCGGACGCGACGGCCAGCCTCCCGCTGGTGCGGGACAGTCGTGGGGTGCAGTCGGCCACCTCTCGCACGGGCGGCCGTCGACGCGCGCCCGAGAGCGACGCGGTCCAGGGGGTGACGGCCTCGTCCGCGCCGGCGGCCCCGACCGGTCGCCACCGGGCTCCGGCGACCGCGCCGAGTCCCGTGGTCGGTCGGCACCGTGCTGCCGACACCGATCACCTCCGCCCCGTCGACGCGGGTGCGCCGGCGACCGCCCGCAGCAGCCGGCCGGGCGGCAGAGGGGTGCCCGCCGCGCATTCCGCCCATCCGGTCGAGAGGCGTGCGGTCGGGCACGGCTGGACGCCTCCCGCAGACCTCGAGCCCGATCTGCTCACCCGGCCGATGCGCCTGACCGACCAGGTGCCGCACGCACGGCGCCCTCGGGTGGGCGGCTCCGTCCGCGCCTGACGGATCGGCGCGGCCTTCGGTGGTGCCGCACCTCCCGCGGTGCCCTCCGCCGCCGACGCCCGTGGGTGGCGGCGGCCGTGGCGACCGTGGAACCCGCGCCGGGGTCAGTGGGGGGAGGGGTGCAGCGGTGTCATCGTGCGCGCTTCTTCGGTGTCGCCGCGGGCAGTTCCTCGGGGCCCGGTCGGGTCGACTTCCGGCGTGTCGTCGCGGTGCCCCTGTGACGGCTGGGGGCCGCTGTTCCGCCTGCGTACCGCAGTGTCGGGGTGGAACACGCCGAGCAAACGATCACTTGCACATCTTGTGGGCGCCGTCCTAGGGTTCCCCTACATCTAGTAGTTACAGAGCTGTAAGCCCGTCCACAGGCCCGTCCTCAGGTTCTCCCCGTCGCGTCCACCGGATGTCCCCAGGGAGCTCCACAGGCAGCCGGTGAGGGGCTCGTCGGCGAAGGAGGTGAACCACCGTGCGTTGCCCGTTCTGCCACAACGCCGACAGCCGGGTCATCGACTCGCGCGAGGCTGACGAGGGCGCCACCACCCGGCGCCGTCGCTCGTGCCCGGCGTGCGGTCGGCGGTTCACCACCGTCGAGGAGGCGGTGCTCGCCGTCGTCAAGCGCAACGGCGTCAGCGAGCCGTTCAACCGCAGCAAGGTCGTCGCCGGCGTCCGGCGGGCCTGCCAAGGCCGGCCGGTCGACGAGGACCAGCTCAAGCTCCTCGCCCAGCAGGTCGAGGACGCCATCCGCGCCAGCGGTGCCGCGGAGGTGCCGAGCAACGAGGTCGGCCTGGCCATCCTCGGTCCGCTGCGCGAGCTCGACGAGGTCGCCTACCTCCGGTTCGCCAGCGTCTACCGCTCCTTCACCTCGGTGGCCGACTTCGAGCGGGAGATCGCCGAGCTCAAGGCCCGGCAGTCCGGCGCGCCGCCGGGGGAGACGGGCCCGCCCGCGCCCCGGGAGCCGGTCCCGTCCGGCAGCTCCGCCGGCACCTGAGAACTGTCGGTGCCACCCGATAGACAGCAGTTCGAGCAGTTACCGATCGCGGCTCTTCCCCAGCCCCCGATCCGCCACCGCGCAGCACCACCGCGCAGCCCCGCGAAGCACCACGCGACACACGACCAGGGAGAGCTCCACACCATGACCGAGACCGACGACCGCGTGGCCGGCGCCCGCACCCGACGCAGCGCCAAGACGCCCGGCCGGGCCAAGGGCCTCAAGATCAAGCGTGTCTTCACCACCGCTGGTGTGCACCCGTACGACGAGGTGACCTGGGAGCGTCGCGACGTCGTCATGACCAACTGGCGGGACGGCTCGATCAACTTCGAGCAGCGCGGTGTCGAGTTCCCGGCCGAGTGGAGCATCAACGCCACCAACATCGTCACCACGAAGTACTTCCGCGGCGCGGTCGGCACCGCGCAGCGCGAGACCAGCCTGCGGCAGCTCATCGACCGGGTGGTGCTCACCTACACCGAGGCCGGCCGCGAGCACGGCTACTTCGCCACCGAGGGCGACGCAGAGATCTTCGAGCACGAGCTGACCTGGATGCTGCTGCACCAGTACTTCAGCTTCAACTCGCCCGTCTGGTTCAACGTCGGCACGAGCGCACCGCAGCAGGTCAGCGCCTGCTTCATCCTCGCCGTCGACGACGAGATGGACTCGATCCTGAACTGGTACCGCGAGGAGGGCCTGATCTTCAAGGGCGGCTCCGGTGCCGGCCTGAACCTCTCCCGGATCCGCTCCTCCAAGGAGCTGCTCTCCTCCGGTGGCACCGCCTCCGGACCGGTCTCCTTCATGCGCGGCGCCGACGCCTCCGCCGGCACCATCAAGTCCGGTGGTGCCACCCGCCGCGCGGCGAAGATGGTCGTCCTCGACATCGACCACCCCGACATCGAGGAGTTCATCGAGACCAAGGCGCGCGAGGAGGACAAGATCCGCGCGCTGCGCGACGCCGGGTACGACATGGACCTCGGCGGCAAGGACATCACCAGCGTCCAGTACCAGAACGCCAACAACTCGGTCCGCGTCTCGGACGAGTTCATGCGCGCGGTGGAGGAAGGCGACAAGTTCGGCCTCCGGGCCCGCCTCGACGGCTCGGTCATCGAGACCGTCGACGCCAAGTCGCTGTTCCGCAAGGTCACGCAGGCCGCGTGGGAGTGCGCCGACCCCGGCATCCAGTACGACGACACGATCAACGACTGGCACACCAACCCCGAGACCGGTCGCATCAACGCGTCCAACCCGTGCTCGGAGTACATGAGCCTGGACAACAGCTCGTGCAACCTGGCGTCGCTGAACCTCATGAAGTTCCTCAAGGACGACGGCACGTTCGACGCCAGGAACTTCGTGAAGGCCGTCGAGCTGGTCATCACCGCGATGGACATCTCGATCTGCTTCGCCGACTTCCCGACCGAGCCGATCGGTGAGACCACCCGGGCCTACCGCCAGCTGGGCATCGGCTACGCCAACCTCGGCGCCCTGCTCATGGCGACCGGCCACGCCTACGACTCGCGCGGTGGCCAGACGCTGGCCGCGGCCATCACCTCGCTGATGACCGGCACCGCCTACCGGCGCTCGGCCGAGCTCGCCGGCATCGTGGGCCCCTACGAGGGCTTCGCCCGCAACGCCGACGCCCACGCCCGCGTCATGCGCAAGCACGCCGCCGCCAACGACGCCATCCGCCCGGTCGGTGCCGACGACGCCGATGTGCTGAAGGTCGCCACGCAGCAGTGGCAGGAGTGCCTGGAGATCGGCGCCGACAACGGCTGGCGCAACGCCCAGGCCTCGGTGCTGGCCCCCACCGGCACGATCGGCTTCATGATGGACTGCGACACGACCGGCATCGAGCCGGACTTCTCGCTGGTCAAGTTCAAGAAGCTGGTCGGCGGCGGCTCCATGCAGATCGTCAACCAGACGGTGCCGCGGGCGCTGCGCAGCCTGGGCTACCAGGAGGAGCAGATCGAGGCGATCGTCGAGTACATCGCCGAGCACGGCCACGTCGTCGACGCGCCGAGCCTGCGCCCCGAGCACTACGAGGTGTTCGACTGCGCCATGGGGGAGCGGGCCATCTCCCCGATGGGCCACGTCCGCATGATGGCCGCGGTCCAGCCCTTCATCTCCGGCGCGATCAGCAAGACGGTCAACATGCCGGAGACGGCGACCGTCGAGGACGTCGAGACGATCTACTTCCAGGGCTGGAAGATGGGTCTCAAGGCGCTGGCGATCTACCGCGACAACTGCAAGGTCGGCCAGCCGCTGTCGGGCGGCAAGGGCAAGAACGACGGCACCAAGGCCGAGGAGAAGGTCGAGGCGGCCGCGCCCAGCGCCCTGTCGCACCCGGTGCGCAAGCGGCTGCCGAAGAAGCGGACGAGCGTCACCACCTCGTTCAGCGTCGCCGGCGCCGAGGGCTACATGACCGCCGGGATGTACGAGGACGGCAGCCTGGGTGAGGTGTTCCTGAAGCTCGGCAAGCAGGGCTCCACCCTCGCCGGTGTCATGGACGCCTTCTCGATCGGCATCTCGCTGGCGCTGCAGCACGGTGTGCCGCTGGAGACCTACATCCAGAAGTTCACCAACATGCGCTTCGAGCCGGCCGGCATGACCGACGACCCGGACATCCGGATCGCCCAGTCGGTGATGGACTACATCTTCCGTCGCCTGGCGCTCGACCACCTGCCGGTCGAGAAGCGCGCCAACCTCGGCATCTTCACCGCCGAGGAGCGCGCGGCGCAGGTCTCCGGCTACGGGGCCTCGGCGTCGACGGCCACCGTGCAGGAGGATGAGGTCGACCTGGAGCAGCTACGCGGCTCCGCGCCGATCGAGACCGCCAAGACGGAGGAGAAGGTCACCCCCGAGGGCCCGAAGTCCGTCAAGGAGGCGCACTCCTCGGCCGAGCTGCTCGAGCTGGTCACCGGCACCGCCACCGATGCGCCGCTGTGCATGACCTGCGGCACGAAGATGCGCCCGGCCGGCAGCTGCTACGTCTGCGAGGGCTGCGGCTCCACCAGCGGCTGCAGCTGAGCACGGTCGTCCTGACCGCGTCGCGCAGCAGGGGCTGAGATCAGGGCCTCGATCGCACCTCGGTCGGGCGTTTTCGACAGACGCACGTGTCCCCCCGGAGCACACCGCTCCGGGGGGACACGTGCGTCGAGGGGTGTCCGGGCCGGTGGGTGCCCGGTGCCGCCGAGCCCGCCGATCGCCGCGGGTGCAGGGGCGCGTGGCCGACGCATCAGGGGACGCGGCCATCAGGGGGACGGCGGGCGAGGCCCTTCGATCCACCGGCGGAGCTCCGCGGCCTGCTCGTCCACCTGCCGCTGGCCGGGGAACGGCAGCGTCTCCGTCGCCACGAGGTGCAGGACGGTCCCGTCGGTGAGGAGCAGTTCCACACGCCGCACGCTTCCCGCACCACCCTGGCGACCCACCATCACCCGGTCGATGTCGGGGCGCTGGAGCCGGCGGGTCTGCAGCCGGTTCCGGACCTCGAGCGACCCGTCGGCGTGCCCCCGGACACGGCTGAGCACCGTCGCCGTGTTGTAGCCGGTGATGCCCACCGCGAACGCTGCGAAGGCAGCCGTGAACAGCGGCGGACCGGGGGTCGTCAGGACGAACACCACCAGCACGACGGCGACCACGACCGAGGCGCCGTAGAGGGCGGTGGAGAAGCGCGGCGGGCGCAGGTCGAGGACGACGTCCGGCGAGGTCACGGACGCGATCATGCAGCGGCTCTGGTCGACCGCGCGCGCCGGCGGGGTCGACGCACTCCCGCGGGTGACCGGTACGGCGTCGCCACTCGTGCCCGCCGGCGCCCAGGGCCGGCCGGGCGCCCAGGGCCGGCCGGGCACCCAGGGCCGGCCGGCGGCCGGGCACCGGGCCGCCGCGGTTGCTACGGTCCGCGCATGCCGGAGCTGTCACGCACCGCCCGCCTGGACGTCCTCGTCGAGGGCTACGTGCGCATGCCGCACGTGGCGGGCACGGTGAGCCTCGTCCGGGACGCCGACCGGGTCGTCATCGTGGACCCCGGCATGGTGTCCGACCGGGACCTCATCCTCGCCCCGATGCGCGAGCTCGGCGTCCGCCCCGAGGACGTCACCGACGTCGTCGTCAGCCACCACCACCTGGACCACACGCTCAACGTCGCGCTCTTCCCGGTGGTGCCGGTGCACGACTTCCAGTCCGTCATCGAGGGGGACATGTTCACCCGCCGGGCCGCCGAGGGCACGCAGCTCACCCCCGGCATCCGGCTGCTCGCCACGCCGGGGCACACCCCGCAGGACATCACCACGCTCGTCGGCACCCCCGACGACGTCGTCGCCCTCACGCACCTGTGGTGGACCGAGGAGGGCCCGGCCGACGACCCCTACAGCCACGACCGCGACGAGCTGCGCCGGCAGCGCGAACGGGTGCTGGACCTCGCCACCCTCGTGGTCTGCGCCCACGGCGCACCGTTCCGGCCCGGCCCGGCGACGGTGCGCTGACCACGGGCCCCAGGAGACACGCACGGGTGGCGGAGACGCCACCAGCCGCCGCCACGACCTAGCCTCCACCCGGTGAGGCAGCTGCTGCGGTTCGCCTGGATCGAGGCGCAGTGCTGCCTGTTCGCCGTCCTGTTCTTCCTCGGCCTGGCCCTCGTCCGGGTCGTCCCGCTGCCGGTCAACCCCGCCGACGCGCTGCTGGTGTGGTCGCTCGGCGTGACGTTGGTGCTGTGGCTGGTCCGCTGGGAGACCGGCCGCGAGGTCGCCGTGATCTTCGGCTTCCACCTCGTCGGCCTGGTGCTCGAGCTGTTCAAGGTCGCCCAGGGCTCCTGGTCCTACCCCGACACCGGGCTCGCCACGGTCGGCGGGGTGCCCCTCTACAGCGGCTTCATGTACGCCGCGGTCGGCAGCTACGTCTGCCAGGCCTGGCGCCGGTTCGACCTCCGGATCACCACCTACCGGGCGCGCAGCACCGCCGCCGTCGCCGCCCTGATCTACCTCAACTTCTTCACCCACCACGTCACCTGGGACGTCCGGCTGCCGCTGGCCCTGTTGCTGCTGGCCGTCACCTGGCGGACCGGGGTGCACTTCACGGTCGGCCGGCGCCGCTACGCGATGCCGCTCGCGCTCTCCTTCGTCCTCATCGGCTTCTTCCTCTGGCTCGCCGAGAACGCCGCCACCCTGCTCCGCGCCTGGGAGTACCCGTCGCAGGAGTCGGTGTGGACGCTGGTCCACGCCGCCAAGCTGGGGTCGTGGTCGCTGCTCGTCGTGGTGAGCATCGTCCTGGTCGCGGGGGTGAAGGCCCGGGAGGGGCAGCTCTACGGCCGGCCGGGTGACCGGACGGTCCTGCGGGCCTACGAGGCGCCCGAGGTCAAAGACCCGCTGCCGCTCGCCGACCGGGTGCCCGCCGCCGGTTCCTAGCTAATCCCAGAGCTGCGACGAGGGGGCCGGACGGCCGGTCGTCGAGGAGCGCCGGCGGCGGAACTCCTCGACCGGCCGGTAGGTCACCCCGCCCAGCCGCAGCGACACGACGTGCCCGCCGGCGTCCCGCTCGACCGGCACCGGCTCACCGGCCGGCCCGAAGCCCGGCTGCGCGGCGACCCGGAGCGTGTCGGCGTCGACCACCTGCAGCTCCTCGACCCCCGGCAGGGGATCGGGCCAAGTCGGCCGGACGAGCACCAGCCGCCCGGCCAGCTCGGCGACGTCCACCACGCCCCAGAGGCCGGCGAACCGGCCGGTGAACGCGGACGGCGGCGGGCTGCCGGGCGGGGCGGCGGGCACCTCGGTGCGCGGGTGCAGCGCGACGTCGACCAGCTTCACCAGCCCGGTCGCCAGCTCCTCGGCCGGGCCGTCGATCGCGTTGGTGAGCACGCTGACGACCAGCCCGTCGGCGGGGTCCACGACGGTGACCGTGATCTGCCCCGGCCACCCGCCGCTGTGCCCGACCAGGTGCCGCTCGCCCACGGTGGTCAGCGCCAGGCCCACCCCGTACCGGCCGACCTCCGTGCCGTAGGCGGTGACCACCGACTCCACGCGCTGCATGAGCCGCTTCGCGTCGTCGCCGAGCAGCCGGTCGTCGCCGAGCACGTGGGCCGAGCCGTAGACGGCGAGCTCCTCGGCGGTGGAGAAGAAGCCGGTCGCCGGGGCGAGGGCGCCGGTGCCGACCGACCCGAGGGGCTCGCGCACGTCCTCGCCCAGGAGCAGCCCGGTGTGCCCGGTGACGTACTCGCCGGCCCGCGCGGGGTCGTGGTCGGCCCCGGTCCGGGTGAGGCCCAGCGGCTCGAGGATCCCGGTGCGCACCGCCTCGGCGTAGCTCGTCCCGGTGGCGGCTTCGACGGCCAGGCCGACCAGCGCGTAGCCGGTGTTGGAGTACTTGAAGTGCTCGTTGCGCCGCAGCACGGGGCCGGCCCGCAGCGCCGCCGCGATCACCCCGGCCCGGTCCGGGAAGGGCTGCTCCAGCTGCCAGAAGTCGGCGTCGGCGCCGTCCCGGGTAACGCCGGCCTGGTGGCCGAGCAGCTCCCGGACGGTCACCCGCGCCACCGGTGAGCCGGCCGCCTCCAGCTCGGGCACGTGGACGCCGATCGGGTCGTCCAGCCGCATGCGCCCCGCCTCGACCAGCTGCAGCACGAGGGCCGCGGTGAACGTCTTGGAGTGCGAGGCCACGCGAAACAGGTGGGCAGGGGTCAGCGGGGCGCCGGTCGAGACGTCGGCGACCCCGAGCGCGGCCGACAGCACCAGCTCGCCACCGTGGCGGACGGCCACCTGCGCACCCGGCACCCGGCGGTGCGCCACCTGGGCGTCCAGCCACGACCGCAGGTAGCCGGCGGCGGCGCGGATCGTCTCGGTGCGGGTCGTCACGGGCGCCCAGCCTAGGGAGCCGCTCCGCCGCGTGCGGTGGACGTCACAGAAAGCGATCGGCAGATCACGTTCCGGTCACGGATGTGGAGCGCCGATGACGTCCCCGGTCACCGCCCGGCCCCCGCCGGCGCCGCTTCCCGACGAGCGCCCCCCGTTCCCGGTGGCCACCTCTCGCACCGACTCCGAACGGATCCCCGCCCCACCATGTCCGCCGCTCTCGGCATCCTCGCGGCCACCCTCAGCATCGCCGTCGTCTGGCCCCAGGTCTGGCTCTCCTGCCGGCACCGCCGCACCCTCGGTCTCTCACCCACCAGCGCCTGGCTCGCCGTCGCGCTCAACCTCTGCTGGCTCGCCTTCGGCCTGCTCTCCGGCGACCCCGTGCAGATCGTCACCAACGCCGTCGTCGGTGCCGGCAACGCCGCCGTCCTGGTAGCCCTGCTGCTCACCCAGCCCCGGCTGCGGGCTCCGCGCGTGCTGCTGCGGACGGCGTCCGGCGCCGTCGTCCTCGCCGCGCTGGCCACCGGGGGTCCTGCCGCCACCGGGCTGCTCGGCACCGACCCGGCGGCGGCCGCGGCGCTGCTCGGCGGGGTCGCCTCCGTGGTCGGTGCGGCGGCCGCGCTCCCGCAGCCGGTCAGCCTGCTGCGCGACCGCACCCAGGATCTCTCGGGGCTCTCGCCGGCGCGGTGGTGGCTCGGCTCCGGGTCCTGCGCCGCGTGGACCGGCTACGGCTGGTGCGTGGACCAGCCGATGGTCTGGCTCTCGGCCGGGATCGGGCTGTGCTGCGCGCTCGTCGTCTGCGGGATGCTGCGCGCCCGGCGGGCGGTGCTGCCGGTCGCCGGCTCAGCCGCCGCAGCGGGGAACAGTCCCGGCGTCGAGGCCCCACTCCGGCAGGTCGGCGCGGAAGGCGCCTCGCACCGGCGCGGAACCAGTCGCCCGCCGGTCCACCCGGCCGCCGACCTCCGGCTCGTCCTCGGCCCACTCGAACCAGTTCACCATCGCCAGGTGGGGCAGGCGCTCGGCCAGCCCCGGGTCGAACAGCTGCTGCCACCAGGCCTGCTCGGCGGTCCCGCCGGCGCCCGAGGCGAAGAACGCCGCCGTCTCCGGGACGCCGACCAGCTTGGCGTGCTCGGTGTAGCCGGCGTTCACGCCGGGGCGGATGCCGACCCGCGAAGGGCGGGACGCCGGACGGTGGGCCCGGCGTCCCGCCCGTGCATCAGCGCCGGCCGCAGGCCTTGAGGTCCACGCGCAGCCGCTGCCCGCGGTCGACGACCACCGGTACCGTCTCCCTGATCTGGCCGCCGACCTCGCAGGTGAGCGTCCAGTTCTCCACCAGCCCGGGCACGGTCGAGGACTCCGCATCGAACAGCGACGCGGTCAGCGTCCAGGTCGGCGTCACCGAGGCGAAGTTGATGGCGCGGAGCACGTAGGTGCCCTGGGCCGGGTCCTGCAGCAGCACCCGTTCCTTCTCCCCGACGAAGTTGCCGGAGCTGCCCACCTGCTCCAGCGAGCCGTCGGCGTTCTTCCGGTACACCTCGAGGTCCATGTCGTCCGGGGTGGGCCAGTCCAGCACGATCTCGAGCAGATCGGCGTCCCGGTCGACGGTGAACTCGGAGTCGGTCGACTGCAGCGGCAGCGTCGTCCCGGTGTACGTCTGCTGCGCGACCGGGTCGGATGAGACGGTCTCGACCTGCCGGTCCTTGACCACCGGGCGGGTGGACGGGTTGACGTGCCAGGTGAACCGGCCGTCGGGTCCGACCGTCATGGCCGTGTCGAGGGTGTCCTGGATGGCCCCCTCCCACGTCGGGGTGGCGAAGGTCTTGCGCAGCCGCAGGGTGGCACCGGCCGGCGCCTTGCCGGTGAGCACCGAGTGCGTCGCCGGGTCCACCGCATTCTCCAGCGCGAGCAGGTAGGCCTCCCGGTTGCCCTTGCCGGCGTACTCGCCCGCACCCAGGTACTCGTCGATGACCTGGGGGAACGGCGGGTGGAACTCGTCCGGCCCGATCTCGAAGGTGTAGCCGAACCCGCCGGTGGCGTTGTAGGACCAGTCCTCGGTGGAGCCGGTGGTGTCGTAGAGCTCCCACGCGTGCTGGCTGGTGTAGCCGTTCTGCGCGGCCATCGCGTCGCCGAGCGCCTTGAGCGCCGCCTCGTCGAACGGGTCGCCCAGCGGCACGCCCTCGCTGGGTGGCACCAGATCGGGCGCGGCGCCGTTCGGGCGCAGCACCAGGTTGGAGAAGGTGTGGTTGGTGATCAGCGTGGTCACGTGCCGGCTGCTGACCAGCTCGCGGATGTTCTGGGTCTCGGGCTCGGAGAACGCCGACGCGCCCCGGTAGGTCGGGTCGGCGAACAGGTCGGATGCGCCCGGGCCGCCCCAGTAGCCGCCGTAGTTGCGGTTCAGGTCGACGCCCGTGCCGAAGCCGCCCGGGCTCGTGGCGCTGCCGGCCCGGCAGGTGCCGTCGGGGGTGTCCTGCCCGTCGACCAGTCGGCAGTTCTTCCGTTTGTAGGCATTGCCGGGGGTTCCCAGGAGGCTGGCGGTGCCGCCGTCGTCGAGCGAGCGGAGATCGACCAGGCCGCCGTCGGTCCGGGACAGCTCGAAGCCGTCGACGTTCACGACCGGGACGACGATGACGCGGGAGCGGTCCACCAGGTCGGTGATCCGTGGGTCCTTCCCGTAGTTCTTCACCAAGTCGACGGCGAACTCCATCGCGTGCTCGCCGGATGGCCACTCCCGCGCGTGGTGGACGCCGAGCATGAGGAACGTCGGCAGCCCGCGGTCGGGCCCGTGCACCTCGCGACCGATCTCGACCCCGCGGATCTCCCGGCCGTCCAGCGAGCGGTGCGGCAGGGTGAAGGTCGACACCAGGCCCGGGTGGTCGCGTTCCAGCGCGGCCATGTCGGCGTCGTAGTCGGCGAGGGTGCGGTAGGCGTCCCGGCCGGACGGCAGCGGCGACGTCGTGGTGGCCGCCGCGTACGCCGCGTTGACCCGGTTGTTCTCCGCCTCGCGGAGCAGGAGGTCGGGGATGCGGACGTCGTAGGTGAGGCCGGCCGCGAGCAGGGACGTCACGTCGGCCGGGCTGTGCAGCACCACCTCGACGTAGTCGTGGCCGGCGTGCTCGGTCAGGTCGAGGCCGAGGGTCTGCAGGAGGCGCTTGTCCTCGCGGGTAGGGGTGTCCACGGTGACCAGCTGCGGGCGGAACTCGTCCGAGCCTGCCGTGGCCGGCGCGGGCGGGCCGGCCACCGTGGTGAAGCCGACCAGCGCGGCGGTGCCCAGGGCCAGCAGGCCGGCACGTCTGGGGAGGTTGCGAGGATTCATGGCGCCTCTCCGGTTCGAGCGGGGGGTGCGACGGTTGATGAGCCAACGAGCAGCCGCCCGGAAGGTCACGCGGCGGCCGACGCCTCCCGTCGGCCCCGGGCGATGGAGCTCGCGCCGCCGTTGGCCCGCAGGTCACGGTCCGGTCACGGCGGCGCAGCCCCTTGACAGGGGAATGTAAGGACGGTTGCCTAACAAACGTGACCGTGACCCGCGACACAGCCCGGCCGGGGCGCCTGCTCCGACCGACGGCGAAGGTGCTGCCCGAGCACGCCCGCGCGCACAACCGCTCGATGGTCCTGCAGCACCTGTTCCACGCGGGCCCCGGTTCGCGGGCGGACCTCGCCCGCGCCACCGGCCTGACCCGGGTCACCATCTCCGACCTGGTCGCCTCGCTCATGGCCGAGGGCCTGGTGGCCGAGCTCGGCGCCCGCGCGGAAGGCCGCCCCGGGAAGCCCGGCACCCTGCTGGGGGTCCGCACCGACGCCCACCAGATCGTCGCGGTGGACCTGGCCGACGACGAGCGGATGCACGGGGCGGTGCTGGACCTCTCCGGCACCGTGCTGCAGCGCCGCACGACGCGGGTCGACGGGCGGACCGGCACGGCGGCCGTCGACGCGCTCACCGCGCTGTGCCGCGACCTCGTGGCGGCGGCGACCCGGCCGGTGCTGGGCGTCGGCGTCGGGTCGCCCGGCGTGATCGACCCCGCCGGCCGGGTGCTCCAGGCGCCCAACCGGCAGTGGTTCGACCTGCCGCTCGCCGACCGGCTCGGCGCCGAGCTCGGCCTGCCCGTGCACGTGGCCAACGACGCCAACACCGCGGCCCTGGGCGAGTTCACCTACGGCGGCGCGTCGGGCGGCGGGCTGCTGGTGCTCACCGTCGGCGGTGGTGTGGGCGCCGGGATCGTGCTCGACGGCGGCCTGGTGCAGGGGCACGAGCACGCGGCCGGCGAGATCGGCCACGTCACCGCCGTCGACGAGCGCGACGACATCGACGGCGCGCCGCTGGGTCGTCCGCTGCCCTGCGCCTGCGGGCGCCGGGGCTGCCTGGAGACGGTGCTGTCGGTGCCCGCCCTGCGCCGGCGGACCGACGGGCTGGACCCGTCCGCCGCCGCGGTCGCGCTGGCGGCGGTGGGCCGGCGGCTCGGCATCGTGCTCGCGCCGGTGGTCAGCACGCTCAACCTGTCCGAGGTCGTGCTCACCGGCCCCGGGGAGCTCCTGGACGGCCCGCTCCGCGAGGCGGCGCTGGCCACCCTGCAGGAACGCACCATGCCCGTCGTCAGCAGCCACATGCAGCTGCGGATGACCTCGCTCGGCGAGGACGGGGCCCTGTCCGGGGCCGCGGTCCTCGTGCTGTCCGGCCAGCTCGGGGTCACGTGACGACCCCGAGCCGGCCAGTTGCACGTCGGAGAACCACATCCCTGTGGCGGCGCTGTCCGGCACCGCCTGCGCACCAGGAAGGAACCCCAACATGACGAGGGTACGCACGAGCGGGCTCGCAGCTGCGAGCGTCGGGCTGCTGCTGGCGCTGACCGCCTGCGGCGGTGGGAACGAGGCCGAGGCGGGGGGCTCGGAGGAGATCCGGCTGTGGCTGGCCGGCTCCGACACGCCCCAGGAGCTGCGCGACTACCTGGTCGAGACCTTCGAGGCCGAGCACGAGGGCATGAGCCTGGTCATCGAGGAGCAGGACTGGAGCGGCCTGGTGCCGCGCCTGCAGACGGCGCTGTCCTCGGAGTCGCAGACGCCCGACGTCGTCGAGATCGGCAACACCCAGAGCCCCACGTTCACCCACGCCGGTGCCTTCTCCGACATCAGCGACCTGGTCGACGAGCTGGGCGGTGACGACCTCCTCGAGGGGTTCGTCGAGGCCGGCACCGTGGACGGCGACGTCTACGCGGTGCCCTACTACTCCGGCGCCCGCGCGGTGTTCTACCGCAAGGACCTCTTCCAGCAGGCCGGCGTCGAGGTGCCGACCACCCTGGCGGAGTTCGGCGACGCTGCGGTCGCGCTGCAGCAGGCCAACCCCGGCGGGGCGGCGAACTTCTCCGGGTTCTGGCTCCCCGGCCAGGACTGGTACAACGGCATCGCCTGGCTCTACAGCAACGGCGGGAGCCTCGCGGAGCAGGACGGCGACGCGTGGGTGGGCGCGCTGTCCAGCCCGGAGTCGCAGGAGGGTCTGCAGCAGGTCCAGGAGCTGTTCGCGAACGCGACCTCCGCCCCGCGCGACGCCGACTCGGCCGAGCCGTGGGTGCCGTTCAACAACGGTGAGGCGGCGATGTTCTCCGCCCCGACCTGGGCCCGCTGGAGCATCGACCTGCCCGAGTGCAACCAGGGCGTCGACCCCGACGACGAGTCGGAGGCCGCGCAGGCGGCGCTGGCCGAGCAGCAGGCCTGCAACGAGGAGCGGACCGGGATCTTCCCGTTGCCCGGCCCGACGGCGGGGGAGCCGGCCACGGTCTTCGCCGGTGGCTCGAACATCGCCATCCCGGCGATGTCGGGCAACCAGGAGGCGGCCCGCGACCTGCTGCGGATCATCTTCAGCGAGGAGTACCAGACGATGCTCGCCGAGAACGGGCTGATCCCCGGCAACAGCGAGTACGCCGACGCGCTGGGCGACGACGTCTACGCCCAGGCCGCGCTCGCGGCGGCCCTCGACGCCCAGCTCACCCCGCCGGCGGAGAAGTGGGCCGACGTGGAGGCCGCCCGCATCCTGGAGGACTTCTTCCAGGAGGTGGCCTCGGGTGCCGACCTGGCGGAGGCCTCGGCCCGGGCCGACCAGCTGATCACGGACACGCTGGCCTGATCCTGTGATCCGGGGCGGGGGTGCCCTGGCCGACCGCGCCGCACCCCCGCCCCCCACGTCCCGGAGGAACCGTGTCCGCTCCCCGCACGTCCTCGGCGCCGGTGCTCCCGCCGGCTCCGCCGCGCGCCGCCGCCCCGCCCGTCCACCCGGACCCGCCGGGCGAGCGCCGGCCCGCTCCCCGCCGCCGGTCGCTGCGGTCGCGGCTGGGGCCCTACCTGCTCCTGCTGCCCGCGCTGGTGCCCGTCGCCGTCGGGCTCGGGTACCCGCTGGTGCGTCAGTTCGTGCTGTCGTTCCAGGAGTACGGGCTGGCCCAGCAGTTCGGCCGCCCGGCCGAGTGGGTGGGGCTGCGCAACTACACGACGCTGCTGTCGGACCCCTACGTCTGGGGCGTCATCGGCCGGTCGGTCCTCTTCTGCCTGGTCAACGCCGCGCTGACGATGGCCGTGGGGATCGCCGTCGCCGTCCTCATGACGCGGGTGGGCCGCGGCGCGCGGATCACCCTGCAGGTCGGGCTGCTGCTGGCCTGGGGGACGCCGGTGCTGGCCACCATGACGGTCTGGCAGTGGCTGTTCGACTCGCAGTACGGGGTGGTCAACTGGCTGCTGGCCGAGCCGCTGGGCCTGACCGGGATGCGCCAGCACTCCTGGATCATCGAGCCGGCGTCGTTCTACCTCGTGGCGACGGTCATCGTCGTCTGGATGTCGGTGCCCTTCGTGGTGTTCACCGTCTACGCCGGCCTGCTGCAGGTGCCCGAGGAGTGCATGGAGGCCGCGCAGCTCGACGGCGCCAACGCCTGGCAGCGGCTGCGCCACCTGTCCCTGCCCATGGTCAAGCCGGTGCTGCTCGTCGTCGCGCTGCTCCAGGTCATCTGGGACCTGCGGGTCTTCACCCAGATCTACGTGCTCCAGCGGGCCGGGGCCCCGACCCGGGAGACCCACCTGCTGGGCACCTACATCTACTCGCTGGCGAAGGAGTTCTCGATGGCCGGAGCCATGGCCACGATCATGCTGGTCATCACCTTCGTGCTCACGGTCTTCTACATCCGCCGGATGCTGAAGGAGGAGGTGTGACCGCGGCGCGCCCGGGTGCCCCCGCAGCTGCCCGGCGGCGTGCCCGCGGCGGCGGCACGGGGCGGCGCCTGCTCGGCCTGCTCGCCGTGCTCGTCGCGCTGGTGTGGGTCTTCCCGATCTACTGGATGGTCAACAGCGCATTCCTGCCGACCAATCGGATGCGTACGGGCGAACCCTCGTTCCTGCCATTCGGCGGGACGTTCTCCAACTTCCGCAACGTGCTCACCGACTCTGCCTTCTATGACGCTTTCAAGGTGTCCCTGGCGGTCACCGGGCTGACCCTCGTCGTCGCCATTCTCTTCGCATTCCTGGGGGCGCTCGCGATCAGCCGTTTCCGTTTCCGCGGGCGCCGGTCGTTCATCCTCACCATCCTCGTCGTGCAGATGATCCCGGCCGAGGGCCTGTTCATCTCGCAGTACCAGATGCTGGACAACTGGGGCCTGGTCAACGCGGTCCTCGGGCTGACGATCGTCTACGTCGCGGCGATCCTGCCGTTCACCGTCTGGATGCTGCGGGGCTTCGTCGCCGGGGTGCCGCTGGAGCTGGAGGAGGCCGCGATGATGGACGGCCTCTCGCGCACCGGGGCGTTCTTCCGCATCACCTTCCCGCTCCTGGCCCCGGGCCTGGTCGCCTCCGGCGTGTACGGCTTCCTCCAGGCCTGGAACGAGTACACGCTGGCGCTGGTGGTCATGACCGACCCCGACCAGCGCACCCTCCCGCTGTGGCTGCAGGGCCTGGTGGAGGCCAACCGGGCCACCGACTGGGGCCTGGTCATGGCCGGGGCGACGCTGATCTCCGTGCCGGTCATCGTCTTCTTCCTGTTCGTGCAGAAGCGCATGAGCGCCGGCCTGGTCGCCGGGGCGGTGAAGGGGTGAGCACGAACGGCCACGGGTCGCGGAGCTGGTCGGTCGGGCTCGACATCGGGGGGACGAAGGTGCTCGGCGTCCTGCTGGACGCCGGCGCCACCGTGCGGCACCGCCTCCGGGTGCCCACGCGGCCCGGGGTGCAGGGCGTGCTCGACACCGCCGAGCAGGTGGTGGGCGAGCTCTGCGCCGCGGCCGGCGTGACCCCGCAGGAGCTGACCGGGGTCGGCGCGGGGGTGCCCGGGCTGGTGGACCCGGCCACCGGGCGGCTGTCCTACGCGGTGAACCTCGGCATCCACGAGCGCGCCGTCGACCTGGCGCCGATGCTGTCGGCCCGGCTGGGCGGCACCCCCGTGGTGCTGGAGAACGACCTGAACGCGGCGGCCGTGGGTGCGGCGCGCGCACTCGGGCTGCCCGGCGACCTGGCGCTGCTCGCCCTCGGCACCGGCGTTGCCGCCGGGCTGCTGCTCGGGGGCGAGCTGCGGCGGGGCCGGTGGGGAGCGGCGGGCGAGATCGGCCACCTGCCCTACGACCGCACCGGGCCGCGCTGCCCCTGTGGCCAGCAGGGCTGCCTGGAGCTCTACGCCTCCGGGGCGGCTCTGGAGGCGGCCTGGCCCAGCCGCAACGGCATCCCGGCCGCCGCGGACCTGTTCGCCGCCGCGGCGGGCGGGGACCGGCGGGCGATCGGCATCCGCGACGGGTTCGCCGACGCCGTCGCCGCCGCCGTCCGCACCCTGGTGCTCACCTGCGACGTCGAGCACGTCGTGCTCGGCGGCGGGGTCGCCGAGGTCGGGACGCCGCTGCGGGACGCCGTCGTCACCGCGGCCCGGCGGCAGGCCGCCGGCTCCCCGTTCCTGCGCAGCCTCGGCATCCCAGACCGGGTGCAGCTGGCGCCGGCCGACGTCCCGGTGGGTCCCGTCGGGGCCGCGCTGTGCGTGCGCCCGGCCGTGCCCGGCCGCGCCCAGCCGGTGGGATCCTGAGCTCGTGGAGGTGGTCATCCTCCCCGGGGCCGGCGAGGTCGCTCGGGTCGCGGCGCGGCGGATCGCCGAGGCGGTGCGCCGGCGCCGGGACGCCGTCATCGGGCTGGCGACCGGCTCCTCGCCGCTGGGCCTCTACGCCGAGCTCGCCCGGCAGGTGGCCGCCGGGGAGCTGGACGTCTCCGGCGTCCGGGGCTTCGCGCTGGACGAGTACGTCGGCCTCCCGCCGGCGCACCCGCAGAGCTACGCGTCGGTCCTCCGGCGCACCGTCGTCGAGCCGCTGGGCCTGGACCCGGGGCGGGTGCACGTGCCCGACGGGTGCGCGGCCGACCTGGAGGCGGCGGCGGCCGGCTACGAGTGCGACATCCGTGCCGCCGGTGGCATCGACGTGCAGATCCTCGGCATCGGCGCCAACGGGCACATCGGCTTCAACGAACCGACGTCCTCCCTGTCGTCGCGCACCCGGATCAAGACGCTCGCGCCCCGGACCCGGGCGGACAACGCCCGCTTCTTCGCCTCGCCGGAGGAGGTGCCGGTGCACTGCCTCACCCAGGGGCTGGGCACGATCCTGGAGGCGCGGGAGCTGGTGCTCGTCGCCCAGGGCGAGGCGAAGGCCGACGCCGTCGCGGCGGCGGTGGAGGGTCCGCTGAGCAGCGTGTGCCCCGCCTCGGTGCTGCAGCTGCACCCGCGGGCCGGGGTCTACCTGGACGAGGCGGCCGCCGCGCGGCTGCGGCTGGCCGACTACTACCGGTACACCTACGCCCACCGGCCGGGCGGGGCCTGACCTCAGCGCACCCGGCAGCCCCGCGCCCACACCTGCCGGACCGACCAGCCCTCGTCGAGCACCACCGCGTCGGCCACGTACCCGGGGGCGAGCAGGCCGAGGCGGTCGCCGAGGCCCAGGGCCCGGGCGGGGGCGGCGGTCAGCGCCGTCACCGCCGCGACCGGGTCGAGGCCGACGACGTCGACGGCCCGGCGCAGCGCGTCGTCGAGGGTGAGCGTGGACCCGGCGAGGGTGCCGGTGCCGGCGATGCGGGCCACCCCGTCGCGGACGACGACGTCGGAGCGGCCCAGCCGGTAGCGGCCGTCGTCCGCGCCCGCCGCGGCCATGGCGTCGCTCACCAGCGCGACCCGGCCGGGGGCGCCGGCCAGCAGCAGGCCCGCGACGACGGGGTGCACGTGGTGGCCGTCGAGGACGAGCTCGAGGGTGACGCGGGGATCGGCGAGCGCGGCGCCGACCGGCCCGGGCGCGCGGTGCCCCAGCGCCGGCATCGCGTTGAGGGCGTGCGTGAGCACCCGTGCCCCGGCCCCGAAGGCCTGCTCGGTCAGCGCCA
Source organism: Blastococcus sp. DSM 46786 (assembly GCF_900109665.1). Lineage (GTDB taxonomy): Bacteria > Actinomycetota > Actinomycetes > Mycobacteriales > Geodermatophilaceae > Blastococcus > Blastococcus carthaginiensis. The sequence goes on from NZ_FOAO01000007.1 coordinate 76,867, forward strand.
TGCCTGCCGCGGTGTGCCCCACGGCCACCGTGACCCCCGCGGCGGTGAGCCGGGCCACCGCGTCCAGCGCGCCCGGCAGCTCGGGGGCGACGGTCACCAGGCGCAGCGTGCCGCGGGCGGCGGCCAGCAGCCGGTCGACGACGGCGGGGGCCGGTGCGACCAGGTGCTCCGGCTCGTGCGCGCCGCAGCGCTCGGGGGAGAGGAACGGGCCCTCCAGGTGGGCGCCCAGCACCCGGTCGTCGTGCGCGGCGAGGTCGGCGATCGCCGCGAGCGAGGCCTCGAGCCGCTCCACCGGTGCGGCGACCAGGCTGACCAGCGAGCGCGTGGTGCCGTGCGACCGGTGTACCTCGAGCGCGCCGCGGATCCCGTCGGCGCCGTCCTCGGCGGCGTGCCCGCCGCCGCCGTGCACGTGCAGGTCGACGAAGCCCGGCGTCACCCAGGCGCCGGCGAGCTCCACGACGTCCTCGGCGGCCGGGGCGTCCCCGGTGCCCGCGGCGGCGATCGTGCCGCGGTCCAGCAGCAGCCAGGCGTCGTCCCGGCGCCCGGCGGCGTCGACGGCGCGACCCCCGCGCAGCAGCGTCGTCACCGGCCGGCCAGCGCCTCGGCGGCCGCGCGGGTGCACGCCCGCGACGCGCCGTGGACCGCGAGCGCCGGGCCGGGGACGAGCCGCAGGTCGTCGGGCATCCCCAGGGCGACGGTGACGGCGTCGGGCCGCAGCTCGGTCAGCCGGCGCAGCCAGCGCTCCTGCCACGGGCTGCGGTAGGCGTCGCGGGCGGCCACCACGAGCGGCCGGCCGGCCGCGTCCGCGACGACGGCGTCGGGCGTGGGGTCGTCGTCCGCCACGGTGACCAGGGTGTCCAGCCGGCCCAGCTCGCGCAGCGGGTCGGCCAGGCTCCACCGGGCGGCGCCGACGGCCATGTTCGCCGCCGCCCGCAGCTCGACGACCACCGCGGGGGCCGCCAGCGGGGAGAGGTCGCGGGCCCGCCGGGCCGACCGGGCCGCGCGCAGGCCGACGCCGCCGGACGCCTCGTCGGTGGTGGTGGCGGTGGGCTCGCGGCGGAGGCGGGCCACCCGGCCGGCGGCCTCGTGCAGCCGGGCCTCGGTCAGCGTGCCGTCGCGCAGGTGCTCGGCGACCGCCGCGCGGATGGCGGCGCAGTGCTCCTGGCCGTCCTCGGCCCCGACCAGCAGCAGGTCGGAGCCGGCGGCCAGCGACAGCGCTGCGGCGCGGGGGATGCCGTGCGCCGCCCGCACCCCGGCCATGTCGAGGGCGTCGGTGACGAGCACCCCCTGGAAGCCGAGCTCGGTGCGGAGCAGGTCGACCAGCAGGCGGCGGCTCAGCGTGGCCGGCTGCTCGTCGAAGGCGGGGAAGACCACGTGCGAGGTCATCACCAGCCGCACGCCGGCCTCGATCGCCGCGACGAACGGGAGCAGCTCGCGCCGGCGGAACGTCGCCTCGTCGACGTCGACCACCGGCAGGTCGAGGTGGGAGTCGACGGTGGTGGCCCCGTGGCCGGGGAAGTGCTTGGCGGCCGCGGCCACCCCGGTCGACTGCAGCCCGCGCACCCAGGCCGCCCCGTGGCGGGCGACGAGCCCCGGGTCGGCGCCGAACGACCGGACGCCGATCACCGGGTTGCGGCTGTCGCTGTTCACGTCGACCGAGGGCGCGAGGTCGACGTCCACGCCGGCGCGGCGGAGGTCGGCGCCGATGGCCGCCGCGACCGCCGCGGTCACCTGCTCGTCATCGAGCACGCCGAGGGCGAGGTTGCCCGGGTAGCTGCTGCCCGAGCCGTACTCCAGGCGCGTGACGTCGCCGCCCTCCTCGTCGACGGCGACGAGGGCGTCCGCCCGTGCCGCGTGCACGGCGCCGCTGAGCGACGCCACCCGCCCGGCGGCCTCCGCGGGGTCGTCGGCGCGCAGGTTCTGCCCGTACAGGCAGACGCCGGCCAGGCCTTCCCCGAGCGCGTCGACCACCCAGCGGGGGACGGCCGGCCCGGCGAACCCGGGCATCAGGCAGCCGTTCACGAGACGGTCCAGCTCCGACATCGCTCGTCGTCCTCCCGGTGTGCGCCGACCATTTCCGCGACCGGATCGGGGACGTGGTGCCGAGGCATTCCGACGAATTTCCGTCCATTTTTCCGGCCGCGGTCGATCTTCGCATGCGCCGACCGTTCCGGCGCCTTCGCCGGGCGCGCGGAAATCGCGTTCACGCGGTCGTGGCCGGGGGGTGGGGGGTGGGGAAGACCTGTCCCCGCCATTTCCGCACGCGGTCCGGAGCCCCGGGGGCGGCGGGTCTGGACGTCGGGCGCCCGCAGCGGGAAGGTGTGCCCGTGACCGACAACCGCTACGCCATCGGCCTGGACGCCCTCGAGGCCGGGAGCCGCGTCGAGCCGGCCGACCAGGTCGCGGAGCAGCCGACGCCCGGCGCACCGCCCCCTGCCCCGGCCGGCGAACCGCACCCGTTCGCCGGCGGAGCGGGCGGCGACGCCGACGGCGACTGATCCTGCGGCGGGGGTCAGACCCGGTCGTCCCGCTTGAGCCGGCCGTAGGCGGCGGTGCGGCGCGGGCGGCGGCGGTGACGCAGGATCGGCGCATGGCCTACTCCGCAGCCGACGACCGCTACGACTCCATGACCTACCGCCGCACCGGGCGGAGCGGCCTGGACCTCCCCGTGCTGAGCCTGGGCCTGTGGCACAACTTCGGCGACGACATGCCCTTCGACCGCCAGCGCGACATCCTGCGGCGGGCCTTCGACCTGGGCATCACGCACTTCGACCTGGCGAACAACTACGGACCGCCCTACGGCAGCGCGGAGAGCAACTTCGGGCGGCACCTGGCCGACGACTTCCGGCCCTACCGCGACGAGCTGGTCATCTCCACCAAGGCCGGCTACGACATGTGGCCCGGGCCGTACGGCCAGGGCGGGGGCTCGCGCAAGTACCTGCTCAGCAGCCTGGACCAGTCGCTGCGGCGGATGGGCCTGGACCACGTCGACATCTTCTACAGCCACCGGCCCGACCCCACGACGCCGCTGGAGGAGACGATGGGGGCGCTGGACACCGCCGTCCGCTCCGGGAAGGCGCTCTACGCCGGCATCTCGTCGTACTCGCCCGAGCAGACCCGCCGGGCGGCGGAGATCCTGGCCGACCTGGGCACGCCGCTGCTGATCCACCAGCCCTCGTACTCGATGCTCAACCGCTGGGTCGAGCGCGAGGACCTGCTGGGCGTGCTCGCCGACGTCGGTGCCGGGTGCATCGCCTTCTCGCCGCTGGCGCAGGGCATGCTCACCGACAAGTACCTCGGCGGGGTGCCGGAGGGGTCGCGGGCCAGCCAGGGCAAGTCGCTCTCGCCCGACCTGCTCACCGAGCAGACGCTCACCCACGTCCGCGCCCTCGACGGGCTGGCCCGGGAGCGCGGGCACTCGCTGGCCCAGATGGCGCTGGCGTGGGCGCTGCGCGACCCGCGGATGACGACGGTGCTCGTCGGGGCCAGCAGCGTGGCGCAGCTGGAGCAGAACGTCGGGGCGCTGGACCACCTCGCGTTCTCCGACGACGAGCTCGCGGCGATCGACCAGCACGCCGTCGACGGCGGCATCGACCTGTGGGAGGGCCCCCGCACCGCCTGAGCACCTGTGGACAACGGGTCCGGGGGAGGGTCGTTCCTGCCTAGGGTCCGCGGTGTGAGTGACGGCCTCGAGGTGGAGACGGCGGTCCTGCGGGACGCCGGGCGTGCGCTGCTGGTCGTGCACGGTGAGTTCGACGGCGCGCGGGACACCGCCGACGTCGGCGCCGACGTCATCGCGCACGACGGGCTGCGGGAGCGGCTGGGGGAGTTCGGCAGCAACTGGGACCGCCGGCGGACCGAGATGGCCGGGCTGATCGCGGGGCTCGGCCAGGCCGCGCAGGACGCCGCGGAGGTCTACGAGCGGATCGAGACCGAACTGGTCGCCGCCATGGCCGGTGAACGGTGATCCGCCCGCGGGACTGGTCGCCGCTGCGCCCGGCGGACCCGGTCGGCGGGGACGCCGCGGCGGTCGTCCGGCTCGCACGTCGGTACGCCGACACCGCCACGGCGATCACCACGGCGGCGACGGCCCTCCGCGAGATCCACGGCAGCGCGACCGCGTGGAACTCCGACGCGGGCCGGGCGTTCCGGCAGCGCACCGTCGAGGTGGCCGGCGCGATCGAGCAGGCGCACGCCCGGTACGAGGGGGCGGCGGCGGCGCTGGCCGGCTACGCGCGCACGCTGGAGGACGTCCAGGCCCGCGCCGACGTCGTCCTGGCCCGCGCCCAGCGTGCCGAGGAGGCCCGGGACGCCGCCTGGCGTGCCCGCGAGCGCGCCGCGGCCCAGGCGGAGCCCGATCCGGTCGCCGAGCGCCGGGCGCACGACGACGCCGCGGCGGCCACCGGGGGCATCCGGGCGGCCGGCGAGGAACTCGACGCGCTCGAGGCCGAGTGGCGGGCGGCGGGGACCAGCGCCGCCGACGCCATCGACGACGTCCTCGGTGCCGACGACCTCGCGGACGGGTTCTGGGACGACGTGCTGGACGTGGTCGCCGTGGTCACCGGCTGGGCCGGGCTGCTCTCGGCTGCCCTCGGCCTGGCGGCGTTCTTCCTCGGCACGATCCCGGGTCTGCAGCCCTTCGCCGCGGCGCTCGCCGGGGCGGCCCTCGTCGCCGGTGCCGTCTCGCTGGTGGGCAACACGGTGCTGCTGGCGAGCGGCCGGGCGGAGCTCGACGCCGTGCTCTGGGACGCGGTGGGGGTGCTGACCTTCGGGGCCGGTCGGGCCTTCGCGCTGGCCGGCCGGGCGGTGGCCACGGGCACCCGCGGTCTGGCTCGCCCCTCGCTGGTGCAGCACCTGCGGGGTTCGGGGATGACGCGCCGGGAGGCGAAGGAGGCCTCGGGCGTCGCCGCGTCCCCCGGAGCGGCGGCCTCCGCGCTCACCTCCCGGGCCCGCGACCCGCGCGGCTGGCTGCCCACCCGCGGGGAGTGGGCCGAGGCCTACCGCCCGTCGGGGCTGCTGCGCGATCCGGGCGGCCCGCCGCCCTTCGTCCACCCGGCCGCGACGGCCGCCCCCCAGGTGCAGGCCGGCCTCTCCCGCGCCGCGCGGGCCGACGGCGCGTCCCTGCTCGCGAACGCCGCCGGCACCGCCCCGGCCGCCAACGCCTTCGCGGGCAGCGGTGGCCCCGCCGGTTCCCGCGCCCCGGTCCGGGCGGACCGGTGACGGCCGCGGCGCCTCCCCGCGACTTCACCTTCGCGGTGCCCGGCGACTGGGTGCGGATCCGGGTCCTGGACGACGCGCAGCGCGACGCGGACGTCCGCCGCATCGCCCGGGCGGTCACCCGGGGCCGGCCCGACCGCGACCGGCTGATGCCGCAGCTGGCCCGCGTGCTGCACGAGGCAGTCGCCGCGCGCACCGACAGCCGCACCGTCGAGGTGCACCTGCCGGTGCTCCAGGAGGGCGCCCCGCCGGTGGCCTGCGCCCTGGCTGTCGGGGTGGTCCCTCCACGGGACGGTGACCGGCCCGGTGGCGAGGACGCCGCGTTCCTCGCCGCGGCGGGGACGGGGGCCACGGCCGAGGTGGTCGACCTGACCTGCGGCCCGGTGGCCCGCCTGCGCCGCCGGACGTCCGCACCCGCTCCGGATGGCCGGAGGGTCGAGACGGAGGTGGTGCAGTACCAGCACCCGATGCCCGGCGGCGGCTTCGTGCTGCTCAGCTTCTCGACGCCGCTGCTGGAGCTGCTCGACCCGCTCACCGCGCTGTTCGACGCCGTCGCGGGCTCCTTCCGGTGGCTCCCGTGACCGGCGTCGTCCACCACTGGGGCTACTCCGTCGCGCCCTCCGACGAGGGGTGGGTGTGGCTGCCCGGGACCGGGGACGTCGCCGCCTGGGCGCAGGAGGTCTGCGCCGACCTCTACGTCCACGGGCCGGAGGCGGCCTGGCTGGGTGCCCAGCTGCGGTCGCTGGGCGCCGCCCTCCGCGAGGGCCCGCCCGACCTGGCCGCGCTCTGGGTGCCCGACCCGGCCCACGGCGTCCTGGCGACGCTCCGTACCGACCGGTACCGGCTCACCACCGGGCTGCCGGAGCTCGCCGCGCAGGAGCGCGCCACCGCCGGGCGGGGGCTGGCCCCTCCTGCCGTCGACCTGGTCGCACTGCCGGCCGGTCCGGCGCTGCGCGTCCGGCGGGTGGAGCGGCAGGCCGACGGCCCGGGGGAGGGCCTGCTCGTCGAAAGCGTCCGCCATCTCGTCGCACCTCCGGGCGCGGTCGACGCCGACAGCGTGCCGACGGGCGTGGAGCTGGTCATGGCCTGGACGCTGCTGCACGAGGGGGAGGAGTTCGCGGACATGGCCGACCGGACGGCCGAGCGGTTCCGCATCACCGCCGGCTGAGCGCGCGAGACCTCACCCCTCGGGGGGATGTGCCGGCGCGCGCAGCGTGTCGATGCCTCCTGCGTGAGCATGGAACGGGTGGCCCTGGGCCGCCCCAGCGGGACCCGGGACGCCGTTCCGGCGCCGGAGAGCGCCGCGCGGCTGCTCGTGGTGCGCACCGTGGCCGTCGCCGCCGTCCTGGCCACCGCCGGTTACCTGACCTGGCGGTTGCTGGCGACCCTGCCCGAGGGCGCCGCCCTCTGGCTGGGCGTGCCGTTCCTCGCGCTGGAGCTCTACGGCGGACTCGCCCTCGTGCTGTTCGTGATGACCACCTGGGACGTCGCGCCGGCGACCGTGCCGGCGCCCCGCCCCGGGCCGCCGCCGTCGGTCACCGTGCTCGTCGCCACCTACAACGAGCACCTCGACGTGCTGCTGCCGACCGTCGCCGCCTGCCTGGCCATGGAGGGCGAGCACGAGACCTGGGTGCTCGACGACGGCGATCGGCTCGAGGTCGAGGAGATGGTCACCGCGCTGGGCGCCCGCTACGTCACCCGCGCCGAGCACGACCACGCCAAGGCAGGCAACCTCAACCACGCGCTGGCGCTGGTGCGCACCGACCTCGTCGCAGTGTTCGACGCCGACCACGTGCCCGACCCGGACTTCCTCACCCGCACGCTGCCCTACTTCGCCGACGACCGGCTGGCGCTGGTGCAGACGCCGCAGCACTTCTACAACACGAGCTCCTTCGAGCACCTGCGCGAGGGGGCCGACCTGCACGAGGAGTCGCTGTTCTACCGGGTGATCCAGGCCGGCAAGCACCACGCGGGGGCCGCCTTCTGGTGCGGGACCAACGCCGTGCTGCGGGCCGAGGCGCTCCGCGAGATCGGGGGCGTGGCCACCGAGTCGCTCACCGAGGACTTCCACACCACCATGAAGCTGCACCGCGCCGGGTGGCGGAGCGTCTACCACAACGAGGTGCTCGCCCGCGGGCTGGCGGCGGGCAGCCCCGACGCCTTCTACGCGCAGCGCCGGCGGTGGGGCCGCGGCGCGATGCAGGTGCTGCGGCACGACAACCCGCTGACCGCCACGGGGCTGACCCCTCGGCAGCGGCTCGGCTACCTCTACTCCCTGTCGGCGTGGTTCGACTCGTGGCGGACGCTGGGCCTGGCCCTCGTGCCGGTGAGCGTGCTGGTCACCGGGGTGTTCCCGGTGGACGCGCCGCCCGCGCTGTTCGCGGTGATGGCGGGCGTCCCGTTCCTCCTGCAGCAGGTGGCGCTCGGCCTGCTGTCGCGGGGGTTCGCCCCGGCGCGCTTCTCGCTGCTGTTCGAGGTCGTCCGGCTGCCCTCCAACCTCGCGGCCACGCTCTCGCTGGTGCTGCGCGGCACGGGCCGGTTCGCGGTCACCGCCAAGGGCCGCACGGGGGAGGAGCGCACCCGCGCCCGGGTGCCCGCGCTGCTGCTCGCGCTCGCCGCCGTGCTCGTCGGGAGCCTGCTCTTCACCGCGGCGAGCCTGGCCGGCTGGACGCCGGTCGAGCACGGGCTGGGCGGCACCACGCTGGTGCCGGTCTTCTGGGTGGCGACCACCCTGGGCTTCGTCGTCGCCGGCATCCGCCGCATCCGCGACCCGCGCTTCTCCGCCGAGCGCCGGGACGGGCACCGCTTCCCGGCCGCGCTGTCCGCCGTCGTCGAGGGGGCCCCGGCCCGGCTGGTCGACGTCTCGCTCGGCGGCGCGCAGGTGCGCGTCCGCGGGGTCGGCGCCGCCGTCGGCGCCGAGGTGGAGCTCGCCATCCGCGTGCCCGACCGCGCCGCGCACGTCGTCTTCCGCACGGTCGTCCGGTCCCGCAGCGGGGACGTCCACCGCCTGCAGTTCGTCGGGCGGCAGTGGCGCGAGCTGGCCGCGCTCTCGGCGACGGCGTTCGGCGCCGGCGCCGCCCGCTGGGCGGCCGTCGAGATCACCCCCGTCGCGGTGGAGGCGCCCGTCGCCCCCGGCCGCCGGGTGCCGGCCGCCTCGCTCCACCCGGACGCGGTGTCCGCCGCGGTGCGCAGCCCGTTCGTCGCCCCGGCCGCCCGACGTCCGGGAGACGACGACACCCGGCCGATCCCGCGGCTGACCCCGGAGCTGGAGCGCGCGCTGGCCGGCGCCGACGGTGGTGGCTCCGGCCGGTGATCCGCGGCGCCCCGGGCGGACGTCTCCCGGGCGAACGGCAGCGCCAGGTCCAGTCGGGAGCGGTCCGTCTCGACGCGCGTCCGCTCTCGCGGCAGGCTGGCGGGAGACCGACCGGAGCAGGCTGAGAGGACGGGCGACCCATGGCTGCCGCGCGCTACGAGTACAAGGTCGAGGAGATCCGGGAGGGCCTCATCGGCGGCAAGATGTCCGGCGGCAAGCTGGAGAAGGTCCTGAACGAGCACGCCCGCTCCGGCTGGCAGCTCAAGGCGATCACCTCGGTCGAGGTGAAGGGGCGGATCGGTCCCGGCGGCGTCGACGGCGTCCTGGTGACCTTCGAGCGCCCGGTGGCATGACGCTGCAGTTCACCAGCGGCGACCAGTGGCTGCTCGACCACCGGGACGGCGTCGACCGGGACATCGCGCTGGCCTGGTTCGACGCCTTCCGGCCGCAGCCGGTCGAGGAGATGGTCGGGCGGTGGCGGGGGAGCGGGCTGCCCACCGGGTCGCCGCTGGACGGGCTGCTGGAGTCCTACGGCTGGTGGGGCAAGGAGTTCCTCGACGCCGAGACCGTGCACCCGCTGCTGTTCCGCACCCGCTCCGGACCGCGCCCGGTCGACCCGGCGCTCATCCCGGTGGGCGTGCTGCGCGGCCTGCCCGGGCTGGCGCACTCGCGGGCGGCCCGGCTCGCGTTCACCGCCGTCCGGCCGCTGCTGACGACGTCCCGACCGAAAGCCCGGCTGCGCGCCGTCGAGCACCGCGGCGTCGTCACCGCGGCGATGGTCTACGACCGGCTGCCGATCATCGACGTCTTCCGGCGGGTGAACGGCCGGACCGTCCTCGGGATGATGGACCTGCGCGGCCTGCCCGACCCGTTCTTCTTCATCCTGCACCGCGACGGCCCGGTCGGTCGACCCGCGCGAAGGCGGCGTCTCGACGGTCCTGCGGGCGGAGGGCAGCCTGGGGTGCGCCGGGTGGACGAGTGGAGGCCGAGATGGCTGGGCGGCCTCCTGGCCACCTGCGAGCGGCCCGTCTCCTAGCTGCTGGAAGGCCCTCCGGAGGCTCGGTTCAGACGCCGGCCACGGCGTCCCCGTTCAGGGGGTGCTCCGCCATCACGGTCTCGCTGACTTCGTCGGCGTGCCAGCGGGCGGCGTCGTGTGCCACGGCCTGGGCGTTGAGGAAGTGCCCCCGCGCGAGGTGCGCATGGTGAGCGGCCTGGACGTGCTCGCCCAGTCCGGAGTGGCTCGCGGCCTCGCGGTAGTGGCGGACGGCCAGCACGAGTTCGTCGGCAGCCTTCGTGTACTGGTTCTTGGACAGGTCCTGGGTCATGTCGTCCATACCTTCCAGTCGATGCTCCCGTCGGTGGAAGGCCGACGGTAGTGACCGGCCGCCGAACGGTGGCACGGACAGATTGCACAGACCAGGCGGTCACTTCTGTGCGGCCTGCCCGTGCGAGCCCATGCGCGGTCGGCGGCGTCGGCAGGGGCCGGTGGCCGCTTCCGCCCCGTCGGCAGGCGGATCAGCTCCGGCGGAACATCGTCGCGCCGACCAGGACGACGGCCCCCAGCACGGCCAACTGCAGCACCGGCGCGGCCAGGGGCGCGACGATGAGGAGCCCCGCGCCGGCCGCTGCACCGGCGACGAGCCCCACGAGGATCTCGATGCTGTGCCAGACCTCCCGCACGCCGCGGCCGGTCGCCAGCCGAATCACCACGGTGGTGAGCGTGCCGGTCAGGTAGGTCGTCGACATGCCGCTGACGCCGAACCGCTGGACGGTGCTGCTCTGGATCCCCAGTGCGGCGGACATGGCGAAGAGCAGTACCAGGGTCAGCGCCGTCCCGGGTCCTGCGCCGGTGATCCACCAGCCGACGGCGTAGCCGGCCAGGAGGACCAGCTCGACGGTGAGGGCCACCGTCACCGGCCGCGGCCAGATCCGGTCCCCGGGGATCGGGCTACCGGCCAGGCGCGCACCCAGCGCCGCGCCGGCGCAGAAGGCGATGATGGCGCCGCCCGACGCGATGGCCAGCTCAGCGTCCGCCGTGCTCGCGGAGGCGCCCAGGATCACCAGGTTTCCCGTCATGACACTGGTGAAGGCGCCGCCGAGGGCCATCAACCCGATCGCGTCGGTCGCGCCACTGACGACGGCGAGGGCGACCACCAGGGTCTGGCGCAGGCGCAGCGCGCGGCGGCGCACGTCCTCCGCCACGGTCGGTCCGCTGGTGGGTGTGGTCGTCGCGGCGGGGGAGGTCGTTGAAGGCCCGGACACCCATGCAGGATCCCTGCCGGCCGTTCCCGGAAGCCCTGGTCCATGTGCACACGAAACTGGCGGAGGCCTGTGCAGGATGACCGTCGGGTTGGACGAGTGACGCACCTAACTTGGAGGACGCAAGCCCGAGCCCACGCTTCGCCAGGGAAGGCACTCCATGACCGCCACGCTCAACCGCCCCACCACCGAACTGCTCGACCACGACGAGTTCCGCGCCGCTCTGCAGGACGCGATCAAGGGCCGCGAGGCCAAGAACGCCTCCTTCAGCAAGGCGTGGGCGGACGGCAAGCTCGAGCGGCACCACTTCGCCCGGTGGGCCGAGAACCACTACCAGTACGTCGGCCCCTTCGCCGACTACCTGGGCATCGTCTACGCCAACACCCCGGACACCATCACCGAGGCCAAGGATTTCCTGCTCCAGAACATGTACGAGGAGGAGCTGGCGGACATCCGGCACACCGACCTGCTGATCCGCTTCGGCGAGGCCTGCGGGACGACCAAGGAGCGGATCGAGGACCCGAACAACGCCAACGCGGTGACCCGTGGCCTGCAGGCCTGGTGCTACGCGACGGCGCTCCGGGAGCACTTCGTCGTCGCCACGGCGGCGCTCGTCGTCGGCCTGGAGTCCCAGGTGCCCGAGATCTACAAGAAGCAGATCGTCCCGCTGCGGGAGACCTATGGCTTCACCGAGGACGAGATCGAGTTCTTCGACCTCCACATCACCTCCGACGTGGTGCACGGCGAGCGCGGCTACCAGATCGTGCTCGAGAACGCGAACACCCCGGAGCTGCAGCAGCGCTGCCTGCAGTTCGTCCGGTGGGGTGCGGAGATGCGGTATTCCTACACCCGCTCGCTGTACGACACGTACGTCGCCCCCGACCTCGAGGCTGCTGCGCAGGCCTGACCGCGTCGAACGGACCGGGGTGCCGGGCGCCACGCGTCCGGCACCCCGAACTGTTCCGGCGGCCATCGCGCCGCTTCCACCCCTGATCCTCACCGGCCCCCGCCGGCACCTCCGCACGACCACGACCGGAGACCCTCGTGAGCGAGCCCACTCCCACTTCCCCGGCGCCCGTCGTCGACCAACCGGACACGGACTCCTGGGTGCACGTCGCCGAGTTCAAGGACCTCGCCCGCCGCAAGCGCAAGCAGGTCACCGTCGGCAGCTGCCCTGTCGCGCTCTTCCTCGTCGACGACGAGGTGCTCGCCGTGGACGACACCTGCATCCACCAGGAGCGGTCGCTGGCGAAGGGCACACTCCTGGGCGGCCAGGTGATCTGCCCCGGCCACCAGTGGAAGTTCGATCCCCGCACCGGGGAGGCCGAGGACCAGGACGGCCGCCTGGCCACCTACGCGGTCCAGGTCACCGAGGAAGGGGCGGTACTGGTCGCTCCCCAGCCGGTCACTCCCCGGGAGGCCACCACCTCCGACTCCGCGACGCACCCGGCCGGGCGGTGACCCGGTGAGCGAGCAGACCCTTGTCGTCGTCGGCGCCGGCCACGTCGCAGCGTCCGCTGCCCGGGCCCTGCGGCGCCGCGGCTTCGCCGGTCCCGTCGTCCTGATCGGGGACGAGCCCGTGGGCCCCTACCAGCGGCCGCACCTGTCCAAGGAACGCCTCTCCGCGGGTGGGGACGACGGTCTCTGGCTGCTGACCCCGGCCTGGTGCGAAGCCAATGACGTCACCCTGCGCACGAACAGCACGGTGGAGCGGATCGCCGCCGACACCGGCTCGGTGCTCCTGGCGGACGGCTCGTCCATCCCTGCCGACGTCGTCGTCCTCGCCACCGGCGGGCGCCCCCGCAGGCTCCCCGGCGTGGAGGGCGAACGGGTTCACTACATCCGCACGCTGGCCGACAGCGACCGGCTGCGCGAGCGGCTGTCGATCGGGCGCCGCATCGGCGTCCTGGGCGGCGGCTTCCTCGGCAGCGAGATCGCGGCCGCGGCCCTGGGGCGGGGTGCGGAGATCGTCGTGTTCGACCGCGACCCGGTACTGCTCGCCCGCGCCATGGGTGCCGATATCGGCGCCGCGCTCACCGGCCTGCACCAGCGGCGCGGGATCGACCTGCGCCTCGGCCAGGCGATCAGCGCGATCCGTCCCGGCGCCGACGGCGTCACCATCGTCACCGAGAGCGGCAGCGAGACCGTCGACGACCTCGTGGTCTGCATCGGGATCCAGCCCAACACCGAGGTCGCCGTCAGGTCCGGGCTGGTGGTCGGCAACGGTGTCGAGGTCGACGCCCAGGGCCGGACGTCACTGCCGAACGTGTTCGCCGCCGGCGACGTCGCCGCCCACGACCACCCCCTCTACGGGCGGGTCCGGGTGGAACACGTCGACGTCGCGCAGCGGCAGGCCGCCGCCATCGCGGCCACCGTGGCCGGGCGACCCTCCACCGCCGGCGACGCGCACTGGTTCTGGACCGACCAGTACGACATCAACGTGCAGGGCCTCGGGCTGACCGGGCTCCGGCCGACCGACACGGTGGTCACCCGCGGCAGCCTCGCCGACCTCGACGGCACGTCGTTCTGGCTCCGTGACGGGCTCCTGGTCGGCGGCGCCTCGATCGAGCGCGGCGAGGACCTCTCGGTCGCCCGCGAGCTGATGGATCTGGAGATCCCCGTCAGTGCCGAGCAGCTGGCCGACGAGTTGGTCGAGCTGGAGGATCTCCTGGAGCAGGAAGAGGTGCGGGTCTGATGACCGTACGAACCGTACGCAACCTCGTCGACGGCGCCTGGGTCGAGTCGGTCACCGGCCGCACCCTGGAACGGCGCAACCCCGCCGACGTCCGGGAGGTCGTCAGCACCTTCCCCGAGTCCGACGCCAAGGACGCCGAGGCCGCGGTCTCCGCGGTCGCCGCCGGCTGGCAGCAGTGGGCCGACACGGCCCCGGAGCAGCGGGCGAAGGTCCTCGAGAACGCGGCCGCCGTCCTCGAGCGGCAGCGCGACCCGCTGATCGAGGAACTCGTCCGCGAGGAGGGCAAGACCCGGGCCGAGGCCACGATGGAGGTCTCCCGGACGCCGATGAACCTGCGGTTCTACGCGGGCGAGGCGCTGCGCACCGCCGGCGTGACCCTCCCGACCGGCGACGGCAGCCTGGTCTTCACCCTGCGCGCCCCGGTCGGGGTCGTCGCGGCCATCACGCCGTGGAACTTCCCGCTGAACATCCCCTCCCGCAAGCTCGGCCCCGCCTTGGCCGCGGGCAACGGCGTGGTCTTCAAGCCCAGCGAGGTCACCCCGCTGCTCGGTCAGCGGCTGGTCGACGCCCTGCTCGAGGGCGGCCTCCCGGCGGGCGCCATCGCGGTACTGCACGGGGGCGCGGAGGTGGCCTCGGCCCTGGTGACCGACGACCGGGTCGACGCCGTCACGTTCACCGGTTCCACGAACGTCGGCGAGGCGATCCACCGGGTCTCCCGCGCCAGCCAGCGCACCCAGCTCGAGATGGGCGGCAAGAACCCCGTGGTCGTCCTGGAGGACGCCGACCTCGACCGTGCGGCCACGCTCATCGCCAAGGGGGCCTTCGGGCTGTCCGGGCAGGCGTGCACGGGCACCAGCCGGGTGATCGTGCACGACGCGGTGCACGACGCGCTCGTCGACCGCATCGCGGCCAAGGCGCGCGGGCTCCGGCTGGGCCCGGGCCTCGCCGACGGCGTCGACCTCGGCCCGCAGGCCACCGAGCGCCAGCAGCAGTCGGTCCTGGGCTACGTCGCCCGGGCGCTGGACGACGGCGCCATCCTCGTGGCGGGCGGCTCGGACGACGACACCCAGGACCTGACCGCGGGCGACCTCGCCCACGGCCTGTACGTGCGGCCGACCGTCTTCACGGACGTCGACCCGGCATCGGAGCTGGCCACCCAGGAGGTGTTCGGCCCGGTGCTGGCCGTGCTGCGGGTGCACTCGCTCGACGAGGCGCTCCGCGTCGCCGACGCCACCCGGTTCGGCCTGTCCGCCGGCATCGTCACCAGCGACGTCGGCCGCGCCATGACCTTCGCCCGGCGGGTCACCGCGGGGCTGGTGAAGGTCAACCAGCCCACCACCGGGCAGGCGATGAACGCCCCGTTCGGCGGGTTGAAGGACAGCTCCACGCAGACCTCGAAGGAACAGGCCGGAGAATCGATGATGGCCTTCTACACGGTCGACAAGACCGTCTATCTCAGCGCATGAGCGCCCCGGAGGAGACCATGACCGTCAACCCCGCGTCGGACGAGGAACTGGCCGAGGCCGGTACCGAGTGCGCGTTCGTCCGCATCTGCCGCGCCGGACAGGTGCCGAACGGCTACGTGCGCCGCTTCTACGCGGACACCGAGCACGGCGAGATGGAACTCGCGGTGGCCCGGCTCGACGGCAAGGCCTACGCCACGTCGAACTACTGCACGCACCTGGACTGCCTGCTCAGCTCGGGCAAGCTGCAGGACGACGGGATCCGTTGCTCCTGCCACAACAGCGTCTTCGACCTCGAGACCGGCGAGCCGATCCAGCCCCCGGCGACCGAGCCCATCCGTACCTACCCGGTGAAGGAGGAGGACGGGCAGGTGCTCGTCGGGCTCTCCCAGCGTGACGTGCTGGAGGGCGGCCCCCGCCGCCGCCGGCCACCGTCGGCATGACGACGGGCGGGCTCGCGCCGGGGGTGTGGCCGGAGTCCTGGGGCCCGGTCCGCACGCCGACCCTGGCCACCGGCGGGATGGTCGTGAGCAGTGCGCCGGCGGCCAGCCAGATCGGCGCGCGCCTGGTGGGCGACGGGGCGACGGCGATCGACGCCGTCCTCGCGATGACCGCGGTCTCCTGGCTGGTCCTGCCCGGGCAGTGCGGGATCGGCGGCGACTTCTTCGCCGTCGTCCGGGAGCCGGACGGCCGGATGTGGACGGTCAACGGCAGCGGGTTCGGTCCCGATGGCGCCTCGGCCGAGGGCTATCTCGACCGCGGGCTGTCCGCGGTCCCGCTCACCGGGCCGCAGGCGGTCGCCGCCCCGGGTGCGATCAGCGCTCTGGCGACGCTGCACCGGCTCGGTGGCACGCGGGAGCTGCCCGACCTCTGGGCACCGGCCGCCGCCGCGGCGCGCCGCGGGGTCCCCTGCACGGCCAAGAACCGCCGCGACATCACCGAGCACGCCCGCGAGCTGGCCCTTGATCCCGGCCTGGCCCGCTGGCTGCTCCCCGGCGGGCGCATCCCGTCGGTCGGCGACCTGCTGTCCTCCGCCGAGCTGGCCGGCACCATCGAGCTCCTGGCGAGGGAGCCGCAGGCCCTCTACCGCGGCCCGATCGCCGAGCGCACGATCGAGCTGCTGCGCGCCGGCGGTGCGCCGTTCTCGGGCGACGAGTGGGTGCTGGCCGGCGACGTGCCCGCAGAGGAGGCGATCAGCGCCCCGTACGGCGACGTCACGGTCCACCAGACGCCGCCGCCCTCACCAGGCTGGATGGTGCTGCAGCAGGCCGGTCTCCTCGACGGGCAGCTGACCCGGCTGCCGACGGCGGGTGCCGAAGCTGTGCACCTGCTCGGCCTCGCGGCCCGGAGGGCCTTCCGGGACCGGTACGAACGCTGCGCCGCCGACGACGACGCCTGGCGCGAGCTGCTCACCCCTGACGAGCTGGCGCGGGCGCGACGCGACCTCGTCCGCGAGCCCGCGACCGTGGGTGCGCCGACGGGCATCGCGGGCGACACGACGAGCTGCGTCGCCGTCGACGGCGAGGGCCGGGCGGTCAGTGCCATCTCCTCGCTGGCGTTCACGTTCGGGGCCCGCATCTCGATCCCCGGCACCGCCGTCGCGCTCAACAACCGGCTGGCACGGGGCACGTACCTGATCCCGGGGCACCCGAACGCGCTGGCTCCCCGCCGCAAGCCGCTGCACACCCTCAACGCCTGGATCGCGACCGATGCGGCCGACCGGCTGCGACACGTGGGGAACACCCCGGGCGGCGACGGCCAGGTGCAGTGGAACATGCAGCTGCTCTCGTACCTCGTCGACGGCGGGCTGGACCCTCAGCAGGCGGTGTCGGCGCCCCGGACGACCGTGCACCCCGGCAGCGACGCCGATGCCCTGGGCGCCCCCGAGACCCTCCAGTGCGAGAGCCGGCTGGGCGGTGACGTGCTCGCCGGCCTCGTCGAGCGCGGGCACGACGTCCGCGACGTGGGGGCGTGGGGCGGCGGTGGCAGCGCGCTGGTCGTGTCGATGGATCACGACCGGGGCGTGCTGGCCGGCGCCGCGGACCCGCGGCAGGACGGGGTGGCGCTCGGTGTCTGAGGCACCGGGGACGTCGGTCCCGCCGCAGGGCGCTTACGTGCCCGCCGTCGTGCACGGTGGGCTGGCCTGGACCGCGGGGATGACACCCCGCCGGCACGGCGAGCTCGTGGTCCACGGCGTCGTGGGCCGCGATCTCGACATCCCCGCCGCCCGGGAGGCGGCCGGCCTCGCCGCCCACAACGCCGTCACCGCGCTGGTGGAGGCCGTCGGTCTGCCCGGTATCGAGCGGGCGCTGAAGATGACCGTCTTCATCGCCGCCGCCGACGGGTTCACCGCCCACTCGGCCGTGGCCGACGGCGCCTCGAAGGTGCTGCGGGAGCGCCTGGGGGACCGGGGCGCGGTCGCCCGCAGCGCCGTCGGCGTCCGCACCCTCCCCTCGGGAGCCCCCGTCGAGGTCGAGCTCGTCGCCGCCGTCCGCCCCTGACGCGTGGCAGCTGTGCCCGCACGGCCGTCGCCGGTGGTGCCACCTCGACCGGTGGCCACCGGACCGCGGGTCCGGTGGCCACCGGACGGATGGCAGCGGAGGTCAGCCGGCGGGGGTGGCCACGTGGTCGGCGAAGGCCTGCAGCGCCGCGGCGCCGACGGCCTTGTCCTGTTCGCCGTTGCCGCCGCTCACGCCGACGGCGCCCACGATCTGGCCCTCGTGCACGATCGGGAAGCCACCGACGAAGATCGCGAACTTGCCCGGCAGCATGTGCGAGATGCCGAAGGCCTCGTTGCCCGGGAGGGCGGGGCCGTTCGGCGGCTCGTTGAACAGGTGGGTGGCGCGCTCGTGCCCCGCCGCGGTGAACGCCTTGGCGATCGAGATCTCCACGCCCGTCAACCGGGCGCCGGGCAGCCGGTGCAGCGCGATGACGTTCCCGCCGTCGTCGCACACGCAAATCGTCTGCTTGACGCCGAGCTCCTCGGCCTTCGCACGTGCCGCCTGGAGCACCGGCAGGGCGTCGTCGAGAGTGATGCGGAAGACCTGATGCACGGGGTTCTCCTCCTCCGGCGGGTGGGCCGGGTCTGACGGCTGCCGGGCTCCTCGGGTCGGGAACCGGCGGAGGCACCACCATGGGGGCTGGCGGTGCACGGCAACAATGGTGAGACTGCAGCCTCGACCTCGCCCGCGGTTGTGCACAGTGACTGAGGAGGGCCATGCCGCACGCTTACTCGGACGACGCGCTGACCCTGGCGCGGTTGCTCCAGGAGCCGGCGCTGCGCCGGGCCCGCATCCACGCCGGGCGCGCGGGCGCGGTGACCCGGGTGGAGTGGGTGGTGCCGTGGTCGGTCGCCGCTGGGCAGGACGATCCGCTCACGGGTGTCCTGGTCCATGCCCATCCCGGCGAGCTGGCGCGGGACCAGGTCACCGTCACGCGCGCGGCGGAGCGGCTGGCGGCTTGCGGCGCCGCGGCGCTCCTGGTGGACGGCCACCAGCCCGTCGCCTCGGACGCGGTCGCCGCCTGCCAGCTCCCGCTGGTCACCATGGCCGACACGGTGCCCTTCGCCGCGCTCAACCGGCTCGTGGCCGACCTGACGCTGGCCCGCGAGACGCACGTCCTCCGCTACGGGCTCACCGTCCACCGTGCTCTGGCCGAGCTGCTCTACCGCGGCGCGGAGCTCTCCGCCCTGTGCAGCCAGCTGAACCGGATGTCGCAGCGGCCGGTGGCCGTCTTCGACAACCAGGGCCAGCTCGCCGCCCTGGAGCAGGGCCAGCCGCGCACGGTGGAGGCCGCCGACCTGGTCACGGCGTTCGCCGAGCAGGGCGACGCTCTCGGTACCCGGCAGGCGCCCGAGCAGCTGCACCCCAGAACGGTGGGGATCCGGCTGGCCGACCGCGAGCTGGCCTGCATCGTCACGCCGATCGTGCTGGGCGGGCGGCACGATGGCTGGATCCTGCTGCTCGAGGAATCCGATGACCCCCATCCGCACGACCTGGCCGAGCACCGGGTCCTCGTCGAGCAGGCCGCACCCATCGTGGGCACCGAGATGCTGCGGCTGCGCAGCGTCCAGCGGGCCAAGGAACAAGCGCGCGGTGATTTCGTCCACGGTCTGCTGCACGGGCGGTTCGCGACCGCGGAGGACATCAGCCCCCGGGCGGCCCACTACGGGTTCCCGGTCCGGTCGTGGTTCGGGGTCGTGGTCGCCTCGGGCATGGCGGTGCCTGCGGACGTCGATTCACCCGCCCGGCTGCAGCAGGTCGGGATGGAGGCGGCGCGGCTGCTGTCCGAGCAGGGGCGGCACACGCAGGCGGCGATGGTCGGCGACGTGCTCGTCGTCGTCCGGGAGGCGGCGCGCCGCGGGACGATGGGGACGCCCGAGGCCGCCGCCGCCGCCATCGGTGACTACGCGACGGCCCTGCACCAGTACCTCTCCCGGCGTAAGGACCAGGGGGGCCGTCCGGTCCGCGTGACGTACGGCCGGCCGGCCGTCGGCGCCCTGGCGATCCCGGACAGCTACCGCGAGGCCCGCATGGCCCACGGACTGCAGCAGCGACTCGGCCTGCCCGCCGTCTGCGGCTTCCAGGAACTGCGCGTGCACGCGGTGCTCGAGGACGTGGCTGGCAGCCGGACCGGCCGCTCTTACGCCACCGACCTCCTGGCACCACTGCGGGACCCGTCCGCCGGTGAGCTGGAGGCGACAGTGCTGGCCTACATCGCCGCGGGCGGCAACGTGAACGCGGCCTCGCGCGACCTGCACATCCACCGGAACACGATGCTGTACAAGCTCGACCGCGCATCGCGGCTCCTGGGGATGGACCTGCGTCAGGCGGAGAACCAGTTCGCCGTGTGGCTGGCGCACACCCTGGACCTCCTGGCGACGACCACCGCCGAGGTGGACCGGGTCGTCAGCCCCGGCTGACGACCCGGTCCCCGGGGCGGCTCAATCAGGTACCGCGGCCAGGCCGAGCGCCGGGACCGTGCGGTGGTGCTCGGTCCGTGCCTGGTATTGGGCGGCGACGCCCAGCACGGTCGGGACGTCGCGGCCCACGACCTGCAGGCCGATGGGCAGGCCGCCCGTGGTGAACCCGCAGGGCACCGTGACCGCGGCCAGGCCGCACCAGCTGAACGGACCGCACAGGCGCATCAACGTGGCCACGACCGGCGAGCGCCCGCCGCCGTCCGGGGTGAACGCGCACTCCTCGACGGTCGGTCCCGGGATGGCCGTCGTCGGGAGCACCACGACGTCGACCTCCTCCAGCCCGGCGCGCAGCAGTGCCTCGAGGCGGTGCAGCTCCCGGACGGCACGCTCCCGCTCGTGCGCGGTGATCGTCTCGGCCAGGGCGAGGTAGCTGGCCACCTCCTCCCCGTAGCGGGCCGCGCGGTGGGGATACCAGCCTGCCGCCCGGTGGACGGTGAGGAAGTCGTGCAGCACGTAGACGGTCCGGGGGCCGCTCCAGGCTGCGAACGGCGGAACGCGCACCGCGGCGGTCGTCGCACCCTCCGCGACCAGCTCGCGTACCCCTGCCTCGACCGCCAGCAGGACCTCCGGGTCGACGTCCCCGAGGTCCGCCGCGGGGACGACGCCCACGCGCAGGCCGGCGATCGTCGCGTCCAGCGTGCAGCGCGTCGCGGAGAGCACCCCGAAGAGCAGCGCGAGGTCCTCGGCGTCCCCGGCGATCGGGCCGCAGGTGTCGAGCTTGGGCGAGAACGGCAGGCAACCCCCGGTGGGGATGTCCGACGGTCGGGGCCGCAGCCCCGACACACCGCAGAGCGCCGCCGGGACCCGGATGGATCCCCCCGTGTCGCTGCCCAGTGCCCCGGTGCACTCGCCCGCGGCGACGGCCGCGGCCGAACCGCCGCTGGAGCCCCCCGGGATGCGTGTGACGTCCCACGGATTCCTGGTGGGCGGGGTGGTGACCCCGTGGGCGAACTCGTGGGTCGCGGTCTTACCGAGGATCAGCGCGCCGGCCTCCCGCAGCCGCCGGACCGCCGGCGCGTCGGTCGTCGCGGGCCGTCCGTCGGTGACGCGGGAGCCGCCCCGGGTGGGATGGCCGCGGACGTCGATGAGGTCCTTCACGGCGATGGGGACGCCGTGCAGGGGCCCCCGGAACCGGCCGCGGGCCGCCTCGTCGGTCAGGGTCGCGGCCTCCGCCCGCAGCCGCTCCTCGTCGACCGAGACGAACGCCCTGATCGCCGGCTCCACGGTCCGCATCACGTCGAGGGAGCGGTCGAGCTCCTCCGACGCCGAGCGGCGCCCGGAACGGATGTCCCGGGCGACCGCCCGCAGCGCGACACGGGTCACCACACCTCCCTCCGGCAGCTGTCCGTGCTTCGCCGGCGCCCGGCTCGCCCGATCACCAGATCACCGCAGCGACGACCACGCTGAGGATCAGCCCGCTGACGACCGGGATGAAGAGCTTCCGGGCGAGGGTGGCGACCGGTACCCCGGTGAGGCCGGCGACGGCGATGAGCGAGGACCAGATGACCAGCGTTCCGCCGCCGGTCCAGCCCGCCGCGTTCTGCGCGATGGCCGCCAGGGTCGCGGTGTCGCCGCCGGAGGAGGAGGCGAAGGCCTGGGCGAGCTCGCCGGTGAACGGCAGGCCGGCCCAGCCGGAGCCGTCCAGGCCGATCAGCATGCCGGCCAGCAGCATGGCGAACATGATCACGATCTTGTTGTCGGGGATGAAGCCCTGGCCGCTGGCGATGACGTCGAACAGGAAGCCAGGAGCCTCGGCGTCTTCGGGCAGCAGCATGATCTGACCGGAGAAGTCGGAGATGCCGATGAGCACGAACCCGGCGACGGGGATGACGACGCCCATGGCGCGGAAGGCGAACAGCAGGCCGTCGACGAAGTGCTCGCCGGCCCGCTCCAGGCCGTCCCCACCGGAGGAGAGGGTCACGCACAGCATGAGCAGCAGCGCCAGCCCGCCGACCAGGGCGGCTCCCCAGCCGGCCTCGACCTCCGGCACCCAGTCCGTGACCTTGCCGAGGATCATGTAGAGCACCAGCGCGCCGAAACCGAGCGGAACGGCGGTCGCGAACAGCTGCGCCCGCTGGTTGCTCCCGGCCCGGGCGCCCGGGCCGCCATCCGCACTGTCGAGACCCTTGGTGATGCCGGTACCGGAGAGGCCGTCGCGGCCGTCGGCACCGGGCAGGCCGTTGCCGCCGCTGGTGTCGCCACCGCCGCCGTTCCCGATCGAGCCGGCCGGCTGACCGGGCTGCGCCGTGGCTCGCGGCGGCCGGTCCTTCGTGATCAGCGCGTCCCCGACCGTGGCGGAGATGTTCTCGACCTCGATGGTCGACGTGGAGGCGCCGCTCGCCACGACCGTACGGCGGCTGGTCCGGCTCAGGGAACCAGGGAGCACGCGGGCCAGCGAGCGGCCCCGGACGTGGACGACGTAGGTCAGGGTGATGGCGACCGCACCGACCACCCAGCTCAGGATCAGCGCGCGGTCGGCGATGTCACCGGCGGGAACGCCGGCCCCGGCGGCCGACAGGCTCGGGGCCACCCCGAGGACGTAGTCGGAGGCCAGCGCCATGCCCTGGCCGGCGATGGCGATGGCCATGGCGGCCGCGAGCGGAGAGAGCCCGGCACGGATGGCGGCGGGCAGCAGGATCGCGGCCAGCAGCGCCAGGGTCGGCGTCGGCCAGAACACCAGGGAGAGCAGGTAGGTGCCGACGAAGAGCACGGCGTAGGAGATCGGGCCGTTCTTCATCAGCTTGGCGATCGGCGCGATCATCCGCTGGTCGGCATCGATCGTGCGCATCGCACCCAGCAGGGCGGTCACGACGGCGAGGACCAGGAAGATGTTGAGGAACTGCGTGGTCGCCACCATGCTCGCGCTGAACACCGAGCCGAGGCCGTTGAGGAAGTCCCCGGTGTAGAGCCACGCCGTGACGAACGTGGCGATGATCGCGGGCACGATCACGTTCTTGCGCATGACCATCACGACGAGCAGCGATGCCACGCCCGCCATGTAAACCCAATGTGCAACCGTCAACTCCATGGTCCCTCCGAGGTCCGTGCGCCGGGCCCGGCGGTCCGTCCGTGGTGCTGCGGAGAGCCGAGCGGAACGGTCTGTGATCACCGGGATGCGGTGGTGATCGTTTGCCGAACGTAGCGGCGGACGTGAAGTAGGTCACTGGCACTGTGCTCAGCCTTGACCTCACGGTTTGTGCACCGTGCCCACCCCATCCGAGCCTCCGGCACGTCGCCGGGTGGGCCCAGGAGGGGTCAGTCCGCCCGGTGCCCGGTGGGCGCGTCGGCGCCCGGAGCCTCGAGCATCTCCCGCCCGGCGAAGCTCAGTGCCAGGCCCAGGACCGCCACGGCGGCGCAGCCGCCGAAGAGCCAGGCGAGGTGCTCGGGGAAGGTCGCGGCCACTCCGGCGGCACCGACCGAAGCGCCGATGAACCGCATCATGTTGAACAGGCCCAGTCCGGCGCCCTTCTGCCCGGCCGGTGACCGGGTGGCCCCGGTCAGCGACGGCGTCTGCACCAGTGCGACACCGAGGCCGGCGACCACCAGCAGCACCGCGACGGGGACGACGGCCGTGGAACGGGATCCCAGGAGGACGCCGATGCCGACGTCGACGGTGAACAGGACGCCCAGCCCGGTGCGCAGCACCGACCGTGGCCCGATCCGATCGGCGAGCAGCCCCACCAGCGGAGCCGACGCGGCCCAGACGGCGGGGAGCAGGAAGACCAGCAGACCGGTCATCGTCCCCGACAGCTGGACGACACCGGTGAGGTGCAGGGGTACCGCGACGAGCACCGAGAAGAGCGTCACCTGCTGCACGAAGACGCCGACCGCGCTCCGCAGCCAGCGGATCTCGATCAGCAGCCGCGGGTCGATGAAGGCATTCGGCCGGCGGAGCCCCGAGACGACGAACACCGCCAGCGCGACCACTCCGACGAGCACGCCGAGCGGCGCAGCCCACGGGGGCACGCCGACCTGAGGGGCAAGGGTGATCGCCGCCATGAGCGCGGCCACCCCAAGGGTCAGCGAGGCGACCCCGGGGAGGTCGATCGGCACGGGCTGAGGTTGGTCGCGGGGCATGCGCCAGATCGTCAGGAGCAGCACGGCCACGGTGACCGGCACCAGGAGCCAGAAGATCGACCGCCACCCGAGGGCATCCGCCAGCAGGCCACCGATCGGCGGGCCGACGGCCTGGCCGATGCCGTTGGCCGCGCCCCACGCCCCCATGACCCGGTTGCGCCGGTGCGCCGGCCACCGCCGCGCCAGGGTGCCCATGACCGCGGTCGGCACGAGGGCGCAGCCCAGTCCCTGCACCGCCCGGCTGGCCACCAGCAGGTCCAGGGTCGGGGAGATGGCGGAACCCACCGTGCCGGCCAGGAGGACGACGAGGGCGAGCACCAGGGTGCGCCGCCGCCCGAACCGGTCGGTGATCCAGCCGGTGAGCGGCATGGCGACGGCCAGGACGAGCACGGAGGCGGCCGCGACCAGGACCCCCTGGGTGACGGGTGCGACGAAGTCGTCGGTGATCTGCCGCAGGGGGACGTTGACGATGTTGTTGCTGACGGTCCCGAGGAAGGTGGCCCCGAGGAGTGCGGCCAGGAGCCAGGCGCCGGGTGGTGGAGCAAGGGCGTCCCGGCTGCCGGCTGCGCCTCCGGGTGGCCGTGCGGACGTCATACGGCCCATCGACGTGCCCGTCACAGACGTCCTCCCGGTTGCCCTGTGCGGGACAGCGTGCCAAGCCCGGGCGACGGTTCCTACGGCACGATGCACATTCGGATGAGGACCGGGTGTGCACTTCGTTCATGGACTCGCCCCCGCCGTTCCGGGAGCTTTTGCGTCCATCACATTGGGCTCACCTGTAGGGGCATCGATGCAACTCACAGCAGCGCACTGGGTCTTCCTGGCCGGGGTGGTCGTCATCCTCGCCACGATGATCATGCGCAAGAACATCGTGGTTCCCGCTGTCGTGGCCACGTTCCTCACCGCGCTGGTGTGGTCCGGCAGCCTCGCGACCGGCCTCTCGTCGGTCTTCAACGCCAGCCTGGTGGCCGCAACCAGCCTGTTCAACATCTTCCTGATCATCGCCATGGTCACCGCGATGCTCAGGTCCCTGGAGGGCCTCGGGTCGGACAAGCGGATGGTGGCACCGTTCCGGAAGGTCATGCGGAACGCGCACCTGTCCTGGTGGACGCTGGTGGTTGTCACCTACTTCATCTCGCTGTTCTTCTGGCCCACACCCGCGGTGCCCCTGGTGGGTGCGGTGCTGGTTCCGGTGGCGATCCGTGCCGGGCTCCGGCCGATCGCGGTCGGCTTCACCATCGCGGTCGCCGGTCAGGGGATGGCCCTGTCCGCGGACTACATCATCGGGGTCGCGCCCCAGCTGTCGGCGACGACCGCCGGTGTCGACGTCTCGGTCGTGGCCGACCGGGCCCTCGTGCTCTCGTGGATCGTCGGTGGTGTCGCGCTGGCGATCGGCTACGCCATGGAGTTCCGCAAGATGCGCCGGCCGTCGGACGACCTGCTGGCGGAGTGGGAGGGCAGCGCCGACCGCCGGGCCGGGAGCGCCGACGCCGAGGCCCGGCAGGAGGCCGCGCACCTCGGTGGGCGTCCCCGCTCGTCGGGGGCGTCGGCAGCCGGGGACTCCGGCGACGACCTGCCGATCGACGGAACCGGCGGCGGGGGTCCCTCCGTGGAGGGGCAGCGCGAGCTGGTCGGTGTCGGTAGCGGGCCGGCGGGGCGGCCGCGCGAGGATGCCGAGGCGATCGCCACGCGACTGGGCAAGGGCCGCGCGCTGATCGGTACGCCGGCCGGCGGGATCGTCCCACCGGAGCAGCACACGATCACGCCGGTGGAGAAGCCGCTCGCCTCGAAGGCCTTCGCGGTGCTGGTGCCGCTGGCCTATCTGGCGCTGATCGTGTACCTGGTCGTGGCGAGCGTCTCGGAGACCGTCCCGGACCTGGCGGGCGGTGACGCCGCGGCGCTGGTCGGCGGCATCGCGCTCCTGGTCATGTTCGGAGCTGCCTTCGCCCGCAGCGGCCCCGCGTTTCTGGAGACGGCGGCCGACCACATCATCGATGGCCTGGTGTTCGCCTTCAAGGCGATGGGCGTGGTTCTGCCGATCGCCGGGTTCTTCTTCATCGGCAACGGCGAGTTCGCCGCGACGATCCTTTCCGTCCCGGAGGGTGAGACCGCCCCGAACCTGCTCTTCGACCTGGTGGTCGCGGGACAGGAGCAGCTGCCTGCCAACGCCCTGATCACCGCGTTCGGGATCATGGTCGTCGGCATCGTGGCGGGCCTGGACGGGTCCGGCTTCTCGGGTCTGCCCCTCACCGGCTCGCTGGCCGGCTCGCTGGCGGAGGGCGCCGGGGTCAGCAGCCCGACGCTCGCGGCGATCGGGCAGATGGGCAACATCTGGTCCGGCGGTGGCACGCTTGTCGCCTGGTCGTCCTTGCTCGCGGTGGCCGGATTCGTCCGGGTGCCGGCGGTGGAGCTGGCCCGGCGGTTGTTCCTCCCGGTCATCGCCGGGCTGGTGGTGGCCACGGTGGCCGGGGTGCTCATCTTCGGCTGACCGGCCCGGCTCAGGAGGCGCAGCAGCCCCGGACCGCGACGGCGGTCCGGGGCTGCTGTCCGTCCCGGCTCAGGCCCGGCCGCTGAGGTGCCTGGGGTCGGTGCTGAAGACCTGCTGCCAGACCACCAGCGTGGTCTGCACGACGTACGCGAGGGCGACGAGTGGGCCGAGGACCTGCCAGACCACCGATGCGTCCCAGGCGACCGGGAGGATGCCGAGGGTCACGACGATGGTCGCGGTGACGAGGAGGCGGTTCGCGAGGCTGGTGGGCGCGGCACTCCCGTGGGGCGCGGTCCGAGCTGGCATGTCCTCAGTGATACCTCGCCGGGCCGCCGGCTCGACGTCGTCGGACCGTTGCGGGGAACGGATGAGAGCAGCTTCACTGCCGCCGCGTGACGGCGCTCTCACTCCGCGGGCGGAACGGTCCTCGGGGTTGGGACGAGCTCGGCGAGCAGCCTGCGGATCAGCCGCCCGATCTCGTCGCGGATCGGCCGCACCGCCTCGACGCCCTGGCCGGCCGGGTCCGCCAGCGGCCAGTCCAGGTAGCGCTTTCCGGGGAAGACCGGGCAGGCGTCGCCGCAGCCCATCGTGATCACCACGTCGGAGGCCTCGACGGCGTCGGTCGTGAGCACCTTGGGGCGCTGGTCGGAGATGTCGATGCCGACCTCGGCCATGGCCTGGACCGCGGCCGGGTTGACCTGGTCGCCGGGCAGGGAGCCGGCCGAGCGCACCTCGACGGCGTCGCCGCCGAGGTGCCGCAGCCACCCGGCGGCCATCTGCGAGCGGCCGGCGTTGTGCACGCAGACGAAGAGGACGCTCGCGGTCACCGGGTGCTCCTGGCGGTCGTGGGGACGGTCGGGTCGCCGGGGAACCAGCGGCGGGCGGCCCACAGCGAGACGTAGACCAGCGCGACCAGCACCGGCACCTCGATGAGCGGGCCGACGACGCCGGCGAGCGCCTGCCCGCTGGTGACGCCGAAGGTGCCGATGGCGACGGCGATGGCGAGCTCGAAGTTGTTGCCGGCCGCGGTGAACGCGAGCGTCGCCGTCTTCGCGTAGCCGAGCCGCAGCCGCATGCCCAGCAGGAACGAACCGCCGAACATGAGGAAGAAGTAGGCCAGCAGCGGCAGGGCGATGCGGGCGACGTCCCAGGGGCGCGAGGTGATCGCGTCGCCCTGCAGCGCGAACAGCATCACGATCGTGAACAGCAGGCCGTAGAGGGCGACCGGGCCGATGCGCGGCAGGAACGTGGCCTCGTACCAGGCGCGCCCCTTGCGCCGCTCGCCGACGGTCCGGGTGAGGAAGCCGGCCAGCAGCGGGATGCCGAGGAACACGAGCACCGACAGCACGATCGCCCAGACGCTGAACTCCGCCGACGTCGTCGAGAGCCCCAGCCAGCCGGGGAGCACCTGGAGGTAGAACCAGCCCAGCGCGGCGAAGGCGAGGATCTGGAAGACGGAGTTGATCGCGACGAGGACGGCGGCCGCCTCGCGGTCGCCGCAGGACAGGTCGTTCCAGATCAGCACCATCGCGATGCAGCGGGCCAGGCCCACGATGATCAGGCCGGTCCGATACTCGGGGAGGTCGGGCAGCAGCAGCCAGGCCAGGGCGAACATCAGCGCCGGGCCGAGCAGCCAGTTGAGCACCAGGCTGGCGCCCAGCAGTTTGCGGTCGCCGGTGACCCGGTCCAGCTCGGAGTACCGGACCTTGGCCAGCACGGGGTACATCATCAGCAGCAGACCGATGGCGATGGGCAGGCTGACGTCGCCCACCTCGACCGCCGAGAGGGCGTCGTCCAGGCCGGGCACCCAGCGGCCCAGCGCCAGGCCGAGCGCCATCGCCGCGATGATCCAGACGGGCAGGAACCGGTCGAGGGTCGAGAGCTTCTGCAGGACGGGCGCGTCGGCCGGGACGTCGGTGCGCGCGGTCTCCCGGACGGCGTCGCTCATGCGGGCACCGCGGTGTCGAAGAGGCCGGCGACGGCGCGCAGCGCGGCGGGGCGGACGGCGTAGTAGACCCACACCCCGCGCTTCTCCCGGTCGACCAGCCCGGCGGAGTGCAGCACCTTCAGGTGGTGGCTGATCGTGGCCTGGGTCAGGTCGAAGGCATCGTTCAGGTCGCACACGCAGGCCTCGCCGCTCGCGCTGGAGGCGATCAGGCTGACCAGCCGGAGCCGCACGGGGTCGGCCAGCGCCTTGAGCAGCGGGGCGACCTGCTCGGCCTGGTCGGCGGACATCGCCGTACCGGACAGCGGGGTGCAGCAGGCCAGGGCGGGCTCGCTCATCGGCACTCCTTCATCAGACGTCGACCGCCATCGTAACGACGCTCATCGTATTGACAAGTGTCGATACGAGGTGTTCATTCTCGGTTCATACATCGACGCCTGTCGATGTCTTGCCCACAGGAGGTTCCCCGTGTCCCGTGTCCAGCTCGCCCTCCGCGTCGCCGACCTCGACGCCGCCGTCGACTTCTACTCGCGCCTCTTCGGCACCGCGCCGGCCAAGCGCCGCCCCGGGTACGCCAACTTCGCCGTCGTCGAGCCGCCGCTGAAGCTGGTGCTGCTCGAGGGTGAGGCCGGGGAGCCCACGCGCATGGACCACCTCGGGGTCGAGGTCGCCTCCACCGACGAGGTCGCCGCCGCGACCGACCGGCTCGCCGAAGCCGGGCTGGCCACCCGGCCCGAGGAGGGCACGACCTGCTGCTACGCCGTCCAGGACAAGGTGTGGGTGACCGGGCCGGGCGGCGAGCCGTGGGAGGTCTACACCGTCACGGCCGACGCGCGCCCCGACCTGGAGGGCCGCACCGAGCCGGAGCTCGTGGAGGTCGCCGGAGACGGCACCTGCTGCCGGACGGACGCGCAGCCGGCCGCCGCCTGCTGCTGACGTCGCACGCTGCGAGTGCTACGAACTCGTGGTGATCAGGTGCTGATCACCACGAGTTCGTAGCACTGGGGGAGGGGCGTGGATCTCGACGAGGTGGCCGACGAGCTGTACGCCATCCCGCCCGAGGAGTTCGTGGCCCTGCGGAAGACCCGCCAGGACGAGGCGAAGGCCGCCGGTGACAAAGCGCTGGCCAAGGAGATCGGTGCGCTGCCCAAGGCGTCGGCCGCCGCCTGGGCGTGCAACCTGCTGGTGCGCGAGCAGCGCGCCGAGATCGAGGGCCTCGTCGAGCTCGGCGACCTGCTCCGGGAGGCGCAGGAAGGCCTCGCGGGGAACCAGCTGCGCGCGCTCGACGTGCAGCGGCGCCAGCTGCTCACCGCCCTGACCCGCCAGGCGCGGGCGCTGGCGCACGCCTCGGGCCACCCGGTGAGCACGGCGGTGGCGACGCAGGTCGAGGAGACGCTGCGGGCCGCGATGTCCGACCCCGAGGCGGGCCGGGCGCTGCTCGCCGGCCGCCTCACCTCGCCGATGTCCTACAGCGGCATGGGGACGACGGTCACCCGGCCCGACCTGCGGCTGGTCCACCCGCCGCGCCCGCAGCCCGCGGAGAAGCCCGCGCGGCCCCCGGCACGCGGCACGCGGGAGCAGACCGGGGGGTCGGCGGCCGACCGGCGGGCGCGCGAGCAGGAGGAGCGCCGCCGGGCCGCCGAGGAGAAGCGGCAGCGGGCGCTGGCCGCCGCGCGGGAGGAGACGGACCGGGCGGAGGCGGCCGCCCGCGACGCGGAGGAGGTGCTGGAGGAGCACCGCCGCGCCACCGAGGAGCTGGCCACCCGTGAGCAGGAGCTCCGGGCCCGTGTCGACGAACTGGCCGACGAGCTGGCCGAGGCAGAGCGGCAGGCGGGGGACGCGGCGGCGGCGCTCCGGCGCGAGGAGCGCCGGCGGGCCGGCGCCGAGCGGGACGCCGCCGCGGCGGCCGAGGCCCACGACCGCGCCGTGGCTCGGCTCCGCGAGCTCGGCGGGGACTGACCGGCCCTCTGGCCTCACCCCATGGTCTTCTGGCCGTCGAGGGACTCCCGCAGGATGTCGGCGTGGCCCGCGTGCTGGGCGGTCTCGGCGATGATGTGGAGGAACACCCGCCGGGCCGAGCGGGTGGCGCCCGGCGGGAACCACGGCGCCTCGGGCAGCGGGTGCGAGACGTCGAGGTCGGGCAGGGTGCGCACCAGGTCGTCGGTGCGCCGGGCGACGTCGTCGTAGCCGGCGAGCACGCCGGCGAGCGTCTCGCCGGGGAGCAGCCGGAACCCGTCGGTCCACCGGTCCGCCCCGGCGGTGTCGCTCGGCGGGGCCATCGCCTCGGTGCCCTCGAGGACGAAGCGCACCCAGCCCGCTTCGGTGGCGGCCACGTGCTTGACCAGCCCGCCGAGGGTCAGCTCGCTGGCGGTGGTTCGCTGCCGTGCCTGCTCGTCGGTGAGCCCCTGCACGGTGTGGCGCAGGAACCAGCGGTGCACGGCCAGCGTCTCGAGCAGGTCGGCGCGCTCGGGGCTGAGGGTGCTGTCGGTCATCGGGATGCCTCTCCGTCGGGGTGGAGCCGTCACGGACGACGCTAGGAGGTATCGGTGCCAGTTCCTGGCCGCGATGGGGGAGCATCTGCTCCCGTGGCCGATACCGGGAACCGGACGCTCCGCCTCCTCTCGCTGCTGCAGACCCGGCGCCAGTGGTCCGGCGCCGACCTCGCCGACCGGCTCGGCGTCTCATTGCGCACCCTGCGCCGGGACGTGGACCGGTTGCGCGAGATCGGCTACCCGGTGGAGGCCCGGCCGGGTGTGGACGGCGGGTACCGGCTGGCACCCGGTGCGGTGCTGCCGCCGCTGGTCCTCGACGACGAGGAAGCCGTCGCGCTGACCGTCGGGCTGCAGGCGGCCGCGCAGACCGCGGTCGCGGGCACGGGTGAGGCGTCGGTACGGGCCCTCACCAAGGTGGTCCAGGTGCTGCCGGCGCGGCTGCGGCGCCGGGCCGAGGCGCTCGTCAGCGTGACCACCCGGGGGACGTGGGGCAGCGGGCCGGTGGTCGACCCGCAGGCGCTGACCACGGTCGCCGAGGCCTGCCGGGACACCGAGCGGCTCGCCTTCGGCTACACCGACGCCTCCGGTGCACGCACCGAGCGGCTGGTCGAGCCCTCGGCCCTGGTGGCGCTGGGCCGCCGCTGGTACCTGGTCGCCCACGACACGGGGCGGGGGGACTGGCGCAGCTTCCGCCTCGACCGGCTGACCGGCCCGCGCCCGACGGGGGCCCGCTTCGCGCCGCGCCGGCTGCCGGCCGAGAGCCCCGAGGCGTTCGTCCGCGCCGGCACCGACGTGCGGGCCGGGTCGTACGCCGTCGAGGCGCACGTGGCCGCTCCGGCCGCGGTGGTCCGGTCGCGCATCGGCACGTGGGCCGCCGTGGAGGACGACGGCGACGCGGCCTGCCGGGTGCGGATGGAGACCGACCAGCTGGGCTGGGCCGCGTTCGCGCTCGGCACGGTCGGCGCCGGGTTCACCGTCGAGTCGCCCGCGGAGCTGCGGACCCTCCTGGCCGAGTGGGCGCGGCGGTTCGACCAGGCGGCCGCCGCCCGCTGACCGGTCCCGGCGTCAGGAGCAGGACGGGCCGTCCTCGGCCGGGCGGGCGATCGGCTCCTGCGGGGGCGTCTCCTGGCTGAGCTCCGGGCGGTCGGCACCGGTCGTGCGGCCGAACTCCTGGGTCGCCCACACCGAGCCGTCCGGGGCGCAGTGGAAGCCGATGCCGATGCGGTTCCACCCCGGGTTCAGCACGTTCACCCGGTGCTCGTCCGACCGCATCCAGCCGACGTGCGCCGCCCCGGCCGGGACCGGCGCCGATGCGGTGAAGATGTTCTCCCCGACGCCGGCGAAGCCGCTCAGCTCCTCGCGGCCGAGGAGCCCGCGGATGTCCTGGTGCTCGAGCCGGCCCTCGCCCGCCATCTGCTCGCTCCAGTCGCGGGCCACGCCCGCCAGCGACTCGTCCCACTCCAGCGGTGCCAGGTCCCGCGCCGCCCGCTCGTCGTTCACCCGCTCGAAGACGGCGCGGGCCATCCGGGCCGCCGCGTCGCCGTCCTCGGCCGACGGCGGTTCGTCGGGCGCGGGCGTGGAGGCGGACCCGGCGCCGGTGCCGGGGGAGGAGGTGTCGACGACGACGCACCCGGTGGTGGGCAGCGCGACGGCGGCGAGCACGAGCAGGAGCCGGGCGAGCAGGGATCGGGTGGCGGGCACGGCCGTCCCCTACCCGGCGGAGCGGTGGAACCCGCCGCGCTGCGCGGCCGTCACGGGATCGTTAGCGTCGCCGGCATGGCGGAAGGCAGTGGGCGGGTCGCCCTCGTCACGGGGTCGGAGTCGGGCATCGGGCGGGCCGTCGCGCTCGCCCTGGCCGAGCAGGGCTGCGACGTGGGGATCACCTGGTACCGCGACCGGGACGCCGGCGAGGCGACCGCGGAGCAGGTGCGGGCGCTGGGCCGGCGAGCGGAGGTCCGCCACCTCGACCTGACCCGGCTCCCCGCCGCGGCCGACGTCGTCGACGAGCTGGCCGATGCGCTGGGCGGCGTCGACGTGCTGGTCAACGACGCCGGCACCGGCCACTCGACCCCGCTGCTGGACCTGGACTTCGCCACCTGGCGCGAGGTGCTGACGACCGACCTCGACGGTGCGTTCCTGTGCCTGCAGCGGGCCGCGCGGCGCATGGTCGCCGCCGGGAACGGGGGGCGGATCGTCAACATCACCAGCGTGCACGAGCACGCGCCCCGCGTCGGTGCAGCCGGCTACTGCGCCGCCAAGGGCGGGCTGGGCCTGCTCAGCCAGGTCGCCGCCCTGGAGCTGGCCGAGCACGGGATCACCGTCAACTCCGTCGCCCCCGGGGAGATCGCCACCCCCATGACCGGCCAGGAGGACGAGGACCCGACCGCGCCCGGGCACGAGCGCCCCGGCGTGCCGCTGCGCCGGCCCGGTGACGCCCGCGAGGTCGCCGCCGTCGTCGCCTTCCTCGCCTCACCGGGCGCCGGCTACGTCACCGGGGCGTCCTGGGCCGTGGACGGCGGGATGCTGCGGATGGGCCCGATGGCCGGCTCCCACCTGGAGGCCGACGACTGGCGCCGCGGCTGAACCGGGTCGTGGGTCAGGTGAGCCGGTCGCGCTTGCGCCGGTAGAGCTGCGCGTCGGCGCGGGCCAGCACGGCCGCGAGCTCGTCCCCGGGCGCGGCCGCGGCGACCCCGGCCGTCCAGGTGAACGGGTGGGTCTCCTCCAGCGCCAGCATGAGCCGCCACGCGGCGGCCTCGTCGGTCGCCGGCAGGCAGAGCACGAACTCGTCGCCCCCGTACCGGCCGAGCACGTCCGCCCGCCGCAGCCGGCGCCGCCAGCCCGCGGTCAGCTCGCGGAGGAGGTCGTCGCCCGCCCGGTGCCCGTCGCGGTCGTTGACCTCCTTGAAGTCGTCGAGGTCCAGGATCGCGAAGGTCAGGGGCTCCCCGGTGCGCGCCGCCCGCGACAGGTGCCCGGCGGCCTGCTCCTCCCAGGCGCGGCGGTTGGCCACGCCGGTGAGCGGGTCGGTCCCCGCGGCCCGCCGCAGCTGCCGGGCCAGCCGCCCCTGCACCTCGGTCAGCACGACCACCGACACGACGACGGCGATCCAGGCCGACAGGAAGTCCGACGGCGCGGCGGCCCACGCGCCGGTGCTGCCGGAGACCACGGCGAGGCCGCCGTGCAGGCGGGCGGCCGGCAGCGGCAGGAAGTGCGCGGCGTACAGGCTCACCGCGATCAGGGCGGGCCCGAGACCGACCACGCCCACGGCGGTCGCCGAGCGCCAGGCCAGCACCCCGATGAGCACGGACAGCAGGGCGACGCCGGCGTGCAGCAGCCACGGGGGCAGCCGCCCGGCGGTCGACCGCAGCACCGCGCCGGCGCTCAGCCCCAGCGCACCGAGCGCCCACAGCAGCCCGACGGGGGTGGCGTCGTCCATCGGCGCCGCGGCGCCGAACCAGCAGAGGAGACCGCTGACCCCGTAGACCACCGCCAGCAGGGTCGCGGCCGTGCGTGGTCCGGTGTGCACCCAGTTCCTCCTCGTCCTCCCCCCGAGGTCGATGCTCTCCATCCTGCGGGCCGGGGGTGACACCGCGCCGCGTGGGAGGGGGGAACGACCCGTCCGGGTGGTCCTGGCACGCCCGTCCGGCGGGGTGCGGCGCTGCCGCCGGGGCCGTACGGTGCGCGCAGGGGTCCTGCCCGGGACAGGAGGGCGTGTGCAGTCCACCGCCGGTCGTCCGGGTGCCGCGGGTGCCACCGTCGGGGTGGAGGAGGAGTTCCACCTCGTCGACCCCGGGACCTTCGCGCTCGCCCCGAGCCCGGAGCTCGTCGGCGCCGCGGCGCGGCACGAGCTGGGCGAGCGGGTGCACGCCGAGATCACCACGACCCAGCTGGAGACGGCCACCGGCATCTGCCGGACGCTCGGCGAGGTGCGGACGGCGCTCGCGGGCACCCGGGCGGAGGCGCGCGCCGCGGCGGCCGGCGCGGGGGTGGAGCTCCTGATGGCCTCGACGCACCCGTCGGCCGGCTGGCGCGAGCAGGTGATCACCCCGGAGCCGCGGTACGAGGCGATGGTGCGGCGGTGGGCCGGGCTCGCCCAGCGGCAGGACATCTGCGGCTGCCACGTGCACGTCGGCGTGCCCGACCTGGACACGGCGGTCGCGGTGCTCGACCGGGCCCGCGTGCACCTGCCGGTGCTGCTCGCGCTCACCGGCAGCTCACCGTTCCACGACGGCGGGGACACCGGTTACGAGAGCTACCGGACGCTGTGGTGGGGCCGCTGGCCGCACACCGGCATCCCCGAGCCGCTGGGCTCGGCGGACCGGTACCGCGCGGTCGTCGACGGCCTGGTCACCGCCGGCGTCGTGGAGGACGCCTCCCACCTGTACTGGGACCTGCGGCCCTCGTCGCACCTGCCGACCGTGGAGTTCCGGCTGGCCGACGTGTGCACCGACCTGGACGACGCCGTGCTGCACGCTGCGCTCGCGGCCTCCCTGGTCCGCGTCCTCGCCGCGCGCGCGGAGCGCGACGAGCCCTTCGAGCAGCCGCGCACCGAGCTGCTGCGGGCGGCGCGCTGGCGGGCGGCCCGCGACGGGGTCTCCGGTGCGTTGTTCGACCCGGTCGCCGCGGTGCTCGTCGACGCCCGCACGGCGGTGGAGGCGCTGCTGGCCGAGCTCGCCGACGACCTGGCCGACCGCGGGGAGCTCGACGAGGTGCAGCACCTGGTGCAGCGGCTGCTCGCCCGGGGTACCTCCGCGGTGCGCCAGCGTGCGGTCTGGCGGCGCACCGGCGACCTGCGGGAGGTCGCCGCCTCGATCGTCCGGGAGGGACGTGGACGTGACTGATCCGGTGCTCGAGCAGATCCGCGGCCTCGCCCGGCCGCTGCGCACCCCCGCGGACCTCGACCCCCTCCTGGAGCGGATCGGCGACGCCCGGGTCGTGGCCATCGGCGAGGCCAGCCACGGCACGCACGAGTACTACGTCCTGGGCGAGCGCTACGACGCCTTCCTGTACCTGGACGACACGACGCCGCTGCAGCCGCTGCACCTGGAGCGGGCCGACGAGCACGTGCCCGTCGGCGCTCTCGACGCGTGACCGGGCCGCGGCACGCATCCGGCCGGCTCGGCAGCCGGCCGACGGCCACGCCACCGGGGGAGAGCTGGCCGGCCGGGGTGCACGCGCTCGACCTCGGCGGGGGAGCGGAGGTGCTGCTCGCCGTCCCGCCGGGGGAGCCGGTCCCGCGCCCCCTGCTGGTCTTCTTCCACGGTGCCGGCGGGCACCCGGGGCAGAGCCTGGCCGCGGTGCAGGCGCCCGCTGCCGAGCGCGGGGTGCTGGTGCTGGCGCCGCGGTCCGGCGCCGCCACCTGGGACCTGATCGCCGGCCGGCTGGGCCGCGACGTCGCCGTGCTCGACGCGGCGCTGGAGCAGGTCGCCGAGCACGCCGCGGTGTCGGCGTGCGCCGTGGCCGGCTTCTCCGACGGCGCCTCGTACGCGCTGTCGATCGGCGCGGCCAACGGCGACCTGTTCGACGCGGTCCTGGCCTTCTCCCCGGGGTTCGCGCACCCGCCGGGGCACGTCGGGCGGCCGCGGCTGTGGATCACCCACGGCACCGGTGACCGGGTGCTGCCCGTGGACCGGTGCGGCCGCCGGCTGGCGGCGGCGTTCCGGACGCTGGGCCACGACGTGCTCTACGACGAGTTCGACGGAGGGCACGTGGTCCGGCCGGAGGGGGTCACCGCCGGGCTGGACTGGTGGCTGGCCTGAGCCTCAGATGGAGCGTGCCCCCCTGCAGGGCTCAGGCGGAGTCGCGCTGCGTGACGTCCTCGTCCGCCGGGTCGACGTCCTTCGGGCCGCCGGTCTTGGAGACCTCCCACCGGGGGCCGAGCTGCTCCAGCGCCAGCCGGCCGTAGACCTGCTGCTGGGTGGCCACCCGCTCGGAACGGCCGCGGCCGAGGAAGCTGACCATCCAGTGCAGCACCGTGGTGATGCGGCTCTTGAAGCCGACGATGTACATCAGGTGCACGACCAGCCACAGCACCCAGGCGATGAAACCGCTGAACTTGAACTTCCAGATGTCGGCGACGGCCGAGAACCGGGAGATGGTGGCCATCGAGCCCTTGTCGAAGTACTCGAACGGCTCCTGCGGCTTCTTGCCGGTGGCCCGCCGCTCGATCGCCTCGGCGGCGTAGCGCCCGCCCTGGATGGCGACCTGGGCGACGCCGGGCAGCTTGCCCAGCGCCATCATGTCGCCGACGACGTGGATCTCCGGGTGGCCCGGCAGCGTGAGGTCGGACTGCACCGAGATGCGGCCGGACCGGTCGACCTCGGCGCCGGTCTGCTCGCCGAGGATGCGGCCCAGCTCGCTGGCCTGCACGCCCGCGGCCCAGATCTTCGTCGCCGCCTGGATGCGGCGGACCTGGCCGTCGGAGTCCTTGACCTCGAGACCGTCGGCGTCGACGCCGGTGACCATCGCGCCGAGCTGGACGTCGACGCCGATCTCGTTGAGCTGCCGCCGGGCGGCCTCGCCGAGCTTCTCGCCGAAGGAGGGCAGCACCGCCGGGGCGGCGTCGAGCAGGATGATCCGGGCGCCGGTGGGGTTGATGTTGCGGAAGTCCCGGCGCAGGGTGCGGCGGGCCAGCTCGGCGATCTGGCCGGCCATCTCCACCCCGGTGGGGCCGGCGCCGACGACGACGAAGGTGAGCAGCCGGTCGACCTCGGCCGGGTCCTTGGCGATCTCGGCCAGCTCGAAGGCGCCGAAGATCCGGCCGCGGAGCTCGAGGGCGTCGTCGATGCTCTTCATCCCGGGCGCGAACTCGGCGAACTGGTCGTTGCCGAAGTAGGACTGCCCGGCGCCCGCCGCGACGATCAGCTCGTCGTAGGGGTGGACCAGCGTCCGGCCGAGGATCTCGGAGGTGACCGTGCGGGCGGCGACGTCGATGTCGGTGACCTCGCCGAGGACGACGCTCGCGTTCTTCTGCCGGCGCAGGATCTCGCGGGTGGCCGGCGCGATCTCGCCCTCGGAGAGGATGCCGGTGGCCACCTGGTAGAGGAGCGGCTGGAACAGGTGCTGGGCGGTCTTGCCGATGAGCGTGACCTCGACCGGGGCCTTCCTCAGCGCCTGCGCGGCGAACAGGCCGCCGAAACCGGAGCCGATGATGACGACGCGCGGCCGGCCGCCGGGGGAGTCGGACGGGGCGGGCGCCTGCGCTGGTGATGTCGTCATGATGTTTCATCCTTCCACTTGGCCCCGTGCCGGTCCGGGAGCACCCCGGGGGATGCACGTCACAGCGCGTCGACCTCGGTCGGCTCGCGGGTCGGCCGCGGGACCGGTAGACCCTCCGGGGTGCCGCGATCGGTGTCCGTCGTTCTCGTTCCCGGTCTCGGGCTGGATGAACGTTCCTCGCGCAGGTTGCGCCGAGAAGTTCCGGCCGACGTCGTCGTCCTGCCCGGCATGGGACGGCGGTCACCGGTGCCGGCGGTCGGCGACCTGGCGCGGCAGCTCGTCGCGGCCCTGCCCGAGGGGCCCGTGGTCCTGGTCGGGCACTCGCAGAGCTGCCAGGTGGTGGCCGCGGCCGCGACCGACGCCCGGGTGGCGGGGATCGTGCTGTGCGGGCCCACCACCGACCCGCGGATGCGCAAGTTCCGGGTGCTCGCCGCGCGCTGGGTGCGCACCGCCCTCGCCGAGCCCTGGTGGCAGGTGCCGCTGATCCTGCGGCAGTGGCTGCGCACCGGGCCGCGGGCGATGATCGCGCTGTGGCGGGTGGCCTCGCCCGACGGCATCGAGGAGCGGCTGGCCGCGGTCGCCGTGCCGGTCGTGGTGGTGCGCGGGGAGCGGGACGCGCTCTGCCCCGCCGACTGGGCGGCGCGGGTGGCCGGGGCGGCGCCGCACGGCCGGCTGGTCGAGCTGCCGGGTGCGGCGCACATGACGGTGCAGACCCACCCCGCCCAGCTCGCCGCGGTCCTCCGCACCCTCTGACCGGCGACCCAGGTGACGTGCCGGAACGGTCTCCGTCGCGGGCGGGGAGGAGCCCGGCCCTCCTACTGGCCGTCCGTCCTGCCGCGCACCTCGGCGTAGCGCTCGCGGACGTGCGCGGCCTCCGGGGCGTCGAACTCCTGCAGCCCCGGCTGCGCCCACTCCGGCGGGACGTCGGCCCCGGAGAGCACCCAGGCGGCCTGCCGCGCGGCGCCGTCGGCGACGTACTCGCCGGGCGGCGGGACCAGTACCGGCCGGCCGAAGATGCCGGGGGCCAGTTGTTGCACGGCCGCCGACCGGGCGGCCCCGCCGATCAGCATGACCCGCTGGACGTCCACCCCCTGGGCGACGACCGCCTCGATGCCGTCGGCGAGCCCGCACAGCAGCCCCTCGACGGCGGCGCGGGCCCAGTGCGCCGGAGTGGACGTGCGCAGGGTGAGGCCGTGCACCGAGCCCGTCGCGTGCGGCAGGTTCGGCGTCCGCTCGCCCTCCAGGTAGGGCACCAGCACGAGGCCGTCGGCGCCGGAGGGGGCGGAGAGCGCCAGCTCGGAGAGGGTGGCGTGGTCGACCCCGAGCAGCGCGGCGGCGGCGTCGAGCACGCGGGCGGCGTTCAGCGTGGCCACCAGCGGGAGGTGGTTGCCGGTGGCGTCGGCGAACCCGGCCACGGTGCCGGTGACGTCGGCGACGGCCGTGGGGGTCACCGCGGAGACGACCCCGGAGGTGCCGATGGAGACGACGACGTCGCCCGGTCGCGCCGCCAGCCCCAGCGCCGCCGCGGCGTTGTCGCCGGTGCCGGGACCGAGGGCGGCGCGGCCGCCGGCGAGGCTGCCGACGCGCTCGGCCGGGCCCGCGACGCGGGGCACCGCGGGACGCCGCCCGACCAGCGCGCGCTCGAGCAGGTCGAGGCGGTACTCGCCGGTGCGCGCCGACCAGTAGGCGGTGCCGCTGGCGTCGCCGCGGTCGGTCACCAGCGTGCCGAGGTCGCGGTCGGCCTGCAGCCGCCAGGTCAGCCAGTCGTGCGGCAGGCAGACGGCGGCGGTGCGGTCTGCGTTCGCGGGTTCGGCGTCGGCCAGCCAGCGCAGCTTCGTCGCGGTGAACGAGGCGACCGGCACCAGCCCGACGGCGTCGGCCCAGGCGCGGCGGCCGGCGTCCTCGTCGCCGTCGCCGAGTTCCCGGACCAGGTCGGCCGCGGCGGGCGCCGAGCGGACGTCGTTCCACAGCAGCGCGTCGCGGACCACCTCGCCCTGCTCGTCCAGGCACACCATCCCGTGCTGCTGGCCGCCGACGGCGAGGGCGGCGACGTCGTCGAGCCCGCCCGCCTCGGCCGCCGCGGCGCGGAACGCCTCCTCCCACGCGCGGGGGTCCACCTCGGTGCCGGCCGGGTGCGGCGCCCGCCCCGAGCGGACCAGCTCACCGGTGCCGGCGTCCCGGACGACGACCTTGCACGCCTGCGTCGAGGTGTCGACGCCTGCCACGAGGGTCATCGGACCTGCTCCGGGCCCTGGCTGGCGGAGCGGTCGGCGGGGAGCGGCGCGGGCACGGGGGTCATGGGAACGGGACCTTAGGCCGCCCGCCCCGGGGGCGCCCGCTGGAGGGTGGTGGGGGAGGCGGCGGTCCGCCTTGACCGCCCGACCGGGGAGCCCTAATTTGTTTGCGCAACCGACGAATTTCGAGGGGGTGGGCATGGGCGAGGCGCCGTCGCTGTACGACGGGTCGTCCGAGCGGCGGGCTCCGGCGGATCAGGCCACGGTGCGCCGCACCAACCTGGGGCTGGTCCTGCGGCACCTCCGCGACCACGGCCCGCGTTCCCGCGCCCGCATCGCCCAGGAGACCGGCCTGAACAAGGCGACGGTCTCCAGCCTCGTGGCCGAGCTCGCCGACCGCCGCCTGATCACCACCGGCGAGGTGGACCGGGCTGGCTCGGTGGGTCGCCCCGGGCTGACGGTCCACCTGGACGGCGGCTGCGTCTGCGGCATCGGCGTCGAGCTGAACGTCGACTACGCCGCCGTGCTGGTGCTCGACCTGCGCGGCGAGGTGCTGTTCGAGCAGCGGCTCGCCCTCGACCTGCCCGCGCTGGGCGCCGAGCGGACCCTGGACGCCGTCGCCGTGCTGGTCTCCGACGCGGTCGCCGCTGCCGCCGCCACGGGCGCCCGCCCGGCCGGGCTGACCGTGGCGGTCGCCGGCCTGGTCCGCAGCGTCGACGGCGTCGTCACGCTGGCGCCGAACATCGGCTGGCACGACGTGGCGGTGCTGGACGGGTTGCACGCCCGCCTGGGGACCGGCTTCCCGATCCGCGTCGAGAACGACGCCAACCTCTCGGCCATCGCGGAGTGGGCCATGGGCTCGGAGGCGCGCACCCCCGACCTGGTCTACCTGACCGGTGAGGTCGGCGTCGGTGGTGGCGTGATCGTCGCCGGCCGGCTGCTGCGCGGTGCCGGAGGGCTCTCCGGCGAGGTCGGCCACACCTCGCTGGGTGACCCGGACCTCGTCTGCGGCTGCGGGCGGCGCGGGTGCTGGGAGACCGTCGTCGGCATGGCCGCCCTGCTCCGCGCGGCCGCCGACCCCGGCGACCCGGTCGGCGACCCGGCGCGCGACCTGGAGGCCCGCCTGTCGGAGGTCGCCGCCCGAGCCGAGGACGGTGACGCCCGCACCCTCGCCGCGCTCCACCAGGTGGGCGCCTCCCTCGGCACCGGCGCCGCCGTGCTGATCAACCTGTTCAACCCGCGGGTGGTCATCCTCGGCGGCTACTTCGCGGTGCTGGGGAAGTTCCTCATGGAGCCGCTGATGGCCGAGCTGGAGGTCCGGGTGCTCGGGCCCGGGGTGGCCGGCGCGCGCGTCGTCCTCTCCACCCTCGGGTTCTCCGCCGCCGTCCGCGGCGGCGCGCACGTCGCCCTGGAGTCGGTCTTCGACGACCCGACCCTGGTCCCCGTTCCCTCGCTCGAGCCGGCCGGGGCGGGCGCCCGGTGACCACCCGGCCGGCCCCGGTCCACGGCCGCCCCCTCGACGCCCAGGTCACCGACCTGGTGACCGCCCTCGCCGCCGGCGAGCAGCACACCTCCTCGTCCGCCGACGGCCGTGCGATCCAGCGCGCGCCGGAGGCCGCCGAGTACCGCGCAACCCACCGATCGACCCGGACGGAGATCCCCGCATGACCGACTACACCCCCCGCAAGGACGACAGGTTCAGCTTCGGTCTGTGGACCGTCGGCTGGCAGGGCGTCGACGTCTTCGGCGGCCCGGTCCGCCCGCTGCTGGACCCGGTCGAGGCCGTGCACCGGCTGGCCGAGCTGGGTGCAGCCGCCGTCACCTTCCACGACGACGACCTGGTGCCCGACGACGCCACCCGCGAGGCGACCCTCGAGCGGTTCAAGAAGGCGCTGGCCGAGACCGGCGTCGGCGTGGAGATGGCCACCACCAACCTGTTCGGCGCCCCGGTGTTCAAGGACGGCGGCTTCACCGCCAACGACCGCGCCGTCCGCCGCTACGCGCTGGCCAAGGTGCTGCGCAACATCGACCTCGCCGCCGAGCTGGGCGCGAAGACCTACGTGCTCTGGGGCGGGCGCGAGGGCGCCGAGTCCGGTGCCACCAAGGACGTCGCCGCCGCGCTGGACCGGTACAAGGAGGGGCTGGACGTCCTCTGCGCCTACGTGCGCGAGAAGGGCTACGACATCCGCTTCGCCCTGGAGCCCAAGCCGAACGAGCCGCGCGGCGACATCCTGCTGCCGACCATCGGCCACGCCATCGCCTTCATCAACGAGCTGGAGGAGCCCGCCCGCGTCGGCCTGAATCCCGAGGTCGGGCACGAGGAGATGGCCGGGCTGAACTTCGCCCAGGGCATCGCCCAGGCGCTGTGGCACGACAAGCTCTTCCACGTCGACCTCAACGGCCAGCACGGCCCGCGCTTCGACCAGGACCTGCGCTTCGGCGCGGGGAACCTGCGCGGCGCCTTCTGGACCGTCGACACCCTGCTGGGCTCGGGTACCGGCAAGGCCTACGACGGCTACCTGCACTTCGACTACAAGCCGCCGCGGACCGAGGACATGGACGGGGTGTGGGAGACCGCCCGCGCCTGCATGCGCAACTACCTGATCCTGCGGGACAAGGTGCAGGCGTTCCGGGCCGATCCGGAGGTCGCCGAGGCGCTGGAGGCCGCGCGCGTGGCCGAGCTCGCCGTCCCGACGCTGGGCGAGGGGGAGTCGCTCGACGCGCTGCGCAGCGAGGCGCACGACCCCGAGGCCCTCGGTGCCCGCGGCCTGCAGTTCGAGCGGCTGGACCAGCTCGCCATGGAGCACCTGCTCGGCGTGCGCTGAGCACCTCGCGCGGGCGGGCGGGGCACGTCCTCGCCCGCCCGCGCGGTCAGGCCGGTCGCCGCCGGGCGTCGACGGCGAGCACCGCCAGGACGACGACCGCCGCCAGCTCCACCCAGAACGTCTCCCACCACAGCGGCGCCGCGGTGCTCTCGACGAAACCGAACAGGCCCACCGTGGTGGACAGCAGCAGGGCGGCCAGGGTGCCGAGCGCCGTCAGGGCGCCGAGCGCCGCCGCGAGCCACAGCCACCGCCGGGGCGCGACCAGGAGCAGGACCGCGAGCCCGAACCCGGCGATCGCGTCGAGCATGAACGCCGGCCCGATCACGTCGATGGTGCGGTAGCCGTCCGACCACAGGTCCAGGTGCAGCCAGCCCATCACGGCCAGCAGCACCGCACCGATGAGCCGCAGCACCCACGTCAGCGCCCCCGCGCGCCGCCCCCTGGTGGTCGTCGTGGTCATCACGTCACCTCGATGGTGATCTCCATGCCCATCGCCCGGTGGTTGCCGACAGAGCAGTAGAAGACGTACGTGCCGGGCTCCAGCTCCACCGTGAGGGTCTCGGACTGCCCCGGCTGCAGGATCGACGTCCCGGTGACGTCCTCGCCGTCGCGCTCGACGATGAAGTCGTGGCTCGCGTCCCCCTCGTTCGACACGGCGAACTCGTAGGTGCCGGCCGAGAAGCTGTCCTCGTCGAGCTCGATCGCGAAGTCCACGAGCTGCGCCTCGACGGTCTCCGCCGACTGCTCACCGGCCTGCGCCGAGGACTCGGTCGACGGCTCGCTCGAGGACTGGGCCGGGGTCTGCGAGGCGGTCGACTGCGTCGCCGCGGGGTCTGCCGACTCGGCGTCGGTGGACCCGCCGCAGGCCGACGCGGCGACGAGAACTCCGGCCAGTACGACGGCGGAGGCGGTCGAGCGCATCCGTGCGACGGGGCGGGAACGGGTCGTACGAGACATGGGCGCTCCTCGGGTCGGGGGCGTCGTGCGCTCGGTAGCACACGGCGCCCACTCGTCCCGTCGCCTGTTCCTGCCGCCCGGGACGTCAGGTGTTCGTCAGCGGTGGCTCGTCCGGATGGGACGTGTCCGGCTGGACGGCCCTGGCGGACCACTCGACGACCGTTGCCAACAGCTCTTCGTCGACGGGGGAGCGGAGTTCTTTCCGGTAGGCGCCCAGCGCGGCCGGCCCCGGCTGGCGGCGCAGCGTGTGGGTGAGGTCGGGGACGAGGTGGGTCTCCACCTGCCCGCGCACCGTCGCCCCGATCACCTCGAGGTCGTCCGGCCGCGCCTGCAGGTCCTTCGCTCCGGTGACCGCCAGCACCGGGACGTCGATGCGGCGGAGGTCCTCCCGCGGGTCGTGCGC
Source organism: Blastococcus sp. DSM 46786 (assembly GCF_900109665.1). GTDB lineage: Bacteria > Actinomycetota > Actinomycetes > Mycobacteriales > Geodermatophilaceae > Blastococcus > Blastococcus carthaginiensis. The sequence continues at coordinate 121,431 of NZ_FOAO01000007.1, forward strand.
CATGAACTCGCGGAGCCACCGGGCGTTGAGCCGCGCGCCGCCGATCCGGGCCCACGTCGGTGGTCGTGGCCTTGATCCGCTGGTGGTTGGCCGCCACCTTCGACTCGAGGTCGGTGCGGAGGAGGCGGAGCACGAACCGCACCGGGGCCAGGAGCGTCGGGCTGATCTGCCGGGCCTGTCAGCGCAGCAGCTCCTCGCCGGGGGTGGCGCTCATGGCGAGCACACCAGGCCGGCGACGGGGGCACCCCGGGCGGCGAGGGCAGCAGCGAGGATCGCGCCCTCGCTGTGCCCGGCCAGCAGCACGCGGGCGGGGTCGACCTCCGGTCGGGCGCGCAGCGCGTCGAGTGCGGCGCCGAGGTCGTCGACGTTGTCGTGCAGGCCGGCGGCCCGCCAGTCGCCCGGGCTGCCGCCGACCCCGCGCTTGTCGTAGCGCAGCGAGGCGACGTCGAACCGGGCGCGGCGGTGGTTGGAGTCGCGGTCGATCGGACCGGATCCGGACGCCAGCAGCACGGCGGGTACCGGCAGCGGTGCACCGCTGCCCGACGTGCCGGTCGCGTCGCTCTACCGGCACGTCGGCGTGCTGGCCGACGCCGGGGTGCTCCAGGTGGTGGGGGAGCGGAAGGTCCGGGGAGCGGCCGAGCGCAGCTACCGCCTCGTGCTCGAGGCGGCGAACGTGCCGGCCGACCTGGCGGCCTTGTCGGCCGAGGACCACCGGCGCGCGTTCACCGCGTTCGTCGCCTCGCTGCTGGCCGACTTCGACCGCTACCTCGGCCGCGGCGAGCCCGACCTGGCGCGTGACGGCGTCGGCTACCGCCAGGTCGGGCTCTGGGTGACCGACGAGGAGTTCGGCGAGCTCCTGGCCGACCTGCGCACGGTGCTGCAGCAGCGGCTGGCCAACCTGCCCGGCGACGACGGCTGAACCGGCCCGGCGGCGACGCCCGCGGGCTCAGCCGTCGAGGCGCTTGCGCGCCTTCGCGGCCCGCTTGGTGGCCTTGTCGAGGACCTTCGCCGCCCTGCGCACCCGCCGCGACTCGCGGTCGACGGTGCCGCGCACCAGCAGGCCGATGCCGATGCCGAGCAGCCAGCTGTCCTTGGCGATCGTCAGCCCCTGCTCGGTGGGGGCCAGGCTGCCCTCCTTCCGCATGCCCGGCGTCTTCAGGTACAGGCCCAGCAGGCCGCCGGAGAAGGCGGTGAGCGCGGCGCCCGCGACGGCGGTCGGGACGAACGGGGTGAGCAGGGTGGCGCCGATGGCGATCTCCGCCGTGGACAGGGCCTTCGCGAACTGCTGCGGCGGCACGCTGCCCAGGAACGGGTAGGTGCCGCTGGCGAAGCCGTGCATTCCGGCTGCGGCCTCCTCGTCGGCGCCGCGCTTGCCGAGGCCGCTGTTGAGGATGAAGGCGCCGGCGGAGATCCGGGGAGCGATCTCGGACAGCGTGATGGGCAGGCCCATGGGTGCACACCTCTTCGGTCGGGGAGCTGGTCCAGTGCTCAACCGGCGTGCCCCCGTGCGCGGGGCGTCAACCCTGGAGGCCGTCGGCGCCCTCCTCCCATCGGTCGACGTCCGACGGGGTGGGGCGCCGCACGTGCCACTATGGCGGCGTGGCGTCCACCTCTGCCTCGGCCGGCGTGCTGCTGCGCCACGTGCGCACGGGTCGTGCGCGCAGCCGCGCGGACCTCGTGGCGCTCACCGGGGCGTCGCGGAACACGATCAGCGCACGCGTCGACCAGCTGATCGCGGCGAACCTCCTGGAGGAGGGCGGCCGCGGCTGGAGCACCGGTGGCCGCCCCCCGACGCTGCTGCAGTTCAACAGCCGCGCGGGCTGCGTCCTCGCCGTCGACCTGGGGGTCACCAGCGTCGACGTCGCCGTCACCGACCTCTCGGCGCAGATCCTCGGCACGGTGGGGCACCCGATCGACATCGCCGACGGGCCCGGCGCCGTGCTCGCCGAGGTGGACCGGCTGGCCCAGCAGGTCCTCGCCGACGTCGGGCTGACCCCCGGTGACGTCTGCGCGATCGGCATCGGCGTGCCCGGGCCGGTGGAGTTCCCGACCGGCCGGCCGTCGCACCCGCCGATCATGCCGGGCTGGCACGACTACCCGGTCCCGAGCGCCTTCGGCCGGTACGAGTGCCCGGTCTACGTCGACAACGACGTCAACGTCATGGCGCTGGGCGAGATCGGTGTCGCCGGCTCCTCGCAGGACGTGCTCGTCGTCAAGGTCGGCACCGGCATCGGCTGCGGCGTGATCGTCGACGGCCGCGTGTACCGGGGCGCGCAGGGCAGCGCCGGGGACATCGGGCACATCCACGTCGCCCAGCCCGACGGGCGCACCGTCGTCTGCCGGTGCGGGCAGGAGAACTGCCTCGAGGCGATCGCCGGCGGCGGGGCGCTGCTGCGGGACGCGATCGCGGCCGGTCTGCCCGTCGGGACGGTGCGCGAGGTGGTGCGGCTGGCCGCCGAGGGCAACGGTGTTGCGCTGGAGCTGGTGCGGGGTGCGGGGCGCACGATCGGCACCGTGCTCGCCTCGCTCGTCAACTTCTTCAACCCGCACCGCATCGTCATGACCGGCGGCGTCGCGCAGGCCGGCGTCCCGCTGCTCGCCGGTATCCGCGAGGCCGTGTACCGGCGCTCCATGCCGCTGGCCGCCCGGGCGCTGGAGATCACCGTGAGCGAGGCGCCCGACCTCTCCGGCCGGGTCGGTGCCGCGCTGATGGCCATCGAGGAGTTCCTCGACGAGGAGTCGGTCCAGGCCCTGGCCAGGTGAGGCACGGTCGCGCCGAGTGGGCCCCGGAGGTGCCCCGGAGGGGTCCGCGTAGGCGCCACGCAGCGGCTCAGCGCAGTCAGGGCACGGCACCTGGACGCGGTGCGGTCCGGAGGACCGCAGAGTCATGGCCGCGGTGTCGGCCGGAGGCCGACGGAGTGCACGTCTCGGTTCGGTAACCCGTGGCCCAGCGCCTTGACCCCTTGTGACCCGGCACATATGTTGCTGCCTCAACGGACTAATGGTCAGTGGTGAGCAAAAGTCTCCGGAGGTGGCGACGTGGCCGGTGCACCGGGTGCGCGGAGCAGGGACGGCGCGGGGGCGCCCCTGCTGGCGATGCACGGGATCGTCAAGACCTTCCCGGGCGTGCGGGCGCTCGACGGCGTCGACCTCGACGTCCGCGCCGGTGAGGTGCACTGCCTCCTCGGCCAGAACGGCGCGGGGAAGTCCACCCTGATCAAGGTGCTGGCCGGGGCGCACCAGCCCGACGGCGGGCGGATCGAGTGGCGGGGTGAGCCGGTCGCGCTGACCAACCCCCAGACGGCGATGAAGCACGGGATCGCCACCATCTACCAGGAGCTCGACCTGGTCGCCGGCCTCACCGTGGCCGACAACATCTTCCTCGGGCGCGAGCGGTCGCGCTTCGGCCTGGCCCGCCCGGCGCCGGCGAACGAGGCCGCCGGGAAGCTCCTGGCCCGGCTCGGTCACCCGGAGATCCGCCCCACCGCCGAGGTCGGCTCGCTGCCCGCGGCCGCGCAGCAGATGGTCAGCATCGCCCGGGCGCTGTCCCAGGACGCGAAGCTGATCGTCATGGACGAGCCCTCGGCCGTCCTCGACAACGAAGAGGTCCAGCACCTGTTCGAGGTCATCCGCGACCTGACCCGCGACGGCGTCGCCGTGGTCTACATCTCCCACCGGCTGGAGGAGATCCGCGAGGTCGGCGACCGCATCACCGTGCTCAAGGACGGGCGCACCGTGGCCACCGGGCTGCCGGTGCGCGACACCTCCACCCGCCAGGTGATCGAGCTGATGACCGGCCGCGACATCGAGTACGTCTTCCCCGACCGCCGCCCGGTCACCGCGGCGGAGCCGCTGCTCTCGGTCCGCGACCTCGAGCTGCACGGCACCTTCCGCGGGGTGTCCTTCGACGTGCGGCCGGGCGAGGTGGTCGGTCTCGCCGGCCTCGTCGGGTCGGGGCGGTCGGAGATCCTCGAGACGATCTACGGCGCGCGCAGGGCGACCGGCGGCACCGTCACCGTGGCCGGGAAGCGGCTGCGCCCGGGCCGCGTCGCCGCCGCCGTGTCGGCCGGGGTGGGGCTGGCACCCGAGGAGCGCAAGAGCCAGGCGCTGCTGCTGGGCGACGCCGTCTACCGCAACATCAGCATCGCCAGCCTGGCCCGTTTCGCCCGCGGCGGCTTCCTCTCCGGCAGCAGCGAGAAGGACGCCGCGCGGGACCAGGTCCAGTCCCTCGACGTCCGCCCGGCCGACGTGACCCGCGAGGTGCGGACGCTCTCGGGCGGCAACCAGCAGAAGGTCGTGCTCGCCCGCTGGCTGCTGCGCGACTGCCGGGTGCTGCTCCTCGACGAACCGACCCGCGGGGTGGACGTCGGTGCCCGTTCGGAGATCTACGCGCTGATCCGCGACCTGGCCGACCGCGGCGTCGCCGTCGTCGTGGTCTCCAGCGAGATCCCGGAGGTCCTCGGCCTCGCCGACCGGGTGCTGGTGATCTCCGACGGATCCGTCGTCGCCGAGCAGGCGGCCGACGCGCTCGACGAGCACGCCGTGCTCGACCTCGTCATGGAGGGGACGGTCGGCCCGCGCCCGCGCGGCGACCGGCACCAGGCCACCGCACAGCAGCACGAAGGGGACGTGGCATGACCGGCAGCACCGCGACGACCGGGGGAGCGGGCGCACCCGCGCCGTCGGAGGACCGCACGCCCGAGCGCACCGACGGGAAGCGCCCCGGCTTCATGGCCGGGTCGGCGGGGCCCCTGGTCGGGCTCGTCGTGGCCCTGGCACTGCTCTGCATCGTCGGCGCGGTCACCGCGCCGGAACGGTTCGTCGACATCGACAACGTCCTCACGATCCTGCGGCTGGCCGCCGTCATCGGCGTGGTCAGCGTCGGCATGACGTTCGTGATCATCGGCGGTGGCATCGACCTGTCCGTGGGCGCCCTGGTCGCGCTCTCGTCGGTGTGGGCCACCACGCTGGCCACCCAGCAGATGGCCGAGGACACCCACTGGATCGTCATGGTGTTCACGGCGATCGCGGTGGGGGCCGGGGCGGGGCTGGTCAACGGGATCGTCATCGCCTACGGACGCCTGGTCGCCTTCATCGCGACCCTGGCCATGCTCGCCGCGGCGCGGGGTCTGGCCGAGATCATCGCCAACCGCCGGACCCAGATCGTGCAGAACGAGGGCTTCCTCGACTTCTTCGGGGGCGATGTCCTGGGCGTGCCGTCCCTCGTGATCATCTGGGCCCTGGTGTCGGCCGGCGGCTGGGTCCTGCTCAACCGCACCACCTTCGGCCGGCACACCTTCGCCGTCGGCGGCAACGCCGAGGCCGCCCGGCTCGCCGGCATCCGCGTGCAGTGGCACACCCTCAAGCTCTACGTGCTCTCCGGCATCACCTGCGGCATCGCCGCGGTGATGCTCATGGCGCGGACGACGACCGGCAGCTCGACCCACGGCACCCTGCTGGAGCTCGAGGTGATCGCCGCCGTCGTCATCGGGGGCACCCTGCTCACCGGTGGTCGCGGCACGATCGTCGGCACCGTCCTGGGCGTGCTGATCTTCACCACGCTCGAGAACGTCTTCACGCTCAACAACCTGTCCAGCTCGGTCCAGGCCGTCGCCCAGGGCGTGATCATCGTGCTCGCCGTCCTGCTGCAGATGCGGCTGGCGGAGGGACGCGGCGGCGGCTCGGGCCGGCTGTCCGGCCTGCGCTCGGGCCGGGGCGGGCCCGCCGGCGACCGCCCCGGCAGCGGCTCCACCCCCTGATCCGACCCACCCGTCCACCCGCCCACCACCCACACCTGCCGGCGACCCGCCGGGAAGTGGCACACCGAGGAGAGATTCCATGTCTGCAGCGAGGCAGCGTCCCTACCGTCGCCTGATGTCCACCGCGGTCGCCCTGGCCGGCGCCGGCGTGCTCGTCGCCGGCTGCACCAGCAACGAGCCCGAGACCTCCGCGTCGGGGGGTGGCGACGGGAACGCGGTCGCCAGCTCGAACGACGAGACCGGCGAGACCGTCCGGATCGGTTTCTCGGCCCCGGCCGCCGACCACGGCTGGATGGCCGGCATCACCGAGGCCGCCCGGGCCGAGGCCGAGAACTACGAGGACGTCGACCTGATCGTCGCCGAGGGCACCAACGACGTCAGCACGCAGATCAGCCAGGTCGAGACCTTCATCAACGAGGGCGTCGACGCGATCGTGCTGCTGCCCTTCGACGGCGCCGCGATGACCCCGGTCGCGCTGCAGGCGATGGAGGCCGGCATCCCGGTCATCAACGTCGACCGCGAGTTCAACAGCCCGTTCGCCGCCCGCGCCACCATCCTGGGCGACAACTACGGCATGGGCGTCTCCGCCGGCACCTACATCTGCGAGCAGGTCGGCGACAATCCCGACGCCGTCGTCGCGGAGATCGCCGGCATCGACTCGCTGCCCCTGACCCAGGACCGCAGCCAGGGCTTCGCCGACGCGCTCGCCGACTGCGGTCTCGACGTGGACAACCGCGTCGCGGCGGACTTCACGGTCGAGGGCGGCGAGGAGGCCGCGGCCAACCTGCTGCAGGCCGCGCCGCAGATCGACGCCCTGTGGAACCACGACGACGACCAAGGTGTGGGCGTGCTCGCCGCCATCGAGAACGCCGGCCGCGACGAGTTCGTCATGGTCGGTGGCGCCGGGTCGGCGAACGCCATGCGCGAGATCCAGGAAGGGAACTCCGTCCTCCAGGCGACCGTCATCTACCCGCACACCCAGGCCGCCGACGGCATCGCGCTGGCGCGCCTGATCGCGCAGGGGAAGTCGCTCTCGGACCTGGTCTCGCCCGAGGTCCCGCGGGAGATCGTGCTCAACGCCCCCGTCGTCACCTCGGAGAACGTCGAGGACTACATCGACCGCGCGTTCGAGTCCTGATCCGTCCACGGTGCAGCAGGGAAGCGCTCGCGCTTCCCTGCTGCACCACCCCCGCTCCGGAGTTGCACATGACCCCCACCCTCGGCATCGGGCTGATCGGCTACGCCTTCATGGGCGCCGCGCACTCGCACGCCTGGCGCACCGCCCCCCACTTCTTCGACCTCCCCCTGCGGCCGGAGCTGACCGTGCTGGCCGGCCGCGACCAGGCCAAGGTCACCGAGGCCGCCGGCAAGCTCGGCTGGCGCGGGACCGAGACCGACTGGCGCCGGGTGATCGAGCGCGAGGACGTCGACCTGGTCGACGTCTGCACGCCCGGGAACACCCACGCCGAGATCGCGATCGCCGCGCTCGAGGCCGGCAAGCACGTGCTCTGCGAGAAGCCGCTGGCCAACACCGTGGCCGAGGCCGAGGCGATGGCCGAGGCCGCGGCGAAGGCGGCCGCTCGAGGCGTGCGGTCGATGGTCGGCTTCACCTACCGGCGGGTGCCGGCCATCGGGCTGGCCCGCAAGCTCGTCGCCGAGGGCCGGCTCGGCCAGATCCGGCACGTGCGGGCGCAGTACCTGCAGGACTGGATCGCCGACCCGGCCGCGCCGATGTCGTGGCGGCTGGAGAAGGACAAGGCCGGCTCCGGGGCGCTGGGCGACATCGGTGCGCACGTCGTCGACCTGACCCAGCACATCACCGGGCAGGTGCTCACCGGGGTCAGCGCCACGCTGGAGACCTTCGTGACGGAGCGGCCGCTGCCGACCGAGACCGGGAAGCTCGGCGGGGTCGGCGGCTCGGAGACGGGGCAGGTCACCGTCGACGACGCCGCGGTGTTCCTCGGGCGGTTCACCGGGGGAGCGCTCGGCGTCTTCGAGGCGACCCGCTTCGCCCTCGGCCGCAAGAACGGCATCCGGATCGAGATCAACGGCTCGGCCGGCAGCCTGGCCTTCGACTTCGAGGACATGAACGTCCTGCAGTTCTTCGACGGCAGCGAGCCCGCGGAGACCGCCGGCTTCCGCCGCATCATCGTCACCGAACCCGGGCACCCCTACGTCGGTGCCTGGTGGCCGGCCGGTCACGGCCTGGGCTACGAGCACGGGTTCACCCACCAGGTCGTCGACCTGGTCACCGCCATCGCCGCCGGCGAGGACCCGATGCCGTCGTTCGCCGACGGTCTGCAGGTGCAGCGGGTGCTCGACGCCGTCGAACGCAGCGCCGCCGACAGCTCGCGCTGGACCCCGATCCGAGGAGAGAACTGATGCCGCGCCCCGTCACCCTCTTCACCGGCCAGTGGGCCGACCTGCCCTTCGAGGAGATGTGCCGGCTGGCCTCCGGATGGGGCTACGACGGCCTGGAGATCGCCTGCTGGGGCGACCACCTCGACGTCGAGCGCGCGGCGGAGGACGACTCCTACGTGGCCGATCGGCTCGGGCTGCTGGAGAAGCACGGCCTGAAGGTGTTCGCCATCTCCAACCACCTCAACGGCCAGGCCGTCTGCGACGACCCGATCGACGAGCGGCACCGCGGCATGGTGCACCCGCGCGTCTGGGGCGACGGTGACCCCGAGGGCGTGCGGCAGCGGGCCGCCGAGGAGATGAAGCTGACCGCGCGGGCGGCGCGCAACCTCGGTGTCGACGTCGTCGTCGGCTTCACCGGCTCCAAGATCTGGAAGACCGTGGCGATGTTCCCGCCGGTGCCCGAGTCGATGATCGCCGACGGCTACCAGGACTTCGCCGACCGCTGGAACCCGATCCTCGACGTCTTCGACGAGGTGGGCGTGCGGTTCGCCCACGAGGTGCACCCGTCGGAGATCGCCTACGACTACTGGACGACGGTCCGCGCGATGGAGGCCATCGGCCACCGGGAGGCCTTCGGGCTGAACTGGGACCCGTCGCACTTCGTGTGGCAGGACCTGGACCCGGTGTCGTTCCTCTGGGACTTCAAGGACCGGATCTACCACGTCGACTGCAAGGACGCGAAGAAGCAGGTGGGCAACGGCCGCAACGGGCGGATGGGCTCGCACCTGCCCTGGGCCGACCCGCGGCGGGGCTGGGACTTCGTCTCCACCGGGCACGGCGACGTCCCGTGGGAGGCCTGCTTCCGGATGCTCAACACCATCGGCTACGACGGGCCGATCTCGATCGAGTGGGAGGACGCCGGCATGGACCGCCTGGTCGGCGCGCCCGAGGCCCTGGAGTTCGTGCGCCGGCTGGCCTTCGACCCGCCGTCGGCCGCGTTCGACGCCGCGTTCTCCAGCGGCAGCTAGCGCACCGGGGCGGCCGGAGACGTCCGGCCGCACCCCCGGTGGCACGGTGCCGACTCGTCGTCATGTCGTCCGGCTGACATGACGACGAGTCGACATCTCGCCGAGATCAGCGACTCCGGCGCGCCAGAGCGGCCCCGCCCGCGGCGACGGCCGCCGCGCCGCCGGCGACCCAGCGGCGGTAGGGGTGGGGCTCCAGGATGCGGCGGGCGCACAGCGACCCGGAGACGCCGTTGGTGCCGCCGCCGGGCCAGGTGGCGGCACCGACGAGGTAGAGGCCCTCGATCGGCATCTCGTAGGTGGAGGCGCCGGGCCACGGGCGGAAGAAGAAGTTCTGCCACAGGTGGTGGCTGCCCGAGACGCTGTCGCCGCCCACCAGGTTCGGGTTGGACCGTTCGAGGTCCAGCGGGGAGAGCACCGTCCGCGCCAGCACGCTGTCCCGCGCACCCGGCGCGTACTCCTCCAGCTTCGCCAGCACCCGGTCGGCCACCGGCTCCCTGGCCTCGTCCCAGTGGGTGGCGGTGATCTCCCCGGCCGCGTCGCCACGGATCTCCGACGGCAGCATCCGCACCTGGACCCACACCACCTGCCGGTCGTCCGGGGAGCGGGTCGGGTCGACCTGCGAGGTCTGCCCGACGATGAGCAGCGGGCTGTCGGGCAACTGCCCCGCCAGGGCCTGCTGGTAGGTGCGTGCCAGGTCGTCGACGTAGGGCGCGACGTGCACGTAGGCGAAGCGGGACAGCTCCTCCTCGGCCTGCCACTGCAGCGGCCGGTCCAGCGCGAGGTGCACGACCATCGTGCCCGGCCCGTACCGGTAGCGCTCGGCCCGCGTGCGGGTGGTGTCGCTGACCGCGGGATCGTCGCGCAGCAGGTCCCCGAAGAGCTGGGTGGGCGTGGTGCCGGCGACCACGGTGCGGCGCACCCGGATCTCCTCGCCGTCGCCGAGGCGCACCCCGGTGACGCGGTCGCCGTCGGTGAGCACGCGGGTGACCGGGCTGCCGGTGCGCACCTCGCCACCGGCCTCGCGCACCAGGGCGGCCAGCGCCTCGGGCAGGCGGGAGATGCCGCCCTCGGCCACGGCGATGCCCTGCTCCATGTCGGTGAAGGTCTCGAGGAAGGGGAACATGGCCCCGCCGGACACGTCGGGGCCGTAGTCCAGGTGCATGCCCCACGTGGCGATGAGCGCCTTGGCCTCCGGGGTCTCGAACCAGGTGTCGCCCAGCTCGCGGGTCGAGGCCGACAGGGTCCGCAGCAGCTCCAGCGTGTCGAACACCCCGGCCGCCCGTACCCCCTTGGCGAGGCCGGCGAGCGCGCGCAGGCTCGGCAGCGACGTGGAGTACAGCGGCATCAGGGCCTTCATGAACATGCCGTAGCGCTCGTGCAGCCCCCGCCAGCCGGCGAGGTCGCGGGCGCTGTGCTCGCCGAGCAGCCGTTCGGTGCGCTCGACGTCCGAGTAGACCCGCAGGCTGCGCCCGTCGGGGAAGACGTTGCTGTAGGAGCGCTCGCTCACCGCCGGCCGGAAGCCGTGCCGGGCGAGGTCGTCACCGAACTCCTGGAACGCCGGGCTGGCGAGGAAGAGGTTGATGTTCGTCGCGTAGAGGTCGTGCACCAGCCCCGGCTGCGTGACCTCGCCGCTGCGGGTCGCGCCGCCGATCTCGTCGTTGCGTTCGGCCACGAGCACGTCCCAGCCGGCGCGGGCGAGCGAGACGGCGGTGATCAGGGCGTTGTGGCCGGAGCCGATGACGACGGCGTCGACGGTGCGCACGGGCGCTTCCTCCCGGTCGGTGGCGGGTCCAGGCGCCGGAGGCAGGACGTCACCAGCTTCGGGCACCCGGCCCGGGACTGCCCAGCAACGAGGGGCACCGATGCGAGCGAGGCACCGGCGTCATCCATTCGTCATGTGCGGGTCCGGCGACGTCGACCCAGAACAGGTAGCCGGCGGTCAACGCGCCGAAGACGATGTGCGCCCGGCGTCGCCCCCGGTGCCCAGCCGGGAGAGCGTGGCGACACCGGCGACGCCCACCGTCTCCCGCGGCGGTCCTCCTCAGCGGCGGTGTGCGGTCAGCACGGCGAGCGCACCGAGCACGACGGTGCCCGCGGCCTCCACCCAGAGCGACTCCCACCACAGCTGGGCGGCGGTCGTCTCCTGGAAGCCGAAGAGCCCCACCGTGGTCGACAGCAGCAGCGCGGCCAGGGTGCCGAGGCACAGCAGGGCCCCGGCGGCGGCGGCCCAGGGCAGCAGCCGCCGGGGGGCGACGGCCACGGCCAGTGCGCCGCCGAGAGCGAGCACTGTGTCGAGAGCGAACGCCGGGCCGATGACGTCGATGTCGCGGTAGCCCTGCTGCCACAGGTAGCCGTGGATCACCGCCACCCCGAGCAGCAGCGCGACGCCGAGGATGCGCAGCACGAGCACGGTAGGGGAGGACCGCCGGGCGGTCGGGCCGGCGACCATCAGGTGACCGTGACCTGGACCTCCATGCCCAGGGCGCGATGGTTGGCCACGGAGCAGTAGAACACGTACTCACCGGGTTCGAGGTCGACGGTCAGCGTGGCCGTCTCACCGGAGCTGATGACATCGGTGGAGGCGATGTCCTCGCCGTCCTGCTCGACGACGATGTTGTGGCTGGCCTCGCCTTCGTTGACCAGCTCGATGGTGAGTTCCCCGGCGCTGAACTCGGTGGTCGGCAGTTCGTAGTCGAAGTCGACCGCGGCGATCGTGACCTCCTGAGCGCCGGCCTCGTCGGTCTCGGTCTCCGTGGTCTCGGGCTCCGTGGTCTCGGCCTCCGTGGGCTCGGCCGATGTCGGCGGCGCCTCCTCCTCCACCGTGGGGGTGGTGCCGCCGGTCGCGGTGCCGGCGTCGTCGTCCGAGCCGCCGCAGGCGCTCAACGTCAGCGCGGCGGCACAGGCGAGTGCGGCCGCAGCCCGGCGGTGCTGGGTCCTGCTGTGGGTCACGCGAATCTCCTCGGTCGTCATGTGCCTCGCGACCTGCATGCTGCGCCGCGACGCGTGGCTGTACCCGGAGTTCGACCGTGCCCCGCCGGACGGTTCGCAACCGTCTGTTACAGGACCGTCATGCGACGGCCGAGCTGGACGACGGTGCCGACCAGCTCGGCGTCAGGAACCGGTCAGCGGCCGCCGCGGCGCGAGCGCGCGCTGAAGGAGGCCGCCGACGACGAGCCCGCGCGGGCCGCCAGCTCGGCGCGGGTGCGGGCCGGACCGCTCGGCCGGCCGGACCCGGAGCCCCCGCGGGCACCACCCGAGGACGCGGCCTTCGGAGAACCACCGCCCGCGGACCCGCGGCCCGAACCGCCGCGACGACGACCGCCGCCGCCCTGCCCCTGCGGTTCCGGCGCGGGCGCCGGCTCCACGTGGGGTGCTGCCGGGCCGGTGAGCTCCTCGATCTGCGCGGCACCGGGCCGGATCTGGCTGACGATCGGGCTGATGCCGGCCTGGCGGGTGAGGGTGCGCACCTCGCCGGTCTGGTCGGGCGTGGTCACGGTGACGACGGTGCCGCCGGCGCCGGCGCGAGCGGTACGGCCCGAGCGGTGCAGGTAGGCCTTGTGCTCCGTCGGCGGGTCCACGTGCACGACCAGGGCGACGTCGTCGACGTGGATCCCGCGGGCGGCGATGTCGGTCGCGCACAGCACCCGGGTCGAGCCGTTGCTGAACGCCTCGAGGTTGCGCTCGCGGGCGTTCTGGCTGAGGTTGCCGTGCAGGTCGACGGCGGGGATGCCCGACGCGGTGAGCTGCTTGGCGAGCTTCTTGGCCTGGTGCTTGGTGCGGGTGAACAGCACGCTGCGGCCCAGCCCCGCGGCCAGCAGCCGCACGACCTCGCCCTTGTCGGCGCTCTGCACGTGGAAGACGTGGTGGGTCATCGTGCTGACCGGTGCGACGGCCGGGTCGACCGAGTGGGTGGTCGGGTTGCTCAGGTAGCGCTTGACCAGCACGTCGACGCCGTTGTCGAGGGTGGCCGAGAACAGCATCCGCTGCCCGACCTTCGGCGTCCGGTCCATGATCCGCTTGACGCCGGGCAGGAAGCCCAGGTCGGCCATGTGGTCGGCCTCGTCGAGGATGGTGATCTCCACGCCGCCGAGGTCGCAGTGCCCCTGGCCGATGAGGTCCTCGAGCCGGCCCGGGCAGGCGATGACGACGTCGACGCCGCGGGCGAGCGCCTGCACCTGCGGGTTCTGGCCGACGCCACCGAAGATCGTGGTGGCGTTCATGCCCAGCGCGCGGGCCAGCGGGTCGACGACGGCGAACACCTGGTTGGCCAGCTCGCGGGTCGGCACCAGCACCAGCGCGCGGGGGCGCCTGGCCTGCCGCCGGGTGCCGGAGGTCGCGAGCCGGGCGATGAGCGGGATGGAGAAGGCCAGGGTCTTGCCCGAGCCGGTGCGCCCGCGGCCGAGGACGTCACGGCCGCCGAGGCTGTCGGGGAGCGTCGCGACCTGGATGGGGAACGGCGCGGTGATGCCGCTGGCCGCGAGGACCTCGACCATCGGCGCGGGGACGCCCAGGGCCTCGAAGGTGCTGTCGGTGGGCAGGACGGTGGCGTCGGCCCCGACGGGGACGACGGGCGGCGCCGGGACGGCGGCGGGGGTCTGCGAGGTGGTCTGCTGCTCGCCGGCGGGGCGGGTGCCCGCGCCGCGGCCGCGGCCGCCCCGGCGACGGCGCGGTCGCCCGTCGGCGGCGGGGGTGGACGGGGTGGTGTTCTGCGAAGTCATCGGTTCCTCGACACTCGAGTGGCCGCACGAGCACCTCGGCGCGGACGAGCGCGGCGCTCCTGCACGCGGGCAGGGCGGGCTCGCATCGTCGGCGAGACGTCGGTCAGCCTGGCGCGCCTCGGTGGCGCAGCCTGGGCCCGACGTCGATTCCTGCCGCTCCGGATGAGCGAGGGCGGCGCCGGTACACCCCACTCAACCAGACCCGGCGCCCGCGTGGTCCCACCCGGGGGGAGTGACAGGTCACATCGGGTGAGGCGCCGGTCCGCGATAGGTCCTGCGCCGGGCGACCCGGCCGGCCACCTCGCTGCCGTGGTCCCGGCGGATCACGTGGAGGAGGAGGTCGATCCCGGCGGCGTTGCCTGCGGAGGTGAGGACGTCGCCGTCCTCCCGCTGGTGGCCTGGCTGCTCCGCGACCGGCCACGCGACGTCGGGGCCGTCCTCTACAGCGGGACGGCGGCCGACGACGTCGAGCCGGTCCGTGCCGGTGCCGCGCGCGCAGCGGTCCAGGGGCTGGTGCTCGCCGCGAGGTCACGGCCGTTCTGGCTGCTGGCGGCCGGCTTCTTCATCTGCGGCATGTCGACCAACGGGCTGGTGCAGCCGCACTTCATCCCGGCCGCGCACGACCACGGCATGCCGGTGACCACGGCGGCCGGGCTGCTGGCCGTCGTCGGGGTCTTCGACATCGCCGGCACCGTCTTCTCCGGCTGGCTCACCGACCGCGTCGACCCGCGGGTGCTGCTGCTGGCCTACTACGGGCTGCGCGGCCTGTCGCTGTTCGCGCTGCCGACCCTGTTCGGGCCGGACCTGCACGTCAGCATGATCGCCTTCATCGTCTTCCACGGCCTGGACTGGCTGGCCACGGTGCCGCCCACGCTGGCGCTGTGCCGCGAGCACTTCGGCGCCCGCGCGCCCGTCGTCTTCGGCTGGGTCTTCGCCTCCCACCAGGTCGGCGCGGCGGTCGCGGCGTTCGGCGGCGGGGTGATCCGCGACGTCACCGGCTCCTACGACCTCGCCTGGTTCCTCGCCGGCGGGCTGTGCCTGGTCGCGGCCGCTGCCGCCATCTCCATCCGCCGCAACCTGGCCCCGCCCACGGCGACCGCGTTGCCGACCGATCGCGGGGAGGCCGCGGCCGCGCAGGCCCACGGCTGACGGAGGGCTCCTCCCTCATCGTGGCGCGTCCTCCCGCACCGCGGACCGTGAGGGAGGGCGCGCCATGATCAGGTTCCCTGATCCCAGCGCAGACGGTCGTCAGCCGGCGGTCAGCTGCGCAGCCGGTGCACGGCCCAGGACCAGGTCGGCCGCCCGCTCGGCGATCATGATCGTCGGGGCGTTGGTGTTGCCGCGCACCAGCGTCGGCATCACCGAGGCGTCGACCACCCGCAGGCCCTGGATGCCGTGCACCCGCAGCTGCGGGTCGACGACGGCCCGCTCGTCGGTGCCCATCCGGCAGGAGGAGACCGGGTGGTACAGCGACTCGAGGGTGTCGCGCACCGTCTGCCGCAGGGCCTCGCGGCCGTGCACGCCGCGCCCCGGCGACCACTCCTCGGCGAGCACCGGGGCGAGCGGGCCGGTCGCGGCGATCTCCCGGGCCTGCTCCACCCCGGAGACCAGCGCGTCGAGGTCCCGCTCGTCGCTGAGGTAGCCGGCGTCGATGGCGGGTGCCCACGTCGGGTCGGCCGAGCGCAGCCGTACCGAGCCCCGCGACTGCACGTGCACCAGCACGACGGCCGAGGTGAACGCCTCGGCGTCGGGGTCGATCTCCGCCTGCTTCCAGAACTTCACCGGCAGGAAGTGCATCTGCAGGTCCGGCTCGGCCAGGTCGGGGTTCGATCGGGTGAACAGGCCGGCCTCGGCGAGGTTGGAGGTCAGCGGCCCGCGGCCGGTCGCCTTCCACCGCGCCAGGTTGAGCGGCGTCTCGGCCAGCCGCAGCGACTTCCCGGAGCGCACGTTCCAGATCACCGGCACGAGCGGGTGGTCCTGCAGGCCGGCGCCCACCCCCGGGAGGTCGTGCACGACGTCGACGCCGACCTCGCGCAGGTGGTCGGCCGGGCCGATCCCCGAGAGCATGAGCAGCTGCGGGGAGTTCACCGCGCCGCCGGAGAGCACCACCTCGCGGGTGGCGCGCACCGTGCGCAGCTCCCCGCCGCAGCGGTACTCGACGCCGGTGGCGCGGCCGTGCTCGACCAGCACCCGGGTGGTCAGCGCCCCGGTCCGCACGGTGAGGTTGGGCCGGCCCGCGGCGGGGTGCAGGTAGGCGTCGGCGGCAGACCAGCGGCGGCCGCGCTTCTGGGTCACCTGGTACGGGCCGGCGCCCTCCTGCGTGGCGCCGTTGAAGTCGGGGTTGCGCGGGTGGCCGGCGGCCACCGCCGACTCGATCACCGCCGTCGTCCACGGGTGGGGCGAGCGCAGGTCCTCCACGCGCAGCGGGCCGCCGACCCCGTGCCACGCGTCGGCGCCGCGGGCGTTGTCCTCCATGCGCTTGAACAGCGGCAGCACCTGCTCGTAGGACCAAGCCGGGTCACCGGTCAGCTGCGCCCACTGGTCGTAGTCGGCGCGTGCCCCGCGGACGTAGATCATCGCGTTGATCGACGAGGACCCGCCGAGCAGCTTCCCCCGCGGCCAGAAGAGCTTCCGGCCGCCGAGGCCCGGCTGCTCGTCGGTCGTGTAGTTCCAGTCGTGCCGGGTGCGCCACACCTTGTAGAGCCCCGCGGGGATCTTGACCTCGAGCACCGAGTCGGGGCCACCGGCCTCCAGCACGAGCACCCGCACGGTCGGGTCCTCGGTGAGGCGCCCGGCCAGCGCGCTGCCGGCCGAGCCGGCCCCGACGACGACGACGTCGTACTCCTCGTGCGCGCCCATCAGCGGTGCCGCCCGTGGACCATGCCCATGACCCGGGCCAGCGCGTCGGCAGCGTTGGCCGGACGGCCGAAGCTCATCAGGTTCACCGGCAGCGGCACGCGCTGGCGGGTGATGGCCTTGGCGCGGGTGAACTCCTTGAGCCCGTCCTCGCCGTGGATGCGGCCGAAGCCGGAGTCGCCCACGCCGCCGAAGGGCAGCGCGGGCACGGAGGCGAAGGTCAGTACCGAGTTGATCGACGTCATGCCGCTGCGCATCCGGCGGGCGAGGTCCATCGCCCTGTCCTTGGACGCCGAGAAGACCGCACCGGCCAGGCCGTAGCTCGTGTCGTTGGCCCGCTGCAGCGCCTCCTCGGCGTCGCGCACCCTCGTGATGGTGAGCGTGGGGCCGAAGGTCTCCTCCTGCACCGCCGCCGAGGTCTCGGGGACGTCGAGCAGCACGGTGGGCGCGACGTACCCCTCGGCGGGGAACGCATCGGCGTCCGTCCCGCCGGTGACCACGCGGGCGCCCGCGGCCTCGGCGTCGGCGACGTGCCGGCGGACCACCTCGATCTGCGAGGACATGGTCATCGGGCCGTAGGTCGCCTCGCCGTCGGCACCGGGGCGCAGCGTGCGCACCTGGGCGGTGACGGCGTCGACGAAGCGGTCGTAGACCGCCTCGGTGGCGTACACCCGCTCGATCCCGATGCAGGTCTGGCCGCCGTTGCTCATCGCGCCCCAGACGGCGGCGTCGGCGGCGGCGGCCACGTCGGCGTCGTCGTCGACGATCATCGCGTCCTTGCCGCCGAGCTCCATCAGCACCGGGGTGAGGGTCTCGGCGCAGGCGGCCATGACCTTCTTCCCGGTGGCGGCCGACCCGGTGAACGCCAGCTTGTCGACCGGTACGCGGCACAACGCCGCACCGGTGGCGCCGTAGCCGGTGACGACCTGGAAGGCGTCCGCGTTGTCGGGGACGGCGGCCCGCCACGCGGCGGCCAGCCACGCACCGACGGCGGGCGTGTGCTCGGAGGGCTTGAAGACGACCGCGTTGCCGGCGGCCAGCGCGTAGGCGATCGAGCCCATCGGCGTGAACACCGGGTAGTTCCACGGGCCGATGACGCCGACGACGCCCAGCGGCTGGTACTCCAGGTAGGCGGCGTGGTTGGCCGCGAGCAGGCCGGGGCTGACCCGGCGCGGGCCGAGGGTCTTGCGCGCGTGGCCGGCGGCCCACGCCAGGTGGTCGACGGCCAGGGTGATCTCGAGGATGGCGTCGGCGTGCGGCTTGCCGTTCTCGCGGTGCACCAGGTCGGCGAGCTCGTGCATGCGCCGGGCCAGGTACCCGCGGTAGGCCGAGAGCCGCTGCTTGCGGCCGTCGAAGCCCAGCGCCGCCCAGCGCTCCGCGGCGGCACGGGCGCGGGTGACGGTCTCGCCGACCGCGGCCTCGTCGTGCACGGGGAAGACGCCGACGACGGCGCCGCTGGCCGGCGCGGTCGACTCGAAGGTCTCGGTGGTGGCGTGCCGGTCGACCGTTCCCGCGGCGGAGCCGGTGACCGTGTCCAACTGCTCGGCGAGCGACATGTGGCGCACGTTACCGGCGGGTCACAGACATCGGGGCGGGGGTTCGCCCGGTCGGGGTCAGCGCGCTCAGGCGCCGCCGTCGACCACGGCCCAGGCGGTCTTGGCGCCGGCTTCGGGGAACCAGCCGTGCGCCGCCGACAGATCGGCCACCAGGTACAGCCCGAAGCCGCCGAGCCCGGGGTCGCGGCCCTGGGCCGGCGCGGGCGGGACGTCGACGGCGGAGTCGCGGACCGCGATCAGCCACCGGTCGCCGTCGCGGCCGAGGACCGCCGCGACCGGGACCCCGCCGTGGCGCAGCGCGTTGGAGGTGAGCTCGTCGGCGATCAGCACCAGCCGCTCCGACCAGTGGTCGCGCTCGGGGTGGGCGACGGTGCGGCTGCCGGTCGTGGACAGCCGGAGCCGGGCGCGCAGTGCGGCCAGCTCGCCCAGGGAGGACAGCTTCTGGCACCACACCTCGGGGAACGGTCGCGGTGGTCGCGCGGCCTGCCAGAGCCCCACCGGTCACCGCCTCTCCCCGCCGGCTCTGCTCACCGGTCGTGGCGCCCCCCTGCCCGTTCCGGTGCGGCGCGAATCCTCACCTCACCCCGAAGAGGGGGCCGGAGCTGGACGGCCGGGCCCGGCGGCCGGGCGCGTCGTCACCACCCGCCCGCGCGCCCGCCGGGACCGGTGGGGGCCGCCGTCCGGCGGCGCATCCGTGCCCCCGCGGGCGGGCGCGGCACAGGTGCCCGGGGAGCTCGCGCTCTGCCCAGCCGGCGTGGGCAGAGCGCGAGCTCCCGGGAGAGGGACCGCTGCCCGCCGGCCGGGCGGGCGTCCGGAGCAGGAACGGGACCGGAGCTCAGCTGCCCCAGCGCGGGATGGCGGCCGCGCCGGGCGCATGGCCGTGCGTGGCCGGTCGGCCGTCGTTGCGCCGGGTGCTCGTCCCGGCGGCTCCCGGCGCCGGGGACACCGACTGCCAGCAGCGGAACAGCGACAGCCACCGCTCGGCGGTCAGCTCCGCCGGCCGGGTGGTGGGCGGGAGGCCCTCCTGCCGCAGCCAGCGGACGCCGGCCGTCCCCGGCAGCTGGGCTCTCAGGAGCGCGCCCAGCGGGGCCGACGGCGAGGCGAGGACGGCGTGGGCGAGCCGGTCGAACGCGGCGGTCTCGCTCTCGGGGAGCGCGGTGCGGGCGTCGGCGGCCGGGCCGGCCGGTTCAGGGGTGCTTCGTGACACGGGGTGCCTCCGGGGAGGTGCGGTGGGGGGCGCCCCGCGGGCACGGCAGGGACCGGGCGGGGGCGCAGGGGAGCGGGCGCCCGGGAGGACCGGGCGCGGACGGCGGGCGGGGATACCGGCCCGCGGCGCGTCAGCTCAGGAGGTGCGCAGTCGCACGGAGTACCGCATGGGGAGGGACGCTAGGCCGGAACCGCCCCGGCGTCGACCGGATTAACGAGAGGCGTCCCGCGCCGCCTTGCGCGCCTGGTGGGCCTCCCAGCGGGCGCGGTCGCGCGCCCGGGCGTCGGCGTTGCGCTCCCACTTGTCCTTGCGGCGGCGCGCGCGGGCCAGCTCCCGCTCCTCGAAGGTCGCGTGCGACTCCCAGCCCTGCGCGGCTGCGGCCAGGGCGAGCACGGTGAGCGCCGCGATGGCGACCGCGGCGGCGAGGATCGGGTCGAGCACGGCGAACGCGCCCACCGCGACGGCCAGCGCGACGAGGCCGCCCACGACCAGCAGCGGGGACGGGCGGCGGGACGAGGGGCGGGGCTCGGTCACGAGACCAGTATCCGTCGCCGGGCGGGGCCGGCGGCGGACCGTCCCCGCGGCCGCCGGTGCCGGGTCGGCCACGTGCGGCGGCGACCCTTGCGCCCCGCCCCGGCGATGCCTACGGTCAGGATCGCGGTTCAAGCAGCAGCCGCGAACCCAGTGCTGGTCGTCGTGTCGTTCGCGTCCGCAGGCTCACTGGTCCGGTTCTGGCCCCGAGAGGCAAACCCGTGACCGCTTCCTCGCTCGACCGTCCGCTCACGGGATCCGTCCAGTCCGCGGCCGGGCTGGACCTCCCACCCGCCGCGCCCCTCGCCCTCGAGGTGGCCGGTACCGCTGCCCTGCCGCGCCTCACCGTCGCCGGCGAGGTCGACTGCACCTCCGCCCCGCAGGTCGCCGCCGTCCTCGACGAGCTGGTCGCGGCTGCGCCGCAGGAGGTCCTCGTCGACCTGACCGCCGTCACGTTCCTCGACTCCGCCGGTCTGTGCACCCTGGCCGCCGGGCACCGCAAGGCGCTGGCCGGCGGTGGGCGGCTGCGGGTCCTGGCCGCCACCCGTGCGGTCGTCAGGCCGCTGCAGATCACCGGGCTCTGGGACCTCCTCGGCGGCGAACGGGTCGGCGGCGCCGCGACCTGATCGCCGCCCGGACCCGCCCTTCGGGGGCCGGGGGCGCGCGGCGACCGCCCGCGGGGCAGACTCGGGGCGCGACGCCCGGAGCCGGACCGGGTGCCGGGAGCGGACGAACGAGGAGGACCACCGTGCGCGATGCGGTCATCTGCGAGCCCCTGCGGACGCCGGTCGGCGGGTTCGGGGGCTCGCTGCGCGACGTCCCCGTCCAGGAGCTGGCGGCGACGGTGATCCGTGCGCTCCTGGAGCGCACCGGGCTGCCGCCCGAGTCGGTGGACGACGTCCTGCTCGGCCACTGCTACCCGACGATGGACGCGCCGGCCCTCGGCCGGGTCGCCGCCCTCGACGCCGGCCTGCCGGTGACGGCCTCGGGCCTCCAGGTCGACCGCCGCTGCGGCTCGGGCCTGCAGGCGGTCGTCTACGCGGCGCTGCAGGTGCGGTCCGGCGCCTCCGACGTCGTCCTCGCCGGTGGCGCGGAGTCGATGAGCAACGCGCCGTTCTACTCGACCGCCATGCGCTGGGGCGTCAAGCCCGGGCCCGGCGTGCTGCTGGAGGACGGGCTGGCCCGCGGCCGGGTCACCGCCGGCGGGCAGAACCACCCCGTGCCCGGCGGGATGCTCGAGACCGCGGAGAACGTCCGGCGCGACTACGGCATCGGCCGCCAGGAGCAGGACGAGTACGCCGTCCGCAGCCACCAGCGGGCCGCGGCCGCCACCGCCGAGGGGCGGTTCGCCGACGAGATCGTGCCGGTGACGGTCAAGCACCGGAAGGGCGAGACCGTCGTCGAGCGCGACGAGCACATCCGCCCTGACTCCACGGTGGAGACCCTCGCCAAGCTCCGCCCGATCCTCGGCAAGAACGACCCCGACGCCACCGTCACCGCGGGCAACGCCTCCGGGCAGAACGACGGCGCCGCCGTCGCCATCGTCACCCACCCGGAGAAGGCCGCCGAGCTCGGCCTGCGGCCGCTGGCCCGCCTGGTGTCCTTCGGGGTGGGCGGGGTGCCGCCGAAGACCATGGGCATCGGCCCGGTGCCGGCCACCGCCAAGGCGCTCGCCCAGGCCGACCTCAAGCTCTCCGACGTCGACCTCATCGAGCTCAACGAGGCGTTCGCCAGCCAGGTGCTCGCCGTCGCCAAGGAGTGGGGCTTCACCGACTCCGACTGGGAGCGCACCAACGTCAACGGCTCGGGCATCTCGCTGGGCCACCCGGTGGGCGCGACCGGGGGCCGGATCCTGGCCACGCTGCTGCGCGAGATGGACCGCCGCGGCGCCCGCTACGGCCTCGAGACGATGTGCATCGGCGGCGGGCAGGGCCTCGCCGCGCTGTTCGAGCGCGTCTGAAGAAGGACCCCGCTGCCCCCCACCGCTCGCGAGCTCGCGGCGGGCCCCTGCAGCGGGGCCGTTCCATCCCGTCGACCAGAGGAGTCTGCATGTCCGAGTCCACTGCCCGCGTCGCGATCGTCACCGGAGCCGCCCGCGGCATCGGTGCGGCCACCGCGCTGCGGCTGGCCCAGGACGGCTTCGCCGTCGCGGTGATCGACCTGAAGGAGGACGACGCCCGGGGCACCGTCGAGGCGATCGAGGCCGCCGGCGGCCGGGCGCTGGCCGTGGGGGCCGACGTCGGTGACGCCGAGCAGGTGCAGGCGGCCGTCGACCGGATCGCCGCGGAGCTGGGCCCGCCGGTGGTGCTGGTGAACAACGCCGGGGTCACCCGGGACAACATGCTGTTCAAGATGAGCGACGCCGACTGGGACGTGGTCATGCACGTGCACCTGCGCGGCTCGTTCCTCATGACCCGCGCCGCCCAGAAGCACATGATCGACCAGAAGTGGGGGCGCATCGTCAACCTGTCGAGCACGTCCGCTCTGGGCAACCGCGGCCAGGCCAACTACGCCACCGCCAAGGCCGGTCTGCAGGGCTTCACCAAGACCCTCGCCATCGAGCTGGGCAAGTTCGGCGTGACCGCCAACTGCATCGCGCCGGGCTTCATCCAGACGGAGATGACCAAGGCCACCGCCGAGCGGATCGGCGAGGACTGGGAGTCCTACGTGCAGAAGCGCGCGGCGGCGATCCCGGTCGCCCGCGCCGGCGTGCCGGAGGACATCGCGCACACCGTCTCGTTCTTCTGCAGCGAGGGCGCCGGGTTCGTCTCCGGGCAGGTCGTCTACGTCGCCGGCGGTCCGCGCACCTAGGACCGCGTCACGCAACCTTCGACTGGTTCAAGCTGGGCCGGGTAGCGCTTCGCGTCAGGACAGTGTGCGCAGACGCGCCATTCCCGTGCCGAGAACTGACCATCTGCGCACTCCGTCGCCAGCAGCGGCGGTCTCGGGAAGGCAGCCGCCAGGCAGGCGAACGTCGACGGCCGCAGTACTAGGACGAGGGGTCGCGGTCGGGGTACCGCGCGCGGGCGAGGGCGTAGACCCCGAACGCCGCGAACCCGGCCGCGACACCGCCGAGCAGCCACGGCCCGGCGCCCACCCCCGCGATCGCCGTCATCGCGCCGTCCAGGCCGGTCGCGGTGGAGGCGTCGAGCGAGGTGGCCGCCTGCCACAGCAGGACGCCGACCAGCGCGAAGGCGACGCCCTTCGCCAGGTACCCGATCCGCCCCAGCACCTCGATCGCCGGTTCCCAGCGGTCGGGGGCCGCGGGCAGGTCGATGTCGCGCATGAAGCCGCCGGTGCAGCCGCGCACGAACGTGTAGATCCCGACGGCGACCACCCCGGCCGCGACCGCGCCGATGAAGACGGCCCCGCCGGGGATCAGCAGCGTCTCCTCGGTGAGCTCGCGCAGCCGCTCGTCGGCCTCGTACTCGAACCCGAGGGCGAACAGCAGCGCGGTGAGCCCGAGGACGCCGTACACCGCGCCCTTGGCCAGGCACTTGGCGCAGACGACGGCGGTGCGCACCCGGTGCTCGCCGTCCAGCAGCCCGTGCCACCAGAGCAGCACCTCCGCGGCCTGCCAGACGGCCAGCGACAGCATGCCCAGGCCGATCGCGACCAGCAGCAGCCGCCCGCCGGGCCCACCGGCGACCGTGAGCAGCGCGCCGGTCTGGTCGGGATCGGCGCCGCGCAGCCCCATCGCCATGCGCACCGCGAGCACGGCGATGAGCAGGTGCATCGCCCCGTAGGCGATGAGGCCGGCGCGGGCGAGGTGGACCAGCACCGGGTGGTCGGTGACCCGGCGGATCCGGACGACGACGTCGTGGAGGCGGTGGGCCAGCGCCCGGACCGAGGGCGCCGGCGGGCTCACGTGCGCTCGGGATAGCGCGCGCGGACGAAGCAGTAGGCGCCGAAGGCGGCGATCCCGACGGCGACGAGGGTCAGCAGCACCGGCCCGGCGGGCGCGGTCAGCAGCGTCTGCAGCGCGCCGTCCAGGCCGGACGCCTTGGCGGGGTCGAACGTGACCGCCGCCCACACGAGCAGCCCGCCGACGAGCCCGAGCGCGACCCCCTTGGCGGGGAAGCCGACCTGGCCGAGCCGGGTGACCAGCCGCCGGGCGGAGGACGAGCAGTCGCTGAGGTCGATCTCCTTGAGGAACTTCTTGGTGACGCCCTTGTGGACGAGGTAGACCGCGACGCCCACGACGACCAGCCCGGCGGCGCCGACCAGCCAGCGGCCGGCGGGCCAGCCGAAGACGCCGGCGGCGGCCTGCTGCTGGGACCCGCCGCCGGACTGCCCGCCCCCGGTGGCGAACCGGATCGCGAGCACGGCCAGGGCGGTGTAGACCACCGCCTTGGCTGCCGCCTTCACGGTCTTCTCCACCGCCGTGGTGCGGGCCTTGCCCGACGCCGACCAGCCGTGCCGCCAGCGGAGGATCTCGGCGGCCTGCCAGAGCGCCAGCGCGACCAGCCCGATGCCGAGCACCCACAGCAGCGGCTCGCCCAGCGGCTGCTCGGCCAGGGTGGCCAGCGCCCCGGACTGGTCGGCCTGCTCGCCGGCCCGGCCCCAGGCGAGCTGCAGCGCCAGCCAGGCGATGAGCACGTGCACCAGCCCGTAGGCGACCAGCCCCACGCGGGCCAGGTGCTCCAGGCCGTCGCTGTTCCCGGCCCGGCCCGCGACCGAGCCGGCCCTGTCCTGCACGCTCATCGCGGTGCCTCCTGCTCCGGCTCCGATGGCGGAGCGCCATGCGGTGATCAGCGTGGCACGGCCCACGTCCCGGTGCCTCCCCGTCCGGCGTGCGGCGTGGGGGACACTGGGTGCGTGGCGAACGGAACCGGAATCCTCTCGGCCGGCACGGTCGGCGCGGCGACCCCCGAGGTCGCCCGGCGCACCTGGCCGCGGTGGCTGGCCCTGGGTGTGGCGATGATCGCGGTCGCGGTCGTCGCCGTCGTCTGGGACGCCGGTGCCCGCCTGCTGCTCGGCGGCGTGGGGCTGTTCCTGGCCGCGCGGGGGACGGTCCTGCTCCGGGGTGCCCGCGCCGGCGTCGTCCCCGGCGAGGTGGCCGGGCGGGCGCGGTCGCTGGGCACGGTGGCCGTGGTGGCCGGGGCCGCGGCCCTCGTCGTCGCCGTCACCTCGGCGTCCCTCGCGGCGGCGGTCCTCCTCGTCGGCGTCCCCCTGCTGCTCCTCGGCACGTCGCTCGGCCTGCTGGGCCGGGGCGGCGCGGCGAGGCGCGGGGGGCAGGCGCTGCTGGTCTGGTCGGTGCTGGTCACCGCTCTGCTGGTGGTCACCGGCGTGCTGCAGGGCGCCGACCGGGCCGCCGACGTCGCCACCGTGGTGGCCGCGCTGGTCCTCGCGGTGCTCGGCGTCCCGCTGCTGATCGGCGCGGCGCACCTGCGCACGGTGGCGGCGGCGCCCGCCCCGGCGCCGGTGGGCTCCGGCTGCGGTGGCTGCGCCTGCGGCGCGGGCGGCTGCGGGGCCTGACCGGCGCGCATGCCCCGCGGGCCCTGGGTATGGCCCAGCCCGTGAGCGGACACGTCTTCGTCGTCGGGGCGGACCTGACGCGGCTGTCCTGCGACGACGTCCTGGTGCCCACCGACCGCTCGCTGCGGGTGGCCCGCGGTTGGTGCGCCCTGCTGCCCGACGAGCTGATCACCGACCGGCGGGCGGACGGCGACTGCGTCGCGATGTCGTGGACCGGGGACGAGCGGGTGCTCGAGGTGCCCGGGGACGGCGCACGGCGCGCGTGGCTGGTCGACACCGTCGACGGGGGCGCCGATGGAACGGGGAGCCGGGGGCGGTCCTGGCTGCTCGACGGGGCCCGCGAGGCGCTGGCCGCCGTCGCCCGGCGCGAGGTGCGCGAACCGGTGCTCGGGCGCGCACGGCGGTTGGTCGGGCTGCCCGCGCTGGGCACCGGCTGGGGCGGAGCCGCGGGCGAGCGCGGGGCCCTGCTGCAGCAGCTGCTGCCGGTGCTGCGCGAGGCCGCCGAGGAGCACGGCTTCGACGTCGCCCTGGTGCTGCGCCGGCCCAGCGACCTCGCCGCCGCCCAGCGGGTGCGGCGCGGCGAGGAGGGCGGCTGGGACCTGCCCGGGCGCCTGCGGGACCTGGCCGTGGACCTGGGCGAGCGCGCCCGCCGGGGTCAGCTGGCGGTCTTCATCGGCGCGGGGGTCAGCGCCGCCGCGGGGTTGCCGACGTGGGAGCAGCTGGTGCACGAGCTGGCGACCCGGTCGGGCCTGGACGACGCGCTGCGCGTGGGCCTCGCCCGGCTGCCGGCGCAGGACGCGGCGGCGCTGCTGGCCCGCGAGCTGGGCGCCGACGAGCTGGCGGCGTTCGTCCAGGAGCGGTTCGGGCCCGGCCACTACGCCCTCGCGCACGCGCTGATCGCCGATCTGCCGGTGCAGGAGTTCGTGACCACGAACTACGACCCGCTGGTGGAGCTCGCCGCCGGTGACATCGGCCGGCAGGTGACCGTGCTGCCCCACGACGAGGCCCGGCCGGGGGCGCCGTGGCTGCTCAAGCTGCACGGGGACGCCGCGCACCCGGAGAGCGTGGTGCTGACCCGCGAGGAGTACCTGCAGTTCGGCAACACCGGTGCGGCGCTGGCGGGGGTGCTGCACTCGCTGCTGCTCACCCGGCACGTGCTGTTCGTGGGCACCTCGATGCTGGACGACGACCTGATCCGGATCGCCCACCAGGTGCGCATCGCGCTGCAGACCCAGGGGGCGGGGACGGCACGGCGCACCGGGACCGTGCTCGCGCTGCAGGAGGACCCGGCCCGCGCCCGCCTGTGGGAGCAGGACGTCGAGACGGTGGCGATGAGCCCCGCGGACGCCTCGCCGGCCGAGGCCGCGCGCCGGCTGGAGGTGCTGCTCGACCTCATCGGCTGCCTGTCCACGCCGCCCACCGGCTACCTGCTGGACCCTGCCTACCGCGGGCTGCTCGACGAGGAGGAGCGGGTGCTCGCCGAGGCGCTGGCCGGGGTGGCCGCGGCGCTGCCCGGGGACGCCTCGTCCACGGTCGGGCAGGAGGTCGCCGGCCTGCTGCGCCGGCTGGGCCACGGCAGCTGCGCCGCCGACGGGGAGGACCCGCCCGTCGGCGTCGCCACCCGGCCCCGCGACGACCGGACGCAGGAGCAGCGGCCGGGCTGAGGGGTTGCCCACCTGCGCGGATGGGCACGGCACGGCTCATGCCACGTCTGGAGAACAGCCTGAAACTGCTGTCGAAGGGCTACGCCTGGCTACCCGACGAGCGCCGGCGGGCCGGCCGGGACGCGGTCGGGGTCCGGCTGGGCGGGATGCCGGCCGTCGGCATCGAGGGCCCCGAGGCGGCCCGCTTCCTCTACGACGAGGACCACGTGCGCCGCTCGCACGCCATCCCGGAGCCGGTGCAGGGCACGCTCTTCGGCAAGGGTGCGGTGCACACGCTGGACGGCGAGATGCACCGGGTGCGCAAGGCGATGTTCGTCGCGCTGCTGATGCGCGAGGACGGCATCGCCTCGCTGGTGGAGCGCACGACCGCGGCCTGGGACGCCGCGGTGCCCGAGTGGTCCCGCCGGTCGGAGATCGTGCTGTTCGACGAGGCGAGCCGGGTGCTGGCCGGTTCCGTGGCCCGGTGGACGGGCGTGCCGGTGCGCGACGAGGAGGTGCCCGGCCTCGCCCGCGACATGGTGGCCATGGTCGACGGCTTCGCGACCGGTGGGCCCCGCCACTTCCGGGCGCGCCGGGCCCGGGGCCGCCGGGAGCGGTGGCTGCAGCAGCTGGTCCGGGACGTGCGCAGCGGGCGGGCCCGGGTGGAGGAGGGCTCGGCGGTCGAGGTGGTGTCGCAGCACCGGGACGCCGACGGCGCCCAGCTACCGGCGGACGTGGCCGCGGTGGAGCTGGTCAACATCATCCGGCCGACGACGGCGGTCGCCTGGTTCATGGCCTTCTCGGGCCACGCGCTGATCCGCTGGCCGGGCAACCGGGAGCGGCTGGCGAGCGGTGACCCGGCATTCGCCGAGGCGTGGGCGCACGAGGTGCGGCGGTTCTACCCGTTCGCCCCGTTCATCGGCGGCCGCTCCCCGCAACGCAACGAGTTCGCCGGCGAGGAGATCCCCGAGAACGCCATGGTGCTGCTGGACCTGTACGGGCAGAACCACGACCCGGCGCTCTGGGACACCCCGTACGCCTTCCGCCCCGAGCGGTTCCTCGACCGCAAGATCGGCGAGTGGGAGCTGGTGCCGCAGGGCGGCGGCGACCCGCGCACCAACCACCGCTGCCCGGGGGAGCAGATCACCGTCGCGCTCATCTCGGCCCTCGCGGTGCGGCTGGCCCGGCTGGAGTGGGAGGCGCCCGAGCAGGACCTGACGATGGCGCTGCACCGGATCCCGGCCAGGCCGAGGAGCGGCGTGCGGCTGCGGGTGCGCGGCGGGACCTGAGGCGGGCGCCCCGCCACGTGCGCTCCGGTACGGCACACGTGGACGGTCCTGCGGGACACCGCCACGGAGGTCGAGGCCCTGACGCACCGGCCCCCTCACGGATCTCACCGGCCAGCGTGTGCACTCACCGGTCAGCGTGTGCGCTGACGTCCACCCGAGCGCTCGAAAGTGGGCGTCGGCGCACACGCTGGCCGGTCGTCGATCGCCCACCCGACGCCGGAGCAGCAGCGCGGTCAGCGGGGGTCGAGCCGCTTCAGCTCCGGGGGGAGTTCGCCGGCGTGCACCACGCCCAGTCGCTGGGTGGCCCGGGTGAGCGCCACGTAGAGGTCGTTGTGGCCGCGCACGCCCTCGGTGAGGATCCCGCCCGGGTCGGCGACCAGCACCGAGTCGAACTCCAGGCCCTTGCTGCCCTCGGGCGTGAGCACCACCGGCCCGGCGGTCAGGTCGCCGTCGGCCGAGGCGGCGGGCACCCGGGCGCGGACGGCGTCGATGACGGCGGCCAGCCGGCTGCGCGGCACGACGACGCCGAGGGTGCCCTCCTCGCGGTCCAGCTCGGCCGCGGCCCCGGCGACGGCCGCGACCAGATGCTCCTCGGCGACCGCGCGGGCCCACGGCTGCTCACCGGTGGAGCGCACCGACCGGGCCGCCGAGGTGGCGGCCCCGCCCGCGGCCAGCACGTCGGTGGCGACGTCCATGATCTCCGCGGGCGTGCGGTAGTTGACGGTCAGCTCCTCCAGGCGCCAGCCGCGCATGTCCCGGGGCCCCAGCGCCGGCTCGAGCACCTCGGCCCAGCTGCTGGCACCGGCGGCCGAGCCGGTCTGCGCGACGTCGCCGACCAGGGTCATCGACCGGGTGGGGCAGCGGCGCAGCAGCACCCGCCAGGCCATGGCCGAGAGCTCCTGCGCCTCGTCGACGATGACGTGCCCGTAGGTCCAGGTGCGGTCGGCGGCGGCGCGCTGGGCCGTCGACCGCGAGTCGCCGACCTCCTGCCGCTCGGCCAGGCCCTCGGCGTCGAGGAGGTCGCCGGCGGAGAGCTCCTCGGACTCATCCTCGGTCTCCCAGTCGGTCGAGCGGGAGCCGTGCAGCAGGTCGAGGGTCTCCTGGGCGTGGCGCAGCCGGCGCTGCCGCTCCCGGCGGGCGGCGGCCCGCTCGGCGCTGTCGTCGATGCCGAGCAGCTCGTCGGCCTCCTCGAGGAGGGGCACGTCGGCCGGCGTCCACGGCGCGGACGCCGGCCGCAGCAGCAGCTCGCGGTCGGCCTCGGGCCACCCGCGGGTCGCGGCCGCCAGCCGGCGGGGGTCGGCGAAGAGGTCGCGCAGCAGGCGCTCGGCGCTCAGCCGGGGCCACAGCCGCTCGACCAGGGCGTGCACGGCGGGCTCGGCGGCGACCTCCTGCAGCAGCGCGGCGAGGTCGCCCCGGCCGAGCAGGTTGCCGCCGTCGAGCACGTTCGCGCCGAGCTTGTCGGCGTACTTGCCGGCGAGCAGGTCGATGACCGCGCGGACGAACGCCGGCCGGGCCTCGTTGTGCAGCCGGGAGACCGCCCGGGCGCGGCTGCGCGCGCGGGCGGCGTCGGCCTTGGTGAAGCGCAGCGGCAGCCCGTCGACGGTGAGGTTCGCCGGCGCGTCCAGGACGGCCTGCCGGTTGCGGACGGCGGTGGCGACGACGTCGACCATCGCCAGCCGCCCCTTGACCTCGGCGACCTCCGGTGCCTCGGCCGCGTGCGCCTGCAGCCCCGGCCGCAGGCCGCCCATGTCGGTGAGCACCACCCCGGTCTCGCCGAGGGAGGGCAGCACGTCGGCGATGTAGCCGAGGAAGGTGGGGGAGGGCCCGACGACGAGCAGCCCGCTGCGGGCCAGCCGCTCGCGGTGGGTGTAGAGGAGGTAGGCCGCGCGGTGCAGGGCGACGGCGGTCTTGCCCGTGCCGGGACCGCCCTGCACGACCAGGACGCCGCGGTGGTCGGCCCGGATGATCCGGTCCTGCTCGGCCTGGATGGTGCGGACGATGTCGTTCATCCGGCCGGTGCGGTTCGCGTTGAGCGCGGCCAGCAGCACCGACTCGCCGGCCAGCCCGGACCGCTGCGCGAGGTCCGGGTCGGAGAGGTCGAGGGTCTCGTCGGTGACGCCGACGACGGTGCGGCCGCGGGTGCGGATGTGCCGGCGGCGGCGCACGCCGAGGTCGTGCAGGGGCGTGGCGGTGTAGAAGGGCTGGGCCGCGGGGGCGCGCCAGTCGACGAGCAGCGGCTCCTCGCCGCCGTCCTCCGCGAAGAGCCCGATGCGGCCGATGTACCGGGGGACGTCGACGTCGTGCCGGTCGAGCCGGCCGAAGCACAGCCCGCTGTCGGCGGCGTCCAGCGCGACGATCCGCTGGGAGTGCAGCTCGACCGCAGCCTCGCGCTCCCCGACGGCCTGCGGGTTGTGCGGCACGGTGGCCAGGGCCTCGTCGAGCCGGGCGACGGTGCGGGCGCGGACCTCGTCGAGCCGGCGGTGCAACACGCTGACGTAGGCCTGCTCGGCCGCGATCCCGTCGTCGGGGGACCCGGTCGCACGAACTGTCGTCACAACCTCTTCGCTCTCTGGTGGTGAGGGGAGTGCGCACGGCACGCCGCGTGCCGTTCCGGGCAGCTGCTCATTCTGCGCACGCGGACCCTGCGCGGGCGCCGTGCCTCGCGCACTAGCGTCCTGCGTGTGACGCAGATTCCCGGCATCGACGTCCCGGACGCCCGCGGCCGCACCGGCCTGGACCGGGTGGGGCGGGACCTCAGCGGCAACCCGCGGGTGCGCATCACCGACGTGGAGCTCGTGGCGAGCGCCTGGCACGTGCTGCGCCGGACCACCTTCGAGTACCGCCGCGCGGACGGCACCTGGGTGACCGAGGCGCGGGAGACCTACGACCGCGGCAACGGGGCGACCATCCTGCTGCACGACGTCGCCCGCGGGACCGTCCTGCTCTCCCGGCAGTTCCGCTTCCCGGTGTACGTGAACGGCCACCCCGACGGCATGCTCCTCGAGGCCGCCGCCGGGCTGCTCGACGAGGACGACGCCGAGACCGCCATCCGCCGCGAGGCCGAGGAGGAGCTCGGGGTGACGGTGGGCGAGCTCCAGCACGTGTTCGACGTCTGGATGAGCCCCGGCTCGGTCACCGAGCGGCTGCACTTCTACGCCGCCCCCTACACGGCGGCCGACCGCACGGCCGGCGGCGGCGGGTTGGCCGAGGAGGGGGAGGACATCGAGGTGGTGGAGCTGCCGTTCGACGAAGCGCTGCGGATGGTGGCCGACGGCCGGATCGCCGACGCGAAGACGATCATGCTGCTGCAGTGGGCGGCGCTGCAGGGCCCGTTCGCCGCAGGGGCGCGCCGGTAGCCGGCCGGCGCGGGCGGGGGATCAGTTCGCGTTCCATCGCCACTCTGCGGACACCTTCCCGACACGCTGGTTCCCTAGCGTCGTCGGCACGACGACGAGGAGGACCGGCCATGAGCACCGCGACGAAGGAGCGGACCACCTGGGTCTGCGACAACTGCCACGGGCGCGAGATGAGCGCCCGCAAGCGCTGCCGCGACTGCGGGACGTCCCGCTGCTGACCCGGCACCGGGCCGGGACGGCTCAGCTCAGGCGGCGGGCGGGGCGCCGCGCAGCCGGACGACGGCGGCGCGGTAGCGACCGCCACCCCAGAGCCGCCAGGCCAGCCGCCTGCCGCGCGGCAGGCCACCGAGCAGGCGGGCGCGGTCGGCGGCGCTGCAGTCCTCCAGGGCCAGCCCCAGCACGAGCAGCTGCTCGCGCCCGGAGAGCCCGCAGCGCGCGGTGCGCATGACCGGTGCCCACCCGGCGTCGGTCAGGTGGGCGTCGAGCAGGGGGAGCAGGATGGCCTCCTCCTCGGCGGTCTGGGCGTCGACGTCGTCGGCCAGCCGCCGGCAGGCGCGGGCGAAGGCCTCCCGTGCCCTTCCGCTGCCGGAGCAGGCCCACTGGCGGGCCGCGGTGTCCAGGTCGCGCAGCGCGGCGTCGATCCGGGCGCACGAGGAGGTCCAGCCGGCGACGGCGGCGGCCACGGCCGGGCGGGCGCCCTTCGGTGCGCTGCGCAGGAGCGCGGGCCACACCGCGTCCCGCTCGACGGCGTGGTGGTGCAGCAGCAGCCGGGCCACCAGCCCGGCGTGGCGGGTGAGCGTCCCGGTGCGGGCGCACTCGTCGTCGGGCGCCCAGGTGGCGACGTCGGCCAGCGTGCGCAGCTCCCGGCGCACGAGCTGGTGCAGCACCCGCTGGTAGGTCGCCGCCCGGCCCGGGGCCCGGGGGGTCGCGACGGGCGGCGCCGGGTCGACCGGGCGCCGGGGGAGCGGGACGGCGGGGGGAAGGACCGCGGTAGCGGTCATGGCGCGCACCTCGTTCAGCGGTTCGGGCCGGGGCTCCGGGATCGGCCGGAGCGCGGGATGCCGGGAGGGTAGGGCCGGCCGTCCACCGGGGGCAGCGGTTTTCCGGATCGGCCCGGGCGGCGCGGAGGGCGTCCGGCGGCGCGGAGCCGTGCGTCGTCCCCGGTTCACCGAGCGTGACCCGGGACGATCCGGAACCGTTCCGCCGCGATCGCGCGGATCGACCACACGCGGCGTCCGTTCCACTACGGTCGGGTCCGTGGGCAGCGTCGTCACTCGCAACCGGGTGAACGTCAGCGGCCTGCCCCAGGGGCGGCCGATGGTGTTCGCGCACGGCTTCGGCTGCGACCAGACGCTGTGGCGGCTGGTGGCCCCGGACTTCGCCGTCGACCACCGGGTCGTGCTGTTCGACCACGTCGGGTCGGGGCAGTCGGACCTGTCGGCCTACGACCCCGAGAAGTACGACTCGCTCGACGGGTACGCGTGCGACGTCGTCGAGATCTGCCGCGAGCTGGGTCTCACCGACGTCGTCTTCGTCGGCCACTCGGTGAGCGCGATGATCGGCGTGCTCGCCTACCACCGGGCGCCCGAGGTGTTCGGCGCGATGGTGATGGTCGGGCCCAGCCCCCGGTACGTCGACGACGAGGGCTACGTGGGCGGGTTCAGCCGCACCGACATCGTGGAGCTGCTCGACGCCCTGGACAGCAACCACCTGGGCTGGTCGACGCAGATCGCGCCGGTGATCATGGGCAACCCCGACCGGCCGGAGCTGGCCGAGGAGCTGACGAACAGCTTCTGCCGCACCGCGCCGCACATCGCCCGGCAGTTCGCGCGGGTCACCTTCCTGTCGGACAACCGCGCCGATCTGCAGGGCATCGAGGTGCCCACGCTGGTGCTGCAGTGCAGCGCCGACGCGATCGCGCCGGACGCGGTCGGCGAGTACGTGCACCGGCAGATCCCCGGCAGCGCGCTCGTGCGCATGCGGGCCACGGGCCACGTCCCCCAGCTCTCCGCGCCGGAGGAGACCACGGCCGCCATCCGCGCGTTCCTGACGCCGTGACCACCCCGGACGGCGTCCGGTGACCGGCCCCGAGGACGCGGGCGGCCGGCTGGAGCGCCTGCTCGACGAGGACCCCGCCGACCTCTACGAGAACGCGCCGATGGGGTACCTCTCCACGCTGCCCGACGGGCGGATCGTGAAGGCCAACCGCACCTTCTGCGCGTGGACCGGGCGGGCGCCGGAGGACCTGCTGGACCACCGGTTCCAGGACCTGCTCAGCGTCGGGGGACGGGTCTTCTACAACACCCACCTGCTGCCGCTGCTGCGCCTGCAGGGCATGGTGCGCGAGATCGCCATCGACATCACCCGCATCGACGGCTCGCTGCTGCCCTGCCTGCTCAACGCCGTCGAGGTGCGCGACGAGGACGGCGCCCCGCTGCTGGTGCGGGCGACCCTGTTCGAGGCGACGGCGCGGCGCCGGTACGAACGGGAGCTGCTGGCGGCGCAGCGGCTGGCGGAGGAGTCCGAGGCCCGCTCGCGGGTGGTGCAGAAGGTGGTCTTCGACCTGGCCGCCGCGGCGACGCCGGAGGACGTGGCGACGGTGATCGTGCAGCGCGGGCGCGCGGCGCTGCGGGGCAGCGGCGCCGCGCTCGTGCTGGTCGAGGGCGAGGCGGACGCGCAGGAGCTGCCGGCGCTGCGGCCGGTGCGCTCGGAGGGGGTGTCGCGGGAGCTGCTGCGGCGGCTGCGGGAGGCCGCCGGCAGCCGGCTGGCCCTGGAGCTGGCCCAGGGGCTGCGGTCGATCGTGCTCGACGACCGGCTGCGGGCCGATCAGCCGGAGCTCGCGGCGACGATGGCGGCCGACGGCTTGACCGACCTCGTCGTCGTCCCGGTGTCGGCCGACTCCAAACGGCTGGGCGTGCTGGTGCTGGCGCGCGGTGCGCCGGTGCGCGGGAACCTGATCAGCCTGGAGGAGCCGGGGGAGCACCGGCCGCTCACCCCGGCCGAGGTGGACCTGCTGTGGACGCTCGGCCGGCAGGCGGGGCAGGCCCTGGAGCGCGTGCGGCTGCACGAGCAGACCCGCCAGCAGGGCGAGCGGGCGGCGTTCCTGCTCGAGGCGGCGCGGCTGATGAGCGAGGCCCGCGACGTGACCGAGACGGTGCACCGGCTGGCCGGGCTGGTGGTGTCGCGGCTGGCCGACGTCTGCGTGATCGACATGGTCACCGAGCAGGGGCTGCACCAGCCCGTGGCGCGGCACCGGGACCCGGACCGCCAGCCGGTGCTCGACCGGCTGCGCGGCAGCCACCCGCCGGCGAGGTCCCCGATGCACCCCTCGGTGCGCGCGCTGCGCGAGGGCCGGACGCAGTGGATCCGCGACCTGGAGGAGGCGCGGGCGGTGCTCGACGCCGTCGCCCCCGACGACGCCTTCCGCGAGGCCGTCGGCCACCTGGAGCTGGTCGGCGTGGTGGGCGTGCCGATGATCGTGGACGGCCGGCGGCTCGGCGTCGTCACGTTCGGGGCCGACCGGCACCGCGCGCCGTTCACCGCCGCCGACGTCGAGGTGGCCGAGCAGCTGGCCCTGCAGCTGTCGCAGGTGGTGGACAAGGCGCTGCGGCTGGAGTTCGAGGAGCGCACCTCCCACACGTTGCAGGCCAGCCTGCTGCCGCCCTCGCCCCCGGTCATCCCCGGGCTCACGACCGCGGTGCGGTACCTGGCGGCGACGCGGGGGGTCGACGTGGGCGGCGACTTCTACGACGTCGTCCGGCTGCCCGGGGATCAGGTGGGGCTCACGGTGGGGGACGTCGTCGGACACGACATCACGGCGGCGGCGACGATGGGGCAGCTGCGCAGCGTGACGCGGGCGATGTCGGCCGATCGACCCTCGCCGGCCGTGCTCGTCGACCGGCTGCAGCACAACTGGGAGCTGTTCGAGCTGCAGCGGATGGCGACCGCGCTGTTCGCGACGCTGGACCCGGCGTCGGGGGAGCTGCGGCTCGCCTCGGCCGGGCACCTGCCGCCGCTGCTGTGCACCCCGGGCCGGGCGGAGCTGCTGCCGGTGCGCCCGACCCGCATGCTCGGAGCGCCGCCGGCGCCGGCGGTGGAGTGGAGCGGTGCCCTGCCGGAGGGCGCGGCGCTGCTGCTGTTCACCGACGGGCTGGTGGAGAGCCCGGGGGCCGACATCGACGCGGGGCTGGCCCGGCTGGTCGAGGTGGCGGCGCGGGCGTGGGCGGGGGACCCCGAGCAGCTCTGCGACCGGCTGCTCTCCGAGCTGACCGGGGAGCACCGGGCCGACGACATCGCCCTGCTCGCGCTCACCCGCACCTGACGGCGGGCGCCGACCACCTTCCGGACGCCGTGGTTTCGGGTCACCATGGGAAAGCGCGACCCCGGGGAGGAGACAGTGATGGACTCGTCGGCTCGTGGGAACCCGGTCACCGACGCCATCGACGGCGCGACCGGTGACTGGACGCTGTCGGGGGACGCGATGCGCTGGTCGCCCGAACTGGCGGAGCGGACGCCGGCCACCGGTGAGCTCGGCGGGCTGGAGACCGCCGCGGGCGTCGGCGCCGCGCTGGGGCTGGACGTCCAGGGGGTGCGGCGGCTGGTCTCGGGCGCGCTGGTCTCGCTGGGCGCGGTGGCCTCCGACGTCGTCACCGAGCTGCGCCAGCTGACCCGCGGCGATCCGGAGGAGGACGCACCCACCGACGTCCAGCCGGGCTGAACGGGGGCAAAGGGGGGCTGCCGGGCGGGGCGGTGCGGGCGACCTGTAGAACGGGCGTGAGCACGGCCACCCCCGAGGGAGTCGCATGAGCAACTCGTTGACACTGGCGCCCGCACCGCGGTCCGAGGCAGCCGAGCAGGTGCGGGCGGAGGTGCGCGAGTTCCTCGCCGCCGAGCTCGCCGCCGGGACCTTCCGGACGCACGTCGACACCTGGCTGTCCGGCGTCGACCCGGCGTTCTCGAAGAAGCTCGGGGAGCGAGGCTGGCTCGGCATGACCTGGCCGAAGAGGTACGGCGGCCACGAGCGGTCGGCGATGGAGCGCTACGCCGTCACCGAGGAGCTGCTCGCCGCGGGCGCCCCGGTGGCCGCGCACTGGATCGCCGACCGGCAGTCCGGACCGAACCTGCTCACCTACGGCACGGAGAAGCAGCGGGAGGAGATCCTGCCGCGCATCGTCGCGGGCGAGTGCTTCTTCGTCATCGGGATGAGCGAGCCGGACTCGGGCTCAGACCTCGCCTCGATCCGCACGAGGGCCATGCGGAACGGCGACGGCGACTGGGTGGTCAACGGCGCGAAGGTGTGGACGTCGAACGCGCACCACTCCCACTACGGGATCGTGCTGGTGCGCACCTCGCCGGCCGACCCGTCGAGCCGGCACGCCGGCATGTCGCAGCTGCTGGTCGACCTCTCGCTTCCGGGCATCTCGATCAACCCGATCCGCATCCTCGACGGCGGCCACCACTTCAACGAGGTGGTGTTCGAGGACGTCGTCGTCCCCGGCGACATGCTGCTGGGCGAGGAGGGCAACGGCTGGCACCAGGTGACCGCCGAGCTCGCGTTCGAGCGCTCCGGCCCGGAGCGGTTCCTGTCGACCTACCCGCTCGTCGCCGAGTTCGGGCGCCGGGTGGCCGAGACGGGCGATCCCGGGCAGCTGGCCGCGCTCGGCCGGCTCTCGGCGCGGCTGCTCGCGCTGCGGCAGATGTCGCTGCGGATCGCCGCGGCGCTGGACCGCGGGGAGCTGCCCAACATCCCGGCGGCGCTGGTCAAGGACGTGGGGACGACGTTCGAGGCGGACGTCGTCGAGGAGGTCCGCAAGGTGGTCGACGTGACGCCGTCGCTGGACTCGCCGGACCCGCTGGCGCGGGCGCTGGCGGAGGCGCAGCTGCACCAGCCGGGCTTCACGCTGCGCGGCGGGACCAACGAGATCCTTCGCGGGATCGTGGCTCGTGGATTGGGCCTGCGATGACCACAGCGAGCGAGCATCGCGGCGAGGGACGAGCGAGGAGCGGAGCGAGCGCGGTGTCGAGCCAGGGGGTAGAGCGCTGATGGCATCGGACCAGGACCTGGTGGTCGGGACCGTCAAGGACATCCTGAGCGGCTTCGAGCCGTTCGTGCTCACCGCCGAGCGCCGCTGGGACGCCGGGCTGTGGTCGGCGCTGGGCGACGCCGGGCTGACCGGGGTGGGCCTGCCCGAGGAGGCCGGCGGCTCGGGGGGCGAGCTGGCCGACGCGGTGGCGATCGTGCGGACGCTCGCCGCCGGCGCCGCGGCGGTGCCGGTGGCCGAGCAGCTGCTGGTGGCGGGCCCGGCGCTGGTGGCCGCGGACCTCGAGCTGCCCTCGCCGGAGGAGCCGACGACGTTCGCCGTCGCCGACGCGGTGACCGTGCACCCGGTCGACAACGGTGACGGGCCGGGGCGGTTCACGCTCTCCGGGACGGTCGCCGACGTGGCGTGGGCGGGTGCGGCGCGGCACGTCGTCGTCCTGGCGCCGGCCCCGGCGGGGATGGAGGGGGCGGTGCTGGCGCTGGTCGACGCGTCGTCGCTGCCGGCGGGGGACGCGTTCAACCTCGCCGGTGAACCGCGCGGGTCGCTGGTGCTCGACCAGGTCGGCACCTCCGGCGCGCTGCTGACGGTGGGGCAGGCCGACGAGGTGCGGGCCCGCTACGCGCTGGCGCGGGCGGTCCAGATGGCCGCGGCGCTGGAGCAGGTGCTGGCGTGGACGGTGCAGTACGCGGGGGAGCGGCACCAGTTCGGCCGGCCGCTGGGCAAGTTCCAGGCGATCCAGATGGAGCTCGCGGAGATGGCCGGCGAGGTGACGGCGGTGACGGCGCTGACCGACGCCGCGGTGCAGTCGCTGGACCGTGCCGAGAACGTCGTGCCGGCCGCCGCGGCGGCGAAGGTGCGGGCCGGCGCCGCCGTCGAGGTGGTGGCACGGCTGGCGCACCAGGTGCACGGCGCGATCGGGTTCACCCAGGAGCACAAGCTGCACCACCTGACGCGGCGGCTGTGGTCGTGGCGGGACGAGGCCGGCAGCGAGCTGGTGTGGTCGCGGGTGCTGGCGTCGGGGTTGCTGGCCGGTGGGCCGGACGAGCTCTGGCCGGCGCTGACCCGCGCGGTCTGAGCGGTGCCGTCCGGGCGGGGACCGCTGGCCGACGTCACCGTCCTGGACCTGACCTCGACCTTCCTGGGCCCCTACTGCGCCGAGCTGATGGCGCAGATGGGCGCCCGGGTGGTCAAGGTGGAACCGCCCGAGGGCGACATCATCCGGTACGTGGCCGATGACCGGCACTCCGGCCTGGGCCCGGCGTTCCTCACCTTCAACCGGGGCAAGGAGTCCGTCGTCCTCGACCTCGCGACGGCGGCCGGCCGGGACGCCCTCGACCGGCTGATCGACACCGCTGACGTCTTCCTGCACAACATGCGCCCGGGGGCGATGCGCAAGCTGCGCATCGACCCGGGCGCGGTGCTGGCGCGCAACCCGCGGCTGGTCTACTGCCACGCCGTCGGCTACGGCTCGGCCGGGCCGTACCGCGACGAGCCCGCCTACGACGACGTCGTGCAGGGCGTCTCGGGGGTCGCGGCGGTGCAGGGCGGCACCGCCGAGCCGCAGTACGTGCGGACGCAGGTGGTGGACAAGACCGTCGGGGTCATGGCGCTGGCCGCGGTCCTCGCCGCCCTGCACGAGCGCGACGTCTCGGGCGAGGGCCAGGCCGTCGAGGTGCCGATG
Organism: Blastococcus sp. DSM 46786; assembly: GCF_900109665.1. Classification (GTDB taxonomy): domain Bacteria; phylum Actinomycetota; class Actinomycetes; order Mycobacteriales; family Geodermatophilaceae; genus Blastococcus; species Blastococcus carthaginiensis. The sequence continues at coordinate 160,935 of NZ_FOAO01000007.1, forward strand.
TTCGAGTCGATGGCGACCTTCCTGCTCATGGAGCAGCAGGGGCAGCGGGTCTACGCCGGCCGCACCGGCGGCACCGGGTACGCGCGCACCGCCTCGCCGTACCGCAAGCCCTACCGCACCGCCGACGGCACGATCTCGGTGCTGCTCTACACCGACGGCCAGTGGCGCACCTTCTTCCGCCTCGTCGACCGCCCGGACCTCGCCGACGACCCCGAGCTGCACAGCATCCGGGGGCGGACGAAGCGGATCGACGAGTTGTACGCCCTGGTCGAGGAGGCGCTGGCGCAGCGGACGACCGGCGAGTGGATCGAGCTGCTACGCGCGCACGCCGTCCCCGCGATGCCGGTGCACGCCATCGAGGACCTCTTCGCCGACGAGCACCTCGCGGCGGTGGGCCTGTTCGAGGACGTCGAGCACCCCACCGAGGGGCCGCTCGTGCACGCCCGTCTGCCGTGGACCTTCTCCCGCAGCGGCGCGCCGCACCTGCCCGGCGCCCCCGCGCTCGGGGAGCACTCCGGCCCGGTGCTGCGCGCGGTCGGGCTGGACGACGACGCGATCCGGGCGGCGAGCGGCCGTCCGCACCACCCCGCCGGCGAGCCGCACGCCGGCCCACCCGCCTGAGCCGCCGGGTCCCGCAGGAATCCGTGCAGGTGTGGTCATCCGAGCTTCAGTACCGCCTCCTTGCGCATCCCTGCGGTCACGCCCGTCCCCCCGACGCGGCGGCCGCGCGGTCGGACAGCACGAGCAGGACGGCGGCGGCCAGCGCGCAGCCGGCGATCGCGGTGAACCCGGCGCCGTAGCCCACGGCCGTGATCAGCGCCCCCACTGCGACGGGCGCCACCACGCGGCCGAGCTGGACGGCCAGCGCCTGCTGGCCCGACACCGCCGCGAACACCGGTTCGGGGACGAAGTGCCCGAGCAGGGCGGGGCGGGCGATGTTGAGGACGCCGAAGCCGACGCCGAACAGCAGCACGAACGCCACGGTGGCCGCCGGTTGGGGGAGCAGGAAGAGCGCCGCGACGCCGACGGCCTGGCCGAGCACCATCGCCGCCGTCACGTGCCCGATCCCCACCCGCGCGGCGAGGACCGTGAGGACGACCCGCCCGGTCACCGACAGCGCCCCCAGCCCACCGGCGGCCACCGCGGCCAGCCCGGCCGGTGCGCCGCCCTCGAGCAGGTAGGCGACGAGGAACACGGCCACGGCGGCGTTGGCCACCATCTGCAGCGCCGCGGCCAGGGTCAGCCAGCGCACCGCGGGCCGCCGGTAGGCACCGCCCGGGCCCCGGAACGGGGACAGGTCGACGTCGGGCGCGGCCGACGCGGCGGCGGAGGGCGGTGGGTCGCCGTCCGCACGACCGTCGGGCAGCAGACCCAGGTCGGTCGGGGACCGGCGCAGCACCAGCGCGTGCGGCAGCGCGCACGCCGCGACGACCGCGGCGAGGACGACCAGGGCCGGCCGCCAGCCCACGCCGTCGATGAGGAACTGGGAGGTGGGCAGGAAGATCGTCGAGGCGAACCCGGCGACCACCGTCAGGGTCAGCAGCGCGCGGGGGCGGTCGCGGTGGAACCAGGTGTTGATGACCGCGTAGGCCGGTTCGTAGAGCACCGCCGCGCTCGCCAGGCCGATGCCGGCGAACGCCAGGTACAGCTGCACGAGGTCCTGCGCCTGCGACCAGGCGAGCACCGAGGCACCGCCCAGCAGGCTGCCGGTGGTCATCACCCACCGCGCACCCCACCGGTCCAGCCACCGCCCGACCACGACGGCACCCAGCCCGCTCAGCGCCAGCGACAGCGTCAGGGCCCCGGAGAGCTGGGCGGTCGAGGCGTCCAGCTCCTCGCGCATCGGCACGAGGAAGACGGCGAAGGAGTAGTAGAGGACGCCGTAGGAGGCGGTTTCGGTGACGGCGAGCGCCCAGACCATGCGCCAGCCGGGGAAGTCCCGGCGGCGGGTGACCAGCGGGGTGCGCCCGCCCCGGCTCAGCGCGGGCTCACTTGCGACGGGCGATCTTGCCGGAGCCGGCCTGGTCCAGCGGGTAGACCAGGACGTCGGCGATCACCACGTGCGGCGGCTGGTTGGCGACCCAGGTGACCACGTTGGCGATGTCGGCGGCCACCAGCGGCGTGACGCCGTCGTACACCGCGGCGGCGGCCTCCTTGTCGCCGTGGAAGCGGACCTCGGAGAACTCGGTCTCGACCATGCCCGGGTCGACCTCGCTGATCTTGACGCCGCTGCCGAGCACGTCCATGCGCATGCCCCGGGTGATCCGCTCGACCGCGGCCTTGGTGGCGCAGTAGACGGTGCCGCCCGGGTAGACCTCGCGTCCGGCGTTCGACCCGATGTTGATCACGTGCCCCGAGCCGCGCTCGACCATGCCGGGCAGCACGGCGCCCGAGACGTTCAGCAGCCCGCGCACGTTGGTGTCGAGCATCTGGTCCCAGTCGTCCGGGTCGTCCTCGTGCAGCGGCGTCTTCCCCCGGGCCAGCCCGGCGTTGTTCACCAGGACGTCGATCGGCGACCAGCCGTCGGGCAGCGAGCCGATCACCTCGTCGACCTGCGCCCGGTCGCGCACGTCGAGGGCCACCGGCAGGACGGCGTCCCCGTGCTCGGCCCGGAGGTCCTCCAGCCGGTCGGTGCGCCGGGCCGCGGCGATCACCCGGGCCCCCTGGGCGAGGAAGGCGTCGACGCAGGCGCGGCCGATGCCGCTGGAGGCGCCGGTCACGAGGACGACGGGGGTGGTTGCCATGGGGGCCTTCTTCCGTGGGAGGGGACTGCCGTGGGAGGGCTCGACCGTCACCGACCGGGGCCGGTCGCCTGCGCCCCGGTGCCCGGCACCGGGACCAGGTCGGTCTCGTGCACGTCGCCGTCGGGGTGGATCTCCAGGTAGGAGTTCCGCGACAGCGCGACGTGCCGGTGCATCGCCTCGGCCGCGCGGGCGGCCTCGCCGGCGGCGATCAGCTCGGCCACCTGGCGGTGCTCGTGCCAGGCGCGCGGCGCGATGGAGGACACCAGCGGGGCGAAGAACCAGCGGCTGCGGAGGGAGAGCTGCTCGCCGAACTGGAGCAGGAGGTGGTTGCGGGCGTGCACGAGGACGGCCCGGTGGAAGCGCGCCGTGTGCGCGGCCATCTCCTGGGAGGGCACCCCGCGCCGCCAGTCGGCGTCGGCACGGTCGCAGATCTCCAGCAGCTCCGCGGCGTCCTCGGGGGTGCGGCGCACGGCGGCCAGGTGGGCCGCCTCGCGCTCGACCAGCTGGCGGGCCTCGAAGAACTCGTGCACCTGCTGCCGGGTGGGCTTGTTGACGAACGCGCCGTGCCGGGGACGCAGCGTGATCCAGCCGTCCCGGTGCAGGCGCTGCAGCGCCTCGCGCACCGGCCCGCGGCTGACCCCGAGCTGCGCGGCCAGCCGCTCCTCGACGAGGTGGTCGCCGGGCGCCAGGGACCGGCTGATCAGCAGCTCCTGGAGGCGCTCGTACACGTGCTCGCGCAGGGGCAGGGCGGCGATGGGCAGTGCGTCGGACATCGGCCGGCCTCCACGCGACGCTCGGAAAAGTCATCGTTCCGAGACACTGTAAACAGTAGACAGTCTCGAATGTGAGCTGCTTCACTCCTGTGATTCGATGAACGGCATGTTGCTGACGCCCCCTCCGGCTGCGGGTGGGCCGGCATGCGGGCGGGCCCGCATCCGGTGCCCCGGCCGCCGCCGGGCCGGCACCGACAGGAAGGCCCACGATGATCTCGACCCCCGGCTCCCACCCCGGCACGCGGTCGCGCCTCCTCCTCTCCCTGGGGGTCGCCACCACGCTCGCGCTCACGGCCTGCGGCGGCGACGCGGCCGACGACACGGCCAGCGGCGGCGACGGTGACACGCAGTCGTTCGACCAGCAGCTGACGTTCGCCACCGGCGGCACCGGCGGCGTCTACTTCCCCTACGGCGGTGGCATCGCCAACGTGCTGAGCTCCGAGATCCCGGGGCTCACGGTGACGGTCCAGGAGACCAACGCATCCGTCGACAACATGCAGCTGCTCGACACCGAGCAGGCGCAGCTGGCGCTGGCGCTCGGTGACGTCGTCTCCGACGCGGCCAACGGCGAGAACACCTTCAGCGAGGCGCTGGAGATCTGCTCGCTCGGCAACATCTACAACAACTTCGTCCACTTCTTCACGACGGCGGACACGGGCATCACCTCCATCGAGGACCTGCAGGGCAGGCGCGTCTCGCCCGGCGCCGTGGGCTCGGCCTCGGAGGTCACCGCGGACCGGATCATGGAGGCCGCCGGCCTGGACCCGCAGGCCGACATCGAGCGCGTCCAGCTGGGTGTCGCCGAGACCGTCGCCGCGATCCAGGACGGCACCGTCGACGCCGGCGCCTGGTCCGGCGGCCTGCCGACGGGCGCCATCGTCGACCTGGCGAGCACCGGCGACCTGGTGCTCATCCCGACCGGCGAGTACGCCGAGCCGCTGTCCGAGGAGTACGGCGACTTCTACTTCGCCGAGGACATCCCGGCCGGTACCTACGAGGGCCAGGAGGAGGCGGTGTCCAACGTCGTGTCGCCGAACATCCTCGTGGTCCGCAGCGACATGGACGAGGCCCTGCAGGAGGCCATCACCCGCACGATCTTCGAGAACCAGGAGCAGCTGCTCACCGTGCACCCGGCGGCCGAGGAGCTGAACGCGGAGACCGCCGACGAGGTCGAGTTCATCGAGACCTGCCCCGGCGCGCAGACCTACTTCGACTCGGTCGGCTGACCGGCAGCCCGACCCGTGCGCTGCCGGGTGCCGGAGCGAGCTCCGGCCCCGGCGGCCCCGGGCCCTCCCGACGCCCGCTCGTGGCACGCCACCTCGTCCTCGCCGTCGTCGCGGTGCTCGTGACCGTGACGGCGGCCGGGGTCGCGGTCGCGGTCGCGACCGCGGAGGGCGGGACCGTCGCGGTGGGCGACGGGGCGCGGGCGGTCACCGTGCGCGCGCCGGACGGCACGGAGATCGCCCGCATCCCGCTGGACGGCGAGACGTTCGCCGTCGGCTACCGCAACAGCATCTACCGGACCCTCGCCGAAGAGCGGTACCGCGTGCTCGCCGACGGCAGGTTCGAGCTCGTCGAGCTCGCCGCGGAGCAGGTCGCGGTGCTCGAGGAGTACTACGCCGTGCCCGACCCGCCCCGCCCGGCCCCGCCCGGGGACCGGATGGCGTACGTGGTCCCACCGGACCCGGCCCGGCCGGCGGTGTTCACCCAGCTCAACATCGCCGCCACCGACCTGGGCGAGCGGACGCTCCACGTGCCCGGCGCCGAGCCGGTCCCGATCTGGCAGCTCGTCGTCACCGACGACCCGACCGTGATTCTCGACATCGAGGAGAACTGATGAATCTCCGACGCCTCACGCACCGGCGGGCCGGGCCGGAGACCACCGGCGGCGCCACCCGGGTCGCCGACGACCGGGCGGGCGACGTCCCCGGCGCACCACCGGCCAGCCCGGGCGCGCGGGACGGGGTCGAGGACGCCTCCACCGTGGACAAGAGCCTCGACCGCGAGCGGGAGGTGGACCCCGACGAGATCGACGAGGAGGCGCTGCTCGCCGAGTACGAGGCGGAGAAGCCGGCCCGGCACCTCACCGGGATCCCTGGCCACGTCGTCGCGGTCGTGGGCGTCGGGCTGGCCCTCTTCGCCCTCTACTGGGTGTTCAACCCCATGCCGCGGCAGGTGTACCTGCCGCTGTTCCTCAGCGTGGGGCTCTTCCTCACCTTCCTGACCTACCGCGGCTGGGGCCGGTCGGAGAAGGACAAGCTGCAGGGCAAGGCCGACCACCCGAACGTCCTCGACTGGGCCCTCGCCCTGGCCTCGCTGGTGCCGGGCCTCTACATGGTCTCCGACTGGCAGGGCTTCTTCCGCCGGGCGATCGTCCCGACGGACACCGACCTCATCATCGGCACCCTGCTCGTCCTGCTGGTGCTGGAAGCGGCCCGGCGCACGGTGGGGCTGCTCGTCCCGCTCGTGGTGCTCGGGTTCCTGGCCATGGCGTACTTCGGTTCCGCGATGCCGAGCCCGTTCACCACCGCGGACTTCCAGTGGACGCGGCTCATCGGGCACAACGTCATGGGCACCCAGGGGATCTTCGGCGTACCGCTCGACGTCGCCGCGACCTACATCATCCTGTTCACCATCTACGGCGCCGTGCTGGCGGCCTCCGGCGCGACGAAGTTCTTCATCGACCTGTCGTTCGCCGCCTTCGGCCAGTCGAAGGCCGGTCCCGGTCGCACCGTGACGCTGTCGGGCTTCCTGCTGGGCACGGTGTCGGGCTCGGGCGTGGCGACGACGGTGACCCTCGGTGGCTTCGGCTGGCCGCTGCTGCGCAAGGCCGGCTACGCGCCGGAGGCCGGTGGCGGTGTGCTCGCAGCGGCCGGCATCGGCGCGATCATGTCGCCGCCCACCCTCGGCGCCGCGGCGTTCATCATCGCCGAGCTGCTCAACGTCTCCTACCTCGAGGTGCTGATCTGGGCGACGATCCCCACGATCCTGTACTACCTCGGCATCGTCCTCGCGATCGAGTTCGACGCCCGCCGGCACGGCACGCACCAGGTCGAGGTGGAGGAGAAGTCGGCGTGGCGGCTGCTCCTCCGCTTCGGGTACCACTTCAGCTCGCTGGCCGCGATCGTCTTCTTCCTGGCCCTGGGCTACACGCCCTTCCGCGCCGTCGTGTATGCCACCGCGCTGGCCTTCCTGCTCAGCTGGCTGGACCGCGAGCACTGGATGACGCCGAAGCGGGTCTGGCACGCGCTCGGCCAGGGTGCGGTCGGGGCGCTCTCGGTCATCCCGGTGATGGCGGTCGCCGGGATCATCGTCGGCGTCATGACCCTCACCGGTCTGGCCCTGCGGCTGGCCGGCATCATCGTCGACTTCGCCGGCGGCAGCCTCGCGCTCACCGCGTTGTTCTCGGCGGTCGTGGTGATCCTGCTCGGGCTGGCGGTGCCGGTCACGGCGAGCTTCATCATCTCGTTCGTGATCATCTCGCCGGCGCTCCAGCAGGTGGGCGTCGAGCCGTTCGCGGCGGCGATGTTCATCTTCTACTACGCCGTGCTGAGCGAGGTGTCCCCGCCGACGGCGCTCTCGCCCTTCGCGGCCGCGGCGATCACCGGCGGCAAACCGGTGCCCACGATGTGGCTCACCTGGAAGTACACCCTGCCGGCGTTCCTCGTGCCGTTCATCTTCGTGCTCTCGGAGAACGGCATCGGGCTGCTGTTCGAGGGTGGTGCCGGGACGGTCGCCATCGCCTTCGTCGCCGCGGTGCTCGCGGTCGGCGCGCTCGCGGTGGTCACCGGCAAGTGGCTCATCGGGCCGGCCGCCTGGCCCGAGCGGCTGCTCTTCCTGGGTGCGGCCGTGGCGCTGCTGGTCATGGAGCCGCTGTGGATCGCCATCGGTCTGGGGTTCGGCGCGCTCGGCACCGTGGTGCACCTGGTCATGCGCAGGAGAGCGGGGGACGACGTCGCCGGTGCGGTGAAGGGGATGGTCCCCGGGCGCGGTGGGGGAGCGGGCGACGACGCCGCGGCCCCGACCGGGTCGACGGCGGACGCCACCAGCCCGGGCACCGACCGTCCCGGGGAGCGCTGACGTGGGCGGTCCCGCCCCGCGGGGGGCGTCGTGATCTCCGGGGTCGCCGACCTGCACGTCCACGGCGCGCCGAGCCTCGTGGAGCGGCACGGCTTCGACCACGAGGTCGTCGGCGCGCACGGGTCGGTCGGCGTCGACCTCGTGGTCCTCAAGGCGCACGAGGGCTCGACCGTCGAGCGGGCGGTCTTCGCCGCCCAGCGCGGCGAGGCGGCCGGCGTCGAGGTGTACGGCGGGATCGTGCTCAACTCGCCGGTCGGGGGCGCCAACCCGGACGCGGTCGAGGTGGCGGCGCGGCTCGGGGGCCGGGTGGTGTGGATGCCGACGGTGTCGGCGCCGGCGCACATCGACTCGCCGTCCAGCCCGGCCAGGTCGGTGCACCGCGGCATGGTGTTCCGCCGGGTGGACGTCGTGGACGACGCGGGTGCGCTGCTGCCCGCGTGGCAGGACGTGCTCGACGTCGTCGCCGCCTACGACCTCGTGCTGGCCTCGGGCCACCTCACCTGCGCGCAGACCCTGGCGCTGTTCCGGGCGGCGAAGGCGGCGGGGGTGACCCGGATGCTGTTCAACCACCCGCGGATGCCGTTCCTGGAGTGGGACGACGACGCGGCGCCGGAGCTCGCCCGGCTCGGCGTGGTGCTGGAGCTCGGCATCCTGCCCGACATCCTGACCACCGACGGCCCGCCCTCGACGACGCTCGGCGAGGTGTACCCCCACGACATGCTGGCCTTCGGCGGCGACCTCGGGCACGCGCACCACCCGACCATGGAGCAGGCGCTGCCGGGCTGGCTGGCGGACCTCGAGCGGTCGGTGGGGGAGGCGGACGCCGAGCTGATCCTGACCACGGTCGGGCGACGGCTGGTGCGGCGGTGATCCGGGTCGCGCTGCTGCCGGGGGACGGCGTCGGCGCGGAGGTGCTGGAGGGGCCGACCCGGCTGCTGCGGCAGCTGGCCGAGCAGGGCCTGGTGGAGGTCACCGGGCCGTGGCCGGTCGGGGCGCGGGCCGCCGCCGTCACCGGCGAGGTGCTCCCCGAGGAGACGCTCGCCGCCTGCGACGACGCGGACGCGATCCTGCTCGGCGCCGTGGGGGAGGACCCCGGCGTCCCGCCCGAGGTCTGCCCGCGGCCCGAGGTCGCCCTGCACCGGCTGCGGGCCCGCTACGACCTGCGCCTCTCGGTGCGCGACATCCCGCTCGGCGAGGACGGCGACCTCACCGTCGTGCGCAACCTCATCGGCGGCTCCTACGGCACCGGGCCGGCCGACCGCACCTACTCGGCGGGCGGCGGCGAGGCCGCGGACGTGCTGCGGCTGACCCCGGAGCGCGTCGCCGAGGTGGTCGAGCTCGGCATCGACCGGCTGCTGCAGCAGGGTGGCGGCACGGCGGCCGGCCGCCTGGTGTCGGTGGACAAGGCGAACCTCTACGCCACCGGCCGGCTGTGGCGGCAGGTCGCCACCGACGTCGCCGGCCGCCGCGGCGTCCCCGTCGAGCACCGCTACGTCGACCGCGCCGCCTTCGAGCTGGGGTCGGGCGCCGAGGTGCCCGCGGTGATCGTCACCGAGGGGCTGCTCGGCGACATCCTCAGCGATCTCGCCGCCGGGCGGGCCGGCTCGCCGGCGCTCTGCGGGTCGGCCTCGATCCACCCGGGCCCGCCGGCGCAGGGACGCTGCCAGGGGTTGTTCGAGCCGGCGCACGGCTCGGCGCCGCGGCGGGCGGGTCTGCGCCAGGTCGACCCGCTCGGTGGCTTCCTCGCCCTGGTCGCGCTGCTGCAGCACTTCGACGCGACCCGGGCGCTGGGCGACCGGCTGCGCGCGGCGACGCACACCGTGCTGCGGCAGGGCCCCTGGACCTACGACCTCGCCCCGGCCGGCGTCGCGCCGGCCTCCACCTTCGAGGTCGCCGACGCCGTGCTCGCCGCGTTCGGCTCGACGGCCCCCGGCGACGCGCGCGGGCCGGTGGAGGTGCGGCCCGAGCCGGACGTGCGGGTGCCGGCCGAGGTCCTGGCGTCCTGGACGACCGACGTGCTGGAGTCCGTCGGCGTGCGCCCGGCGCATGCCCGGGACGTGGCGCACGTGCTGGGCTACGCCGACCTCTCGGGCATCGACTCGCACGGGATCGCCCGGCTGCCGGCGTACGTGACCATGATCGGCAACGGGGCCATCGCCGCGGACGGCGACCCGGTGGTGCACTCCGACGGCGGGGCGGTCGCCCTCGTCGACGGGCAGGGGCTGCTCGGCCACCCGGTCACGACCGTGGCGCTGGAGGAGGCGGTCGAGCGGGCGCGGCGGTATGGCGTCGGCTGGGTCAACGTGCGCCGCAGCAGCCACCACGGCGCGAGCGGCTCCTACGTGCACGACGTCGCGACGCAGGGCCTGGTCGGGCTGGTGGCCACGAACACCGGTCCCATCGTCGCCCCGACGGGGACCGGCCGGCCGTACTTCGGCACCAACCCGCTGGCGCTGGGCGTGCCGGTGGCCGGCGAGGAGCCGATGGTGTTCGACATGGCCACCTCCGCGGTGGCCGGCGGCAAGTTCGAGATCGCGCTCCGGCAGGGGCTGCCCGTGCCCCTCGGCTGGGGTCTGACCGCCGAGGGCGAGCCGACGACCGACCCCGCGGCGGTCTTCCCGGGCAAGGGTGCGCTGCTGCCGCTGGGCAGCGACCGCGAGCGCTCGAGCCACAAGGGGTACGGACTGGGCCTGCTGGTCGAGGTGCTCACCGGGGTGCTCGCCGGCGGCCCGCTCGGCCCGGAGGTCGGCAACCTGACGTTCCGGTCCGAGCCCCGGCCACCGGGCACCAGCCACCTCGTCGTCGTCCTCGACCCGGCGCGGCTGGGGGACGCCGCGCACATGCGCGGCGAGATGCACCGGATGCTGGCCGAGCTGCGGGGGCTCCTGCCCGTCGACGAGGAGCTGCCGGTGCGCACCCCCGGCCAGCGCGCCGCCGCCGAGCGCGCGCGCCGGCGGGCCGACGGTGTGCCGCTGGACCGGGAGACGCACGCGGCGCTGGTCTCCCTCGGCGACCGGCTCGGCCGGCCGCTGGGGGCCGCCGCCCGTGGCTGAGGGGACCGACGCCCGTGGCTGAGGGGACTGCCGCTCGTGGCTGAGGGGATCGCCGCCCGTGGCTGAGGGGACCGACGCCGCCCCCGCCGGGCCGCCGGCGCCCGCGGCCGGCCCGGTCGCCTCCGGCCGCGCCGTGGTGCAGGGCGTCTCGGTCTCGGTGCTCGGCGTGCTGCCGGCCTTCCTCGTCGGCGCGCTCGCGGTGCAGATCCGGGCGGACCTGGGGGTGGGCCTCGGCGTCTTCGGTCTCGCCGCCGCCACGCTCTTCGCCGTCTCCGGGTCCCTCGCCCGGCCGGGTGGCCGGCTGGTGCAGCGGCTGGGCTCCCGGCGGGGCACCGCGCTGGCGGCGCTGCTGTCCATCGCCTCGCTGAGCGTGATCGCGCTCGCCCAGTCGGCGGCCTGGCTGATGGTCGGGCTGGCGGTCGGCGGCCTCGGCAACGCCGTCGCCCAGCCCTCGGCCAACCTCGGCATCTCCGAGCTGGTCACCGAGGCGCGGCTGGGGCTGGCCTTCGGCATCAAGCAGTCCTCGATCCCCGCGGCGACGCTGCTCGGGGGGCTGGCCGTGCCGGGCATCGCGCTGGTGCTGGGCTGGCGGTGGGCGGTGCTCGCCGCGATCGGCCTGGCGCTGGGGCTGCTGCTGTGGGCCGTCCTCACCGGCCGGGACGCCCGGTCCCGGGCCCCCGCGGCCGTGGACCGGGGGCCGGACAAGGGGATCCCGCGCCGGGGGCTGGTCGTGCTCACCGTCGGCGGGTTCCTCGGGGCGGCGGCGGCGACCTCCACCGGGGTGTTCCTGGTCGACTCCGCCGTCGCCGCCGGTCTGCGCCCGGGCGCCGCGGGTCTGCTGTTCGCGGCCTGCTCCGTGGTCGGCCTCGGTGCCCGGGTGTGGTTCGGGTGGCTCGCCGACCGGTACCCCGACCGCAGCCGCTACCTGTTCATCGCCAACCTCCTGGCCGGTGGGGCGGTCGCCTACCTGCTGCTGGCCACCGGTGCCGCACCGCTGTTCGTGGCGGGGTCATTCGGGGCCTACCTGCTCGGCTGGGCCTGGACGGGGCTGTTCCACTTCGCGGTGATCCGCGACAACCGGACGGCGGCGGCCTCGGTGACCGGCTTCGTGCAGACCGGCCTGTCCCTCGGTGCGGCCGGCGGGCCGCTGCTGTTCGGCGTGGTGGCGCAGGCCTTCTCCTACCGCGCGGCGTGGTCCACCGCGGCGGTGCTGAGCCTGGCGGCGGCGCTGACGGTGCGTTCGGCCCGCCGCACCGTCCGCCGCTCCCGCGGCCTGCCGGTGACGTCGCTGCGGCACCCGTGGCGGCCGGGAGCCGTGCCCGACCTGCACTCCCCGACCTGATCGGCGCGCCCGGCCCGGACCCCGTCCGGCGCCGCGGCGCACCACGAGAGGAGCACCCCGATGAGCACCTGCCGGCTGCACCCGCCGGGCCCCCGGCCCGACCCCGCGCTGCTCGCCCGGGCCCGCGCGCTGCCGACCAGCATCCTGTCCGACAGCCTGGAGCGCGCCCAGGGTGCGACGGGCCTGCACTGGGTGCCGGGCGCCGCCTGGCCGCGGGTCGCCGGGCCGGCGTTCACCGTGCGCACCCGGCCCGGGGACAACCTGGTGGTCCACCGCGCCCTGGACCTCGCCGGGCCGGGCGACGTGCTCGTCGTCGACGGCGGCGGCGCTCTGGACCGGGCCGTGCTGGGCGAGATCATGGCGCGCTACGCCGCCGCCCGGGGCCTGGCCGCGCTGGTCGTGGACGGCGCCGTCCGCGACCGCGAGGGCCTGGGCGAGGGGCCGGTGCCGGTCTTCGCCCGGGGCATCAACCACCTCGGGCCCTACAAGGACGGCCCGGGGGAGCTGCGCGGCCCGGTGCAGGCCGGTGGCGCGGTGGTGCACGACGGCGACCTGGTCGTGGGCGACGGCGACGGTGTCGTGGTGGTGCCGCACGCGCGGGCCGCGGAGGTGGTGGCGGCCGGGGAGGAGCGGCTGGCCGCCGAGGAGGAGATGTTCCGGCAGATCGCCGCCGGCACCCTGGACCGCTCCTGGGTCACCGCGGCGCTGACCGAGACGCCCGCCGGCGAGGAGGGTGCGCGGTGAGCGCCCGCTGGGGGCTGATCGGGTTCGGCGAGGCCGGCCGGGTCATCGGCGGGGCCGTCGCCGCCGCGGGCGCGGACCTGCTGGTGCACGACCGCGTCCTGCTGGACCCCGCCCGCGGTCCGGCGGCGCGCGCGGCGATCGAGGCCACGGGTGCCGGAGCGGCCGAGGACCTCGCGGCCCTGGCCGACCGGGACGTCGTGCTCTCCCTGGTCACGCCGGGAACCGCGGTCGCGGTGGCGGTGGAGTGCGCCGTCCGCGCCCGGGACGACGTCCTCTACGTCGACCTCAACTCCACCGCGCCGGGTGACAAGCGCGCCGTGGCCGACGCCCTCGGCGGCGACCGGGTGGTCGACGGCGTGATGACTGGCGGGGGCATCCGGCTCGACGGCGCGGCCATCCCGATCTCGCTCGCCGGTCCCGAGGCGGCCCGCGCGGCCGAGCTGCTGCGCGGGGTGGGGCTGCAGGCCGCCGTCGTCGGCAGCGAGGTCGGGGCCGCCGCGGCGCTGAAGATGCTGCGCAGCGTCGTCGTCAAGGGCATGGAGGGGCTCTGGGTGGAGGCGCTGCTGGCCGCCCGGGAGCTGGGCGTCGTCGAGCCGCTGATCGCCATGGTCGAGGAGACGCTGGACCGCTACCCGACCCGCGACTTCGCCACGATGCTGGTGACCACGCACGTCGGCCACGCCGGGCGGCGGCAGGTCGAGGTGCGCATGGCCCGCGACACCGTCGCCGGGACCGGGGTGCCGCCGCTGCTGTCCGGCGGGCTGGTGGCGCGCCACGAGCTGACCGCACGGGGCCTGGCCGCGGCCGGGCACGAACCCGGGTCGGTGCCGGCGTCGCTGGCCGAGGCCCTCGACGTCCTGGCGCGGCTGCCCGCCGACCCGCCGGGCTGATCCCGGTCAGCCGGAGCGGGCCTGCCGGCGCAGCCGCTGGGCCGCCACGAGCTCCGGCCGGTCGTGCATCAGCATCCGCCGGCCCTGCACGACCACCGCGCCCGCCACCGCCGACAGGGCGGCGGTGGCGTACCAGGCGACCGCGTAGGAGCTCGAGGCGACGACGACGCCGAACGCCAGCGGCCCGAGCGCCGCCCCGGCGCCCATCCCGCCCTGGGTGATGGAGGTGGCCCGGGCGGCCATGCCCGGGTGCATGCGGGCCACCGAGTAGGTGGAGAGCCCCGCCCAGGCCCAGCCGGTGCAGTAGCCGATCACCGCGCCCGCGGCCACCAGGACCTCGACGCCGGTGCCCAGCAGGGCGTAGGCGAGGCCGCCGATCGACATCTGCGCGGCGACGACGAGCAGCCACCGGGTGCGCACCCGGTCGGCCAGCCAGCCGAACGCCACCCGCGCGGCCGCACCCACGCCGCTGGCCACCGCGGCGAGCACCCCGGCGGTCGCGGGCGCGATGCCCGAGTCGACGGCGGTGGCGACGAAGAACGACCCGAGCGCGTTGCCGGTGGCCGCGCCCAGCATGAGCCCGATGGCGAGCACGACCAGCGCCGCCCGGTGGAACGGGCCCGCCGCCTCCGAGGTCTGGGCGGCGTCGCGGGCCGGCAGCCGGGCGCCCCCGGGGACGCCGAGCAGGACGAGCAGGGCGAGCACGCTGCCGATCACGAAGGCGGTGCGCCAGCCCAGCGGGATGGCGACGAGCGGGACGGCGACACCGGCGAGCATGGTCGACAGCGGGATCGCCGCCTGCTTGGTGCCGTAGGCGAGGCCGTGGCGGTCGGGGGTCACCGCCCGGGCGATCAGGTCGTTGCTCGCCGGCTGGCCGATGCCGTTGCCCCAGCCCGCGACCAGCAGCGCGCCGACCAGGATGGCGGTGTGCTGCGCGGCCAGGGCGACGGCGAGCATCGACAGGCCGCCCACGAGGGCGGAGAGCCGGACCACCGGCGAGGTGCCGAAGCGGCGCACCACGACGCCGGCGGTGAGGGCGGAGACCGCCGAGACGAGGAAGAAGCAGGCGACCAGGACGCCCAGGAGCGAGGGCCCGAAGTCGAGTTCCTCCCGGATCTGCACCCACAGCACGCCGACCATGTAGATCGGCAGCACCCCGACCGTCGTGACGGTCACCGCGGCGACCGCGGCCGCGCGCGAGCTCGCCGGGCCGCGGTCCCTCCGCCGTGCGCGCACGGCGGTCAGGCCCACCGCGCCGCGCTCACGCGTCGGGGCGGCGGTCGAGCAGGTCGTCGACGATGTGCTCGGCGATGGCCAGGGACGACGTGGCGGCCGGCGAGGGCGCGTTGCGCACGGCGACGACCGCGCCGGTGCGGGTGATGCGGAAGTCGTCGACGAGGCTGCCGTCGGTCTCGAGGGCCTGGGCGCGGATCCCCGCGTCGGCCGGCACCAGGTCGGCGACGGCCAGGTCGGGCACGTAGCGCTGGGCGGCCCGGGTGAAGGCCCGCTTGCTCAGCGAGCCGTACATCTCCGCGACGCCGGTGCGCCAGTGCTGCCGGGCGAACCGGCGGAACCCGGCGTAGCGGGCGGTCTCGGCCAGCTCCCGGAGGTCGACGTCGCGACGGCGGTAGCCCTCGCGCGCCAGCGCCAGGACGGCGTTGGGGCCGACCAGCACCTCGCCGTCGAACCGCGGGGTCAGGTGCACCCCGAGGAACGGGTACCGCGGGTCGGGCACCGGGTACACGAGGCCGTTGACCAGCTCCCGCTTGCCGGGGACCAGCGCGAAGTACTCCCCGCGGAAGGGGACGATGCGCGGGGCCCCCACGTCGCCGGCCAGCT
Organism: Blastococcus sp. DSM 46786; assembly: GCF_900109665.1. GTDB lineage: Bacteria > Actinomycetota > Actinomycetes > Mycobacteriales > Geodermatophilaceae > Blastococcus > Blastococcus carthaginiensis. The sequence goes on from NZ_FOAO01000007.1 coordinate 176,400, forward strand.
GCGCGAGCCGGTCGACCTGCAGCCCGGCGCAGAGGACGACCTGGTCGACGACGACCTCCTCGCCGCTGCCCCCGCGGACGACGACCTCCTCGCCGGGCCCACCCGTGGTGTGCCGCAGGTCGGTGACGGGGAAGCCGGTGCGGATGGTGGCCCCGCGGGCCTCGGCGTCGGCGGCGAGCTGCCGCGTGATGCCCGCGTAGTCGACGATCGCCGTGCTGGGGGAGTGCAGGGCGCCGACGCCGGTGACGTGGGGCTCGAGCTCGGCCAGCTCGCCCCGGCCGATGATGCGGATGCCGGGGACCCCGTTGGCGCGGGCCCGCTCGGCGATGGCCCCGAGCCGGTGCTCCTCGGCGTCGTCGAGGGCGACGAGCACCTTGCCGATCTCGTCGTAGCCCAGGTCGTGCTCGGCGCAGAACTCCTTGAGCAGTGCCACGCCGCGGCGGCAGAGGACCGCCTTGAGGGAGCCGGGCTCGTAGTAGAGGCCCGCGTGCACGACCCCGCTGTTGCGCCCGGTCTGGTGGGCCGCGAGGCGGTCCTCCTTCTCCAGGAGGGTCACCTGCGCGTCGGGCCGCAGCTGGAGCAGCCGCCGCGCCACCGCCGTCCCGATGATGCCGCCGCCGACGACGGCGACGCGAGCCGAAGACATGGATCCTCCGATCTGGGCCCCCGTGGGACCCGCCCTGAGCATCGCCCGAGGAACCGTTACGGTGACCTTGTGATGTCGATCACCGAGTGTTGCAGCCCGTCGCAGGACACGTTCGCACAGGGTGCTCGGCGGTGACCTCGCTGCGGGGGGTCCTGCCCATCACCCTCACCCCGTTCACCGACGACGGCGCGGTCGACGAGGGGAGCATCGACACCCTGGTCGAGGACTACCTCGGCGCCGGGGCCCACGGCCTGACGATCCTCGGCATCATGGGCGAGGCCGCAAAGCTCCTCGACGAGGAGCGGGAGCGGGTGCTCCGGCGCTACGTCGGGGCGACCGCCGGGCGGGTGCCGGTCGTGGCCGGGGTGTCGGCCCGCGCGACGCACATGGCACTGGACTACGCACGGCGGGCCGAGGACGCCGGCGCCGCGGCGGTCATGCTCGCGCCGCCGGAGAACACGAAGAACCTCGACCTGGTCTTCGAGCACTTCCGCCGGGTGGCCGAGGCGGTCTCGGTGCCGGTGGTCGTGCAGGACGAGCCGGTGAACACCGGGGTCACCATGCCGGCGCCCTTCCTCGTGCGGCTGCTCGAGGAGATCGAGGGGTGCCGGTACCTCAAGCTCGAGGAGACGCCGACGCTGCCGAAGATCACCGCGGTGCGGAAGGCGGTCACCTCGCCGGTGGGCATCTTCGGCGGCCTCGGCGGCGTGTACCTCTACGAGGAGCTGCTCCGCGGGGCCGACGGGATCATGACCGGGTTCGGCTTCCCGCAGGTGCTGGTGGGCACCTACGAGAAGTTCGTGGCCGGCGACCGCGCGGAGGCCCAGCAGTACTTCTTCCGGCACCTGCCGCTCATCCGCTACGAGGCCCAGCTGGGCGTCGGCGGGGTGACCATCCGCAAGCAGGTGTTCGCCCGGCGCGGGGCGATCAGCTCGCCGCACGCCCGCTTCCCGGCCCCGCCGGTCGACGACGTCACCCTCGCCGAGCTCGACGACCTGATCGCGGCCGTCGGTCTCTGACCGGCGGCCCCCGAGAGACGGGATCCTCCTGTGCGACTGACCTCCCTGCGGATCGACGGCGCCGAGCCGGCGGCGCTGGTCCGGCCCTCCGGCGCCGTGCTGCTGACCGCCGTGAACGAGGCCCTGGGCACCACCTGGCCGGGCACGGTGCAGGAACTGCTGGAGCAGGGGCAGGTCGAGGCGTTGCGGGAGTGGGTGGGCGGCGCCCCGGCCGGCGTGCTCGACGAGCTGGCCATCCCGCAGGACCAGCTCACCTACGCGCCGCTCTACCGGCGGCCCCGCAAGATCTGGGGGATCGGGCTGAACTACGTCGAGCACGCGGCGGACCTGTCGGAGAAGGCGCCGTCGACCGAGCCGGCGAGCTTCCTCAAGCCCGACACCGCGATCATCGGCCCGGGGGATGCGATCCGGATCCCGCCGCAGTCGCAGCGGACCACGGCCGAGGGCGAGCTCGGCGTCGTCATCGGCCGGGCGTGCAAGGACGTCGACGAGACCGACGCCCCCGGCGTCGTCGCCGGGTTCACCACGATCGTGGACATGACCGCCGAGGACATCCTCGAGAAGAACCCGCGGTACCTGACCCGGTCGAAGAGCTTCGACACGTTCTTCAGCTTCGGCCCGGAGCTGGTCACCGTCGACGAGGTGCCCGACGTCGACGCACTCGAGGTCGCGACGATCCACAACGGCGAGGTGCACCGGCGCAACGTCGTCTCCAACATGACGTTCCGGCCGTGGTGGCTGGTGGCCTTCCATTCGCGGGTCATGACCCTGCTGCCCGGCGACATCATCTCGACCGGCACCCCCGGTGCCGTGCACATCCGGCCCGGCGACACCGCCGGTTGCTCGATCGCCGGCTTCCGTGACCTCTCGAACCCCGTGGAGTGACCGATGGACCTGCAGCTGACCGGTAGGACCGCGCTCGTGACCGCGGCCAGCAAGGGGCTGGGGCGGGCGACCGCCACCCAGCTGGCCGCCGAGGGCGCGAAGGTGATGATCTCCAGCCGCGGCGCGGAGCAGCTCGCGAAGACGGCGGCCGAGATCGCCGAGGCCACCGGGGCGCAGGTCGAGCACTGCCCGGCCGACGTCGCCGACCCCGCCGACGTCGAGCGGCTGCTGGAGGAGACGCGGAGCCGCCTCGGGGGCGTGGACGTGCTCGTCGCCAACGCCGGCGGCCCCCCGCCCGGCGGGTTCGACGCGGTCGACGACGCGAAGTGGTACCAGGCGCACGACCTGAACCTCATGAGCACGGTGCGGCTCATCCGCGGCGTGCTGCCGCACATGCGCGAGCAGAGCTGGGGCCGCATCGCCGTCGTCACGTCGTCGTCGGTCAAGCAGCCGATCGAGAACCTGCTGCTGTCCAACACGTACCGGGTCGCCGTCGTCGGCCTGGCCAAGTCGCTGGCCACGGAGTTCGCCCGCGAGGGCGTGCTGGTCAACACCGTCGGCCCCGGCCGCATCGCGACCGACCGCGTGGCCTCCCTGGACGCCAACCGCGCCAAGCAGACCGGCCTCTCGGTCGAGGAGGTGCGGGCGCAGTCGGAGAAGACGATCCCGCTGGGGCGCTACGGGGAGGCCGACGAGTTCGGCCGGGTGGCGGCGTTCCTCGTCTCCGGCGCGAACACGTACCTGACCGGGCAGAACCTGCTCGTCGACGGCGGCCTGGTCAAGGCCATCTGATGCGCATCGCCCGCTACCAGGCCACCAGCGGCGGCGCCCCCGCCTACGCCGTCGTCGAGGGCGACGGCGACGATGCCGTGCTCCACGCCCTCGAGGGGCTGCCCTACGACGGCCTCCAGCGCACCGGTGAGCAGCTGCCGCTGGCCGAGACGCAGCTGCTGGCGCCGGTCGAGCCGAGCAAGGTCGTCGCGTTCGGGCGGAACTACGCCGAGCACGCCAAGGAGCTCGGCAACGAGGTCCCCGAGATCCCGATCGTCTTCCTCAAGCCGTCCACCTCGGTCGTCGGCCCCGACGCCGAGGTCGAGTACCCGGCGCTCACCTCCGACCTGCACTACGAGGGCGAGCTCGCGGTCGTCATCGGCCGGCGCTGCAAGGCGGTCGCGGCCGGGGACGTCGCCGGAGTGGTGTTCGGCTACACCGTGGCCAACGACCTCACGATGCGCGACGTCCAGAAGCGCGAGGGGCAGTGGACCCGCGGCAAGGGTTTTGACGGGGCCTGCCCGCTGGGGCCGTGGGTGGAGACCGACGTCGACCCCTCCGCACTCGCGCTGCGGTCCACCGTCAACGGGGAGCTCCGGCAGGACGGCACGACCGCGGACATGCTGCGCGACGTCGCCGAGTGCGTCTCCTGGGTGAGCCAGGCGATGACGCTGCTGCCCGGCGACGTCGTGCTGACCGGCACGCCGGCCGGGGTCGGGTCGCTGCAGCGCGGGGACGACATCGCGGTGACCATCGAGGGCATCGGCACGCTGGCCACCCGCATCGCCGGCTGAAGCAGGCGCTCACTGTCCCTGCCCGCTGGTGCGTCCTCGCGCGCGGGTTGAGCCGGGTTCGAAGCTGCCCACGCGCGGGTTGAGCCGGGCCAGCGGACGTTGAGCCGTGTCTGCACGCGGCTTGACGTTCCCTGGCGCGGTTCAACCCTCGGGCCCGATCGGGGGATCCGGGGCTCGACGTGGCTCCCGACCTCCACGCGATCCGTGGCCCGCACGATGACGTGGCTAGGCTGCCGCCGGTGTCCAGGACGTGGCTCGGTCGTTCCCCGCGAGGGCTGGATCTCGGCTTCTGGATCGTGCTGGTCGGGCTTCTTCCTCGTCGCACTGGTGCTGGCAGTCCTCGACGGGGACGACGGCTGGCGGATCGCCATGGCCGCCCTGTGGTTGATCATCTCGAGCGTGTGGCTCGTCCGCACGCTCCGCGCCCGGCGGAACCGTCCTCAGGAGGAGTGCGAGCGCCCCTCGTCGTGAGAGCCGCCCGCGGTCGCGCAGCGATCCCGCCGGCGCTTCCGTCGAGCTGCGACCCGGGGAAGCAGCGGGTCCTACGCCTCGGGTTCTCCCCGGTGGTCCCCGGTCGGGTTGTGGTGGTGGCGGCGAACGCGCAGCGACCGGACGAAGAGCCCCACCAGGATGAGTGCGGCGTGACCCGCGGACTCGCTCATAGCGGCCCACTACGGGACATCGCGGATTGCGGAGAGTGACTGTCCGGCTGAGCGCTCAACCAAGAGCGCGGCCATGCCGAGGTGGAGGTTCCGCTGGTGGGCGTCTGCGTCCCGATGCACTGAGACCTATGTCCAAGCGAGGACGGTGAGTTCGCGCTCGCCTGACCAGTAGCAGGCACGGGACCTTCCGCTCCAAGGCGCCGGCCACGCGCGGGTGCGGTGTTGCGCCAGCAGCTGAAGCGAGAGGGGTTCGACCAGGGTCAGGCCCTGGGCGGTCGTGAGGACGACCCGGCCCGCGTTGTCGGCAGTGAGCCGCACAGCACCACGAATGTCCGGGTCATCAAGTGCTTGCCAGAGCCAGCTCGCCTTGTCCGAGCTGACCTCGGTCAAGTCGTCGTTGAGCAACGCCAGGCGCAGCCCCACGAATGGGGACCGCAACTTGTGCAGCAGCTTTCCGGGGGCGACGTCGCGCAGCAGCGCGTGACCGAGGCTCTCATCGAAGCTGGCATCGACCGTGCCGAGCACGGCCACGGTGCCGTGCGGGGTCCGGCAAGCCGCCAGCCCACGGGGCGCTTCCTCACTGCTGACCGTGTGCCATGTCCGCGTGTCGAGCGTGAAGACGGCTCCACTGCCCAGCGCCCATAGGCGGGCATGCCCCGTGGCAGCGGGCAGGAGGAAGAACGGCGGTTCTGCGGGCAGCCTTCGCAGGACCTGGCCGGTCACGGTGTTGACGAGCTTGGACGTCTGTCGGAACCAGCGGCCGACGGCCACCACCTCCGAGCCGAGGTCCAGCATCGTCTGTTCATGCGCGTCCTTGCCGGTGCCGAGGCCAGCGCCTCGGCTCGGACCGACGACTGGCTCCGGCACGACGCGGACGGGCGTCAGGCCGCGGTAGGTGAGTAGCAGGCCACTGCCGTCTGCCCGGAGGTGTCCGTCAGCGATGGGTGTGAGCTGACGCCCCACGGCCGCGGTGCCGCTGTCTACGTCGACGACCACCCACGGCCCGGCTGCCGCGTTCGACTCGAGCGCCGCGAGCACCAGGGGCCCGTCGTCCTGGCAGACCAGCCGGCTCCAGGGGTCGATCGGTGCAGGGGCGGTGTCGACAGCCAGTTGGGACTTCCAGAACGCCGTCATCACCATCCGATCGCCATGCCACCCGGTGGGGTAGGGATGCCGTTCTCGAGTGAGCAGCCCGCGACAGGTTACCGACGAGCGGAGGGATGGCCGTGCACTTCATCGGTGGCCGCCGGTCCTTACAGCCGCCTTCAAGGCCCAGGAGTACGGCCGCCGGTGTCACGGCACGGCGAACTCGTACCCACCAACTCATCGTGCTGCCGAATCCGCCGCCGGCTGATCCGGGCGCTCACCGGTGGGCGGGGAGCCCCAGGGACTGCGCCCACAACCGGGTCAGCGTCTCCACCAGGCGCTCCTGCTCGAAGTCGCCGCCGAGCACCAGCCAGTAGTGCACCAGGCCGTTCACCATCGCGACGAGCGCGTGCGCGCTGTACTCCGCGTCCAGGTCGGCGGCGACGACGCCGTCGGCCTGGTACCGCTCGATGCTGTGCCGGACCCGGCCGACCATCCGCTCGCGGGCCGCCTGCCGCACCGCGCGCACCTCGGGGTCGAAGGTGGTGACCTGCTCGAACAGCGCCATGAGGGCGGTGTTCTCCCGGTACATCGCGACGAACCGGCGGTTGGCCCGCTCGATGGCGGTGACGGGATCCGCCGGGCGGTCGCGGGCGCCGCGATCGGTCTCCGCGCCGCTGCCGAGGGAGGCGTAGAGGTCGTCCATGGTGGCCGCGACCAGGGCCCGGAACACGTCGGTCTTGGACCGGAAGTAGGTGTAGAAGCTGCCGTGCGCGACACCGGCCGCGGCGGAGATGTCGGTGACGCGCGCGTCGAGGAAGCCGTCCCGCTCGAAGACCTGCCGGGCGGCGGCGAGCAGCCGGACGCGCATGGCGCGGCCGCGCTCGGTGACCGGTGCCGCCGGAGCGGCGGCGGGGCCGGCCGGGGCCGCGCTCGGCCCGTCGGCGGAACCGGGGAGCTGCACCAGGGGCCTCCTTCCCGGAACGCTCGGGCGTGGTTGACACTGACGTCGGTGTCAACTTAGCTGGTCCTGCCCACCCCGTCGCCCGCCCGAAAGGCGGATCCCGTTGACCGGATCGCCGACCGACGCCCGCCCCGGTGGGTTCGGCGCCCTGCTGCGGCCGCGCGGGATCGCGCTGCTGGGCATCTCCGGGCGCACCGAGAACCTCATGTCCCGGCCGCTGCGCTACCTGGTCGAGCACGGCTACACCGGCGCGCTCTACCCGGTGAACCCCAACTACGAGGAGCTGGTCGGGCAGCGCTGCTACCCGACGCTGGCCGACGTCCCGGGGCCGGTCGACCTGGTGCTCGTGCTCGTCGCCGCCGACCGGGTCGAGGACGCGATCCGGCAGGCGGCCGCGGTCGGCGCCTCGGCCGCCGTCGTCTACGCCTCCGGCTTCGCCGAGGTGGGGCCGGAGGGGCTGGCGCTGCAGCAGCGGCTGGCGGAGGTGGCGCGGGAGACCGGCGTCCGGGTGCTGGGGCCCAACTGCCAGGGTTTCCTCTACGCGCCGACCGGCGTGGTGGCCACCTTCACCGCGGCGGCCGACCGGCCGCTCACCTCCGACAGCGGCGTCGCCTACGTCGGGCAGAGCGGGGCGGTCGGCGGCTCGGTGCTCGACCTCGCCACCGACATGGGGCTGGGCCTGTCGTTCTGGGCGAGCACCGGCAACCAGGCCGACCTCGACCTGCTGGAGGTCTCCCGGGAGCTCCTGGAGGACCCGGCGATCCGGGTCCTGATGCTCTACGTGGAGGCCACCGACGACGGGCAGGCCTACGCCGCGCTCGCCCGCCGGGCGCGCGAGACGGGCCGGCACCTGGTGGTGCTGCGGTCGGGTCGCTCCAGCGCCGGGCGCCGCGCGGTGGCCAGCCACACCGGTTCCATGCTCGGGGACGACGTCGCCTTCGTGCTCACGTCCGAGGAGCACGGCGTGGTGCTCGTCCACGACATCGACGAGCTGCTGTCGGTGGCGGCGCTGCTCTCCACCGGCAAGCGGTCGGAGGGGCGGCGGGTCGCCGTCGTCACCACCTCGGGCGGCGCCGGCAGCCTCGCGGCCGACCAGTGCGAGGACCTCGGCCTGGAGATGCCCGAGCTCTCCGCCGACACCCAGGACCGGCTGCGCCCGCTGATCCCGGCGTTCGGCGCGCTGGCCAACCCGGTCGACGTCACCGCCCAGCTGTTCAACCGGGGGGCGCACGCCTTCGGCGACGTCTGCCGGATCGTCGCCGACGACCCGTCGGTGGACGCGATCGCGGTCTTCGTGACGATGGTGGTCGGCGACGCCGGCGCCCGGCTCGCCGAGGACCTGGTGCTCACGGCCGCCAAGCTGCCGGTGCCGCTGCTCGTCGGCTGGATCGCCGGCCAGGAGCTGACCACCGAGGGGCGGCGGGTGCTCCGCGACGCGGGCATCCCGGTCTTCGGCTCGGTCGGCGGGGTGGTCCGCGCCGCCGCGCGCATGGCGCCGCCGGCGCACCGGGGGGCGGCGCCCGCGCTGCCGCCCGCCCCCTCGGTGCCGGCTGCCCGGATCCGGGAACTGCTGGACGCCGACGTCGTCGACGGGCCCGAGCTGCTCCGCGCCATCGGCATCGCGCAGCCCTCCGCCACGCTGGTGACCACGCCGGAGGAGGCCCGCGAGGCCGTCGCCGCGCTGCCCGGCCCGGGGGTGCTCAAGCTGGCCGCCGGCGACCTGGCGCACAAGAGCGAGGTCGGCGGCGTGCGGGTCGGCGTCCCCGCCCAGGAGGCCGCCGCCGTCTTCACCGAGCTGGTCGAGGCGGCCCGCCGGCACCACGTACCCGGCGTCGAGGGCGTGCAGGTGCAGGAGCTCATCCCGCCCGGCACCGAGCTGATCCTCGCCGCGACCGCCGGCCGCGACGGCTTCCCCCCGGTGGTCACCGTCGGCCTGGGCGGGATCACCACCGAGCTCTACCGCGACATCGTCAGCGGCCTCGCGCCGGTGACCCCGGAACGGGCCTGGGCGATGCTGCGCGGCCTGCGCGCCTGGCCGCTGCTCGCCGGCTTCCGCGGTGCGCCGCCGGCCGACGTCGCCGCCGCCGTCGACGCGGTGGTGCGGTTGTCGCAGGCCGCCGTCGCCGGGGGTGACAGGCTGGCCGAGTTCGAGGTCAACCCCCTGATCGTCGGGGCGCAGGGCGGCGGGGCGACCGCCGTCGACGTGCTGGTGCGCACCACCGGCCACCGCGCCCCGCTCGGCGAGTAGCACCACTCAACAGAGAGGCAGGACCCCCGCGTGGGACAGGTACACCTGGAGAAGCAGGGCGGCGTCGCCGTCCTCACCGTCGACAACGTCGAGGTGAAGAACGGCCTGACGCCCGAGATGGGCATGCAGCTGTCGGAGCTGTGCGACGAGGTGGACCGCGACCCCGCCATCGGCGCCGCGGTCGTGCGCGGCAAGGACGGCATGTTCTGCTCGGGTGCCGACCGCCGCCGCTGGACGGCCGGCTCCGACCAGGCCGAGGACAAGACCTACAAGGAGCTGGGCGCCGTCTACCAGGCGTTCCGCCGGGTGGGCGTGCTGCAGGTGCCGACGATCGCCGCCGTCCGCGGCGCGGCCGTGGGCGCCGGGCTCAACCTGGCCCTCGCCACGGACCTGCGCATCGTCTCCGAGAGCGCGCGGCTGCTCGCCGGCTTCCTGCGCATCGGGCTGCACCCGGGCGGTGGCTACTTCACCATCAGCTCCCGGACGGCGGGCCGCGAGGCCACCGCCGCGATGGGGCTGTTCAGCGAGCAGATCGACGGCGTCCGCGCCGCCGAGATCGGGCTGGCGTGGAAGGCGGTGCCCGACGAGCAGGTCGAGGACCTGGCCCTGGAGCTCGCCGGTCGTGCCGCCCAGGACCCGGAGCTGGCCCGCGAGGCGGCCCGGTCGTTCCGCACCGAGGCCGGCCCGCCCGGGATCGGCTGGGAGGCCGCCCTGCACTTCGAGCGGGCCACGCAGATGTGGTCCCAGCGGCGGCGCGAGACCGCCTGAGCACTCCCCGCCGGGCCGCCGCACCTCGGCGGCCCGGCGGGCACCCCCGACCGGAGGAGACCGGCCATGCAGTTCGGCGCCACCACCCTCACCCCCGCCGAGGAGTCGCTGCGCGCCGAGGTGCGCGACTTCCTGGCCGCGGAACTGCCCGCCGACCACCGGCCGGCGCTCGGCTTCGCCGGCCGCTACGACCCGGACTTCTCCCGGAAGCTCGCCGCCCGCGGGTGGGTGGGGATGGCGATCCCGCCCGAGTACGGCGGGCACGGCCGCAGCGCGGTGGAGCGCTTCGTCGTCGCCGAGGAACTGCTCGCCGCCGGCGCCCCGATCGGGGCGCACTTCGTGGCCGACCGCCAGACCGGCCCGACGCTGCTGCACTTCGGCACGGAGGAGCAGCGCCGCCGCTTCCTGCCGGGCATCGCGGCGGGGGAGATCTACTTCTCGCTCGGGATGAGCGAGCCCGACTCCGGCTCCGACCTTGCCTCGGTGCGCACCCGGGCGACCCGGGTGGACGGCGGCTGGACCGTCACCGGCACCAAGGTGTGGACCAGCGAGGCGCACCGCAACCACTTCTTCGCCGTGCTGTGCCGGACCTCCCCGATGGAGGAGGGCCGCAAGCACGCCGGGCTGTCGCAGCTGATCGTCGACCTGCACGCCGACGGCGTGACGATCTCGCCGATCCCGTACCTCGACGGGTCGCACCACTTCAACGAGGTCGCCCTCGAGGACGTCTTCGTGCCCGACGACATGGTCCTCGGCGAAATCGGCTCGGGCTGGCAGCAGGTCACCAGCGAGCTGGCCTACGAGCGCAGCGGGCCCGACCGGTGGCTCTCGACGTTCCCGGTGCTGCGGGAGTTCGTGCGCGAGGGCGCCGGCAAGGCGGTCGCCGACGACGAGGCGACGGTCATCGGGCGGCTCGCCGCGCGGGCCTGGGCGATCCGGGCGCTGTCGCTGTCGGTGGCCCGCGCCCTGGACGCCGGGGAGGTGCCGGCGATCGAGGCGGCGCTGGTCAAGGAGGTCGGCACCCGATTCGAGCAGGACCTGGTCGAGGCGCTGCGGGGAGCCGCCGAGACCGAGGTCGACCAGGGCACGGGCACGCTGTTCCAGCAGTTGCTGGCCGAGGCCGTGCTGACCTCGCCGTCCTACACGCTGCGCGGCGGCACCACCGAGATCCTGCGGTCCGTGGCCGCGAAGGGGCTGGCATGAGCGAGCACAGCACGATGCTGACCGAGGTGGCCGCGGGGCTGATGCGCGACCTGTGCACCCCGGAGGACGTGGTCGCGGCCGAGGCCACCGGCTGGAGCGACCGGCTGTGGTCGGCGCTGGCCGAGGCGGGCTTCCCCTACGTGTCGGTGCCGGAGGAGGTCGGCGGCTCGGGTGGCGACGTCGCCGATGCTTGCGCGCTGCTGGCCGTGGCCGGGCGCTTCGCCGCGCCGGTGCCGCTGGCCGAGAGCGGGCTGCTGGCCGGCTGGGCGCTGGCCGCTGCGGGACTGGAGCTGCCGGAGGGTCCGGTGTCGGTGGCGGCGGGCCGGCCCGGCGACGTCGTCGAGCTCTCCGGCGGGCCGGGGCGGTGGCGGCTCACCGCGCGGGTGCAGCGGGTGCCCTGGGGCGCTCGGAGCACCCGGGTGGTGCTGCTGGCGTCCGTCGGCGGGGAGCGGCACGTCGTCTCGGCGCCGACGGCGGTGGCGCAGGTCGAGCCGGGCCGCAACCTCGCCGCGGAGCCCCGCGACACCCTGGCCTGGGACGACGTCCCGCTGGCCGACGAGGCGGTCGCCGCGGCGCCGGCCGGCGTGGACCCCGACGCGCTGCGACTGCGCGGGGCGCTCGGCCGGGCGGCGCTGATCTCGGGGGCGCTGCAGCGGGTGGCCGAGCTGACCGTCCGGTACACCGGCGAGCGGCAGCAGTTCGGCCGGCCGGTCGCCCGGTTCCAGGCGGTGCAGGCGCACCTGGTGACGATCGCCGAGGAGGCGGAGCTGGCCCGGCTGGCCGTCGAGGTGGCGGCGCGCAACGCGCGGCCGGACCCCGGCTTCTTCGACGTGGCGGCGGCCGCGTCCGTGACCGGCGAGGCGGCGACCGTGGCGGCCCGCGCCGCGCACCAGGCGCACGGTGCGATCGGCATGACGAAGGAGTACGAGCTCGGCCAGCTCAGCCGGCGGCTGTGGTCCTGGCGGGACGAGTTCGGCAGCGAGCGGGCGTGGGGCCGGGAGCTCGGGCGGCGGCTGGCCGGCGCCGGCGCCGACGAGCTCTGGCCGCGGATCTCGACGGGACTGGTGAGCGCATGAGCACCGACTGGGACGTCGCCGTCGTCGGCGCCGGCGTCGCCGGGCTGACCGCGGCGCGGGAGGCCGCCGAGGCGGGGCTGCGGGTGGTGGCCTACGACCGGATGGCCCCGGGCGGGCAGCTGGTCAACCTGACCTCGGTGCACGACCACCCGCGGCCGGGGGAGGTCGCGGAGTCGGCCGGGCTGGTGTCGCGGCTGGTCGCCGAGGCAGAGGCGGCCGGGGTGGTGATGGCGTTCGACGAGGTGACCCGGGTGCGCCCCGGTCCGCCGGCGCGGCTGGAGACGAGCGAGGGCGCGGTGACTGCGGGTGCCGTCGTCGTGGCCACCGGGCTGGGCGCGGGGCGGCTGGGCCTGCCCGGGGAGGAGCAGCTCGTCGGCCGCGGGATCTCCACCTGCGCCGGCTGCGACGGCCCGCTGTTCCGCGGCCGCCCGGTGGCGGTGGTGGGTGACGACGAGTGGACGGCCGAGGAGGCGCTGGAGCTGGCCGAGGTGGCGTCCGCGGTCACCGTGCTCGTGCCGGGGGAGCCGCGGTGGAACGACGACCGCGCCCGCCGGCTGGCCGCCGCGGAGCGGGTCGAGGTGCTGACCGGGGCGAGCGTGACCGCGCTGCGCGGCGAGGGCCTGCTCGCGGGCGTCGTCGTCGCCACGCCCGGCGGGGAACGGGAGCTGGCGGTCGATGGCCTGTTCCCCTACGTGGGACGCCGGGGGCCGGGCGGGTTGGTCGAGGAGGTGCCCGCCGACGACGCAGGGCGGTTGCGGGCCGACGGCGAGCGCACCGCCGCGGGCACGGTGCTGGTGGCCGGTGACGCGCGGTCGGGTGCGGTGCAGTCGGTGACGGCTGCGGTGGACGACGGGGCGGCGGCGGGGGAGGCGGCGGTGGCCGTGCTCCGGACCGCGGCGGGTGAGGCTTCGGCGGCCGGGCTGCGGACGGCGGCCGGGCCGGGGCTGCGGATCGTCGACCCGACCTACGGTGTGCCGGCGGACGAGGCCGAGGGTGCGGTGGCGGTCGGCGGCGGCGCGGACTGGACCGAGGTGGCGCTGTTCTCCAACTCCAAGCCGAACGCCACCGAGCTGCTGCGCGGGGTGGGCGGCCGGCTCCAGGAGCACTGGGCGCTGCCCGAGCTCGGGTTCGCCAGCAAGCCCAACGCCTCCGCGGCGGCCGACAAGGACGTCATCGACTGGCTGTCGCAGCGCTACAAGATGGTGCTGGTGGCGGTCGGTGACTAGGGCTCGTGCTCGTCGTGGAGTCTCCACGACTCGGTGGAACTGGAGAAGCGTGGCGTCGTGGCACCGCTGCTGGTGACCTCGACGTTCCTGCCGCTGGTCGAGGCGCAGGCGAAGGCCCGGCGGGTGACGCCGCGGGTGATCGTGGTGCCGCACCCGGTCGGCGGGCTGAACGAGCAGGAGCTCGTGGAGCGGATCGAGGCCGCGGCCGGCGCGCTGCTGCCGCTGGCCGACGCCGCGCGGGAGGGGCAGTGAGCGAGGCGGAGGTCGTCGAGCTCCCCGGGGTGACCGAGGAGAGCTGGCACGAGGTCGCGTGGGAGCGCGGCTGGGGTGACGGGCTGCCGACGGTGCCGCCGACCCCGGAGCGGGTGGCGGCGGCGCTCGAGGCGCTCGACGGCATCGAGCTGGAGCTCGGGCCGGTGCCGCCGTCCGGGCTGGTGCCGACGCGGGAGAGCTTCGCGGCGAACGCGGTGATGGCCGGCTGCCGGCCGGCCGACCTGCCGGTGGTGCTCGCCGCGGTGCGAGCGCTGCTGGCACCGGAGTACAACCTGCACGGCGTGCTGGCCACGACCCACCCCTGCGCGCCGCTGGTGATCGTGAACGGCCCGGTGCGGACCTCACTGGGGATCAACGGCGGCACCAACTGCTTCGGCCAGGGCACCCGGGCCAACGCGGTGATCGGCCGGGCGGTGCAGCTGGTGACGACGCACGTCGGCGGGGCGCGGCCGGGTTCGATGGACCGGTCGACGCAGGGCGGGCCGGCGAAGTACACGTGGTGCTTCGGGGAGAACGAGGAGGAGAGCCCGTTCGAGCCGTTCTCGGTGCGCCGGGGGTTCGCGCCGGGGGAGTCGACGGTGACGGTGGCGGCGTGCGAGGGGCCGCACAACATCAACGACCACGGGAGCACGACCGGCGAGGGTCTGCTGATGACGATCGCCGGCACGATGGCGCAGACGGGGTCGAACAACCTGTACGTGAAGGGGCCGCACTTCCTGGTGCTCGGCCCGGAGCACGCGGCGACGCTGCACCGCGACGGGTGGACCGCGGAGTCGCTGCGCGAGCGGTTGTGGGAGCAGGCGCGGGTGCCGGTGTCGAAGGTGTCGGAGGAGAACCAGCGCCAGTTCGAGGACTGGGGCGTGCAGCCCGAGGGGGAGCTCTACCCGGTCAGCACCGGCCCGGACATGCTGCACATCCTGGTCGCGGGCGGGGCGGGGAAGCACTCGGCCTGGATCCCGTCGTTCGGTGCGACGGCGGCGGTGACGCGCGCGGTGCCGGAGCGGCCGTGAACCCGGATCTCCCGAAGCCAGACCTGCCGTGAGCCCGGTGGACCTGCCGTGACCCCGGCGGAGCTGCCGTGAGCCCGGCGGACCTGCCGTGAGCCCGGCGGAGCTGCCGTGAGCCCGGCGGAGCTGCCGCTGGTCGGGGCCGATGCCGACGCCGCCGCGGTGCTGGTCGAGCTGCTGTCGGCGGGGCACGGGGACGGGCTGCCGGTGGTGCCGCCGACCGCGGCGCGGCTCGGCGCGATGCTGGACGGCGTCGCCGCTCCCGACGAGGAGCTCGGACTGGTGCCGCCGCTGTTCGGCTCGCTGACCGTGCGCGCGGTGGCCTGGTACGCGGTGCTCGCGGGGTGCCGGCCCGGAGAGCTGCCGGTGGTGGCGGCCGCCTGCCGTGCGGCGCTCGAGGAACCGTTCAACCTGCTGGGGCTCTCGACGACGACAGGTGCGCCGGCGGTCGCGGTGCTGGTGCACGGGCCGGTGGCGCGGCGCCTGGGCATGACGTCGGCCGCGGGCGGGCTGGGCACCGGGAACCGGGCGAACGCGTGCATCGGGCGGGCGGTGTCGATGGCGCTGGCGGGCATCGGGGGTGCCACGGCCGGGGTGACCGACATGTCGACGATCGGGCAGCCGGCGAAGTACACCTGTTGCACGGCGGAGGCTGCGCGGCCGCTGCCGTCGCTGGCGCAGCGCCGAGGGCTCGGGGTGGACGTCGACGCGGTGACGGTCATCGGCGTCGGCAGCGTGGTCGAGGCGCTGCCGGGGGAGGGGTACCGGGAGCCGCCGTCCGTGCTGGGACCGGCCGCGGCGGCGATGGCGGGTGTCGCGTTGGCGTCCGGTGATCCGCGCAGTGCCGGCCTGGGGGAGCAGTTCCTCCTGCTGCCGCCGGAGCCGGCGGAGCTGCTGGCGGTGCGCGGGTGGGGGCACGAGCGGATCGCGCAGTTCCTGTTCGAGCAGGGGAACGCGCTGCTGAAGGGTTCGGCTCCGGTGCTCGCGTTCCACGCGGGGCTGGCGCGGTACGCGGCGGAGGACCTGCGGGTGGCGGCGTCCCCGTCCGACGTGCACGTCGTCCTCACCGGAGGGGCGGGGGTGAAGATGCTGCTGCTGCCGACGTGGCCGGGTGGCTCCCGCTCGGTAACGGTGCCGGTGCGGGCGCTGGGGCCGGGCTGACCGTCGCCGGTCAGACCGTCTCGGGTACCCGCAGCTCGGCCACCACGAGGTCGAAGGTGGCGACCTCGACCACCTCGGCGCCCATCAGAGCGGTGAACTCCTCCCGCAGGTCGGTGGCCCGGTCGAGCGCGGCCTGCATCTCGTCGCGGGAGTCGTAGGTGACGGCGGTGGTGGCGCGGCCGCCCTCCGGGTCGACGAGGACGCTGACCGAGCAGAAGCCGGGGAGCTCCTCGAGCCGGGGAACCATGCTGATGCCGAAGGCGTCGGTCATCCGGTCGAGCCGTTCGGGGTCGCCGCGGGTCCAGGTGACACGGGCGCAGGCGTTCTCGGGTGCGGGGTGCCTGCGGTGCAGGACGGCGATCGACCACTCCTCGACGACCGCCGGCCCGCCGAGGATGTCGCTGGCGCGGGCCCGCATGGCCTTCACCTGGGGGGCGCTGCGGCGGAGCGCGGCGGTGTCCTCCCAGGCGCTGGTGATGATGCAGCGACCGGACTGCCTGTCGGCGAGCATGGAGAGGCCGATGAAGCCGTCCATGCCCATGACCGCCGGCAGGACGCGGGTGCGGATGTAGACGATGCCCCGCTCGACCTGCTCGGGGTTGCCGGCGATGGTGGTGGAACGCGCGTACATGCGACGGCTCCTCTGGCGAGCGGGCGAGGCCCGGACGACGCGACTGCGCCGCCCACTGTCCTCGCCGTCCCGCTGCTTGGGAACGGATCCGGTTGCGGTCGTCCCGGTGGCGCGGCGGCGTAGCAGTTCAGTCGCTCAACGGGTCTGGTGGTGCTTCTTCGTCGAGCCAGGGTGGGTCGGGTTCGGGGTCGTGGGACCAGCCGGGTGGGCGGGTGGTGCGGGAGACGCCTGAGGGGGTGCGGACGGTGAGCCGGCCGTCGGGGTGCAGGGTGAAGGACCAGCCGCGGGCGAAGGTCTTGATGCGGTGGTGCCGGCGGCAGAGGCAGCAGAGGTTCCAGCAGTCGGTGGGGCCGCCGTCGGCGTGGGCGATGGCGTGGTCGATGTCGCAGCGGCCGGGGCGTCGTCGGCAGCCGGGCATGCGGCAGTGCCGGTCGCGGACGTGCAGGAAGCGGCGTTGGGTCGCGGTGGGTTCGTAGGCGGTTGTCGGTGCCGGTGGGCCGAGGCCGGGTCCGGTGTCGAGCCGCTCGTCGGTCGGGGTGGCCTGGCTGGATGCTGCCG
>NZ_FOAO01000036.1 GCF_900109665.1 Blastococcus sp. DSM 46786
CGCGCGGCCTTCCAGGCGGTGGTCGACGCCGGGTACGCCGACCTGGTGCGCCCCCACGCCCCCGGCCCGGGCGTCTACACGTACTGGGACTACACGCAGCTGCGGTTCCCGCGCCGCGAGGGGATGCGGATCGACTTCGTGCTCGGCTCGCCCGCCCTGGCCGCCCGGGTGACAAACGCCCTGATAGACCGGCAGGAGCGCAAGGGCAAGGGGGCGAGCGACCACGCCCCCGTGATCGTCGACCTAGCCGACTAGCGGACCGAGTTGACGCCCTGGGGCACATCTCGGGCACTCGAAGCACCGACTGCGCCCCACGCCGCGTCGACGGCACTGCGCGTCCGGTCGTCCGAGTCCGGCATCAGGTGCCCGTAGGTACTCAGTACCAGCGACGCGTCCTCGTGCCCCAGGCGCTCGGCCACTGCCACGACCGACTCACCTGCCGCCAGCAGCACGCTGGCGTAGTGGTGCCGCAGGTCGTGGCTCGTCGTCCCCTGCGGTAGCCCCACTTCGGCCACCGCCCGCCCCATCAGGTTGTGGCCGTAGTAGACGTGCCCGAGCGGAGCACCCGTCCGGGTCGTGAAGATCGTTCCGTCCTCGGCTGCTGGGGACGCCGCCAGGTGAGAGGCCAGCGCTTCGGCGACCACTCGGGGAAGCGGGATCGTCCGCCTCGACCGGGGGGTCTTCGGCGCGCTCCGCTCACCCTTCGACCCCTGAGTGAACTGCCACTCGATCCGCACGGTGCGGCGCAGGAAGTCGACGTCCTGGACGCGGAGCGCGAGCAGCTCGCCGATCCGGAGCCCGAGCCCAGCCTGGGTGAGGACCATGGCTCGGTAGCGCTCCGGCATGGCTCGGGCGAGCGCCGCTACCTGCTCGACCGACAGCGGCAGGACCCGCTCCCTCT
This sequence comes from Blastococcus sp. DSM 46786, assembly GCF_900109665.1. Lineage (GTDB taxonomy): Bacteria > Actinomycetota > Actinomycetes > Mycobacteriales > Geodermatophilaceae > Blastococcus > Blastococcus carthaginiensis. The sequence continues at coordinate 902 of NZ_FOAO01000036.1, forward strand.
CGTGTCGGGGGAGCTGGATGCGGACGACGGGTGAGGAGGCCACCAGTCGGTCGAGGACCGCGGCCCCGTACACACTCCGAAGCAGCCCGACCGCTTGTCGCAGGGTGGTCGGGGCAAGCACCCTCGACCGGTCGGTGGCCCACGCCTGGACTTCGGACGGGCGGACGTCCGCGAGCCTCCGGCCACCGAGACGCGTCTCCTCGATGTGCAGTCGGATCATCATCTCGGTCCGCCGTGCCGTGGTCGGCCGGTGCGGCCGGGTTTCCGCCCACTTTCGGGCGTACTCGGCGACGGTGGTCTTCGAAGGCTCGACGTACGTGCCGCGCGCCTTGTCCGCCTCGACCGTGGCCGCGTGACGATCGGCCTCGCCCTTCTTGCTGAAGGACTTCTTGCGCTGTCTGCCCTGGTCGTCTCGCCACCGCGCCTCGTAGGTCGTCCGCCCGTTACGGACCCGCTTCTCGACGCTCGCCATGGCTGACTCCTCGACGTCTCAGACGCGACCCTGCTCGGTCTACGTCTTCGCTTCTTGGGGACGGGACGTGTCGGGACGCAGCATGCCGAAAGGATCCGACGAGGCAGGGCGAGGCAGCCCACGGGCCTGCGCCCCTTCGGCGGGTCGCTATCCGGTGGCGCTTCGGCCCAGCTGCTGCTCGACCCACGCCTGCAGGTCGTCGTAGCGGTAGAGGACGCGGCGGCCGAGGCGGAAGCTGCGCGGACCGGTGCCCAGGTGGCGCCAGTACCGCAGGGTGGCGACCGGAGTGCGGAGCAGCTCGGCGGCCTCGGTGATGGTGAGCAGCTCGGGCTCGCGGCGGGCGGGATCGTCGGACATGGCTGGCTCCGATGGGCTCGGGTGCGCTGTGCTCCGTCACGGGAGAAGGCGCCATTTGGCGGCGATTGGTGACAGCCGACCACCGATGGCTTCCGAAATCCTCCGGATCTCCTCCTGTTGCTCGCGTCCGGACTTGCGGCCGGCCGGTGGAGGCGGCCCTGCTCATCGACCGATGCCCGGCGCGGCGCCTCCACGGGCAAGGGATGGTCCCCGCCGCTCCGTCTCGGGCCGGGGGACGCTCGGTACCGGCGCGACAGACCGCGGGGGACCGGCTGCCGTCCGGTCGCACAACCGATCCTGGCGGTCGCGGGCGGCCTCTCGGGCGGCCAGCTCGGCCGCGTGGCCGGGGCCGAGGTCCGCCCGGTCGCGGCCGAAGACGGCGATCCACTGCGCCCGGGCCTCGGCCACGTCGGCCGCGACGAGGTGCGCGGTGTTGGACAACTGTCCGCGGGTCATGCCGACGTAGGCCGAGGCCGCGCCGGTCTGGTCACCGATCACCACGTGCGCGGCGGGAACGGTGTCACCCTGCACCCCGTGCGCGGTGCTGGCATAAGCCAGTTCCACGTGCTGGGTGACGTAGTCGGCGGGCAGCACCCGGACGCGGGCGCCGGCCGGGGTGACATCGCCCCGAGAGAGGTCACCGGTGGCGGTGCCGGGGGTGACCAGCAGCCCACCGCGTCGGCCGACCGCGGTGACGGTCCACGTGTCTCGGTTGGCCACCTCCAGGTTCCGGTCGTTGCGCCGGGTGGCGATCCTGTCGCCGGCGCCGATCCGCTGCCCCGCCCGCGTGGTCACGACCCGGACGTCGTGGACGCGGCCGTCGGTGACCAGCCGGTTGCGGATGGCGGCGTTAAGCTCGTTGACCTGCTCGCGGGTGTCCGCCACCACGGCCACATCGCCCGCCTGGCGGTCGTGGGCGGCGGTCGCGGCCAGGGCGTCCTGCAGCGCTGCGCGGTCGGGGTGCAGGTGGATCCGGCCGCGGGCGAGGAGGGCGTCGAACACCACACCCGGGGTGTCACCCCGCCGCATCGCCAACGTCAGCTCGGCGTACTCACCGTCCGGAACCATCTGGCCGGTGCTGGCGGTGCAGGTGAAGCGGTGCACCGACTCCAATGTCAGGCACGCGGCCGGGTCGACCTGAGCGGCGGCCAGGTCCAGGACACCGCCGCGGCCGACCGCGGCGAGCTGGTGGCGGTCCCCCAGCAGCGCCAGCCGCGCCCCGGCCTCGTCGGCGACGGTGAGCAGAGCGCGGGCGGTGTCCTGGTCGAGCATGCCGGCCTCGTCGACGACCAGCAGGTCGTCTGGCCGCAGCCGGCTCCCCTCCGCCGGCCCGGTGTGGATGCGGCCGGTCACCGGGTCGACCTCGCCGACGACGAGTTGGGTCCACTCGCCGTGCTCCGTCCAGCGCCAGCCGTGGGCGAAGACGAGGGACGCCACCGATCCAGCGGCCGCGCCCACCTCCGCGCGCGCTACCTGGGCGGCCTTCAGCGTCGGGGTCACCACGACCAGCCGCCGCCCCTGCCGTTCGAGCAGGTCACGGCCAGCGGCCAGCGTGGTGGTCTTGCCCGCCCCGGCCGCGCCCTCCACGATCATCAACCGCCGGTCGCCGGCCAGGACAGCGACCGCGGCGGCCTGACCCGGGTCCAGCCCCCCGACCACGCCGGCCGGCAGTGGCGCCAGCCGCGGTGCACCCAGCGGCGGCTGACCGGCGCGGGCGGCGAACCGGATGCGCAGGTCGGCCTCCACGTCGAGCACCGGCCGCGAGGTCCAGGACCGGACGTGTTCCGGCACTCCCTCCCGGTCCACCAGGGGAACGCACCGGCCGAGAGCGCGGGCAGTGAGGTCCTCGGCCAACTCGAGGCGCACCGCCGTGTCGGCGACGATGCCCTCCGCGGCGATCAGCCGCTCGACCTCACCGCGGACGTCGGCCGCGTTCCAGGCCGACCGGCCGGCGGCCAGCCGGGTCAGCACGGTGTCACCGGCAGCCTCGCGATCGAGCACGCCGATCGGAGTCGGCGCCAGCGAGACAGGGTGGGCCCGATCGCGATAGCCCAGTGACCCCAGCTCGGCTCGCCACCGATCCACGAGGTCGGCCCCGGAGCGGGGGATGACCTTGTCCGGGCGCCCCTCGGCCCAGGCGCGGGCGTCCCAGGCCCGCCGCAGCGCCGGACCGGGCTGTTCTCCGGGGTGCGCCGCCATCCAGTCGCGTTCGTAGCGGTCCAGGTTGCGCCCGATCTGCGCCGCCCGTGCGCTGAACGGGCCGACGTAGCCGCCGAGCTCCCGTATTTCTCCAGTCGCATCCACGGTGTAGCCGTGCGCGGCGAGTGCGGCGCGGAACTGGGGATCGCAGGCGACCGCGGCGTGCCCGATTCCGTTGAGAGCGGCGAGGAAGTCGCGCACGCCGACGGTGTGCAGCCCCCGCCATTGCCCGGCGGCGAACACCCGGGCGCCGATCTGCAGGTGCAAATGCCGGTGCGGATCTCCGGCGCGGGAGGTGTAGTGCCGCACCGTCACCGCCTCCAGCATGCCCACCGGCACGTGGACCTGGCCGCCGCGCGGGCCGACCCGGGTGGTCGCGTGGGCGGCGAGCCAGCCGATAATCTGGGCGGCGGCGCGGTCCTGGGCGGCGTCGTAGGCGGCCGCGACGTCGTCGTGCATCGCGGCGGCCAGCGACCAGGACTTCGGGCCGTTGACCACCACCTCGACGAACCGCACCGCACGCTCATCGGTGCGCAGCCGCCCCCGCGGCTCGCCGGTGTCCGGGTCGCGGCCGGCCACCCACGTTTCGTAGGTCTCCCCCGCGAGCGGCGCCCACTCGGCCACCCGTCCCTCACACGCCAAGAAGCGCCGGGCCAGGCCGGTGCCCTCGGTCAGGTAGTAGTCATCGGCCCGGCCACGGTCGGCCTCCAGATACGCCCGGGCGGCCACCGGCGACCCGGCATACACCTTCATTCCACCGTGCATTTCTAACGCCACCCAACAATGACCAACAGGTCACCCCTAGAAACGGCGATGGGCCCCGCGAAGCGGGGCCCGGACTACCTCTATTGGTAGCATGCGTGCCGCTTGATCACACGGCTCGCGTTGGGCTTAGTAAGAGGTTTGTTGAAGAGGTATACGGAGTCGTCTGAGTAGGTGACTGTTAGCGGTTGGATACCTAGCACCTATTAGCCCGGATCTTTCACGGTCATGATCATCTCGATGGTCAGCGGGGTTTTGGTCCCGCGTGGGCGTGAGAGTGGCATGTGGGTGTGAAGGTTCGGCCGAGTCGCTCGGGCGCCGGTTCCACGGTCCGGTGGGGTCTCCAGTCGTCGGGACGGTGAGCCGGGGGTCAGCCGGGCGCCGGTGCCGCGGCGAGGCCGCTGAGCCGGGCGAGGGCGTCGACGGCCTGGAGCGCGAGCGTGGTGAATGGCGCGGTGGCGGCCAGGTGCAGCAGCCGGCGGCGGCCGGTGCGGGCGTGCCGGACCGGGATGGAGAGCAGTCGCAGGCGCAGCCGCTTGGGTTCCCAGCGGCGGGCCTCGTGCCCGGCCAGGGCGAGGGTCTGCATCCAGGCGACCAGCTCCGCGTCGAGCGCCACCAGGGCGCACCAGATCTGGTTCTGCGCGAAATCGTGCAGCGGCAGGTTGGCCAGCCCGGCGTCCTTTGGCGCAGCGGATCCGGTCCTCGGCGCGGGCCCGGCGGCGGTGCCGCAACTCCAGGTCGGCCAGCTGACCCTTCGTCGTGTTCGTGACGAAGGCGGTGATCCGCATGCCGTCGACGTCGGTGATTCGCAGCTGCGCGCCCGGGTGCGGGCGATCCTTGCGCACGATCAACCGCATCCCCGGCGGCCAGCCCGACAGGTCGAACAGCCCGGTCACCTCGGCGACGAACGCGCCCGGGCGGACCTGCCGGTCGGCGTCGTAAGCCGGCGTCCAGGCGTCGGCGGGGATGCTGGCCAGCGTCTTCTGGATCGAGGCGAGGTCGCCGGGCAGGGAGAAGCCGACCGAGTAGGACAGCCGCCGGCGGGTCAGCCACGCCAGCAGCCCATGGGTGCCGCCGGCGCCGTCGATGCGGACGAGCACCTTCTTGCCACGTCGGTGCCCGCCGGGCAGCTGCGCCAGCGCAGCGTGGATGACCGCCCTGTGGTCGGCCGCGGTGTTCGAGCCGGCGTTGCCGGCGCGTAGTCCGAACGCCAGCGGCTCGCCGGTGCCTTCGGCGCCGTGATCGACGAACGCTCACAGCGGATGGAAACCGAACCCGCGCTTGAACGTCGGCGCCGCGGACTCCTTCTCCGAGTGTGCGGTGACCAGCGTGGCGTCCACGTCCATCACTAGCGGCGACGCGGCGCTGGCGTCGTGGTCGGGGGCGTGCTCGCCGGCCAACGTCCAGGCGCGCGCCCGTGCAATCGCTCGGGCGGAGGCGATCGCGGCCAGCGCGGCCGGGGCTTCGGCGGCGAGGGTGGCGATCAGCCGGGACACCGTCGGGTCCGAGGCGACCGGGCCGGACACCTCCGGCGCGGCGCGCAGCTGCCCGATGTCGGCCAGGCAGTCCCCGCCCACGGCCAGGCTGACCGCCAGGTCCAGCAGAATTTTGCCCGCCTGGTGACGGGCCAGCGGCCGCCGCCACGGCTCGACCGTTTGCGAGAGGGTCCTGTCCAGACCGACGGTCTCCGCGGTCCTCAGCAAGAGGACGGCGCCAGCGTTCGGCACGACGCTCGCGCCCTGCCCATCGACTGCCAGCGACGGGTACCGACCGCTACGCTTCTTCACCAGAAAGGTGCTCCCGCCCTCGCACTGATCAGGTCCTAGACAAAACCCGGTCCTCGCAGGTCAGGAGCACCTTTCGCTCTGCCGGAGCGACCTACACGATCACGCGGTGAAAGCCCCGGGCTAGTCCGTATCCCAGAGCCATATGCCGCAGGGTCTTCGGGCACATGCGCATCAGTGCTGGACCTCGACGCGGTGACCGTGAGGCAGGTCTCGGCCACCCATGGTGCTTGACACGACTCTGGCTTCCCAGCGTCGCCTCGATCAACGCGTCGTGAGCGTCTGGGCCAGCGCTCATCTGCAAGATTCCGCTCGGACGGACCGGACAAGCCCCCACGATCAGGGATCGCTTGGAGGAAGCGGGATGCTGGACGAGTCGGACGAGAAGCCGCCTGTCGGATCCTCAGGATCTCCTACTGGAGAAGAGCTCAGCCAACTCGCCCTCCGACTCGCCGTCGAGCCCCTGTTTGCATTCGACTCGGTCTACGGCCTGGTGCTCTTGGCGCGTCAAGGTCGCACGACCGAGTGGGGCGGACCCGAGTCGCTGCGCGACGCCGTTGGAGGGATCTTTTCGACCGAGGAGGATCGCAAGCTCCTCGATTATGAGGATACGTTCAACTACGTCATCTTCTCGATCACAGCCTGGAACCTTACCGTATATAGGTTCGCCGAGTTGCCGGTGGGCATAACAAACCGGACATCGTTCCAGTTCGGCACGGCCAGAGGTATGCGGTTAACGAACGACGTCATCGCCCTGCAGAGACGCCTTCGCAAGCGCAGCGAACTGGAAGAATGGACGGCGCCGCAACGATCACTGGCCGTCTACATGTACGCCCATCATCCGGGGAGTAAGCCAGGTGACGCCAAACGGAAGGCAGACGGCAGGATCCATAGGGCTTTGTACGGGCCTATCGCTTCACTCACCGAGGAAGCTGCAAGCCTCGATCGAGCCGAGCCGACCTTCATCACAGACTTCCTGAGTCTGCTCGCGAAGCTGTCGCGTCACAATCCTGTGCCACAGTTTGCAGTGGACAGACTGCTGCCCTCGGGCATTCGCGGACCCATCAGCTTCCTATTTTGGGAGTTTGGCTACTACAACCTTTGGCCCACCGATAACGGTGACACCGGGCCAGTAGCCAGGCTATTGCGGGCAAGCCTGCCTACGATGATGGAAGCTTTCCCTGTCGACAGTAAGCCAAGGGATTGGATGCAGGGGGCGGCCCGTGTAAGCCGAGATGCTCCCCGACTCGAACTGAGCGCCGCGGAGGAACGGTTCTTTGAGGAACTCGTTTTTGCACGATGGTGCAAGAGGAAGTCCCCACCTTATTCGCCCGTTGAAGCGATCATCGACCCCCTAGGACGGTATTCCCAGTTCATTCCACTCCTGATCCTGAGAAAATCGTCAGCCTCCCAGCGGACTCGCCAACTGGCCGAACTTATGATCACTCAGGACATCGCTCGGTGGTCGCAAGATCAGAAGCTGCAGGAAATCGAAGCGAGCGAACGAGCGGGTCGAGACGCGAGTCGCTACCGCAGTCTGATTCTTAGAAGTGTGCCCATCGTGTCGGGCGTGGCGCTTGCACTTGGGGCTTTGGCGAGCGTGATTTTAGGACCCTGGGTCCTTGGAGTAGGGACGGTCAGCCTAGCGGCGGCCTCCGTTTGGCACGCGCGCCGACAGAGTCGCTACCAAGGCCGCGTATCGTGGCTTTTCTCTGGCGCAGTTGCCATTTTCGTTCAGATGGTTGCCCACATCCCCGTCATCGTCACCAACAAGTATGACCCTCTTGCCTGGACTCTGACTCAGGCTGCGACAGCAGCACTCGTGTTCGCTGGGACAGTGCGATGGCCTGGCTTTGCGGTGGCCAACGGTGTGACCGCCCTCATACCCGAACTTAATCGTCTGCCTGGAGAACTCAGGCATCTGATCGACGAGCAGGTTCGACAAGAGGTCGAAGCACGTGAAGATGCACGGGGACACGACAGCGGACCGCCCTAGCAACGAGGACTCACAGACGCCGGAATGCCCTTTCGTCGGTCGAGTAGCCGGACTGTCGGAGATCGAGGCCGTACGCAGGACCCTCACAACGGCCACCTCAGTTCTGAAGGACGGCCCGAGGCGCAACACGGCATCATCCCAGAGCTGCCTGGTCCACCAGCCGGATCGGAGTTTCGAGAACCTGCCGGAGGCGGCACTTATCCGATTTGGCGGAGTTCCTTGGGAGGGTAATGGGAGTGGGTAGTGGATCACCGGTGGACCGCCGCCTGAACCGCTGGTCGGCTACTCGACGTGGTCTGGCGTCCTCCGCAGGCGGTGGGAGCCTCGAGTAGGCGGCATCACACGGGGCGGAGATCTCTGCCGAGGCGTGTACGTGCTGTTTGATCCCGTCGTTCGCGCCTAGTTGGCTTTCACCGTCATGCCTCCGACCAGGGGAAGGTCGCCGGAGCGGCTGGCCAGCGCACGCCCGGGCTGCGCTCCGTCCTACAGTTCGCCATGAGCCTGTACATGGGTCCCACCGTCGAGCGCTGGACACCGAGAAGCTGGGGGGACGTCGAGTCTGCCGCCGCCGCAGGGCTTCTTGACGAGACCCACTGGGTGGAACTCAAGAAGGCGGTACCCGCAGATTCCAAAGCAGCCAACCGCGAGCTCGCCAAGGACCTGGCTTCACTGGCCTGTGACGGTGGGCTCCTCGTTATCGGGATCGAGGATGACTCAGGCAAGGCCGGCGCGGTCGTGGGCACCTCGCTCGCTGGCCTACAGGACCGTATCGACCAGGTAGCCGGAGCCGGCATCGACCCACCCTTGGTGGTGCGGTCAATTCCACTGCCGCACCCCTCGATCGACGGGCGCGGCTGCCTGCTGATCGTCCTGGATGCCAGCGCGGACGGACCTCACATGGTCGAGGGCCGCTACTGGGGCCGCGGTGACACCGGTAAGAGACCGCTTATCGATCTTGAGGTGCGCCGGCGCCTGGCCGAGAACGCACAGCGCCGGAACGCTTTTGAAGTTCGATTCGCGGCCGCACGCGACCAAGCGACCCTCGGCGGACCGGGCGTCTTGCATGTCCTCTTCCGACCCCGGGCTGGGCGGCGCGGCGCGCTGGCCGCCGAGGTCGACTCCCCCCGCAATCTGTTCCATGACCTCACCGTGGAACTGCCCCTTGACCCGGACGGCTGGACGATCGGCGAACTTGATCAGGTCCGGCGGGTGCTACACGGCGCCGAGTTGTCCAACTTCGAAGTACCGCGGAACCGCGCTGCCAACTTGAAGGATGCAGCGTCGCAGATCGAGGCCCATCTGAGGTCAGCGCGAATCGAGGACGACGGCACCCTGTTCTACTCCTGCAGCAGGCTGACCTATGACGCACGCCAAGGGGGTGCAACACCCCAGCCGCTAATGTCGACCCGTGGCGTCCTGGCCCTCACCGAATGGCTCACGATCATGGCTGGTCGACTCGGCGACCGAGCTGGATACGCAGGCTCTTGGGACATCGGCTTGGCGCTCGCCGGTCTCGAGGGCCACTCGGCAGCACCGGCGAACAGCGGGAGACTGACCGGCCTGTACGGAGCCACCTACCCAGAGGACGAATACCTCCGCCTCACCACGACCACCGCCACCGAGCTCAACTCGAACCCCCAGCGCGTAGTCGACCGACTCCTGCGACCTGCCTTCCGGATCCTCGGAGTGGAACAGCAGATAGACGATATGACTTCGCGGTCGTCATTACAGTGAGGGCGGCAGCAGCGGGAGATCGTCTCGGGTAGGGGGGATCGATTGGACCAGCCTGTGCCTGAGATCATGAGCGGGTGAGCGCCGCCGAGCTCGACCTAGCCACGCTTGAGCGCTTGCGTCCAATTACTCTGGCCCATCAGGTGAGCGTTCTGTTGGGCGCTGGTGCGTCCGCCGCGGCGGGACTACCTGACTGGGACCGCCTGGCGACCCAACTGCTGCGACTGAGCGGCGCGATCGACGACGAGGAAACCGCCCGGGCGTTCCTTGCCCGACAGGACCCCTCTCTGGCAGCGGAGGCGGCGCGGGCCGGAGCCAGCGACTGGGTCGAGCTGGTACGCAGTGCCCTATACCCGGAGTCCTTGGGTGAGCCCGAGCCCGCCGCCCTTCACTTCGCGGTGGCCTCTCTTGCCGCTCAGCGCCCCGTAGGAGAAGTCGGACTGTTCACCCTGAACTTCGACCTCTTGATCGAACGCGCACTACAGGACGCCCTGGAAGAAGTCGGGCAGGACGCCGGGATTCACCCTCGAGACACCGAGGATGACCGCGCCCCCCGAGGAGACTTCGAGGTTCACCACCTACACGGCTACCTGGGCCGGGACACTGCCGAGACGGGCAAGATCGTCCTGACGCTTTCAGACTTTACGACCCTAAGCGCACAGTCCAAGCCGTGGCAGGTCGCCGCTCTCCAGGATGCCCTCAGTCGCGGACCACTACTGCTGGCCGGCACCTCTTACCGCGACAGTGACATCCGCCAGTGGCTACACGAGCTCGGTCTCGCAAGTCGCCCAGACAAGGGCTTTGTCCTCTTGGCTCGCGAAGGCTTCGGCCTCTCCCGACAACAGTTCGACCAAGTCAAGGACGCCTTGGTGGCGCAATGGGCAGCTATTGGGGTTGCAGCGGTCCTGGTTCAAGACCACAGCGACGCCGCCCAGGCGATCCGCGAGATAAGTGCTCTGACTCAGCCGGGCTACCTGGCCCCAAAGATTCGGGCCGGCACTCTGTGGACTGCCATCCAGGGCGACTTCGACCGACTCCAACGAGAGCACTCCGACCAGCTGGCCGATGACCTTGCTCGGCTTCGACCCATGCTCGGCGACAACGCGAACATGACCCTGTGGCTTGCCGACGGGGGCGGCCAAATCGTTCGTTGGAGCTCCCACGACCGCCTCTACCGACACCCGGAGCAGCTGCGCAGCGTGCCCGTGGGACATGACAGCCCCTGGATCGCCGGCCAGTGCCTGGGCCTGTCCGACATCCTGGCGCGCGACCTCTCCGAAGAAGCAAGCACCCGGCGATGGCAGTCGGTGGTAGCAGCGCCATGCGTTGCGGCTTTGCCCGGTGGACCGCCCCTGCCCACTGCCGTCCTGAGCTCTGCCGCGCCCACCCCGCTGGAGGACCAGGATCTGGATGCGTGGGCCGAGGTCCTTGCCGAACTGTCGGAGGAGTGGGCCGAGCGGTTATCCACCCTGGCGGGGGAATGACGGCCCCGCCTCACCAGCCGTTGTCAGGTAGAGGCGCTACGGTGACGTCGTTGAGGAGGAGGCGGCAGTGAAGTCCACGAACAAGACCTCGGTTCGCGAAGTCAGCCCCGGCACCTTCCGAGTGAGCACAGTGCGCGGCCGCAGCGCCATCACCGGTCGTTTCGTAGCCGCTAAGACTGCTCACCGCCACCCTCGCACCACAGTGACGGAGCGATCCACCAGCGGGCGGTCGAGCACCTCGGGTTCAGCCACCGGCCAAGCCTGACGACGCAGTTGACTGTGCCATCCGCATCTGCCACCGCACCTAATCGTCCCTGGTAGACAGGGCTGTACGAGGCAGGGGCCCCCCGCACTTGCACTGCGGGGGGCCCTGTTCATCGTCCGGCGGTCAGCCCTTCTCTGTGACGCTGGTGCTCGGGTGCCGAGCAGCCGCCGCCCCCGAGATGTAGTGACCCGTGATCGCGGAGCGGTGGTGGGTGCCCGAGTTTCGATTGCTCCCGGACTCGGTGACGCTCGTCCGCGGATGCCGGGCCGCGGCCGCCCTCGAGATGTACCTACCGGTGATGGCGCTTCGACTGTGGCCCTTGGCCATGGTCGTCTCCTGTTCTACTCGATGTTGCGCCTGCCGTCACAAGCGCTGCTTAGTAGGCTAAGCACACGACCACCCGTCGCGCAAGCCGCACCGCGCAATGCTTGCTCGACTAAGCAGACTCGGTCATGATGGGGCGGTGCCCCCCAACTTGGATTCCTCCCGTGCGGCGAGCTCCCAAAGCCTGGGCGCCTACTTGAAGTCGGCCCGCTCCGCGCTGGGCCTGAGCTTGCGCGCGGTTGAAGAACGAACCGGCAAGGCCGTAACGAACGGCTACCTCAGCCAGATCGAGAGCGGCACAGTCACCCAGCCCTCACCCAACATGCTGTACCACCTAGCTCAGGTCTATGACCTGGACTACGGCGACCTCCTCCTCCGAGCCGGCCACCGCATCCCGCACAGCGACGACACGGCGCAGCGAGGCATTCTCGCCGGCTTCCCCATGAACGCCCTCGAAGAGCTGACGGAGAGCGAACGCAGAGAACTGCTTGAGTACATCGCCTTCCTCCGTTCCAGGCGTGCGTCGAGCTCAAGGTAGGTAAAGAGGCCCATGCCGCCGCTTCATGCCGCCTCACTTGAGGACATCCGCAGGTACGCACGGGGGGCACTCCACGCCGCCGATGCGCTGGAGCTCACGCCCACGCCGCTGGCTGCGGTCGAAGCTGCTGTGGGGTTGCTGCCGGCGGAGCAGCTCTTCCTTGCCGGGGCCGACGTCCCGCCAGGGATCGCTGCCATCGCCGCCAAGCTCATGAAGAAGGTCATGGGAGGCCTGGCTTACCGCGAGAAGCGGGTGTATCTGAACACTGCTGAACTGGCTCTCCCCCGCCGGCGCTTCGTTCATGGCCACGAACTCGGCCACCAGGTGCTCCCTTGGCAGGAGCAGGCGTACTACGCCGATGACGAGAACACCCTTAGCCCCGAGACCCGCGACGCGATGGAATGGGAAGCCAACGCCTTCTCAGCCGAACTGCTGTTTGGCTTAGGTCGCTTCACCACCATGGCGGACAGCTACGCCCCTGGTTTGGCAGTGCCGCTCCACTTGAGCGGTGAGTTTCAGACCTCGGCCCATGCCGCGATCCGGCGGTACGTGGCCACCAGCCACCACCGCATTGCTCTTCTGACCCTGGGCCGCTTCACCCGACGGGTGTCTCGCGGCCCGTACTTGCCGCTGATGGCCGACCAGTGCGCCGAGTCGACTGCCTTCGCCGAGCGCTTCGGGTCGATCACCGACCTCGCCGCCCTCCCCTTGGTGTTGGCCGAGCACCCAGCCATCGCTGCCGCTGGCCGTATTGCCCCCACCAGCCTGCTGGAGGACAACGACGACCTCCTCATCGAGACGAAGCGCGGCATGACGACTTTTCAGACACAGGCCTTCCACAACGGCCGACTGAACTTCGTCCTGCTCTACCAGAAGGGGCGCTTCGACGGGCAGCGACTGCGTGCCGCCTGACCGAGCCCACCACGCCAAACCGCTTCCCCATAACCAGCTGCCCTCCGACTGCGCAGCGCCGGGGGAAGGGTGGGCCGGAGGCCCATCCCGAAGGGACGCGCAGCGCCCTTCCGGCGGCCGGCGCAGTCGGAGAGGCTCCCGCGGGGATGGGGGGTGGAGTTGCCTCCGAGCCCGCGTCCGAAGCGCTTGCCGCGGCGACCGAAGTCCGCGCACAGTCCGCAGCTGGTCTGCAATACGACCAGAATCGACCAACCGCACCCGACACGGACCAGCTGCGAAAATGCTGGTCAGGACAGGCTTTCAGTCACAGCCCACTGCGCCAAACCACCCCTGGGTCGATTCTGTAAGGCGGCCCGGTTGCCGCCGACCCGGTCGGCCACCCTCCGGTAGTAGATCTGATCGGGAGAGCCGGGACGGGCGACGCACTCGGCGGCCTCGAACAGCGCCCAGCGCAGCGGTGGCGCCCCCTGCCGGGACAGGCGCCCGGGAGGCCGTTTGCCGTCGGAGGAGTGCACGGTGATGTCCAGGCCCCGGTGTGCAGCACCGCCTTGCGAGAGGCGGGGAACCGGCGGGATCGCCCAACTCGGTCCACAACGCGGGCGCGGTGATCGGCGCGATGCCGTAGTCGGCCTGTAGCGCCCGGCAGCCGGACTCCCGGGCGGCGAACGCGGTGATCATCTTGCGCAGCGGATCGAACTCGGCGACCAGGGCGTCGACGGTGCACAGCGCGGCGGCCGCCGCCTGTCGCCCCGGTAGCGGACCGGCGCCGGCCTCAAGGCGGCGCGGTCGTCCAGTCCAAGCAGGCTGCCGGTGACCGTCGGGGGCGCCGTGGTGCAGCAGGATGGCGTGGACGCGCTGCACCCCAGGCGGTGTGCTGCTCACGCAGATCGCGGATCAGCTGCCGGGCGCGCATCTCCAGCACCTGCGCCGGTAGATCTATGACTCGGGCAACGGGCCGTCGGCGGGCAGATCATGCAGCAGCGGGGCGTCCGCCCAGTCGGTCTTGGCGCGCCGTTTCGATCCGCGTGCGGCGGAGGCGTCGGCCGGCCCAGCCAGATGCGCCTCGATTCCGGCGCGCTGCAGTTCCTCGACCACGAACCGCCAGGAGATCTACGCCGCGTCCGATCGACATGCTTGTCGAGGGACCACGCTGCCAGGCTCCCCCGTGAAGGGCGCCCGTTTGTCCCCACGGGTGACTTCCACAGCGACGCGCCTCGCGACCGACGCGCGAGGTTTGTCCCGACTCTCTCCCGTCCACAGCGCGTGTGCAGGCTCTTTGCAGGTCAGGCCGTCGAGGAGCAGCCACGTCGTCGACGCGTCCCCGGAGCGTTTCACATGTCGACATGCGTCCGTCCACTGACCTGTCCACAAGTAGTGCGGAACCCTGGTGCGTCGGAGGTTGGACGTTGTCCGAGCGTGCACCTACCGTCCCTCTTGCCCTTACAGGCGTGGGATTTCGAACCAAGGTTCGAGGACGGCCGTCGGGTCCGGCGAGTAGACAGCGAACGGGCCCCCAGTTGCAGCTGGAGGCCCGTCCTCGTCCCGCCGTCCGGATCGAGACAGAGGAGACGTGCCCGATGAAACTACGAGCCCCGGAGCCGGGCAAGGCCGCGAGCCGACCCGTCCGAGGGAAAGGTAACGCGGGGGTGTGCGGCCGGTGAGCGAGGAGAACACGGTCGCGGAGGAGGTTCCTACCCGGGACCGGCGGAGCCAGTCTGAGCACGGGGTTGACCGGATCCTGTACTCCGACGGGTTCCGGCGCCTCGGCGGCGTGACCCAGGTGATTGCCGTCGGCGAGATCCCGCTGTTCCACAACCGCCTGACGCACACGCTGAAGGTCGCGCAGATCGCGCGGCGGCTCGCGGAGCACCTCAACCGCGCGCCGAGCAGCGACGCGCGCCTCGCACCGTGGGGCGGCATCGACATCGCTGCGGCGGAGGCTGCCGGCCTCGCCCACGACCTCGGGCACCCGCCGTTCGGGCACGTCGGCGAGGCCGTTCTCAACGAGTGGTGCGAGGGCAGCGGCCTGGATGGCTTCGAGGGCAATGCCCAGACCTTCCGCCTGGTCACAAAGATCCTCCGGCGGGGGCCGCAGACCGGCCTCGGGCTCGGACTCAATCCTCGGACGCTGAACGCGCTGATCAAGTACCCACGAATGCGCCCGGAGGGGCAGCGGGGCCCTCACCAGAAGTGGAACGCGTACCCAACGGAGCGCGAGGCTTTCGCCACTGCCCGCCAGGGGTCCCCCGACGGGGCCCAGAGCCTCGAGGCTGCGGTCATGGACTGGGCGGACGACGTCACCTACGCCGTCCACGACTTGGAGGACTTCCTGCGCGCCGGCCGGATTCCAATCGCCCGACTACTTGACACCGACGGCCGCGAGATGTCGCGCTTCATCGCCGCGGCAACGAAGCAGCTGGCGCCCAAAGACCCGGAGTTCAGCCCGGACTTCGCGGAACGCTCCTTCCGAACTGTCGCCGAGACATTCCTGAGCCGCTCGAAGCACTACCGCGGGGGCTCGGACGACCTGGCCGCCCTCCAGCAGGCGTCCGGCCAGATGATCAACAGCTTCGTGAGCGCCGTCCGGGTCGGACCGCTGGACGACCCGATCGACGTGCCAGCGCAGACGAAGTACGCCGTCAAGATGCTCAAGCAGTTGATTTGGTTCTACGTGATCCACGACCCGGCGCTGGCCACCATGCAGGAGGGCAACCGTCGGCTGATGGCCGAACTGTTCGAGGGTCTGATGGAGTGGTTCCCCCGCGCGCGCAAGGAGGGGGAGGAGTACCGGGTCCCGAAGCGGCTGGTCGACCTCTGGCACATGTCCGACGACGAGCCGGGTGCGAGCACTTACCGCGACAGGACCGCGCGCCTCGCCCGCTGCGTCGCCGACTACATCGCCATGCTGACCGAGGCCCAGGCGATCGACCTGCACGGTCGGCTACGCGGCCGGACTGGGCAGTCGGCCCTGGACTCGTGGATGGCCTACTGAAAGTCGGCCTCGCCCGGGAGGAGCCGGTGCTGGCCAGTCAGCCGGAGCTGCCCCTCGGAGAGAAGCGCGACGATCGCCGCTGCGGCAGCGTCCGGGCTGGTCTCCACTGAGACCGCGTGTAGCACCTCGTCGGCAGAGTGGATCTCCGGGCGGTTGACGATCCGGAGCGCGAGGTCGCGGGCACGCCGCTCCAGGCGCTCAGCAGCCCGGTCCGCGGCCAATGGATCCCACCCACGCAGGTCAACAGGCCCCGTTTCCTGCCAGTCGGCAACTGTCGCCGTCATGTGACCCCCTTCGGTTTGACCCGACCTTAACTGCGCCCCGGTCGATACGCCCGAGCGGTCGTCTTGTCCAGGCCTGCTCACCACTTCGAGCGAATCATGCCTGCGGATACCGACACAACGATCCGGAGCACACAGCCAGTTAGCTGGCGGCGCGTCGCGCCAGGGCGGCGTGTCGCCGCTCACCGAAGGACGCCTGAGCTTGGCCACCTCGACGACGCGAGGCCTCAGGAGCGTCATCTGCAGGGTAGGCCGTGAGCAGGAGGGGGACCCCGTGAGCACGGAAAGGCCGCCGTGCGGAGCCCGCCTTCGGCCCGTTCCCCGGCCTGACGCAGTGAGCGTGAAAGGCGGCGAGCGCGTGGGCTCGCGCGCTCGTGCTGCGGGACGCGCACTGGCGGAGCCGGGAGGATCGGATCGCCAGCACCGCCCGCCGAGAAGCCGGAAACCCTGGTGGGGCACATTTGGGGCACATGATCTTGTAATTGGTATCGGTTGGCACTGATTGGCTGGCATGTATCTCTGCAGCTCGAAGGGCAAGTGCGCGTCGTCTCGCAGGTCAGCGAACGCGAGCGGCAGGTACTGGGACTACACCCAGCTGCGCTTCCCCCGTCGCGAGGGCATGCGGATCGACTTCCTGCTGGGCTCCCCCGCCCTGGCGGCCCGGGTCGACG
>NZ_FOAO01000003.1 GCF_900109665.1 Blastococcus sp. DSM 46786
CGCCGGGAGGGCCTCGATCGCCCGCCCGGTGGTCACCAGCCGGAACGCGGCGGCCGGGGAGAAGCGGGCGTGCCCGCGCAGCCAGGAGGCCATGGTCTTATGCCCGTCGTGCTCGGCTGCTCCGGTCAGCTCGCACTGGCGGAGGGTCCGGGCGATCTCGGTAGTGAGCCGGTTCCCGGCGACCAGCAGCGGAGCGAGGTGTTCGATCAGCTGCGGCCCGAACGCAGCCGTCAGGTCCTGGGCGGCCAGGTCGTCCAGCGCGGCGACCAACCGGTCGATCGCATCGGACGTACCTGTCGAACACATGTGCGAATACTACCGCCGGTCGACGACATCCGCAGGACGGAATTCGCAGGTCAACGCCGTATCCACAGATGCAGACACGGCCTTGACACGGAGCCCGGCAGCGCCCGGGAGACGGCTCGACGGCGACCAGCACCGTCAGCGCCCGGGAGGCGGCAGCAGGCCGCGCTCGTCGCCGCCAGACTGGACCGGCGGACCGGATCGCGCGGGAGAATTCGGCCAGCCCGATCGGTCCGGGGGAGCGCGACAGGTCTGCACGTCCCGCACGTCGGCCGGTGGCGCGCCTGCGTTCCGGACCCCGGCCGGTGGGGCGCCTGCAGGTCTCGGACGCCGGCCGGTGGCGCGCCTGCTCGTTCCGGACGCCGGTCGGCGGCGCGTGCTTTCCGGACGCCGGTCGGCGACGCGTGCTTTCCGGACGCCGGTCGGTGGCGCGCCTGCTCCCCGGACGCGGAACGGCCCGCCTGCACGAGCAGGCGGGCCGTCCGGCGGTGCGTGGTGCGGATCAGCGCGGTGCGGCGCCGACCGCCTCCCGGTCGTGCGCGGGGCCCGACTTCTCCAGGGCGGCCCCCTCGACGTCGAGAACCGGCAGCCGCTGCAGCCAGCGCGGCAGCCACCAGGCCCGGTGACCCAGCAGCGCGAGCGCGGCGGGCACGAGCACCATGCGCACCACGAAGGCGTCGAACAGGATGCCCGCGGCCAGGGCGAACGCGATCGACTTGATCGTGGGCTCGCCCGCCGGCACGAAGCCGGCGAAGACCGAGAACATGATCAGCGCGGCCGCGACGACGACCGGTGCCGCCTGGCGGAACCCGGTGCGGATCGCCTCCAGCGGCGCGGCGCCGTGGCTGTGCGCCTCGTGCATCCGGGAGACCAGGAAGATCTGGTAGTCCATCGCCAGGCCGAACAGGATGCCGATCACCAGGATCGGCGTCAGGCTGATCAGCGGTCCGGTCACCTCCAGGGCGACCAGGTCGGCCAGCCAGCCCCACTGGAACACCGCGACGGCGGCGCCGAGCGACGCGCCGACGGTGAGCACGAAGCCGAGGACGCCGACCAGCGGCACCAGCAGCGAGCGGAAGACCAGGACCAGCAGCACCAGCGCCAGGCCGACGACGAGCAGCAGGTACACCGGCAGCGCCTCGTTGAGGCTCTCCGCCACGTCGACGCTGACCGCGGTGGCGCCGGTGACCGAGGCCTCGACCCCGTCGAGGTCGGCGAGTTCCGCGCGCAGGTCCTCGACGAGCTGCTCGGTCTCGGCCGTGGCCGGGCCCGACCCGGGGATGACGTTGAGCAGCGCCGCAGTGCCGTCGGCGTTGGGCGTCGGCGGGGTCACCAGGGCGACGTCGTCCACCTCGGCGATCGTGGCGCCGGCCGAGGCCGCGGCCTCGGGCGCCCCGTCGCCCTCGAACAGGATGGTCAGCGGGCCGAGGAAACCCTCGCCGAAGCCCTCGGCGAGCAGCTGGTCGGCCCGTGCGGCCGTGGAGTCCTCGGCCGGCTCCTGCACCAGCGTCGTGCGCATGGAGAAGAACGGGATGGCGATGACGCCGAGCACCACCACGGCCAGCAGCAGGGAGAGCACGCGGTGGCGGGTCACCGTGGCGACCCAGCCGGCGAGGAAGCCGCGGTCACCGGCGTCCTCCCGCTCCATCCAGCGAGAGGCGGCGGGGTCCGTGACGGCGCGTTGCCGGCGGGGCAGCGCCCGGCGGCCCAGGTAGCTCAGTGCCGCCGGCACGAGGGTGATCGCCACCAGGACGGCGACGACGATCGTCGCGGCCGCGGCGATGCCCATCTGGGTGAGGAAGGGGATG
Organism: Blastococcus sp. DSM 46786; assembly: GCF_900109665.1. Classification (GTDB taxonomy): domain Bacteria; phylum Actinomycetota; class Actinomycetes; order Mycobacteriales; family Geodermatophilaceae; genus Blastococcus; species Blastococcus carthaginiensis. The sequence continues at coordinate 2,112 of NZ_FOAO01000003.1, forward strand.
CCGACGACCGCGAGTCCGAGCAGGGCGATGACCACAGTCAGCCCGGCGGTGACCACCGCCGAACCGGCGGTGCCGACGGCGGTGCTGATGGCGGTGCCCACGGGCGACCCGTGCCGCAGCTCCTGCCGGAACCGGGTCACGATGAACAGCGCGTAGTCGATGCCGACGGCGAGGCCCAGCATCGCCGCGAGGATCGGGGTGGTCGAGGAGAGCTCGGCGAAGCCGGTGGCGACGGTCACGCCGAGGACACCGATGCCGACGCCGACGACGGCGGTCAGCAGGTTCATGCCGGCCGTGACGAGCGAGCCGTAGGTCACCGCGAGGACGACGAGCGCGACGACGACGCCGATGACCTCCGAGGGGCCGCCGACGTGCGGCGGCTCCTGGATCGCCTGGCCGGTCACCTCGACGGTCAGCGCGCCGTCGCCGGCCGCCTCGACCGCCTCCAGCAGCGCATCCCGCTGCTCCGGGGTGACCTCGCCCAGTCCGGCGGCGAAGGTCACCGTGCTGTAGGCGGTGGTCTGGTCGGCGTTGACCGCGGGTGCCGCGGGGTCCAGCGGGTTGCTCGCCCCGGCGACCCCGGGCAGCCCGCCCAGCTCGGCGACCAGCTGCTGGATCGCGGCCGCGTTCTCGGGCGTGGTCAGCGTCCCGCCGTCGGGCGCAGCGACCACGACGCGGGCCGACGCTCCTCCGGCGCTGCCGAACTCCTCGTCGATCCGCTCCAGGGCGGTGGTCGACTCCTGGCCGGGGATGTTGAAGGCGTCGGACGTCTCACCGGCGAGGGTGGCCGCGCCCGCTCCGCCGGCGACGAGGACCACCAGCCAGACCAGGATCACCGGGAGCCGGCGCCGGTGCGCGAGGGCCCCGAGTCGGGACAACAAGACAGCCATGCGGGATCAGGCCTCCACCTGGTGGGGATCGGGAAGAGCGACGCCGGGCCGGGAGTGGCCGAGGGCGTCGAAGCAGGTCGCGATGATCGAGGCGCGCCACCTCGTCGTGTCGTCCTCCTGGTGCGCGGTGAGGCTGAGGACCGCCAGCGCGGCGAGCGCGCCCAGCACCCGGATCGCCCGCTCGGAGGCGGGCGTTCCCGGATCGACGCCGAACGCCTGCAACGCCGCTGCGCCGACGGCCTCGAGCTCCGGGGCCTGGCGGTTCTGGTCGCTCTGCGTGATCGGCGCCAGGAGCAGCGCCACCATCCCCGGATGGGCGAGCGCCACGTCGACGAGCACCTCGAGGGCGCGCCGGTCGCGCTCAGGCCCCGGCGGCAGCTCGCCGACGGAGCCGAGCACACGCTGCCCGAGGACACCGGCCTGGGTCAGCACGGAGCGGTACAGCGTCTCCTTGCTCGCGTAGTGGTGCAGCAGCCCCGCCTTGGACAGGCCGACCGCGTCCGCGACGTCCTGGACCGAGGTCTTGGTGAAGCCGCGGCGCGCGAAGAGGGCGGCAGCCCGGTCGAGGATGCCCTCGTCGATCTGCTGCCGGAAGGGAGGTGCCACGCGCCCAGCGTACGGATGACCGACCAGATCGGTAGGTGTACCGACCAGATCGGTAGGTAACCTTCCTCACGATCACGATCACGATCACGATCACGATCACGATGCCGTCCGACGTCGACGACGAGCGCCCACGGCGCAGCGGCCATGCCCTCTCTCCACGTGCTGCTCGACGTCATGGGTCACCGAGAACCCGCTGCTCGTGGTGAGCGGCGTCCGGCCGCATCGTCCTGGAAGCCAGGCAAGGGCTGACTCTGCCGGCCCGGGCTTGCGCCCGCCCCGCATGAGGGCTAGGACGGGTCGTGCGGCACGACCCGCAGGGGGTGCGCAGTGCACGAGCTCGCGATCAGCCAGGCCGTGGTGGACGCCGTCCGGGAGCGGACCGGCGACCAGCGCGTGCGGTCCCTCAGGCTGGTCGTGGGCAGGTTGTCGGGTGTCGTACCCGATGCGCTGCGGTTCTCCTTCGAGCTGGTCGCCGAGGGCACGCCGCTCGAAGGTGCCGACCTGGTGATCGAGGAACCCGGGGGCCGGGCGCGGTGCAGGAGCTGCGGTACGGAGTTCGGTACCGAGGGCCTGGTCGTGCTCTGCCCGTGCGGCAGCGCCGACGTCGCCGTGACCGCCGGCTCCGAACTGCTCGTCCGCTCGGTGGAGGTGGCCTGAGATGTGCGGCACGTGTGGCTGCGAGGGCGATGCCGGCGTCCGGCTGACGACGTTGCCCGACGACGCAGCCCACCCCCATCCGCACGGTCCGTCGGGGGACACGGGTCGCACCGTCGTCCTCGAGGCGCGCGTGCTGGCCAAGAACGAGGACCTCGCCGTGCGGAACCGTCGCTCGCTCGCCGGGCGGGGGATCGTCGTGGTCAACCTGATGAGCTCCCCCGGCTCGGGGAAGACCACGCTGCTCGAGCGCACGGTGCGGGAACTGGGCGTCCAGTGGCCGGTCGCCGTCATCGAGGGAGACCAGGAGACGCACCTGGACGCCGAACGCATCCGGGCGACCGGCTGCCCCGTGGTGCAGATCAACACCGGGGCGGGCTGCCACCTCGACGCGGACATGGTTCGCCGCGGCCTGGAGGCGCTCGATCCGCCGGACTCCTCGCTCGTCCTCGTCGAGAACGTCGGCAATCTGGTCTGCCCGGCCTTGTTCGACCTCGGGGAGACCGCCCGGGTGGTGGTGATGTCGGTCCCGGAAGGCGACGACAAGCCGGTGAAGTACCCGCACATGTTCCGCACCGCCGACCTGGTCCTGATCAACAAGGCCGACCTGCTGCCCTACGTCGACTTCGACCCCGAGCGCTGCGCCCGACAGGTCCGGTCGCTCCATCCCGCGGCGGAGGTCCTGCAGATCTCGGCTACTCGCGGTGACGGGATGCCCGCCTGGTACGGCTGGCTCCGTGCCCTCCGGCCGGGCCTGCTCCCTCCCGGTTGACAGACCTCGGCGGTCGGGTGTGTGCTCGACGTCACATCCACGAATCGAGCGGCAGCCCACAGGGGTGAAGCGGATGCGGGACGTCGGTCTTCAGGCTCCGCGGTGCCGGCGGCCCCGGCCACCCGACCCGGTCGCCGGGGAACACCTGATCGCGGAAGCCGACGCGCGGTGAGCGCGGCGGCCCGGCAGGACGGCCTGCCGCCGGAGGGCGGCCAGGCTCCCGTGACCCTGCTGCGGTCGCCCACCGCTCCCGGTGCCGCACCGGTCGCGCCGTCGGGGCTGGAGCACGCCGTGGCCGTCGCCGATGCCGTCCTCTACGAGGGGTACCTCCTCTACCCGTACCGGCGGTCCTCGCCGAAGAACCGGGTGCGCTGGCAGTTCGGCGTGCTGGCCCCGCGGAACTTCGTGGTGGCGGCGGGCACGGCCGACACCGGCGTCGCCGGCTCGGCCGACGCCTGGTACCAGCAGACCGACTGCCTGCTGGAGCCGCGGTCCGGTTCCGAGGCCCGCTCGGTGCGGGTCGTGCTGCGCTTCCTGCAGGTGCAGCACCGGGCGGCCGAGGCGCCGACGCCGGACGGCGGCTGGGCGGAGGTCGATGCGCTCGACGTCGACGGGCAGCGGCACCTCACCTTCGACGAGGCCGTGCCCCGCGAGGTCGAGGTCGACTGCGGGCTGGACGAACTGCGCGACGGGCCGCGGACGTGGCCGGCGACCGCTCCCGGCGGCGAGGAGATCGAGGAGCTGCGCAGCGGGTCCGGCGTCACGGTCGGCCGGATCGTGCGGCGCCGCCGGCCGGTGCAGGCGACGATGCGCCTCGAGCTGTCGCCGGCGGAGGCACCGTTCCCCCTGCACCGGCTGCGGCTGGTCGTCGAGAACACCGCGGACGCGCCGGAGATCGCCTCGCGACCGGATGCGCTGCGGATCTCGCTGGTGGCCGCGCACAGCCTGCTGGCGCTCCGGGGGAGCCGCTTCGTCTCGCTGCTCGAACCGCCGGTCTGGGCCGCCGTCGCCGCAGGGGAGTGCCGCAACGTGCACACCTATCCGGTCCTGGCCGGCCGGGACGGCGGGCGGGACGTCGTCCTCTCCTCGCCGATCATCCTCTACGACCACCCGCAGATCGCCCCGGAGAGCCCCGGTCCGCTGTTCGACTCCGGCGAGATCGACGAGATCCTGTCGCTGCGCACGATGACGTTGACCGACGACGAGAAGCGCGAGGTCCGCGCGACCGACCCGCAGGCGGCGGCGCTGCTGGATCGCGTCGACCACCTCCCGGAGGAGGTCCTCGCCCGGCTGCACGGGGCGGTGCGGTCGCTGCGGCCGGTCCGACGAACGGCGCCCGCGGTCCGGTCGGAGGAGCGGGCCTGGTGGGAGCCGGGGGCGGATGACGACGTCCGCCCGGAGACCGACGCCGTCGTCGTCGACGGCGTGCGCGTGTCCCGAGGATCACGGGTGCGGCTGCGCCCCCGCCCGCACGGCACCGACGCGCACGACGTCTTCCTCGCCGGGCGCACGGCCCGGGTCGAGGCCGTCCTGCTCGACGTCGACGGCAGCCGGTTCGTGGCGGTCGTGCTCGACGACGACCCGGGCGCCGACCTGTTCGACTGGTACGGCCGGCACTACCAGTTCGCGCCCGAGGAGATCGAGCCGCTGCCCGGGGACGGCCCCCGATGAGCGCGGGCCGCGTGCTGATCGCCGGCATCGGCAACGTCTTCCTGGGGGACGACGGCTTCGGCGTCGAGGTGGCCACCCGCATCGACCGCGACGACCTGCCGGACGGCGTCGACGTCGTCGACTACGGGATCCGCGGCGTGCACCTGGCCTACGAACTGCTCGACGGCCGGTACTCGACGGTCGTCCTGGTCGACGCCGTCCCGCTCGCCGATCCGCCCGGCACCCTCGCCGTCCTGGAGGTCCCGCTCGGCGACGACGCCGGCCGGCGACCCGACGTCCTCGCGGCGCCGGCGGTCGACGCGCACGGGATGAGCCCGCTCGCGGTCATCGACCTGCTGCGCGGTCTGGGCGGGACCGCCGGCCGGGGCGGTCCGGTCGAGCGGGTGCTCGTGGTCGGCTGCCGCCCCGCCGTGCTCGAGGAGCGCATGGAGCTGTCCGAGCAGGTGCAGGCCGCGGTCGAGCCCGCGTGCCGGCTGGCCGTCGACGTCGTCCGGGACCTGCTGCGCCGATCGCACGACCGGGAAGGAGCCGCCGCCGAGGTCGCCTGACCGACGTCCGCGACGCACGAGGGGAAGGACGGCGATGGACGCCATCGAACTGCTCAGCCACGACCACCGGATGGTCGAGCAGCTGTTCCGCGACTACTCCGCCGCGGCCTCCGATGCCCAGCGCCGCGGCGTGGTGGAGGTGCTGATCCGGGAGCTGTCCAAGCACGCGGCCCTGGAGGAGCTGATGTTCTACCCGCTGGCGAAGCGGGTGCTGCCCGACGGGGACGCCGTGATCAGCCGGCGCCTGGACCGGCACGCCGCGGTCAAGCGCCAGCTGATCGACCTCGACCGGCAGGGCGAGGGCGACGGGCGGACCGACGGGGCCATGGCGACGCTGCGGGAGGTCGTCACCGCGCACGTCCGGGAGGACGAGGACGAGCTCATGCCGAGGCTGCGCCGGGAGCTCGACGAGCAGGCGCTGGCCGAACTGGGTGCCGAGCTCGACGAGGCCAAGCAGAAGGCGCCGACCCGGCCGCACCCGCTCGCCCCGGACGAGCCGCCGCTGCTGGCCCTCGCAGCCCCGGTCGCGGCGATCTACGACCGGCTGCGGGACCGGCTGCAAGGCAGGCCCCGGACGTGAACGCGCACCGAGGGACGACGGGGAACCGGCGAGGGAGGAGCACGCGATGAGCGAGATGGCCACAGCCACCCGGCCGGCGGCGGAGGGCTTCGACGAGGTGCACATCCTCTGGATCTCGGAGGGGATGAGCTGCGACGGCGACACCGTGTCGATCACCGCGTCGAGCCAGCCGTCGATCGAGGACGTCGTCACCGGCATGATCCCCGGCCTGCCGACGGTCCACCTGCACAACAAGGTGCTGTCCCCGACCGTCGGTGGCGAGGAGTTCCTGGCCGCCTTCCGGGCGGCGGCCCGCGGCGAGCTCGACGCACCGTTCATCCTGGTCATCGAGGGATCGATCCCGAACGAGAAGATCAACGGCGAGGGCTACTGGACCTCGTTCGGCAACGACCTCGAGACCGGCCAGCCGCTGACCCTCAACTGGTGGATCGACCAGCTGGCGCCCAAGGCGTGGGCGGTCGTCGCGATCGGGACCTGCGCCGCCTACGGCGGCATCCACGCCATGGCCGGCAACCCGACCGGCTCGATGGGGCTGGCCGACTACTTGGGCTGGGACTTCAAGTCCGCCGGGGCGCTGCCGATCGTCAACATCCCCGGCTGCCCGGTGCAGCCGGAGAACTTCATGGAGACGCTGACCTGGGTGCTGTACCACGCGGCGGGTTCGGCGCCTCCGCCGCCGCTGGACTCGCTGCTGCGACCGCAGTGGCTGTTCGGCAAGACCGTGCACGAGGGGTGCGACCGCGGCTCGTACTACGAGCAGGCCGACTTCGCCAAGGACTACAACTCGCCCAAGTGCCAGGTGAAGATCGGCTGCTGGGGACCGGTCGTCAACTGCAACGTGCCCAAGCGCGGCTGGATGAACGGCGTCGGCGGGTGCCCCAACGTGGGCGGGATCTGCATCGCCTGCACCATGCCCGGCTTCCCCGACAAGTTCATGCCGTTCATGGACATGCCGCCCGGCGGCAGCCTGAGCTCGATGCTCGGCAAGCCCTACGGCGCCTTCGTCCGCCGGATGCGCGGCATCACCAACGCGACCGCCAACCGCGAGCCGAAGTGGCGGCACAACCGGGACGTCCTCACCACCGGCTACGACCCGCGGTACCGCCCGTGAGAACCGAACTCGACCGGACAGCCCACGACCCGAGGAGCAGGACATGACGACGACGGAGCGACGCCCCGCCGCAGCAGAGCCCGGGCAACTCGTCGAGATGTCCTGGGACCCGATCACCCGGATCATCGGCAACCTCGGCATCTACACGAAGATCGACTTCGCCAACCAGCGGGTGGCCGAGTGCCACAGCACCTCGTCGCTGTTCCGCGGCTACTCGGTCTTCATGAAGGGCAAGGACCCGCGGGACGCCGGGTTCATCACCAGCCGGATCTGCGGCATCTGCGGCGACAACCACACCACCTGCTCCGTGTACGCCCAGAACATGGCCTACGGGATCAAGACGCCACCGATGGCCGAGTGGATCATCAACCTCGGTGAGGCGGCCGAGTACCTGTTCGACCACACGATCTTCCAGGACAACCTCGTCTTCGTGGACTTCTGCGAGGCGATGGTCAAGGACACCAACCCCAGCGTGCTGGCGCGGGCGGAGAACACCGAGGCGCCGCACGCCGGCATGCACGGCTACCGGACGATCGCCGACATCATGCGCGCGTTCAACCCGTTCGAAGGGGACGTCTACAAGGAGGCGCTCAAGGTCAGCCGGACCACCCGGGAGATGTTCTGCCTGATGGAGGGACGGCACGTCCACCCTTCCACGGTCTATCCCGGCGGCGTGGGCACGATGCCCGAGCCGACGCTGTTCACCGACTACCTGAGCAAGCTGATCTCGATCCTGGACTTCTGCAAGAAGGCGGTCGCGCTCAACGACGACGTCTTCGACTTCTGGTACGAGGCCCTGCCCGGCTACGAGGAGGTCGGTCGGCGGCGGGTGCTGCTGGGCTGCTGGGGGGCGTGGCAGAACCCGGAGGTCGTCGACTACCGGTACGAGAACATGAACGAGTGGGGCAAGGCGATGTACGTGACGCCCGGCATCGTCATCGACGGGAAGCTGCTCACCACCGACCTGGTCGACATCAACCTGGGGATGCGGATCCTGCTCGGCAGCTCCTACTACCAGGACTGGGTCAACGAGGAGCCGTTCGTCACGCACGACCCGCTCGGCAACCCGGTGGACATGCGACACCCGTGGAACCAGACGACGCTCCCCGCCCCCGGCAAGCGGGACTTCGGCGACAAGTACAGCTGGGTGATGAGCCCACGCTGGCTGCACCCGGACACCGGCGAGCACCTCGCGCTGGACACCGGCGGTGGCCCGTTCGCCCGCCTGTACACGACGGCGCTGGCCGGGCTGGTGGACACCCCGTACGTCAAGTCCACCGGGCACAGCGTGCAGATCAGCCTGCCCAAGAGCCACGAGCTGCCCGAGCAGACGATCGAGTGGACGATCCCGAAGTGGTCCAACGCGCTCGAGCGGGACCGCGCCCGCGTCTACTTCATCGCCTACGCCGCCGCCATGGCCATCTACTTCCTCGAGCAGGGCATGGCGCGGATGCGGGCCGGGGACACCAAGGTCTTCCAGGACTTCGAGGTGCCCGACGAGGCCATCGGCGTGGGCTTCCACGAGGCCGTCCGTGGCGTGCTGTCCCACCACCTGGTGATCAAGGACGGCAAGATCGCGAACTACCACCCGTACCCGCCGACGCCGTGGAACGGCAGCCCGCGGGACATGTACGGGACGCCGGGCCCGTACGAGGACGCCGTCGGGGACATGCCGATCTTCGAGGAGAACGGGCCGGACGACTTCCGCGGGGTCGACATCATGCGCGCGGTCCGCAGCTTCGACCCGTGCCTGCCGTGCGGCGTGCACATGTACCTCGGCGAGGGACGCACGCTGCAGAAGCTGCACTCGCCGATGTTCGGAGCCGGCAATGGTGGCTGAGCCCGCTCTGACCGATCACGCCGCGACCGATCACGCCGCGACCGATCACGCCGCGACCGATCACGCCGCGACCGATCACGCCGTGGCCGGCGCGGCGGATGCCGCGGTCGCCGGCCTGTTCGCCGCTGCCGGCGTGCCGCCGCCGGACGGACCGCCACCGGCAGGGCACCCGCTCGGCGACGCGGAGGTCGAGCAGCGCCTCGCCGAGCTCGACGAGCTGCTCGGCCGGGTGGAGGAGATCCCGGGGCCGGCCGGCGAGCTGGCCCTCGAAGCCGTCGCCGCGCTGGCGGAGGTCTACGGCGCGGCGCTCACCCGGGCGATGGCCTACGCATCCGGCGCGACGGGTTCCACGGGGACGCCGCTCGTCGAGGCCTTCACCGGAGACGACCTGCTCGGACACCTGCTGGCGCTGCACGGCATCCACCCTGCCCCCGTCGAGGAGCGGATCGCCCGGGCGCTCGACGAGGTCCGGGCCGAGGTCGGATCGACGGGCGAGATCACGCTGCTCCGCATCGGCGCCGGCGTGGCGGAGGTGCGGGTCGTCGAGGAGGGCGGGAGCGGCTGTGGCTGTGCGTCGGCGGCCGCCCCGTTGGGCGACGTCGTCCGGGACGCGGTGCTGGCGGCCGCGCCGGAGCTGTCGGAGGTCCGGGCGGTGACGCCCGAAGTGCCCCGCCCGGCCACCTTCATCCCGCTCGATGCGCTGTTGCGCCCACCGGTCCGATCGAGCCCACGGTGAGCGCGCCGGAGGCGTCCCGTCGCCCTGCGGAGCAGCTGTGAGCACCGGAGCGCTGGAGCGCGTGGTCCGCCGGTCGGCGAGCCCCGCGATCGACGACGTCGAGCGCTGCGACATGTGCGGGCTCGCCGTGCCGGAGCAGCACCGGCACGTCCTCGACCAGCAGGCCGGGGAGCTGATGTGCACCTGCCAGGCCTGCACGCTGCTGTTCCAGCGCGACGCCGCCGGCCGTGGGCACTACCAGCTCGTCCCGGAGACCCGGCAACGGCTGGCCGACCTGTCGCCGAAGGAGCTCGGCGTGCCGGTGGGTCTGGTCTTCTTCGTCGTGCAGTGCGACGGATCGGTGCTCGCGAACTATCCCAGTCCCATGGGTCCGACCCGGTCGGAGGTCGACGCCGGCACGTGGCAGGCCCTGCAGCAGCGCTGCCCGGAGCTGGCCGGCATGGCTCCCGGTGTGCAGGCGCTGCTGCTCGACACCGCCCGCGGCGCCGACGAGCACTGGCTGGTCCCGATCGACGACTGCTACCGGCTGGTCGCCGTGATCAAGCGGGAGTGGAGGGGGCTCTCCGGCGGCAGCACGGTCTGGCCGGCGATCCGGGAGTTCTTCGACGGGCTGGCCGAGCCGCGGCGCAGCACCTACTGACAGGAGGAGCCGATGACGACCGAGAACAGGCCGGCCGGGATCCGGGTCGGCAAACCCGACGCCCGGCCCGACACGGGGTCCCACACCAAGGGGGTGAAGCAGGGCAACCACGGCCCCTACGAGGGTCAGACCGGGCACCACCCGGACGGCACGGCCGACGCGCGCCGCTCCACCGGGATCAACCCGAAGAAGCACGACGCGATCCTGCCGATCATGCCCAACCTGCCGCCCGGTTGATCGCCGCCCCGGACGGGGGCGGCACCGAGGTCAGGAGGAGACCATGTACATACCGAGATGGGTGCTGCTGTTCCCGCTGGTGGTGGCCGTCGGGTTGCTGTGGAAGGAGTTCCCTGCGCTGGTCCGCTACGTGAAGATCGAGCGGATGTGAGCCGTGGTCCGTCGCCCGCGTCCGCGGCGGCGTGCGGCGGTGCTGTCGACCGGGACAGCGGGGTGGTCGCCGGCGTGCGGATCGGGCCGCCCGGTCCGGCGCCGGTGCCCGGTCCCGCCCGGTCGCGCCGCAGGTTCGTCGTCCACGGCATCGTCCAGGGCGTGGGTTTCCGGCCTTTCGTGCATGCGCTGGCCACCGAGCTCGGGCTGGCCGGAGCGGTGCACAACGACAGCGGCGGGGTCGTGGCCGAGGTCGAGGGCACGCCGGCCGCGGTGGCCGCCTTCGCCGCGCGACTGCGCACCGAGCCGCCACCGCTGGCCGTCGTGGAACGGGTGCTGGAGACACCGGTGCCGCCGTGCGGCGGCAGCGGCTTCCGGATCGACGCCTCGGCGCGTTCGTCGGCGGACCGCACCCTGGCGGCCCCCGACGTGGCCACCTGCGACGACTGCCTCGCCGAGCTGCGCGACCCGGCCGACCGGCGCTACCGGCACCCGTTCCTCACCTGCACGCACTGCGGCCCGCGGTTCACCATCACCACCGATCTGCCGTACGACCGGGCGAACACCACCATGGCCGGTTTTCCGATGTGCGCGGCCTGCGCCCGGGAGTACCGCGATCCGACCGACCGCCGCTTCCACGCCCAGCCGATCGCCTGCCCGGACTGCGGGCCCCGCCTGGAGTTCGTGGCGCCGGCGGGCGAGCCGGTGACCGGCACCGAACCCGCATTGGCCGCGGCCCGCCGGTTGCTCGCCGGAGGGGGCGTGCTCGCCGTCAAGGGGCTCGGCGGGTACCACCTGGCGTGCCGTGCCGGGGACGACGCCGCCGTCGTCCGCCTGCGCGAGCGCAAGCGCCGGGGGGCCAAGCCGTTCGCCGTGCTGGTGCGGGACCTCGCCACCGTCGAGCGGCTGACCGTCGTCGACGAGTCGGCCGCACGGCTGCTCACCGACCGCGCCCGGCCGATCGTGCTGCTCCCGCGCCGTACCGGCGCGGGCGAGGTCGCCGACGCGGTCGCCCCCGGCAATCCCGACCTCGGTGTGCTGCTGCCCTACACGCCGCTGCACCACCTGCTGCTCGGCGACGGCCCGGACGGCCCCGGCCCGGCCGCGCTCGTGCTCACCTCGGGCAACCTCGGCGGGGAGCCGATCGTCGCCGACGACGACGAGGCGCTGACCCGGTTGGCCGGGCTGGCCGACGGATGGCTGCGGCACGACCGGCCGATCCACGTGCCCTGCGACGACTCCGTGCTGCGGGTGGTGGACGGCGAGGTCGTCCCCGTCCGCCGATCCCGTGGCTACGCACCGCTCCCGGTGACGTTGCCGGTCTCCGTGCCGCCGACGCTCGCCGTCGGCGCCGACCTGAAGAACGCCTGCGCCGTCGGCAGCGGGCGGCGGGCCTGGCTGTCCGGTCACATCGGCGACATGGACGACCTGGCCACCTGGCAGGCCGCCACCGCGGCCGAGCGCCACCTGGAGCACCTGACCGGCGTGCGACCGCAGCGGCTGGTCGCCGATGCCCACCCGGGCTACCGGAGCCGGGCCTGGGCGCACGAGCGCGCCGCCGGAAGGCCGGTGGACACGGTGCAGCACCACCACGCGCACGTCGCCGCGCTGATGGCCGAGCACGGGTACGACGGCAGCACCCCGATCGTGGGGATGGCCTTCGACGGCACCGGCTACGGGACCGACGGCGCGGTGTGGGGCGGTGAGGTGCTGGTCGCCGACTACGCAGGGTTCGACCGGTTCGCCCACCTGGGCTACGTACCGCTGGCCGGCGGTGACGCCAGCGTGCACCGCCCGTACCGGATGGCGCTGGCGCACCTGGCCGCCGCCGGGGTGGCCTGGGACGACGACCTCCCCCCGGTGGCGGCCTGCCCGGGCCGCGAACTCGTCGCGCTGGCGCACCAGCTGCGGACCGGGCTCGGCTGCGTGCCCACCTCGAGCATGGGCCGGCTCTTCGACGCCGTCGCCTCCCTGGCCGGCGTCCGCCACGTCGTGGACTTCGAGGCGCAGGCAGCCATCGAGCTCGAGGCGCAGGCCCGCCGCGCCCCGCCGGGTGAGCAGGGTTACCGGTTCGGCGTCGTCGACGGCGAACCGGTCGTCGCGGATCCGGGGCCGGTCGTCCGTGCGGTCGTCGAGGACGTGCGGGCCGGGGTGCCGGCCGGGGTGATCGGGGCCCGGTTCCACGCCGCGGTCGCCGACCTGGTCGTCGTCCTCGCCCGCCGGCTGCGCGCCGAGCGGGGCCTGATCGCCGTCGGGCTGACCGGCGGCGTCTTCCAGAACGCGCTGCTGCTCTCGGCGACCGGCCGGGCGCTGGCGGCGGACGGTTTCACCGTGTTGCGGCACCGTCTGGTGCCGCCGAACGACGGCGGGCTGGCCCTGGGGCAGCTGCTCGTCGCATCGCTTGTATCCGAGACAGCCCCCGGGACGAGGTGAGCATCGTGTGTCTTGCGGTACCGGGGCGGGTCGTCGCCCGGCACGAGAGGGACGACACCCTGATGGCCGACGTCGACTTCGGCGGCGTCCGCAAGGAGGTCTGCCTGGAGTACGTGCCCCACGTGGCGGTGGACGACTGGGTGATCGTCCACGTGGGCTTCGCGATCCAGCAGCTCGACGAGGCATCGGCGCGGGAGACGCTGGCCGCCTTCGAGCAGCTCGGCATCCTCGAGGAGGAGTTCGGCGACGGCTTCACCGCCGCCGCGCGGCAGGCCGGCGTGCCGGCCGAGGAGGAGGTACGGCCGTGAAGTACCTGGAGGAGTTCAGCAACCCCGAGCTGGCCGCCCGGCTACTCGACCAGATCCGGGCGGTGACCACCCGGCGCTGGGCGCTCATGGAGGTCTGCGGGGGGCAGACGCACTCGATCATCCGGCACGGCATCGACCAGTTGCTGCCCGACCAGATCGAGATGATCCACGGCCCCGGGTGCCCGGTCTGCGTCACGCCGCTGGAGGTGATCGACAAGGCCCTGGAGATCGCTGCCCGGCCGGGAGTCGTCTTCTGCTCGTTCGGTGACATGCTGCGGGTGCCCGGCAGCAGCTCCGACCTCTTCCGCGTCAAGAGCGCCGGTGGCGACGTGCGGGTCGTCTACTCGCCGCTGGACGCGTTGCAGCTGGCCCGGGACAACCCCGACCGTCAGGTGGTCTTCTTCGGCATCGGCTTCGAGACGACGGCGCCGGCGAACGCCATGACGGTGTACCAGGCCAAGCGGCTCGGCGTGACCAACTTCTCGCTGCTGGTGAGCCACGTGCTGGTCCCGCCGGCGATCGCCGCGATCATGGAGTCACCGTCCTGCCGGGTGCAGGGCTTCCTGGGTGCCGGGCACGTGTGCAGCGTCATGGGCACGGCGGAGTACCCGCCGCTGGTGGAGAAGTACCGGGTGCCGATCGTGGTGACCGGCTTCGAGCCGCTGGACCTGCTCGAAGGGATCCGCCTCGCGGTCCTGCAGTTGGAGAGCGGCCGCTACGAGCTGGAGAACGCCTACCGGCGGGCGGTGCCGGCGGAGGGCAACCCGGCCGCGATGGCGATGCTGCGCGACGTCTTCGAGGTCACCGACCGTGCCTGGCGGGGGATCGGGGTCATCCCGGCCAGCGGCTGGCGGCTGTCGGACGCCTACCGGGAGTACGACGCCGAGGCGCGCTTCGACGTCGGCGGCATCCACACCGACGAATCGGCGATCTGCCGCTCCGGCGAGGTGCTGCAGGGCCTGATCAAGCCGCACGAGTGCGCTGCCTTCGGCAAGGAGTGCACCCCGCGCAACCCTCTCGGTGCCACGATGGTCTCCTCCGAGGGGGCCTGCGCGGCCTACTACCAGTACCGGCGGCTGGAACTGGTGGACAACCGTGGCTGAGCCGGCCGTCGACGCGCGTCCGGACCTGGCTGCGTGGTCCTGCCCGCTGCCGCTGGTCGACTCCCCGAACATCGTCATGGGCCACGGCGGCGGGGGAGCGATGTCGGCCGAACTGGTCGAGCACCTGTTCCTGCCGGCGTTCGGCGCGACGGGGGATCTCACCGACTCCGCCGTCCTCGACGTCGCCGGGGTCCGGGTGGCGTTCTCCACCGACTCCTTCGTCGTCCGCCCGCTGTTCTTCCCCGGCGGCTCGATCGGGGACCTCGCCGTCAACGGCACGGTCAACGACCTGGCGATGTCCGGTGCGCGGCCGCTCTTCCTGTCGACCGCCTTCATCCTCGAGGAGGGGACGGCGCTGGCCGAACTCGGTCAGGTGGCGCAAGCGCTCGGAAAGGCGGCCGAGCTGGCCGGGGTCCGGCTGGTCACCGGTGACACGAAGGTCGTCGACGCCGGTCACGGCGACGGGGTCTACATCAACACCGCGGGGATCGGGCTGGTGCCCGAGGGGGTGGACATCCGCCCCGGTCGCGCCCGGGTCGGCGACGCGATCCTGGTCAGCGGTGACATCGGGGTGCACGGGGTGGCCGTGCTCAGCTGCCGGGAGGGGCTGGAGTTCGGCACCACGGTCACCAGCGACACCGCGGCGTTGCACGGTCTGGTGGCGGCGATGCTGGAGACGGGCGCGGACGTGCACGTGCTGCGGGACCCGACCCGCGGCGGGCTGGCTGCCTCGCTCAACGAGATCGCCCGGACGGCCGGCGTGGGGGTGGAGATCGTCGAGCGGCAGGTGCCGGTGCCGGCGGAGGTCGCCGACGCCTGCAGCATCCTCGGGCTCGATCCGTTCTACGTCGCCAACGAGGGCAAGCTGGTCGCCTTCGTGCCGCCGCAGGACGCCGAGCAGGTCCTGGCCGCGATGCGGGCCCACCCGCTGGGTGCCGGAGCGGCCGTCATCGGCTCGGTGGTCGAGCCGCACCCTGGGATGGTCGTCGCGCGAACCGGGCTCGGAGGTACCCGCGTGGTGGACCTGCCGGTCGGTGAGCAGCTGCCGCGGATCTGCTGACGACCCTCCTGCGCACCATGCCCGCGTATCCAGCTCAGCCGGCTCCTGCCGCGGGGTCGATGAGCGCGAGCCCGGAAGCGGGATCGTGCCGGCGCCGCAGGTGGGCGGCGCCGGCCGTCACCACGACCTCCAGGGTCGGGCGGACGACGGCGCGCAGCAGGTGGCCGCCGACCGTGGAACCGTCCCGCCGTCCGCAGACCACGTGCCCGTGCACCTGCCACCCGCCCTGCCCGTCGAGCGTGATGTCCCCGGCCAGGGTCAGCACCTCGACCTGGCCGTCGACGGGGATCTCGGCGTACTCCTGCTCGTCGAGGTCGTAGTAGCCCAGCGTCGCCTCGGAGAAGGCACCGATGGCGGTGAACGAGCTGCCCGGCAGCTCGTGCCCGGTCGCCCACTCGGTCAGGCCGGACACGACCTCCTCGCCGGTCTCGAAGACGAGTGCGTGCTGCACGGGTGGGCCGTCGGTCAGCGTGGTGGCCTTCATGGCGGGGGAATCCCTCCTGCTACGGGTGTGCGTGCTGTCGGATCGGACGGGGCGTCGGCGTCGCTGGTCATGCGGAGCGGTAGCGCTGCGCATCGGGGCGCAGCCGCAGCCCGTTCCCCGGACGGTCGGTCTGCGGGCGCATGCGCCCGCCACGCACCTCCGGGACCCCGTCGAAGAGCATCGGCTCCAGACGGGCGTGGTCGACGAAGTGCTCGACGTGGCGCAGGTTCGGCACGCTCGCGGCGACGTGCGCGTGCAGCGCCGGCGCGCAGTGCGCGCTGACCTCCAGGCCGGCGCCGGCCGCCACCGCGGCCGCTCGCCGGAACTCGGTGATCCCGGCGACGCGGGTGACGTCGAGCTGCATGCAGTCGACGGCCCGGGCGACGCACATCCGCTGGACGTAGGCGAGGTCGTAGGCGTACTCGCCCGCGGCGACGTCGGTGTCCAGCGCAGCACGCAGCCCGGCCAGCCCGTCGAGGTCGTCGCTGGACACCGGTTCCTCGAACCAGGTGACGCCGAGGTCGTCCAGAGCACGGCCGACCCGGCGGGCCTGGCCGGGCGTGTATCCGCCGTTGGCGTCGACGAACACCTCGACGCCGGCGCCGACCACATCCCGCGCCCGGCGCACCCGCTCCAGGTCACGGCCGGTCTGCTGCCCCCACGACTCGCCGATCTTGATCTTCACGGCGGACATCCCCAGGTCGCCGACCCAGTGCTCGAGGTGCCGGGCCGACGTGGCCTCGTCCCAGGTGGGGAAGCCCCCGCTGCCGTAGACGGCGACGTCGTCGTGCACCTGCCCCAGCAGTACGACGAGCGGAACGTCCAGCAGCCGGGCGGCGAGGTCCCAGAGGGCGGTGTCGACCGCGGCGACCGCCATGGACACCAGGCCGGGGCGACCGGCATTCCGGCAGCGGCGCACCATCGCCTCCCAGGCTGCCGGGACGGCCTGCGCCGGCCGTCCGAGGACCACGTCGGCGAGGACGTCGGTGACCAGCGTCGCGCAGGCGGCCGGCCCGTACGTCCAGCCCAGTCCGGTCCGGCCGCCACCGGAGACCTGGACCAGCACGCAGGTCGTCGAATCCCACGTCAGGGTGCCGTCGGCCTCCGGCCCCTCGGTGGGGACGACGAAGACCGAGACGTCGACGGCGTCGATCGTCGGGCCGGACGGCGGACCGGTCATCGCCGCAGCGCCCGGATCGCCACCCCGGTCGTGCCGAGGCCGAGGGCGGTCACCGCGCCCAGGGCCGCCCACGAGGCCGCCCGTGGGGTCGACGGCCGGTCGGCCCACGTCTGCTCGGGCCGCGCGCCGGGCTGCGCGGCGTCCCCGCGCAGCGCCGCGGCCAGCACCTCGGCCAGATGCACACCCTCCCGGCCCCCGGCGTCCCCCTGCTCGATCTGGATCCGGCAGCTGAACCCGTCGGCGAGCACGACGTCCTCGGGGCCGGCCTTGCGGAGCTCGGGCAGCAGCACCCGTTCGGCGCAGGCCGTCGAGACGTCGTAGTGGCCGCGCTCGAACCCGAAGTTCCCGGCCAGCCCGCAGCAGCCGGAGTCGAGGACGTCGACGTCCATCCCCATCTGCTGCATGAGCTCGACGTCGCGGTCGAACCCCATGACCGCGTGCTGGTGGCAGTGCGTCTGCACGACCGCGCGCCGGCGCAGCTGTGGCGGCTCCCAGCCGGGGGTGTGCTCGGTGAGCAGCTCGGCCAGGGTCACGGTCTGCTGCTGCAGCCGCTGGACGTCGGGGTCGTCCGGGTACAGCTCGGCGGCGTCGGAGCGGAACACCGCGGTGCACGACGGCTCGAGCCCGAGCACCAGGGTTCCCGCCTGCACGTGCGGGCGCAGCACGTCGATCGTGCGACGCAGCACCCGCTTGGCGACGTCCAGCTGACCGGTCGAGATCCAGGTGAGGCCGCAGCAGACGGCGTCGGTCGGGACGACGACCCGCCAGCCGGCGTCCTCGAGCACCTCGACGGCGGCCTTCGCCAGCCCCGGCTGGAACGAGTTGCTGAACGTGTCGGGCCACAGCACCACCTCACCGCGCTGCCCCGTGCCGCGCGGCCCGCGGGCCGCGTACCAGGCCTGGAACGTCTGGTCGGCGAACTGCGGGATCTCCCGCTCCGGCGCGACACCGCCGATGGCCGTGGCGATCCGCCGGAGCCCCGGGGCCTGGGTGAGGGCGTTGAGCACCCGGGGGGCCGTGCCGGCCACCCTCGCCACCAGCGGCAGCCAGCCCAGCGTGTAGTGGGCGATCGGACGCAGCCGGCCGGCGTAGTGGTGGGACAGGAACTCGGCCTTGTAGGTGGCCATGTCCACGTTCACCGGGCAGTCGGTCTTGCAGCCCTTGCAGGCCAGGCAGAGATCGAGGGAGTCACGGACGGCTGTCGAGCGCCAGCCGTCGCCGATGGGCGAGTCCGCGTGGCCCTGCAGCATCTCGAACAGCAGCCGGGCCCGGCCGCGCGTGGAGTGCTCCTCCTCGCGGGTGACCATGTACGACGGGCACATCACCCCACCCTCGTCGCGCCGGCACCGGCCCACCCCGACGCAGCGCAGCACGGCCCGGTCGAAACTGCCGTCGTCGTGCGGATAGGCGAAGTGCGTGTCCACCTGCGCAGGCGAGTAGTCGGTGCCCAGCCGCAGGTGCTCGTCGAGCCGGTAGGGGGCCACGACCTTGCCGGGGTTCATCCGGTTGCCGGGGTCGAAGACCGCCTTGAGCCGGCCGAAGGCCTCGACCAGCTCGTCGCCGAACATCCTCGGCAGCAGCTCGCCGCGGGCCTGCCCGTCCCCGTGCTCCCCGGAGAAGGACCCGCCGTAGGAGACCACCAGGTCGGCGGCCCGTTCGATGAACTCGCGGAATCGCCGCACGCCGCCGGCGGTCTGCAGGTCGAAGGGGATGCGGGTGTGCACGCAACCCTGCCCGAAGTGGCCGTAGAGCGACACCGGGCCGAACTCGAACTCGTCGTACAGCCGCTGCAGGTCGGTCAGGTAGTCGGCGAGGTCGGCCGGGTCGACGGCGGAGTCCTCCCACCCGGGCCAGGCGTCGGGCTGCCCGGGCACGCGGGCGGTGGCCCCCAGCCCCGCCTCCCGCACCTTCCAGATGTCGGCCTGGTGCACGCCCTGGTCGAACACGGTCGCCGTGGGCCCGCTCTCCCAGCCGCCGACGAGGTCGGCGAAGCCCCGCGCCCGCTCGCTCGCCTCGTCGCCGGTCTCGCCGCCGAACTGGACCAGCAGCCAGGCGCGCGGTCCCTCGGGCAGCAGGGCCAGCGTGTCGGGGTTCAGGTCCTTGGCCTGCTGGAAGCCGATCAGGTGCCGGTCCAGACCCTCCAGGGCGATCGGCTGGTGCTCGACGATCGCCGGCACGTCGCGGGCGGAGGCGGCGACGTCGGGGTAGCCCAGCAGCACCAGCGCGCGGTGCTCGACCACGGGTACCAGCCGCAGCTCGGCGCGCAGCACCGTCACGAGGGTGTTCTCGGAGCCGATCAGCGCCTGGGCGAGGTCGAAGCCCTTCTCGGGCAGCAGCGCCTGCAGGTTGTAGCCCGAGACGCGGCGGGGGATGTCGGGGTAGCGCTCCCGGACCTGCTCGCCGTACCGGTCGGCCAGCTCGCGCAGCTGCCGGTACACCTCGCCCCGCCGCCCGCCGGCCTGCACGATCGCGGCGTACTCCTCGTCGGAGGTGGCGCCGACGGTCATCCGGGTGCCGTCGTAGAGCAGCACGTCGAGGGAGACGATGTTGTCGACGACCTTGCCCGTGCGCTGCGCCGTCGCACCGCAGGCGTTGTTGCCGATCATCCCGCCGATCGTGCAGTGGTTGTGCGTCGCCGGCTCCGGGCCGAACTCCAGCCCGTGCTCCTCCAGTTGCGCGTTGAGCCGGTCGAGCACGATGCCCGGCTCCACCACGCAGGTGCGTGCCCCGGGATCCACCGACACCAGCCGGGTGCAGTACTTGGAGAAGTCCAGGACGACGGCGGTGTTGGTGCACTCGCCGGCCAGGCTCGTCCCGCCGCCCCGCGAGAGCACCGGGGCACCGTGGTCCCGGCAGACCGTGATCGCCTCCGCCGCCGCGTCCACCGAGCGCGGGACCACCACCCCGATCGGCACCTGGCGGTAGTTGGAGGCGTCGGTGCTGTACGCGCCGCGGGATCCGGCGTCGAACCGCACCTCGCCGTCCACCCGGGCGCGCAGGTCGCGCTCCAGGGCGGCGACGTCGAGAGCGGACGGGGGACCAGCGCCCTCCGGTGGCCGGACGACGGGGGCGGGGAGGTCGACCGAGGTCACCGGCCGCGCCTCAGCCGTCGCCCTTGGAGCCGGGCAGGAACTCCTGCACCTTCTGCTTGACCCCCTGCTTGATGAAGCCGGCGGCGTCCTCGTCGCCCTTGAGCGCCGACTTGGCGGTGGCCATGGCCTGCTCGAAGGTGGCGTGCGGGGGGATGGGGGGCACGTCGGGGTCGCAGCGGATGTCGAGCACCGTCGGGCGGTCGGCCGACAGTGCCGCCTCCCACGCCGGCCCGACGTCCTCGGGCTTGTCGACGTTGATGGCCTGCAGGCCGAGCCCGCGGGCGAACGCGGCGTAGTCGATGTCGGGGATGGTCTGCGACTCGGCGAACTTCGGTGCCCCCTCCATGGCCCGCATCTCCCAGGTGACCTGGTTGAGGTCGTCGTTGTGGAAGACGGCGGTGACCAGCCGAGGGTCGGACCACTGCTTGTAGTACCGGGCGATGGTGATCTGCTCGGCCAGCCCGTTCATCTGCATGGCGCCGTCCCCGACCAGGGCGATGGCCGGCCGGTCCGGGTGCGCCCACTTGGCGCCGATGGCGTAGGGCACGCCCGGGCCCATCGTGGCCAGCGTCCCGGACAGCGAGCACTTCACGCCGCCGCGCACCTTGAGGTGCCGGGCGTACCAGTTCGCCGCGCTGCCGGAGTCGGAGGTGACGATCGCGTTGGCCGGCAGCCGCTCGGAGAGCTCGTGCACGATGCGCATCGGGTTGACCGGGTCGGCGTCGGTCAGCGCCCGCCGCTCCATGGTCTGCCACCAGTCGGCGACGCCGTCCTCGATGCTCTGCCGCCAGGAGCGGTCGGACTTGCGCTGGAGCAGCGGGATGAGCGCCTGGAGGGTGGCCTTCGAGTCGCCCACGACGTTGAGCTCGTAGGGGTAGCGCATGCCGATCCAGCTGCCGGACCGGTCGATCTGGATGGCGCGGGCCTGGTCGAGCTCCGGCATGAACTGGGTGTACGGGAAGTTCGACCCGATCGTCAGCAGCGTGTCGCAGCCCATCATCAGGTCGTAGCTGGGCTTGGTGCCGAGCAGGCCGATCGCGCCGGTGACCCAGGGCTCGGTGTCGGGCAGCACGTCCTTGCCCAGCAGCGCCTTGGCGGCACCGGCGCCGAGCAGGTCGGCGACCTGGGTCAGCTCTTCCTGGCAGTCGCGGGCGCCCTGGCCGACCAGCAGGGCCACCTTCTCGCCCGCGTTGAGGATCTCGGCGGCCTGGCGGACGGCGGCCGGGTCGGGCTGCGGCTTCGAGGGGGCGATGCCCAGGCTGGAGGGCACCTCCTTGAACTGGTGGCCGGGCGGCTCGTAGTCCAGTTCGAGGACGTCGGAGGGGAAGATCAGCGCCGTCGGAGCCCGCTCGCTGACGGCGATGCGGATGGCCCGGTCGATCAGGTTGGGCAGCTGCTCGGGGACGGTGCACATCTGCACGTAGTCGCTGCAGACGTCCTTGTAGAGGCTGAGCAGGTCGACCTCCTGCTGGTAGCCGCCACCCATCGCCGAGCGCTCGGTCTGCCCGACGATGGCCACCACCGGCACGTGGTCGAGCTTGGCGTCGTAGAGCCCGTTGAGCAGGTGGATCGCTCCGGGGCCGCTGGTGGCGGCGCAGACGCCGAACCCGCCGCTGAACTTCGCGAAGCCGACGGCCTCGAACGCCGACATCTCCTCGTGCCGGGACTGTACGAACTCCGGGTCGTTGTCGGCCCGCCCCCAGGCCGCGAGCAGCCCGTTGATCCCGTCGCCGGGATAACCGAACACCTGGCGCACGCCCCATTCGCGCAGGCGGGCGAGCAGGTAGTCGGCGACGGTCTGGGCCATGGTGACCTCCACGGTTACGGGTCGAGCGCGGCAACGTCTCGTCGCGCCCTAGCCACCTCGGGGGGGCGGCTAAACAGGGCCTCCGGGCGTGTCACGGGTTCGTCACAGTCACCCCCCGGGGCCGTCCGGGCTCTCCTCCGCGGCGGGGGTGCCGCTGAGGTGCCGTGCCGCGTTGACCAGGCCGACGTGGCTGAACGCCTGCGGGGTGTTGCCCACCTGCCGGCCCGCGCGGGTGTCGTACTCCTCGCCGAGCAGCCCCAGGTCGTTGCGCAGCCCGAGCAGCCGCTCGAACAGCCGCTCGGCCTCCGCGGGACGGCCGATGCCGGCCAGTGCGTCGACCAGCCAGAAGCTGCAGGCCAGGAAGGTGCCCTCGCGCCCGGGCAGGCCGTCCACCGACCCGTCGTCGGCGTCCGTCCGGTAGCGCAGCAGCAGATCGTCCTCGGTCAGTTCTCGCTGGACGGCCTCGACGGTGCCGACGACCCGGTCGTCCCGCCAGTCGAGGAACCCGAACCGCGGGATCAGCAGCAGTGCCGCGTCCAGGCCGGGGGAGCCGTAGGACTGGGTGAAGGTCCGGCGGGCGGCGTCGTACCCCCGGGTGCAGACGTCGGTGTGGATCTCCGCGCGCAGGGCCTTCCACCGGTCGACCGGCCCGTCGAGGCCGTGCCGCTCGACGGCTTGGACGGCGCTGTGGACACCGGCCCAGGCCATGACCTTGCTGTGCACGAAGTGCCGGCGCGGGCCGCGGACCTCCCACAGCCCGTTGTCCGGCCGGTCCCAGTTGCCTTCGAGGAAGTCCAGGAGCCCGCGCTGGAGCCGCCAGGCGTCGTCGATGGTGCTCAGGCCGGCCTCGCGGGACAGGTGCAGCCCGTCGAGGACCTCGCCCCACACGTCGAGCTGGAACTGGCCGGCTGCGGCGTTGCCGATGCGGACCGGCGCCGATCCCCCGTACCCGTCCAGCCACGGCAGCTCCTGCTCGGGGATCCGCCGGGCCCCGTCGAGGGTGTACATGATCCGCAGATCGGCCGGGTCCCCGGCGACCGCGCGCAGCAGCCAGTCCCGCCAGGCGCGGGCCTCGCGCACGTACCCGGTGCCGAGCAGGGCCTGGAGGGTGAACGTGGCGTCGCGCAGCCAGGTGTAGCGGTAGTCCCAGTTGCGCACGCCACCGAGGTCCTCCGGCAGCGAGGTCGTCGGCGCGGCGACGATGCCACCGGTGGGTGCGTAGGTCAGCGCCTTCAACGTCAGCAGCGAGCGGCGGACGGCGTCCGGCCAGCGGCCGGTGTAGTCGCAGCGGCCGATCCAGTCGGCCCAGAAGGTCTCGGTGTCCGCCAGCGCCCGGTCGGCCTCCACCGGCCGTGGCCGTGCGGCGTAGGACGGGGCGTGCGTGAGCACGAACGGCACCCGCTCGCCGGCGCCGACCTCGAACTCCGCCGTGCATGCGCCTTCGGAGTCCTCGAGCGGCACCGGCGTGCGCAGCCACGCGGCGTCCGGGCCGGCGATCGCGACCAGGTCGCCGTCCTGCCTGCGCAGCCACGGGGGCACGTGCCCGTAGTCGAACCGCAGCCGCAGTTCGGTCCGCATGGCGACCCGGCCGGAGACGCCCTCGACCACCCGGACGACGTCGGCCGCCTCGCCCCGGATGGGCATGAGGTCGATGACCCGGACGGTGCCGTCGGGGGTCTCCCACTCGGTCTCGAGGACGAGCGAGTCCCCGCGGTACTGCCGCCGGGTGCACGTCCCGCCCGCAGCCGGTGCCAGCAGCCAGCGGCCGGCGCGCTCGTCGTGGAGCAGCGCGGCGAAGCAGGCCGCCGAGTCGAACCGCGGCAGGCACAACCAGTCGATCGAGCCGTCACGGCCGACCAGTGCGGCGGTCTGCAGGTCGCCGATCAGGCCGTAGTCCTCGATGCGGCCGGGCATCGCCGCCGTCCGGCCCCTCAACCGGCCGGCCGGCGGCTCACGCACGCCGCCACAGGGCGACGCCTGCGGCCGCCAGGCCGGCGCCGACGGCGGCGAGCGCACCGTGGTGCCGGCCCGCCCAGACCTGCGGATCGGAGCTCCAGGCCCGCCCGCTGAAGCTGCCGCGGGGGCCGAAGTCGTGCCCGCCGGGGCCGTCGGCCGGCTCCCACAGGTTGACCGGATCGTCGGGCCGGGCGTCCTGGCCCCGCTGCTGCCCCCGGTAGGAGGTGCGGGCGAGATAGCGGTCGAGGAACTGCGGGGCGAACCTGCTGCCCAGGATCGTGTAGACGGTAGGGATGCCGATCCACCACGCCCGGCGGCGCGGGTGCTCGCTGGCGTGCACCAGGGTCTGCGCCATGAACTCGGGCTGGTAGACCGGCGCCACCGGCTGCGGGCGCTTCGGCAGCCTGTTGAGCACCCAGTCGAACTGCGGGGTGTTCACGCCCGGCAGGTCGACCAGCGTGACGTGCACGTTGCTGCCGTCGTGCCGCAGCTCGGTCTGCACCGCCTCGGTGAAGCCCTTGATGGCGTGCTTCGCGCCGCAGTACACGCTCTGCAGCGGGATGCCGCGGTAGGCCAGCGCCGACCCCGTCTGGACGACGGTGCCCCGGTCGCGTGCCCGCATCCGGCGCAGCGCGGCCATCGTGCCGTGCACGAACCCGAGGTAGGTGACCTCGGTGACCCGCCGCCACTCCGCGGCGGAGATCTCGGCGAACGGCGCGAAGACCGTGCTGAAGGCGACGTTGCACCAGACGTCGATCGGGCCGAGCTCGGCCTCCACGCGGTCGGCGGCCGCCTCGACGGCGCCCGCATCGCTGACGTCCACGGAGATCGTCAGGGGCGTGCCACCGGCAGTGCGGACGTCGGCGGCGGCGGCGGCCAGCCCCGTCTCGCCCCGGGCCAGCAGTGCGACCGCGTCGCCCCGGCGGGCGAAGGCCACCGCGGTGGCCCGGCCGATCCCCCCGCTGGCACCGGTCACCACGACGACCTTCCGGTGGGTGGCGGCTTCTCCGGCGGGCTCGGGCATGCACCTGCTCCTCGTGGACGGGCGGCCGGTGGGGCGCGGCCGGGGCCGTGCCACGGCCTCGGCCCGCACCACGGCGGGGACGTCGGGATCCCCACCCTCCCGGACGTCGTACGGGCACGCGACCGCAGACCCCGCGCTGCCGGCGGCCCGCCGGGGAGCTGGAGGCGTCGACTCCGGTTGAGGTCGCTCCCACGGCCTGCGCCCGATACGGTCGAGCGGCTCTGATCTTGGTGGAGGCGGCATGACCTGTGTTCCGTCGGCCGGCGTGCTGCGTGGCTCGCCGCCGTCCTCGGTCCGCGCATCGCCCTCCGGGCGCGCCGGCCGGTCTGCTGGTGCGGCAGGCCGCCGGTGAACGGGGACAGCAGCGGCAGCCTCGACCCGAAAGGCCCTCGAGCGGAGTCGATCGCCGACACCTGGTGGCTGATGCTCGGGCTGGGCGTCGCCGTGTTCGTCCTCTTCGCCGTCCTGCTGGCGATCGGTCTGTTCCGCCACCGGCGCGAGGGGGAGGCGCCGCCCTCGGAGCGGCGCTGGATCGTGGGCGGTGGCGTGGTCCTGCCGGTGCTCGTCCTGGTCGTCGTGTTCGGCGCGACGATCGCCGCGATGCGGACGCTGGCCGAGGACGCCCCGCCCGGAGCGCTGGTCATCGAGGTCACCGGTAACCAGTGGTACTTCGAGGTGGCCTACCCGGAAGCCGGGGTCACCACGGTCGACGAGCTGCACCTGCCGGTCGGCCGGCCGGTCGAGTTCCACCTGACGTCGGCGGACGTGATCCACGGCTTCTGGGTTCCGGAGCTCGGCGGCAAGATGGACATGCTGCCCGACGGCGTGAACGTCCTCGTGCTCCAGGCGGACGAGCCGGGGGAGTGGGGCGCGCCCTGCGCCGAGTTCTGCGGCTTGGAGCACGCGAGGATGCAGGTGCACGTCGTCGCGGAGAGCCCCGAGGACTTCGCGGCGTGGATCGAGAGCCAGCAGTGAGCGCGGGCACCGGAGCCAGGGACCCGGGGCGGTACACCCCCGAGGTCACCGACCCGAAGACGGCCGAGGAGCTCGACCGGCTCTGGGACGACCCCCCGGGGTTGCGCGGCCAGCTGACCGGCGTCCAGAACGACCTGGTCGGCAAGCGCCTGCTGCTGACCGGGTTCTTCTTCCTGCTCCTCGGCGGCAGCTTCGACTCGCTGATCATGCGCCTGCAGCTCGCCTTCCCCGAGCAGGAGCTGGTCAGCCCGCAGTTCTACAACGAGCTGTTCACCAACCACGGCTCGGTGACGATGTTCCTCGTCATCCTGCCGATCTTCGAGGGTTTCGCCATCCTCATCCTGCCGTCGATGCTCGGCAGCCGGGAGATGCCCTTCCCGCGTCTGGGCGCCTTCTCCTACTGGACCTTCCTGTTCGGCGGGCTGCTCTACTACAGCAGCGCGCTGTTCCAGCTGGTGCCCGACGTCGGCTGGTTCGCCTACGTGCCGCTCTCCGGACCGGAGTACTCCCCGGACCTCGCGGTGGACTTCTGGATCCTCGGGCTCGGTGTCGCGGAGGTCGGCGCCATCGCCGCCGGCGTCGAGATCATCATCGGCATCCTGAAGATGCGGGCGCCGGGCATGACCCTCACCCGGATGCCGCTGTTCGCGTGGGCGTTCCTGGTGATGGCGTTCATGATCGTCTTCGCCTTCACCCCGCTGATCATCGGCAGCCTCCTGCTGGAGCTCGACCGCGGGTTCGGCACCCAGTTCTTCGATCCGCAGCAGGGCGGCAGCTCGCTGCTGTGGCAGCACCTCTTCTGGATCTTCGGGCACCCCGAGGTCTACATCCAGTTCATCCCCGCGGTCGGCGTCGTGGCGATGATCATCCCCGTCTTCGTCCGGCACCGTCCGGTCGGCTACCTCTGGTTCGTCGCCTCGCTGGTCGGCATCGGGTTCCTGTCGTTCGCGCTGTGGGCGCACCACATGTTCGCCGTCGGGCTGCCACCGCTGGTGCTCAGCTTCTTCGCGGCGGCGAGCATGGCCATCTCCATCCCGGCGGGCGTCCAGATCTTCTCCTGGCTGGCCACCATCTGGGCCGGCCGGCCGGTGTGGAAGACGCCGTTCCTCTTCACGATCGGCTTCCTCATCATCTTCGTGATCGGTGGGATCACCGGCGTGATGGTCGCCTCGGTGCCCTTCGACCTGCAGGCGCACGACACCTACTTCGTGGTCGGCCACCTGCACTACGTGCTGATCGGCGGTGTGGCCTTCCCGATCTTCGCCGGCGTCTACTACTGGTTCCCCAAGTTCACCGGCAAGCTGCTGGACGAACGGCTGGGCAAGTGGAACTTCTGGCTGCTGTTCACCGGTGCCAACGTCGCCTTCCTCCCCATGCACCAGGTCGGGCTGATGGGGATGCCGCGCCGCGTCTACACCTACGCGTCGGGCCAGGGCTGGGACATCTTCAACCTGATCTCGACGATCGGGGTGCTGATCATCGTCCCCGGCATCGGGGTGTTCGTGTGGAACGTCTTCCGCACCCTGCGGCGGGGCGAGCCGGCCGACGCCAACCCGTGGGGAGCCGACACCCTGGAGTGGGCCCTGCCGTCGCCGCCCAAGGAGCACAGCTGGACCGAGCCGCCGATCGTGCGCAGCCGGCACCCGCTGTGGGACCAGGAGCGGCTCGACCGGGGCGATCCGCAGCTGATGCACTTCGTGCGCGGGCTCGGGCAGTGGCCGCTGAAGTGGCGGGCGGCGGTGGTGGTGGGCACGGCGGACGCGCGCCCCGTGGAGGTGTTCCGGGTCTCCAACCCCTCGATCTGGCCGCTGGTCACCGCGATGGGCGTGGTCCTGATCTTCCTCAGCGAGCTGGTGAAGCTGCGGTGGGGGGCCGGCGTCGGTGCGCTGATCATCATCGCCGCCGTCATCGCCTGGAACTGGCCGCAGCCCCCGCCGATGACCCCGGACGA
Organism: Blastococcus sp. DSM 46786; assembly: GCF_900109665.1. Classification (GTDB taxonomy): domain Bacteria; phylum Actinomycetota; class Actinomycetes; order Mycobacteriales; family Geodermatophilaceae; genus Blastococcus; species Blastococcus carthaginiensis. The sequence goes on from NZ_FOAO01000003.1 coordinate 29,920, forward strand.
GGAGGACGAGTTCGAGCGCGAGTACGGCGTCCCGGTGAACGCCCACGGCAGCGTGATCGTCGCGCGGTCCGGGACCCTGCTCGCCATCCTCTTCGTCGCGGTGGCCTTCTCCGCCCTCCTGCTCAGCTACTTCTACCTCCGGCTGGAGAACCCGCAGTGGCCGGCGGCGGGCGTCGGCGACCCGCCGCTGCTCCAGGCGTCGATCGCCGCGGCGCTCGTCGCGGTGAGCGCGGCAGGCGTGCCGTTCGCGCGCCGGAAGATCGCCGGAGGGGACATGCGCGGCTTCCGGGGCGGGCTGTACGCCGCGCTGGTCCTCGCCGGTGGTGGGGTGGCGCTCCAGGTCACCGATCTGGTGCAGCTCGACGTGGGGTGGACCGCCCACGCCTACGGCTCGATCTTCTACACCCTGGCCGGCTTCGTGATCGTGGTCGCGGCGGCCGCGCTCATCATGCTGACGATGGTGGTCTTCTGGGCGTCCCGGGGCACCTACACCTATCGACGCCACGCGCCGATCGCGAACGTGGCGCGTTTCTGGGTGGCCATGGCCGTGATCTGGGTGGTCGGCTTCGGCACCCTCTACCTCGGGCCGGTGCTGACGTGACCACCCGGGATCCCGGGCGGGCGCGACCCCTCCCCCCGGAGGAGACGGCCACGGCCGGCGGCGGCACGCCCGCCCCGGTCGACGTCTCGGTCGACACGCGGGCGGTGACGGCGGTCGTCGTCTTCCTCGCCGGCCCGGTGATCAGCTCCGTCCACTTCATGCTGGTCTACCTGGTGACGGAGGCCGGCTGCACCGGTGACGGACCGGGGCTGGACGCCTTCGACCCGCCGGTACCGACCGTGGTCACGCTCGTGACGACGGCGGTGGCCGCGCTCGCCTGCGTGGCCACCGCGTGGTGGGGCTACGCCCGGTGGCGGGCGCTGCGGCGCGCCCACCCGGAGGCGGGCGCCGACGAGCTCGTCGACCGGCGGCCGCTCGCCTTCGGCGGCTTCCTCCTCTCCCTGCTGGGCCTGGCCACCGTGCTGTTCGTGGGACTGCCCGCCCTGTTCCTGGGTGCGTGCGCGTGATCCTGGCCCATGCCGACGAACCGCTGGCACCCCACGACCTGTGGTGGGCGTGGCACGCCGACCCGCTGACCCTCGGGGGTCTCCTGGTGGCGGCCGTGGTGTACCAGCGCGGCCGGTCCTCGAACAGGGCGGCCGAGGCCTGGCGGCCGTGGTGCTTCGGTGCCGGACTCGTCGCGCTCGCCGTCGCGCTGTTGTCACCGGTCGACGCGCTGGGCGGCGTGCTGGCGTCGGCGCACATGGTCCAGCACCTGCTGCTCACCCTGGTCGCCGCACCGTTGCTCGCCATGAGCGCACCGGGAGGGACGCTCCTGCGCGGCAGCCCCGATGCCGTGCGCCGGGCGATCCTGCGGTGGCGCCGACGCCGCGGGCTGGCCGCCGGGGTGCACGCGCTCCGGCACCCGGTCCCGGCCTGGCTGCTGCACGTCGGGGCCCTCTGGGCCTGGCACGCCGGCGTGCTCTACGACGCGGCGCTGCAGGACCCGGTGATCCATGCTGCCGAGCACGGGACCTTCCTCGTCACCGGGGTGCTGTTCTGGCGGACCGTCGTCGGTGTCCGGGCCGCGCGGGTCCCGGCCGGGTTGGGCGTGCTGCTGCTCTTCGGGATGTCGATGTCGAGCGCGCTGCTCTCGCTGCTGCTCGTCTTCGCCCGGACCCCGTGGTACTCCGGCTACGCGACGACGACCCAGGTGTGGGGCCTCGAGCCGCTGGCCGACCAGCAGCTGGCCGGCGCGATCATGTGGGTCCCCGCCGGCATCGTCCACGTCGTCGCGGCCCTCGCGCTGCTCGTCGCCTGGATCCGCGGCACCGAGGACGGCGGGACGCCGCCACCGCTGCGGTCCACCGGACCTGTTCCCGCGTCACGGCCGGGAGGGGTCACCGCCGGAGGTGCTCCCGCAGCGTCTCGGTGACCATCCGGTGGTCCTCCAGCTGGGGGAGGCCGGAGACGGCGACGACGCCCACCGCCCCGACGTCCCGGACCAGCATCGGGAACGCGCCGCCGTGCGCCGCGTAGAGCTGCGGGTCCAGCCCGAACTCCGCCTCGAAGGTGGTGCCCCGCTCGATGCTGTCCTGGCGCACGTGGAGCGAGCTGTGCCCGAACCGGTGCACGACCCGCGACTTCCGCTCGATCCAGGAGGCGTTGTCCGGCGTGGCCCCGGGGAGCGCCACGGAGAAGAGCCGGTGGCCGTTGCGGGTGATCTCGACGGCGACCGGTGCGGCGTCGCGGCGCGCGGCGGCCACCAGCGCGCAGCCGAGCACCCAGGCGTCCTCGTTGGTGAACGAGGTGAGCTGGAGCTCCTGCTCCTCCGCGGCGAGCTCGGCGAGGGTGGGGAAGGGCTGCGTCATGGGTCCTTCCTACCGTCCGGCGGGTTCCGCCGGACGGCCCCGTGAGCCGTTCGCACGGGTGAGGCCCACGGAGGGTCCGGCCTCCGCGACGTCGTGGAACGACATGACCGGTTCGCCGGTCACCAGGCCGGGCGCCACCCGGAGGAACTCCCGCGTGTGGTCGTGGGTCATGTGCTCGTCCAGAGCGGGCCGGTCCGCCCACACCTCGATGCTGAGGATGCGGTCGTCGTCCTCCAGGTCCGCGGCGAAGGAGTACGCCAGGCAACCGCCGTCGGTACGGGTGGCGGCGGCCATCGTCCTGGCGGCGTCGAGCAGCTCGTCGCGACGTCCGGGCGCGGCCGTGGCGCTGCCGATCACGATCAGCACGGTTCAGCCCTCGATCAGCGCGAGCTGCTTGTTGATCTCGCGGGGGTTCGAGTCGCCGGCCATCTTCTGCAGGAACGGGGTGTGGTCGAACACGAAGTCGCGGATCGGCCGCAGTGGGGCCGGCACGTGGTGGAACACCTTCCCCAGCACGTAGGCCATCTGCACCTGCTTGGCGGTGTGCGGCTTGCGCGGGTCCTCGTAGGACTGCAGCGCCTGCCGCACGGCCGCGAGGTCGCTGAGGTCCACGCCGCGGAGGGCGACGCCGAGGAAGTAGCCGTCCTCGATCGACATGCCGGCCCCGTAGGCGGCGTAGGGCGACGTGGGGTGCGCGGCGTCGCCCACCAGCGTGGCGCGCCCCTTCGACCACTGCGCCAGCGCCGGCCGGTCGCGCAGCACCCAGCGCTGGACGTTCTCCGGCTCGGTCGCGGCGATCAGCCCCGGGAGCGGCGCGGGGAAGCCGGCGGCCAGCTCCGTCGCCGCAGCCTTGAGGTCGGCCGGTGCCGGGGCGTCCGGGTCGGTGGACGTGAGGACCCACCACTGGTGGCCGTCGCGGCCCTTGTGGCGGATGGAGGTCCAGCTCCCCTGGACGGTCCGGCTGTGGGTGAGGACGCACGTGTTCGGCACGGTGCCGGCGACGTCGTCGAACGTGAAGCCGCCGAAGATGTGGAGGCGGTGCTCGCGCTTGGGGGCGTCGCCCCAGAGCGTGCGGCGGACGAGGGAGTCGATGCCGTCCGCGCCCACCAGGACGTCGTGCTCGGCGGTCGTGCCGTCGGCGAAGTGCAGGGTCACCGCGCGGCCGTCCTGCTCGATCCGGTCGACCTGCTGCCCGAACCGGAGGACACCCGGCGGGATCGCGGCGAGCATGCGCTCGTACAGCTCGGGTCGGAGCAGTCCGATGAAGCCCCCGCCGAACGCCTGCCTCACGTCCTCGTCGAGCTTCACGTCCACGCGGACCTTGCCCTGCAGATTGCGGAACTCGGAGTGGGAGGGCGCCCCGAGATCGGTGGTGTCCACCCCGAGCGCGCGCAGCGCCTTCAGCGGCGGTGGCCACAGGTTGAGGATGTTGCCGGCCGGGCGGGCCTCGCGGTAGCGCTCGTAGACGACGACGTCGTGGCCGGCCGTGAGCGCGCCGAGGGCAGCGGCCATGCCGGCGGGGCCTGCGCCCAGGACGGCGACGCGTCCGGCGGGGGAATGGGTCATCGGGCACCTCGACGGGGGGATGCAAAAACCGTAGCGGACGCTACAGTTAGCCGGGAACTGTAGTGCCCGTCACGTTCCTGTCAAGGGGGCGTCACGGGGAGCCGGGAGGGGGAAGGATCACGCCGTGACCGACGCCGTCCTGCCTGCTGCCCTCGAGGTGCGCCCGCCCAAGCAGCAGCGCAGCCGCGAGGCCTGGAACCGTGTGCTCGACGCGGGGGTCGCGATCCTCGAGGACGCCGGGTACGACGCCTTCACGATCGCGGCACTCTGCGAGCGCGCCGCCGTCGCGCCCACGGCGATCTACGCCCGCACCACGAGCAAGGACGCGCTGTTCCTGGCCGTGTACGAGCACGGGATCGGCCGGTTGCGCGCCGAGCAGGGCGTCTTCGCCGACGGGGACCGGTGGGCCGGCCTGGCGCCCGCCGACCTGGTCCGTGCCGCGGTCGGCGAGACGGTCGGCATCTCCCTCCGCCACCAGCGGTTCCTGAAGGCGATCGTCCTGCTGTCCGCGGCGCACGAGGAGGTGCAGCGGCGGGGCGACCGGTACGCGCGGGAACTCGGCGACGGCTTCACCGCCGTGGTCCTCCGGGCGGGGGAGGCCATCGCGCACCCGGAACCGGAGGCCGCGGTCCGGTCCTGCTTCGGCACGGTGTTCGCCGCGACGATGATCCGCGTCGCGTACGGCCCGGCCTTCGCGACGCCGTCCCCGCTGGACGACGACGCGTTCGTGGCCCACCTGGGCGAGACGGCGGTCCGCTACCTCCTGGCGCACGCGCCGGGCTGATCGACTCGGATGGTGTGCCGACCCCAGGCCGTCGGGTCGCCGGCGTGGTCGTCGTCGACGACGACGCGGCAGAGCGGGACCACCTGCCGCAGGAGCGGCGCGGTCACGGTCAGCGCTTCAGCTCGGCGAAGGTGTCGGCCACCCAGTCGGCGATGAAGGTGCTGACGTGCGGCAGGTGGTCGAGACCGATGTGCTCGGTCGCGCCCTCCTCCGGCGTGAACACCCGAAGCTCGCGCTTGGGGGAGTTGACGGCCTGGTCGTAGGAGCGGTGCGCCATCTCCAGCGGGATCTGCCGGTCGTTGGCGCCGTGCGCGATCAGGAACGGCACGGTGATCTGCTCGACGACGCCGTCCAGGTTCACTGCGTCGGCGAAGTCGAGGAACGCGTCGAGGTGGTGCTCGTCGCCGTCCTTGCCCCAGACCCACAGGACGTGCTCCCAGTAGTGGGGGACCGGGCGCTCGCCCTCCCGCTCCTTGCGACGGCGCTGCACCGCGCCCCAGTCGTGGTTGGCACCCCAGGCCACGCAGAGGGCGAGCCGCTTCTCGAAGGCCGCCGCCCGGGGGGCGTAGTAGCCGCCCAGCGACCAGCCGACGATCCCGATGCGGGAGGCGTCCACGTCGTCCCGCTGCTGCAGCCAGTCCACCGCCGCACCCGCCCAGACCTCGGTGTCGATCCGCGCGGTCAGCCCCTGCAGCCGCAGCGCCTCCCCGGTGCCGGGCTGGTCGAGCATCAGGCAGGAGATGCCGCGGGCGGCCAGCTCCTCCCAGTGGCTGGAGGCGTACATGTGCTCCTTGGTGGAGTCCAGCCCGTTGACCAGGACCATCACCGGGGCCGGGCCGTCGTCCGCGGCCGGCGCCTGGCTGAAGTAGGCCGGCAGGGTGGTGCCCTCGTACGGGATCTCGACGCGGGAGACCCGCGGGCTGTGCAGCTCGAACGCCTTCTGCGCGATCTCCAGCATCCGCCGGTAGGTAGGCACCCGGTCGGGGTCGGAGTGGGCCAGCATCCGCTCGGCCTGGGCGAGGTAGTTGCTGGCGCGGAACCACAGCTGGCCGGCGGTGCGGGTGTGCCCGGCCTTCTCGGCGTCCTCCGCCTGGGCCACCAGCTGGTCGGTCAGCGCACGCCATGCGCGCAGGAACTCCGGTGTCCCGGCGTCCTCGCCGGCGTTCGCGGCGTCCTTGATCGGCCGGCAGGCGCGGTCCACCTCGTCGATGAGGCCACCGGAGTTCAGCGTGGCGACGACGCCGAGGTTCCAGGTGTAGGGGCCGGTGGGGAAGTACTCGAACACGTGCGTTCCTCTCGGAGTGGTTCAGGAGGCGGTGCGGACGGCGTCGCTGATCGACTTCACGCCGCCGTGGGCGGTCATCCCGCCGTCGACGGGGATCTCCGCGCCGGAGATGAAGGAGGACTCGTCGCTGACGAGGAAGAGCACGAGCGGCGCGACCTCGTCGACGGTCCCGGTGCGGCCGAGCGGGGTCTCGGCGACGTTGGCATCGCGGAACGCCGGCGCCGCGGAGGCGGTCATCGGCGTCTCGATGTAGCCGGGGTGCACGGTGTTGACCCGGACGCCGCGCGGCCCGAGCTCCAGGCAGGCGGCCTTGGCCAGCCCGCGCAGCGCCCACTTCGACGCCGTGTAGGCCACCGGATAGTGACCGGTCAGGGCGGCGACCGAACCGACGACGACCACCGACCCGCCGGCGGTCATCAGCGGGGTGAGCGCCTGGACACCCAGGAGTGTGCCGGTGACGTTGACCTCCGACACCCGGGCGAGGTCGGCCGGGTCGAGGTCGGCCAGCCGTGCCCGCCAGGTGATGCCGGCGTTGGCGACCAACCCGTCCACCCGGGCGAGGCCGGCGGCCAGGGCTGCCCATGCCGCGGCGTCGGTGACGTCGAGCTGCCGGTACTCGACCCCTGGCAGCTCCTCGACCGGCTCCGGACCGAGGTCGCAGCCGATCACCGTCGCGCCCTCGGCGGCGAGGAGCCGCGCCTCGGCGGCGCCCTGCCCCTGCCCGGCGCCGGTGACGACGACGACCTTCCCCGCGACCCTCACGACGTGCGCGTGCGGGCCCGCGACCGGGGCCGGGCCGGGGCCACCGGTGGCAGGTCCAGGCCCTCGACGACGCGGTTGCGGATCGTGCCGAGGCCCTCGACGGTCATCTCGACGACGTCGCCGGGCCGCAGCGGTGGGGGAGCGGTGGCGCCGTGCCGCCCCCACAGCTCGGCGAGGCAGCCGCCGTTGCCGCAGGTGCCCGAGCCGAGGACGTCGCCCGCGCGCACCTCCGTGCCGCGGGAGGCGTAGGAGATCAGCTCCTCGAACGGCCAGCCCATGTTGGACAGCAGGTCCTGGCCGAGCTGCTCGCCGTTGACCGATACCCGCATGTCCAGCGCCAGGAAGCCGTCGGCGTCGCGGTAGGGCTCCAGCTCGTCGGCGGTGACCAGCCACGGGCCGAGGGTGGTGGCGGAGTCCTTGCCCTTGGCCGGCCCGAGCTTGACGGCCATCTCGCGGAACTGCAGGTCGCGGGCGGACCAGTCGTTGAAGATGGTGTAGCCGAACACGTGCTCGCGGGCGGTCTCGGGGGTCAGCGAGGCGCCGTCCCGGCCCACCACCACCGCGACCTCCAGCTCGAAGTCGAAGCGCTGCGATCCCGGCGGCACCGCGACGTCGTCGTGCGCGCCGACGAGCGCGTACGGGTTGGTGAAGTAGAACGTCGGCGCCTGGTACCACTCGGGCACGACCGCCTCGCCGTTGCCGGCGACGATGCCTTCCACGTGCTCCTCGAAGGCGACGAAGTCGCGGACGGTCGGGGGCGTCAGCGGCGGCAGCAGGCGGACGGATCCCAGCGGCACGGCGGGGCCGTCGAGAGCAGCGGCGCCCGCCTCGAGGGCCGCCGGCAGGCCGGCGCGGACGAGGTCGAGGATGCTGCGGCCGTCGGGAAGGGCGTGCAGGCCGGCGGCTTCCACCACGCCGGCCTGCACGCGGCCCTCCGCCTCCCAGGTGGCGAACCGCATCAGACGGGAGGAGCGACGAAGAGACCCTTGTCGGGGTCGTTGAACGACTTCTGCGCGACGAACTCGTTCATGGCGTTCGCCGTGCCCCACTGGTCGCTGACCTCGGGGTTGCTGATGTCGTAGAGGTGCGGGTGCCAGGTGTCCTCGTCGAGGGTCTCCAGCTCGGTCGTGTACTCGACGGTGTTGCCGTGCGGGTCGAGGAAGTAGCTGAAGGTGTTGTTGCCGGCCAGGTGCCGGCCCGGGCCCCAGATCTTCTCCACGCCGGCGCGCAGCAGCCTCCCCGTTCCGCGCATGTACTCGTCGATGCCGCGCATCTCGAAGGAGGCGTGGTGCAGCGAGGGGTGCGGCCCGCGGGCGATCGCCATGCTGTGGTGCCAGGCGTTGGTGCGCAGGAACCACATCATGTTGCCCATGCGGGGGTGCATGAGCGTGTCCGACAGCGAGAAGCTCAGGTGCTTGTCGTAGAAGGCGACGGTGCCCTCGGGGTCGGCGGAGTTGAGAACCACGTGGGAGAGGCGGACCGGGATCGACTCGCCCTCCTCGATCGTGCGGTGCTGGCGCACCTCGACGTCGGAGCTGACCTCGATGGTGCGGCCCTCGTTGTCGAAGAACCGGAACCCGTAGCCCCCACCGGGGGTCTGCAGGTCGGTCGGCTCGTGCACCAGCCGGACGCCGTCGGCGGCCAGCTGTCCGGCGAGGGTGTCGACATCGGCGGCGTTCGCGGCGCCGAAGGAGATCAGGTCGATCCGCTTGTCCGTCGCCTCGCGCAGCCGCACGATGTACTGCTCCGGTGAGCCCTCGGCGGCCAGGAAGGCCAGCCCGGAGTCGGTGTGCTCGGTCTTCAGACCCCACGTGCCGGAGTAGAAGTCGAGCTGCGTGGCGAAGTCGGGCACGGCCAGGTCGACGTGCCGCAGGTGGGTGATCAGGCGCTGGGTCATCGGGTTTCTCCGGGGGTCACGCGGGCTGGCTGGTGAGGATGGCGACGGAGCGCATGAGGCTCGGGATGTCGCCCTGGACGTGGTCGAGCTGCCACTGCGCGAGCTGGTTGGATGCGTCGACGACGGTCCTGGCGCGCTGGTAGCGGCGGGCGTGGAAGGCGTCCCACAGGTCTTGGTCGAGGACGTCGCGCTCGACGAGCAGTTCGGCGAGGACGACGGCGTCCTCCAGGGCCATGGCGCCGCCCTGCGCGATGGTGGGCGGACAGGTGTGCGCGGCGTCGCCGATGAGCACCACCCGGCCGCGGTTCCACGGCTCGTCGAGGACGTGCGTCTCGAACCAGGTGTAGTTCACCCGGGACGGGTCGGTGAGCGTCTCGCGGATCTCGTCCCAGGGGCCGTGGTAGGCCTGCGAGAGCTGCTTCATGGTGGCCAGCTGCTCGTCGGGGGAGAGGGCGCTGCGGTCCTGGGCGTCCTCGACGATGTACGCGTAGAGGGTGTCCTCGCCGGTGGGGCAGTAGCCGGCGATGTAGGACGGACCGCCGTAGTAGAGGTCGGTCCGGGTGACGCTCGCCGGTCGCGGTCCGAAGGCGCGCCAGATGCCCATGCCGACCGACCTGGTCTCCAGGTTGACGCCGAGCGCGCGGCGGGTCCAGGAACGGACCCCGTCGGCGCCCACGACGAGGTCGTACCGGCCGGTCGAGTGGTCGGCGAAGGAGACGTCGACGCCGCCCTCGTCCTGGGCCAGCCCGGTGTGGGTCGTGCCGTACCGCAGCTTCACGCCGACCTCGGTGGCCCGCTCGCACAGGATGCGGGCCAGCTCGGGCCGGGGCATGCCCATGGCGGCGGGGAGATCGGGGCCGCCGGTCCTGGCGTCGGGGATCTCGGCGACCACCGTGCCGTGCGGGTCCGGGGCACGGATGCCGGTGACGTCGAAGGCGTAGCCGGCGGCCTGGACCTGGTCCCACACCCCCAGGGAGCGCAGCTCGCGCAGGGCGTTGCCCTGCAGCGTGATCCCGGAGCCGATCGCGGCGATGTCCGGCTTGATCTCGAGGAGGTCCACGGCGATCCCGGCCTTCGCCAGGTGGATCGCGGTCGCGGCGCCGGCCAACCCGGCTCCGACGACGAGGACGTTGTTCACGGCAGGCATGTGGTCTCCTACGTCGGTCTACTTGACGGCGATCGGGTTGACGGGGGCGCCGACGGCGCCGGTCACGCGCAAGGGGGCCGCGGTGAGCCAGAAGTCGTACCGGCCGTCCTCGGCGCAGTCGGCGGCGAGGGCGTCGAGGTCCCACATCTCGCCGATGAACAGCCCGATGTTGGGGATGGCCACCTGGTGCAGCGGCTGGAAGGCGATGTCGAACTCGTTGGGCCGGACCTCGAACCCCCAGGTGTCGGTGGCGATGCCGGCGATCTCGCTGCCGTGCAGCCAGTCGGCGGTGGTGAACGACAGGCCGGGAGCGGCGCCGCCGGCGTAGTCGCACCAGCCGCGGCCCTCGGCGATGTCCCGGCGGGCCCGGGTCAGCCGCCCGGTCCGCACCAGGAGCAGGTCGCCCCGACCGACGCGGGAGGACCCGCCCTGCGCAGCGATGGTGGCCTCGAGGTGCTCGGCGGTGATGGCGAAGCCGTCGGGCAGTTCGCCGTCGGTACCGATCGCACGGCCGACGTCGAGCAGCACGCCGCGGCCGGCGATGAGCGAGGCGACGGTCTCGATGCCGGTCACCGAGTCGCCGAGGCTGGTGACGACGTCGCCGGCGCGACGGCCGTTCCAGGCGAAGCCGTGGTCGAAGATGTGCCCCAGGCCGTCCCACTGCGTGGAGCACTGCAGCGGCATCGAGATCACGTCATCGGCGCCGCCGATGCCGTGCGGGAACCCCTGCACGCCCCGCTCGGCGTCGGTGCCGGTGTCGGTCATCGTGTGCACGGGGTTGGTCCGGCGCCGCCAGCCCTTCTGCGGGCCGTCGGTGTCGAAGGGCTGCGACAGCGAGAAGCTCGCACCCCGGCGGACCAGGGAAGCGCCCTCGACGCGCTTGTCCTCGGTGAGGAAGTTCAGCGTGCCCAGGACGTCGTCGGCGCCCCACCGGCCCCAGTTCGAGCAGCGCTTCGCGGCCGCGGCGATGGCGCCCTCGGGGTCGCTGCGGTCGAGGCTGTCGGAGTTCGGCTGCACGGTCCTGACGGTGGCGCAGCCCACACGGGTGAGGGAAGACGAGATGTCTGATGACATGCATCAGCGCCGTCGATAGCGTGGTCGGCGTGAACCTGGCGAGCCTGGACCTCAACCTGCTCGTGTCGCTCGACGCGCTGCTCCAGCAGCGCAGCGTCACGCGGGCCGCGGCCCAGATGGGTCTCAGCCAGCCGGCCCTCTCGGCCTCCCTGGCCCGCCTCCGCCGCCACTTCGACGACGAGCTGCTCACCCGTGTCGGCAACGAGTACCGGCTGACGCCGCTCGCGGTGCAGCTCAGGGAGCTGGCGCGGATCGCCCTGTCGGGTGTCGAGCGGGTGTTCTCGGCCCAGCCGGAGTTCGACCCGGCGTCCTCGACCCGCGAGTTCACCCTGCTGGTCAGCGACTACGTCGTCGCGGTGCTCGGCGACACCGTGGCCCGTCTGCTGGCCGAGGAGGCGCCGCACACCCGGCTGCGGCTCAGCACGCACTCCCCGGCGGTCGTGGACCGGGCCGAGCAGGCCCTGCTGTCCGCGGACCTCCTCTTCCTGCCGCCCGGCTTCCTCACCGACCTGTCCCGCCGGGACCTGTACCGCGACCAGTGGGTCTGCGTGGTGGCCGCCGACAACCCCGTCGCCGACGTGGGCCTGACCGTGCAGGACCTGGAGACCCTCCCGTGGGTGGCCACCTACCACGGGCCGACGGCGTCGACGCCGGCCGCGCGGCAGATGCGCATGCTGGGGATCGAGCCGCAGGTCCAGGTCGTCGTCGAGAACTTCCTGACCGTGCCGGCGCTGATCGCCGGCACCGACCGGATCGCGCTGCTGCAGCGCAGGCTGGTCGACCTGCTGCCGCTCGACATCGGCATCCGGGCGCTGCCGTGCCCCTTCGACGCCGGGCCGCTCATCGAGTCGATGTGGTGGCACCCCGTCTTCGACGACGACCCCGAGCACGTCTACCTCCGGGACCTGGTCGTCCGGGCGGCCGACCTGGCGGCGGGAGGGTGGTCGGCCGGTATCGATCAGGCTGATGCCGGTCAGCACGAGAAGTGATTTCCGCTCGGGGTCCGGCGTGCTGACACTTCACCGCCAGTGATGCCGGTCACCCGGACCGGCACGCCCGTCGATGGAGATCCCCGTGTCGGAGAACGTCCTGAGCCCTGAACGGCCGGCCGAGGAGCCGCTCGCCGGTGAGGTCGCCGTCGACCCCGCCACCGGCCGCCCGGCCGGCCGCGCACAGGCGCTGGTCCTGCTGCTGTCCAGCTGCCTGGCCGTCCTGGGTGCCGTGCTGCTCGCCCCCGTGCTGCCCCGCATCCAGGACGCCTTCGCCGACACCCCGGGGGTCGAGGCGCTGGCGCCGATCGTGCTGACCGCGCCGGCGCTGGTCATCGGCCTCACGGCCATGATCGCCGGCCGGATCGTCGACCGGGTCGGCCGCAAGCGGCTGCTCGTCAGCTCGCTCGTCGTCTACGCCGTCGTCGGGACGGCGCCGCTCTGGCTGCCCTCGCTGGAGCTCGTCGTCGCCAGCCGCGTGCTCCTCGGCCTCACCGAGGCGGCGATCATGACCTGCTGCACGACCCTGCTGGCCGACTACTTCCACGGCTCCGCGCGGGAGAAGTACTTCGGGCTCCAGGTGGTCTTCACGACCGTCGCCGCGACCATCTTCTTCGGGGTCGGCGGCGCGCTGGGCGCGGCCGACTGGCGGACGCCGTTCTGGCTGTACGCGGTCAGCCTGCCGCTCGCGGTCGCGGCCGCCACGCTGATCTGGCAGCCGGCGCCGCGGACGCAGGCGGCAGCACGTGCCGAGAAGCTGCCGGCCCTGCCGTGGCGTCAGCTGGGCCCGCCGCTGGGGGTGTCCCTGCTGGGTGGGCTGGTCTTCTACGTCCTGATCGTCCAGCTGTCCTTCAAGCTCGACAGCATCGGCGTGGTCTCGACGGCGGTCATCGGCGCCGCCAGCGCGATCGCCTCGGTCGGCACCGCGGTCGGTGGGATCCTCTTCGGCCGGCTGGCCAGGCGGGGTCCGGTGGTCCTGGTGCCGCTCGCCTTCGCCCTCTCCGGCGTCGGCATCGTCGGGCTCGGCCTGTCCTCGACGGTCCCTGCCGTGATCGCGTTCGCCGTGATCACCGGCTTCGGCAACGGGCTGATCCTGCCGTCGCTGCTCACCTGGGCGCTCAGCTCGCTGGGCTTCGAGCAGCGCGGCCGCGGGACCGGTGCCTGGACGTCGGTCTTCTTCATCGGCCAGTTCGTCTGCCCGCTGGTCGTCCTGGCGCTCACCGGCGCCCTCGGGGGCCTCGGTGCCGCCCTCGCCGTGCTCGGTGCGCTGTCGCTGGTGGCGGCCGTCGGCGTGCGGCTGCTGCGGCCGGTGGCAGGAGCCGGCAGCCCGGTCGCCGCGCACTGACCGATCCCGTCCGGCGGCCGCGCAGTTCGCTGCGGGGCCGCCGTGCGTGCGCGCACCGGTTCCGGGTAGCCGCCGACGAGGGAGGAGGTGCACGCATGGGTGTCGCCGCACGGCTCGACGCGTTCCAGACCAGGCATCCCGCGGCGGGGTTCCCGCTGGCGGTGGTCTACAAGTTCGTCGACGACCGGGGGCCGCACCTGGCCGCGCTGATCACCTACTACGGGTTCGTCTCGCTCTTCCCGCTGCTGCTGGTGCTCACCTCGGCGCTGGGCTTCCTGCTGGAGGACGACCCGGCGCTCCAGCAGCGGATCCTGGAGTCGGCGCTCTCGGACTTCCCGCTGCTGGGTCCGGCGCTGGTCGAGAACATCGGCACCTTCCGCGGCAGCGGCGCGGCGCTGGCGATCGGCGTGCTGGGCAGCCTCTACGGCGGGCTGGGCGTGATGCAGGCGGCGCAGGCGGCCCTCAACCGGATCTACGCCGTCCCCCGGTTCGCCCAGCCCAACCCGCTCCTCTCGCGGCTGCGCAGCCTGCTGCTGGTCCTGGTCCTCGGCGTGGCCGCGATCCTCTCCGCCGGGCTCACCGCCTTCGTGTCGGCCTTCTCCGACACCCTGCCCGTGCCGGGGCCCCTGGTCACCGCGGTGGGCACGCTGACCGGCCTGGCGATCAACGTCGGGATCTTCCTGGTGCTCTACCAGGTGCTCACCGCCCGCCGGCTGGACTGGCGCAACGTCGCCGTGGGCGCCGCCATCGCCGCGGTGCTCTGGGAGCTGCTGCACGTGCTGGGCGCGTACTACTTCGGCACGTACGTGATGCGGTCGAGCGACGTCTACGGCGTCTTCGGCGTGATCCTCGGCCTGGTCGTCTGGATCTACCTGCAGGCGCTCGTCGTCGTGCTGGCCGCGGAGATCAACGTCGTCCGGCACCGGCGGCTGTACCCGCGGTCACTGCTCACCCCCTTCACCGACGACGTGGAGCTGACCCGGGCCGACGTCCGTGCCTACACCGGGTACGCGCGCAGCGAGCGGTACAAGGGGTTCCAGCGGGTGGAGGCCACCTTCCGCAAGGACGCCCCACCGCGCCCCGGTGACGTCGAGGGCTTCCCCGGCGACGTCCCACGGGACGGGGCGGGGGGTCGGCGGTAGCCGGCGTCCGCGCTGCGGGAGGCGCCCGCGGCGTGGGTGGCGGGCACCGCCTGGGATCAGGCCTTGGCCGGGACCCGGATCAGGTTGACGTAGCGGTCGGTGCGGGACTGCTTGTCGGCGTACATCCGCTCGTCGGCGCGGCGGACCAGGTCCTCCACCGAGCACGGCCGGTGGGGGTCCCAGGGCTCCGCGCCGATGGAGAACCGCAGCTCGAAGGCGGCGCTGGACCCGGCGTTGAACTCCTCGAGGGCCGCCGCCAGCCGCCGCCGGACCTCCGCCTCGTCCGTGCCGTCGCCCAGCAGGACGACGAACTCGTCACCGCCGAGCCGTCCGACCACGTCGCCCGACCGGCACGCCGCCCGCAGGACCGAGGCGGCGGACGCGATGGCGCGGTCGCCCTCCTCGTGCCCGAGGACGTCGTTGACCTGCTTGAGGCCGTCGAGGTCGACGAACACGGCCAGGCGGCGCTCGCCGCTCCGGGCGGCCCGGGCCAGCTCCTGCTCGGCCAGCTGGAACCAGCCCCGCCGGTTGTGGATCCTGGTCAGCTCGTCGGTCGAGGCGATCACGGCCATGGCCTGCTCGCGGCGCCGGCTCATGACGACGAGGGCGGTGCCGGTGATGAGGAGCATGGCCAGGACCAGGACCTCGGTGCGCAGGGCGGCGCGGTCGAGGTGCCCCTGGAAGCCGTCCCTGGTCTGGACGTTCACGGCCAGCCACGTGGTCCCGGCGACCTGCTGCCAGCTCACGACGTGGTCGGTGCCGGCGTCGGTGGTGTCCGCGATGCCGTTCTCCCCGCCGGACCGCACCGCCGCGAGGGCCCGCGGGTACGGGAACGGCGAGCCGATCGCCTGCATGTCGGCGGAGCCGACCACGAGCCCGGCCTCGTCGACGATCCAGCCCTCGCCCTCACCGCTGATGACGCGGTCACCGGAGCCGTCCCGGGCGGCCCAGGCGCACAGGAAGAGCCCGGTGGACCCGTCGGACAGGGTCACGGGAGCACCGAGCGCGAGGGCGGGCTCGTCGGCGATCCGGATGATGCCGGACACCGGGAGGCGGTCCGCGCCGGCGTCGGTGAGCGCCGCGAGCAGGGGGCTGAACCCCGGGTCGGAGGGCGAGGCCGTCTCTCCCGTCGGCGCGTAGGACGCCACGACCTGGCCGAGCGGGTTGACGACGGCCGCACCGCGGTTCATCGCGTCGCCCGCGCTCACGACGAAGTCCCGGATCCGCGCGTCGTCCCGCTCGGCGGCGTCCGTCCCCGGCGTGGCGCTGAACGCAGGCACGCCCGCGCTCTCCTGCACCGCGAGGACGGAGGCCAGCTGGCCGAAACCGTCGCGCACGAGCTGCGCGGTCAGCTGGCCGACGACGCTCGTGTTCTGGACGCGGTCCGCCCGGTGCTGGTCGACGGCCAGCTCGCCGGCCTGCTGCGTGGAGAGCAGCCCCAGCGCACCCATGACGGCGACGAGCACGCCGGAGACCACGAGGGGTCCCCAGCGCCGCCGCCCCGCCGTGGTCCTGCTCCGCATCCCGATCGCCACCGTGCCTCCTCTGGCCGTCCCCCCTCCATCGGCAGCCGGTGGCGGAGCTTGAGGATCGGCTGCGCCGGATCCGCGCCGACTCACCCCGGGGGATGGGCTGCGCGCCCCGGAGCACGTCCGGACCGCAGCGGGCCGGGAGCCGCGGCCCCTCGGCGGCGGACCGCTCAGCGGTAGACGACGTCCACGCTGCGGAAGGCGCCGAGGGCGTGGTCGGCCGTGAAGTACCCGTGGTCCCGGCGCACCCGGTCGGCCGCCTCCTCGGCGTAGCGCAGCACGTCGTCGACGAACAGGTCGTGGCTGCCGATGGCATCGAGGATCGCGGGCTCCACGTCGTAGTCGACGTTGCCGGTCTCGTCGGACATGGCGTGGGTGTGCGCCAGCACGCGGCCGCAGATCTCGGCGTACCGCTTCCACTCCCCGGTCGAGAGGGAGCCCAGGCTGATGTCGTCCCGGTAGGGCGCCCGCTCCCGCACCATGAAGCTCTGGCCGTCGACGTCGACGCTGCCGTAGAAGACGTCGCCGCTGACCAGGTGCACCCGCTGGGCGTGCCGGATCCGGTCGGCCTGACCGTCCACCTCGTAGCCCGACGGCGGCACCAGGCCGGACAGCGCGGAGCGGCGGGCGCGCTTGAACTCCAGGAGGAGGTCGTCGGTGCCGTCGTCGCGCACGCCGGCGATCAGCACGTAGTAGCGGGTCAGGCCGAGCGAGGCGGTGCCGGCACCGTGCCGCTCGGCGACGTCCTTCACCCGCATCGCGCCGGCCCGCTCGGGCACCGGCACCTCGTTCTCGGCGACGAAGCGGTCGACGACTTCCTGGAACTCCTCCCGGCGGCTGCTGACCGGCACCAGCTCCTCGTCGGTCCGGAAGCCGCGCCGGGTGCCGTCCAGCAGCCCGGCCAGCCAGTCGGTCCGGCTCCTCTCCAGCGTGGTGGCGATCAGCTCCCTGATCAGCTTCGGCGCGTTGTCCAGCCGGAGCTGCTCGGTCTCCTCCCTGCCGTCGGAGGCGTAGGAGGCGATCCCGGCGACGTAGCCGCGCACGAACCGTTCCGCGATGGCGCGCTGCTTCTTCCGGCCGTGGCCGGACTTCGCGGCCGCACCCAGCAGGAACCCGACGGCGCCGCGCTTGAGGTCCCACGTGAAGGGTGCGTAGTAGGCGTCGTCGAAGTCGTTGACGCCGAAGACCGGCACGTTGTCGGCGCTGGGCATCACCCCGAAGTTGCCGGGGTGGACGTCGCCGAGCGCGAGCACCGTGGGCAGCCGGGCGTCCTCGCCGACCAGGTCGCGGTAGAAGAGCAGGTTCGTGCCGCGGAAGAAGTGGAAGACCGAGCCGGCGAGCTTGTCGAACTTCGCGCGCGCCTCCAGGTCGCCGGTCGCGATCCGCGTCTCGTGGTCCTCGCGCACGGTCTCGCGCACGTGCACCCGGCGGTCGTTCCCGCTGAGCATGCGGGGGATGAGCACCATCTCGCCGGCCGCGCGGGCCTCGGCGAGCCGGCGGAAGGCCTCGACCCGGGAGCTGATCTGCCGGCGGCCCGCCGCGGGGTGGTCGGTGTCGTGCAGCGGATCGGGCTCGTGCTCGCGCAGCGCGGCGACCAGCTCGTCCTTGGACATGCGGCTCCGGCCGGGGATCCCGCGCTCGCGGGCCAGCCGCAGCAGCTCGTCGCGGGCGGCGGTCGTCAGCTGCGTGTCGGAGGACATGCACCCGGCCTACCCTCCGGCGCTCTGACCAGGCACGACGATCGTGTGACAAGTGGCCGCCGTGGCCGGCCGCCGGCCGCGGACGGCGCCAGGGCTGGCGCGCCGGGGCCCGGGGGTGTCCGATGGGGCCCTGCGCATCGATGACGCCCGAGGAGTCTCCATGCTGCGTCCGCGTACCACCTTCCTGGCCCTCACCGTGCTCGCCGGCGGCGCTCTCGTGGCCGGTGGCCCCGCCGGCGCCGCGCCGGGCGAGGACCCGGGTGCCGCTCCACCCGAGAAGCGGGCGCTCGCCGTGGGCACCGGGGGTGCGGTCGCCACGGTCGACGCCGATGCGACGCGGGTGGGCCTGGACGTCCTGGCCGCCGGCGGCAACGCCGCGGACGCGGCGGTGGCCGCGGCCGCTGCCCTGGGTGTGACCGAGCCGTACTCGGCGGGCGTCGGCGGCGGTGGCTTCTTCGTCTACTACGACGCCGCCACCGGGGAGGTCGCCACGATCGACGGCCGGGAGACCGCACCCCTGGCCATGGGCGCCGACGCCTTCCTCGACGAGGCCGGGGACCCGATCCCCTTCACCGAGGCCGTCTCGAGCGGTCTCTCGGTGGGGACGCCGGGCACCCCGGCCACCTGGGTGACGGCGCTGGAGGAGTTCGGCACCTGGTCGCTGGCCGACGCGCTCGTCGGCGCGACCCGGCTCGCCGACGAGGGCTTCGTCGTGGACGAGACGTTCCGGCAGCAGACGGCGGACAACGAGGAGCGGTTCCGCATGTTCGCGCCGACCGCCGAGCTCTTCCTCCCCGGCGGCGCCCTGCCCGAGGTGGGAACGGTGTTCCGCAACCCCGATCTGGCCGACACCTACCGGCTGCTGGCCGGCAAGGGCGTGGACCCGCTCTACACCGGGGAGCTCGCCGAGGAGATCGTGGCGACGGTGCAGGACCCGCCCGAGGCGGCGGGGGTCGCAGAGGTCCGGCCGGGTCTGCTGGAGGCCGTCGACCTGGCGCTGTACGAGGCGCCGCTGCGGGAGCCCACCCGGGTCGACTACCGCGGGCTCGAGGTCTACGGGATGGCCCCGCCCTCCAGCGGTGGCTCGACCGTCGGGGAGGCGCTGAACATCCTGGAGCCCTTCCCGCTCGGCTCGCTGCCCGACGTGCCGGTGCTGCACGCCTACCTGGAGGCGAGCGCGCTGGCGTTCGCCGACCGGAACGCCTACGTCGGCGACCCGGCGTACAACCAGGTGCCGCTGGCCGAGCTGCTCTCCGACGGGTTCGCCGCGGAACGGGCCTGCCTCATCGCCCCGGACGCGGTGCTGGAGAAGCCGACCCCCGCCGGTGCCCCGGACGGCGAGTACGCCGCGTGCCCGGCCGGGGAGGGGCCCACGGTGGGGGAGGGGTCGGAGGGGCCGTCCACGACCCACCTCACCGTCGGTGACGCCGCGGGCAACATCGCCAGCTACACGCTGACCATCGAGCAGACCGGCGGCAGCGGGATCACCGTGCCCGGCCGCGGGTTCCTGCTCAACAACGAGCTGACCGACTTCACGTTCGCGGCCGCTGATCCCACCCGGCCCGAGCCGAACTTGCCCGCTCCCGGCAAGCGCCCGCGCAGCAGCATGGCGCCGACGATCGTCCTGCACGACGGCGAGCCGGTGCTGGCGCTCGGTTCCCCGGGCGGCAGCACGATCATCACGACGGTCCTGCAGACGCTCGTGAACCGCATCGACCGGAACATGGACCTCGCGGAGGCGATCGCCGCCCCGCGGGCCAGCCAGCGCAACACGGCGACGGTCAGCGCGGAGCCGGCGTTCGTCGACGCCTACGGCGAGCCGCTCACCGCCCTCGGCCACGAGTTCACCGTGGTGGAGGAGCTCGGCGCGGTCACGGGCATCGAGTACCTGCCGGGCGGCCTGCTGCTGGCCGCGGCGGAGGTGGAACGCCGCGGCGGCGGCAGTGCCGGCGTGGTGAACCCCATCGTCGACCCGGAGGCCCCCGGAGCGGCGGAGCTCGCCCCGCCGCTCGCGGGCCCCTGACGCTCAGCCGGCGATGGCGGCGTCCTCGGCCTCGATGGCGGCGTTCCAGTCGCGCTTGCCCGACTGCCAGCGGTCCTCGGTGTCGCCCCGCCGCCAGTAGCCGGAGATCGACGTCCACGCCGGGTCCAGGCCCCGCTCCGCGCGCAGGTGGCGGCGGAGCTCCCGGACGGCGTGGGCCTCGCCGTGCACGAAGACGTGCCCGTCGCCGGGCGGCAGGGCGGCGGCGCGGACGGCGTCGACCAGGAGCGTGCCCGGCGCGGCGCCGTCGCGGTGCAGCCAGCGCAGCTCGACGCCCGGGCCGAGGACGAGGTCGTCCTGCTCCTCCTCGGCCCCGGCCACCTCGACGAACACCAGCGCGCGGGTGCCCGCGGGGAGCCGGTCGAGGGTCGCGGCGATCGCCGGTAGCGCGCTCTCGTCCCCGGCGAGCAGGTGCCAGTCGGCGTCCGGCCGGGGCGCGTAGGCGCCGCCGGGCCCCATGAACTGGATGCGGTCACCGGGGCGCGCCGCGGCGGCCCACGGTCCGGCGAGCCCCTCGTCGCCGTGGTGCACGAAGTCGATGGTCAGCTCCCCGGCGGTCGCGTCCCAGGCGCGCACCGTGTACGTGCGGGTGACCGGCCACTGGTCGGCGGGCAGCTCGGCGCGCACCCGCTCGACGTCGTAGGGCACGGCGTACGAGGCATCCGCGGGCGGGAAGAGCAGCTTGACGTACCGGTCGGTGAACTCGCCGTCGGGGAAGCCGGCCAGCCCGTCGCCGCCCAGCACGACGCGGACCATGTGCGGGGTGACCCAGGAGGTGCGCACGACCTCGCCGATCCGCGGCGTCCGCTTGCGGGGCGGCCGCCCGTCGCCGGTGGCTCGTGGCTCGCTCATCGCTGCTCCGCTCCGTCTCGCGTCGGCGACCGCTGTGCCGGCTGCCCGGACGACGGTACAGAGCCGGATGATCACCGCTTCCGGCCGCTCGCCGGGCGGCTCACGCCGTCCGGACGCGGACCGGGATGCTCTCCCAGGCCCGGAGCGTGTTGTTGTGGTGCCGCACGGCCGGCCCGGCGAGCTCCAGCGACCGCACCCGGCGGGCGAGCGCGGTGAGCACAGCCTCGGACTCGAGCCGG
The DNA here is from genome assembly GCF_900109665.1 of Blastococcus sp. DSM 46786. GTDB lineage: Bacteria > Actinomycetota > Actinomycetes > Mycobacteriales > Geodermatophilaceae > Blastococcus > Blastococcus carthaginiensis. The sequence continues at coordinate 50,684 of NZ_FOAO01000003.1, forward strand.
GCCACGTGCTGGCCGACGCACTGGTGGATGCCCATGCCGAAGCCGACGTGCCCCGACGGGTCGCGGGTCAGGTCGAAGGCGTCGGGGCGCGTCCAGCGCCGCGGATCCCGGTTGGCCGCACCGAGGAACATGAGGATCTTGCTGCCGTCGGGGACGACGTGGTCGCCCACCCGCACGTCGCTCGTCGCGGTGCGGAAGAAGGTCTGCACGGGTGACTCCCAGCGCACCGCCTCGTCGAAAGCCAACCGGGCCAGCGACGGCTGCACTCGCAGGCGCTGCCACTCCTCGGGGTGGGTGGCGAACGCGTGGAGGACGGCCGACAGCCCGTGGACCGTGGTGTCGACCCCCGCGGTGAGCAGCGAGCGGACGACCAGCGGTGCCATCTCCGGGGTGATCTCACCGCGGTCGCTGGCCGCCCAGATGTCGGCACCGAAGCCGACCGGCGCCAGGGCCTCCCGCCGGCACCGGTCGGCCACCCAGGCCGACAGCTCGGCCACCCGCGGGGTGCCCCTTTCCACCAGGTCGTTCGCCGGGCCGAACGCGTTGAACGCGTGGTCCCCGTAGGGCAGGAGGTTCTCCCGTCCCTCCCGGCCGAGACCGACCGCGTCGGGGAACACCCGCAGGGGGAAGACCGAGGTGAGGTCGCGGACGGCGTCGAACTCGGCGCCCGAGGCGAGCACCTCGTCCACCAGCGCCTCGGCGTCGGCGGTCCACCGGTCCCGCAGCCGGCGCAGGGCCCGTGGCCCCAGCACCTTGGTGAGCACCCGTCGCGGGGCGTCGTGCCGGGGCGGATCGGCCTCCAGCAGCAGGCTCGGCGGACGCCAGGGCTCCTCGTGCCGGAAGTTGGACAGCCCGACCCCCGCGGCCGACTGGAAGTCCTGCCAGTCGACGAGGGCGGCGTGCACCTGCTCGTACCGGGCGAAGGCGTACACGTCGTACCGGGTCAGGTGGACCATGGGCCCGGCCTCGCGGAGGGCCTCCTGCATGGGGAGCGGGTCCTCCAGGACCTCGTGGGAGAACGGGTCGACGTCGTCGGTGGGGAGGGCGGCGTTCGTGCCCAGGGTCGCGGTCATGGCAGCTCCGGGGGAGGGGGGAGGGTCACAGGTCCAGGACGAGCCGGTCGCTGCTGGCACGGGAGACGCAGATGTACATGGAGTCGCCGGCGGCGCGCTCCTCGTCGTCGAGCAGCGAGTCGCGGTGATCGGGCCGTCCGGCGAGGACGGCGCTCTCGCACGTGCCGCAGATGCCCTGCCGGCAGGAGGAGAGGACCTCCACCCCGACGGCGCCGACCGCGTCGAGCACCGAGGTGCCCGGTGGCACCGTGACGGTGACGCCCGTGCGGGCCAGCTCCACCTCGAACGAGGTGCTCCGGGCGGGGGCCCCGCGCACCTCGGCGACGAAGCGCTCGGTGCGGAGCGCGTGCGGCGGCCACCCGGCGCACCCACCCTCCACCGCGGCCAGGAGCGGCGCCGGGCCGCAGCAGTAGAGCCGGACGTCGGGGCGCGGCTCGCCCAGGAAGCCGGCGAGGTCCAGCAGCCCGAATTCGTCCTCCGGGCGGACCAGCACCCGGTCGCCGTAGCGGGCCAGCTCGTCGAGGAAGGCCATCGACCCGCGCCGCCGGCCGCCGTAGAGCAGCCGCCAGTCCGCACCGAGGGCGTCGGCCTGGGCGATCATCGGCAGCAGCGGGGTGATGCCGATCCCGCCGGCCACGAAGAGGTAGTGCTCGGCGGGGACGAGCGGGAAGTTGTTCCTGGGCCCGCCGACGCCCACGAGGTCACCGACGGCGAGCTCGTCGTGCACGTAGGCGGAACCGCCCCGCCCACCCGGCTCCCGCAGGACGCCCACGCGGTAGGTAGCGCAGTCCCACCGGTCTCCGCACAGCGAGTACTGACGGGTCAGGCCGTCGGGCAGCACGAGATCGATGTGCGAGCCGGGGGTCCAGTCCCGCAGCCGGCCGCCGTCGGGCGCGATGAGTTCGAGTGCGAGCACCCCATCGGCCACGACGGTCTTCGCGCTGACCCGCAGCCTGGCCACGTCGGTCGTAGCTGGGGTCCGCGGCGCGGGAACCCCCCGGAGTGCGCGGGCGGGCTCGTCCCGGGGCATCTCGTCGGTCCTCGTGGTCAGCACACGGCCTCCTCGTCGGTGTGACCGGCATCATGTGGGCGGAGGATGCCGGGACCGGAGCGCTCTCTCACTGAGTGAGAGATGCCGTACGGCGGCGGCTGCCGCGGGTGCCACACTCGCGCCGTGGCGCGCAGCGGAGCGGGTGAGTCGGTGATCTCGCGTGCCATCCGGATCTTCGAGGCGTTCGGTCCCGACCGGACCGCCCTGCAGGTGTCGGAGATCGCCCGCCGCGCCGACCTGCACGTCGCCACGGCGTCCCGGCTGATCGCCCAGCTCGCCAGCTACGGCCTGCTGGAGCGCGGCGTGGACCGGGAGGTCCGGATCGGCGTGCGGATGTGGGAGCTCGCCGCGCGGGCCTCGCCCACGCTGTCCCTCCGGGACGCGGCGATGCCCTACCTGGAGGACCTGCACGCCGTCGTCGGCCACAGCGCCCAGCTCGGCGTCCTCGACGGCGACGACGTCCTGTTCGTCGAGCGGCTCAGCGCTCGGGACGCCGTCGTCAACTACTCGCGCATCGCCGGGCGGCTTCCGGTGCACATCTCGTCGTCGGGGCACGTGTTCCTCGCCTACGGCCCGCCCGAGCTCCTGGACCGGGTCCTCGGCCGGCCGCTGGAGCGGTACACCGCCGCCACCGTCACCAGCCCGGAGCGGCTGCGCGCAGCGCTCGCCGACGTGCGGCGCTGCGGGTACGCGATGCTCGCCGGGCACGTGCACGAGGACGCGACCGGCATCGCGGTCCCGGTGCGCAACGGCCTGGGGGAGGTCGCGGCCACCATCTCCGTCGTCGTCCCGAACGACGGCCGTGCCGCGGCGCACCTCCCCGTGATGATGGCGGCCGCGCGCGGGGTCACCCGGGCGCTGTGTGCCGTTCCCGTCGCACCGCAGCGCTGAACCGGGGCGAAGTCTTCTCGGCCAATGAGAGCGCAATGGTGCCCGTTGTGATGCGCACCTCATGCTCCCGGCCACATCGAGCGAGCCCCGCAGCGGGCGCCGGGAGGAGACACCAGTGACGCACGCACCTGGCCGCAGGCGACGACCGACGGGGCTGGCCCTGGGCTGCGCCGCCGTCCTCCTGGTGGCCGCCTGCAGTTCCTCCGGTGACGCGGGAGGAGCCGCCGCCGGCGGCGGGAGCGGCCCGACCGGCATGACCGTGGGTTACTTCCCCCTCGTGCACACGGCGACGGCGGTGCACGCCGAGGAGACCGGTCTGTTCGACGAGGAGGGCATCGACGTCACGCTCGAGCAGACCGGCGGCGGCGCGCAGGCGATCCCGCTGCTGATCGCAGGCGACCTCGACGTCGCCTACGGGAACTACACCTCGGCACTCCTGGCGGCTCAGCAGGGCCTGCCGGTGCGGATCCTCGCCGGGAACGACGTGGGCGCCGACGACCACGCGATCATGGTCGCGGGCGAGTCGCGGTTCCAGGAGCCGGGTGATCTCGCCGGCGCGCGGGTCGCGGTGAACAACCTGCAGAACATCGGCACGGTGGCGGTCAGGGCGGTGCTCGAGGAGGAGGGCGTGGACCCCGCGGACGTCTCCTTCGTGGAGCTGCCCTACCCGGAGATGCAGGCGGCCCTGGACAGCGGCGCCGTCGACGCGATCTGGCAGGTGGAGCCGTTCCAGGCGTCGGCGCTGGCCGGCGGCCACCGCATCCTCTTCCCGCTCTTCAGTGGACCCGTCGAGGGCATGCCCGTGGCCGGCTGGCTCACCACCGAGCAGTTCGTGCGGGAGAACCCGGAAGCGGTGGCGGGTTTCCGGGCGGCGCTGGCGGATTCGGCCGGGCAGCTGCAGGGCGACCGCGAGCGGCTCGTCGAGCTGGTGCCCACCTACACGCAGGTGCCGGCGGAGGTCGTGGAGCAGGTGGCCCTGCCCGAGTGGGAGCCGGAGGTCGACGCCGGGCAGCTGCAGGAGATGGCCGACCTCATGCTGGAGTACGGGATCATCGACGAGGAGTTCGACGTGACCACGATGATCGCGGCGACCGGCTGAGTCCACGGGTCCGGCCGCCGACGCGCCACCCGGCCGCCGGGTGACGCGGAGACCTGCGGCTATGTTCCCCGGGTGGGAACCGGAGGCGACGCCGTCCAGCCAGGTCCGACCGTGCTGGACGTGCTGGCGCTCGAGGAGATCGACCGCGACCTCTACCGCAGCACGCTGCTGTTCACCGATCCCTTCCCGCTCTACGGCGGGCAGGTGGCGGCGCAGGCGCTGCTCGCGGCGGGGCGCACGGTGGACCCCGACCGGTTGCCGCACTCGCTGCACGGCTACTTCCTGCGCAGCGGGGACGCGGCCCGCCCCACCGTGTTCCGCGTCGACCGCGACCGCGACGGCGGCAGCTTCTCGGCCCGGCGGGTCGTCGCGATCCAGGGTGGCGAGGTCGTCTTCAGCATGTCGGCCTCCTTCTCCCTGCCCGGGCCCGGCCCGGACCAGCAGGTGCAGGAGATCCCCGCCGTCGACCTCCCCGACGGGCTGCCGGTGTTCGAGCTGCCCCGGCTGTTCTCCGTGGAGGGCCGCCGGCCGCCGCAGCCGTTCCCGGACGGGCACTGGCCGACCCGCTTCTGGGCCCGGTCGACGGTGCCGCTGCCGGCGGACCGGCTGGTGCACGCCTGCGTGCTCACCTACCTGTCCGACATCGGCACCGGGCTCTCGGCGCTCCCGGACGACGAGGCCGCGCCCGGCCCGAGCCTGGACCACGCCGTCTGGTTCCACCGGCACGCCCCGCTGGACGACTGGGTGCTGATGGACATGGTCCCGCGGACCGTCGCCGGCGGCCGGGGCTGGTACACGGGGTCGATCACCACGGCCGGGGGGCTGCTCGCCGCCAGCTTCACGCAGGAGACGCTCTTCCGGCCCGGCCGGAACCCCTTCCGCCCGGGTCGGTGACTGCCGGGCACGCCGCGCCGACGGCGTCCCGGAACCTGCGCCGCACCCCGCGTCCTCCGCGGTCGTCTAGACGTCATGACGTATGGTCGGGCGAACCCGGTCCACGAGCGCGAGGAGCCAGCCGGTGCGCATCGGAGTGCTGACTGGAGGCGGGGACTGCCCCGGCCTCAACGCCGTCATCCGATCGGTGGTGCGCACCGCCGGCGCCCACTACGGCAGCGAGGTGGTGGGCTTCCGCGACGGCTGGCGGGGGCTGCTGGAGAACCGCTCGACCCCGCTGGACGTGGCCTCGGTCGACGGGCTGCTCACCCGGGGCGGCACGACCCTGGGGTCGGCCCGGGTGGCGCCGGAGAAGCTGCACGCGGGCATCGACGAGATGAAGGGCACGCTCGACGAGCACGGGATCGACGTGCTGATCCCCATCGGTGGCGAGGGCACGCTCACCGCGGCGCACCTCCTGTCGGAGACCGGCGTGCCGGTGGTCGGCATCCCCAAGACGATCGACAACGACATCGACGGCACCGACCTCACGTTCGGGTTCGACACCGCGGTGAGCATCGCCACCGAGCTCATCGACCGGCTGCACACGACCGCCGAGTCGCACCAGCGCGTGCTGCTGGTCGAGGTGATGGGCCGGCACGCCGGCTGGATCGCCCTGCACGCCGGGCTGGCCGCCGGCGCCCACCTCACCCTGGTGCCCGAGGAGCCCTTCGACGTCGACGAGGTCGTCCGGCTCGTGTGCGAGCGCTTCGCCCGCGGCGACTCCCACGTCATCGGCGTGGTCGCCGAGGGGGCCGAGCCGCTGCCCGGCCAGATGGCCTTCCGGCGCGGTGGTGTCGACGAGTTCGGCCACCGCCGGTTCACCGGCGTCACCCAGCAGCTGGGCGAGGAGCTCGAGCGGCGCACCGGCAAGGAGGTGCGGGCGACCGTCCTGGGTCACGTGCAGCGCGGGGGGACGCCGACCTCCTTCGACCGCGTGCTGGCCACCCGCTTCGGGCTGCACGCGACGATCGCCGCGCACGAGGGCCGCACCGGTCAGATGGTGGCGCTGCGCGGGACGGAGATCGAGCTGGTCCCGCTGGCGCGCGCGGTCGCCCGGCTGAAGACGGTGACCGCCGACCGGCTCGCCGAGACCCGGGCCTTCACCGGCTGAGCCCTGCGCCCGGCCGGGCCCAGGGCGGGTCCAGCAGCGCCAGGGCCCGGTCGACGGCGGGCCGGACCGCCTCCGGCGCGGCGGCGGTCACGACCACCCCGAGGGTCATCCGGAGCGCCAGCAGCACGTCGTCGGCGACGACCTCCTGCGGCACCACGCCGGCCCGGCGGGCAGGGTCCAGGGTGGCCTCGACCAGGCCGAGCAGCCGGTCGGCGAAGTCGTGCTCGGGAAGCGTGCGGCGCGCGTCGACGACCATCTCGACGAAGGCCGTCGAGCCGATCGCCTGGTCCACCAGGCAGCGCCACAGCCGGCCGATCGTCGTGGCGTCCGGGTCGGCGGCGATCGCCTCGAGCTCGGTGACGTTCTCCTCGAAGACGGCGAACGCGAGGTCCAGCCGCGTCGGGAAGTGCCGGTAGAGCACACCCTGGCCGACGCCCGCCTCGCGGGCGATCGTGCTCAGCGGCACCCGGTAGCCGCGCTCGGCCATCACCCGGCGGGCCGCGCGGAGGATCGCCCGCCGGTTGTCCGAGGCCGCGGCCGGACCGCGGTTGACCCGCCCGCCCGATGTGGCCATGCTCACAGCCTAGCGAACCGGACATCGTTGTCCGGTTCGACGTGAGGAGGAATGCATGACCACCAGCACGTCCGGCCGGCTCGCCGGCAAGGTCGCCTACATCACCGGTGCCGCCCGCGGCCAGGGCCGCGCGCACGCCGTCCGGCTCGCCGCCGAGGGCGCCGACGTCATCGCCATCGACAACTGCGCGACGGCGGCGACCACCTCGTACGCCGGGCCCACCGAGGAGGACCTGGCCGAGACCGCCCGGCTGGTCGAGGCCCGGGGTCGCCGGGTCCTGGCCCGCACGGTCGACGTCCGCGACCTCGACGGGCAGGTCGCGGTGGTGGCCGACGGCGTCGCGGCGTTCGGCCGGCTCGACGTCGTCGTCGCCAACGCCGGCATCTGCTCGGGCGCCCTGTCGTGGGAGATCCCCGTCGAGAAGTGGCAGGAGACCATCGACGTCAACCTGACCGGGACCTTCTACACGGCCAAGGCCACCGTGCCGGTCCTGCTCGAGCAGGGCACCGGTGGATCGATCATCATCATCAGCTCCGTCGCCGGGCTGCGCGGCCTGCCGTTCCTCGCCGACTACGCCGCCAGCAAGCACGGCGTCACCGGCCTGGCCAGGACCATGGCCAACGAGCTCGGCCAGCACAACATCCGGGTGAACACCGTGCACCCGCACGGCGTCGCCACCGGCATGCAGCCGGCGGAGATGTTCGAGCTGTCGCAGAGGTTCGCCACCACGCTGGGGCCGATCCTCATGCAGGCGCTGCCCGACCCGATCTCCCAGCCGGAGGACATCGCCGACGCCGTCGCCTGGCTCGCCTCCGACGAGGCCCGGCACGTCACCGGAATCCAGCTCCCGGTGGACCTCGGCACGCTGGCGCGCTGACGTGGCGAGGCTCGACCTGCGGGTCCGGCTGCTGGGGCGGGCGCTGCGGCTCGGCTCGATCGCCACGCTGGACGCCGAGCGGATCGCCCGCGTCCAGGGCCGCTCGCCCGGCCACAACCCCGTGACCGACCTGCTGCTCGGCGGGGTGGCGCCGGGGGTGGCCCTCGAGGACGGGGTCGTCGCCGGCGCCGAGGGCCCGCTGGGCATGCGGGTCTACCGCCCGCGCGGACCGGTCGCCGGCCCGCTGCCGCTGGTGGTCGACCTCCACGGCGGCGGCTGGGTGCTCGGCTCGCTGGACCAGGCCGACTGGCTGTGCAGCAACGTGGCGGCCACCGTGGGCGCCGTCGTCGTGTCGGTGGACTACCGGCTGGCGCCGGCGCACCCGTGGCCGGCGGCACCGGAGGACTGCTACGCGGCGCTGGTCGACATCGCCGGCCGCGCCGGCGACCTGGGAGGCGACCCGCGGCGGCTGGCGGTCATGGGCGACAGCGCCGGTGGCAACCTCGCCGCGGTCGTCGCGCTCATGGCCCGCCACCGGTCCGGGCCCGCGATCGGCTTCCAGGCGCTGCTGTACCCGGCGACCGACCTGACCTTCGGCAGCGCCTCGATCGCCGAGAAACGCCGAGGCGCCGATCCTCACCCGACGGGACATGGAGGCATACCGGGCGCACTACCTCGGCGACCGCGATCGCACCGACCCGTACGCCTCACCGCTGCTGGCCGGCGACCACGCCGGCCTCCCGCCGGCGCTGGTGCAGGTCGCCGAGCACGATCCCATCCGGGACGACGGGCTGCGCTACGCCGGGGTGCTGCGGGCCGCCGGGGTGCCGGTGCGGGCCACCACCTACGTGGGGATGCCGCACGGCTACCTGGCCTTCCCGCGGTTGTGCCGCAGCGCCCCGCAGGCGCTGGCGGAGCTGTGCGCCGAGCTCTCCTCGGCGCTGGCGGGTCCCGGCTGAGCCCACCGGCTGGACGGCACCGGCCGGCGCCGCGCATCCTCGATCGCGTGCCCGCCCGCTCCGAGACCGAGGACCGGTCGGTGCTCACCCGGCCGGCCGCGCCCCCCGACGAGGTGCTCCGGTACGGCCCGGCCTCGGAGCAGGTCGCGGACGTCCGGCTCGCCCTCGGCGCCCCGGCCGGGCGCCCGCTCCTCGTGGTGGTGCACGGCGGCTTCTGGCGGCCGGCCTACGACCGCACGCACCTCGGGCCGATGACCGAGGCCCTGGCCCTCGCCGGGTGGTCGACCGTCGCCCCGGAGTACCGGCGGGTCCCCGGACGGCCGGACCTGGCGGTGGAGGACGTGCACGCGGCGCTGCGCGCGGTGGCGGGGCGGGCGGACCTCACCGGCGGCCGGCGCGTGCTGCTCGCCGGGCACTCGGCCGGTGGTCACCTCGCCCTGCAGGCGGCCGCCACCGCCGCGCACGCGCCCGCCGGCGTGCTCGCCCTGGCACCCGTCGCCGACCTCCGGCTGGGGCAGGCGCTCGGTCTGGACGGCGACGCGGTGGCGGCCTTCCTGGGGGAGGACGCCGCCGCGCGGCCCGACCTGGACCCCGCCCGGCTGCCGGCACCGGCCGCGCCGGTCCGCATCGTGCACGGGACCGGTGACGCCGTGGTGCCCGTGGCGCTGAGCGAGTCCTACGTGCGGCGCCACCTGGCCGCCGCGCTCGTCCCGGTCCCGGCCGGGCACTTCGCCGTCATCGACCCGCGCGCCGCCGCCTGGCCGGCGGTGCTCGCCGTCCTCGAGCACCTCGGCCGCCCCGGCTGACCGGTCAGGACCACGCGTCCAGCTGCGCCAGCAGCGTCGGACCGTCCCAGGTGGGCGGCGGCATGATCCGCCGGACGGTCAGCAGCGGGTGCGCCGGGTCCTGCGGGTCGGCCAGCTGGAACGCCGCCCGGTAACCCGCCGTCGCGACCCGGGGCAGCGCCTCCGGTGACCACATGCCGTGCGGGTAGGCCATGGTCTCCACCGGGTGGCCGAGGATCCCGGCGAGCTCGGCCCGGGGCCGGTCCAGCTGCTCCACCCACTGGTCCCCGGTCAGCCGGTCGACCCGCTGGTGGTCCCAGCTGTGCGCGCCGATGGTCATGCCGGCCGCGTCGAGCTCCCGCAGCTGGTCGGGGCTCAGCCAGTCCGGTTTGCCGAGGACGACGGTCATCGGGAAGAACGCCGCCGGGAATCCGAACTCGCGCAGCACCGGGAGGGCCACCGAGTGGTGGGTCGCCGAGCCGTCGTCGAACGTGAGCAGCACCGGCCGGTCGGGCAGCGGCGCGCCGAACTGCAGGTGGTCCAGCAGGTCCGGGACGCCGATCGGGGTCCGCCCGCCGTCGCGCAGCCCCTGCAGCTGGGCCCGGAACATCGCCGGCGGGGTGATGATCGTGCGGGCGTAGGCGCTGTCGTCGGCGCGGAACTCGCGCAGCTGGTGGAAGCAGAGCACCGGCACGGTCGAGCGGGCGAGCACCTCCTCGGCGGTCGCGGGGGTCGGGGGGGCGCTCGTCGGCGCAGGCGCGGTGGTGGGGGAGGGGACCGTCGTGCGGGGGCGGGAGGTCCGCGGGGCGGTCGAGCGCTCCGCGACCGGGCTCGAGCAGGCGCCGAGCAGGGCTGCCCCGGCCGCGGCGAGGAGCGTCCGTCTGCGCACGCCCCCACCCTCGCCGCCGGCGGCCCCCGGGGCAAGCGCACCCCCACCCGCGCGCCGGGCCCCCGGGCCGGGGTCCTACCGTGCTCGGGGTGCGCCCGGGGCCGGGTGCGCGACGAGGAGGTCGTGGCGGGGGTGGGGGACGTCTTCCCGGTCGACCTGCTGCCCGAGGGGATCTCCGGCAGCGTGCTGCTGCTCCTGCTGGTGGCCGCGCTGGCCGCCGGCTGGATCGACGCCGTCGTCGGCGGCGGCGGGCTCGTGCAGCTGCCGGCGCTGCTGCTCGTCCCGGGGATCAGCCCGGTGGAGGCGCTGGCCACCAACAAGCTGGCGTCGATCTTCGGCACCACGACCAGCGCCGTCACCTACCACCGCCGGGTCCACCCCGACCTGCGCACGGCCCTCCCCATGGCCCTGGTGGCGCTGGTGGGGAGCTTCGCCGGGGCATCGGTGGCCGCGGCGCTGCCGGCGGCGGTGTTCAAGCCGGTCATCGTCGTCGCGCTCGTCGCCATCGCGGCCTTCACGCTGCTGCGCCCCTCGCTGGGGGAGGTGACGGCGCTGCGGCACACCGGGCGCCGGCACCACGGCGTCGCCGCCGCGCTCGGGGTGGGCATCGGGTTCTACGACGGCATCCTCGGCCCCGGGACCGGGTCGTTCCTCGTGTTCGCGATGGTGTCGCTGCTGGGCTACGACTTCCTGCACGCCAGCGCCAAGGCCAAGATCGTCAACGTCGCCACGAACCTCGGGGCGCTGCTCTTCTTCGCCCCCCTCGGCGCGGTGTTCTGGGGGCTCGGGTTCGCCATGGGCGCGGCCAACATGCTCGGCGGCTACCTCGGCTCCCGGACGGCGACGACCCGGGGGAGCGGGTTCATCCGCGTCGTCTTCCTGGTGATCGTCACGGCGCTCATCGGCCGCCTCGGCTGGGACGTGTGGACGGAGAACGTGCGCCCGCTGCTGGGCTGACCGCACCGGGCGCGGAGCCGCCGGTGGACAGCGCGGTCGCCCGCCGACAGACTGCCGGGACGACGCGGACGACGAGGTCAGCGGCCGGTCAGCGGGAGGTCGTGGATGCCCAGCCCCTTCGACCGCAGCGGCACGGAGGTGGGGCCGGACGGCATCCGGCGCTACACCGGCCTGCCGCAGAACCTGGTGCAGCTGCTCCGCGCCGCCGTCGACGCGCACCCCGACGCCGAGGCGCTGGCCGAGCTGGGCGGTGAGCGGCTGACCTACCGGCAGCTGTGGGACCGCGCCACGCGGGTCGCCGGTGGGCTGCGGGCGGCCGGTGTGCAGCCGGGTGACCGGGTCGCCAACCGGCTGGGCAACGGGAACGACTGGGTGCTGGTCTTCTGGGGGACGCTGCTCGCCGGGGCCGTCGTCGTCCCGGTGAACACCCGCTTCGCCGAGCCCGAGGTGCGCTACGTCGTCGAGGACTCCGGCGCCGCCGTCGTCGTGGAGCCCGGCGCACCGCTGCCCGATGGGGAGCCGCTCGCGGTGACCGACCAGGGGCACACCGACCTGGCCGGGATCTTCTACACCAGCGGCACGACCGGCTTCCCCAAGGGGGCGATGACCACCCACGAGAACTTCCTGTCCAACGTCGAGACCTGCCTGCGCTGCCTCGGGCTGCCGCGCGACGAGCCGCTGTCGACGCTGATCTCGGTGCCGCTCTTCCACGTCACCGGCTGCAACTCCCAGCTGCTGGTCGTCACCGCGGTCGCCGGCCGCGCGGTGGTCATGCCGGTGTTCGAGGTCGGCGCCTTCCTGCGGGCGATCGAGGAGGAGCGCATCTCGGTGGTCACCACGGTGCCGGCGATCTACTGGCTGGCGCTGCAGCAGCCCGGCTTCGCCGATGTCGACACCTCGTCGGTCCGGGCGCTGAGCTACGGGGGCGCGCCGATCGCCCCGGACCTCGTGCACCGCATCAAGGCCGCCTTCCCGACCGCCCGGGTGGGCAACGGCTTCGGTTTGACCGAGACCTCGTCGGTGTCGACCTACCTGCCCGACGAGCACGCCGCCGAACACGCCGACTCGGTCGGGTTCGCCGCTCCCGTCGTCGACCTGGACCTCGCCGACCCCGACCCGGCCACCGGCGTGGGCGAGCTGCTGATCCGCGGCCCGAACGTGGTCGCCGGCTACTGGCGCAAGCCGGAGCAGACGGCGGAGACCTTCGTCGACGGCTGGCTGCACAGCGGCGACCTGGCCCGCATCGACGACGAGGGCCTCGTCCACGTCGTCGACCGCAAGAAGGACATGATCAACCGCGGCGGCGAGAACGTGTACTGCGTCGAGGTCGAGAACGCCCTGGCGGCGCACCCCGCCGTCGGCGAGGTCGCCGTGCTCGGGGTGCCGGACCCGATGATGGGCGAGAAGGTCGGTGCCGTCGTCGTCCCGCTGCCCGGGCGCGACCTGGACCGGGAGGACCTGCTGGCCTTCGCCCGCGAGCGGCTGGCCGACTTCAAGGTGCCGCAGTTCGTCGCCGTGCGCACCGACCCCCTGCCGCGCAACCCCGGCGGCAAGGTGCTCAAGCCCCCGCTGCGCGAGCAGACCGACTGGCAGACCACCCGCTAGAAGGACCACCCTTCCCCCACGCCTCGCTCGCGCAGGCGGAGGGTCCCTGAAGGGTGGCCGACCACAACACCACACAACACCTGGGAGGCCCCGCAGTGCCCACCGTCGAGACCGTCCGTGGCCCGATCGACACCGCCGTTCTCGGCGCGACCCTGATGCACGAGCACGTGTTCGTGCTCTCCACCGAGCACGTGCAGAACTACGGCACCGGGGACTGGTGGGACGAGGACGAGCGGGTCGCCGACGCGGTGAGCCAGCTCGACGAGCTCAAGGCCCTCGGCATCGACACGATCGTCGACCCGACCGTCTGGGGGCTGGGGCGCTACATCCCGCGGGTGCAGCGGGTGGCCGAGCAGACCGACATCAACATCGTCGTGGCCACCGGGCTCTACACCTACGACGAGATCCCGCACCAGTACGAGCACCGCGGCCCGGGCCTGCTGCTGGACCTGCCGCACGACCCGATGGTCGACGACTTCACCGGCGACATCCGCGACGGCATCGCCGGCACCGGGGTGAAGGCGGCCTTCCTCAAGTGCGTCATCGAGGCCAAGGGGCTCACGCCCGGCGTCGAGCGGACCGTGCGCGCCGTCGCCGCCACCCACCGGGAGACCGGTGCGCCGATCACCGTGCACACCTCCTCGCACACCGGGGCCGGCCGGCTGGCCGTGCAGGTGTTCGGCGAGGAGGGCGTCGACCTCACCAAGGTCGTCATCGGCCACGCCGGCGACAGCAACGACCTCGACTACCTGAGCGAGCTCGCCGAGGCGGGCTGCCTGCTGGGCATGGACCGGTTCGGCCTGGACCTCTACAACCCGACGTCGTCGCGGGTCGACACGATCGTGGCGCTGGCCGAGCGCGGCTACGCCGACAAGATGGTGCTGGCCCACGACGCCAGCTGCTACATCGACTACTTCCCGGGCGCCGAGGGCCAGGCGGCGAAGCAGCAGATCGCGCCGAACTGGAACTACACGCACATCAGCAAGGACGTGCTGCCGATGCTCCGGGAGCGCGGGATGACCGAGGAGCAGATCAAGCAGATGCTGGTGGACACGCCGCGGCGCTACTTCGAGTAGTGCAGGTTCCACGCCCGAGGGCCCGGCGGGGCTGCCAGGCTGAGGGTTCCCGACCCAGGAGGTGGTGGCCCGATGGCCTTCAAGAAACTCATGGCCCGGCTCGGTGCCGGCAACGCGCAGGTCGAGACCGTGCTGGTCTCGCCCGACACCACGCCCGGCGGCACGGTCGCGGGGACGGTGACCGTGACGGGCGGCTCGGTGGCGCAGCAGTTCGACCGGATCCGGGTGGAGCTCGTCGCGACGGTCGAGGTGGAGAGCGGGGACGCCTCGTGGCGCGAGGACGTCACCTTCGGCGCCGCGGTGGTCGCCGAGGGCTCGACGATCGAGGCGGGGGAGCAGCGCAGCATCCCGTTCGGCTTCGACGTGCCGTGGCAGTGCCCGTTCACGACCGTGGGGCAGTGGCACCTGCGCGGCATGCGCGTCGGGCTGCGCACCCGCGTGGACATCCCCGGCGGGGTGGACCCCGGCGACCTGGACGCGGTGCACGTACGGCCGCTGCCGGTCCAGGTCGCGGTGCTGGAGGCGCTGGAGCGGCTCGGGTTCTCCTTCCGCGGTGCCGACGTGGAGAAGGGACGGGTGCGCGGGAGCGAGCTGCCGTTCTACCAGGAGGTGGAGTTCTGGCCGCCGCGGGAGCTGCGGGGCCGGATCAACGAGCTCGAGGTCACTTTCCTGACCGATCACCAGGGCGCCGACGTCGTCCTGGAGGTGGACCGCCGCGGGGGTCTGCTCAGCGAGGGCCGGGACGTCGCCGGCCGGCTGCGGCTGTCCCACGACGACACCGACGTCGCCGCCGTCGCCGCCCGGCTGGACGCGGCGGTGCGGCAGCTGGGCGCTCGCCGCGGCTGGCTCTGACGCCCCCCGTCGCCCCCGGCCGGCCGGGGGCGACGGGTCCCTTCCGGCGGGCCTAGGCTGCGGTGCCCCGCTGCCCACGGAAGGACCGCCCGTGCCCGAGGAGCTCACCGGCCGGCCCGCGCCCCGCGGCCCGGCGCGCCTGCCGCTGCTGCACCCCGCGGAGCTGGACGGCGAACGCGCGCGGCTGCACGCCGAGATCACCGAGGGCCCGCGGCAGGCCCAGTCGTCGGTCGTCCCGCTCACCGACGACGCCGGCCGCCTGATGGGGCCCTTCGCCGCGATGCTGCTCGAGCCCCGCATCGGCTCGGCGGTGCAGGCCGTGGGCGCGGCGCTGCGCGGTGAGCAGCTCCTGGGCCCGCGGGCGCGGGAGCTCGCGATCCTCGCCGTCGCCGCCCGGCGCCGGTCGCACTTCGAGTGGCTGGCGCACGAGCAGGCCGCCCGTGCGGCGGGCGTTCCCACGGCGCAGCTGCAGGCCCTGCTGGACGGCCGGGTCCCCGACGGGCTGGACCCGGTCGACGAGGCCGTGGTCGTGGCGACGTGGCGGCTGCTCGACGACGGCGAGCTCGACGACGCGGGCTACGCCGAGGCGACGTCGGTGCTGGGGGTCGAGGCGCTGGCGGCGCTGGTGTGGCTGGTCGGGTACTACGCGATGCTCGCCACCGCCCTGGCCACCTTCCGGCCGGACGGGGCCACGCCCTCCGCCGGCTGAGCCGGCCGGGGTCAGACGAGGATGCGCCGGCCGTGCAGGCGGTCGGCGGCCTCGGCCGCGAGCAGGATCCGGCGGGCGGGGCGGTACCGGCCCTCCCGCAGGGTGCGGGCCTTGTCCGGGTCGGTGCCGGCCAGCGCCTCGCTGGCGGCGAGGTCCAGCGCGTTGCCGACCAGCATGACCAGCCGTCCCAGGGGGTCGGCGGCGGCGCGGCGGACCGAGCCGCCCATGTAGGGCTCACCGGGCCGCGGGGTCACCGCTTCCACGGCGGCCACCACCGCCTCCGGCACGCCCAGGGCACGCAACCGGTCGACGTCATAGCGCCGGGCCCGGTCCCGGTGGTCACGGGTGAGGGCCAGGACGTCGCGGAGCACGCCGGCCATCTCCGCCTCGGGGCCGTGGGGGCGCAGCATCTCGGCGAGCGGCCGCAGGGAGGCGAGGTAGTGGTCGTGGCCGTCCCGGTCCACCTGCCCCTCGTGCGCGGCCAGCGCCAGCAGGTGCGCGTCGGGGACGGTGAAGGCCACGACCCGAGGCTAGGCGGTGCCCGCGCGCGGGGGGCGGGCGCGGCGGAGCCGGTCGAGGAGCCGGCCGGTGGTCGCGGCCGGCGGGTCGGCGGGCCCGGCCGGGACCGTGCGGGCCACGCGCTCGACCTCCGCCGCGAGCTCCTCCCGGCGGCGCTCCAGGGCCGCCACGTCCGCGAGCAGCGCCGCCCGGCGCTCGGTGGCCTGCCGGTCCAGCCGGTCGCGGTGCGCCGCCGCCTCGGCGTCCGCCCGGCGCCGCTCCTCCCGGCCGGTCGCGAGCATGTCGAGGACCTCCGCGCGTCCCTGCAGCCGGCCCCGGGCCACCTCGGCCGCGGCCTGCTCCACGAGCTCGGCGGCCCGCTCCGCCGCACGCCGCTCCACCGTCCGCGCTCCGGCCGCGCGGCGTTCCGCCTCGGCGACGGCGTCGGTGCGGATCCGGTCGGCGGCGTCGAGGGTGCGCCCGACCACGACGAGCAACGTCTCGGCCCGCGCCGTGGCGGCGGCGGCGGTCTCGCGGGCGCCGGCCCGGGCACGGGCCAGTTCGTCGGCGGCGAGGGCCCGCAGCTCCTCGGCCTCCGCCCGTGCGGCGGCGCGCAGCTCCTCGGCCTCGGCCGTCATGCCCTGGGCCTGGTCGGCCGCGGCGGCGAGCATCGAGCCGATGCGCTCCGAGAGCCGCAGCAGCTCACCGCCGCCGGCGGAGTGGTCGAGCAGTTGCCGGGCCTCGTCCAGGGCGGTCCGCGTCTGCAGGCAGCGGTCCAGCAGGTGCTCCCGCTCGCGCTCCGCCGTCGCCAGCTCGTCCTCCGCCCACTGGACGTAGGTGTCGACCTGGAAACGGTCGTAGCCGGCCAGCACCCGGCGGAACATCGGCGCGGCCCGGAACAGCGTGGGCAGGTCGCCGGAGACGTTCGGGTGCGGGCGCGGGGCGCCGTCGGTGACCTCGGCAGCGCCCTCGAGCTGCGTCGCGGTGCTCATCCGGCTGCCTCCTCCCGTGCGTGTCCGGCTCCCATCGCGCCGACGCTAGGGCGGCGGACCGAAGGTCCGCGCGCCGAGACGGGCCCGGTCACCCGGCCGGGTGGGGTGCCCACCCGGTGCGGTCGGGCGCCCCGGACGCCGTCGCGCTGCGTCATGTCGCCCGCACGGGTGAGGCTCCCGCGGCAGGCGTTCCCCGTCCCCCGGGGCGGGGCACACCGTGGCCCATGGCAGCGCCCAGCCCCGCGCCGGTTCCCGGCAACATGACCGTCCCCCCGCTGTTCGAGTGGGAGGTCGTGGCGACCGTCGTCCTGCTCGCGGCCGTCCTCGCGGTCGTCGCGGTGGTCGCGCTCTCGGCGGCGGCGGGGGCGGGCGACCGCGCGGAGTGGCAGCGGTGGCTGGCCGGCCGGTCGCACCGGGAGCCTGGCGAGCCGCGCGCGGACGGCTGACGGCCGCCCGCTCAGGCGCCGCCCCGGAACCGGAGGACCGCATCGACCCGGTTGCGGGCGTCGAGCTTGGTGAGCAGGTGGGACACGTGGTTCTGCACCGTCTTGACCGACACCCCGAGCCGGCGGGCGATGCCGGCGTTGTCGAGGCCCTCGGCCATCAACCGGAGGACCTCGTTCTCGCGGTCGCTCAGCCCGGGTGCCGAGGTCGGCGCGGCCTCGCGCACCTGGCCGAGCCGGGCGAGGAGCCTCGGGGCCAGGGAGCGTCCGAAGACGGCGGAGCCGTGGTGCACCGCCCGCACCGCCGCCAGGAGCTCCTCCTGGCCGGCACCCTTGAGCACGTAGCCGCGTGCTCCCGCGTCGAGGGCGGTGATGATCGCGTCGTCGTCCTCGACCATCGTGACCACCAGCACGGCGGTCGCCGGGCTGGCGCGCAGCACCCGCTGGGTCGCCTCGGCACCGGACATCCCGGGCAGGTTCAGGTCCATGAGGACGACGTCCGGCCGGTGGACGGTCGCCAGCCGGACGGCGTCCTCACCGGTGCCCGCCTCGCCGAGGACCTCGGTGTCCGCGACCGAATCGAGCAGTCCGCGCAGCCCCCGGCGGAACATCGGGTGGTCGTCGACCAGGACGATCCCGATCCGGCCGCTCACCGGGGTCCTCCGGCCGAGGCGCCCGTCGGCAGAGCGGCTCTGACCACCGTGCCGCCACCGGCGCGGTCCGTGACGACGAGCTCTCCGCCCAGTTCCTCCGCCCACTCGCGCATGGTCAGGAGACCGTTGCCGGGGCGGGGCGAGGCGAGCGCCGCGTCCCGGCCGTGCCCGTCGTCCTCGACCGAGACCGTCAGGCTCGGCCCGGCCTCCGCGCGGAGCACCACGCGCACGCACGTCGCGCACGGCCCCGCGTGCCGGATGGCGTTGGTCACCGCCTCCTGGGCGATCCGGTAGGCGGCCACCTCGGTCGCGGCGGGGAGCGGCGGAACCGTGGGGCAGGCCTCGACGACCACCGGGAGGGGGCCGGTGCTCATCCGCCGGGCGAGCGCGTGCAGCGCGCCGGGCAACCCGAGGTCGTCGAGCGCGGCCGGACGCAGGTCCTCCACCACCCGCCGCACGTCGGCGACCGCCTCCTGGACGTCGTCGCGCAGCTCGAGCAGCACCCGGTCGACGGCCGGGTCGCCGCCCACGGTGTTCCGCGCGGTGTCGACCCGCAGCGTCAGCCCGGCGAGCGCCGGACCGAGCCCGTCGTGGAGGTCCCGGCGCAGGCGGCGCCGCTCCTCCTCGCGCGAGAGGACGAGCCGCTCGCGGGACGCCTGGAGCTGGCGGGAGAGCTCCAGCGCGCGCACGACCGGAGCCAGCTGGTGCGCCAGCGCCGTCAGCACCGGGACCGTGGAGGCGCCGCGGTGGACGCCGGCGAGCCGCAGGACGCCGACCTCGACCCGTTCGTGCACCAGCGGCACCTGCTGCTCCGGCTCCCCGCGGCGGCCGCGGGACGCCAGGACGGCACCGTCGGCCCCCAGCACGGCGACGTGCGGCAGCCGGAGGGAATCGGCGAGCGCGTCGACCACCGCCGGGAGCGTGTGCTCCGGCGCCGCCGCATCGGCGAGCCGGTCGCCGAGACGGCGGACGACCTCCGCCGGCTCGTCCCACACGCCGAGGGTCAGCCGGTTCACCGTCCGCTGCACGCGCTCCCGGACCGGCTGGAAGGCCACCGCGACGACGGCGGCGGCGACGACCGGCGCCCACCCGGGACCACCGGAGCGGAGCACCGCGCCCACGCCGCCGACCACCACGACGTACACGGCGACGACCCCCGCGGTGAGCACGCCGTAGACGAGCGTGCGGTTGACCGCGAGGCGCAGGTCGTAGAGGCCGTGCTGCAGGACCGCCACGCCGACCGCGACAGGAATGGCCGCGACCGCGAGCGGGAAGGCGATCGCGCTCCGGCTCTGGTCGACCACGATCCAGAGGCCGATCACCAGGGACACGGTGGCGGCCACCAGCAGGGCGCCGACCTGCTGCCGCACGAGCGGGTCGCCCCTGCGCCGGCGCACGGTGACCGCGCAGAGCCCGACCAGTGCGCTGACCACCACCAGCGCGAGGCCGGTCAGCGGCAGGAGGTCCACGGCCGGCCGCCAGTCGCGGGGGAACCCGAGCGGGTTGCGGATGCCGGCGAGGCGGTAGTCGAGGGGTTCAGGGGCGGTGAGCACCGCGCCCGTGAAGAGCACCAGCGAGCCGAGGGCCAGGGCGACCGCGGGGCGCCAGCGTGCCGACGGCAGCCGCCCGTCGGGGAAGAGCAGCGGGAGCAGGACGACGACGAGGATCCACCCGGCGCCCCGCACGGCCAGCGCCACCACCGCGACCACCGCCCACCCCGGCCGGTCGGCGCCCGCGACCAGCCGGGCGGCGGCCACCTCCAGGAGCAGGGAGGACAGGCCCCACAGCCCGCCTCCCGCCCACAGGAGGAGGCCGATCGGGTGGCCGGGGCGGTGGACCAGCACCACCGCCCCGGAGACGACGAACAGCGTGACGACGACGGCGTCCGCCACCCGGGCGCCGGCCTGGGGCAGGCCGCTGCCGTGCGCGACGGCGGCCGCGCCGGCCGCCGATGCCACGGCCGCCGACGTCGCGAGCCACAGCCCGGCGGCGCCCGCCCGTCCCATGGCGGTCATGGTGCGGCTCCCGTGCTCCGTGCGGGGGGTTCCCGGTCGCGGCGGGTCGGCGCCGCTACCGGACGAACCGGGTCGCCTCCTCAGGGACGGACCGCCGGGAGAGGACGACGGCCGCCACCAGGACCCAGAGGGGGAGGACGAGCGCGAGCAGGAAGGACAGCGGCGTCACGAGGCCGACCGCGGCGAGGGCCGCGCTCGCCCAGCCGAACCACCGGGGGAACGCCGTGGTGCGGAGGACGGACACCGCCGTGCCGGCCAGCAGCACGGTCATCCCCACCGGCGCGGCCAGGCCGGAGAGCGCCAGCCCGCCGTCGTAGAAGACGACGGCGGACTCCGGTGCCAGGCCGGCGGGGCTGCCCGCCCGCAGGGCTCCGGCCGAGACGAGCGCGAACCCGCCGGCGAGCAGGCCGGTGGCCACGGCACCGCCGAGGCCCGCCATCCGGGCGGGCCACGGGTCAGCGGTCCGCGCGTCCTCCAGCGCGCGGACGAGCGCCGCCAGGAAGACGGCGAGCGGGACCAGCGCCAGCAGCGACAGCATCATCGCGACGGCGATGCGGTCCGGTGCCGCGGCGTAGAAACGCAGGACCTCCCCGGGCTCCGCGTGCGGCGCGGGGGTGGTGCCTTGCAGGGCGTTGCCTGCGACGGCGAGCGCGGCGAAGCCGCCGGCGGCGGCGAGGAGAGCGTGTCGGGACGTGGAGAGGGGCATGGTCGACCTCGTCGGCTGCGGGAGAGCGCCCGCCCGCGGGCCGGTCGGCGCGACCTGGGCCCCGGCGGTGCGTGGACGTGGCAACGGTCGCGCCCGGCGGTTCCCGCCGTCATCGGGCACCTTCCCCGCCGGCCGGGAAGTTCTCCCGGGTCCCGGGTGCCACCGACGGCCTGACCGGCCGCCCTCCGGTCAGGCCGTGTCGAGCACGATCTTGTACTGGCCGGCCCGCGGCTGGATCGCGGCGGCGAAGGCGGTCTGGACGTCGTCGACGGGGTGGACGTCGCTGACGTAGACGTCGCGCAACCCGGGGTGGGCCGCGAGGTACGCGCCCGCGTCCCGCAGCACCCGGGCCCGCTCGAGCGTGACCCCGGCGCGCAACGTCAGGTTCTTCCGCAGGAACGTGATCATGTCCAGCGGGTAGACCGGGTCGTCGGGGATGCCGAAGTAGAGGATCTCGCCCCCGGGGGCAGCGGCGGCCAGGCAGTCCTGCAGCGTGGTCACCTGGTGCCCCACCGCCTCGACGACGACGGACGGGCGGTCGGCGTCCGGGAGGGTCGCGGCCCAGCGGCTCGCGCTGGCGGTGACGGTCTCGTCCACCCCGAAGGCGCCGGCCGCGGCGCTGCGGTCCACCCGGTCGATGCCGACGACGTGGCGGGCGCCGCGCTGCTTGAGCACGTGGCTGAACAGCAGCCCGATGGGGCCCTGCCCGACGACGGCGACCGCCTTCCCGCGCACGTCGCCGAGCTGCTCCGCGGCGTAGAGGACGCAGGCCAGCGGCTGGAGCATGACGGCGGTGGTGGGAGGCAGCGCGGTGTCGTAGCCGGCCAGCCCGTCGCCGTCGGTGACCAGCAGTTCGGCGATCCCGTCGAACGCGGCCGCCCAGCCGACCACCAGGTCGCCGGGGGAGTGGGCCGGGTGCCGGCTGGCGACCACCTCGCCGACCACCTCGTGCAGCGGGAAGCCGGGGAACGGCGTCACCGTCCGGTCCGCCGGGTTCGGGGCGTGGAGGAAGGGCGCGCCCTTGAAGAAGGGCAGGTCGCTGCCGCAGATCCCCCCGGCCCTCGTCGCGAGCAGCACCTGGCCGGCCGCCAGGTCCTCCGCGCGCGGGGCGGCGACCTCCACCCGCTCGAAGGCGAACGGTCCGCTCAGCCGCTGGGCCCACACGTCGCACCGCCTCCCCCCGCGGCCGCCGGGTGCGGCCGCCCGGGAAGTAGACCAGCGCCGCGCGCCGGGCGCAGCAGGACCGGTCGCAGGACGTCCCGGCGCCGCCGGGATACTGGTCGGCGTCGCGCACGCCCGGCGACGCGCCGGCGCACCGGCCGGCGGTCCCACGGTCGAGGAGGTCCTGGACGTGCCCAGAGCGCTGCTGCTGGAGAACATCGACCCGGTCGCGACCGAGATCCTCGGTTCCGCCGGCTACGAGGTCGAGTCCCTGCGCGGGGCGCTCGACGAGGCGGACCTGATCGCCGCGCTCGACGGCGTCGACCTGCTGGGCATCCGGTCGAAGACGCAGGTGACCGCCGAGGTGCTGCGCAGCCGCCCCGCCCTGGAGGCGGTGGGCGCCTTCTGCATCGGCACGAACCAGATCGACCTGACGGCGGCCGCGGCGGCGGGCGTGGCGGTGTTCAACGCGCCGTACTCGAACACCCGCAGCGTGGTGGAGATGGCGATCGCCGAGATCATCATCCTCGCCCGGCGGCTGGTCGACCGCGACCGGTCGCTGCACGCCGGCACGTGGGACAAGTCGGCCGCCGGCAGCCACGAGATCCGCGGGCGGACCCTCGGCATCATCGGCTACGGCAACATCGGCAGCCAGTTGTCGGTGCTGGCCGAGGCGCTGGGCATGCGGGTGATCTTCTACGACCTCGAGGACAAGCTGGCGCTGGGCAACGCGGAGCGGTGCAACAGCCTCGACGAGCTCCTCGAGCGGGCGGAGACCGTCACGCTGCACGTGGACGGGCGGGCGGGCAACGCCGGCCTGTTCGGGGCCGAGCAGTTCGCCCGGATGCGCCCGCGCAGCCTGTTCCTCAACCTGTCCCGCGGCTTCGTCCTCGACCACGAGGCGCTGCGCGACAGCATCCTGAGCGGCCACATCGCCGGGGCGGCGGTCGACGTCTTCCCGCACGAGCCGCGCGAGCAGGGGGACGAGTTCACCTCCGTCCTCCGCGGCCTGCCCAACGTCATCCTCACCCCGCACATCGGCGGGTCGACCCAGGAGGCGCAGCACGACATCGGGCGGTTCGTGGCCGGCAAGCTGGTCGACTACACCGCCACGGGGACGACGACGCTGAGCGTCAACCTGCCCACGGTGGTCCTGCACGGCTCCTCGGCCGACCGTTTCGCGCTGCTGCACCGCAACGTGCCCGGTGTGCTCGCGCGGGTCGACGCGCTGGTCGGCGAGCACGGCCTCAACGTCGACGCCCAGGTGCTCGCCACGCGCGGGGAGCACGGCTACGCGGTCACCGACGTCAGCGCGCCGCTGCCGGCGGACCTGCTCGCGGGGCTCGCCGCGCTGCCGGAGGCCGTGCGCCTGAAGCGCTTCGGGCCCCGGGGCGGCTGACCGCGGCGCCTCCCTCGCCAGCGGAGCGGCACCTGGGTACGGTCGCGTCGTGCGGCTCCCGGACGGTCTCGTGGCCGTGGTCAAGCGCGACTGCCCCACCTGCGTCCTCGTGGAGCCGGTGCTGCGGCGGCTCGGCGCCGCCGTCTGGTGCCAGGACGACGCCGGGTGGTTCGACGGCGACGACACCGAGCTGGAGCTCTCCTACCGGCTGGGCATCGAGACCGTGCCGACGCTGCTGCGCGTGGCCGACGGTGCCGAGACCGCCCGGGTGGTCGGCTGGAGCCGGGAGCAGTGGGCGGAGCTGACCGGCGTCCCCGACCTGGGCGAGGGGCTGCCCGAGCACCGGCCGGGCTGCGGCTCGCTCTCGGTGGACCCGTTCCGGGTCGACGCGCTCGAGGCGCGCTACGGCGGCAGCGGGCTGGCCAGCCGGCGGATCGAGCTCGCCGAGCTCGAGGACGAGCACGAGGCGCTGTTCGACCGGGGCTGGACCGACGGGCTGCCCGTCGTCCCGCCGACGCCCGAGCGGGTGCTGCGGATGCTGCGCGGCACCACCCGGGACCCCGCCGAGGTCGTCGCCGTGGTGCCGCCGGACCTCGTCGAGTGCACGGTGGAGAAGGTGGCCGTCAACGCGGTGCTGGCCGGGTGCCTGCCCGAGCACCTGCCGGTGGTGCTCGCCGCGCTCGAGGCGGCGGCCGCCGAGGAGTTCGCGCTGCACGGGCTGCTGGCGACGACGTACTTCGCCGGGCCGGTGGTGGTGGTCAACGGGCCCGTCGCCGGCCGGATCGGCATGAACAGCGGGGTCAACGCCCTCGGCCAGGGCAACCGCGCCAACGCCACGATCGGCCGGGCCCTGCAGCTCGTGGTGCGCAACGTCGGCGGCGGCCGCCCCGGCGAGGTGGACCGGGCCACCCTGGGCAACCCCGGCAAGTTCACCTTCTGCTTCGCCGAGCGCGAGCACGACAGCCCGTTCGCCCCGCTGGCCGCCGACCGCGGGGTGGCCGGCGATGCGGTGACGGTGTTCGCCGGGTCGGGCGTGCAGCCGGTGGTCGACCAGCTCAGCCGCGACCCGGCGTCGCTGGCGCGCACCTTCGCGGCCTGCCTGCGCGTGAACGCCCACCCGAAGCTGCCGATGGCGTTCGACGCGATGCTCGTGGTCTCGCCCGAGCACGGCCGGGTGTTCCGCGAGGCGGGCTGGGACCGCGCCCGCCTGCTGGCCGAGCTCGAGGAGCTGCTGACGCTGCCCGCCGACGAGCTGGTGCGCGGGGCCGGCGGCATGGCCGAGGGGGTGCCCGCCGGGCTGGCCGGCGCCGACCTGCCGAAGTTCCGGCCCGGTGGTCTGCTGGTGGCGCACGCCGGCGGCGACGCCGGGCTGTTCAGCGCGGTCGTGGGCGGCTGGGTGTCCGGGGAGACCGGGAGCGCCCCGGTGACGAGAGAGGTGCGCGCATGAGGACCGTCCTGGACCCGACCGGCGAGCGGCAGGCGTCCGCCCGCGAGCTGCTGCCCCGCCCGGAGACGCTGCGCGGCCGCAGCGTGGGGCTGCTCGACATCAGCAAGGCGCGCGGCGACGTCGTGCTCGACCGTCTCGCGGAGCTGCTCGCCGCCGACGGTGCGCTCGTGCGCCGGTACCGCAAGCCGACCTTCGCCCGCACCGCCCCGGTGGACCTGCGGCACGAGATCGCCGAGCAGTGCGAGGTGGTCATCGAGGCGCTCGCCGATTAGGGCTCGTGCACGTCGTGCAGTGTGCACGACATCGCCGACCTCGAGCGCCGCGGCGTCGTCGGGGTGTTCCTCGCCAGCGAGGCCTTCGCCGAGGCCGCCCGCCTGCAGGGCGCGGCCCTGGGGTTCCCCGCGCCGTGCGTCCTCGCCCCGCACCCGGTCCAGGACCGCACCGACGCGGAGCTGCGGGCGGCCGCGGAGGCGGCGTACCCGGCGGTGCTGGCCGCCGTCACCTCCGCGGGGTGACGTGCGTGCCGGTCGCTGCCAGGGTGGGCCGGTGACCGAGATGCCGATCAGCCGCTTCCCCCTCCGGCCCGCCGACGAGCTGCCCCCCGACCTGGCCGAGCGCTACGCGGGGGTGGCGGAGAAGTCGGGCTTCCTGCCCAACGTCTTCGCCGCGCTCGCCTGGCGGCCGGACGAGGCGCGGGCGTTCTTCGCGATGCACGACGCGCTCATGGACAAGGAGACGCCGGGGCTCTCCAAGGCCGACCGCGAGCTGATCGTGGTGGCGACCAGCGCCGGCAACGACTGCCTGTACTGCGTCGTCGCCCACGGCGCCGTCGCCCGCATCCGCAGCAAGGACCCGCACATCGCCGACCACGTCGCCGTGGACTGGCGGAAGGCGCCGCTGTCGCCGCGCATGCACGCCGTGCTCGCGGTGGCCACCCGGCTGGCGGCCGATCCGGCCTCGGTCACCGCCGCGGACCTGGCCACCCTCACCGAGCACGGCCTGACCGAGGACGACGTGTGGGACGTCGGCATGATCACGTCGTTCTTCGCGCTCTCCAACCGGCTGGCGCACTTCGCGGCGATAACGCCGAACCCGGAGTTCTTCCTGATGGGCCGGCTGCCGCGGGGCGCCGAGGCGCCGCAGGGTGGTTCCCGGGCGGGCGAGCCCCCGACGGGTTGAGCCGGGCCGGCCGACGTCCAGCCGCACCGTGGCGCGGCTCCACGTCGGCCGGTGC
Organism: Blastococcus sp. DSM 46786; assembly: GCF_900109665.1. GTDB lineage: Bacteria > Actinomycetota > Actinomycetes > Mycobacteriales > Geodermatophilaceae > Blastococcus > Blastococcus carthaginiensis. The sequence goes on from NZ_FOAO01000003.1 coordinate 76,676, forward strand.
GGCTGGACGAGCGCTCCTCGCGCGGTGTCCCGGCCCCTCGGTCGCGGGTTCCGCGCGGTGCGCGCAGGATCGGACCGGATCGGGCGACGACAGGGGAGGGCCGGATGGCGGGCGGCGAGGCGGAGCTGCGGCAGCGGTGGTCGGAGGGCCGGCCCTGCCACGGGCTGTGGAGCCTGCTGCCCGGGGCGGTGACCGGTGAGGTGCTCGCGCGGACCGGCGCCGACTACGTGGTCGTCGACCTGCAGCACGGGGCCACCGCCGAGGCCGACCTCCCGGGCACCTGCGCGGCGATCACGGCGGCGGGCTCGGTGCCGCTGGTGCGCACCCGCAGCTCGCTGTTCCCCGACCTCGGGCGGCCGCTGGACCTCGGCGCCCGCGGCGTCATCGTGCCCAACGTCCGCGACGCCGCGCACACCCGAGAGATCGTCGCCGCCTGCCGGTACGCACCCGCCGGCGGCCGGTCCATCGGCCGGCTCTCCGGCGGGGCCGACGAGCCGCTGGTGCTCGTCATGGTGGAGGCGGCGTCGATGCTCGCCGACCTCGACGCCGTCCTCGGCGTGCCGGGGGTGGACGGGCTGTACGTCGGCCCGGCAGACCTCGGGCTGTCGCTGCAGCTGACCGGCGACGACCAGCGGCAGGAGCTCCGCGCGGTGCTGTCCTCGATCATCGCCCGGGCGCGGGCCGCCGGGGTGCCCGTGGGCGTGCACGCGCGCAGCGGTGAGGAGGCCGCCGGCTACGCCGCGGAGGGCGCCACCGTGGTGACGGTCGCCGTCGACGCCGGTGCCCTGGCCGAGGCCACCGCGCAGCACCTCGGCGTCGCGCGGGCCGCGGCCACCGGCTGACGGCGCCCGGTCAGGCGAAGGCGGCGACGGTCCGGTCCAGGTAGTCGTTGCGGAAGACGCCCTGCGGGTCGAAGCGCCGGACGAGCTCGCGGAACGCGCCCATCCGCGGGTACAGGGCGGCGAGCTCGTCGGCGCCGGTGGTGAAGAGCTTGCCCCAGTGCGGGCGGGCGCCGTACGGGCGCAGCGCCGCCTCGATCGCGGGCAGCAGCGCGCGCACCCGCTCCTCCTCGGGCAGCCAGGTGAAGTGCAGGGCCAGCACCTCCTCGCCGCACGCCGGGCTCAGCCACAGGTCGTCGGCCGCCACGGTGCGCAGCTCGCTCACCTGCAGCAGCGGCGTGATGCGGTGCGCCAGCGAGCGCAGGGCCTCGCACGCCTCCCGCCCGTGCCGCCGCGGGACGAAGTACTCGGTCTGCAGCTCCTCGCCGCTGCTCGGGGTGAACCCGGTGCGGAAGTGGGGCAGCCGCTCGTGCCACTCGCCGGGGAGCCCCAGCTGGTCGGTGAGGTTCTCCACCGGGGTGCCCGGCAGCATGTGGGTGGGCTCCGTCGCGGCCCGGGCCCCGAAGAACTCCTCCGGCACGACTGCGTGCTCGTCCGTGCGGGCCTTGACCCACACCTGGGTCACCTCGCGCCAGTCGGTGAACACGCTGACGCTGTAGGCGGCATCGGCGACGGCGTCGAAGTCGGCGAACAGCCGCTCCCAGGTCAGCTCCACGTAGACGTCGGTGCGCACCTGGAAGGCCGGTTGGTACCGCAGAGCGATCCGGGTCACCACGCCCAGCGCGCCGAGGTGGACGACGGTGCCGGCGAAGTCGGGGTCACCGGGGGCCAGCCGCACCAGCTCGCCGTCGGCGCGGACCAGCTCCAGGCCGACCACGGCGGTGCTGAGCGAGCCGTTCCGGTTGCCCGACCCGTGGGTCCCGGTGGCCGTGGCGCCCGCGACGGTGATGTGCGGCAGCGAGGCGAGGTTGTGCAGCGCGAAGCCGTGCTCGGCCAGGTGGGGAACAACCTCTCTGTAGCGGGCGCCGCCGGGGACCCAGGCGGTGCCGCCGTCGCCGTCCGGGGCCGGCTCGAGCACCACCTCGCCGGGCAGCCGGTCGAGGGCCACCAGGTCGGCGGGGGTGTCGGCGATGTCGTTGAAGCAGTGGCGGGAGCCGAGCGCCTTGACCCGCTCGCTGCCGGCCACGATCGACTGCAGCTCGGCGAGGCTCGCCGGGCGGTGCAGCCGCGCCGCCCGGTAGGCGACGTTGCCGGCCCAGTTGGTCCCCGGTTCGGCGGGGGCGGCGGTCGACGTCTCGGGCATGCTGGCTCGCGATCTGCTCGGGGTCGGCGGCCGTGCGACCTGCCGGGGTCCGATGATCCCCGACCGGGCCGGCCGCCGCGGAGGCCTCGCTCCCGTCCGGCCGAGCCGCTGGACGGGCGGCGGCACGGACGGTGGTCGTCACCGCCCGGAGGGCCTGGAGATCCCACCGCCAGGTGGTGGAGCCGACCGGCGGGTGGCGCGGAGGGCACCCCGCGACCGCGGCGCACGAGGTGGGAGGAGCTGCTGCGGATCTCCGTCCCCGGCGCCGGCCCGGTGCCCTGACCGGGTCGCCCGCGCCGGGCCGCGCGTCCCCACCCGCCGGCCGGGGAGGGCGAGGACCGGCGGGAGACGTGCTCACAGGCGGGACCGGTGCTCGAAGCGCGCCGTGAGGGCTGCGCCGGCCGCGGCCGGCAGCCAGAAGGTGAGCAGCCGGAAGAGCACCACACCGGCGCAGGCGCCGGCGAGCGGCGCACCGAGCGCGGTCAGCGCGAGCAGCAGCGCCACGTCGGCCGCGCCGGGAGCCGCCGTCACGGGGACGACCGACCACAGCAGGCGCAGCACGCCGTAGACGGTCGCGGTGGCCAGCAGCGCGACCCGCCCGCCGACGCTGTGCAGCGCCGCGGCCAGGACGGCGGCCTCGAGGAAGACCCCGGCGACCGTCCACGCCAGCTGGGTGCCGCGGCGCCGCGGCAGGCCGTCGGGGCCCGGCCGCCGGACGGTGAGCAGGTCGCGCAGCGCCTGCCCGACGTCCGCCCGGAGCTCGGTCCGGGCCGGAGCTGCCCCCGACCGGCGCAGGGCGAGCCACTGCCCGGTGAGCACGAGCACCCACGCCCCCAGCCCGACGACGACGGCGGGGACCAGCGCCTCGGGCGTCCGCCAGCCGGTCAGCCGGCCCTCCACCACGGCGAGGACGAAGGTGGCCGCCGCCACGACGACGGCGGCCACGACGGCGCCCGCGGTGAAGCGGGCCAGCGCCGCCGCCGCGGCGTCGGGCAGCACCCCGGCCCGCTCCAGGAAGCGGGCCGCGGCGCGCCGCCAGCCGTCGCGGCCGTGCAGCAGCCCTGCGCTGTCGGCCACCATGCCGGCGCCGTAGGTGTGGCCCAGGGCGATGCGCCGCTCCACGGTCACCAGCGCGCCGGCGGCCATGGCGATCCGGGCCAGGACGGCCAGCGCCACCGCGGCGCCGAGCCACCGCCAGCCGCCGCGCCCGACCACCTCGGCCATCGGGCCGGCCCCCGCCAGCAGCGGCACGCCCACCAGCGCGCCGATCGAGCCCAGGGCCACGGCGCTCCGCGCCGGCCAACCGGCCGGCGCGAACTCCGGGCGGGCCGGGTCGGGCAGGCCCAGCCGCGCGCGCACCTCGGTGCGGAGCTGGTCGAGCCGGCCCGGCCGGGCCCGCAGCCGCGCGCGGGTCGCCGAGGAGAGGCCGAGCGGCGCGAGGGCCGGCAGCGCCGCCGCGACCGCTGCCGGGCCGAGCCGGTCCACGGCCGAGCCGACGACGAGGGACGGCTCGACCAGGAGCACGAGCGAGGCCATGAGCTCGGCGACGTCGCCGGCGAGCGAGTCGTCGGAGGCGCCGGTGAGGGCGTTGCCGAAGTCCACGATCCAGGGCCGGCCGGCCTCGTCGACCACGATGCTGCCCGCCACGAGGTCGTGGTGGGCGACCCGTGCCTGGCGCAGCAGGCCGACCTGCGCCCAGACCTCGGCCAGGAGCTCCGCGGTGATCGCCTCGGGCAGCAGGTCGTCCAGCGGCCGGGCGGGGAGGAACTCCTGCACCACCACGGCGCCCCGGTCGTCCCCCCGGGCGAGCAGGATGCGCGGGGTCCGCACCCCGCGCTCCCGGGCGGTCATCGCGGCGACCGCCTCGTGCTCGGCCTGCTGCCCCAGCGGCGCGACGGCGTCGGCGTCCTTGACGTCCCGGACGGCGAGCAGCCGGTACAGGCGGTACAACCAGTCCCGCTCGGCGCGGTCGGGTTCGAGGTACTTCACGTACAGCCGCTGCCCCGCGGGGGTGGTGGCGTCGAACGGGTGCGAGCTGCGGGCCTCGACCGCGGCCGGCCGGACGTCGGCCACGGGCAGGCCCAGCCGGGTCAGCAGCCCGCTGAGCCGGCGCGGGTCGACCTCGCGGCGGGGCACGCCGAAGACCCAGTGCACGAGCGAGCCGATGGCCCAGCCGACGGCCACGCCGCCGACGACGTCGAGCGGCAGGTGGGCGCCGACGTAGATGCGGGCGAGGGCGACCGACCAGGCCAGCACCCAGGCGACGCGCCGAGCCCGCCGCGAGAGGTAGGGCACCGCCGCGGTCGCCAGCGCGGCGGCGACCGCGGAGTGCCCGGAGATGAAGCCCAGGCCACCGACCGGCCCCTCCGGGAAGTTGACCTCGACGGCGAAGCCGCCCGGCCGCTCCCGCCGGACCACGCCCTTGACCAGGTCGGCCGCGACGTAGGCGAGCAGGCCGGAGAGCAACAGGTCCCGTGCCACGCGCACCTGCCACACGGCCAGCGCGCCGGTCGCCAGCACCGGGACGGCCACCGCGTTGCCGAGCTGCATGACCACCCAGACGAGCGGGAAGACCACCGCCGGCAGCCCGTTGACGAGCTGGAACAGGTCCCTCTCGAAGACGGGGAGCTGCCCCCGCTGCGCGACGAGGAAGCCGAGCCCGAGCACGGCGGCGCCCAGCACCACCCGGACGAGGTCGACGGGGTGGCGCTGCACCGGCGGGCGGCCGGCGCGGGCACGGCCGGCACCGGGGCGACCGACGTCCCGGCTGCCCGCCTCCAGCCGCGTCGTCACCGCACGAGTGCACCTCCCGGGAAGCCCGGTCAGCAGGGTCTTCCGACCCTGGAGCGCGTGCGCCCGCCGAGGGGAGGGGGCCCGGCTCCGCCGGGTGGCCTGACGCCGCCCGGGCCCCGCCGCCGCCCCTGCCGCGGCGGGGCCCGGGTGACAGGATGCGGGCATGGCATCGGGGACCGCGGCCGGGCGGGGGATGACGGCGTTCGTCCTCGGCGGCGGCGGGGTCATGGGTGCGGCCGAGGTCGGCATGCTGCAGGCCCTGGTGGAGGCCGGGATCCGGCCCGACCTGGTCGTGGGGACGTCGGTCGGCGCGATCAACGGGGCGCTCGTCGCCACCGACCCGACCGCGGGCGCCGTGGGCCGGCTGCGCGCGGTGTGGGAGGACCTGGCCGAACGCGGCGTCTTCGCGGGGTCGGTGCTGGCCCGGCTCGGCACCCTCGTGCGCACCCGCACCCACCTGCACTCCCGGGAGCCGCTGCGCGAGCTGCTGGAGGAGCACCTGCCGGTGCGGACGTTCGGCGAGCTCGCCATCCCCTTCCAGTGCGTCGCCTCCAGCATCGAACGGGCCGCCGAGCACTGGTTCACCGACGGCCCGCTGGTCGACGCGGTGCTCGCCTCCTGCGCCGTCCCCGGTCTGCTGCCGGCGGTGGAGATCGACGGGGAGCACTACCTGGACGGCGGGCTGGTGCACAGCATCCCGGTCGGCCGGGCGGTCGCCCTCGGCGCCGAGACGATCTACGTGCTGCACGTCGGCCGGATCGACCGGCCGCTGCGCCCGCCGGCCCGCCCGTGGGAGGTGGGGCTCGTGGCCTTCGAGATCGCCCGCCGGCACCGGTTCGCCGCCGACCTGGCCGCGCTGCCCCCGGGGGTGACGGCGCACGTGCTGCCCTCGGGCGGTGCTGCCACGCCCGGCGCGGGAGACCTGCGCTACCGCGACTTCTCCGGCGTCCCCGCGCGGATCGCCCGGGCGCACTCGGCGGCGCGGGACTACCTGGGGCGCTCCGGGGCCGCCGGCGCCGGGACGACCTGAGGTGCTGCCCCCGCGGCGCGTGCGCCGGTTCACCGGTCCGCTGCTGGTCGTGGCTCTCGTGGCCGCGGTGCTGCTGCTGCCGGTGCTCGTCCTGGTGGCCGCCGTCGCCTCGGTGTGGCTCCCCGGGCACTGGCGCGGCCTGCGGCTGCTCTGCTTCGCGCTGCTCTACCTCGCGCTGCAGGTCGCCGGGCTCGTCGCCGCGGGGGCGCTGTGGGTGCTCAGCGGGTTCGGCCGCCGGCTCACGGCGCCGCGGTCGCGCGCGGCCCACTACACCGTCCTGCGGCTGCTGCTGGACGCGCTGATGCGCGCCGCGCAGCGGCTGTTCGCGCTGCGGCTGGTCACCGACGGCGCCTCGTGGTCACCGCTGGACGACGGTCTCCCCGGCTCGACCAACGCCATGGTGGTGCTGTCCCGGCACGCGGGCCCCGGCGACTCGTTCCTGCTGGTGCACACCCTGATGGACCGGGACCACCTGCGCCGGCCGCGGATCGTGCTCAAGGACGTGCTGCAGCTGGACCCGATGATCGACGTCTACCTCAACCGGCTGCCCAACCACTTCGTGCCGGCCGACCCGGCCGGCGGGTACAGCTCGGAGGAGGCGATCGCCGGCCTGGCCCGCGACCTGGGGGATGAGGACGCGCTGCTGATCTTCCCCGAGGGCGCGAACTTCACGGCCCGGCGGCGCACCCGCGCCATCCAGCGGCTCCGCGACCGGGGCCTGCTGGCGGCGGTGCGCCGGGCGGAGGAGATGCGGCACGTGCTGCCGCCCCGACCGGCCGGGGTGGCGGCGGCCCTGCGCGCCGCGCCGCACGCCGACGTCGTCTTCGTGGCGCACACCGGCCTCGAGCACCTGAACACGCCGCGCGACGTCTGGCGCGGTCTCCCGATGGACAAGGCCCTGCACCTGCGCTGGTGGTTCGTCCCCGCCGCCGACGTGCCGCGCGACCCGGGCGAGCAGGTCGACTGGCTCTACCGGTGGTGGGAGACGATCGACGCCTGGGTGGACGCGACGCCGGCGGCCGAGGGCGACGGCGCCCGGGTGCAGCCGGAAGCCGATCGGGCGCTCCCCGGTTGACCCCGGCGTGAGGTTCTCGCTGCTCGACCGCTCCCGCACCCGCACCGGCCACCCGGAGGCGGCGGCGCTGCAGCACACGGTGGAGCGGGCGGTCGCGGCCGATCGGCTGGGCTACCACCGGTTCTGGGTCGCCGAGCACCACGGCGTGCCGGGCATCGCCTCGGGCGCGCCCGCGGTGCTGCTGGCGGCCGTCGGCGCTCGCACGGCGACCATCCGGCTCGGGTCGGGCGGGGTGATGCTGCCCAACCACCAGCCCCTCGTGGTGGCCGAGCAGTTCCTGGTCCTGGCCGGGCTGCACCCCGGCCGGGTCGACCTCGGTGTGGGCCGCTCGCTCGGCTTCACCCCGCCCGTGCGGCGGGCGCTGCGCCGCACCGACGGGGAGCCCGACGCGTTCGCCCACGACGTCGCCGAGCTGCGGGCGTACCTGGAACGGGAGGCCGAGGTGACGGCCCGCCCCGTCGCCGAGGGGCCGGTCCCGCTGTTCGTGCTCGCCACCGGCCGCGGAGCCGACGTCGCCGCCGGCCTCGGGCTCCCGCTGGTGCTCGGCGGCCCGGTGCTGGACCGGCCCGAGCTCGGCGACGTGCTGGCGGGCTACCGGCGCGGCTTCCGCCCGCACCGGGGCAGCCGCCCGCACGTCACCGTCTCCCTGGACGTCCTGGTCGCCGACACCGATGACGAGGCTCGTGAGCGGGCGCTGCCCGAGGTGTGGGCGATGGTCCGCTCGCGGCGCACGGGCGTGTTCGGCGCGCTGGAGCCGGTGGCGGAGATCCGGGGCGGGGGCTGGGACGACCTGGACGCCCGCCGGGTCGAGCAGGGCCTCGCAGCCGTGACCGCCGGCCGCCCGGCGACGGTGCGCCGCCGGCTCGAGCAGCTCGCCGAGCGCACCGGCGCCGACGAGCTGCTCGCCAGCGGCGCGACCTACGACCGGGCGGCGCTCGCCTCCTCCGACGCCGCCCTGGCGGCCCTGCTGGCCTGAACCCGCACCGCGGCACGGCGCCCGAGCGCACCGGTGCTCCCGGCGCGCACATCGCCGCCGACCGGCCGTCGGCCGTCCGCCTGGCTACGTCGGGGCGTCGCGCGTCCTCGCCGACCGCTCGCTGCGGGGTCGGCCCGGGGTACGGAGGTGTGCGGTGCGGCGGATCTTCGTGGTGGGCTGCCCGCGGTCGGGCACCACGCTGCTGCAGTCGTTCCTGGCTGCGCACCCGCAGGTGCACTCGTTCCCGGAGACCCACTTCTTCCACCGGCTCCAGGCGCCGCGCAGGGGCCGGCGGGCGACCGGGCTGGCCGCGACCGGCACGGCCGGGCGGCTCGACGAGGTCGCCGGCCGGCTGGGCGCCCCCCGCCGTCCCGTGCTGCCGACGGTGCGCCGCTCCGGCGCAGCGTTCGTCGCGATGGCCGACGCCGCCGCGCGCCGGAACGGTGCGGACACCTGGGTCGAGAAGACCCCGGCGAACCTGTACGTCCTGGACCTGATCGAGCGGGTCGTGCCCGGCGCGCAGGTGGTGCACATCGTGCGCGACGGCGTCGACGTCGTCGCGAGCCTGTGCGCCGTCGCCGGAGGCTGGGGGACCACCTACACCGTCGACACCGCCATCGACCAGTGGGCGGAGTGCATCGCCCTCACCGACCGGTACCGGGACCGGTCGCGGCACTCCGTCGTCGGCTACGACTCGCTGGTGCGCGACCCCGAGGCGGCCCTGGCCGCGCTCTGCGTCGAGCTGGGCCTCCCGTACACCGGCGAGATGGTCACCGGGCGCGCCGCCGCGGCCGGCGGGCTGGTCGAGGACTTCGAGCACTGGAAGGCCGAGAACACCGGGCCGCTGCGGGACGGCGCGGGCCGGCGGGCCCGCGAGGTCTTCGACGCCGCGACGCTGCGGTAGGTCCGGGATCGGGTCGCGGCGGTACCGGTCCGGGAGCTCGCGCAGCGCACGTGACCCGACCGGCCGCGCGGGCGGGCCGCCCGCAGTCGCGGCCGGTGCCCCTGGACGGCGACCGCACCGGCGAGGAGGGGAACCGGCCCCGGACCGCAGCACGTACCTGCGGGCAGTCGCTCTCTGCCCACTCCGGCGGGGCAGAGAGCGACTGCCCCGAGGTGAACGCTGCCGATCCCCGTCAGGGGACCGGTGCCACGACGCGGGGAGTGGCCCTACAGTGCGGCGGCATGGCGCGCCGGTCGACGCTCGTCGCGGTCTCCTCCCTCCAGCTCGCGGCGCAGCTGGCCGGGCACGTGCTGGCCGTGCGGCGGCGCCGGCACTTCGACGTCCCGCTGCTGACCGGCAGCCCCGACCACATCGGACGGGACTGGCTGTGGTTCGGCACCGCGTTCAGCGCGCCCTCCTACCTGGTGGCGCTGCAGACCTGGGCGGTGGCCCGGCTGCTCCGCGGATGGGACGACCGGGCACGGTGGGTGCTCCGGTGGGTCGGCACGGGGATGACCGTGGGCTACGCGAGCGAGCGGGCGGTGCGGCTGCGGGTGCGCGACCCCGACCTCCTCGAGACGCCGGTGGTCGTGACGGGGTGGGGGTGCGCGGCCGCGATGGCCGTCCTGTCCCGCCGCTGACCCGAGGCCCGTCGGTGCATACGGGAGGAGGCGGGGCGTTGGTGCCTGTGCGGCGGGACGGGCACACTGCCGGTGTGACGGGTGGCGGCGAGACGAGCACCGATCCCGGGATCAGGCTGCCCGAGCCGGACGGGGGCGACGGACGGTCCGAGGCGGGGGCACGGCTGCTGATCCCGGGCGAGACCTGCTGGCGGATCGAGCGGGCCGCCAGGTTCGCGATCTTCGTCGACGCGGCCGGCTACTTCGCCACCCTGAAGCGCGCGGTGCTCTGCGCCGAGCGCCGGGTGCTGTTCATCGGCTGGGACTTCGACCCGCGCATCCGGCTCGACCCGCTCGGCGGCGGGCGGCCCGAGGACGATCGCCTGGGCGCCGTCCTCGAGCAGGCGGTGGGGCGCCGCCCCGGGCTGGAGATCGGGGTGCTGCAGTGGGATCTCGGCATGCTGCGGGCCCTCGGCCGGGGGCTGAAGCCGATCGTGCTGCTCGACCGGCGCGCTCCCGACCGGCTCACCTTCGCCGTCGACACCCACCACCCCGTGGGCGGGGCGCACCACCAGAAGATCGTGGTGATCGACGATTCGCTCGCCTTCGCCGGCGGCATCGACGTGACGGCCGACCGCTGGGACACCTCCGACCACGCCGACGACAACCCGGACCGGTGCCGGCCCGTCAACGGCCGGGGTCCGGGGCGGCCCACCGGGCCGTGGCACGATGCGACCAGCATCATGACCGGCCCGGCCGCCCGGGCCCTGGCCGAGCTCGCCCGCGAGCGGTGGGAGAGCGGGACGGGGGAGCGGCTCGAACCGATCGAGGAGGAGCGGGACTGCTGGCCCGAGGCGGTCGAACCGCTGCTCACCGACGTGGACGTGGCGATCTCCCGCACCCGGCCCGAGCACGGTGGTGCGCCCCTGGTGCACGAGGTCGAGCTGCTGTGGCTGGCCGTCATCGCCGCCGCCCGGCGATCGCTCTACGTGGAGAGCCAGTACTTCGCCAGCCGGCGGATCGCCGAGGCGGTCGCCGAGCGGCTGCGCGAGCCCCACGGCCCCGACGTGGTCGTCGTGAACCCCTGGACCGCCGACGGCTGGCTCTCGGAGAAGGCGATGGGCACGGCGCGCGCCTGCGTGCTGGAGACCCTGCGCGAGGCCGACGTCCACGACCGGTTCCGGCTGTACACACCGGTGACCGAGCAGCGGGCGCACATCTACGTGCACGCCAAGGTGACCGTGGTCGACGACCGCCTGCTGCGCATCGGCTCCAGCAACGTCAACAACCGCTCGATGGGGCTGGACACCGAGTGCGACCTGGCGATCGAGGCGGTGGAGGGGGAGCCGGGCGCCGAGCAGCTCGCCGCCACCATCGGCGGCTTCCGGGACCGGCTGCTCGCCGAGCACCTCGGCTGCACGCCCGAGCAGGTCGCCGCCGCGGTCGAGGCGACGGGCTCCCTGGTGCGGGGGATCGAGCAGCTGCGCCGCCCGGCCGGGCGGTCGCTGATCCCCTTCGAGCCGCCCGAGCTGGGCCCGGCCGACCGGGCGCTCGGGGAGTCGGAGGTCATGGACCCGGAGAAGACGCCGAACCGCTGGCGCCGGGTCGAGCGGTTCTTCGCCCGCCGTCGGCGGCCGCGGAGCCGGGCCCGCGCCTGAGCCGTGCTCGCCGTGGGCGGCGACCACGGGCCCCGCACCGAGAGACAGGAGCGACCGTGTCCTTGCACCGGCACTACCCACCGGACCTCTACCGCGGCACGACGGGGGAGGTGAGCGCGTGGCTGCGTCCTGCGGGCGGCGACCCCGACACCACCTCGGCCAACGGGGTGACCTGCGAGTTCCTGGCCACGGGAGCGGAGACCGGCGGGCGGTTCGGGCTGTACCGGTACAGCTTCGGGGCGGAGGAGGCCGGGCCGGCACCGCACTTCCACCGTTCGATCTCCGAGCAGTTCTACGTGCTGTCGGGGCAGGTGAGCGTCTACGACGGGCGTTCCTGGCAGGACGCCGGAGCCGGTGACTTCCTCTACGTGCCGGAGGGCGGCATCCACGCCTTCCGCGGCGGTGCGCACTCCTCGATGCTGCTCATGTTCGCGCCGGGTGGCCCGCGTGAGGAGTACTTCGAGACCCTCGCCCGGGGCGAGCGGATGACGCCCGAGGAGCGCACGGAGTTCATGCTCCGCCACGACACCTACTGGCTCTGAGCCGTCGGCACGGAGCGGGGCCCGCCTCCTCCTGGGGTGTGCGGTCAGCCGGTCGCCAGGTCGCGGCGGCGGAACCCCGCGAAGCCGGTGGCGAGCAGGGCGACGGCGATGCCGGTGAGCGCCAGGACGGGGCCGGCGGTCCACGGCTCCAGCGGCATGAGCGGCACCCAGCTGACGGGGGAGAGGTCGCTGACCCAGCCGGGCCAGTCGAACGACCCGGCGAACATCGTGATCACCAGGAAGAGCCCCACGGCGGCCCAGGCGAGCGCGGTCGCCAGGCGGGGGAGCAGGCCGAACAGCGCCACGGCGAGGCCGGCGACCACCCAGACGGCCGGCACGTAGGCCACCGCGGCGCCCACCATCCGGCCGAGGGCGGCCGCCTCACCGGTCTGCAGGACGCGGACCACGCCCGTGGTGACGCCGGACGCCGCCATGGCCAGCGCCGAGCCGGCCAGCGCGACGGCGACGTGGCTGCCCAGCCAGGCCGAGCGGCTGGTCGCCGTCGCCAGCACCGGCTCGGCCCGCTGCTCGCCCTCCTCGCTGCGCGCCCGCAGGACCGCCGACACCGCGTACGCCGCGGCCAGCAGGGCGGTGATGCTGAACGTGGTGCTCAGGTAGGCGTCGACCAGCTCGCCGACGTCCGGGTCGCCGAACATCGCCAGCGCCTGCTCGTTGCCGGCGATCAGCGTCTCGACGGAGTCGGCCAGCGCGCCGTAGACCACGCCCAGCAGGGCCAGGCCCAGCGCCCAGGCGAGGAAGGCGCCGCGCTGCAGCCGGACGGCGAGGCCGAGCGGTGAGCGCAGCGAGCGCGTCGCGGCGGGGCGCCCCGGGCGCGGCTGGGTCAGGCCGGCGCCCAGGTCGCGCCGGTCGAGCAGGGCGAACCCGGCCACGGTCAGCGCGACGGCCGCCACGAGGCACAGCAGCAGCGGCAGGAGTTCGTCCCTCGAGTACGGGTGGGTGGCCTGCGCCCACCCGATGGGCGAGGTCCACACCAGCCAGTTGCCCTCGATGTCGCCGATCGCGCGCAGCACGAAGAACACCGCGAAGGCGCCGCCCACGAGGCCGTACACCGACCGGGTGTGCCCGGTGACCTGCACGGCCACGGCGGTGATGCCGGTGAAGACCAGCCCACAGGCGCCGAAGGAGGCGCCGAGGACGAAGGAGCCGGCGGCCGGCAGACCGGTGGCCGTGGCGGCGGAGCCGACGGCGACGGCGAGGGCGGCGCAGGCCAGCGCCGACAGCAGCACCGCGGCCAGCAGCGGCGCGTGCCGGCCGATCCGGGCGGAGCGGACCAGTTCGGTGCGCCCGGCCTCCTCGTCCGCGCGGGTGTGCCGGGTCACCGTGAACATCGCCATCAGCGCCGCGATCAGCATCACCGTCGCCGAGATCTCGAACGCCACCGCGCCGGCCACGGTGTCCAGCCCGACCGGCGGGCCGGCCAGCGCGATGGTGGCGGCGTTGCTGCCGACGGAGGCACGGTAGGCGGCCAGCGCCCCGGGGGTGTCGTAGAACGACTGGCTCGACACCGACTGCAGCGCCACCATGGCCGTACCGGCGGCGACCCAGACCGGCAGCCGGAGGCGGTCGCGGCGGAGCGCGAAGCGGAACAGCGCCGCCGTCCCGGCGGTGGTCGACGAGCGGCCGGGCCGCGCCGGTGCGGCGGGCCGTGCGGAGGCCCCGGACAGCTGCGTGCTCACGACCGCACCGGCTCCCGTGCCGAGGCGCCGTCCTCGGCGAGTTCGTCGCCGTAGTGGCGCAGGAAGAGCTCCTCCAGCGTCGGCGGCGTGCTGGTGAGGCCGACCACGCCGAAGCCGGTGAGGTGGCGCAGCGCGCCGTCGAGGGCGTCGGTGTCGACGTCGAAGCGCAACCGCCCGTTCTCCTGCCGCAGGTCGTGGACGCCGGCCAGGGCGTCCAGGCCGGTGGCCGGCCGTGCCGTCTCGACCGTGATGGCGGTGCGGGTCAGGTGCCGCAGCTCGTCCAGGCTGCCGCTCTGCACCGTCGCGCCGTGGCGGATGATGCTCACCCGGTCGCACAGCGCCTCGGCCTCGGCCAGGATGTGGCTCGACAGCAGCACGGTCCGGCCCTCGGTGCGCGCCTCGCGGATGCACTCCTGGAACACCGCCTCCATCAGCGGGTCGAGGCCGGACGTCGGCTCGTCGAGCACCAGCAGCTCGGCGTCCGACGCCAGCGCGGCGACCAGTGCGACCTTCTGCCGGTTGCCCTTGGAGTAGGTGCGCGCCTTCTTGCGCGGATCGAGGTCGAACCGGTCGAGCAGCTCGGCACGACGGCGGGGGTCCAGCCCGCCGCGGAGGCGGCCGAGGAGGTCGATCGACTCGCCGCCGGAGATGTTCGGCCAGAGCGTGACGTCGCCGGGCACGTAGGCCAGCCGGCGGTGCAGCGCCACGGCGTCCCGCCACGGGTCGCCGTCCAGCAGCCGCACGCTGCCCGAGTCGGGACGCAGCAGGCCGAGCAGCACGCGGATGGTCGTGGACTTGCCCGAGCCGTTGGGGCCGAGGAAGCCGTGCACCTCCCCGGTCGCCACGTCGAGGTCCAGGCCGTCCAGCGCACGGGTCGTCCCGAAGGTCTTGACCAGTCCCGAGACGGAGATCGCAGTCATGCCGGCGAAGCTACAGAGGTTTCACGAACTTGTGAAGCTCATTGAGCGGCCGATACGTCGGGTACCGTGGGCGGCGTGACGGTCGCGGAGAACACCGACGCCGAGCGGGCGACGCTCCTGCGCTATGTGGAGCGGTTCGCCCTGGTGCTGCGCGAGTCGGGCATGCAGCCGATGCCGGCCCGGGTCTTCGCCTACGCGCTGGCCGACGACGCCGACCGCTACACGGCCGCCGAGCTGGCCGACGGTCTGCAGGTCAGCCCCGCGGCGATCAGCGGAGCGGTCCGCCAGCTCGTGCAGATCGGCTTCCTGGTGCGCGAGCGGGAACCCGGCACCCGCAGCGACCTGTACGTCCTGGACGACGCCCACCTCTGGGCCCGGTTCGTCACCGCGGAGCTGCAGGCCCTGCAGCGGTTCCAGGAGATCGTCGCATCGGGCATCGAACTGTTCGGCACCGACCGGCCGGGCGGACGCCGGCTCGCCGAGACCCGCGAGTTCCTCGCCTTCCTGCGCGAGGTGCTGGCCGACGCCGTCGCCCGCTGGCCCGAGGAGCGCGAGCGCCGCCGGCTCGGCTGACGAGCACCGCCGGGCGCACCGGCGGCACCCGGGCGCGGGAGTCCTCAGGCGGGTGACCGGTCCTCGCTGCCGGCGTCCGTGGTCGACGGCGGGGGAGGGGCGAGCCAGAGCTGCTCGGCGCCGACGAGGCGTTGCCCCTGTCCCGGACATCTGACGGCCTCGAACGTCCTTCAGAGGGTCACCGCCTGGTCGACCCCGGCTGGCGAGCTGTATCCGGCCAGGACGTCGTCCGGCGCTGACTGCGGGGGGAGCGGCGCAGGAAGTCCTGCGCGATGTCGTCGAAGGTCACCCAGCGGACGCCGTCGTGGCCGTCGATGTGCTCGATGAGCCGCTCCAGCATGAGCAGCACCTGGGGGCGGCCGGAGACGTCCGGGTGGATGGTCATGGTGAAGGCGGCGTAGTCCATCTCGCGGTGGACCCAGTCGAACTGGTCGCGCCACATCTGCTCGATGTCCCGCGGGTTGACGAAGCCGTGGCTGTTCGGGCTGGACTTGATGAACATCATCGGCGGGAGGTCGTCGAGGTACCAGTTCGCCGGGATCTCGACGAGGTCGGTCTCCTCCCCGCGGACCAGCGGCTCCATCCAGCTCTCCGCCGGCGCCTCGTAGTCGATCTTCGTCCACGAGTCGCCGACCCGGACGTAGTAGGGCTCGAAGTCCCGGTGCATCAGCGAGTGGTCGTAGGTGATGCCGCGCTCCAGCAGCAGCTCGTTGGTGACGCCGCTGAACTCCCACCAGGGGGCCACGTAGCCGGTCGGCCGGCGCCCGGCCCGCTCCTCGATCAGGGCGATGCAGCGGTCGAGCACCGCCTGCTCCTGCTCCCGGCTCATCGCGATCGGGTTCTCGTGGCTGTAGCCGTGCACGCCGATCTCGTGGCCGGCGGCGACGCAGGCGTCGAATTGCTCCGGGAACGTCTCGATCGAGTGACCGGGCCAGAACCAGGTCGTCGGCAGCTCGCGGCGGCGGAACAGCTCCAGCAGGCGGGGCACGCCGACCTCGCCGGCGAAGACACCGCGGGAGATGTCGTCGGGCGAGTCCTCCCCGCCGTACGAGCCGAGCCAGCCACCGACGGCGTCGACGTCGACGCCGAAGGCCACGAAGATCTCCTTGCTCATCCCTGCACTCCATCCACTCGGTCCGACGTCCGGGTCCCTGCTGCGAGGTGGTCGCGCACGACCGGCAGCGGGTCGTGCGGGGCGACGGCGAGCGCGGCGGCGAGCAGCAGGCGGGCCTGCCACGGGCTCAGGTCGCCGGCGAGGACCGCGCCGTCCCGGGCCAGGTCGGCACCGCCACCGCCGGTGTACAGCGGGGCGACGGCGCCGGACGGGACGCGCGAGCACACCAGCACCGGCGTCCCCCCGGCGACCAGCTCCGCCACGGCGGCGGCCACGGCCGGGGTCACGTTGCCCGCGCCGAACGCCTGCAGCACGATGCCGGCCGCACCGGCGGCCACCGCGGCGCGGAGCAGGGCGTCGTCGGCGCCCAGGTAGAGCGGGACGACGTCCACGCGCGGCAGGTCGGCGTCGAGGTCGAGGGGGAGGGCCGGGCCGCGCACCGGTCGGGCCAGCGGCGTCACCGCATCGCCGTCGACCCGCAGCACCGGCCCGCGTCCCGGTGCCGCGAACGCCCCGCTGCGCAGGGTCTCCACCTTCCGCACGCCGCGCGCCGCGAACGCCAGGCCGTCGAAGCAGAGCAGCGCGCCGCATCCCCGGGCCGCCGGTGCGGCGGCGACGCGCAGCGCGTCGGCGAGGTTGCGCGGACCGTCGGGCGCGGGGTCGTCGAAGGGCCGCTGGGCGCCGGTGAGGACCACCGGGCGGAGGTCGTCGTGGACCAGGTCGGCGAGGAACACCGACTCCTCCATGGTGTCGGTCCCGTGCGTCACGACGACGCCGTCGACGTCCGCCGCCAGGCGCCGGCGCACCTCGGTGACCAGCCCGCGGAGGTCCGCCGTCGTCAGTGCGAAGCTGCCGACGGTGGTGAGGTCGCTGGTCGTCACCACCAGCCCGTCCGGCGTCCCCGCCGCGGCGAGGAGGTCGGCGGCGGGGGTGACCGAGGCGAGCCCGCCGGGCCCGCGGCGGCTCGCGATCGTGCCACCGGTGGCGAGCAGGTGGATGGGCACTCGTCCCCCCCGGGAGCGTCGGAGCGTCGGCACCGACAGTGCCCCGCGGGCCGTCCGCGCGCGACCGGAACCCCGGCGGGGAGGCCGGCGCCGGGGGAGTGAGTGACCTGGGGCCCTGTGCCGCGGCGCCGCTGAGGCGCACGCTGGCGGTACCCATCGGCGAGAGGAGTCGTCATGACCGTCGTCAGCGGAACGCCGCAGCCCCCCGGGGAGACCGGCCGGCGGCGCGGTGGGTGGGACCCGCTCCAGATGACCGAGGCGGAGAAGCGCGCCTGCGAGCGGGAGGCCAGGCACGACGTCGCCGCACGCGGTCGCCGGCCGGTGCAGGAGACCGTGCAGCACTACCTGGCGCACGAGCGGCTCACCCACGAGCACCGGGGGAGCACCGGAGCCGGGCAGGCGGCACGTCCGCCGGTCGCCCGTGCGACGCCGCCCGGGGTCCCGGACGGACCGCCCGCCCCGGTGCCGGTGCCGCGGACCGGTGGGCTGCTCCACCGGCTGCTCGCCCGCGTGCGCTGACCGCCGGGAGCGACCGGATCAGGAGCGGACGACAGACAGGGTGACGCCGTCCGCGAGCCGGTAGGGGGTGGTCGCCACCAGGCCGCCGATCACCCGGCGCAGCCGCGACACCTCCGCCCGCACCGTCACGCGGTGCTCCTCGTCGCCGTACAGCGCGGTGCTCAGCGCGGCGGCGGTCAGCCCCGCACGGCCGGCCCGTTGCAGCAGCACCAGGACGTCGGCGTTGCGCCGGGTCAGCGGCGTCCGCCACGACTCGGCGCCGGTGCGCAGCCCGAGCACCGGTGGGCCGGTGAGGTCGAGCTCGGCCTCGAGCACGTCGTCGCCGGGGCCCCGGGGGCGGACCAGCCAGCCCTCGCCCAGGCGCTCGGGGGTGCACAACCCCAGCCCGGGGACGGCGATCAGCCGGTCGGGCCGGGGCACCTCGATCCGGTCGCGCACCGCGATGCCCGACCGGTGCGCCACCCAGCCGTCGTCGTCGACCAGCAGGACGGGGCCGCGGACGGCCGCCAGCGCGGCGCGGGCCGAGCGGCGCAACCGCTCCAGCCGGTGCTCGTGGTGGCGCCACAGCTGCGACTCCGCCAGCTTGACGGCCGTCTCCACGAGAGCGCCGATCACCGGATGCAGGGTCAGCGCCGGTCCGCTGACGTCCACGACGCCGAGCAACTCCCCGCTGACCGGGTGGTGGATCGGTGCCGCCGTGCAGTACCAGGGGTGCTGGGCGAGCTCGAAGTGCTCGGCGGAGAACAGCTGCACCGGCGCCGCCTCGGCCAGCGCCGTCCCGATGGCGTTCGTGCCCACCGCGGCCTCCGTCCAGCGGGCCCCCTCGGTGAAGCCGAGCGCGTCCGCGCGCATCCGCACCCGCGCCGATCCCTCCCGCCAGAGGATGACGCCGTCGGCATCGGTGACCACCACGAGGAACGACGAGGCGTCGGCGACGCTGACCAGCACCTGGCGCAGCTCGTCGACGACCAGCGACAGCGGGCTCCCGCGGCGGCGCCGCTCGACGTCCTCGAAGGGCAGCGGCGCCCGGGCGTTGGTGCGGGAGGCGTCGAGGCCGAGGCCCAGGACCCGCGACCAGGAGCGGGCGACGACCGTGCGCGGGCGCACGGGCGGGCGCCCGCCGGCGATGACCGCGTCGTGCACCCGGACCAGCACCCGGGCGTGCTCCGACAGGTCGGTGCCGGGGGAGATCGCCGAGTAGCCGGCCACGTCCACCTCCTTCGGGGCGCCGCGGCGGCCGGGGGCCCTGCAACGCGCTGCAACGCTTCCCCCGCCGGAGGCCGAGCGCTGTGCTGGACATCACACCATGCCGATCGGCGGACGGAGGAGGCGCAGCGCATGACCCAGACACTGGACACGCCCACGCAGACCCCGGAGCAGCGGGCGCACCGCTGGTTCACCGGCTTCGAGGAGGCGCTCCGCGCGCGGGACGTGGCGCGCGCGGCCGGGATGTTCGCCACGACGAGCTTCTGGCGCGACCTGGTCTCCTTCAGCTGGAACATCACCACCGTCGAGAACCCCGGGGGCGTCGCCGACCTGCTGACCGCGACCCTCGAGCACACCGGCCCCTCGGCGTTCGCCGTCGAGGAACCACCCGAGGAGGCCGACGGGGTCACGACCGCCTGGTTCACCTTCGAGACCGCCGTCGGCCGGGGGCGCGGGCTGGTGCGGCTGGTCGAGGAGGACGGCGAGACGTTGGCCTGGACCCTCCTCACCACCCTGTCGGAGCTCAAGGGCCACGAGGAGCCGCGCGGCCCGGCGCGGCCGATGGGCGCCGAGCACGGGGCGAACAAGGAGCGCCGCACCTGGCTGGAGCGCCGCGAGCAGGAGGAGGCCGATCTCGGCATCGGCGTCCAGCCCTACGTCCTGGTCATCGGCGGCGGGCAGGGCGGCATCGCGCTCGGCGCGCGGCTGCGCCAGCTCGGGGTGCCGGCGCTCGTCGTCGACAAGCACCCGCGGCCGGGGGACCAGTGGCGCGGCCGCTACAAGTCCCTCTGCCTGCACGACCCGGTCTGGTACGACCACCTGCCGTACCTCAAGTTCCCCGACAACTGGCCGGTGTTCTCGCCCAAGGACAAGATCGGCGACTGGCTCGAGTCCTACGTCACGGTCATGGAGGTGCCCTACTGGGGCAGCACCACGGCCACGTCGGCGACCTTCGACGAGGAGAAGGGCGAGTGGACCGTGGAGGTCGAGCGCGAGGGCAAGCCCCTCACCCTCCGGCCGAAGCAGGTGGTCCTCGCGACGGGGATGTCGGGCAAGCCGAACATCCCGGCCATCCCCGGGCAGGACGTCTTCCGCGGCGACCAGCAGCACTCCTCGGCCCACCCCGGGCCCGACGCCTACGCCGGCAAGAAGGTCGTCGTCATCGGCAGCAACAACTCCGCCTTCGACATCTGCGGGGCGCTCTGGGAGCACGACGTCGACGTGACCATGGTCCAGCGCTCCTCGACGCACATCGTCAAGAGCGACTCCCTCATGGAGATCGGGCTCGGTGCCCTCTACTCCGAGCAGGCGCTGGCCGCCGGGGTGACGACGGAGAAGGCGGACCTGATCTTCGCCTCGCTGCCGTACCGGATCCTGCACGAGTTCCAGATCCCGCTGTACGAGCAGATGAAGCAGAAGGACGCCGACTTCTACGACCGGCTCGAGAAGGCCGGCTTCTGGCTGGACTGGGGCGAGGACGGCTCGGGCCTGTTCATGAAGTACCTGCGCCGCGGCTCGGGCTACTACATCGACGTCGGCGCCGCGGAACTCGTCGCCGACGGCCGGGTGAAGCTGGCGCACGGGCAGGTGGTCCGGCTGACCGAGGACGCCGTCGTGCTGGACGACGGCACCGAGCTGCCCGCCGACCTGGTCGTCTACGCCACCGGCTACGGGTCGATGAACGGCTGGGCCGCCGACCTGATCAGCCAGGAGGTCGCCGACCGGGTGGGCAAGGTGTGGGGCCTGGGCTCGGACACCACCAAGGACCCCGGCCCGTGGGAGGGCGAGCAGCGCAACATGTGGAAGCCCACCCGGCAGGAGGCGCTGTGGTTCCACGGCGGCAACCTGCACCAGTCGCGGCACTACTCCCTCTACCTGGCGCTGCAGCTCAAGGCCCGGTACGAGGGGATCCCGACGCCGGTGCACGGCCTGCCGGAGGTGCACCACACGGGCTGACGGCTGCCAGGAGGGTGACCGGGGGACCCGTCCGGTGCAGAATCGGGCCCCCGGTCACCCTCCTCCCGGCTGGACCGATGTCCGTGACGCCGCCGCCCCACCAGCGCGAGATCCGCTCGGCCCGGTTCCCGCACGGGCTGCCGGACCGCTGCGACGACACCGTCTTCGAGGCGTTCGACGGCGCCTGGTTGCTGCTGGAGCGGACGGGCAGCGGGTACCGGGTCCTCGGGGTCGCCGAGGACTACCGCTCCGCCCGGGCCTGGCTGACCGCGGCCGGGGACACCACGGGGCCCTGAGCCGCCGCCCGCGTGATCGGCGGGACCGCCGGCAGCGGCTGCGGCGGAGTGGTGCCGACCCCGGGGACGCCGACCTCACTCCGCCGACGGTCTCCTCGCGCACCCGGCGTGCGACCGTCGTGCCGGGCGGTCTCGTATCGTCCGGGGCCATGCACCCTCCGGCAGCGGTCGACTCCTCCCGCGGGTGGGTGGTGGTCGCCGCGGCGTTCGCCGGGATGTTCGTCTCGTTCGGGATCGCGTACTCGTTCGGCGCCTTCCTGGAGCCCATGGCCGACGAGTTCGGTTCCGGCCGCGGCACGACGTCGGCCTTCTTCGCCCTGACCTCGCTCACCTACTTCGGCCTCGGCGCGCTCAGCGGAGTCGCGGTGGACCGCTACGGCCCGCGCCGGGTGCTGCTGTTCGGCGCCGTCGCCCTGGGCGCCGGGCTGACCGCGACGTCGCTGGCCGGGGAGCTGTGGATCGGCCTGGTCACCTACGGCCTGGGGGTCGGCATCGGGGTCGCCTGCGCCTACGTCCCGATGGTCGCCGTGGTGAGCGGGTGGTTCGAGCGACGGCGCACGCTGGCGGTCGGGGTGTCGGTGACGGGCATCGGGCTGGGCACGCTCGCCGTGGCGCCGCTGGCGGCGTCGCTGATCGGTGAGCTGGGGTGGCGCACCACCCACCTCGTGCTGGGGCTGGGCGGCGCGGTGGTGCTCGCGGCCTGCGCGCTGGTGGTGCAGCCCCCGCCGGTGCCGTCCGGACCGGCGGCGCTGACCCTGCGCGAGGCCGTACGCAACCGCGACTACCGGCGGCTGTACCTGGCCTCGGGTCTCATGGCCGTCGCCCTCTTCGTGCCCTTCGTGCACCTGCCCGGGTACGCCGTGCAGCAGGGCGCAGACCCGGTCGCGGCGGCGGCCCTGGTGGGGGTGATCGGGCTGGCGAGCACCGCCGGCCGGCTGCTGCTCGGCGTGGTCGCGGCGCGGACCGGCACGCTGCGCGCCTTCCAGGGGTGCTTCCTGACCATGGGCCTGAGCTTCGCGTTGTGGGGCCTGGGGAGCGGGTACGGCGTGCTGGTCGTCTTCGCCGTGGTGCTCGGCGTCGGCTACGGCGGCTTCGTCGCCATCGGTCCCGCGGTCGTCGCCGAGCGCTTCGGCACCACCCGGCTCGGTGGGCTGCTCGGGGTCCTGTACACGAGCGCCGGCCTCGGGTCCGCCGTCGGGGCGCCGCTCGCCGGCGCGGCCGTCGACGCCTCCGGCTCCTACCTCCCCGCGATCGCGGGCTGCCTGGCGCTGGGGCTGGCGGCCTACGTGGCGGTGCTCAGCGTCGGTCGTGGTTCTCCGGTGCGGGGGACGGGAGCGGAGGTGCGGCCGGCGGCGCGGTGAGCTCCTGGTAGGCCGACGTGTGCGCGCGGAGGGCGGCGACCGCGTCGGCGACCCCGGTGACCGGGCGGACGCCTGCCGAGACCGCCCGCTCCGCCTCCAGCACCGCGTCGCAGACATCGGCGACCGTCGCGAGGTAGTCGCGGGCCTCGGGCCCGGGGTCGGCCCGGTCGGCGGGGTCGGCGGCCAGGGCGCGCTGCCGGAGGCGCTGCTCCAGCCGGGCGCCCTCGGCGTCCAGCGACGGCAGCAGCTCCGGGATCTCACCCAGGTGGGCGCCGGCGGCCCGGGCGGTGGCCACGTGGTGGCGCAGGCGGTCGCGGGCGCGGGCGACCTCGAGCTGCAGCCCCGCCGCGGAGCGCCGGTGGCCCGGCGGGAGGTGCCGCGCCGCCACGGCGGTCGCGCCCTGGAGCCCAAGGTCCCGCCCGCGCGAGGCGAGCTCCCGGCTCCGGGCCACCAGCGGGCTGCGCCGCACGCGCCGCAGCACCAGCCACCCGGCGAGCGCGGTGATCAGCAGGACGACCAGCAGCGCGCCACCGAGGACGGCGAGGACCGTGGGGTCGAGCGACGTCAGCCAGGTCAGCGCGCCGTCGTCGCCCAGGTCGCCCAGGTCGAGGGCGACGGCGAGGTCGGTCGGCGGCAGGGTGGTCATGGGGCTCCTCGTGCAGGGCGGTGTGCCGGTTCCCTGGGGAACGCTCCCAGGCCGCCCGTGGGTTCCCCGCCAGGACACACCGGCCCGGGAGGGCTCGGGCGCGCGCCTCAACGCCTGGGGCCGGGCCCGCCCGGCCGGGAGACCGACGGCTGACAGCATGGCGGCGTGCGCGCCCTCGTCGTCGATGCCGTCCGAGCCAGGCCCGAGGTGCGGGAGGTGGCCGCACCCACGGCCCCCGCGGGCGGCGTGGTGGTGCGCGTCATGGCCACCGGGATGTGCCGCAGCGACTGGCACGCCTGGGCGGGGCACGACGAGATCGCCTTCCCGCACGTGCCCGGGCACGAGCTCGCCGGGGTGGTCGCCGAGGTCGGTGCGGGTGTCGCCCGCTGGCAGGTGGGTGACCGGGTCACCGTCCCGTTCGTCTGCGGCTGCGGCCGGTGCCGGTGGTGCCGTGCCGGGGAGGCCCAGGTCTGCCCCGACCAGCAGCAGCCCGGCTTCACGCACTGGGGCTCGTTCGCCGAGCACGTCGCCCTGCACGGCGCCGACACCAACCTGGTCGCGATCCCCGAGCGCGTGGACTTCCCGACCGCGGCCGCGCTCGGCTGCCGGTTCGCCACGGCCTACCGCGCCCTGGTCGGCCGCGCACGGGTCGCCGAGGAGGAGTGGGTGACCGTGGTGGGCGCCGGCGGCGTGGGGCTGAGCACGGTGATGATCGCCCGTGCCATGGGCTGCCGGGTCGTGGCGGTCGACCGCCACCCCGCGGCCCTCGCGGCCGCGGCCGCGCTCGGTGCGGAGCACACGGTCCTGGCCGACGGCGCCGACGTCCCGGCCGCCGTCGTCGAGCTGACCGGTGGCGGCAGCGACGTCGCCGTCGACGCCGTGGGGAGCGAGCAGACCTGCGCCGACGGCATCCGCAGCCTCCGCCGGCGTGGCCGCCACGTGCAGATCGGGTTGCTGCCGCCGGTCCATGGGCACCCACGCGTGCCCATGGACCGGGTGATCGGCTGGGAGCTGGACCTGCTCGGCAGCCACGGGATGGCGGCGGCCGACTACCCGGGCATGCTGGCCCTCATCGAGCAGGGCGCGCTGTGCCCCGAGCTGCTGGTGGAGCGCACCATCGGGCTCGAGGAGGCGGCGGAGCTGCTGCCCACCTTCGACCGGGCGGCCGTCGCCGGGATGACGATGGTCGACCCCGCCCGCTGACCGGCCCGGCGGCCTCACGCGGTCGGGCGCGCGCGGGCGACCCCCTTGCCCCGGCGGGCCGGCAACGGCAGGGTGCCCTGCACCGCCATGACGCAGGTCACGGCGTCGACCGGTGCGGCCGGTCGTCCTCCGATCCGGGAGCGCCCCATGGACCCGAACGCCGTCGACGCCGTCCTGCAGGAAGCCGTGGCACGGGGCGCGGTGCCCAACGCGGTGGTGGTCGCCGCCGACCGGGACGGTCCGGTCCTGGAGAGCGCAGCCGGGTCCCGGGTGGCCGGCGGGGACGAGCCGGTCGGCGCCGGCACGCACTTCCGGATCATGTCGATGACCAAGATGGTCGCGACGGTGGCGGCGCTCCAGCAGGTCGAGCAGGGCACGCTCCGCCTGGACGCGCCGGTGGAGGAGTACTGCCCGGAGTTCGCCGGGCTGCAGGTCCTCGACGGTTTCGACGGCGACGTGCCGCGGCTGCGGCCGCCGGCGACGAAGGCCACGGTGCACCAGCTGCTCACGCACACGGCCGGGCTGGGCTACTGGTTCTTCGACGCCGACCTGCTGCGGTGGGAGACGGTGACCGGCACCCCGAACGTGCTGTCGGGGTCGAACGTCATCTTCGGGGCGCCGCTGCTCGCCGACCCGGGCACCCGCTTCGAGTACGGCATCAACACCGACTGGGTGGGCAAGGTCGTCGAGGCGGCCAGCGGGCTGGGCTTCGACGTCGCGGTGAAGGAGGGCGTCACGGGGCCGCTGGGCATGGACGACACCTCGTTCGCCCCCAGCGCCGAGCACCGGGCGAACTGCGTGCCGGTGCACATGCGCGCTCCGGACGGCTCGTGGCAGCCCAGCGAGCTGGACCTGCACCCGGAGCCCGAGTACTACGCCGGTGGCCACGGGCTGTACTCGACGCCCCGGGACTACCTGCGCTTCCAGCGGGCACTGCTCGGCGACGGCGAGCTCGACGGCGCCCGCATCCTGCGGCCGGAGACGGTGGACGCGGCGTTCACCAACCAGATCGGGGAGCTGGACTTCCCCGCCGCGATCACGACCGCCGACCCCGGCTCGACGGCGGACTTCTGCGTGGGGCCCGGCCACAAGTGGGGGTACGGGCTGATGCTCAACACCGAGGACCTCCCCGGGCGCCGGCGCGCGGGCAGCGGCGCGTGGGCCGGGCTGTGCAACACGCACTTCTGGGTCGACCGCACGACCGGCATCACGGCGGCGGTCTACACCCAGACCCTGCCGTTCGTCGCGCCCGACGTGCACCAGGTCTACGTGGACGTGGAGACGGCCTTGTACGCGTCCCTCTGACGGCCGCGCCGGGCGGTGCCGCCGACCCGGCGGGGGAGGTGAGCTGGTTCGCCGTCACCGGAGGGTGGCCGCGTCGATGACGAAGCGGTAGCGGACGTCGGAGGCGAGGACGCGCGCGTACGCCTCGTCGACCTGGTCGGCCGGGATGACCTCGACCTCCGCCCCGATGCCGTGCACGGCGCAGAAGTCGAGCATTTCCTGGGTCTCGGCGATGCCCCCGATCATCGAGCCGGCGTAGGACCGCCGACCGGCGATCAGCGACATGGCGTGCAGGCTCAGGGGCTCGGCCGGGGCGCCGACGTTGACCAGCGCGCCGTCCACCGCCAGCAGCGACAGGTACGCGTCGACGTCGATGCCGGCGCTGACGGTGTTGAGGATCAGGTCGAACCGCCCGGCGAGCCGGGCGAACGTCTCCGGGTCGGAGGTGGCGAAGTAGTCGGTCGCGCCGAGCCGCAGGCCGTCCTCCTGCTTCTTCAGCGACTGCGACAGCACGGTCACCTCGGCACCCATCGCGGCGGCGAGCTGCACGGCCATGTGGCCCAGCCCGCCGAGCCCGACGACCGCGACCCGCTTGCCCGGCCCGGCGCCCCACCGGCGCAGCGGGGAGTACGTGGTGATGCCGGCGCACAGCAGCGGCGCGGCCGTGGCCGGGTCGATGCCGTCGGGCACCCGCAGGACGAAGCCGGCGTCCACGACGACGTGGGTGGAGTAGCCGCCCTGCGTGGTGGTGCCGTCGCGGTCGGTCCCGGCGTAGGTGGGGACCATGCCGTCGAGGCAGTACTGCTCGTCGCCGTTGCGGCAGTTAGCGCACTTCCCGCAGGAGCCGACCATGCAGCCGACGCCGACGCGGTCACCGACCCGGTGCGCCGTGACCTCGGAGCCGACCTCGGCGACGACGCCGACGATCTCGTGGCCGGGGACGACGGGGAAGGGCTGCGGACCCCAGTCGCCGTTGACGGTGTGGATGTCGGAGTGGCAGATGCCGGCGTACTCGATCTCGATGAGCACGTCGCCGGAGCCGACGTCCCGGCGCTCGATGGTGGTCGGGGTCAGGGGCCGTCCGGCGGCGGGGGCGGCGTAGGCGTTGACTCGCACGGGGTTCTCCGTCTTCTGGTCGGGGGGTGTCCTCCACGGAACGCCTCCGCGGGCGCGGGAGGGAGGTCGGGTCTGTGGGGGGTAGCAGCTCGACCTCCCTGGACGCCGGGCCCGCCGTACCGTCGATCGCGTGGACAACCGCTCCGACATCCGCGACTTCCTCACCACGAGGCGGGCGCGGATCACCCCCGAGCAGGCCGGGCTGCTGCCCGGGGGTGGCCGCCGCCGCGTGCCCGGGCTGCGCCGCGAGGAGGTCGCCGTCCTTGCCGGGGTGAGCACCGAGTGGTACACGCGGCTGGAGAAGGGCCACATCGCCGGTGTGTCCGAGGACGTCCTGGAGGCGGTGGCGCGCGCCCTGCAGCTCGACGAGGCCGAGCGGACCTACCTGTTCGACCTCGCCCGCGCCGCGATCAAGCCGGCCCGCACCCCTCAGCGACGCGGTAGGGCGCAGGTGCAGCCCCGCGTCCAGTGGATGCTCGACTCGATGACGGGATCCGCCGCCTTCGTCGCGAACGGCCGGTTGGACATCGTCGCCACCAACTCCCTGGGGTGGGCGCTGAACTCACCGCTGTTCGACGCCCCGCAGCGGCCGGCGAACTTCGCCCGGTTCACGTTCCTCGACCCGCGGGCCGCCGACTTCTACCCGGACTGGGCGGGCGCGGCGGACATCACCGTGGCCCTGCTCCGGGCCGAGGCCGGCCGCCACCCGGGCGACGCGCGGCTGCGCGCGCTCGTCGGCGAGCTCTCCACGGTCAGCGAGGAGTTCCGGACGCGCTGGGCGGCGCACGACGTCCGCATCCACCACAACGGCGCCAAGCGGTTCCAGCACCCCGTCGTCGGCGCCCTGGATCTGGCCTACTACACCCTCGACCTGCCGGCCGAGGATCACCGCGGTCTGCGCCTGACCGTCTACACCGCCGAGCCCGGGTCACCCTCGGAGGACGCGCTCAAGCTGCTGGCCAGCTGGGCGGCGACCGCCGCCGGCACCTCCGCGGCTGCCACCGATCGGTCCTGAGCCGGCTGGGTCGGAGAAGATGTCGTGCTGCCTGTCGATCCGGCCGTGTCGCCGTTCGACCCAGGGGTGAGAGGGTCCGACCGGGACCCGGACACCACCCAGGAGCGACGCCGTGAAGTACATGCTGATCATGCGGGCCACCGACGAGAGCTACGCCGAGATGGCGAACGTCGACTTCGACGAGGTGCTCTCCTCGATGGGCCGGTTCAACGACGAGATGATCCGGGCCGGGGTCCTCGTCGCGGCCGAGGGGCTCGACGACGCGGCGAAGGGCGTCGTCGTCGACTACTCCTCCCAGCCACCGGTCGTCACCGACGGCCCGTACGGGGAGACCAAGGAGCTGTTCGGGGGCTTCTGGATCCTCGACGTGGCCTCGCAGGAGGAGGCCGTCGAGTGGGCCAAGCGGGCGCCGCTGGCCGGCCCGGGCATGAAGGCCGAGATCCGCCGCGTCAGCAGCATCGACGAGTTCCCGCAGGACAACGAGTGGATCCAGAAGGAGCGCGCGTGGCGGGAACGGACCGGCCAGCTGTGAGCCCGCCGGGGGGTGGCCGTCCGGCCACTCCCCGCACCGGCAGCGGCCGGGAGGCCGTCGAGGCGGTGTGGCGCATCGAGTCCGCGCGCATCGTCGGCCGGCTCGCGCGGTACACCGGCGACTTCGCGCTGGCCGAGGACCTGGCCCAGGAGGCGCTGGCCGAGGCGCTGGTCACCTGGCCGCGGGAGGGGGCACCGCGCGATCCCGCGGGCTGGCTGCTCACCGTGGGGCGACGGCGGGCCATCGACGCCTTCCGCCGCCGGTCCGCCCGCGACCAGCGGTACGCCACCCTCGCCCGGGGCCTGGACGACGGAGGCACCACGTCCGACGCCTGGGCACCCGCCACGGACGACGCCGACCTCCTGTGGGACCCCGACCGGGTCGACGACGACGTCCTCGCGCTGATGTTCATCGCCTGCCACCCGGTGCTCTCGCGGGAGGCGCAGGTCGCGCTCACGCTGCGCGTCCTCGGTGGCCTCGGCAGCGACGAGATCGCCCGTGCGTTCCTCGTGCCGACCGCCACCGTGCAGGCCCGCATCACCCGGGCCAAGAAGACGCTCGCGGCGGCGGAGGTGCCCTTCGAGGCGCCGCCGGCCGAGGAGCGCCGCGAGCGGCTCGGGTCCGTGCTCAGCGTGCTGTACCTGATCTTCACCGAGGGGTCGACGGCCACCTCCGGGGACGACTGGATCCGGCCGGACCTGACCCGCGAGGCGATCCGGCTGACCCGGATCCTGACGCGGCTGGCGCCCGACCAGCCGGAGGCACACGGCCTCCTGGCGCTCCTCGAGCTCACCGCGGCCCGGTTCCCGGCCCGGGTGGGGGACGACGGCGAACCGGTGCTGCTCGAGGACCAGGACCGCCGGCGCTGGGACCGGGCGGCGATCCGGCGCGGTCGGGCGGCGCTCGCCCAGGCCGGGCGCGTCGGCCGCGGGCTCGGCGCGTACGGCGTCCAGGCCGCGATCGCGGAGTGCCACGCGGTCGCGCCGTCGGTCGAGGGGACCGACTGGGAGCGGATCGTGCTGCTCTACGACATCCTCTCCCGGCTGGCGCCCTCGCCGGTGGTCCGGCTCAACCGGGCGGTCGCGGTCTCGATGGCCCGGGGTCCGGCGGTCGCGCTGCCCCTGGTCGACGACCTCGTCGCGGCCGGCAGCCTCTCCGGCTCCCACCTCCTGCCGAGCGTCCGAGGGGAGCTGCTCCGGCGGCTCCACCGCTTCGAGGAGGCGCGGGAGGAGTTGGAGCGCGCGGTCGGCCGCTGCGGCAACGAGCGCGAACGCGGCCTGCTCCGGCGCAAGCTCGCAGCGCTGCCCTGACCCCCCGGCCCGGGCGGTGTCGGGCGGTCGCTGGCAGGGTGGGCGGCATGGTCGCGTCCTCTCCCGTCGTCGTGGTGACCGGTGCCAACGGACTGGTGGGCACCGCCGTGTGCCGGGCGCTCGTCGAGCGGTCGGCGCAGGTGCGCGCCGTCGTCCGACGCGCGGGCACCGCGCCCTCGCTGGACGGGGTCACCGAGCACGTCGGCGACTTCGCCGACGGGGGGTTCGCCCGCGAGGTGACCCAGGACGCCGGCGCGGTCGTCACGACGGTCCACCCGATGGGGTCGCCCCGGGAGGTGCAGCACCGGGTGGGCGTCGAGGGCACGCCGGTCATCGCCCGGGCCGCCCGGGACGCCGGCGTCGCCCGACTGGTGCACGTCTCCACCGCCGGGGTCTACGACCGCTCGGCCGGCGTCGGCGACGTCGCCGAGGACGGCCCGCTCCTGCCCGAGGGGAGCGGCGCCTACCCCGACACGAAGAACGCCGCCGACGCCGCGCTGGCGGAGGTCGGCGGGCTCACGACGGTGCTGGTCCGCCCGCCGGCGATCCTGGGTGCCGGCGAGACGTCGGTGTGGAACACGCTGCGGCCGCAGGCGGTCCGCGACGGCGAGAACCGGGCGAACCCGGCGCAGACCTGGGCGTGGGTGCACGTCGACGACCTGGCGGCGCTGATCGCCGACGTCGCCACCGGCGCGATCCCGACCGCCGACGACCCGGAGCGGGGCCCCGTGGCCGGGAGCACGACCCCGGTCGTCGTCGCGGGCGAGCCGGCGACATGGCGGGACTACCTCGGCACGGTGACCGACGCGCTGGGCACCGTGCCCGCGTGGACCGACGAGCCGGTCTGGACCGGGCAGCTGGTCGCCGACCGCGCGCGGCGGTGGGGCTGGGCGCCACGGGTGGGCCTCGCGCAGGCCATGGACGAGCTGCGGCGGGGCCTGACGCCCCCGTCGTGACGGGCGCCGGTGGGGGACCGCGCTACCCGGACGCGGCTGCCGGCGGGACGCTGCCGACGGCGCCGGCCCCGGGGTCCGCACCCGTGCCCGCGCCGCCGTACCAGGCGGCCAGGCGGGCGAACCCCTCCTCCAGGCCGATTTCCGGCCGCCAGCCGAGCGCGGTCCGGGTCCGCCGCTGGTCGAACCAGTGCGCCGTCGTCAGCTGCTCGGTGAGGAACCGGGTCAGCGGGGGAGTCGAGCACCGGCCGGTGGCCGACCAGATCCCCTCCACCACGGCGCCCGCCAGCCAGGCCGCGTGCGCCGGCACCCGGCCTCGCGGTGGGGGCACGCCGGCCGCCGAGCACAGCCGACGCAGGATCTCGGCCACCGGGCGGGGTTCCCCGTTGGAGACCACCAGCGCCTCGCCGTGCACGGGGCCGCAGGCGTCGACCGCCGCCACGAGCGCGGCCACGGCGTTGTCGACGTAGGTGGTGTCGATCAGCGCGGCGCCCGAGCCGACGAGCGGGAGACGCCCCGCCCCGGCCCGCGCGACGATCCGCGCCACGAGCTGCTCGTCGCCGGGCCCCCACACCAAGTGCGGGCGCAGGACGAGCACGGCGAGGCCGGCCGAGTCCGCGTCCAGCGCCACCTGCTCGGCCACCGCCTTGGAGCGCGAGTAGGAGCCGCGGGCCCGCGCCGGGTCGGCGGAGCCCGCCGCGGCCCCGAACAGCGGGGACCCGGCGTGCGAGACCGACGGGGACGACACGTGCACGAGCCGTCCGACACCCTCGGCGGCGCAGGCGGCGACGACGTTCCGCGTCCCCTGGACGTTGGCCCGCTCGTACTCGTCCCACGTGCCGGTGACGTCCACCTTCGCCGCGAGGTGGACGACGGCGTCCTGCCCCGCGGCGGCTCGCGCCACCACCGAGGGATCGGCGACGTCCCCGAGCACCTCGGCGCAGGGCAGGCCGGCGGGACGGCGCTGCAGGACGGTCACCTCGTCGCCCCGGGCGAGCAGCTGCTGGGTGGTGACCCGGCCGAGCATGCCGCTCGCCCCGGTGACGAGGACCTTCACGGTCTCGTGCTCCGCCGGGAGGCCCACCGGACCGGCGTGCCGGAGAGGACCCGGGTCGCCCGGCGGGCCAGTACCGCCCGGTCCACCTTCGACTGGTGCCGGATGTCGACCGGCAGCGCGCCGGCCACGAGCACGGCGGCGAGGTCGATCTCGGCCACCTCCCGCACCGTTCCCGCGAGCTCGGCCGGCGCCACGGTGAGCCGGTCGGCGCGGGGGAGTCGCCGCCGGGCGCGGCCCGGGGGCACGACGACGGCCACGGCCACCTGGGCGCCCACCGGGCCGACGCCGACGATCGCCGCGGCGGCGACGGCGTCCAGGAACTCGATGCGGAGCTCCGGGCCGACCGGGGTCATCGGACCGTCCGCGGTGGTGAGCACGTGCGCCAGGCGGCCCTCGATCCAGAGCCGTCCCTCACCGTCCAGGTGCCCGACGTCCCCGGTGCGGTGCCAGCCCGGGTCGCGGCCGGCGGCACGCTCGGTTGCCCACAGCGCGTCGTAGCGATCCTTCACGTGCGCGGCGCGGACGCAGACCTCGCCGGGGACGTCGGGGGACCCCGTGAGCGCTCCGTCGGCGGTGCCCAGCGGGGAGAGCGGGCTGATCCGCACCTCCACGCCCGGCACCGGGCGGCCGACGCAGATCCCGTTCCCCGGCCCGGCGGCCTCGATCTCGCCCAGGGAGACGTCGGTGACGGGCAGCGCCTCGGTCATGCCGTACGGGGTGTGCGGCTCGGCCGCCGGGAAGGTCTCGCCGAGCCTGCGCAGGAGCGGGGTCGGCACGGGTGCCCCGGCCGACATGAGCAGCCGGACCCGGCCCAGCGCCGACCGCTGCTCCTCCGTCAGGTCCGAGGAGGTGGCGGCGACCCGGCGCAGGGCGGCCGGCGCGGCGAACACCACGGTGGCGTCCACCGCGGCCGCGGCGTCCGCCAGCTTCGCCGCGGTGAGCGTCGCGGGCGCCGTGACGTCGACGTCGGGCACGGACGAGGCGATCCCGAGACCCGGTCCGAGGACGGAGAAGGGGGCGAAGGCGGCGACCAGCGAGTCGCCCGGCGTGAGGCGGTACGCCGTCCTGACCAGCTCCAGCTGGGCGCCGACCTGGCGCTGGGTGTAGACCACGCCCTTGGCCGGGCCGGTGGCCCCGGAGGTGAAGACGACCGCGCAGTCGGCGTCCAGCGGTGGCTCCGCCGGCGCGGACGACGTCCGGCCGAGCACCTCGAGCGAGGCCAGGTCGTGCCCGGCGCCGAGGGCCCGGCGGAGCCGCGCCGACGCCGGGCCGGCCAGGATGCGCGTCGCGGGCAGGCCCATCGCCCGCGCGGCGGCCAGCCCGGCGGCGCTGCCGAGGACGTGGTCCGGCGCCGCGCCGCGCAGCGCGCGCCGCATCCCCCGGAGGCCGAGGCCCTTGTCGGCGACGACGATGACGGCTCCGGCGCGCCAGGTGGCGTAGACCGCTGCCGTCAGGTCGGTGGAGGGCTCCAGGAGGAGCGCCACCCGGTCCCCGGGGCGGATACCGGCCGCGGCCAGGCCGGCCGCGAGGTCGGAGACCCGGCGGGCCAGCCGCGCCCAGCTGACCGGAACCCCGCCTGCCGCCACGACGGCCGGGGAGTCGTCGCCCGCGCGGTCGGCCAGGGCGGCCCAGGGCCGGGCCGGCTGGGCCGATGCCCCACCCCTGCCCGGGGTCGGAGCGTTCGACGCTCCGCACCTGTCGGTCACCCACGTCGCCACCGCCTCGGCGTACTGCGGAGCGTCCTCGGGGAGGAGGTGGGAGGCGCCCTCGTAGCGGTGCACGTCCGCCCGGGGCAGCCGCTCGCGCAGGTCGGCGAGGTACTTCTCGCCGAAGACCGGGTCCCGGGGACCCCACAGCAGGAGCGCCGGCACGTCGAGCGAGCGGATCCCCTCGGCGATCGCCTCCTGCGCCGGGCGGGAGGCGTGGCCCGGCCGGAAGGGGATGTCGGCGACGAACTCGCCCACGGCCCGGCGCCGCTCGGCCGAGTCGTAGGGCTGCGCGTACGCCCGGCGGACCTCCCGGGGGAGCGGCGGCCGGGACAGCGCCGTCGCCCCGCGGACGAACACGGAGCTGGCCTGGGTCACGGCGGTCCGCAGGCCGGGCGCGTGCGCCAGCCGGATCAGCGCCGGCCCCAGGTCGCCCTCGGGCATGGCGACGGCGGTGTTCGTGAGGACGACGCCCCGCACGTCCTGCCGGTGCTCGAGGGCCCAGCCGAGGGAGATGATGCCGCCCCAGTCGTGGGCCACCGTCACGACCGGGCCGCTGACGCCCAGCTCGGCGGTGAGAGCTCCCAGGTCGGCCACCCGCTGGGCCAGGGTCCGCGGTGCGGCAGGGCGGTCGGACCACCCCATGCCGAGCTGGTCGGGGGCGACGACGCGCCACCCGGGCGGGGCGGCGGCGACCAGGCGGCGCCACAGGTAGGACCAGGTCGGGTTGCCGTGGACGCAGAGCAGGGTGCCGACCGGGTCCGGGACACCGTTGTCGAGCACGTGCCAGCGGTGCTTCCCGCCGTCCGCGCCGGGCACGGGAACCCACCGCGACCAGGACGGGTCCAGCCCCGGCAGCTCGATGGGCGAGCTCGCCGTCACCAGGCGATCTCGAGGCAGCAGGCGTTGAGGCCGGAGCCGATCCCCATCAGCAGCACGCGGTCCCCGTCGGCGAGGGTGCCGGTCTCGCCCGCCAGCGTGAACGGGACCGAGGCAGGGCCGAGGTTGCCCCGGGTCGGGAAGGTCGTCGGCACCCGTGCCCGGTCGATGCCGAACCGGTCGCACAGCGCCCCGGTGTGCACCTTGGAGACCTGGTGGATGACGTAGCGGTCCATGCCCCGCGCCCAGTCGAACTCGGTGTCGGCGTCCGCCCAGAGCTCCCCGGACAGGGCGAGGCCGGCGTCGAGCAGGCCCTTGAGGTCGGTGTGCATCCCGTCGTTGTCGCCGGTGCACAGCCCGTGGTGCCGGGTGTCGGCCCGGCTGACGGACCCGATCAGCCGGTGGCCCTCGGGGTGCTCGTCGGCCCGGCCGAGGACCA
Source organism: Blastococcus sp. DSM 46786 (assembly GCF_900109665.1). Lineage (GTDB taxonomy): Bacteria > Actinomycetota > Actinomycetes > Mycobacteriales > Geodermatophilaceae > Blastococcus > Blastococcus carthaginiensis. The sequence continues at coordinate 111,241 of NZ_FOAO01000003.1, forward strand.
TGGCCACCGCCCCGGAGCCGAGGGTGAGCGTGGCGAAGTGGCCCATCACGTCCTTGGCGACGGTGTCGGGCCGGTTCAGCAGGTCGATGGTGCGCTCCTGCACGGGCCGGGAGTCCTCGCCGTTGACGACGAGCGCGTACCGGACCATCCCGACGTCGATCATCGCCGCGGCCAGCTCCATGCCGTTGATGAACCCCAGGCAGGCGTTGGTCACGTCGAAGTTCTGGCAGGAGCTCGGCAGCCCGAGGGCGTCGTGCACGGCGACGGCCGTGGAGGGCTCGAGGTGCTTGCGGCTGACCGACGTGTTCACCATCAGGCCGATGTGCGCCGGGTCGACACCGCTCTCGCTGATGGCCTTGGCGCCCGCGGTGGCGGCGCCGTCGACGAACGAGGCGCCGTCGGCCCACCAGCGGCGTTCCCTGATGCCGGCGAGCCGCTCCAGCAGCCCGGGTCGCAGCCCGACGCGCTGGTAGGTGTCGCCCAGCTGCTCGTCGAGCGCAGCCGAGGTGATGACCTGGGATGCGTCCGCCGTCTGCACGGTCAGGATCGCGGTGTTGCTGAATCGGTGTGTGGCGTTGCCGGTCATCAGATCCACTCGTGAGGCGCGGCGGGCGGCCGCCGTCCTCGTGCGCCACCCTCGTCCGGCCCGCTTACCCCCCAGGGCGGCGCGTACACCGGGCCATTGCGCCGGCTGAGGTGAGGACCGCGCGCGGTGGCCGCTGGGTGTGTGCGCACCCACGTCGTGGAGCAGCCGCGACCACGTGCTCCGCCGTCCGGCCTCCAGGTGCTCACCGCCTGCGGGTTCGTGAGCTCCCGGGCCGACGTCGCGGCCTGGCCGACGGGCGGAGGCAGCAGCGGCGGCTCGTGGACGACTTCTACCGCGACGCCCGGTGGCGGCACGACGTCCTCCTGGACGGCGCACGCCCGGTCGGTGACCGCCGGAACCTCGACGACGAGAACTGGCAGCCACCGCCGGCCGACGGCCCCGGCTACCCGCGGACGACGAATCCAACAGCCCGGTCGCCCAGCTACCGGCGAGAGGTCCGCACGGTCACGAGGAACTCCGACGTGGCCGAAGGAACCACGTCACCGGTCCAGGGGTCTTCCAGGTGGCCGTCGTCGTCATCGCCGAAGCCCCGCAGCGCCTGCCCGCTCGGTACGCGGAGGACCGCCTGCGTGACACCTCCGGCCTGGACGACCCGGATCTCGGTCACCCGTCCCCGGATGCGCTGGTCGGCCGGGACGTCGAGGCCGCCGTGACGACTCTCGGCGAGTCGCAGCAGGCCGTCCGGCCCCACGTAGCGGATGCATCGGACGTCCACGAGCTGGTTCCGCTCGATGGCGTCCCCGCAGCACTCGTGCTCCCAGCCACCCACCTCCACGACGACATCCACGGCAGCAACCTATGCCCCGGCAGGGGGCCGCACAGGCATCCCCGCAGTGCCGACCTGCCCCTCCTCGCTTCGCCCCGGGCGCGCCGATCGGTGGCACGGTCCGGGTCACGAGCCGCAGCGACCGGCGCAGGACCGGATGGCCTCGGGGGAGTGGTGGGGCGCGCACCGCCGCGGTGCGGACCGCCTTCTCCGCGGGGGTGTCCGAGAGGCGAGACAGCGCATGCGCGCTACCGGGCCGCCGGAGTGCCACGCGTTCGAGTACTGCGGCCGTCGACGTCCGCCTGCCTGGCGGCTGCCTTCCCGAGACCGCCGCTGATGGCGACGGAGTGCGCAGATGGTCAGTTGTCGGCACGGGAATGGCGCGTCTGCGCACACTGTCCTGACGCGAAGCGCTAGCCGGCCCAGCTCGAACCAGTCGAAGGTTGCGTGCCGCGGTACTAGATCGAGATGCCGACGAGCTTGGTGTCGAGGTACTCGTCGATGCCCTCGTACCCGCCCTCGCGGCCCAGACCGCTGGCCTTGATCCCGCCGAAGGGGGCGGCCGCTGACGTGGGGTTGATGTCGTTGATCCCGACCATCCCGAAGCGCAGCTTCTCGGTGACCCGGATCGCCCTCGACAGGTCGTTGGTGTAGACGTACGCGGCGAGGCCGTACTCGGTGTCGTTCGCCCGGGCGATGACCTCGTCCTCGTCGTCGAACGGCGTGACCGCGGCGATGGGCCCGAAGGTCTCCTCGCGGGAGATGAGCATGTCCGGGGTCACGTCGGCCAGCAGCGTCGGCGAGAAGAAGGTCGTGCCGTCGAGCCCGTCGACCTGCACGCGCCCGCCTCCCGCCACCACCCGGGCGCCGCGGGTGCGGGCGTCGAGCACCTGGGCCTCCATCTTCGCCACGGCCCGCTCGTCGATCAGCGGGCCGATCGAGACGCCGTCGGAGTCGCCCTTGCCGACCCGCAGCGCCGCGATCCGCTGCTCGAGGGTCGTGACGAACGTGTCGTAGACGGACCGGTGGACGTAGATGCGGTTGGGGCTGATGCACGCCTGGCCGGTGTTGAGGAACTTCACCAGCGCAGCGCCCTTCGCCGCGCGGACCGGATCGGCGTCGGGGAAGACGATGAACGGCGCGTGGCCACCCAGTTCCACCGACACCCTCTTCAGCGTGGCACCGGCCTTGGCCGCCAGCATCTTCCCGACCGCGGTGGATCCGGTGAACGTCAGCTTCCGCACCAGCGGGGACTCCAGCAGCGTGTCGCCGACCTCGGCCGGGCGCGTGGTGGTGACCATGTTGACCACGCCCGCGGGGACCCCTGCATCGGCCAGCAGCTGCACCGTGGCGACCGCGCACAGCGGTGTCTGGTCGGCGGGCTTGAGCACCGAGGTGCACCCGGCGGCGAGAGCCGGCGCGAGCTTGCGGGTCAGCATCGAGATCGGGTAGTTCCACGGGGTGATCGCCGCGACCACGCCGACCGGCTGACGCATCGTCACGAACCGCTGGTCGGCCCGTGCCGAGGGGATCGTGACACCACCGATGCGCTTGGCCTCCTCGGCGAACCACGCCAGGAAGTCCGCGGCGTACGCCACCTCGTTCATCGACGCCTTCAGCGGCTTGCCCTGCTCCCGGGTCATCAGCGCGGCCAGGTCCTTCCGCCGCTCCCGCATCAGCGCATCGGCCTTCGCGAGGACGGCCGCGCGCTCGTAGGCCGTGGCGCCCGACCAGGCCGGCAGTGCGCGGTCGGCAGCGGCGATGGCCGCCAGGGTGTCCGTCCGGTCGCCGTCCGCGGCCTGCCCGATCACCTCGCCCGTGGCCGGATCCGTCACGGGGAACGTCCGGCCCCCATCGGCCGGACGCCACTGCCCGTCGATGTGGAGCGTCTGTGCTGAGCTGTGCGTCATCGCGTCTTCCTTCACCGGGCGAACGAGACAGGAGGCGTCAGGTCGCGGAGCCGTGCCTGCAGGGCGCCGCACCGACCAGATCGTGTCATCCCTGGTCGGAGGAGGAGCACCGAGGCGAGGCCGCCGACGACCGCGTCGCCCGGACCCGGTGCCACGGGTGGCGTCCGCACCCCGGCCCGGGTGAGGCTGTGGCGGTGAGGATCCTGGTCACCGGTGCGTCGGGGTTCGTGGGGAGCCGGCTGGCCACCGCGCTGGAGGAGGCGGGCCACGACGTCCGGGCGATGACCCGGCGGCCGGCGCGGTACGCGGGCGTCGGCACCCCGGTCGCCGGCGACGTGGGCGACGAGGCCTCGCTGAAGGCGGCGCTCGAGGGCTGCGAGGCCGCCTACTACCTCGTGCACTCCCTCGGCGACCCGGACTTCGAGCGCAAGGACGCCGAGGCGGCGCGCGCGTTCGCCCGGGCCGCCGCCGCGGGGGGAGTGGGCCGGATCGTCTACCTCGGCGGCCTCGGCCGGGACGACGACCGGCTCTCGCCGCACCTGCGCAGCCGCCGGGAGGTCGAGCAGCTCCTGGCCGGTACGGGTCTGCCGGTCACCGTGCTGCGCGCGGGCATCGTGGTGGGCCACGGCGGGGTCTCCTGGGAGATGACCCGCCAGCTGGTGGCCCACCTGCCCGGGATGGTCACCCCCCGCTGGGTCAGCACGCGGACGCAGCCGGTCGCGGTCGCCGACGTCGTCCGGTACCTGGTCGGCGTCCTCGACGCACCGGGCACGGAGGGGCGGGTGTTCGAGGTGGGCGGCCCGGAGGTGCTCACCTACCTGCAGATGCTCACCCGGGTCGCCGACATCCAGAACCGGCACCTGTTCGTCGTCCCCGTGCCGCTGCTCAGCCCGCAGCTGTCCTCGCGCTGGCTGGCCCTGGTCACCGACGTCGACGTCGCCACCGGCCGGTCGCTCATCGACTCGATGACCATCGAGGTGGTCGTCACCGACGACGCCATCCGCTCCGTCGTCCCGTTCGAGCCGATGGACTACGACGAGATGGTGCTCACCGCGCTCATCGAGCGGGCGCGGGAACGCCGGCGGCAGGTGGGGGAGCGGCGCGGCGGCTGGCTGAGCCGGGGAGCGCGGCGGTGAACCACCGCCGGGCAGTCCGGGCGCTACGGGCCTGGGTCCTGCGGGCCGCCGGGCCGCTGCTGCGCAGCGTGCCGCGGGACCACTGGGAGAGCGACACGGCCTTCCGGCGACGCCGGCGCGTCACCGGCGCCGTCGCGGTCACCGGTGCGTCGCTGCTCGGGGCGTCGCTGTCGACGCCGCCGGGTTCACCACGGTTCTACGGGCTCACCCTGGGCGTCGCCGGCACCTGGGTGGTCGGCGGCCTGGCGTCCGGGCCGCTGCACCTGGGGCGGATGTTCGGGCCCGGGGATTCGCTGCGCCGGCCGGTGCTCACGCCGGTCGCCTCGGGGGTGGGCGCCTTCGGTGCCTTCTACGCCGCGGCGCTGGTCGCCCGGCGGATCCCCGTCCTGGAGCGGGCGATCGGCTCGGTGCTCCGCTACGCCGACCAGGGGTCGACGCCGCTCGTGGCCACCACCACGCTGGCCAACGGCATCGCGGAGGAGGTGTTCTTCCGCGGCGCGCTGTACGCGGCGGCGGGCACCCGGCGGCCGGCGCTCGTCTCGACCGCGGTCTACGGGCTGGCCACGACGGCCACCCGCAACCCGGCGCTCGTCCTGGCCAGCGTGCCGATGGGGCTGCTGTTCGCGCAGCAGCGCCGGATCACCGGCGGCATCCAGGCGCCGGTGCTCACCCACGTGGTGTGGTCGGCCCTGATGCTGCGCTACCTGCCGCCGCTGTTCGCCGACCGGCTCGCGGAGGAGCGGTCGCCCTCGCCCGGGGAGGGTGGACGACGGAGCGGTCCGGCTCCGGTACGTCCTGCCGCCGTACCCTCGCGCGGGTGTCCGACCTCTTCGCACCCCTGACGCTGGCCCACGGCCCTGCCGCACCGAACCGGCTGTGGCTGGCTCCGCTGACCAACACGCAGAGCCACCCCGACGGCCGGCTCTCCGACGAGGAGCTGCACTGGCTGGCGATGCGGGCCCGCGGTGGGCACGGGCTGACCATGACCTGTGCCGCGCACGTGCAGGCAGGTGGCCAGGGCTTCCCCGGGCAGCTCGGCGTCTTCTCCGACGACCACCTGCCCGGGCTGACCCGGCTCGCCACCGCGCTCAAGGACGCCGGATCGCTGGCCGCCCTGCAGCTGCACCACGCCGGTGCCCGGTCGCCCCGGGAGCTGGTGGGGCAGCCGATGGCGCCGTCGGACGACGAGGAGAGCGGCGCGCGGGCGATGACCGCCGACGAGGTCGCCCAGCTGGTGGAGGACTTCGCTGCCGCCGCCCTGCGGGCGGAGCGTGCCGGCTTCGACGGCGTGGAGGTGCACGGTGCGCACGGCTACGTGCTCACCCAATTCCTCTCGCCGGAGCTGAACCGGCGCACCGACCGCTACGGGGGCTCGCTGGAGAATCGCGCCCGCCTCCTGCTCGACGTCGTCACCGCGGTGCGCCAGCGGTGCGCGCCGGACTTCCAGGTGGGCGTCCGGCTGTCGCCCGAGCGCTTCGGCCTGCGGCTGGGTGAGGTGCGCGAGGTAGCGGCCGAGCTGTTGCGCTCCCACGACGTCGACTACCTGGACCTGTCACTGTGGGACGTCGCCAAGCAGCCGCAGGAGGAGGCGCACCGCGACCGTCCGCTGATGGAGTGGTTCACCGACCTCGACCGCGGCACGGCCCGCCTCGGCGTGGCCGGCAAGGTGCGCACCGGCCGGCAGGCGCTCGAGACGCTCGAGCGGGGCGCCGACTTCGTCATGGTGGGCCGGACAGCGATCCTGCACCACGACTTCCCCGAGCGCGTGCGTCGTGACGCCGCGTTCGAGCCGGTCCCGACGCCGGCGAGCCCGGCCCACCTGGCCGCCGAAGGACTGTCGCCGCCGTTCGTCGACTACATGCGCGGGTGGCGCGGCTTCGTCGCGGACGTGTCGTGACCGCGACGGCGCTCGCGGTCTCCGCCGTCGCACTGGCCGGGTGGGCCGTGTCGACCACCCCTGCCGTGGTCCTCTGCGGCTTCGCCGGCATCGGTCTGGCCTACGGGGCGGTCTCCGCGCTGGTGCCTGCGGCGACGGCGGACCGGGTCGGGCCGCGCGCGTTCCCGACGGTGTACGGCTTCGTGTTCACCGCGTGGGGGTGCGCGGCTCTCGCGGCACCGCTGTTCGACGGTGGGACTCCGGCTGCCGGGGGGAGCCGGCCGCAGGCGTACCTCCTGTTGGCGGCCCCGCTCCTCGTCGCCGTGGCCGCACTGGCGTCGTTGGCGTCGTTGGCGTACGAGGAGACGTCCCGCCTCGGCAGGTGAGCGCCGTGCGGTGCGGAGCTACCGGTTCGAGACCTCGGCTGCGTCGACGAGCTCGACCCGTTCGCCCACCGAGATCTCACCCGGCTGCTCGACGGTCGCGTACATGCCGAAGATGACCGCTCCGTCGTCGGGGAGGTGGGCGACCGGTGTCGTGAGGTCGCGGGCGAGCTCTCCCCGGTAGCGCACGATGGCCTTGAGCGTGTTGAAGTCGATGATCCCGCTGTCGGGGTTCTCGTTGGTGACCACGCAGCGTGGGACGGGCCCGACGACGCGCAGCCGGGTCTGGCCGACCTGCACGCACCGCCCGGCCCAGCTGTCCTCCTCGTGCACCTCGCACCCGTCCACCTCGAGGAGCATCCGGAACCGGCGGTGGTCCAGCGATCCGCCGGGAGCGACGCGGCGCAGGTGCTCGATGGTGGCCGACGACACCAGCGTCACCGGGTGCACGTCGACCGCATCACCGGGGGAGTCGGCGGCCACGAGGTGCACCGGCTCACCGACGAAGTCGCTGAGCGCGGCCGACCACGGCCCGTCGACCAGGTGACCGGCCACGTCGCGGCCGTAGAAGTTGGTGACCACGGCCTCGCCCCACTCGTTCGCCGGGCCTTCCAGCGGCTCACGACCGGGAATCCGCAGGGACAGGCGTTCGTGCTGCTCGTCGAACTCGGCCGTGATCTGGACCAGCGGCCCGTGCTGCTTGCCGTTGAACAACCGCCGTCGGGCATCGACGAGGTAGAAGCGGCGATTGGTCAGGACCCCGTTCCGGGTGACCGCGACGCGGGCCGGGTGGTGGAGTGCGGAGCCCTTGACCGGGGTGATCGAAAGGCGCGAGACGAACGGCATGGATCGCTCCCGGGGCCAGTAGGTGCCCGTGACCCTAGTGGCCCCGAGCGGGGCCGCAGCCAGGCGCGTCTACTCCCGGCCGTCGGCTCCCCGCCGATCCGGCACGGGGGAGTCCACGTCACCGAGCGTCCGGCCCGCTGATCCCGTCCGGTGCTCCGCTGTCCGCGTCGGTGGCGTCCCCGCTGCCGGGCCGCGGTCACCTGCGCCGTCGGCCTCGTCCACGTGCTCCACCGCCAGCACGAAGTCGTCACCGTGCCGGGTCAGGCCGTCGACGACGGCCTGCCGCACCGCCTCGAGGGCGACCGTCCGGCGCACCATCGCCGGATCGCTGCGCAGGTCCTTGGCCAGGGACACCATGAGCACGGCGATGACGACGGCGAAGGGGACCGCTCCGATGATCGTCAGGTTCTGCAGGCCCTGGAGCGCCTCGTCGCCCCCGGCGAGCATCATCACGGCCGCGACCGAGCCGGTGAGCACGCCCCAGAAGATGACCACCCTCGACCGCGGCTCGCGGTTGCCGCGCTCGGACAGCGACGCCATGACCACGGAGGCCGAGTCGGCCCCGGTGATGAAGAAGATGGAGATCAGCAGCATGACGAGGACCGTGGCGATGCTGGACAGCGGCAGCCCCTCGAGCAGCCCGAACAACTGCGCCTCCGTCGAGGACCGGCCGGCCAGGTCACCCCCGGTCCGCTGGACGTCGATCGCTGCGCCGCCGAAGATCGCGAACCAGAGGACGCTCACCGCGCTCGGCACCAGCAGCACCCCGGCGACGAACTGGCGGATCGTCCGTCCCCGGCTGATGCGGGCGATGAAGATGCCGACGAAGGGTGTCCAGGAGATCCACCACGCCCAGTAGAAGACCGTCCACCCGGACAACCAGGTCGCCATGGCGTCTCCGCCGACCGCTTCCGTGCGCGCCGCCATCTCGGCCAGCTGGTCGAAGTAGGCGCCGAGGGCGGTCGGGACCACGTTGAGGATGAAGACGGTCGGGCCGAGCACGAACACGAACAGCGCCAGGGTGAACGCCAGCACGACGTTGATGTTCGACAGGTACTGGATGCCCTTCGCGATGCCCGAGAACGCCGAGACCACGAACGCCGCGGTCAGGATGGCCAGGATCACCAGGATGACCGCGTTGCCGGCCTCGCCGACCCAGCCGATGAGCTCCACCCCGCTCCCGATCTGCAGGGCGCCGAAGCCGAGCGATGCCGCGGTGCCGAAGAGGGTGGCGATGACGGCCAGCGTGTCGATCACCTTCCCCGCCGGCCGCTCCGACACGTCGCGGCCGAACAGGGGGACGAACGCCGACGAGAGCAGCTGCCTGCGGCCTCGCCGGTACACCCCGTAGCCGACGGCCAGGCCCATGAAGGCGTAGATCGCCCACGGGTGCAGCGTCCAGTGGAACAGCGTCGTCGCGAGCGCGGTGCGCACGGCGTCGTCCGTGCCGCCCTCGACGGTGCCCGGTGGCGGTTCGACGAAGTGCGCCAGCGGCTCGGCGACCCCGAAGAACATGAGGCCGATGCCCATACCGGCGCTGAACATCATGGCGATCCAGCTGATGGTCCGGAACTCCGGCGCCTCGTCGTCCCGGCCGAGGGGGATGCGGCCGTACTTGCTCGCGCCCAGCCAGAGGACGAAGACCACGATCACCGTGGCCAGCAGGACGAAGAACCAGCCGACGTTGTGCACCACCCAGCTCAGCCCCGCGCTGGACGTGCTGCCGAGGCTGCTGGGGGACATGAAGCCCCAGATCACGAGCGCGAGGGCCAGGACTGCGGCGACGCCGAAGACCACCGTGTCCAGCCCGCGGGTGTCCTCCGCGACGTCCGCCGGGGGCTGGACGAGCGCGGGGTGCCGGCGGGGCGCCCCCTTCGGGTGCCGGGCGGGCGGCCCGGCCGGGGATGGCCTGCTCCCGGAAGGTCCGTCGTTCTCGCTCATGGAACGCACGGCGCCGACCTCGCGGCGCCCCTCCTCTCGTCGTCGACGTTCCCGCGTGCGGCCTCCGCCGAGCGCGGGAGAAGGTGCGGAGCGACGCCGTCTCGCCGCCGTCGGGCCGGGGCAGCCCCCGGACCGACCCGACCGGGGTGCCCGCGCGGCGCCGGGAGCACACCTCGGGGCCGGAGCCGGTGGTCGTGGCGCGGTCGAGCGCCATCGCGTGCGACGGGCTCCGGTGCCGGCCCGCTGCCGCCGGCACAGGTGGAGGGTCAGCGTGGTCACCGGTCCGGGGACGCCTGCTGCCGGCTGCCGGTCTTGTGCCGGTACATGGCGGCGTCGGCGCGTGCGATCAGCTCCGCCGCCTCGCCGGCGTCGAGGGGGAACAGCGCGGCGCCGGAACTGGCGCGGAGCCGGACCGTGGCGTCGGGCAGCTCGAACGGGGCATCGAGAGCAGCGTGGAGGTGCTCCCGGACCCGGCGGACGGTCTCCTCGGCCGAGGGTCCCCGCGCAGGGCCTTCCCGTCGTCCTCCCGGCGGGAGACCGGCGAGCACCACGAGGAACTCGTCGCCACCGAGTCGTCCGAGCAGGTCACCGGCGCGCACCGCCGACCGGAGGCGGCGGGCGGCCCAGGTCAGCGCCGAGTCCCCGGCAGCATGGCCGAACCTGTCGTTGATCTCCTTGAAGTCGTCCAGGTCCACCATGAGGGCCGCCACGCACGTGCCGCTCCTCCGTGCGCGTCGGAGCTCCAGCTGGAGGTGCTCGAGGATGTGGCTCCGGTTGGGCAGCATCGTGAGCTCGTCGTGGTGGGCGAGGTAGGCCGTCCGTCGTTCGCGCTCGATGCGGCTGGTGACGTCGAGCTGGTTGCCGATGAAGTGGGTGATCTCGCCGGCCGGGTTGGTGACCGGGCTGATGTGCAGCTCGTTCCAGAAGGTCGAGCCGTCGCGCCGGTAGTTGAGCAGGACGGCGTGCACGCCGCGCCCGGCGAGGATCCGGCGCCGGATGGGTTGCACCTGGCTCGGGTCGGTGGCCGGGCCCTGCAGAAAGCGGCAGTTGCGGCCGAGCACCTCCTCCTCGGAGTACCCCGTGAGGTCCAGGAAGGCCGCGTTGGCGTAGACCAGGGGAACATCCGGCAGGAGCGCATCCGCGATCACGATGCCGTTGCTGGCCGTCGCGATGGCGCGGAGCAGCAGGTCCGGGAGGTCTGCCGGGGGCACCCGCACGGCGTCCTGCGCAGGGGTGCCCCGCGCGACCGGTGACGGCGCGGCTGGAGCGCCGGACGTGGGGCGCACCCTCTGCAGCATGAGCCCTGCCGCATCGAGGACCCGCTGGCGGTCGTAGGTCAGCAGGTACTCCAGCCGGCGCCCCGGCTGAGCGTCCGGCCCGGTCGGCCGGTCCCCTCCGTCGTCGTCCCGGGAGGTCACGTCCCGGGCCACGAGAGCGGCGGCGAAGTGCGGGCTGACGATGATGACCACCCACTGCCCGGTGAGCGGGTCGTCGGCCTCGAGGGCGGTGCCGTGGACGCCGGGGGCGGGTTCGTCGGGCATCCCGGCACCGGTGACCGCGGTCAGGGCCGAGAGGCTGGCCAGGGACTCGTACCGTCGACGGGTCGCCGGGGTCATGGCCTGCGCGTTCTGGAAGTTCGCCAGGACCACCGTCTGCTCGTCGAGGAGCAACGCCTGCCGTTCCAGTTGGCGGGTCATCGAGGCGACCAACGGCTCGGCGGCTCGCTGCGCGGCCGAGGTGGCGGCGAGCACCGCGAACGGCGTCCGGGGCACCTCCACGGGCCCGGCGCCACGCGCACGTGCCGACGGGACGGAGAGCGCGGACATGCCGTCGGTGGGCAGTGGTCCGGGACGCCCGAACATCCAGCCCTGACCCAGTCGAGCGCCCATGGACAGCGCACGGTCGAGGTGCTGCTCGCTCTCGATGCCCTCCGCGAGCAGGATCGCGCCGGATCGCTCGGCCTCCGCGCGCACCGCGTTGACCACCGCGGCGGTCAGCAGGGTCGTGTGCCCGCGGACCAGGGCGAGGTCGAGCTTGATCACGTCGGGCCGCAGGAACGGCATGAGCGCGAGCCCCTTGGGCTCGGCACCCGCATCGTCCAGGGCCACGCCCCAGCCGAGGTCGCGGAGGACCTGGACGCCACGGACCACTTCGGCGGCTCGCTCCAGGAGGTCGCGTTCGGTGACCTCCACGACGACACGGACGTGCTCCGCCACCGCGTCCGCCAGCGCCGTCAGCCGCCGCGGGCCCAGGGCCGACAACGTGGCCGGCTCGACGTTGACGAACAGCGTGACGGCAGCGGAACTCTGCGCGGCACCCTGCAGGGCAGAGCGGAGGCAGGCCTCGTCGAGGTCGGCCAGCGTCCCGGCGGCCCGTCCGGCTGCGAAGAGCGCTGCGGCGGACTCCTGCGGTCCCGGTGCTCCCCGGGACAGCGCCTCGACGGCGACGAGCGTGCCGTCGTGCAGGTCGACGATGGGTTGGTACAACGATCGGACCGTCCACCTGGGGGCGCCGGGCGACGTCACGCTCGACACCTTCCCACGCGGCCGGGGGTTCAGCGCGGCCGTCGGTCGCCAGGTGACGCCGGACGTGTGCGCGGCCATCCGGAGCCGGTGGGCGCCGTCGCGCCGGGGACGCGCCCTGCGCGAGGACGGCCGGAGAGGCAGGAGGTGGACGGCTGACGACGGGCCGCGCCGTAGCGGGACACGACGCCGGTTGCCGACCACCCCTCCGGGACGGCAGAACCCCCACGGTCGGTGACCGCGGGGTCTCTGCTGTGTCCGACGAGGTGGAGAACGCGCTCACCAGCTGAGCTCCCGCTCGCAGCAGCCCCTCTCGCGTGGCTCGGGACGGGAACTGCTGGCTCGGGACGGGAGCTGCGCCGAGGCCACCTGCGGGGTGACGGCGGGAAGTGGTCCGGTGCTGGCAACCCCGACCGGCACGGAAGCGCCGGTCAGCGGGGCGCCGGTCCCAGCGGCTCGACGCCGGCGATCGTGCCGGAGGACGACCGAACGGCGAAGCGGGCGAACAGCTCCTCCGCGTACCAGCCCTCCCGGTGGGTCCGCTCGATGACCGCCGTGTGCGGGGACCGCCCGTAGGCGAAGGCGTTCAGCGACGACGACGAGTCCCAGAGGCTGAAGGTCCCCTGCAGGCCCAGCGGCGCCTCACCGATGCCCAGCGCCATCCGCAGGCCGGGGGACTCGAGCAGGTCCGCGGAGACCGGGGGGACGGCGGTCCAGAAGCGTGCCGCCCGCCGCAGCACCAGGCGGGCGCGGGTGATCGCGGCGACGGGGCCGCCGCAGACCCGCGGGCGGGGTCTGCCGAACGGCTCCTGCCCGGACCACAGCCCGCGCGCGGAGAGGGGCTCGAGATGGGCCACCCACTCCTCGTCGGCGAAGCGTCGCCAGCGCGCAGGCGGCCCGGAGTCCTGGAATGCCGCGGGCGCGGCCGGGTCGTCCCAGACCGCGAGCAGTCCCCACTGGCGTGGATCCGCGTCTCGGACGGTGAAGGTCCGCCCGCTCCCGGTGCCGAGCAGCTTGGCGAACCGCAGGCCAGGCGTCCGCCGCAGCGGACGGCGGTCGGCAGCCATGTGGACCAGCGCGCGCGGGATCGCGTGCGTCGAGACCTGCCACAGATGAAGGGTCACGACAGCCGGGAGGGTCACCAGGAGGATGCTGCCGCACGTCCCGCGAACAGGCGTGGTGCATGGCCGGCATCCGCCTCTCGAGCAGGACCCGAGCCCGATCCCCGGTCCGGCCGACAGCTCGGTCCTCGCCCGCGATACGACACCGACCGGGAACGGGGACGCCGCAGCCGGGGTGCACCAGTCGGTGTCCGGGGGGCGATGCGGTACTTCCGCATCAGCCACCCACGACGGACAGCTGCTCCGCACCGCGGAGACCGGCCAGGGCGTCCGCGACGGCCAGCGGTGACCACGGCAGCCCGGCGTCGGGCAGCGACCGCAGCGCGGAGGTGTAGCGCGCGAAGACGGCGAAGTCGGCCGGGAACGCCCGCGGGTCCACGCCGAGCAACCGACCGCGTCGGCGTGCCAGCTCGGCGATGCGCTGCCAGGTCCGGGCGTCGGCCAGTCCCCGGGATTCGACCCCGTGGCTGAACAGCAGGACGTCGACGTCGTCGTACGTCGTCGACGCCAGGTAGTCGGACAGATCGCGGGCGGCCGACCGGACCGGGAAGAAGGTCCAGAACGGCACGGACCCCGTGGCGATCGTCCGCCACGGGTCGTGCACGACGAACGAGCTCACCAGCAGTCGCTGGGCAGCGCCACCGCGCCGTCGTGTCCACGACCGGAGCACGTCGGCGACGGCGGCGGCGGGATCCTGCGGGTGGCCGTACCGCACCTCGACGACCGGGTGGCCGGTGCGGTGCGCTGCCTCCCGGAGCCCGTCCAGCAGCGGGTCGGCGAATCCCCACTCGGCCTCGGCGGCGGTCTCGTCCGGTGTCGGCACGCCCGGTGCTCCCAGGTACTCCTCGGAGGACATGCCGCCCTGCGCACCGACCTGGAAGACGTGCCGGTCGTCGACGCGGGTGACCGGCCAGCTCGACGTGTCCCGCACGACGACGACCGGCGCCCCCGGCTCGAGCCGCTCGTCGAGGAAGCGCTGGTACGCCGGTGGCAGGCTGGTCCACTTCACCCGGAAGTAGGCCATCTGGGAGCCACTGAGCGCGTCCTGGTTGGCGTCCTGCATCTGGTGCAACGCCACCCGTGGGTTGTGCGCCAGGAGGGACGGGCCGTGGCGCGCGCCGAAGTCGAGTGCCGCCGGCATGTCCGCCGGGTCGGCGCCGCGGCGGCGCACCGGCACGAGCAGCGTCTGGGGCAGCCACGGGACGCCGCAGGCGGCCGCCAGGTGGGTCAGCGCGCCGTTCGACGAGCCGATCAGCACGGCCGGATAGCGCCGGTCCGGATAGGTCCGCGCGACCCAGGAGGCGACCTCGTCCAGGTCGATGTCGCCGAGCCGGTCGACCGCGACCCCTTCCCGCCCGCTCGCGACCGCGTACGCACGGCAGCGAAGGGGCCGCGGAAGCAGCGCGCTGGCCCGCACCGGCAGCGCCTTCCACCGCGACTGACCCAGGTAGGGGAAGTCCCGGCTCTCGATCGCACGGGCCAGGGCCATGAAGAAGGCGCTGGCCGAGTCGAAGGACGCGACCGCCTCCTCGGGCGGCACGGGGCGGCTCCGGCGGGCCAACTCAGCGCGCCTTGGCCGACAGCCCGCGCAACGGCGCCGACCAGGCCTCGGGATCCAGCCACAGGAACGCATGGGCACCGGAGACCGTCACGAGGTCGCCGCCGGCCGAGTCGGCGAGCCCGCGCACCCAGGAGTCGGTGGTCAGCCGGTCGTCCTCGGCACGGATGACCAGCACGGGCACCCGGAGGCGGGCGACCTGCTCCTCGATCCGGTCGGCGAGATGGACCTTGACCAGGTGGGCCGCCCCGGCGATGCCGGCGCGCCGCCACTCCGGCACGTGGTTCTCCTCCAGGCCGGGCGAGGGGGAGCGGGCGTCCAGCCGCCAGCGGTAGAGCAGCTTGGGCAGCGGGCGGGCGATCGGGTCGATCGTCGGGCTGGCCAGGCCCACCGCCGCCACGCGGTCCGGCGCCAGCACCCCGGCCCACGCGGCCACCTGCGTGCCGCTGGAGTGGCCGACCACGACGGCCCGGTCCAGGCCGCTCGCCTCCAGCCAGTGCACCACCGCCTCCCCGTAGCTGCGGACGTCGAGCCGCCGTGTCGGCCGGCCGCTGCCACCGAAACCGGGGACGTCGAAGAGGTGCACCTCCGTCCACGAGCCGAGTGCTGCGCACGCGGGCAGCAGGTAGTCCGAGACGGCCATTCCCTGAACCACGACAACCGGGAGGGCGTCCGGCTGACGCTGGCCGAGCACGCGGGTGCGGATGCGACCCTCCGGCACGTCCGTGTAGCGGAGGAGCATCTCGACGGGCAGGTGCGGCGGCTCCGGCATGGGCCAGCCCTACCCGCCTGCGGCTGCGCTACCCGGCCGGGCCGGGCGACGGCCTGCCCCACGGTCCTCGGCTCGATGCACATCGGCAACCGGAGCGGAAGGCTAGAGCCAGAACTCGAACTGGATGCCGTCGGGATCCTCGAACGACACGAAACGCCCCAGGTCCAGCACGCGCACCGGTGAGTGCGCCACGCCGAGTTCGTCGAGGTGGGCGATCCACCGGTCGAGCTCGGCGTCGTCGGTCACCTTGAAGGCGAAGTGATCGAGCCCGGTGCGACGGTGGTCGAACGCCGCGGACGAGCCGTCGTCGGGCTGACACAGCCCGACGACGAAGAAGCTCGCCGGGTCGAGCAACAGGATCCGCGGCGTGCCGGCCTCGTCCGAGCCGTAGCGGCGCAGCTCCTGCAGCCCGAGGACGCGCTGGTACCACTCGGCGCTGGCGTCCATGTCGCGAACGGTGAGAGCGATGTGCGAAACACCGTGGAGGGAGGGCATGGCGCGATCCTGGCAGCCGGCGCGCGAGAAGCCGGCGGGCTTGACCTGCCCGGAGCAAGGTGATCCGTGCCGAAGGGACAGCTCGGACTGGTGTGCGGATGGCTGCCATGCCATGCGCCGGGGCTCCGGACCCCGAGGACGGCGAACCTGCATGGGTTGGAGGACGAAGCGCCCGACTTCATCCGGTCGGGGAAGTGTGCTCGCTGATGGTCGAGGGGAAAAATCGATGGTCTCGGTCGGCGGCGTGATCTGGTCGTGTGTACCGCGCATACAGAATCTCGCTGTGTGAACTACTTGGTTGAGGGATGGCCGTGACCGACGATCGAAGCGCTGCGCTCCTCGTCCGGGTCTGGTTCGAGGACGGCAGCGAGCAGTTTCGCGCGCGTGTGACGGCGGTCGGCCTCAGCACACCGGAAGAGGACCACACCGTCGTGCTCGCATCATCACCGCGTGAGGTGATCGATGCGGTCGGTGATTGGCTCGACCAGCTCGTCCGTCGGGCTTCTCGAACGGATTGACACAGAGGCACAGCCCTCCGACGATCTCCGCTCCCAGGTGACTGCTTCGTCGCGCATCGCACAAGACCGCGCCCAGGGGGTGTTCCCGCTGTGACTGTCGCCTTGACCCCGCGCATATCGCTCCTCGACGGATTCTCGGTTCAGCTCGGTAGGGGGATTTACCACGAGCCGGTCGACGATCTCCCGCGAGGAGTCCAGCGCCTGGTGGCCCACGTGTGCCTGTCCGGTCGGCCACCGCGGGCCGCCATCGCCGGCCACCTGTGGCCCGATGTCCCCGAGGAGCACGCCCACGGCAGCCTGCGCTCAGCCCTGTGGCGTCTGCAGCGCGTCGCTCCCGGGCTCGTGCAGGCGTCCGGAAGCGTGCTCGCGCTGGGCGAGGGCGTCCGGGTGGACGTGCTGGAGCTCGCGGACTGGGCCCGGCGGGTGCGGGATCCGGCATGCTGCCTCTCCGACGTCGACGCCCCGGACCTGAGGAGCCGTGGCGAGCTGTTGCCCGGCTGGTACGACGACTGGGTCCTGCTCGAGCGCGAACGGCTGCGGCAGCTGCGCCTGCATGCGCTGGAGCAGGTCGCGGCGAGGCTGGCCGCGGCCGGTCGGTACGGCGATGCGCTGCAGGCCGCGTATGCCGCCGTGGGGGCCGAGCCGCTGCGGGAGAGCGCTCATCGCACGGTCGTCCGCGTCCACCTGGCGGAGGGGAACGCTGTCGAGGCACTGCGGGCCTTCGAGCGGTTCCGGGCGGTCCTCGTCGAGGAACTGGGTGTGCAGCCGAGCGAGCAGATGACCCGGCTCGTCGCGGACCTCCACACGATGTGGCCGACGGTCGGCCCCCGGCCGCGCCGTGACCGTGGCGTCGGCCGGTGACGACCGCCTTCCAGCGTTTCACCGGTGTTCCTGGTCGACGCGGAGGCCGCACTCGGGGATCCCGGCAGGTGCGGCCCACGGGGACAGCGGGGAGCCCCGTTCGACCAGCTCACGCGGCGGTGAAGAGCACGATCGCGTTCGGCGGGATGGTGACCGTGGCCGCGGCCGGCATCCCGTGCATCCCGGCGCCGTCGGCCCAGACGGACCCGGCGTTACCCGCGACGTGCGGGTTGATCCAGTTGTCGTAGACGTCGCTGTTGAAGACCTCGGCCCACCGGCCCGGCCGTGGCATGCCGATCCGGTAGCCGGTCCGAGTGGTCTCGCTGAGGCTGGCGAGGACGACGACATCGTCGCCGGCGCCCTCCACCCACCTGTGGAAAGCGATCACCCGACCGTCCTGGTGGACGTGGAACACGTTGATCCCCTCCCCGCGCAGGCCGGGATGGTCCCGCCGTATCCGCAGCAGCTCCTGCACGAAGACCAGGAAGTCGGTGACGACCTCGTCGCCGGAGTCGAGCCGCGCCCACGAGAGCACGTTCCCCGCCCTGTTCACGTCGTCCGTCCAGGGCGTGGCCTCCAGCATCTCCTGACCCATGAACAGCATCGGGATTCCCGGCGCCGTGAGGAGCAGCCCCGTCGCGACTCGTGACCGGCTCCGGGCGTACCAGGAACGCGGGTCGCTGCTGTCCGCGAGCACCGGGACCCGTGGTCCGCGGTCCGGCCGCACCTCGTCGTGGCTCTCGATGTAGCGGACCGAGCGCCACGCGTCCCGCATGCCGCCGGGCCGACGCAGATTCCGGGCGACCCGGTCCATGTCGACCGCGGCGTCCCTGCCTGCGGAGGCCTGGGCGACCGCCGCACGCACCGCGTCCCGCAACCCGTCGTCCCAACAGGCGTCGAAGCCGGCACCCTGCTCCAGCGTGCTCCTGACCGCCCGCGGGTCCACGGGCCAGTACTCCGCGACCTGGACGGCCTCCGGCTTGACGAACCGGACGGTGCTGGTCAGGTCCTGGCAGAACCCCCAGCCGTCGCCGCTCTGGTGCACGGCCACATCCATGGCGTCGTACCGGAAGCCGTCGACGTGGAACTCCGTGGCGAGCAGCACGGCGTTGTCGATGAGGAACTGGCGGACGTCACCGTTCCAGTACGCGAAGACGAGGCCGCCCACCCAGCCCTGGTCGGTGAAGTAGAGGCTGTTGTTGTTGTCGCCGGCGGGCGCGCGATCCAGGAAGTACAGGCTCTCGTCGTCGAATCCGGGACCGGCGTGGTTGTAGACGACGTCGACCAGGACGGCGAGGCCGTGGAGGTGGCACACGTCCACCAGCGCCTTGAGCTGGTTGGCGCCGCCCTGCAACTGCCCGGTCGTCAGGCCGGAGCGACCGCCCCGCGTCAGGTACCGGTTGACCAGGTCCCGAGCGCTCTCCAGTGCTGCAGGGTCCTGGACCGCGTAGCGCTGCTCGGGGGAGTAGAGGTCGGTGCCGTTGTAGCCCAGGCTGGTGGACGTCGGGAACTCCGCGACCGGCAGGAGCTGCAGTGCGTTGACGCCCAGGGCCAGGAGGTGGTCGAGCCGGCCCAGCACGTCGAGGAACGTGCCGACGTCGTGCCCTGGCGTCACCGACATCGAACCGACGTGCAACTGGTAGATCACCAGCTCGTGGAAGGCCGGTGGTCGGAAGCCCGCGTCGTGCCAGGGGTAGGACCCCGGATCACGGACGATGCCGTTGGCGAGGGGAACCGGATCCGGTGTGAGCTCGCGAGCTCGCGGGTCCCGCTTGAAGCCGGTGCTGCCGTCACCGACCACCCACAACTTGTACTGCGAGCCGTCCCTCAACCCGTCGACGAACCCGGTCCAGTGGCCGGCGGGCCCCCGGGACAGCCGGTTGTCCTCGACCGGCGCCCAGTGGCCGTGGTAGCAGACGTGGACCGCGCGGGCGCGCGGCGCCCACAGACGAATCGTCGCCCCCGTGCCGGCGAGCGTGGCGCCCATCGGGGTCCCGGGCCAGACGTGGTGCTGGGGCAACGCCATGGCTGTCGACCTCGCGTCCTGTGGTCCTACGGAAGTCGGACGAGCTCCAGCCCCTGGATCTGGTAGGGCTGCAGGCCGATGCTGAGCCCGTCGCCGAGCAGTGCGGCCCCGGAGATGGGCCGGTTCCACAGGGGCCGGTCGGGGTCCAGGCCGACGAGGTCACGGACCTGGTAGAAGGCGTCCGGCACCTGCGCCAGCCACCCGCCGAGGGTTGGCCCGGTGCCGTACGTGGCGGTCGCCCAGCCGATGCGGCCGAGGTTGCCCACGACGACGAGCGGCGGACCGTCGTCAGCCGGCCCGGTCCGCGTGCAGGCGATGATCCCCTGCGCACCGGCAGACGTCCGTGGGTGCAGGCGCTCGCGAGCCGTGCCCGCGAGGGCAGGGTGCCGTGTCCGCAGGCGCCCGGCGCGCGCGACCCATGCGGCCAGCGTCCGGTTCGCCGCCGGGAGTTCACCGGTGCGCAGCTGCCACAGGGTGGGGATGCCACCCCGGGCCTTGAACCGAAGCTGCTGTGCTTCGGCGAGCTCGTCGCCCGCGAGCATGGTCATGGGACCACCCATGAGCAGCATGGTCAGAACGGCGTTGCCGTAGGCAAGCAGGTCGCCGCCGAAGAAGGTGGACCCGCGGACCTCGTCGTGGTTCCCGGTACCGCTGAACTCGGCGGTGAAGAACGGGTTGTCGTACAGACGCCAGACCGCCTCCACGTCCTGGTGGGCGAGCGCGTGCAGCAGGGCCTCGTAGCCCTTGGACTGCACGACGTCCCCGACACGTGCCGAGTAGTCCTTCCGGTCGTGGTCCTCGTGGGCCAAGACCAGGTAGGCGTCATCGCCACGGCTCCTGCGCATCTGCGCCTCGACCCACGGCAGGGTCTGCTCGAAGAAGTGGTACGGCATGCCCCAGGTGTGGTCGACGCGGAAGCCGTCGGCGCCGAGCTCGGTGACCGCCCACAGCATGGCGCGGCCGATGTAGGCCAGCACCCGGAGGTTCTGCGTCGTCCGGGGGTACCAGATGCGCTGGCCGGCGTGGCCGCCGTGGTTGAGGTGCTTGGTGTCCGCCCACACGCCGTACCAGTCCGGCGAGTACGTCTCCTGGACGCTGGACGCCCCCGCCGGGTCATAGGTGCCGTCCGGGCGCCGGGTCGCGTACAGCTGCGGGAGCATGTATTCGGCGTAGTCCTTGACCGGCTCGTCGATGTCCGGCGCGGCCAGCCGCCCGGCCACCTCGGCGAGCTGGCCGGCGTCGGTCACGACCTGCTGGTAATCGCGGCGGCGGATGTGCAGCAACCCGTCGGCGTCGAAGGCGTCCCGGAAGATGAAGTTGTGCCCGACGTGGTTCGGTGCGATCTCGAAGAGGACCTGCATGCCGAGGTCGTGGGCTGCGTCCACGAAGCGCCGCATGCTCGCGTTGGCGAGCTGGCGCTGGCGGTCCAGGTCCCACGGGGGGACCAGCCGCCCCTCGCGGGACAGCTCCGGGTCGATGGAGAACCAGTCGGTACTGGCGTAGTCGCTGCCGGCGTCGTCGACGGCGGGCAGCCTGTTCCAGACGTCGAGGCGGTAGGGCACCTGGACCCAGATGCAGGTCACGCCCTCCTCGGCGATCCTGGCCAGGGTGTACCCAGGTCCGTCGAGCATGTCCTCGATCGTGGAGATGTCGGTGCTGTCGGACCGGGCGTTGGCCTTGTCCAGCGGGACCTGGCGGACCAGCAGACGGTGGATGTCGGGGTGGGACACCCGGAAGACGAGCCGGTTGCTGAGGTTGTGCTCGTCTCTGCCAGGATCAGCCGGCGCGTGGTCCTGGGCCCAGTGCCGGACGCCGTCGACCTCGACGAACGCCGTCGCGATGTAGGTCCCGACGGTTGCGGCCGGGAGCGTTGCCTCGAACGCACGATGGTGGCCGTCGGTAGGCGCGACCGGCGTCATGGCCACCCTGGTGAAGTCCGCCGGGTCCGGTGAGCCGTAGTTCGTGTACACCCAGCCCTGTGCGTCGGCGAGCTCGTCCGGCGACGTCGCCGACGCCCCGAGACCGACGGTCAGGGTCTCACCCGGCCGTAGCGCGACCCTGGTGGTGCCGGGGCGTAGTTGCGCGGTCCCGAATCCGATGGACCGGATCACGGCCACGTTCCGGCCGTGCTCGGACGTCGGAAAGACCGTCCCGCGGGCTCCACGTCGCCTGGCATCGTCGTCCCCTGCGTGCGCCGGATCAACGTGACCGATCTTCGGCGCAGACCGTGATCCGGCCGTCACCGTCGCGTCACGGGCCTCACCTGCCCCGCGCGTGCGGTGAGGACTGCCTCATCGCCGGCGGGCGGGCGGCACGGGGCGTCCTGCCTGTTCCGGCGCCACACGGCCACACGGGGCCGCGCTGACGAGGTGGGGACCGCAAGGTGGCAGCTCATGTGCCGGTGACCGGCCGTGCATGAGAGGCGGCCGACAGGTCTGCTCCGCGTCGCCCCGCGAGAGGCGGCGCCCCCTCGCCACGCTGCGTGTACGGCTGACGCGTCGAGGTTCATCCGGTCGGGGACTGCGTCCACGCTTCGTCACCCTGGATCATGATCCCCACAGTCGGCGGCTCCATGGCGGAGGTCGACGGCGCGTGATGACCGGAGCGAGGGGTGGCCGTGGCCGACGACCGGAGCGCAGCACTTCTCATGCGGGTGTGGATCGAGCACGGGGCCGAGCAGTTTCGCGCCCGACTGATCGCGGTCGGCGCCGACGGACAGGAGAGCGGCCGGACCGTTGCGTTGGCCTCGTCGCCCGATGACGTGCTCGGTGCGGTGGGCCATTGGCTCGACGAGCTCCTCCGGCAGGAGCCCGCGCCCGAGTGACACCGTGCCGGCGCCTGCCGACAGGCGCGCATGCACCCGGTGCCCATCACCGGCCCAGCGGTGACGCCGGTGTGACGGCTGGGGCACATGCTGGCGATCACCGGCGGCGCCACGATCGCCGGCCGTCGCGGTCGTCGAGTCCTGGAGGAGTCCATGCGTACGTACACCATCCTGCGCGACCTCGGGGCCGGTGCGACAGGAGAACCCTTCGGCGGCGGTGCGGCCAGCATCGAGGAGACCCAGCTGGGCACCGCGGGAGTGCGGATCGACGTCGAGCGGCTGGACAAGGCCGACGTGCGCGCGCTCGGCCGCGACCCGGAGGTGCGGGCGCTCGCCCCGGTCATGCCCACCCGCCTGGTGCGCCCGGTCGACCAGGACGGCGTCGACGGGCGGGTGGCGGACGACTCGGCGTCCAGGACCTGGGGAGTGTCGGCTGTCGGTGCCGACCGGTCGTCCCGGACCGGAACGGGGGTCACCGTAGCGGTCCTGGACACCGGCATCGATTCCACGCACCCGGCGTTCTCCGGTGTCCAGCTGGTGCAGCAGGACTTCTCGGGCAGCGGCGACGGGGACAGGCAGGGGCACGGCACCCACTGCGCCGGAACGATCTTCGGCCGGGACGTCGACGGCCTGCGGATCGGTGTCGCCCCGGGCGTGGAGACCGCGCTGATCGGCAAGGTCCTGGGGGACGACGGGTCCGGCGACTCGAACATGATCTTCAGCGGCATCCAGTGGGCGTTGCAGAACGGGGCCCACGTCATCTCGATGTCGCTGGGCTTCGACTTCCCCGGGCTCGTGGACCAGCTGGTGCAACAGCAGTGGCCCGCCGACCTCGCTACCTCGCTCGCCCTCGAGGCGTACCGCGCGAACCTGCGCATGTTCGACGCCCTGATGGGCGTAGCCAAGAGCCGCGAGGCCTTCGTCCCCGGCACCGTCGTGGTCGCCGCTGCGGGGAACGAGAGCAAGCGGGATGTGGATCCCGACTACGAGATCGCGGTGTCCATCCCGGCTGCCGCTGAGGGCGTCGTGTCGGTGGGCGCGCTGGGGGAGACACCCGCCGGGCTGCAGGTCGCGCGGTTCTCCAACACCTTCCCGCAGGTCAGCGGGCCCGGGGTGGGCGTGCGCTCGGCGCAGGCGGGGGGCGGCCTGGTCGACCTCAACGGGACCAGCATGGCCACGCCGCACGTCGCGGGTGTCGCGGCCCTGTGGTGGGAGGAGATCGCCGCCTCTCCGGTCCCGCTGTCGGTCCGCCCGGTCCTCGCCGAGCTGCTCGCCTCCGCGTCCACCCACGGGTTCGCCCCGGATGTCGACGTGGCCGACCGGGGCCTGGGCCTCGTGCAGGCCCCGTGAGCCGGGACGGGCGGAGGTGCCGGCGAGCACAGGCGCGTGACGCTGCGGTGACGGCAGATCCCTAGCGTCCGTCGGGCCCGGGTCCCCGTTCTGCGGAACGCGGCCGCACGCGGCCACGGCGTCCGGTTCCCGGCCCCAGCTGGAAAGGAGGCGCGGCGATGGCCCTGACCTCGATCGACCGGCTGGGTGACTACGTCCTCATCGCCCTGCTCCGCAGCGATCAGGGGGCAGGCCGACCGAAGGAGGTGATCAGCCGGATACGTGAGACCTTCGGGGAGCTGCTCCAGCCCGAGGACCGGGAACCGGTGCGGTCGGAGGAGGGTGAGTCGACGACCAGCGAGATGGAGGAGTGGGAGCGGCGCACCTACGTCGCGCTGCGCCGGCTGATCTCAGCTCAGTGGGTACGGGCCGACCGGCGGCGGTGGCAGCTGACCGAGACGGGGCGGTCGGTGGGACAGGAGGCGGAGGACCGGCTGGAGGCGCCGGAGGACCGCCCACCGGTCACCCGGCAGCCCGCGGACCGTGCGCTGGTCCGGCCGAGCGTGCTGGCGAACCCGCTGCTCGATCCCGACGAGCGCGCCCGCATCGGGCTGCCGGTGGACGACGACACGGCCATCCCCGTCCTGGTCGAGCTCAACGTCCGGTACCGCGGCGGCGTGGACGAGGCGTTGCACCAGCTCGAGACGATCGCCCGGGAGGAGGCCCAGATGTCTGCCGACCGCGTGCGCGCGGGCCGGCTCACCGAGGACACCGTGGCCCTGCGGATGTCCATGCGCACCATGCAACGGCTGGTGGAGCGGGACGCCGCCGGCACGACCGCCATCCGCGACCGGGCCATCCACCGGGTGTGGCCGGACTTCCCCGTGCAGCCGCTCGTCGACTCCTCGTCGCGCGCGGTGAAGGCGGACGCCGCCCGGCGGGCCTTCAGCGCCTACGGCGACGGGATCGTCTGGGCCGTCGTCGACTCGGGCATCGACCGGGAGCACCCCCACTTCACCCACGGCCTGACGGTCGACCACGACGATGTCCGGGACCTGCACCGCGACTTCACCAAGTCGCTGCATCCCGGGTCCGACACGGCCGCCTCCGCGCTGGTCGACGAACGCGGACACGGCACGCACGTGGCCGGCATCATCGCCGGGCAGGCGCCCCCCGGGGACAGCGCGATCCGGGTCGAGGTGCTCCGCGACCGTTTCGCCGACGCGGAGGAGCACCTGCCGGGCCCCACCAACCAGCGCGGCTTCTCCCGTGAGCTCCTCGCCGGCATCGCACCGCGCGCACGCTTGGTGAGCCTCAAGGCGTTGCCGCAGGAGGAGGACGGGCAGACCAGCCGGGTGATCGCCGCGCTGCGCTACGTCCGGGAGCTCAACGCGGCCAGCGACCGTCTCATGCGCATCCACGGCGTGAACCTCAGCGTCGGCTACGAGTTCGACCCCAAGTGGTTCGCCTGCGGGCAGAGCCCGCTGTGCCGGGAGGTGGACCGGCTGGTGCGGACGGGCGTGGTCGTCGTCGTCGCTGCAGGCAACACCGGGTACGGCCGGTTGAGCGCCTTCGTGCGGCAGACGAGCACCGGCGTCGGCATGACGATCAACGATCCGGGCAACGCCGAACGTGCGATCACGGTCGGCGCCACACACCGCGACCGCCCGCACACCTATGGCGTGTCCTACTTCTCCTCCAAGGGGCCCACCGGCGACGGCCGGGCGAAGCCCGACCTGGTGGCGCCGGGGGAGCGGATCGCGTCGTGCGCGGCGGGCGCGAAGGCCGCGGCCAAGGTCGCCGGGGGACGGGCGCCGCACGTCGCGCTGTACATCGAGGACAGCGGTACGAGCATGGCCGCGCCCCACGTGTCAGGAGCCGTGGCGGCGTTCCTCTCCGTGCGCCCGGAATTCATCGGCCAGCCAGAGCGGGTCAAGGAGATCTTCTGCCGGTCGGCGACGTCGCTCGGGCGCGAGCACTACTTCCAGGGCGCCGGCCTGCTCGATCTCATGAGGGCCCTGCAGTCGGTGTGACACCCAGCGAGGAGGAGATGGACCGTGGAGCGCATCGCCGCACTTCCGTTCCGGGAGGTCTCGTTCGCCGCGGACGGCGGGCTCGAGGGCGACGCCGCGGAGGACGTGCGCGCCGATCTGCGCGCCGAGGGCGTCACCGACGTCCTGGTCCTCAGCCACGGGTGGAACAACGACTCGGCCATGGCCCGGCGCCTCTACGAGCGCTTCTTCGGTCTGCTCCCGCCACTGCTCGACGGACGCGTCCCTCCGGATCGGAGGATCGGTCTGCTCGGGGTCTTCTGGCCGTCGAGACGGTGGGCGGACGAGCCCGCCCCGGATGCCGACCCGGCGCTGCTGCCGGACCTGGCCGTGGGCAGCGCCACGGCGAGCATCGGAGAGGGGATGGCCGGCTTCCCGCCGCCGCCGCCGCCCGACGAGGAGACCGCCGCAGCGGTCCAGGACGCGTTCCCCGGTCAGCCCGGCGCCGTGGGGGAGCTGCTGGAGCTGCTGCGAACCAGGCCGCCTGACGAGGCTGATCTCCAGCGCGCCCACGAGCTTCTCGCGACCCTGCTGCAGAACGCCGAGAGCAAGCAGACGGACGACGACGGGGACGGCGCGGGCCCGGTTCCCCGGGCCGCCGCCCCCGGGCGGGACGCCCGGGACGTCGCCGGGAGCTACGTCCAGGCCATGGAGGACCTCGGCGTCCTCAGCACCGGGCCGGGCGGCGGTGTCGCCGGCCTGACCGCCGACGTCGGACGGCTGTGGCACGGCGTGCAGGAGCTGGCCCGCCAGGCGACCTACTGGCAGATGAAGAAGCGCGCCGGCGTGGTCGGCCAGCGGGGCCTGGGCCCGGTGGTGCGGGATCTCCTGACCGGAGGTCTCGACGTGACGCTGATCGGACACAGCTTCGGCGCCCGGCTGGTCTCCTTCGCCCTGCGGGATCTCGAGGAGGGCGCACCGCGGGTGCGCGGCGTCGTCCTGCTGCAGGGCGCCTTCTCCCAGTTCTCCTTCGCCGGCCGGCTGCCCTTCGAGCTCGCCCGGTCCGGGGCGCTGCACGGCGCCACGTCCCGGGTCACCGGCCCGGTGGTCGCGTGCCACTCGCGCTTCGACGAGGCACTCGGGACCTTCTACCCGCTCGCCTCCCTGGCCCGGGGCCAGGACGCATCCGCGATCGGAGCGCTGCAAGCGCGGTGGGGCGCGGTCGGATTCGGTGGGCATGAGCCCGAGGGGACCCGGGTGCCGATGCAGGCGGTGGGAACGCAGTACTCCTTCGGCGCGGGCGAGTTGGTGAGCATCGACGTCGCGGAGGTCGTCCGGCGCGGGCGGCCACCGTCCGGCGCCCACTCGGACATCGTCCACCCGGAGCTGGCCTGGATCGTGCTCTGCGCGGCCGGCCTGGCGTCTTGACCGGCGGCGCTTCGGTGACGCGGAGGTGACGGCCTGGTGGCGGCTGCGTCGTAGCGTCCGCAGCACGGCAGGGGTCGGGCCGAGGTCACGGAACGGGCGGCGGCCGCTCGCCGTCCGCCCACGGCGTCCGCCGACCCGAGCGATGCAGGGAGGGCCCCATGCCCAGCGATGCAGACAGCGCGCGACCCGACGGGACGACCGACCGTACGCGGATGAGCGCCGCCGCGTACGAGGACCTGATGGCCCGGCTGCGGCGGTTCATCCGGACGAACGGTGAGGCCTACCTGGCCGATCCGAACATCTCCTCGATCGGCATCGGCTACAAGACCATCGAGGGCAGCCGGACCTCGGACATCTCGGTGCAGTTCACCGTGGCGAAGAAGGTCGCCGGCTCGGACCAGCTCGAGTCGATGGGGACCGTGGCCGTGCCACCGGTCATCGTCGTCGACGGGGTCGCCGTGCCGACCGACGTCCTCGAGCGGACCTACGCGCCGTCGTTCCGGCTGGTCGCCGAGCCCCGGACCGTTGGGCGCAAGGTCCGCCTCGACCCCGTGGCGCCTGGTGCGAGCGTGGGTCATCCGAGCATCACCGCCGGCACCGTCGGTGGCGTCGTGTACGGCCGGCGGGACGGCACGCAGTACCTGCTCAGCAACTGGCACGTTCTCCACGGCCCGGACGGCGCCATCGGCGATGACGTGGTGCAACCGGGGCCGCACGACGACAACCGGACCAGCGACAACCGGCTGGGTCGGCTGGTCCGATCCCACCTGGGCATCGCGGGGGACTGCGCGATCGCCACGGTGGAAGGTCGGCGCGTCGACGCCACCCCCCTGGGACTGAGCGTGGTGCCCGACGAACTGGGCGACCCGGAACTGGGGGACGCGGTGGTCAAGTCCGGCCGCACCACGGGGGTCACCCGCGGGATCGTCCGACGGGTCGACACGATCGTGCAGCTGGACTACGGCGGCACCGTGGGACTCCGCAACATCGGGTGCTTCGAGATCGGTGCGGATCCGGAGCACCCGGCGGACTCCGACGAGATCAGCCGGGGCGGCGACTCCGGGGCGCTGTGGTTGTTCACGGAGGCGGGGCAACCGTCCGGGGTGGTGGCCGGCCTGCACTTCGGTGGCGAGTCCGGCACCGACCCGGACGAGCACGCACTGGCCTGCCTCCCGTCGTCGGTCTTCGAGAAGCTCGAGATCGCGCTGCGTCCGCCGTCGCCGGAGGACGTCGAGGTCGCCCTCGGGTACGACCCGGACTTCCTCGGCACCCGGATCACCGCGCCGGTGCCCGGCGCGACCGTCCTCGCCGACGTGGCGGCCACCGTCGACGGCGACACCGTGGTCGAGCACATGCACTTCTCGCTGCAGATGAGCGCGTCCCGGCAGTTCGCGCTCTGGGTCGGGTGGAACATCGACGGCGGCGCCCTGAAGTCGCTCAGCCGCAAGGGCATCAAGTTCGTCAAGGACCCGGAGATCGCCGAGCACCTCCAGGTCGGCGACGAGCTGTACTCGCACAACGACCTCGACCGGGGCCACATCGCCCGCCGGGCCGACCTGGTGTGGGGCAGTCTTCCCGTCGCCCGGCGGGCCAACCGCGATTCGTTCTACTTCACCAACATCACGCCGCAGATCGACGACTTCAACCAGAGCGCACGCAACGGCGTGTGGGGCCGGCTGGAGGATGCCGTCTTCGCGGACGTGGACGTCGAGGACCTGAAGGTGAGCGTGTTCGGCGGCCCCGTCCTCGGCGCCGACGACCGCGCCTACCGCGGTGTGCAGCTCCCGCGGGAGTACTGGAAGGTCCTGGCATTCCGCGAGGCGGGTGCCCTCAAGGCCCGGGGCTTCCTGCTGACCCAGGACCTCGACCGGCTGGAAGCCCTGGACCTCGATGAGTTCCGCGTGTTCCAGGTGTGGCTGTCCGACATCGAGTCCCGCACCGGGCTGCGCTTTGCCGACGTCCTGCGGGCGGCCGACACCTCGGCGCTCCCCGAGTCGGCCGGACAGCGGAAGCCGCTGGGTGGCGTCGACGACATCCGGTGGTGATCGGCGGGCCGGTTCCGGGGATGCCGGAAGGCGCCGCCCGGCCGGCGTCCCTGAGGATCATGCCCAGGACAGCCTGAGATCGGTGCTCTGGCGGTTCAGCAGGTGGTCCCGGCTGGTGGACGCCTCCGGCGGCGCCGTGGGACCGGCGGCCGGGGTGCGGGTCGACGTCCGCGATCACCGACTGGGCGCGCCGGCTCACGATGCACGCCCCGGAGGCCCCCACCGCCGTGCGCACGCCCACGGGCTGACCCGATCGCGGGAGACCACCGCGACGGCGCCGGCCCTGCCGCACAGCCGCCCGGTGCTGCCCGCGCCACGTTGCTCACCGTGGGGTGACGCGCGACTCAACCAGGTCCGGGCCGTCCTGCAGGCACGCCGAGGTCCGAGGACCTCGGCCCGGCGGTCCGGCGATCCGCTCGGCCTCCACGCGAGCCGGCTCACCGCCGGGACCCCACGGCCCGGGTGATGGCGTCGTGACGCGCGGGTGACAGGGCGTCCGGAGGATGGCGCCGTCGACCGGTCGACCTCGGCCGCAGTCTGCCGGGTTCGTACTCGCCCGTCCGCTGGGACGGTGCCCTGGGAGGACCGCTCCATGACGACGCCACTGACCCCGGGTGTCTACGTCCGCGAGGCGCCGGGCGGAGCGCGGGCGATCGAAGCCGCGCCGACTGCCGTCACCATCTTCGTCGGCGAGACGGAGCGCGGTCCGCTGGACCCCACCCCGGTGTCCAGCCCGCTGCAGTACCAGCGGCTCTTCGGTGGTCACTTCCGCGATGACGCGGCAGCCGCGGGAGCGATCACCCGCCTGTACCTGCCGTACGCGATCCAGGGCTTCTTCGACAACGGCGGTCCTCGCGGCTACGTGCTCCGACTGATGGCCGGCACGGTGGAGCGGGCCACCCGGGCGCTGGAGGCCAACCAGTTCGCCGGTGTCGACGTGACCGACGGCACCTCCACCGCACACATCACCGCCCGTCGCGCGGGAGCGGCCGGCGAGCTGATCCGGCTGCAGATCGCCACCGCCACCAGCGGTGACCCCGGTGCCTTCAACCTGACGGTCCAGGTGTCGACCGACGGCGGTCAGACCTTCGCCGACCGGGCGGCGGTGCCGCTCTACGAGAACCTCAACGCCATTGCTAACGACCCGGGGAACGTCGCGACCGTGCTGCGCGACGACCCCGACATCACCTGGGTGGGCGAGCCCATCCGGCCGCAGAACGCCGCCGACCAGCGCCTCCGGATCACCCGTCCGTTGCCTCCGGCGACGCTGGTCGCGACCGCGCCCGGCGTATGGGCCCGACGGGTGCGGTTTGCCGTCACCGACGCGGCGGACGGGGACCCCGACCGCTTCGACCTGGTGGTGTTCTACCGGGCGCCGGGCGAGGCCGCGCACTCGGAGGTCGAGCACTTCGAGGGGCTTTCCGCGCAGCCCGCGAACGAGAAGTATCTCGTCGACCAGCTCGCCCGGTCGGCCTACGTGAGCTGGCGCGGCCCGGTGCACCGGCCGGCCAACACCGACGCCCCGGACGACGACCTGCCGGGGGTCGGCTTCGACGGCACACCGGGCGACGGCAACCACCTGTCCACGGGATCGGGCGGCGACGCGACGCTGCAGGCCGGCGACTACGGCGAGGCGCTCGCCCGGCTCGACGGGATCGACGACGCGGCGCTCATCGTCTGCGGCTCGGACGGCATGCTCAACGCGGCCACGGCCGCCGAGCACAACGGGCTGGTCAATGCCGTCCTCGCCTACGTCGAGCGCCGTCCCCAGCGGGACCTGTTCCTCGTCGCGGACGCGCCGGCCTCGCGGGCGGCGGCGACCGACCCGGTGGGCGACGCTGTGCACGCTGCCCGGAACGAGATCACGGCCACCGACCACGTCGGGCTGTACTGGCCCCGGATCGTCGTCAACGATCCCGCGGGTGTGGGCCGGAATCCCACTCGGACGATCCCCGCCGCCGGCCACGTGGCCGGCCTCTACGGCCGCATCGACGGCCGCCGCGGGGTGTGGAAGGCCGCGGCCGGCACCGAGGCGACCATCGCCGGCGCCGTGGGTCTGGACTACGCCGTGCTCGACCGCGACCAGGACCGGATGAACCCGCACGGGCTCAACGCCCTCCGCACGGTGCCCGGTGCCGGGCGGGTGGTGTGGGGCGCGCGCACCCTCCGGACGAACTCCGAGTGGCGGTACATCAACGTCCGGCGGATGGCGATCTTCCTCCGCCGGTCGATCTACAACGGCATCCAGTGGGCCGTGTTCGAGAGCAACGGCGAGCGGCTGTGGGCCACC
This sequence comes from Blastococcus sp. DSM 46786, assembly GCF_900109665.1. GTDB lineage: Bacteria > Actinomycetota > Actinomycetes > Mycobacteriales > Geodermatophilaceae > Blastococcus > Blastococcus carthaginiensis. The sequence continues at coordinate 142,486 of NZ_FOAO01000003.1, forward strand.
CTGCGGGAGACCATCGGCGCGTTCCTCGACGCACAGTTCCGCAACGGCGCCTTCGCCGGGGCGACCAGTCAGGACGCCTACTTCGTGAAGTGCGACTCCGACACCACCACCCCCGACGACCAGGTGGCCGGAGTCGTGAACGTCCAGGTCGGTTTCGCGCCGCTGCGCCCGGCGGAGTTCGTGATCGTCACCCTCAGCCAGAAGACCGCGGCGTGACGGGAGGACCGCACCGATGCCCATGTTCGTGGTCAACGCGCACCGGATCGACCCCTACAAGAACTTCCGGTTCCGGGTGTCGTGGGAAGGCCAGGTGGTCGCCGCGCTGTCGAAGATGTCGGCGGTCAAGAAGACCACCGAGGCGATCGAGTGGCGTGCCGCCGCCGACGGCGGGATGGTCCACAAGCTGCCCGGCCGCACCAAGTGCGAGCCGATCACCTTCGAGGCGGGGCTGACCCACGACCGGCAGTTCCTCCGATGGGCCAACCAGGTGAACAACCCCGTGGGGGACGCGGCCAACTCGCTGCTGAACTACCGCAAGTCGGTGCGCGTCGAGGTCCTGAACATGCAGGGGACGGCGGTGATGGCGTTCAACCTGTCGCGGGCCTGGGCCAGCGAGTTCCAGGCGCTCCCCGAGATGGACGCGAACGCCAACGCCGTCGCGATCCAGTCCCTCAAGATCGAGTACGAGGGTTTCGCCCTGGACGAGTCCGTCGTCGAGCTGCCCGAGCGATGACCGGCCGGGGAGGTGGGTCGTGCGCGAGCTGACCGGGCAGGAGGAGCTGACCTTCGTACCGGGCACCGGAACGGGTCCGGCAGGGCGGCTCACCGCCCTCCTGTCGGCGGTGGACGCGGTGCCTCCCGAGTCGCTGCGGACGCTGCCGCTGGCGGCATGGGAGGCGCTGCTCCTCGACCTCCGGGTGCAGGTCGTCGGTCCGGCGGTGCACGCCGAGCTGCGCTGTCCGGACTGCGGTGCCGGCGTCGCGGTGGACTTCGACGCCCACGACCTGCCCCGGGAGCCGCCGGCCCCCCGCGCCACCCCGGTTCCTCTCGCCCCGCTGACGGTGGGCGACGTGCTGGCGCTCGAGGAGGCCGGTACGGCGGGTGAGGCCGCGCTGTCCTCGCTGCTCGCAGCGGCGGCGGACATCGACGCCGACGAGGCGGGAGCGCGGTTGCACGGCGCGGGCCGCGACCAGCTACTGGGTGCGCTGGACACGCTGGCGTCCGGACTCGGGCTCGAGCTCGGCACCCGGTGTACCGATTGCGACGCGGCGATCACCGCCGCATTCGACATCCCGCTCTTCGTGGACGCCGAGCTGGCGTCCCGGGGCGCCAGGCTGCTGGACGAGGTGCACCTGCTCGCCCGGACCTACCACTGGTCGGAGAGCGAGATCCTCGCCCTGCCCTACGGTCGCCGGCAGGAGTACCTCCGCCGGATCCTGCTGGAGCGTCCGCCGGCGCTCGACGTCGACGCGGTGGCCTGACCGCCATGGGACCCCGGCTCGCACGGCTGATCGGCCTCGGCCCACCCCGTCGCGGCCGGGCCGTGGGGCTGCCATCGGAGGCCGACCGACCGCTGTTGCTGCCCGCGCTCGGAGCGGCACAGCCGTCCGCCGTGCAACCAGGGCCGCGGCCGGTGCCGGCGCCCGGGCCGGCCGACGGGGACGCCCCCACGGGTGGACCGGGCCGGCCCGGCGACGGCCCGGTGGCGCATCCCTCCGCCGACGCCCCGACCACCCGGGCCACCCCGACCACCCCGACCACCCGGGCCACCCCGACCACCCCGACCGCCCCGGCCGAGCAGGTCGGTCCGGCCGGGGAGCCGGCGGCGAACGAACCGGAGCGGGGGGCCGCCGGGGCCGCTCCCGCCGTCACCGACCCGGCCGTACCGCTCCGGCGCACCACCGTCCGACCGGCGCCGGTTCCGCCGGAGGCCGCCGGGCCCGGTTCCGCCCGGGCCGGGCCGCCCGGCGCGGTGCCCGCGCCGCCGACGGGTGCGGACCGGAACCCGGACCCGCTCCCGTCGGCCCGCCCGACGGGACAGGTTCCCGTCCGGCCGCCCGCTCCAGGCGGGCCGGCGCCGGCCGTTCCGCCGACGCCGACGAGAGGGCCGCGGGCGGCAGCCGGCCCGCCGCCCCCCGGCGCTGCGTCGCTGCCGGAGGAGTCGCCGCCAGGAGCCCACCGCGTGCGTCAGATCCCCGGCAGGCCTGCCGGCACGGATCGGGACGCGCTCCCGTCCGGCGCGCCGGTCGCCGTCGGCGACACTCGGCGGCGGACGGCCGGCGGAGACGACGGCCCCAGGGACGGCGTCGCAGCCGGCGGGACCGAGGGCGGGGCCCGGGCACCACGGGGGGACCTGACCGCCGCCCGCGCGGTCGCGCCGCAGGCCGATCCGCTGCGCCTCCCGGTCGTCCCGCCGCAGCGGCCGGCCAGTGCGGCTCCAGCCGTCGCGGCCGGGGGCACCGCCGGGCCGGCCCCGGGTCCGGCTGCGTCCGCCGGTCGTTCGCTGCTCCAGCGCGCGGTGCCGCCACCGCCGTCGGTGCGCATCGAGATCGGCCGGGTGACCGTGGTGCCACGGAGGGCGGCTCCCGGCCGAGCCCCGGTCCGGCCGCGCGCCGCCCGACCGCACAGCATCCCGCTGGAGGGGAGCTGACATGGCCGTGTTCGCCAACCTGCACGACGCCGGCTCGGCCCTGGCCAGCCACCTGCGGCGCAGCCTCTCGCCGACGCTGCAAGACGTGGTGGCCGGCCCACCGATCGACAACCCCGCCACCGCCACCGAGTCGCTGCGGATCTCGCTGCTGTGGGTCACTCCGCAGCCGACGCACCGCAACGACGACTGGGCGACCGGGACCGACGGCCGCCGGCGTCCTCCACCCGTGTCGCTGTCGGCCTTCTATCTGATCACCGCCTACGGGACGACGGGTGCGGGGGAGCCGACGCAGGCGATCAACCGGCTGGGCCAGGCGCTGCAGGCGGTGGAGACCGACCCGGTCATCACGCTCCCGCTCGGCGACGACCTGACGACCCCGGGCAGCGACCCCATCGCCGGGGAGGGGACCATGAACGCCTCGCTCGTGCCGATGGCCGCGGACCTGATGGAGAAGGTGTTCACGCCGCTGCAGATGCGGCACCGGCCGTGGGCGCTCGTCGAGGTCGGACCGGTGCAGCTGGACCGGCTCCTGGCCGCGGAGCCCGCCGTGCCGGTGGTGGCCCCCGGCGGCATCCGGCTGACCGGCCCGGGTCCTGCCGCCCCACCGGTGGTCAACGCGGTCTCGCCGGAGCGGGTGCGACCGGGCGGGCGCCTGCGCCTGGACACGCACCAGGCGGCGGACGCGCAGGCGCTGCGCCTGGGACCGCACCTGTTCACCTTCGCCGACACCCCCGCCGCGGTGGACGAGATCGCCCGTCCGGACCAGGAGGGCCGGGTGTTCGTGACCTGCCCGGCCGGCGCGGTCGCCGCCGACGTCGACGTCGTCCTGCGGGGGCCGACGGGCACCTCGGCACCCGTGCCGCTCACCGTCGGCGAGCCGGAGCAGCCCGGGCTGGACGCGCCGGACGCCCCCCTCGCCCGCGGCGCCGACCTCGTGCTCACCGGCGGGGGGCTGGCCGAGGTCGACCGTGTGTACCTCTGGCCCGCCCGCGGGATGGCGGCGCCGGCGGAGGTCGTCGACCTGCCGCCCGCCGAGGTGGCTGCCGCAGCGGTGCGCGTGGCCGGGGCGGACCTGGTGGCCGCCGGGCTGCGTGGCCTTCCGTACCGGGTCGCCGTGCGCTCGGGCACCGGTCCGGTGAGCCCCTTCGTGCTGGTCGAGGTGCAGCGATGACGCTCATCCCGGCGTCTCCCGCCATCGAGTGGATGCGGGACGCGGCCGTGCTGGCTGCAGAGTGCAGCATTCGCCAGCCGCACGACGCCCCCATCGCGCCTCGGGAGGGCTGGCCGGGGACGACGGCCGCGTGGGACCGCATGGCCGGTCGGGCCGCGGCGATCGACCTGCCGGCGGCGACGTGGGTGACCGCGGCGGCGGCCGCAGCCGAGCTGCACCCGGACGCCGCGGCGGCGTTCTCGATCCTGGCGGAGAACGAACGGGTCGCGCTCCCCGTCCCGGCCGGCCTGGCCAGGATCGCCGTCGCGGGGCTGGGCCTGACCTTCGACGAGATGCTCGCTGCCGCGCTCGCGCCGTCCACCACGGTCGATCGGGTCGAGATCCCGGGGCACACCCTGCCCGCCGCGCAGACCGGCCTGCGCCTCTCGGCCGAGGCACTGGCCGACCTCCTGGGACGTCGCACCGATCTGCTCGGCAGCCGCGACGCGGCCACGCACCGGCCCGTCTTCCCCGAGGCCGCCCGGGCCGCCCGGCGGGTCCTCGCCGAGGACGGGACCGTTTGGATCCGGGGCCGCTCCCGCCGGCTGGCCCGGCAACTGGCCTTCGACGTCGCCGCGCTGCACCCCAGCGCCGCCGCGGTCTTCCTGCCGGCGCCCCCGGGGCAGCCGGTCCCGGCATCCGGCACGGCGGCGGTCGACGCCCTGGAGGTCCTCGACCTCTTCGAGCTCGACGGTCCGCCGCGGCTGATCCTCGGTGACCGCGAGCGGGTCGTCGTGGCTCCCGAGCGCTTCGAGCACCCGGGCGTCCGGGGGATCGACGCGCCGGTGCCGGGGCCGGTGGAGACGGCGGCGATCTGGGCCACCGCCCGGCTGCCGGAACCCGACCGTGCCCAGCTCGCCGCCCGGTTCCGGCTGACCCTGCCGGAGCTCCGCGAGGCCGAACGCGAGGCCGGGACGCTGGCCGCGGTCGGCGGCGCCGACCCCGACGCCCGGCCCGACGCGGCTGCCCTCGCGCGCGCCGTCCGCGCGGCGGGAGCACGGCGCATGGGGCCGTTCGTCACCGTGGTGGACACCACGGTGACCCTCGACGACCTGGTCGCCACGCCGGAGATGCACGCCCGGCTGGCCGACGCCGTGGCCTGGCGGCGCAACGACGACTGGGTGTGGCAGCAGATGGGGCTGCCCTCGGACGGTGCCGACGCCCGGGGGCTCTCGCTGCTGTTCTCCGGGCCTCCCGGTGGGGGCAAGACCTTCGCCGCCCGCTGCCTGGCCAACAGCCTCGGGCTGAACCTGTACCGGGTCGACCTGAGCCAGGTGGTCTCGAAGTACATCGGGGAGACGGAGAAGCGGCTCGCGCAGATCTTCGACGAGGCCGAGGCGGGACACGGCGTCCTCTTCTTCGACGAGGCGGACGCCGTGTTCGGGCAGCGCTCCGAGGTCAAGGACGCCCACGACCGATACGCCAACATCGAGGTCGGCTTCCTGCTGCAACGGGTGGAGAGCTTCGGCGGCGTCATGGTGCTGGCCACCAACCTGCGAGCCAACCTCGACCCCGCCTTCCTCCGCCGCATCCAGCTGCTCGTCGAGTTCCCCCTGCCGGGCCGCCAGGAGCGCGCCGTCCTCTGGGACCGCAACCTGCCGCCACCCCGGTGGCGCGGGGACGACCTCGATGTGGCCGACCTCGCGGCGCGGTTCCGGATCTCCGGCGGCAACGTCCGCAACGTCGCTGTGGCGGCCGCCCACCGCGCGGCCCAGGACCGGGCGCCCGTGGGGATGCGCCACCTGGCCCCCGCGCTCTACCGCGAGCTGGAGAAGTCGGGCCATCCGCGCGGACGGGCGGAGCTCGGCCGGCTGGCCGACCACCTGGAGGGGCTGGGATGACCGACGCCATCTCGTTGCGGATCCAGGACCTGATCCTGGAGACGGACCTGGCCGGGCCCGACCTGGCCGCCCTCGAGGCGCGGATCGAGGCCGCCCTCTCCGAGGTCGCCCGGCTCCTGCAGGTCCGGCTGTCCGGCCGGTCGGGACCGTCCCGCCTGCTGGTCCTGCCCGACCTGGTCATCGACGGCCCGGCCCTCACCCGGCTGGTCGCCGGCCCGGGCGTCGACGCCCTGGCGGCGGCCGTCCTGGCGCAGGTGGATGCCCGGCTGCGGAGTGCGTCATGACCCAGCCGCTGGCCTACACCCGGGGCGCCTTCGCCGTCTTCGAGCCGGACGACACCAGGACGATGTCGCGGTTCCTGCCCTTCCGGTTCAACCCGGAGGGGCTGCAGCGTCAGCTCACCGTGGAGCAGGCCCAGGGCGCCGCCGGCGGGACCGGCGCGTCGCCGGGCGGTGAGCCGGTCGGGGGAGAGCAGGGCGCGGACGCCGCCTCCGGCACGCTCAAGCACAGCCTGTCCGTCGCCCTCCGGTTCGACCTGGCCGAGCGCGAGGAGGCCGGACCGGGCCTGCCGGTCGGTCTCGGTGTGCTCCCCGAGGTCTCGGCGCTCGAAGACCTGCTGTACGCCCCGTTCACCGAGGCCGACGCGCCCGGCGACCGGTCGGTGCCCGTGCGTGCCCGGGGTCGCCGGCCGCTGGTGCTGTTCATCTGGGGCGAACGCCGGGTCCTGCCGGTGCGGATCACCGGCATGACCATCAACGAGACCCTCTACAACGGCATGCTCTACCCGGTCCGCGCCGAGGTCGAGGTGGCACTCGAGGTGCTGGGTGACCGCGAGGCGAAGGACAACACGCGGGTCGCCGCGTCCCTCGACTTCACCGCCGCGCACCGGCGCCAGATGGCCCGTGTCTACCTGGACAGCACCGCCCGCCAGGGCACCAACGTCGCCCTTCCGTTGTAGGAGCCGCACCGTGTCCGTCGACGAACGCAGCCGCTACGCCAGGTCCGGCCGCACCGGCTGGGTCCGGGCCGACGGGTCCGCCGTGGAGCTCGTGGCGCCCACACCCCGGCCGCACCGGGCGGCCACGTCCTGGCGCACGGCGACCGACACCGACCGGCTGGACACGCTCGCCGCCCGCTACTACCGCGATCCTCGCAAGCTCTGGCGCATCGCCGACGCGGCGGAGGCGCTGGACCCCTTCGACACAGTCGTCCCCGGCTCTCCGGTCGACATCCCGCCGGACAGGTGAGCTGACCCATGCCGCTCGCGCGCTTCGCCATCTCCGTCGACGGGACCCCCCTCCCGGCAGATGCGCTCGGCCGCGTCACCGCGCTGGAGATCTCCGAGGGTGACGACACCGCCGGCCGCGCCGTCCTCCGCTTCGATCTCGGCCAGGCCGCCGACGGCAGTTACCCGCTGATCGACGACGGGCCGTTCCAGCCGGCCGCCGAGGTGCGGATCCGGCTGGGCGCGCCGGGGGGAGCTGACCAGGCCGTCTTCACCGGCCTGCTGTCCCACCTGCGCCCGCACTTCGAGGACGTCGAGGGGAACTGCTTCCTCGAGGTGGTCGTCACCGACCACGCCGTCCTGCTGGCCGCTGAGGACCGCGTGGCCAGCTATCCCGACGTCTCCGACAGCGAGGCCGCCGAGGAGGTCCTCGCCCGCTACGGACTGACGCCGGAGACCGATGAGACGGCGGCGCGGCTCGGCAGCGACGACGTGCTGCTGGTCCAGCGCAGCGACGACTGGGCGTTCCTGCGCCACCTCGCCCGACGCAACGGTTTCGTCGCCTACTTCGAGCCGGACCCGGCCACCGGGGACCCGGTCGGCCACTTCCACGCCAGGCGCCTCGAGCAGCCGCCGCAGGCCGACCTCACCATCCTCCGCGAGGACGACAACCTGGGCTGGCTCGACGTCCAGGTGGCCCACGACCGGCCGGCAACCCGTACCGCAGCCGGGATCGACACCCTCGCCAAACGCCTCGTCCGTGCGGACACCGCCGACGACGAGCCGGTCCTCGGCAAGGAGCTGGTCGTCACCGCCGCCGCCCGAGGGCTGGCCCGGGCGGGCGCCCAGGCGCCGGTGCGGCACCTGCGCGGCGCCGTTCCCCGGGACGAGGCGCTCAACGCGCACGTGGCCGGACGGATGGCCCGCGACCACCTGGCCGTCGAGGTACGGGGGTCGCTGGACCCCGCTGCCTACCGCGGGCTGCTGCGCGCCCACCGGCCGGTGCTGGTCAAGGGCATCGGAGAACGGCTGACCGGCACCTACTACGTCACCCGGGTGCTCACCACGATGGAGGGCGGCGAGCTGCACCAGACCTTCACCGCGGTCACCAACGCGCTGGGCCGCTCCGGCCGCGAGGAGTTCGGGCAGTCCGCGGAGCAGGAGGAGCCGGCATGACCGATCCCCTCCGCCTGGACCTCCCGCGCAGCCCGGCCGGAGGCTCCCTGACCGGCGACGAGCTCGCCCAGCTCGTGGCCCTGCTGGGCGAGGCCGGGCGCCCGGCGTTCTACGGCAAGTGGGCCGGGATCGTCACCGACAACGACGATCCGCGGGGGATCGGCCGGCTCCGGGCACGGGTGCCGGAGGTGCTCGGCGAGGAGGAGCCGACCGGTTGGGCGCTGCCCTGCGCGCCGTGGGGAGGGGGCCACGGCCGCGGCCTGTTCGCCGTGCCCGAGGTGGGCGACACGGTCTGGATCGAGTTCGCCGCCGGTGATCCCTCCCGGCCGATCTGGACCGGCACGTTCTGGGGCGCCCCCGACAGCACCGGGGGGCAGGACGACCTGGGCACCGAGGTGGGCGCCGAGGCGCCGCCGGGTGCCGACTCCCCGGCCGGTCCCGGGCAGCACGTGCTGCGCACCGCGGCCGGGCACGTCATCTCGCTCGACGACGCCGGCGGCGTCGTCGTCCTGGCAGAGGCCGCCGGGGCCGAGATCCGGATCACCTCCGACGGCGTCGTGACCCTCACCGCCGACTCGATCCGCCTGGGCGCGAACGCGGCCGAACCGCTGGTGCTCGGCAAAGCCTTCTCCTCCCTGTTCAACAGCCACACCCATCCGACCGGCGTCGGACCCTCCGGGCCCCCGGTGCAGCCGATGGGCAGCCAGCACCTGTCCGCCGTCAGCGAGACGGAGTAGCCGCCGTGGTGCTCGATCCCGCAACCCTCGCCGCGGCCCTGGAACGCGACTGGCTGCCACCGGACGACGGCCCCTGGCACGGCGACGCCCCCGCCTCGGCCGGCGCGCTCGCCGGCGCGGTCGCCGGCTGGTTCGCCGGGGCGCAGGCGGCCGGCATCCCCTGCGCCACTGCCGCGGCCCGGCGCGGCCAGCTGGCCGGCCAGCTGGTGCCGGCCCTGCAGGCCCAGGACGCAGCGCTGGCCGGCCAGCAGATCGCGCTCGCCCTCGCCCTCTACGTGACCGGGCAGAGCTTCGGACCGGGGGTGGCCGGACCGCCGCTGGCGACCGCCGTCGGCGGCAGCTCGATCGCCGCCGCCCTGGCGGCGATCCAGCTGCCGCGGTCGGCCCGCGCGCAGCAGGTCGCCGGCGCGGCCCAGGTCGTGGCCGTCTCGGCCGTCGTCGCCTTTCCGCAGCCGCCGTTCACGGCGCCGATCACGTGAGGAGTACACGGTGGCCCGTCGCTACATCGCCGATCCGCTCCGGCTGGGCCCGACGCTGGCCCGGAGTGGGAGCTCGCCGCGACACGAGGGCATCGCGGAGACCGACGACCTGGAGCGGCACGTCCGCGACAAGATCCTGGCGATCCTCTTCACCCGGCCCGGGGAGCGGGTGATGCGCCCCCGCTTCGGCGCCGGCGTCGACGCCCAGGTGTTCGACGGGATGTCCCCACTGGTCCTCCCGGCGCTGGAGTACCGGATCCGCGAGGGGCTCGCCCGCGTCCTCGCCGACGACGTGCTCCTGGCCGACGTCGTGGTCACCGCCGCGGAGGGCGAGGGCACGCTGCTGGTCACCGTCGACTACGCCCTCCGCGCCGACCGCGTTCCCCGCCGGCTGGAGGTGACGGCGTGACCGGGCCCCGGGGATTCGGGCTGGAGTGGGGCGAGGCCGAGATCGACCTCGCCGCCTGGCAGGGCATCACCGCCCTGCGCTTCGACCCGGCGCCGCCGCCCGGGCTGGTCGCCGTCCTCGTGGTGGACCTGGCCCGCCCCGCCTCCGGGCTGACCGCGGCGGACGTGGCCGTCGACGCGCCCGACGGATCGGCGCTGCACGCCCTGGTCGACCAGGTCACCGACGGCGACACCAGCCTGCGGGCCGGCTTTCCCGACCGCGGGCCGCGTGGGCACTCCGTCGTCCGGCTGACCTCCGGCGGCGCGGATCCGCTGCACCCCTTCTTCGACCGGGCGACGTTCGACTTCCACATCGACTGCCCCGCGGGGGACTGCCGCGCCGTCGCCGGCGCGGAGCGCACCGCACCGGGCCCGGAACCGGCCGTCGACCTGGTGACCAAGGACTTCGACGGCTTCGTCCGGGTGGCGCAGGACTGGGCGCTGGCGACCGATCCCAACTGGTCGGACCTCGATCCCGCCAGTACCGAGCAGCTGCTGCTCGAGCTGGTCGCGCACCACGCCGACCTGCTGTCGCTGCACCAGGACCGGGTGGTCCAGGAGGCCTTCGTCGACACCGCCCGCCAGCGGTCGTCGGTGCGGCGGCACGCGGCCTTCCTGGGCCTTCCGCTGGACGAAGGAGCCAGCGCCTCGGCCGTGGTGGCGCTCGACGTGGGCGCCGGCCGGTCCGGCTACCTTCCCGCCGGGACGCGGGTGGTGCGCCGCGAGGACCGCGGCCGGGTGACCGCCACGTTCGTCACCGCCGCGCCGGCCCTGCTCGACGCCCGGTGGAACGCCGGCCTCGCCGATCGGGCCGATCGCGGCGACCTCGTGCCGGCCGCCTGGCCAGGGGCGCCGGACGCCGTGGTCCCCGCGGGCGCCACCTCGCTGCTGCTCCTCGGCTGGAACTCCGGCCTGCTCGCCGGTCAGCAGGTCGCGCTGGTCCAGGGGACCGACGCGCACGTCGGCACCCTCGTCGGCGTCGAGGAGTTCGAGGCCCCGGGCTGGACCGACGAGCCCACCGCCCTGCCGGGGACGGCCATCCGACAGGTCACCCTGCTCGCCTGGGACGCCCCCACGACCGTCTCCTTCGCGCCCTGGGCCGACCCGGGCCGCCCCCTGCTCGTGACCGCCAACCTGGTCCCGGCCACCCACGGCGACCCCCGCCGCGCCGTCAACCGGCCGGCCGACGGGTCGATCCCGCTGGGTGCCACCCGCCGCGATGCGGTGCTGGCCACCGACGTCCCCACCGGGCAGGTGCAGCTCCGCGCGCTCCGCACCCCCGAGAGCGGGGTGCTGGTCGAGGACGGGACCCGGCCGGCGCTCGCGCTCGCGATAGGGGGCGAGGAGTGGCACTGGCAACCGGACCTGTGGACCTCCGCCGGGTTCGATCCGCACTACTCGACCGAGCGCGACGAGGACGGCTCCGTGTGGCTGCTGTTCGGCGACGGACGGCGGGGCCGCGCGGTCCCGGTGCCCCCGGGCACCGCACCGGCCGCCGGGCTCGGCTTCGACCCGGCCGATCCCGCCGGGCTCATCGAGCTGGCCTACCGGCGCGGACGGGCGGAGGACGGCAACCTCGGCGCCTTCGCCCTCAATGCCACCCTGCCGCCGGTCGGCGGGGACGCGAGCGCCGAGGCGGGGTACGCCGCCCTCGGCGTGCGGGCCGCGACCAACCTGCTGCCGGCCGCCGGTGGGCGCAGTGCCGTGCCGCTGGAGACGGCCCGGCAGCTGGTGCCCGAGAGCATCCGGCACCCGGCCCTGGAACGGTGTGTCACGCCGGCGGACTACGCCCGGGCCGCGGAGGACGTGCCCGGGGTCGCGCACGCGGCGGCCAGGCCGCTCGGCGGGATCTTCAACACGATCGTCGTCCTCTGCGCCCCGGCAGAGACCGACGAGCTCGGGGAGGACCTCCGCGCCCGGGTGCACGGGCACCTGGACCGGCTCCGGATGGCCGGCCGGGAGCACGTCGTGCGGCAGCCGGACTACGTCCCGCTGGACATCGCCGTCCTGGTCTGCCCGGCGGACCGGCGCACCGGCCCGGCCGAGCTGCGCGCCGGGATCCGCGCCGCCCTGGCGCCCGGCACGGCCGCCGCGCCGGGCTTCTTCCACCGCTCGCGGACCGGCTTCGGCGCCGAGATCCAGCTCGCCGACGTCCTCGCCGCCTGCAGCGACGTGCCGGGCGCCGGTCCGGTCCGGGCCCTCTTCTTCGCCCCGCTCTTCGACGCGGGAGAGGTGCGCGTGCGCCGGTCGATCCGGTTGACGCCGACCGAGATCGCCCAGTTCCGGGCCGACGAGTCCCGACCGGAGCAGGGCCGTCTGAGGGTGCTCGTGCAGGGGGTCGACCCGGTCGAGGCCCCCGACGCCTTCCGCATCGGCGGTCCGGTTCCCGAACCCGGTCAGGGGGGTGTGCCGTGAGCCGCCCGCCGGTCCACCGGCCGGCCCCTTCCCCCCGGGACGTCGCACACCCCGACCCGGCGTCGGCCCGCTACTTCGGGCCCGGCTTCGCCGAGCTGGTCCAGCTCGCCGAGCGGCTGGCCGGCGAGCGGCACGGGATCGAGATCCCGGCCAAGGGACGGGGGCTGGCCCGGACCCTGCTGGAGATCCCGGCGCTGCTCGCGCACGTGCTGGGGGAGCACCAGTCCCTCTACGCCCGGGAGGCCTTCCTGGGGACGGCGGAATCGGCCGACAGCCTGTGGCGCCACGCCCGCACGCTCGGCTACACCCCCGACGCCGGTGTCGCCGCCACGGGCCTGGCCGCAGTGACCGTCGGAGCCGGCCTGTCCGGCACCATCCCGCAGGGGTTCGCCCTCCAGTCCTCACCTCGTGGGGAGCACCGGGCCCAGGCGTACGAGACGCTGGCCGCGACCCCCGTCGATGCCGCGTTCAACGCCATGCGCCCGGCCGACAGCAGTGTGCCGACCCCGGTCGTGGTCGCCGGTGGCCTCGTCGAGCTGCCGCTGACCGGGCGCCACGGTCTGCGCCGGGGGGACGTCGTGCTGCTCTCGGGCTCCGAGAAGGCCGGCGTCTTCCGGGTCGAGGACCCCCTCGACGGCGTCCGGCCGCCGCGCGTGCGCCTGCACCGCATCGACGCCGGCCCGCTGGACGAGACGTGGCCGCCGCCGGGGGACGACGGGTACCGGCTGCACAGCCGGCCGCAGCTGCGCGCCCGGGTGTTCGGCTGGAACGCGTCCGCCTCGCTGTACCCCCCGGCCGCGCTCGCCAGTCCCGCCGGGTACTCCGACCCGACCGAGGTGGGCAAGGTGCGGCACGGCTACGAGGTGCCGCCGGACCCGTCCGGGGCGGCCGCCGCCCTCGGGACGGAGCTCTTCCTGGCCGAGGCAGTCGACTCTCCCGGCCGCAGCGGGTTCGGCGCCCTCGTGACGGGCAGCGGAGGCGCGGTCGTCGTCCTCCAGCAGGCCGTCGACCGCACCGTGCGGTTCCGGCGCGGCGAGTGCGTGGAGCTGCCCGGCGGCGAGGGGACGACTACCCAGCAGGTCGTCGGGAGCGCCTTCGAGGGCCGGGTCACCGCGCTCACGCTCACCGACGCCTCGGGCACGGCGCGGACCTGGACGTCGTTCCCCCTCGATGCCGTGGTCCTCGCCGGATTCGACAGCTCCGTCGACGTCGTGGCCGCAGTTCCCAACCCGGCGCCGTTCGACCTGACCGTCGGTCTGGCGGCGGACCTCGGCCGGCTGCGCCCGGGCCGCCCGGTCATCCTCCGCCGCACCGACACCGACACCGGCGAGGCGCGCCAGGCGGTCGTCACCGCGCTGCTCCCGCCGGCGGAGGAAAGGGATCCGTGGCAGGCGGTCCTCTCCGTCCCCGGCACGCCGCTGCCGCCGGGGTGGACCAAGGGCGGCGTCGAGGTGCTGGGCAACGTCGTCCCGGTCAGCCACGGGGAGACCACCCGGGCCGGCGCGCACAGCTCCGACGGCGTCACGCCGCACCAGAGCCTGGAGCTGGCCAAGGCACCGGTGACCCGGGTGCCGGCGGCCGGGGGCGTCGCGACGGCCCTGGAGGTGCGGGTGGGCGGCGTCCGCTGGGATCGGGTGGACGACTTCTCCGGGGTGCCGTCCGGGGCCCGGGTGTACCGCACCGAGAACGGCGAGGACGGCGCGGTGACGGTGCACTTCGGCGGGGAGGGACGGGGCGCCGTCCCGCCGGCCGGCTCCCGCAACGTGACGGCGACCTACCGCGTGGGCCTCGGAGCCGTGGGCAACCTGGAGGCCGGGCGGCTGACCCGCGTCCGCCGCTCGTCGCCACTGGTCGCCTCGGTGACCAACCCGCTACCACTCTCGGGGGGCACCGACCCGGCGAGCCTGGCCGACGTGGCGCGGCAGGCCACTCGGCCGGTGCGCACCCTCGACCGCGCGGTCTCGGTGGCAGACCACGCCGACCTCGCGCTGCTCTTCCCCGGCGTGACCAGAGCCCGCGCGCGCTGGCTCGGCGGCGGGGCCGTCGAACTCGTGGTGGCCGACGCCGAGGGTGCGGCCGTCCCCGATCCCGTCACCCTGCGCGCCTTCCTCGACGCCCGGCGGGACACCGGCACGCCCCTGGTGATCCTGGAGCCGCAGGCCGTGCCGGTCGTCGTCGTCCTCCGTGTGGAGCGCGCCCCGGCCTGGCTCGGCGACGCGGTCCGGCGCGCCGTCGAGGAGGCCCTGACGGGCGCCGGCGGTGGAAACACCCCACCGGGGATGTTTACCTTCGCCGCCCGGCAGCTGTCCGAGCCGCAGTCGCTGGCCGGTCTGTACGCGCGGCTCCTGGCCGTCGAGGGGGTCAGCGGTGCGGAGGCCACGACCTTCGCCCTGCGGCCGCCGCAGGGCACCACGGTCGAGGTGCTCGATGTCCTGCACGCCACCGACCGGCAGTGGCTGTCCCTGCGTCCGGCCGACCTGACCGTCACCGTCGTCGAGCCCGGCCAGCTGGTGCCCGACGTCGCCCGGTCGACGGGGGACGACGCATGACCGACTACCCGTACGACCCCGACTCCCTCCGGAGGACCGCCGAACTGCTCCTCGCCCACGTGCCGGAGTTCCACCGCCGGGCCGACCGGGCCGCCCAGGCGGCCGACCCGCCCCGGCGGGGGGAGCTCGCCGTGTTCCTAGAGGTGATGGCGGCGCCGCTCGCCGCGGTCCGGCAGTCGATCGAGGAGCTGTACGGCGACCTGTTCGTGGACACCGCCGGGGAGGACGTGCTGCCCACGCTCGCCGCCTCCATCGGCCTCGACCTGGTGTTCCGCGACGCCGGCGCCAACCGCCGGGACCTGCGTGCGGCGATGGCCCGGCGACGGCGCAAGGGCACCCCCGCGATGCTCGAGGAGATGGGCCGGGCACTGGTCGACCGGCAGGTGACCACGCGGGAGGGCTGGCGGGCGGTGCTGGTCGCCCAGGACCTCGACCTCCTGCGACCGGAGCGGACCACACCCGACCTCCGCTCGGTCCTGCTCCCGGAGCGGCTGCCCGGCTCCGGGCCCGTGCCGGCCAGGATGGTCGACCCCCGGCCGGTGACCGCCCGCACCGGCCACGCCCATCCGCGGCACCTGGTGCACCTGGCGTTCCTGAGCCGGCTCCACCCGCTGCTGGCCGCGGCCTGCTCCCGGCTGCCCGACGGGCCCGGTGACCTGCGTTTCGCCTTTGACGCGGCCAACGACTGGCGGTGGCTCCGGGTGCGGGCGACCGGGACCGACGACCGGCCCGGGACCGACCGGGTTCCCGAGGGCCCGTTCGCCGCCGCGCCGGGGGACTGGCACGGGCGGGACGGGCGGTTCACCGTCCGCTTCACCGGCCTGCCCGCCGCGGCCAGGCACCGCCGGGTCCTCCGGAGCGCCCGGCGGGTGCCGGCCGACCGGTCGGTGCTCGCGGGCCCGGTGACGATCGAGGTGCTGGAGACCGACGGGGACCGCACGTCCGGCCCGGTGGAGCTGGAGCTGCTGGCCGTCCCCGGGACGCCCGTGCCGGACGAGACGGCAGCGGTCAGCTGCGCACGCCTGGTGCTGGACGCCGGCGGCGGGCAGCAGACCGCCGCCGGCGGTGGGGTGCCGGACGACGCCGTGGCCCTGGTCCGCCTGCGGCCTCAGGCGCCGGCGGTCAGCCGCACCCTGGGGGAGTCGGTCGTCGCGATCACCGGGGCCACCGGGAACGCACACCGCGCGCCCGGCGACCCGGAGCTCGCGGTGAGTGGCTACCGGCGGGGTGCGCTGCTGGTCCGCGTGCCGGCGATGCGGCTGGATGGGCCCCGCTGGTTCTACGTGGGAGCCGACGGCTCCCTGCACGACGCGGAGGAGCCGGGAGGCGCCGGCCTCCGGCGGCCCCTGGAGGTGACCGGCGGCACCCGCCGGCTCCCGCCCCGGAGCGTGGTCTCGAAGCCGGTGGGCCCGGCGTTCCCGGAGGCGCCGGAGACCGCCGAGCGGGCGCCCTTCGCCCCGGCGCTCATCGCGCCGGGCGCCGCGCCCGTACCGGTGCACGGGCTCCGCGTGCTGGAGCCCGCCGGCGGCGGTGGGGCGCTGCCGGGGTCCCGGCACTGCGCGCTGGTCCTCACCCTCACCTACGCCGCCGCCGGCCGGGTCTTCGAGCCGATGCTGCGCCTGGCCTGGCAGGGGGACGACCCACGTGCCGCCCGCTGGGAACCGCTCGACGCACGGGCCCGCCCGGCGGGCAGCGCGGCCGGGCGCCTCGCGGAGCTCGTCGACAGCCTGCGGACCGGGCGCAACGACGTCGCGCTGGCGATGCGGTTCGAGTGCGAGGTGCGCTCCGCCGTGCTGACGCCGGGAGAGATGGCCGTCACCGCCGTCGACGGCCGGGCCGTGCTGGTGCACCTTCCCGAACTGGTGGCCGACGCCGGCCCGGTCGCGGCCTGGCCGCGCGGTCCCGCACCGCTCACCGCCCAGTCCGAACCGGTGCAGGTGGGAGCCGACGGCTCGACCTGGGTGGCCGGGACCAATCGGTTGCGCCGCCGGGCACTGGGCGCCGAGGTGCCGCTGCTGGGGCCGGTGGCGGTGCGCCGACGCGAGGTGCGGTGGCGCCGGCTCTGCGCGTGGCGGAACGAGACGGCGACCGAGCACCTCGATCCGACGCCCCCGGGACGGCTGGACGTCGACCCCCGCTTCGGGCTGTTCTCCGTGGCGGCGAGCGAGCCGCCGGTGGGGCATCCGGAGGGCCCGGTCCCGCCGCCGCCGCCGGTCACCGTCGACGTGCAGGTGGGGTCCACGATGGAGGTCGGGGCGCTGCCCGTCGACCGGGACCGGCTGCTCAACCGCCCGCCCCGCCGGCCGACCCGGCTGGTGTGCGCCTCCGGCCACCTGGGTCGCGGCACGCCACCGGACTGGCTGGGCCTGCCGCTGCACCGCCGGCTGTCCGACGCGCTCGCCGCCGTGGACACCGGAGGTGCCGCCGTGGAAACCATCCGGCTGGTCGACTCGGCGTACTACGCCCAGGAGACCCTGATCTGGCCCGCGACCCCCTCGGTGGTGGTGGTCGAGGCGGCAGCGGGGGCCCGCCCGGTGGTCGAGATCGTCGCCTCTGCCCCGGGAGCGGCGGCCTACGAGCGCCTCGAGCTCGTGGGGGTGGCGCTGCTGCCTGCCCCGGGCGCACCGGTCGACGTCGTCCTCCCGCCGGCGCAGCGGGTGGAGCTGGCCTTCGTCTCCGTGCTCGACGCGGATCTGTCCCTGACGGTCCGGCTGGCCGAGGCCGCGGGCACGGAGCGGCTCACCGTCCTCCGCTCGGCCCTGACCTCGGTGGACCTCGCTCAGCCCGGCGAGGTCGAGGTGACCGACAGCATCCTGGACCCCGGAAAGGTCTCCCGGTCGGCTCTGACAGCACCGGAGGCGCACCTGACCATGGTCCGGTCCACGGTGGTGGGCCGGCTCCGGCTCGGACAGGTCGACGCCGGCGACTCGATCCTCGCCGGCGAGGTCACCGCCCGGGAGCTGTTCCGCGGCTGCATCCGGTACAGCCTGCTGGTCCCCGGCGGGGCGACCCCGCGCAAGCACCGGGTGGTGCGCCCCGACCCCGGCACCGGCGCGCCGGTGCGCCTCCCGTTCGTCAGCGCCGACCGGCGTGACCCCGCCTACCTGCGGCTCGATCCCGGCGGCGACCTCCGGATCCTGACCGGCGCGTCCGACGGCGGGGAGATGGGCGTGTTCAACGGAGCACGGCTGGGCGAGCTGTGCTCGGGGCTGGCGCTCCGGCTGGCCGAGCACACACCCGCAGGGCTGCACACCGGCGTCGTCCTGCGGGACTGACGGCGAGGACCAGGGAGAGGGCATGGAAGGCGATTTCTCCAGGGGCCACCGCCCCGACGGCAAGCGCGGCCGTCGCTACCGCCGCGTTCTGGTCGACCAGGGTGCTCCGCTGCTCGACAGCGACGTCGCGGCCCTCGTCGAGGCAGGCGAGGAACTGGTGCGCGAGGCCGTAACCCATGGCTCGTGCCCGGCTGGTTCTCCCGACCTCGGCTTCCTGGTGACCCCCGGTGAGCTCCTCGCGATGTTCGGACCGGTCCACGGTGCCGGAACCGTGGCCGCGGCCCCCGCCGTGGCGGTCCGCGACTTCTCCCGCCGGCTCCTCGGCGTCCTGCCCGGCCTGCGCGTCACCGGCGTCGGCGGCTCGGTCACCGTCCCGCTCCGGCGGACGCTGGCCGCGGGCACTCCAGTCCGCGCGTGGCTGCGTGCCGACGGCGGCGCGACCGCCACCATCGACGGCACCCCGGTCGCCGTTCCGCCGGGCGCCGACTACACCGCCGTCGACGTCCCCGCCTCCGGCAACTCGCTCGTGTTCGAGCCCGACCCCGCCGGCCCCTACTGGGTGGGCATGGTGGAGACCAGGGCGCCGGCGGAATCCGGCGCGCGGTGCCACTGGGCGGCGGGGGAGTACCAGATCGGCGGCGTGATCGCCCGGACCGCGGGCGCGGAGTGGCCCGGACTCTCGGACCCGGCCGGGAGCGACATGGTCGCCGCCTCCCCGGCCGACCCGGGCACCCGCTACCTGGCGTACCTGGAGCTCTCCGAGCGGCACATCACGGGGATCGAGGACCCCGGCATCGTCGAGCAGGCGCTGGGCGGTGCCGAGACGGCCAGCCGCAGCAGCGTCCTGGCGCAGGTGAAGCTCGCCCGGGTGACCGGGACCCCCGACGCCGCCGTCCTGGCCGCCGCCGTCGCCGCCCCGGTGCTGCCCGGCGGCACCGTGCGCCTGGGCGTGGCCGCCGCCGCGGGCGCCACCGACCCGTGCGACCCGCCGGTGCCGGGCGGGTACACCGGTCCGAACAACCGGCTCTACCGGCTCGCGGTCCACAGCGTGAGCGCGTCCGACGACGGGCCGACCGTGTTCAAGTGGTCCCGCGACAACGGGTCGGAGCTCCACCCGGTCGCCTTCCCCGACCATCCGGCGCCCACCGATCCCGTCGACAGCCTCGTCGTCGACGCCGGTCTCGCGCTGCGGGACGGCGACCTGGTGGAGCTCCGATCGGAAGCCTCCGACCTCGGTGACGCCCGCCCCGGCAGCGTGGACCCGGCCGGCTTCCGGCGCCCGGTGCGGTCTGAGGGCCTGCTGCTGCGCCTGTCCGGCGGTGAGCAGGTGGATGGGGCACACCGGGTCTTCACCTTCCGCGATCCGTTCACCGAGGCACCGGTCGCGACGATCGACCCGGCGCCCTTCGGGGAGGTCGGGCTGAAGATCCGGCGCTGGTCCGGTCTCGTCGTGCGCACGGGCGCCGGGCGGAAGACCCTGGACCTGGAGCGCGGCATCCGGGCCGAGATCGACGGCGACTTCGAGCCCGGCAGCTGGTGGCAGTACGAGGCGCGTCCCGCCGCCGACAACGCCAACGGCCCGGCGGTGCTCACCCCCCACGGCCCGGAGCGGCTGTTCGCGCCGCTGGCTCTCCTGGAGACGGCACCGGCCGGCGAGCCGATGCGGCTGGTGGCCTGGCTGGACACCCGCTACCGCCGGCTCTGCGACGACGAGGCCGATGCCATCGCCTACGACGGGGACCGCGCCGGAACGGCCGCGGACAGCGTGCAGGAGGCGCTCGACGAGCTCTTCCTCCGGGTGTCCGAGGGCTGCGGCGAACTCACCGTGCACGAGGGCGTCGAGATCCAGGACGTCGTCGACGAGATCCCGCCCGGCGGCTCGGCCCGCATCTGCCTGCACGCCGGGGTCCGCGATCTCCGGACTCCTGTCCGGGTGGCGGGCAAGGGCGACCTGGAGGTGGTCGGGCTGGGTGGCGCGACCCTGCTGCGCACGACCGGCCGGCAGGTGTTCGAGTTCACCGGCTGCGGATCGGTGGTCCTGCGCGACGTCGCGATCGAGGTCGGCGGCGTGGCCGGCGACGTCCTCTCCTTCACCGACTGCGCGACGGTGGAGGTCGACCGACTGCGCATCCAGGCCATGACCGGAGTGGAAGAAGGCTCCGCGGTCATCCGCAGCCGGGCCACCCAGCCTGGTCTCTCCCGCGAGGTGACGGTCACCGGCACCCGGATGGTGCTGGACCACGGGGACACCGGCATCCTGCTCATCGACCCGGTCCGCACCACAGTGCGCGGCAACGTCATCGCCGTCCGCGAGGCCTCGTTCGACCTGCGGACGGCCGTGGCCGAGCGGTCGGTGGCCGCTGCCGTCGGCAACGTGTTGATAGACCGGCTCGATTTCCACGAGGACCGAGCCTTCGACTTCGTGGGCGGCTCGGTGGTCTCCATCCCGGTGCCCGGGCTGGAGGGGACGACGACCCGCCACGCGTTCGTGTTCAGCCCTTCGTCCTGGGGCCGCTCGGTCTTCTCGATCACCACCGACGTTCGGTTGTCGGATGCTGACTGGCAGCTCCTCGTGGACGCGAACCCGCCGCCGGAGGGGCAGCAGACGACCGCGGCCAGGATGCGGGCCTTCGTGCGGCGTTTCCGGTCGGACCTCGCGCGCGCCGTCCTCGGGGTCCAGCCGGAGACCGACGTCACCGTCCCCGGTGACGTGCGGCCGGCGTTCGACCGGCTCGCGGCGCTCCTCACGGCGTCCAACCGGAGCGTCACCGGCGCGGCGGGCATCGTCGTCGCGCTCAACGGCTCGGCCTTCCGCAACCCGGGCAACCGGACCCGGCTCAGCCGCCTGTTCCCGCAGGGGATGGGAGAGACGGTGACCGTGGCGGACAACGACGTCCGCGGCTTCCGGCAGGGCATCCGGATCGGCGCGGGAGGGCGGAAGAGGTCGGCGAACGTGCACGTGGCGCACTCCGTGGACGTCACCGGCAACCACGTCGAGCTCCGCGTGCCGATGCAGGCCCGCCAACGGCACGGGATCTTCGTGGGGGGTGCGCTGACCGTCCGCGTGGTGGGGAACCGGGTGGAGGACCTGGCCTTCGAACCGGGGGCACAGGTCGAGCGTCCGCCGCTGCCGGTGGTCGACTGCGACGGTCTGCGACTCTGGGGTCACTACGGCCCCCTCGTCCAGGTACGGGAGAACCTCGCCTACGGCGTGACGGTCGGGGTCCGCTTCACCGACACGGCCCCGCCCCCCGCCGCGGGCCCGCACGACGCGCGGACGGTCGCGGACAACGCCTACGTGGGCCCCGGCACCCCGCTGATCGCCACGCCATGAACCGTGCTCCCCGGCCTGGTCCGGCGCTAGGATCGGAGACCTCTGCACGAGCGCGAGCGACTGCAGAGGTCTTTCCGGTCGGCTTCTGCCGTGGGGTTCGAGTCCCCGAGAGAGGGCGCCCTCGGGCGCCCTCTCGCCTCGTCCGGGGGCGGTGGGCGCGGTGAGCCCGGTACCCGCCACGCGCATCCCGACGGCGGGCGTACCGGTTCCGGCCCCCGCTGTGGTGGTCCCGGCCGCTCCGCAGATCGACGTGGAGAGCGGCCCGAGCCTCGCCCGGTTGCGGGCGGGGCTGGGCGGTGGTGCTCCGCTCCCCGCAGGCACCCGGCGGCGGATGGAGGAGGGGTTCGGCCGCTCGTTCGGCCAGGTGCGGGTGCACACCGACGCCCTCGCCGACGACGCCGCCCGACGGCTGGGGGCCGAGGCGTTCACCACCGGCTGGGACATCGGCTTCGCGTCCGGCCGGTACCGGCCGCAGACCACGGCCGGTGACCGGCTGCTCGCCCACGAGCTCGCACACGTCGCGCAGCAGGGCGGCTCCGGTGGCGCGGTGCGGGCCAGCAGCCCCCTCTCGGGCCCAGGCTACGGCGCCGAGGCCGAGGCCGACCGGGCCGCCGACGCGGTGCTGGCCGGCCGGCGGGTCCGTCCGACGGCCGGTGGCCTGTCCCTCAGCGGCCGGATCCTGCGTCGCGCGCGGGGCGGGGCGCTGCTGGAGCGGCCGCGCGCTGGCATCAGCGGGTTGCGGTCCGCCCTGCCCGGCCCGGCGCCGGTGCCCGCCGCCGTCCTCACCTCCACGGTCAGTCCGGCCGGCGGCCGGCTGACCGGCGTCGTCCGGCCGACCGGCCCCGGCCAGGTGGCGCCCAGCGTGAAGACGCCGGACGAGGCGCAGGTCGCGGCCGGGCCGAGCACCGCGACCGGGCCGAGCCCGGCGACCGTGATGATCGCCGGGGCTCCCGCGGGCGGAGCGGAGGACGCCCACGGAGCCGCGCCCGGCGAGATCGGCCGGGGCCGGGAGCGGCCCGGCGGCGCGCCGCCCGGGGACCAGCCGGCCGAGCCGGCGGCTGCCGTGGAGGAGGCCCGATCGACCGGTCCGGGACCGGGCCGTACCCGGCGGTTCGGCCGGGTGCCCGGCGACCGCGGCGCGGCCGCGGCACGGGCCGCCCGGCGGCGCCTCCGGGTACGCGCCGCGGCGGTCCAGCGTCACGAAGGAGCGCAGCGGCGCATCAAGGCCGCCCGCGCGGCCGCCGAGCCCCCCGTCACCGCGGCCGAGGCCGCCGGGAAGCGCCGGACGGCGCAGGCGCTGCGGGACGTGCCCGTTCCACCACCGGACACCGCCGGCGCGCAGCAGCGGGCCGCCGCCGCCGTCGTGGCACCGGCGACGATCGAGGACCTGGAGAACTTCGCCGGACCGGCCGGTGCCGGGGACCGCGGCCGGATGGCCGAGTCGGTGGCCGCGGAGGCCCGCGCCCAGACCGCCGGGGTGCAGCGGACGCTGTCGGCGGTGAGCGCGCCGCCCTTGGGACCGGCACCGCCCGAGCCCGTACCGCAGCCCGAACCGCTGGCCCCGGGGCGGACCGCCGCCCCCGATCTGGCCGCCGCGACACCACCGCCGGTGCCCGAGGAGAGCCTGGACGCCGGCGAGTTCCGGGCCGACGCCGAGGAGGCACTGGGCCGGTACGACGTGGACGACGTCACCCTCGCCCGGGCCGACGAGGGGCCGCTACGGGCGATCGGTGACGACAAGGAGCGGCTGGATGAAGCGGTGTCGAACGCCGCCGGCCGGGTGCGGGGGCAGGAGGCGGCGGCCCTCGGGGGAGCGGGCAGCCGGCTGGCCACGCTCGAGTCCGACGCGACCGGCGGGATGACGGCGGTCCGCGAGCGGGCCCAGCGAGGGGTCGGCGCCGAACAGGACACCAGGAGGAGGAGGGAGGAGACCGGCGCGGAGTCGGTCGTGGCGCGGATCCACCGGATCTACTCGACCGCGGAGCAGGCGGTGACGGCGCGGCTGGCCACCCTGCAGACCGACGCCGTGACGCGGTTCCGCACCGAGCAGGCCGAGCGGATCGAGGCCTTCGCCACCGGGGTGCGCACCGACCTCGCCGCGTTCAAGCGCCGCCGCTACTCGGGGCTGGGCAGGGTCCGGCGCATCCGCGACTGGGCGCTGTCGATCAACTCCCTCGAGGAGGTGAAGGCGCTCTACCGGCGGCACCGGGAGGAGTACACCCGCGGCGTCGACCAGCTCCTGGCCGGTATCCGGTCCGATGTCGACCGCACGGTTCGCGAGTGCCAGGCCGCCCTGGCCACGGCCCGTGAGCAGATGGACGAACTGGAGCGGAACAGCCGGACGACGCTGGACGCCGAGGCCCGTGCCGCCATCGCCCGCGCCCGGCGCGAGTTCGGCGCCATGGAGGGCCGGATCGCCGCCACCGCCGTGGCCACCTCGACCGCGCTGGAGCGGGAACGCGAGCAGGCCGTCGTCGCCATGGACCGCGCCCTGGAGGAGATCCGGGCGGAGAACGCCGGCCTGGTCGACCGGATCGCGGCCGCCATCCAGGCGATCGCCGAGGCGCTGGGCAGGTTCTTCTCGCTCATGACGCGGGTCACCGTGATGGGGGTGGGCGCATTCGTCGGCGCCGCGGGCTCCCAGGCCCGGGAGGGGGTCGAGCGGCATCTGTGGGACCAGCTGAAGGAGGCGTTCACCCAGTGGCTGTTCATGAAGCTGCCCGCGTTGCAGCTGCTGCTGGCGCTCCCGGCCGACTGGTCCGCGATGCTCGTCGCCCTCGGGACCTCGATGACGACTCTGTTCGCCGAGGAGCTGCCGGCCCTGCTGCCGGTCATCGGCGCCGCCGCGATGCTGTGGCTCGCGATGTCGCTGCTCACCAGACTCATCCCTGGCGTCGGCGCCATCATGGCGGTCATCGACGCCGTCCGCGCCGCGTGGGCGCTGGTGCAGTCGCTGTTCTCCGCGGCCCAGGCGTTCTACGAATTCCTGGTGAAGGTGGCCGACCGGGGCAACGGCGCGGTGGCCTTCGCCCGGGCGCTGGCCTTCGGGATCGTCGCCGCGGTCGACGCGATCTTGACGTTCCTGGGTGTCGACCGGCTGATCCGCCGGGTGGCGGGCGCCGTCGCCCGTCCCTTCGGCCGCATGGTGCAGCGCGTCCAGGGCCGGTACCGCGGCCAGCGGGCGGCGCGGCGCCGCGAGGCCCCGGCGGGGGCCGATCCCCGCGCCCGCCGTCGGGACGACGACGGGGACGAGGTGCCCGCGGCCGCCCGCCGCCGGGCCGCCGAGCCCCGGCAGCGCGCCGAGAAGTCCCGCGCCCGCGAGGACCGGGACCGGCGGCGTCGCGAGCAGGTGCAGCGACGGTTCGACACCGGGATCGCCGCGGTGCGACGGGGGCTGGCCCGGAACCAGGCGGACGAGTACGTACCCGTCGCCCGGCACCGGCTGTGGCTGACGGCGCTCCGTCTCCGCTACCGGTTCACCACCCTCGAGCTCCGGCCCCAGGCCGGCGGCCGCTGGGTCATCGACGCGCGGATGAACCCCCGCGCGCTGGTGGACGACTCCACGAAGATCGTCGACCCGGACCGGATCAGCCCGCTGTGGCCGGTGGGGATCCGCGATCCCAAGGACCGCGGGTTCCGGCCGTCCCGGAGGTCGGGGAACATCCGCCTTCGCGCGTGGGAACTGGCCCGGCCGGACGCCGTCACGTGGATGTGGCTGCTGCGCGGCGGCGGCTCGTGGCGGCCGGAGAACGTCAACCAGGTCGGCCGGGAGGGCGAGGAGGCCGCCCGCCGTGAGCTGGAGCGGAACAAGGAGGACTTCATCCGGGGTGTCGAGCCGCGGGCGGCGAACGCCCCCGGTTTCGACGTGGGTGGGCTGGGCCGGTTGCCCGGGTCCAGCGAGGACCGGCTGTTCATCGGGGAGGCAAAGGCCACGCGCGCCGGGGGGCGGACCGCCTTCGGTGCCGAGAAGTTCACCGCGGTCACCACGAACCTCGGCGAGAGCCTCGACGAGATGCGCAGCACCCTCCGCGGGCAAGGGGGGATCGCCGGGACCCGCGCGGTCCGCAGGATGAACTCGGCGCTGCGCGACGGGCGCGTGACGTTCACCATCTTCCTGGTGAACGAGGCCCGGCTCTGGGCACCGCAGCGCGCGTTGATCGCGAGGCGGATCCGTCGGCACCTCACCCGCTACCTCACCACCACCCTCCGGATGAGCCCTGCGGGCGCCCGCAGGGCGGTGCGGTCCGTGACGATCGAGGTCGTGGACATCAGCAGCTGAGCCGGCGACGGCAGGAGGAGGCACCCCGTGGCGTGGATCAACCTGGTCTCCGAGCGACATGCCCTGCGCCCGGAGCCGGAGGAGATCGAGTTGCTCGTCGACGGCCCCGACGACATCGAGGAGGTCGCCGCCCTGCTCCTGTCCGCCGCCGTGTCCGGGGCCACCCAGGACCTCGTGACCAGCGCGGAGGCGTCGGCCCGGTACGTGCACGATGACCTGGCGGCACTGCGCCGCGGCCAGCTGGAGCTCTCCTCCGGCCGCAGGTTCGCCGACTACCTGACCAGCGTCGTGCTGCTCCACCTCGCCGGGCGGGAGATGGCGGAGGCGTTGCGGTGGCTGGCGCAGGTCGAGCTGCGTCGGGACCCGCACGTCGCCGCGCTGCAGCACCTGCTGGGCGTCGCGCTGGGGGAGGCCCCGCCGGGGACCGGTGACCCGCTCGACGGTCACGACGACGAGCTCGAGGGCTGGACCGATGCGGTCCGGACGGCGCCGCTGGGCAACCTCGTCGACCTGGCCCTGTGCCCGGACCACCCGGCCTGGCACCGCCTCGGCTGGTACGCCGCGCCGACCGTCCTCGCCGCGGTCGGGGGCCCGTCCGGGGACCGGGACGCGGGCCTGCGGATGCTGCGGTGGGCGACCAGCCCGGAGCGTGCCGGGGAGCTGCTCCACGAGCGGGTCACCGACCGGGCGCCCTACGACCCCGAGGCGGGCCGGACCGACCCGTCCTACGCGCAGGGTTTCGACGCCGTCGTCGAGGAGGAGGGCCGGGTGGCTTGCTTCTACAACTTCTCGATGCGGTTCGCGGCGCCATGGGTCCGCTCCGGCGACCTCGACGCGTTCTGGTTCCTCCGCTGGATCGACCGGGACTGGGACACGGCCACGGCCGCGGCCTCCGGCGAGGCCGGGCGCCGCCTCGCGGCCGCCCGGAACGGCCCCTGCTCGTACCGCATCACCTACGACCCCCAGCGGGCGGCGGTCGACCCGGCCGGGGTCCGGGCTGCCGCTGCGGAGTACGGCGTGGCCGTCGAGCTGGTCAGCTTCCTGGACTGCTGACCGCGGCCTGGCAGGTGCTCGCGGGCCCGGAGGATTGCGGATCGAGCCGTGCCGGATCCATGGCCACGGAGCGCTTCCGTGGGCTCTAATACGTATGGCCGCCGGCGCGGCGGAGAGATGGGTCGCAGCCACCCATCCGGCTCTCGCGGAACGGGTACCGCCATGGTGTCTCAAGCGATCCGACGGGCTTCGTTGTCCTGGATAGCGGAGACCTCGCGCGAGGTGTCCGCGTGGAGCCGGATGCGCCGCGAGCGGGATCCGCAGGGCCAGCACCGCACCCAGCTGGCCAGCCTGGAGAACACCCTCTGCGCGGCCACGGCTCGGCTGGCCGACGTGGCCGGCGCGGACCGGGGGCGGACGACCCTCGACGCCTACGACTTCTACCGGGAGATCGACCGGCAGACGACGTTGATCCGTCGGATCTGGCGCTGGTTCGCCGACAAGTACGACCAGCGCGACCACCCCTCCCGGGCCGGCGTCCTCAGGGCGGCGGACGAGGTCGTCTGGGCCGTGCACGCGGAGGTCCACCGGGCCGCGGGCGCGGATCCGCCTCCGCCCGCGCCGCTGCCCTATCTCGAGGAGGTCGACGCCCCCGAGGCCGTCCCGCGGGACGAGCCCTCCACGGAGCTCAGACCGGACGGCTTCGACGACGTCCTCCGCTCGGTGCTCGCGCGGCTGCCCGTCCCGGTGGTCGGCCTGCCACCGCTCGGCCCGGCCGGGCCAGGCGCCCTCGTGCTCCTGGGCCACGAGGTCGGTCACCATCTCCTCTACGACCTCCGACCGGGGCGCCGCGTGCTGGCCGAGCTGGGCGAAGCGGTCCGGGTGGCCGCCGGTGACCGGGAGCCGGCGCGATGGCGCGCCTGGAGCCAGGAAGTCTTTGCCGACCTGGTCGGTCTGGTGGCGCTCGGAACCCCCCTGATCACGAGCCTGCTGCGCTACGAGATGGGCACCGAGGACCACCTGTTCGACCGCGGACGGGGGCGCTACCCGGCACCCGCCGTCCGCCTGGCCCTGCTCGCAGAGATGAGCCGCCGGCTGGGCCTCCCCGCGCATCCGACGCTGGAGGAGAGTGACCCCTCGGGCTGGGCGGCGCCGCGGGACGACGGGCGAGAGGCACGCAGGACCGCCGTCCGTGACGACATGGCACAGGTACCCGCGATCGTGAGCGCGCTGCTGGATTTCCGTCCGGACGGTGACGGCACGCTGCCCGAGCTCCTGGACTTCGATGTCCAGGCGCACGAGCGCGACGGTCGCATCGCCACGAAGGCCCGGCACCTGCTGTCCGGTTCCCTCTTCGCGGACTCCGGGCTCGCGGAGGTCCGGGAACTGGCGTCCGCCGGCGCCCTGGCGTGGCAGCGGCTGCTGGACCGGCCGGACGTCGGCCAGGGCGAGCTCGATGCATTCACCGAAACGCTCTGCGGTCGTCTGGTGGCCGCCCGGGAGCCGGGCACCCGGGCGGCCGGGAACGTCGCGCAGACCGATGCGGACGCGGGGCTCATGGATCTCCTGACGGCACCGGTCGCTCGCTGAGGAACGAGTGAGGAAGACATGACCGTGATCTCCGGGCACGCGGCACGTCCTCAGGACAACGGTGGGCAGCCGACGGCCAGCGACCCCGGGCCGCAGAGGAAGCCCGACGGGCGCAATCTCCGGATCGTCGTATCCGCGGAGCCCACGGAGACCGGCTGGACCTTCGTCCTGACGTGCCCGGAGGACGCGGGATTTCGCATCGAGCGGGCCGCCGTCGTGGACGTCCTCTCGGGCTCCGTGCCGTTGCCCGCAACGCCGTGCTGCCACGGGCCGGAGGAGTGGTGCATCGGTAGCGACCCAGCAGCGGCCGACAGAGCACTGAGGAACCTGCGCTCGCGCAGCGGCAAGGGCGGAGTCGCGGTCGGACACCTCCTGTTCTCCGTGCTCCTGGGCGAGGACTGGCCGGAGGTCGGCCGGCTGGCCCGGGCGCACGACGCCGCGCGCGTCGAGCTGGCCCTGAGCTGGCCGCAGCAGGCGGCCGTGCTGAACCGCCTGCCGTGGGAACTCATGCACGACGGCGAGCGATACTTGTCCACCTCCGGTGGCGAGGTGGCGGTGGCGGTCACCCGTGTGGTGGCCGGAACCCGGCACGGCATGCGGGAGCTGTCGGTCCCGCCCCGGGTCCTCTACGTCGTCGGAGCCGCGCTGACCGACGAGCAGATCCGGCCCGGGACCGAGATGCTGTCGCTCCTCCGTGAGATCCGGGCAGCCGGCCGTCGCATCGACCACCGCGTCCTGGACCAGGCGACGCCTCGTCGGCTGGGTCGCGCCGTGGCCAGCTACCACCCCGAGATCGTCCACTTCATCTGCCACGGTGGGGAGACCGACGACCATCGGGGATTCCTGCGGCTGCTGTCCGACGATGCCGAGGGTGCGTCGGTCGACCTCACCGCCGACCAGTTGCTCGAGCACCTCCGCATCGAGGGCGCCCCACCGCCTGCCGTGGTGCTCAGCGCCTGCGACACGGCGGGCGCGAGCGGGACGGCACGGAAGCGCACGCTGGGCGGACCGGAGCTGGCGGCGCCGCTGTCGGTCGACCTCGTGCGGGCGGGTGTGGCCGTGGTCCTCGCCATGGCGGGCACCGTGGCCGACCGCACCTGCCGCGTCTTCACCCGGACGTTCGGCGCGGCGCTGGCCGCAGGGAGTTCACTGGTCACCGCGACGGCGGAGGCCCGGCGCTTCGCGTTCGCGGAGACGCCGGGGAGAGCGGGTGTGGACTGGGCCCTGCCGGCGGTGTTCTTCTCGGCCGGCGTCGATCCGGACGACGTCCACTACACGGAGGACCCCGGCCAGAGGCTGGTGGAGCAGTGGCTCGGGGGTCTCACCGAGAGCACACCGGTGTTCTGCGCGCGGGAGGCGTTCTTCGACACGTTCTGGTCGATGCTGTCGGCGGGGAACGGCGGTCGCAGCGGATGGGAGCCCGACGAGTTGTCCGAGCCGAAGGCCGCCCTCGCGATCGCCGTGGACGACGCGGCGGCGGGCATCGGCAAAACCCGGCTGCTGGAGGAGTTCCAGCGCGCTGCGCTCGTCAACGGGCACCTGCCGCTCCTCCTCGGCTCGAAGGGGGACGGCCCTCCCTCGGACCTGCGCGCCTTCGTGCACGGGCTCGGGCAGGCCTTCGGCGAGCTCACGTACAACGTCCTGGACATCGGTCCTGGTCACGGTCGCCAGCTGCACGCGCTCAGGAAGGTGGGTCCCTTCGCCGACGCCGGCGACATCCCGGGTCTGGACGAAGCCGTCCGGGAGGCGCTGGACCTCGGCCTCGGCGCCGCCCTCCGGGCGGCCCTCAGGTTCGACGCCACGCGGCTGCTCGACGCCGTCCGGCAGCAGTTCCCCGACGTGTTCACGGCGGCGTCCCGCTGCGTCGTCCTGATCGACGACCTCGGCCGCGAGAGCATCCCCCTCCTCACCGAGCTCTTCGAGCGCAAGCTGCTGACCGATCACGGGCTGGGCTCTGCCAGCCTGCCCGTACCGGTGGTGCTCACGGTGCGGTACGAGAAGGAGTTCGACATCCGCCGCAAGCTGGCGGAGAGCAGCGATCGACGGTCGGTAGGGGTACGGCACCTCGTGCCCTTCGACGCGAACACCGGCGAGGACCTCCTCGCCTACGAGCGCGTGATGCTGCACCCGTTCCGGGAGGGGCGGGGCGAGGACCTGGGACGGCGATGGGTCTTCGACCGCGATCTCGACGAGGAGCGGTGGACGAGGTGGACCAGTCGCCTCCGGGACTTCCTCCAGGGGAC
This sequence comes from Blastococcus sp. DSM 46786, assembly GCF_900109665.1. GTDB lineage: Bacteria > Actinomycetota > Actinomycetes > Mycobacteriales > Geodermatophilaceae > Blastococcus > Blastococcus carthaginiensis. The sequence continues at coordinate 172,929 of NZ_FOAO01000003.1, forward strand.
GCCGGCCCACTTCCACGACATCAACTACGTGGCGGCTCTGGCGGTCGGTGTCGACGGCAACTACCTGCTGCCGGCCACCGACGAGGACGAGTGGCGGCAGGGGGGAGCAGCGTGACCGCGCCCGCACTGGCGGCGGCGACGCCGCTCGGCGATCGCGAGTGGCGCGTCACCGAGCTGAGGTCGAGGGTCGTGAGGCTGGGGCCCGAAGCGGTGGCCCGGCTGGCCCTCCCGCCGCTGTGGACGGAGTCGATTGCGCTCCGGAGCGGTCTCTTCCCGGGCCGGGAGGAGCTGTCGGCCTTCCTCCAGGAGTGCGAGCGGCACAACTGGTGCGCCCGCCGTCCCCTGCAGTACCACGCCGGCTCGGCCGAGGAGCCTGCGGAGCTGCTCGTCACGGCCACCGTCGAACTGCTGCGGGCCGCCGCGCCCGACGCGGTCCTGGTCCGTGCCGGCCACGCCGCCCTGGCTGCCCTGTCGCGCCTTTCCGACGCCGAGCGGGCCGAGGCCGGCCGGCGGCTGGCTCCGGCCCTCGATCTCCTCGCCACCTCGTCGGTCGAGGGGTTCGGCGAGTTCGGCCGCTACTCCGCCGGCGGCGTGCCGCCGTCGCACACCTCTGCGGGCACCGGGACGCCGGGACGGCTCCGGCCGGACATGCCGGCGACCGAGCTCGCAGCCGAGGCGACGCCGCTGGTCGGCGACCTCCCCGGCGGCGCGCTGGCCGAACTCGTCAGGCGATGCGTGGAGCAGGCGGAGGTCCGGTCCGCAGCCCGGCTGCTCGCCGCCGCGGCGCGCCGGCTGCCGGGGGAGGAGGTGCGCCGCCTGGTGGAGGTCCTCGTCGCCCGGCTGCCGGCGGACGACCTGTCGGAACAGGTCGCGCTGGGCCACCTGGCCACGGCGGCGGCGATCGGGGACGCCGTCGACCGCGCACTCGAGCTGGTGCAGCGGCTCCAATCCGAGCGGTTGCGGGCGCGCACGCTCGCGGGACTGGCGGCGATGCTGGTCCAGCGCGCGGGCGCGAGGCCGCGGGTGGAGCAGATCCTGCAGCGGCTCACCCGGACGGTCGTCCAAGGATCCGACGTCGATCTCGCCGCGGCGGCCGACGCGGTGCAGCAGCTCACCGACGCGGGGGCGCCCGGCACGGCCGCACCGCTGGTCACGCTGGCGGACCGGGCTCTGGAGAACCGCACCCGCCGCGGGTCGGAGGTGACGGCGCTCGTGCGACTGGCGAGCGCCTGCGCGCGCTCGGGGACCGGCGAACAGGCGGGCAGGTTCCGCACGGCGGCGCTCCAGGCGGCGCGCGCCGAGGGCGATCCGCTGGTGCGGGCCGGCGCCCTCCTGCAGGTGCTGACCGACCTCCCTCACGAGACACGGCCCCAGGTCGCCCAGGAGGCGCTGGAGGCGGCTCGCGGCGTCGTGGACACCGATGACCGCGCCGTCCTCCTGGCCCGACTGGTGCCGCACCTGCAGGAGCTGGTGCGGACCGAAGCACTGGAAGAGCTGATCGGCCTGTGCACACCGGACGACAGCCGCTACATGTTCTGGATGCCCGAGGCCGCGCGCAAGGAGCTGCTCCCGCTCCTGGACGGCCTGGGAAGCGGCCTGGGAAGGCCTCGCCTGGCGGACGTCGCCCGTGACGTCGCCCGGCGCCTCGTCGAGCTGTCGACCGTCGGGGCGCCGGAGCGACGGGAGCGCCCGGGGGTGCCCGTCGTCCTGCCCCCGACCACGCGGCGGTGGGCAGTCCTCGCCTCCCGGCTCCGGCCTGGTGACACCACCGGGACCGCGGTGGGGGACATCCTCCTCGGCCAGGTGGAGTCGCTGCTGAGATCGGGAGCCACCGCCGAGGCTCTGCGCTGGGTGGAGTCGGCGCGGCAGCTGCTGCCCGTGGTGCACGGTTCCTACGAGACCAGCGTGCTGCTCGCCGAACGTCGCATCGAGGTCGAGCAGCGCAACCAGTACGACCACCGGCAGCTCGAACGCTTCCTGGAGCGGGCTGAGCAGGTGCGGGCGTTCGAGGAGCTGCTCGCCGCGCGCGACGACGGCGCCTGGGCGCTGCACTACCTCGGCCACGGGGGCGTGGGCAAGACGACGTTGCTGCGCTTCATCACGGCCGAGCGGGCACCTCGCGCCGGGCGGGTCACGGCCCGGGTGGACTTCGATCGGCTCAACCCCGACTTCCCGCTCCGCCGCCCGGGCCAGCTCCTGCTGGACCTGCTGACCGAGCTCGAGCCCTTCGCCACCGGCCACCTCCTCCACCTCTACGTGACGGCCAGGGAGAAGCTGCGGCACCTGGAGTGGTGGGCGGACGAGCAGGACTCCAGGCAAGATCTCGCCCTGGCGACCGAGCGGTTCTGCGAGTACGTCAGCAAGCTGCCCCGGTCGGTCGTCATGGTCCTGGACACGTGCGAGGAGCTGACGAAGTACCAGCCCGGCGGCACGTCGGTTCCCCGGCTCGACGCCGCGTTCGAGCTCCTGGAGAAGATCCACCGCCGCGTCCCGTCGCTGCGTGTGGTCCTCGCCGGCCGGCGGCCTCTCGCGGCGTCGGGGCCGGGCTGGCGGATCGACTCCGCCGACCTCCCGGCTGTCCCACCGGTCAAGGACTACCTCGCCGTCCACGAGATCCTCGGCTTCACCCGGGAGGAGGCCATCGCCTACCTGACGACGGTGGAGGACCTCCCGCTCGACGACCCCGACGTCCTCGACCGGCTCCTCGCGCGCTGCGTCGACCCGCACGAGATCGCCGTCATCGGCGGTGACCCGGCCGGGACCCGGTACAGCCCGTTCGACCTGGGGTTGACCGCTGCAGCGGTGCGGGACGACCCGCACTACGCCGAGGTCGCGCCGAGCGAGGACGTCTACGTCGAGACCCGCGTGCGCCGCCGTCTGGGCGAGCGCTGGGGGGGCCTGCTCGCCGTGGTCACGCTCCTGCGCCGGTTCGACCCGGACATGCTGGCCGCCGTCGTGCCGCCCGAGAACCTCGACGACGCCTGGCGTGAGCTCAAGGCGACCGAGTGGATGACGTCCGCCTACGACGGCGCGCTGCACCGCACGTTCCTCGAGGTCGACCCCGGCCTGCAGCGCCGCCTGGAGCAGTACTTCCGGCGTCCGGCCCATGCCGCCGAGCTGGAGCGGGTCCGGCAGGGCCTCGGGACCGCCCTCGACCGGCTGGTGCGCGCGACGGACCTCGACGAGCTCTCGATCGAGGCGGTCGAGGCGGCGTTGCGCACGCTCGATCCTGGCGCCGCAGCCCGGCTCGTCGAGTGCCTGACCGCCACGGTGGCACGGGACCGGGCGTGGATGTGGGCGCACACCGTCTTCGGCCGGGTCCTCGGTGCGGAGGGGGTGCTGGCCGATCCCACCGCCCCTGCCCGGCCGGGGGCGCTCCTGCTGTACCTGACCGCGGCGTCGCACATGGCGAGCGCGACCGCCCGGACCGAGGAGTGGCTCGAGGTGATCCGCGGCGCGGCCAACCACCCCGATCCTGTCCACGGCACGTGGATCCGCACGGTGGCCGCGCTCCACGTGGACCCGGAGGACGCGGAGGCGTTGGCGGCAGGCCTCTCCGCGGTCGAGCAGCTGCTCGGCGCCGAGCCGGCGCGGGCGACGTGGCTGCTGGGCACGTGCCTGTCGGTCCTGGAGATGCGCGCGTCCCGGACACCGGACGACGAGCTGGCCGATCGACTGGTCCGGACCTCGGAGGTCCTGGACCGGAACGGCTTCCACGGCGTCGCGGCGCTGCTCCTCGCCGAGGCCTCGTCGTGGGTCGCCGAGGACGGCAGCCGGCGGTTGGACCTGCTGCGCACGGCGGTCCGGGTGGTCGAGCAGGCCGCTCCTGCCGCGGAGCCCGCGTCGTGCGTATCGGCCGACTGGACAGCGCCGGCTCGGGCGCAGGAGCGGGTTCGGCTGCAGGCGGTCCTGGCCGGCGTCGTCGGTGACCGGGAGAGGTGGTTGTCCGAGGCCCTGGCGGCCTCTCCCCCCACCGACCCCGACGCCGACCGCCTGGCAGCGGCGCTGCTCGACGACTGGCTCGGGGACGCCCCGGTGCCGGTCGAGATCCTGCGCGCCGCTGCTGCGGCGCTGGGGGAGAGGCCACCACCCGCGGGCGGTGACCGCTACGCCGGGGTGCCGCCGCTGCGGGTCGCGCTGTCGCGAGGGTGGCTCGCCATCGGGTGCGGGCAGAAGGCGCTGCACGCGCTGGGTCCCCGCGGGCGGTTCGCGACGACGGCGGCCGATCAGCTCGCGCTCGACCTCGGCCGGGTGGACGTCGCCCGGAGACTGCGGTTGGAGGAGCAGGACCGGCGGCTGCGGACCTCGCTGTGCGAGTCCCGACGGCCCTCCGAGGTGCCGCGCGTGGTGGAGGCCGTCGGGCTGCTCGACGGTCGGCCGCCGGCGCCGCGCCGCGGAGCCGACGCGGCCGACGTCCACGTCCTCTGGCGCGTGTCCTCCACCCCGTCGGCAGACCTCGTGCAGCGTGTCAGGTACCTGGCCGTCGCCGGTGCCCGAGGGGAGGCGACGACCGGGCCGTTCGAGCGCGTCGCCTCGTCGCTGGACGCGGACGAGGCGCGCCTCGTCGGTGATCCCTCCGCGCCGGTCCGGCCGATCACCGGCGAGCGCATCGACTGGCAGGCCCTCGCCGCCGACGTCGGCCAGGAGCAGGCTGCCCGGCTGCTCCTGCGGGCGCTCGCGATCGAGCACCTCTCGCCGGGCGAGCGGCACGAGATCCTGGAGCGGGTACTCGGCGGTCCCCGGCGGCCGGGCCCTCGCCGGCTGGCCGAGTGGGCGCTGGAGGAGGGCGAGTTGCTGGCCCTACGGCTGACCGAGCCGGGGGCAGGCCTCCTCCGCCAGGCTGCGGTCTGGTTCCAGGACGCCGGCGACCCGGTCGGGCGTCTCATCGCCACGGTCGGCGCGGAACTCACCGCGGAACGAGGCGGCCGCAGGCCGGACCTGCGGGCGGTGGACGCAGCACTGGTGGCGGCGCAGTCGGTCGTCCCGGTGCTGCCCTCGTCGGTGTCGGCGCTGACCCGGACCGGTCCGACCGAGGTCTCCGGCGACTGGACGGGGATGCTGATCCGGCTGACCGCGCTGGCGCGGGACAGCAGGCTGCTGCGCACGGAGACCAGGACGCAGCGGGGCTACTCGTCTCCGGAGCTGGCCGTGGAAGGACCGCGGCCGGGGCCGATGCAGGAGGTAGCCGAGGTCCCGTCGACGGTCGACTCGATCCGCGCCAGGGCGGCCCGCCCGGTGGGATCCCCCGGACGGGCCGCCGGACCCCCGACGGCAGCAGCGGGGACGGCGTCGTCCGGCCGGGGCTGGGTGCTGATCGGTGTGGTCGTCGTCGTCGCCGTCCTCCTCCTGGTCGCGGCGGGAGCATGGCTGGCCTACCGGGGATTCTCCGGCGCCGTGTCGCAGCAGTGGCCCGGCGCGCCGACGGCGGTGCGCGTCCTGTCGTTCGTGGCGGTGGTGGCCGCCCTGTGCTGGGTGGTCGTGCGGATCGTCACGGCCGGCCCGACGGTCAACCGGCTCCACGTCGAGGTCACCGGTGAGAACGACGTCCTCGGGATTCGCGCCAGCGGCTTCCGCAAACGCCGGCTCCTGCCGACCCGGCACGCCTCGGCACACGTGGACCTGCAGCTGCGCGGCTCGGGAGCGGGGGCGTGGTCCTCGGGGGGCCCCCCCCTGGCGGCGCAACTGCGGGCCCTGGCTCACCCGACGGCCCCGCTGCGGGTGGATGTCGGGTCTCCTCCCGCGGCCATGGGGCTGCCCTGGGAATCCCTGCTGGGGGAGGAGTTGCGCGATCTCGGCCCGGTCCGGGTGCACCGGAGCTTCATCCGCAGCCGGAACGTCCGGACGTCTGCCAGCCCGGCCCCGCTCAGCGGCCGGCTGGCCTACGCCGCTCCGCCCGAGTGGGTGTCCCTGTTCCAGGCGCTGCGCTGGGATCGCGTCGCCGAGGCCACGGGCCCCGTCGTCGTCGAGCCGATGACGGCCGCCGCCCCACCGGGACGAGGGGACATCGCTGTGATCGTCGGGGTCCCGATCGACAGCGCGGTCGGCCCCCGCCTCGTCGTCCCCTCGATCCTGTTGGTCGAGCCGGACGCCCTGAAGCCCGAAGGCTCTCTGGTCGTCGTGGCCGGGCTGCCGCTGCCGGACCGACCCGAGAGTTCGACGGACGCGGCCGACATGCACGACCTCCGGCGGTGTGCCGCCGATCTCGTCGTCGCCGGGGCGGACTACGCCGTCGTCCTGCCCAGCCTTCCGGCCACGGTCCTGACTCACTGCCTCAGCACGCTGACGGAAGCCCTGCGGCCTTCGGCACGGCTGTCCCCGCGGGCGGTGGGAGCGGCCGTGGACGCCATCCGGCAGGGGCTCCGGCAGTTCGAGCTGGCCGCAGAGCTCGAGGTGACGGAATTGCACGCACAAGGCTGAGGTCTGCCAGCGGCGACCGACCGGGGAAGAGGGGCTGTCATGGGGTGGTGGGACGCGATCAAGCGGACGGGCCAGCGCGCCGCGAACCCGTACCTGGTGAGGGAGTTGCCCGACGAAAGCAGCCGGCCTCTGAAGGCGGACAGCGATTACCTCAGGGTGTGGTTGTGCGAGATGTTCCTGGCGCAGCGCTCGACGTTGCTCGCGCACTGGTTGCCGGCGGCTTCGGTGTCGGTCTCGCTGACCGTGGCCGGCCGGCCGACGCTCCAGGTCACCCGCATGTTGCGCCCGAAGCTGACGCCCAGCGACGGCGGAGTGGCGCTGCTCAACTACCCGGTCACCGACTTGCTCCCCTATCCCGGTGGCGTGCTGGAGATCGATGCTGCGCTCTTCGGCCTGCAGTCGGGCACGCGGCTCGACGTGGTCGTCGACGTCCTCCAGGCCGTGTCGCACTTGCCCATCCCCGCTGTCGACCAAGCGGTCACCGTTGCCCAGCAGGTGGCGACGGGGGCCCGCGACCTCGTCGCCGGGACCGACGGCCAGGTCCACCTCGACGTGCACCAGGGCTGGTCCAGTGCGCCGGAGAGGGATCCAGGACAGGCATCGAATTCCTCAGGCCTGCGCGGCACGTACCTCGCCGCCCTCCTGGCCACCGACGAGCAGGTCGATCCGGGGACGTTGCGCGTCGTGGACAACCGGCTGCACACCCTCAACGGCGGCGGCACGACCTCGCACCTGGTCGGCTGGGACTTCCTCCTCCTGCGGGTGGAGTCGCGATCCGAGCGGGACGACTTCTGGCTGCCCGAGCTCGAGGAGCAGTTCGGTCGCGCGGTGGATGCCCTGGAGCAGGGCATGCCCGAACTGGCTCAGAACTACCGGAGCGCGGCGGTCGCCATCGCCTGGAAGTCGCCGAACTTCACCTGGTCCGACCGGGACAGGATCATCACCGCCGTGCACGCCCGCTTCGACGCGCTGGCGAACAGGGGGAGGGGTGCCGCCGCGGCTCCAGCGCCTCAGGACCTGTCGGAGCTCGTGGAGATGTACGGAGACTCGGCAGACGCGATCCGGGCCCACGGTCCCCTCACGGAGGAACAGGCATTCGCGGGCCGCGGGTGACCCGGCAGATCGACCGAGCGTGCGCTCGTCGAGCAGGCGCTCACCGCGGCACGCAGGCGCCGTAGCCCTGGCACGTCTCCGCAGCACGGCTCGGGTGGCGTCGAGGTCGCATCCGTCGGACGAGTTCAGGTCCATCAGCACGACGTCCGGGGACAGGCGCCCGGCGAGCGCGACGGCCTCCGACGTCGTCGCGCCTGAATGGGCTCACCGGCTCGGCGTCGGCAGCTCCGTCCGGCACACGTCGGCCAAGCCGAGCGGCGGCGGCGTAGCACGCCCGCGGCCATGGGCGGGTTGGGTGGAAGCCGGCCGCGGTCGAGGGGGCAGGCACGGTTGGCCCGGTCCGGCCGGGTGTCCGGGCCACCTCGTGTCCCCGCCGGTCGACGGTGACCCGCAACGGTTGCTTCCCCTGGTGGGGAGTGGCCCCGGATGAGGCCCGGAGGCCGGTCCTCGAGGGTCGTCGACGGTTGGGGGCCTTCCCCGTGTCCCATGTCGCAGTCCACGAGGGGAGAAGCGACCGGGCGCAGCACCACTGAAGTCAGTCCACGCAGACGGGGGTCATGGTTTCCGCAACTATCTCGCCATCCACCTCGGCGTACAGATTGACCGGTTCCTCCTCGCAGTAGTCGAGGTGGGCGGTGAGACCTTCCACTACTCGCAGATCTCCAGTGCTATCGGTGTCCACCCAGAGGGACAGGTTGTATGGATCGTCGAAGACGTGAATCTGAGTATCGGCCGGGAAACCTGAACCAACGATCGCCCACGGTTGGTAGAGGCCGACCTGCTCGGGAGTCACCGAGAGCACGGGCGGGGCCGGCAGCGCTGAGTCGTCCGAGTCTTGAACCGGCAGGTCCACCTGTGGTGCCGTCTCAGGCTGCATCGGAGGTGACGGCGCTGGAGAGTCAGGATGCGGGGTCGACTCCACCGTCTGCGGCGCGTCCGTGAGTGTTGACGCCGTGCGCGAGTCCGGCCTGACAAGTCCCGTCTGGATCATGGCAGTGATCACGGCGGCGACCGCTGCAATGAGCGCGCAGGTGATGGCCACCCTGCCCCCGCCGCTTCCCCCTTCGGGCACTGAGGCCTCCTTCACCGCCAGGGACCTGACGCTGCCCCAGCGTCGGGGCAGACAGGTGGAGCAGGAGTCGACACCAACCGCCCGAGGACGCGTCCGCTGCGGTCATGCTGATCCTTCCGAGGGGTCCACACAAGACCTCTCGACACATCGTCCCGACGGCCATCCTCCCGGAGTCATCCCACCCGGCCGGCCCCTCCTGCTCGCCAAGGGAGGAGGCCATGGCCGGCGAGGCCCAGCGAGTGCAGCGGGCATCCGCGCGGTCGGTCGCTGGGCAGAGGATGCGCCGATGGCCTGCCGTGGCCACCGCCGGCCGAGCATCCGGTCACCTGGGGAGGTGTGATCAAGGCTCGGTGTCCGAGGCGGGGACACGCTACATGCGCACACGTCTCGTTCCACGAAGCCAGGAGATTCCCTGACGACTTCCAGGCCGGCACCCGTCCTGTGAGAGCGGCGGCTGCAGACAGCGTGCTACGGCGAGACTGCCTCCGGGCATCAAGGCATCGCCGGAAGTTGGAGCAGTTCGCGCAGCCGATGCGGCCGCAGTCCGACCGCGCCGCTGGCCGGATCGACGTGCGGAAAGCTGGCGATCAGCCGGGACAGCTCGTCGCGGCGGGTGGGGTCGGCAGCCGCCTCCTGCGGGGTGCGGCCGCCGAGCGCCGGTACGGGCTCCCTGCACCACGCGCGCTCCTGCTCGTCCAGCCACTCGAGCAGGATGTCGTCGGGCACCGTGGGCGACTCGGAGGCGGGGCGCGCGATCGCTGCCGACTCGATCGGGCCACGCTCGTCGAGGACCAGCCGAGCGGCAGGGAGGTCGGAGCGGATGTCGGCCAGGCAGGCATCGAGCCGGGCGGCGGACATCGTCCGCACGGTGAGCGTGTCGTCCTGCAGGCGAAGCCAGGCCAGGACGGTGCGCGAAGCGGCTGTGGCCGCACCCTTCTCCGGCGCCGCGAACGACAGCCGCCGTCGTCGTCCCGCTCGTAGCGGTGGTCGAGCACGCTGCGTGCGGAAGACGGGTCGGGAACGCGAAACTCCGCGCGACAGTCCAGTAGGGGCTCGCCGTCCGTGGTGATGAGCCGCGGCGGTCGGCGCAGGTCGGCGACGTACTCGAGCAGCGCAGGCCCGTCGTGCTGGTCCAGTAGTTCGAGCAGCGCCGCCTCGGTGCCGGGCGCCACCGGGAAGAGGCCGCCGACGAACTGGTGCGTCTCGCCGTCGGGAACGATGCGGGCGCACACCAGCGTCCCGCTGCGGGCGGTGCGGCTGAAGGTCCGCTCCCGGACGTCGAGACGGTCACCGGTCCGGAGGTCCCGAACGGTGAGACCACGGCCGGGGACGACGTCGAGCACCTCGCAGACCGTCCGCTCGACCAGGGCCCACGAGGCGGCCAGCAGCGCCTCGTCGTCCGGTAGCAGCGGCCCTCGATCGTCGAGGAACCGCGGCCACCAGCCGCCCTCGTGCAGCACGGTGTCGGACACCAGTGGGTCCTCCAGCGCGTCGTCGATCGCGTCGGCGTCGGCGTCGGCGGAGACGAGGGCGAGCGCATGCTCGGACACCACCGACCGCACCTCGCCCCCGCGCCGCTCCAGATAGGCCACCGCCTTCCGGTACAGCCAGCCGACCCGGTCGGGCAGCGAAGGCTGCTCCGGGCGGTTCAGATGACACACCTTGTACTTGCGTCCCGATCCGCACCAGCACGGCTCGTTGCGGCCGAGCGACCGCTCCACCGGCGCTTCCGCGAACCGCTCCAGAACGGCCAGGTCCGGGCTGTCCTGTCGGGAGAATCCCAGCCGGCGCAGCCGTGCGACCGCAGCGACGGCGTTCCCGCGGTCGGACTCGTACCACGCGAGCCGGTCCTCTGCAGCCGGCCAACCGGGATCGGCACGGACGGCGGCCCGGAGCTGCGTCTCCGCGTCCTGAGCGGCACCCAGCCGCTCTGCCGCCGCCGCGGCCAACCAGTGCGCGACCGCCTGCTCCGCGGGTCGCGAGGTCAGTGCGAGCAGGCGGTCGGCGTGCACAGCGAGTCGGGCTGCGCGGTCCGCATCGTCGGACGTTCCGAGGAGCTCGTCGACGACCACCTCCAGGACGGGCAGCGAGTACAGGTTCCGCAGCACCTCGTGCGCCGCCGTCCGGTCGGGGATGCCCTCGTCGAGAAGCTCGAGCGCCCGTCCCGCGGCGGACACCTCCGGGCCGGCGCCGAGCCGGTGGATGATCCGGTAGTGCCGGTCGGCGATGGCCGCCTGGCGCCACACGGACTCCTCGTGGGCGAAGCTGGCCCCGCGCAGCTCCAGGCCCGCCGCGACGGCGAGCTCGGTGAGCGGGGGCGCCGGCTGAGCGAACGCCCCCCGGTCGCGGACCAGCGTCGCGAGCAGCAGGTCCTCAGCGGGAACCGGCAGCCAGGGCTCCTCGACCTCGGTGTCGTAGGCGGCGCGCACCGTGCCGACCAGCTCGTCGGCGGCAGTGGGCTCGGAACTGAGAGCCGCGAGTGCGATCTCGCCGTCCGCCTGCGCTCGGACGGTGAGCAGCGAGCCGGCCGGAAACGAAGTCAGCCAGTCGCGGGGGCCGAGCCACCGTGGCAACCCGTCGTCCCCCACGCAGTCGTGGATGGCCTCGCCGTGGTGCTGCAGGCCGGTGCGTGCGAAGCCGGGCAGGTCCACGGCGAGCAGCACACCCGACTCCCTCTCGTCGTCGGTGAGCCGATGGGTGAGGACGACACCGTCGAGCAGAGCGGGGACGTGGACCAGCAGGTCCGGCGCGAGCATCGCGATCGGGCTCTCGTCGTCCCGCAGCAGACCGTCGATGACCCGGTCGAGGAGCTGCTCGACCAGCGGGTCGTCGGGGGTCGCGCCGAGCTGCTCGATCACCAGCCGGTCGACGTCGTCCGTCCCGACCGGCTGCCGCTCCCGGACGACGGCGACGACGTGCTGCTCGATCTCCTCGCCGGTCGGCACCGGCAGCCGGGCGAGCGCCGCGAGATAGCCCTCCTCGTCGAGGTCGACCTCCGCGTCGGCGCCGGTCCCCAGGACGCGGTCAGCGTCAGGCGGAGCTGCCGGTGGACGGTCGCCCGGTCCAGTCCGGCGTCGAGCAGCCGGAGGGCGGTCCGCCACACCTCGGCGGGGTCGTCATCGGTGATCTGGCGAGCGAGCATCTCGCCGATCAACGCGCGGACCGCTCCCAGCGCAGCAGGCCCGTGCGATCCGGCATCGTCTGCGGCCGCCAGAAAGGCTGCTCGGGCGTCGTCCATCGCAGTGATGCTAGGCGGCCGGCCCAGGTGCCCAGCAGGACGTCTCTCACGTGGACGCAACGCCGGAGTGTTAATCCCATGCAGATGGTAGCGTCGTGGTATGCGCACGACCATCGACAAGGCAGGACGTCTGGTCATCCCCAAGGAGTTGCGCGAGCGTGTCGGCCTGGGCCCAGGTGAGGTCGACATCCGCGTCGAGGGTGCGACGTTGCGGGTGGAACCGCTGGCCAGCGATCGGCTGACCGAGCGCAACGGTCGACTCACGGTGCCGGCAAGTGGCGATGCGCTCGATGACGATCGGGTCCAGTACCTGCGCGATGTCGACCAGCGGTAGCTCCGTGCCCCACCTGCTCGACACCAGTGCCGCGATCGCCTTCCTCGTCCAGGATCACGAGCACCACGAGGCGACCTTCTCTGCGCTGGCCGATCGGCAACTCGGCTTGGCCGGCCACGCCGCGTTCGAGACCTTCTCGGTCCTGACCCGCCTGCCGTCGGCGTCCCGACTGGTCCCAGGGGCTGCGCACCGGCTATTGGCGACCAACTTCCCGCACAGTCGCTTCCTGAGCAGCGAGAAGACCGCCGTCCTGCTCGCGACGCTGGCCGACCTGCGCATCGCCGGCGGCTCGGTCTACGACGCGCTGGTCGGGGCCGCGGCTGCCGAGCACGGGCTCACGCTGATCAGCCGCGACCGTCGTGCGCTCGACACCTACCGCGCACTGCACGTGTCGGTCGAGATGATCGATTGAGCGGGATGGACTCCGGGCTCAGCCAGCCGCTTGCCCATGAGGCAGCGACCAGCGGGCGGCGGAGAAGTGAGTCCACCCAGCCGGCCGTCATCGTCCTTCGCGCATCGAGCCGATGCGCCGACATCAGAACGGGGAGGCCCCCCGCCGACCCAGAAGCCGTGGGGGTCCAGCTCGGTGTCCGAGGGGCGACACGCTACGTGCGCACACGCCCTCCTCCGGGCCCCCGTCAGCCCTGACGGCCGTCGCCCCTCGCTGATGACCGTCTGCAGCACTCCGGGGTCGCCTCGATGCCCGCCACCACGCCCGCGAGGGTGGGCCCGACCCGCCGTGGAGGTCGAGCAGCCTCCACGGCAGGCCGGCGCAGTCGTCCTCCACCAGCACGACGGCGGGGCCCGGTCACCTCGGCGACCGGGGCCCGCCGTGGTGGGTTCGAGGGTGCTCATCGGATGCGTGTGCCGACCGGTCCGGCCGCGACGCTGCGACGGGGGGCGGGGGACGACGGACTCGACAGCCGTCCACCAGCCAGCGGCGGCGAGCGGTCGGCTGAAGCGCTCAGGGGCCGGCGAAGACGCCCTCGCCGAGGGCTTCGGATCGACCCGGGGCAGGTTCGGCGTAGCGACCGGCCTCGTGGCGGGCGACGACGAAGTGGTGCACCTCGTCGGGCCCGTCGGCCAGGCGGAGGGTGCGCTGGCTGGTGTACATGTCGGCCAGCGGCGTCCACTGCGACACCCCGGTGGCGCCGTGGATCTGGATGGCCTGGTCGATGATCTGGCACACCCTCTCCGGCACCATCGCCTTCACCGCCGAGACGTAGACGCGGGCCTCGGAGTTGCCGAGCACGTCCATCGCCTTGGCGGCCTTCAGCACCATGAGCCGGCAGGCATCGAGCTCGATGCGCGCCCGCGACACCGTCTCCATGTTCTTGCCGAGGTGGAGGATGGGCTTGCCGAACGCCTCCCGGAACTTGCCCCGGCGGATCATCAGCTCGAGGGCCTTCTCGCCCTGGCCGATGGAACGCATGCAGTGGTGGATGCGCCCGGGCCCTAGACGCACCTGGCTGATCTCGAAGCCACGGCCTTCACCGAGGAGCATGTTGGATGCGGGCACGCGCACGTCGGTGAACCGGAGGTGCATGTGGCCGTGGGGCGCGTCGTCGCGGCCGAACACGCGCATCGGGCCGAGGACGTCGACGCCGGGCGTGTCCATCGGTACGAGGATCTGGGACTGCTGCGCGTGCGCGGGCGCGTCCGGGTTGGTCTGGCACATGACGATCATGATCTTGCAGCGGGGGTCCCCGGCGCCGGAGATGTAGTACTTCTCGCCGTTGAGGACGTACTCGTCGCCGTCGCGCACCGCCTGGAGCCGGACGTTCTTGGCGTCGGAGCTGGCGACGTCGGGCTCGGTCATGGCGTAGGCGGAACGGATCTCGCCGTTGAGCAGGGGCTCGAGCCACTGGGCCTTCTGCTCAGGGGTCCCGACGCGCTCGAGCACCTCCATGTTGCCGGTGTCCGGGGCCGAGCAGTTGAGCGTCTCGGAGCCGAGCGGGTACTTGCCGAGCTCGACGGCGATGTAGGCGTAGTCGAGGTTGGTGAGGCCGCCGACCTCGGAGTCGGGGAGGAAGAAGTTCCACAGGCCGGCCTCCTTGGCCTTGGCCTTGGCCGCGTCGAGCGCCTCGAGCTGACCCGATGCGTACGTCCACGGGTCGGCGCGCCCCTCGCCGAGCCGGAAGTACTCCTCCTGCATCGGCGCGACAACGTCCTCGAGGAACCGGACGACGCGGTCGAAGAGCGGCCGGGCCTCCTCGCTCATGCGCAGGTCGAACAGCTCCGTCGGTTCAGCGGTCTGCATCAAGGGCCTCTCTCAGCTGGGACGTGCGGCGGCCTGGGGATCCTCACCGGGAGCGCCGCGAGAAGCGCAGCGACGACATGCTCCCGGTAGGACGGGACCCCGAGCGTGGCACAGCGGGTGGTCGACCGCTCGAACCGGTCGAACTCCTCGAGCGGGACGGGTTCCGGTGCTCCGGGAACCGCATGCCGCCCGATTGGCCGGGGCCGCTGCCCTGCAGCGGTCTGCCGAGACCGTCGCCAATCTGACTGCCTCGGAGGCTGTCGGGGCTGTGCAGCCGTAGCGGCTGCGCGGCAGGCCCAGGCTCTCTCACCTCGCCGGAGGCTGAACGGGCCGTCGCCGAGTCGATGCGCTGGCTCGGCTGCACCAGCATGGGCGTGGCACCCGTCGGCGCGGACGCTGGCACCGACGTGCGCTCCGTCGAGACGGCTCTGCTGTCGCGACGACGGAAGCGACGACGGGAGCGACGTCGTTCCCCGCAACGACGAAGCCCCACGGGGCCGCCGTGGGGCTTTCGCTTTGTGTCCGAGGGGCGACACGGTACATACGCACACGGCTGGGGCGCTCTGCCGGCTGATGCCGGGGCAAGAACCTGCCCGCCCTCGGCCGGGAGGTCGTCGGTGGAACGGCTGCCAGGGCCGGAGGCCATGGGTCCTGCCGGTGTCCCGGGGAACCAGTCGACACGCCTGCACCTGCTGCTAGACGGGTACCGCTACGACGGAATCGGAGGGCGCTGGCGCGGGTCGTGGCAACTCGGGCCAGGGTCGACACCGCCGTCATCGGACGGCTCGTCGCCGCGGCGAACATTGCATGCCGTGCCTGCGCTCCGACATCAGCGGCGAGCCTCACCGGGGATGATCAGGCCGGTCTCGTAGGCCAGGACGACGGCCTGCACCCGGCCCCGAAGACCGAGCTTGGCCAGGATCCGGTTGACGTGGGTCTTCACCGTGGCCTCGGCGATGAACAGCGTCCGCGCGATGTCCTCGTTGGTCAGGCCCCGGGCCACCAGCTCGAGCACCTGCCGCTCGCGTTCGGTCAGCTCCCGGACGGCGGCGGGCACCCCGCTGGTCGGTGGTGGCCGGCGGACGTGCTCCTCGATGAGCCGCCGGGTCAGCGCGGGGGCGAGCAGCGCCTGCAGCGGATAGACCCGTCATGGCATGTGGTGCAGTAGAAGCCACCGCGGATACCGGCCAGCTTGCAGCCCAACAAGCGGGCGTAGTCATGCTGGTGTGCATCAGCTGGTGTCCGAGGGGCGACACGCCACATACGCACACGGATTCGAGCGTGGCGATCGGCGCAACCGAGAGGTTGTGCGGAATGAGTGCATCGATATACGCTGAATTCTCCTAGTATATATTCGCCGAGAGGTACTCCCGGATGACGAAGCGCCTGATCGACCTGGATGACGAGCTGCTGGCGCAGGCGCAACGCGAGCTGAATACCACCGGGGTGTCGGACACGGTCCGCGCCGCCTTGCGGCAAGCGGCGAACGCGGCCGCGCGCGCCCGGCAGGTGGCCTGGCTCCAGGAGGGTGGGCTCGAGTCGATGGCAGATCCGCGCCAGCGGTCTGACGTGTGGCGGTGATCGCCCGGTTCCTCATCGACACCAGTGCGGCGGCCAGGATGCGGCTGGCTGCTGTGTCCGACCGACTGGAGCCCCTCATCACCGGGGGGCTGGTGGCTACCTGCGCCGGCCTGGATGCCGAGGCGCTCTACAGCACACGGAGCCCGGCGGAGTACGAGCAGGTGCGGGCCGACCGCCGTGAGGCGTATGAGTACCTGCCCACCGACGATGGCCACTGGCAACGGGCATTCGACGCGCAGCGTTTCCTGGCTCGCACGGGGCGGCATCGAGCGGTGGGCATCATCGATCTGTTGACGGCGGTACTCGCGGCTGAGCACGGGATGACGATCGTGCACTACGACGCCGACTTCGAGATGGCTGCCGAGGCACTCGAGTTCGAGCACCGATGGGTCCTGCCGCGAGGAGCCGTGTAAGGGGCTTCCCATCAGTGTGCATCAGCTGGTGTCCGAGGGGCGACACGGTACATACGCACACGGCTTTCGTCGCCGAGACGGTGAGGGACAGAGGGCCTCCACCGACTGACAGCGTGTCAGAAGCCCTCGAACCCGCGCCGGCGAGGAGCTGTTCAGGACCTACGGCTTCGCCTCGACCACCATGTTGAAGTCGTTCTCGGCCGCCCGGCGAACGGAGCTGTAGCCGGCTTCGGTCAACGCGTCTCGGAGCCGCGCCTCGCCGGCCTGTGCACCCAGCGCCAGGCCGACCGGCTGGGACAGGGAGTTCGGCGTGCAGAAGAAGGTCGACGCCGCGAAGCCGAGCGCTGCCATGGGCGCCGTGGCCAGCGTCGTAGCGAGGTCGTCGGCGGCCAACGGCTCCACCAGCACCAGGGTGCCGTCGGGGGCGAGGGAACGGCGCGCGTGCGAGGCCGCCCCCACCGGGTCACCGAGGTCGTGGAAGGCGTCGAAGAACGTGACGACGTCCACCCCGGTGTCCGGGTAACCCTGGCAGAAGTTGACCTCGAAGCGCACCCGGTTCGAGACCCCGGCCTCGGCGGCCCGCTTGGTGGCGGTCTCGACCGAGGGTCGGTGCACGTCGTACCCGACGAACTGCGAGTTCGGGTACGCCTCGGCCATCAGCAGGAGCGGAGCGCCGTGCCCACAGCCGACATCGACCACCGTGGCGCCCGCCTGGAGCTTCTCGTGGACGCCGTCCAGCGCCGGGATCCACTCGCTCAGCAGGCTGTTGCGGTAGCCGACGCGGAAGAATCGCTCCGTCGACTCGAAGGTGGCCGGATCCTGGTCGGCCCACGGGATGCCGGCACCGCTGCGGAACACCTCCACCAGCTGGTCGGTCCGGCGGTGCATGCCGCTGATCAGGGGGGCAGCACCGATCATCGCGGCCGGCGAGTCGTCCGAGGCCAGCACGGCGGCATGCTCGGGCGGCAGGGTGAAGGTCCCGTCGATCGGGTCGAACGTCACGAAGCCGACCGCCGCCTGCTGCGACAACCACTCGCGTACGTAGGGCTCGGCCGCTCCGGCCTCTCTGGCGAGCTGCGCGGGGGTGAGCGGCCCGCCCGCCGCCATCGCGGCATACAGGCCGGCCCGGTCGCCGACCACCATCATCGCGGTCGTCGCCCCGCCGGCCAGCACGGCGCCGACCTGCTGGGCGAACGCCCCGACCTTCTCCATGTCCGGTGCAGCGGTAGTCATGGCTCCTCCTCTTCGGATCGATGCGGGCCAGCGTGGTCCCCGCAGGATTCACGGGGGTTTCACGCGGGATTCGGGCACACTGGAGGAAATGCCTGAGCTGCTGTTCGGCGTCCTCGGAGCGCTCGAGGTCCTGGTCGACGGGCAACCGCGGAACATCCCTCCGGGCCGTCGACGGGCCGCGCTGACGTGCCTGCTGGTACACGCCGGACAACCGGTCTCGGCGGACGCGCTCATCGAAGCGGTCTGGCGCGACGACCTGCCGCAGGTCCCGCCGAAAGCGCTCCGCACCATCCTTTCCCGGCTCCGCACGGTGCTGGGCCGCGACGCGATCGGGTGGGGGCCGGCCGGGTACCGGCTCACCGGCGCGGCGGTCGACGCAGCGGAGTTCGAGGAGCTGGTCGAGCGAGCCAAGACGGCCGAGCCGCAACTGGCCGGCGAGGTGCTCGGCCGCGCCCTGGCACTGTGGCGGGGGCCGGCGTACGGGGAGTACGCCGACGCGCCCTTCGCCACCGCCGCCGCTCATCGTCTGGAGCAGATGCGCAGGGACGCTGTCGAGGCGCGAGCGGCAGCGCTCATCCGGGCCGGCGAGCCGGGTGCGGCCGCGGTGGTGCTGGAGGAGATGCTGGCCGAGCAGCCGTTCCGGGAGCATGCGCTGGAGCTGCTGGTGACGGCGCTGTACCACGGGGGCCGGCAGGCTGCGGCACTGGAACGGCTGCGGTCCTATCGGGCCCTGCTCAGTGCGGAGCTGGGACTGGACCCCTCGCCGGACCTGGTCGCCCTGGAGGGCCGAATCCTCGGGCATGCCCTGGAGCCGGTCCGGTGGGACACCTCCGGGGTGCCGGCGTGGCTGGACATCTCGACCGCGTTCGTGGGCCGGGAGGACGAGCTGGCCGATCTGGTCACCGCCGTCGCAGGGAACCGGGTCACCGTGGTCACAGGCCCCGGCGGAGTCGGCAAGTCCCGGCTCGCGGCCGAGGCGATCGCCGGCCTGCACGACCGGCTGGGTCTCACGGTTGCGGTGATCGAGCTGGCGCCCGTCGTCCCTGGGCGGGTCACGACGACGGTGGCCGACGTGCTCGGGCTGCGGCCGGGAACCGACTCCGGGACGCACTCGGTTCTCGACGACCTCGTGGAGTACCTCAGCGCCGTGCCGCACCTGCTGGTGCTCGACAATTGCGAGCACGTGAACGGCGAGGTCGTGCCGCTGGTCTCCGTCATCGCCCAGCGGTGCCGAGACGTGCGGGTGCTGGTCACGAGTCGGCGGCGGCTCGGGCTCGCCTCGGAGCTGGTTCTGCCGCTCGGTCCGCTGCGGGTGCCCGACCCGGACACCACCGTCGGCAGCCAGGGCGCTGCAGCCTCCGTCCGGCTGTTCGGCGACCGGGTCCGCCGGCTGCGCCCGACCTTCGCCGTGACCGCCGACAACATCGTGGAGGTCGCGGAGTTGTGCCGGCGCTGCGACGGGCTCCCGCTGGCCCTCGAGCTCGCGGCGTCCCGCACCGCGACCTCCGGTGTCAGCGGCGTGCTCGCGCGGCTCCCGACCGACGTCGTCAAGAAGTCCGGTGGGCTGTCGGCGGTGGTGGCCTGGTCCTACCAGCTGCTCCAGCCCGGTCAACAGGCACTGCTCGACCATCTGTCCGTCTTCGCCGGCGACTTCTCGGCGGACGCGGTCGTGGGCCTGATGGCGCACGTGCCCGGGTGGTCCGGCGACGTGGACCCGGTCCTCGCCGAGTTGATCGAGTCCTCACTGGTCATCCACCACGAGACCAGCAGCGGGTCGCGCTATCGGCTGTTGGAGATGGTCCGGGCCTTCGCCGCGCGCCGTCTCGAGGAGTCGGGTCGTCGGTCAGAGGCCGGGTCGGCGCACGGCGCGTGGGTGCGCGACGTGGTCGCCCAGATCCGGCACGACTGGTCTCGAGTCGACGGTGCCGTGGTGGCGGCTCGGTTGACCGCCTGCAGCACCGAGGTCGAGAGCGCCCTGCGGCGAGCCCTGGATGCGGGGGAACTCGTGCTTGCCTCGGAGATTGCGCACGCCGTGGCCCGCTGTCTGCACTGGACGCCCAGCCTGGAGCTCCGGGACCTGATGATCGAGGTGGGGGAGCGCGGGGCAGCAGACCCCACCCCGGACGTGGCCGCCGGGCTTGCGACCGCTGCGTTCTCGATCGGCGAGCGGGGCGATCCCGCACGCGCGCGCGCGCTCGGAACAACCGCGCTGGCGGTGTCCCAGGACGCCAATTCCGCGGCCACGGCGCAATTGGCCCTCGCCGTGGCCGCGATGTATGCCGGGGACCTCGCCGACTCCGGTCGGTGGTTCCGAAGCCTGGCAGCCATTCCCGCGCTGACCGGGGAGGCGAACGCCTCGCTGGCGTTGATCGCGTGCTACTCGGACGAATTGGTCGCCGCACGGGAGCACGCCGAGATCGCGCTCGCCGCCAGCCCCTCGGGCAGCGACGCGTCGTGTGCCTTCGCCCGGTATGCCGCCGGCGAGGTCGAGGCCCGGACCGACCCCTCACGCGGCGCAGCACTGCTGGGGGAGGCGTCGGCGGAGGCTGACCGCGTGGACGCGGAGCAGGTCGGCCGGGTGTCTCGCATCGCGCTGTTCGCCCTGCTGGTGCGCGGCGGTCGGCACGACGACGCGATCGTCCTGGGAGTGGCCCTCTTCGCGCACCTGCGCCGGTTGGGCGCTTGGACCCAGGTGTGGACCCTGCTGCGGATCCTCGCGGAGCTGCTGACCGAGAAGGGGCGGTGGGCCGACGCGGCGTTCTGTCTCGGGGCGGCGCAGGGCGCGGCCGCTGCGCCATCGCCCATCGGCCAGGACGTCGAGCGATACCTCGTGCTCGAGGCCACTCTGTCCGAACACCTGGGCGCCCACGTGCTGGAACAGACCCGGATGGTGGCTACGGCGACGCCGCGGGCACGGGTTCTGACTCGGGCCGAACGGGCCCTGTCCGAACTCCAGGGCAGATAGGGAGATGCCGTCGGGTCGGTCGTCAGGCTACGTCGCCGTCGGCTGCGAGTCGGTCGGCGTCTCCGGCGGGGCGGTCACGCGCGTCTCCGGCGGGAACGCGTCGACTGGACGTGGGCACTCTTTCTGGAAGACGGTGAGAAGCGCGACGTAGTACGCGTCGGCTCTGCCGGCGTCGATGAGGATCGTTTCGACGACGGGGTCGATACTCCTGTGCTGCTCCGCGCCGTGCGGAGTGCAGGGGGCGACCGCCTCTGACCGCCGCACGGAGTCAGGGCGGGCGGTGTGCCTATCGCTGTGTCCGAGGGGCGACACGCTACATACGCACACGGCTGCTCGACGTGGCTCCGAAGCGGCGGTGATCAGCCGTAGACGTCGGCGCGGTGTGAGATGCGAACGACCCGGACCAGGACCTCATCCTCGTGGATCGAGTAGATGACGCGGTACTGGCCCCTGCGGGCGGACCAGTAGCGCTCCAGGTCGAAGCGCAAGGGCTTGCCCACGCGGCGGGGGCCCTCAGCGAGTGGCCCGTAGAGGAAATCGACGACGGCGACAGCGACTGCTTCCGGTAGGTCCCGCTCGATGGCGCGCTTGGCCGCCGCGGACACGACGACGTTGTAGATCGGCGACTCGCTCATCGGCGACGTGCGGCCAGAGCGGCGCGCACGTCAGCCTCGGCGTAGACCTTCCCGTCGCGCATCTGCGACTCCGCCTGCCTGATCTCGGCCACGGCCTTGGGGTCGGACAGGATCTCGAGGGTTTCGACCATTGAGTCGTAGTCCTCGACGGCGAGAATGACGGCGACGGGACTGCCGTTCTTGGTCACTGTTACTCGCTCATGGGTTCCCGCGACCTCGTCGATGACCCGGCTGAAGTGTGCCTTCACGGAGGCCAAGGAGAGTGTCGACATGACCCGAATTATGGTCAAACAGCCATCGGCGGTCAAGGAGCCACCAGCGCGGTAGCCACAGCGTCTCTGGGCCTCGTGGCCACGAAAGACCACCTGGCGAAACAGAACCCCCACGGCCGGCGGCCATGGGGGTTGTCTGCGGTGTCCGAGGGGGGACTTGAACTCCTGTCCGCAGTTGAGCATCTAGATGCGTCCTGGCGCCTTGGCCTGCGCTTTTGCCTTCACCGGCGACGCCGAGACGGCCCAAATTCGCATTCAGATACTGCTGAATGCGCGGGCGGCAGTATCACGCGGAGTATCACGAGGCGATCCTTCGCGGACCCGACTCCTGACCGGTCGGCCAGCTCGGTCCCGGGTATGCCATCCCACGCAGACGACGCGTTGTCGGCTGGGCGGCGAGTTGTCGGTACTGCCGCTGGGCGTCCTGGTTGCGATCAGCTCGGTCGTTATGGGATGCATGGCTACCGGCTACCGGCTACCGGCTACCGGCTACCGGCTACCGGCTACCGGCAGAGGTGTCGTTTAGGCCTCCGAGAGCGTCGTCGACGGCCACGCCGAGGACGGCCAACAGGGGTAGGCGTGGGATGAGTACTCGTCGACCCAACCGGACCACCGGCAGCTCGCCGTTCTCGATGGCTCGGGTCACCGTGCGGACGTCGACACCGAATACCGAGGCCGCCTGTGCGACGGTCACAACGGCGGAGCCGCTGGCTCTGAGGTCCTCAAGGTTCACCGCGATCCCTCCCAACCAGCGATGACGTCGGGCTGGACCGGACGCGCCGCAGGGCCGGCCTCCGCCCTTGCCGGAGGCCTTGGACGGATGGTCGTCCTACAGCCGGCCCGGAGCAGGCCCACCGCCTCCTCCGGCGTCAGCAGCAGGGGATCGGCGCCCAGCACGTCGTGGAGCAGTTGAGCATCGCCCATGTCGTTATCCTCCGGAACTGTCCCGCTCCCGCTGACACGGGTCCGGACCGTGCTGGAGCGATTGCTGCCTGCCGTCCAATGGTCTCGAACGAGGCTCCAGAAGTTCTCTCGTTCCAGTGAACGGGAGCACCGCCCGTCTGCCGTCATCAGCCAGGCCGGCGCCTCGGATGCGTCTTCGGCTACTGGAAGATTCCTGGGGAAGTACCGGAGGTCAGCCTCGTGTACGGGCCAGCGGCTACTCGCCGGGTGCGCGTCATAGTGGGACGCCCTTACGGACAGCGCACGGAGCTCGGCCGCGCGGTCCCGCCCGCATGACTTCGACTCGACTCGCTTCGCTCCGCTCCGAGCGCGTTCTCCGGTATTGCTCCTGTAGTTCTCCGGTCAACGAAAGTGGTCTCGCGCCACGACGAGGCCCGTCGGACGGAGTCGAGGTTGCGGCTAGGGTTCGACGTCACACGAGCGGGTGTCCGCCGAACGGGTGACGTAGGGGAGCTGCCATGGCGCGGCCACTGCTTCGAGGTGACCGCTTGCAGGCTGCCCGTGAGGCCGTGGGGCTGACGAGGGAACAACTGGCCACGAAGCTGGAGCTCTCCAGCCCGGCGCGCATCCGGGTCTGGGAGACCGGACTCGAACGCCCGCGACCCCGCTTCGTACCGCGGTTGGCATCCGCGCTGGGCGTCGACCCGTTGTACCTGCTCGACGTCGATGCAGGAGACCCACCCTTGGCGGCCCTCCGTTTGGCGGCCGGATTCGCCACGAACCAGGTGACTGCTCCCGGCCTGTCAGTCATGACGTATGTGCGCCTGGAGGACGGTCGCCCCGGTGTAGATGACTCCGCCAAGGTGATCGCCGCCGTCGCCGAAGTCCTCGGTGTGGACATCGCCCGCGTCGAGGCGGCCGTCCGCCGTTCCCGCAGCGACCACGCGGCCTTGGCGTCTTTCGGCGGCTGAACAGGAGGATTACGGGAGGAAAGGCTTGCCCCCACGGGCGATCTCGGTGGTAATTTCCCCCACCACTGCCCAGGAGGTGCCCATGGCCCGCACGACAAAGTCGAGTGCGACAGCGGCCGGCATGCCTTCGACGCCCGGAGCCCGCCTGCTTTCGGGTCACGCTCGTGCTGGAACGCGTCCTGCGGCCCCGGCGAGGGCAGCCGCGTTGACCACGCGGCGGTGGACGGCCGGCGTACTCCTAGCGCTGCTGCCCCTCGCGGGCTGCGCGGCAAGCGACGCCAGTCCGGACTCCTCACCCAGCGCGACGACGTTCTCGTCTTCGCGGACTCCGTCGCCCTCTCCGCTGACGAGCGACGCGCCGACTCCCGAGGACGAGGCGGCAGAGACCGCAACCACGGTCGTAAACGAGATGCTGCGCGTGACTGACGCCGCCAAGAAGGACCCAGACGCCAGGGACTGGGAGCCGGAGATCCGGCGGTTCTCGGGCGACCCCGCCGCTCTGCTCGCCATCACGGCAGTGCGGGACTACGCAACGATCGGCCTCCGCCAGGAAGGCGACACCGCCGTCGAACTGGAGGTCACCGACGTCGAGCTGGCGGCTCCCGATGGGCCGACCGTGAGAATCACGGGTTGCTACGACAGCCAGAGCACGCGGGTCGTGAAGGTGGAGACCGGCGAGGTCGTGCCACCAGGCACCCCGCGCCGCTACGTCTGGGACATCACCGTGACCCGCTACGAGGCCGAACCTGGATCCCCTTGGCTGGTCAGCCAGCTGGACCCGCTGACGGACCGACCATGCTGAGGACGTTCGGCGTGGTCCTGCTGGCGGCCGCGATGCTCGCGGCCCCTGGCGGGTTGGGCAGTGCTATGGCAGCACCCGTCGCGTGCGCCAAGCAGGATGCGCAGACCGGCATCTGCCTGGTCGAGGCGACTTCTCCCGGTCAGCCTGCGGACGCGGACCTCGTAGTCGACGGTGCCAGCTCCGGTGGAGTACCGGAGACCGGCGGAGACGCCTCACCGCAGAACCCGTGCACGTACACCGTGGCCGAGCCCCAGCCGGCGCCGACCAGCATGCTGTGGGAGGGGAGGTCTCCGGACGACGGCGTGATGTACGTGCAGGTCTGTCCACGGGTGGATGGGTCGGGTCTCACCACGATGCTCGTTTTCGTGGCGAACGGTACCGCGCCGCCTGCACCTCCCGTGGATCCGCGGGTTCTGGCAGAGCAGGCGATTGCATCGCTGGTGATGCGCGCGCCGGAGATCCGGATGGCGCCGCCACCGGGCTCGACCAGCGGGCTGGTCGGCCTGCCGGTGTGGATGTGGACCGAGCGCGGGGAGGCGTTCCTCGGGCCGACTCGGCAGTCGGTGTCAGCCGGTGGCGTCACGGTCGCTGCCGTGGGCCGCGTGGGCCGCATCGTCTGGGACATGGGGGATGGCACCACGGTGGTGTGCGGCGCCGGGACGCCGTACTCGCCGGGCGCCGAGGGTCCATCACCGGACTGTGGCCACGTCTATGCGGAGGCGTCGAGCAGGCACGTGCCTGGCGGTGGGCCGTGGCCGGTAACAGCGACGAGCACGTGGACGGTCACCTGGTCCGGTGGTGGACTGTCGGGCAGCGAGATGCTGGAGCTGTCCTCGTCGTCGGAGCTGTTCGTCGGCGAGCTGCACGTCCTGAACCAGGACGGGAGCAGCCGATGACTCGCACCCAGCCGCCGAGGACCAGCGCGGCGCCCCCCTCCGCTGTGGGCAACGGGCTGTCCCGGGCGCCGGTGCTACCGCCGCCGCGTCGGCGACGCCGTCCGGCGCTGCTGGCGCTGGCGCTAACCATGGTGGTCCTCGGAGCGCTGGGGGCGACCTACCTGGCGACGTCGCTGGGCCAGACGTCCCCGGTGATCGCGCTCGCCCGGGAGGTGCCCTGGGGGCAGGCCATCACCGCTGCCGACCTGGTGGAGGCGAGGATCTCGGCCGATCCGGCGTTGCAGCCGATTCCGTACGGCGACCGCGACCAGGTAATCGGCATGGTGGCGGCGACCACCCTGACGCCGGGGTCGCTGCTCACCATCGACGCGCTGACCGATCAGCGCCTCCCGGCCCCCGGTCAGCAACTGGTCGGGGTCGGGGTGTCGACGGTGCAGCTGCCGGCGACCGCGCTGCGGCCCGGCGATGACGTCCTCCTGGTGCCCGTGGCCGCAGGCAGTGCCCCAGTCGCGACCGAGGTAGGGGCTCCGGGCGTGGTGGACGCGACCGTGGTCCAGGCGGGTCCGCCGGGGCCTGACGGGTTGCGGGTGGTCGACGTGCTCGTTGACGTGGCCGATGGGCCGGACGTCGCTGCTCGCGCCGCTGCAGGCCTGGTCGCCATCGTCGTGGTGGCCGACGAGTAGGCGGGGACGACTGCCGTGTTGATCGCGCTGTGTTCGGCTAAGGGTGCGCCCGGGGTGACCACCAGCGGCCTGGCGCTGGCGCTGTCCTGGCCGCGGCCGGTGGTACTGGCCGAGCTGGACCCGGCCGGCGGGGACGTGTTGGCGGGATACGGCCGAGGCGAGTTGTCCGCCGGCGGGCTGGCCGACCTGGAGCTCGCGGCGCGGCGTGGCGGTCTGGCCCCACACCTCGACAGCCAGCTGCTGCGGCTCGACCCCGAGGGGCGGGCGCGACTCCTGCCCGGCTTGGCCGACCCCGCCGGCGCCCGACATGTGGACTGGGCTCGCCTGGCCGCCACGTTGGCGTCGGTGGAGGACGGCACGGTCGACGCAATCGCCGACTGCGGTCGGTTGCGCGCCGAGCACTTTCCGGCCGCCGTCGTTCGGCGGGCTGCCGCCGTGGTCCTGGTCACCGGCTCGGGGCTGCGGACCGTGCGTGCGGCGACGAAGGCGATTGCCGAGCTCCGCGGAGGAGACGGCCACGTCGGCATGGTGGCGACGCTGGTAGTCGGGCCGGGTGAGCCGTACGGCGAGCGGGAGATCGGCGAGGCGCTCGGCGTTCAGGTCATCGGTTCGCTGCCGCGCGATGCCAAGGCGGCGTCGGTGCTCAGTGATGGTGCGCCGGCCGGTCGGCTGTTCGCCCAGTCAGCGCTGCTACGGGCTGCGCGGACGGTCGCAAACCGCTTGGTCGAGTTCGCCGCGGCGCACGAAACCCGGTTGGCGCCACCGCCAGCGCCCGTGCCTGCGTCGGCGACCACGATCGGGGGCAGCCGTGTCCGCTGACCTCACCACCGACATCCTCCGCGCCGTGGCCGTGCCTCGAGGACTCGACGCATCACCGGTCTCGGTGGACTGGACGCTTGTCCGCCGGCTGCACGAGTCGACGGCGACGGCGCTGGCCGAGGAGCTCAAGCGCCGCCCAACGCTCAGCACGGCGGCGCAGCAGGAGCTGGCCCGCACCCTTGTTCAGGACGGCGTTGACGAGCTGGTGCGCGAACGGATGCGCGCCGGGCAAGCGGTGCCCACCCCCGAGGACGAACAGGCGATCGCCGAGGCGGTGTTCGCAGCCCAGTTCGGGCTGGGTCGGCTGCAGCCCTACTTGGACGACCCGCTGGTGGAGAACATCGAAGCGCACGGGCACGACAACGTGTGGGTCGGCTATTCCGACGGCCGCGATGTCCGGGTCGACCCGATCGCGGACTCAGACGAGGACCTGGTGCGTCAGCTGCAGCACATCGCCGCTCGGCTGGGCCGCTCGGAGCGGACGCTGACCACGGCAAGTCCGCTGCTGACCATGCGGCTGCCGGACGGGTCTCGGTTGGCGGCGGTGATCGAGACCGTGCCGCGTCCGCAGTTGGTGATCCGGCGGCACCGGATCCGCGACGTCGACCTCGACGACCTGGTGGAGCTGCGGGCGATCGACCCGCCGCTGGCGGAGTTCCTACGGGCAGCAGTGCGGGCCCGGAGGAACATCGTGGTCACCGGCGCGCAGGGTGCGGGCAAGACGCTGCTGCTGCGAGCGTTGGCCAACGAGCTGCCGGTGAGCGAGAACCTGGCCACGATCGAGAAGCACTTCGAGCTGCTGCTGCACGAGCTGCCCGATCGGCATCCGCGGGTGGTGCCGTTCGAGGCCCGGGAGGGCTCCGGGGAGCGCGGCCCGGACGGCCGCCGCCTCGGCGAGGTGACGCTGACCGAGCTGGTGGAGCAGGCGTTGGTGATGAACGTCAGCCGGGTGTGGCTGGGGGAGGTCCGTGGCGAGGAGGCTTGGCCGCTGATCGAGGTGATGGAGGCCGGGGAGGGCGGTTCGTGCTGCACCCTGCACGCCCGCTCGGCACACCACGCGTTCGAGCGGCTGGCCAATCTGTGCATGCGTGGCCGCGCTGCGGTCACCCCGGAGCATGCGTACCGGTCGTGTGCGTCGGCGATCGACCTGGTCGTGCACATCACCACTGTGGACGAGCGGTGGATCGGCGGTGAGCGGCAGCGGTTCGTCAGCCAGGTCGTCGAGTGCAACGGCATCGGCGAGGGCGGACGCCCGGCGGTCACCGAGGTTTTCGCTCCGGGACCCGACGGTCGGGCAGTGCCCGAGCACGATCCGGTGGACCTGGCCGACTACGTCCGGGTGGGCTTCGATCCCGGCTGGCTGCGAGTCGGCCAGGGACCGTGGGCCGGCACGGTCGGAGGACGACGGTGAGCGGCGCAGGACTACTGGCCGGCGTGTGTGGAGCGCTCTTGGTCGCTGGCCTGCTGCTGGCCGCCCACGCGCTCACCGCCCCGGAGCCGCCGGCTCAGCCGCGGCGCCGCAGACCGCGTCCGGCGTCGTCGGTCGACCGCCCGGCGACGCGGCGACAGCGGGCACTCTGGGCGGCCGCCGCCGTGGCGGCGGCCGCCGTGTGGCTGACCTCCGGCTGGCCGGTCGGCGGGGTGCTGGTCGGGCTGGCGGTTATCGGGCTGCCGTGGCTGCTCGCGCAGTTCTCCGCCGGCAACGCCGCGGTGGAGCGGCTGGAGGCGCTGCAGGAGTGGGTGCGCCGCACCTCCGACGTCCTGGCCGCGGGCGGTGGGCTGGAGCAGACGCTGATCCGCTCGGCCCGTACCGCGCCCGCGCCGATTCAGGTGGAGGTGATCACGCTGGCGGCGCGCCTGCAGGCGCGCTGGCCGACAGCCCGGGCGCTGCTGTCCTTCGCCGACGATCTCGACGACGCCGCTGGGGACCTGGTCGTCGGCGCCCTGCTGCTGGGCGCGGAGCTGCGTGGGCCGGGGCTGGCGCGAGTGCTGACCGAGCTTGCGGGAAGCCTCAGCGAAGAGGTCACCATGCGCCGCAAGGTTGAGGCCGACCGCGCCAAGCCCCGCGCCAACGCCCGCTGGCTGCTGCTGATCACGGTCGCCGCGGCCGGGCTGGCGGCGCTGAACGGCGACTACCTGGCGCCCTACGGCACCGGGTTGGGCCAGCTGGTGCTGGCGGTCATCTGTGCGCTGATCGTGAGCTGTCTGCTGTGGATGCGCCGGCTCACCGTGGCCGTGCCGTCGACCCGCTTCCTCGTCGATCGCGACGGCGGCCGGCGGACCGAGCTCGCCCCGGAGGAGGTGCCGGTCCGGTGAGCGGCGCTCAGGCGTTGCTGATCAGCTCCGGCGCGGTCGTCGGGCTTGGCGTGTTCCTGCTGCTGCGCGCCGCCGTGGTGGTCGAACAGCCGCGGCTTGCCGACGCGCTGGTCCGCCTGGACGGGCGCCCGGTACGCGCACCGGTCGGGCCGGTTCCGGGGGCGGGTGACCGGTGGGCACGGGGGGCCGGCCGCGCCGGTACCTGGGCCGCCGCCTGGTTGCCGGGGGCAGGGCGGCGGGTGCCGGGACAGGCGCTGGCGTTGATCGGCTGGACGCCGGAGGGCTACGCCGCGCGCAAGGTCGGCCTGGCAGCCTTCGGCGCGGCCTTCGTGCCGCTGCTCACCGCCGTGCTCGGAACGGTCGGCGTCCGCCTGCCCGTAGTGATCCCGGTGGCCGGATCGCTGGCGCTGGCCGTCGTCCTCTTCTTCGTCGTCGACCTCGTCGTGCGTGACCAGGCCGCCGACGCCCGCTCCCAGATGCGCCTGGCGCTGTGCTCCTATCTGGACCTGGTCAGCCTGCGCCGCGACGCCAGCGAGGGCCCCACCATCGCCCTGGAACGAGCCGCCGCGCTCGGCGACGGGTGGGTGTTTCGGCGGATCAACGACGCGCTGGTTGCCGCCCGGCTGGCCGGGGAGCCGCCGTGGGACGGGCTGCGCCGGTTGGCCGCCGACACCGGGGTCGGCGAGCTGGCCGATGTCGCCGACATCGCCGCGGTCGCCGCCGTCGAGGGTGCCTCGATCGCCCCGACGCTGCGGGCCCGCGCCCAGTCGATGCGGGTGCAGCTGCTGGCCGAGGAGGAGGCGGCGGCCAACACCGCCAGCGAGAAGCTCACCGCCCCGGTTGCGCTGCTATCGATCGCCTTCCTGTTGCTGTTCCTCTATCCCGCCCTGGCCCGACTGATGGCCACCTGACTGCCATGCCCCTCAGAAGGAGAGTCCGATGATGCCGCTGCTCACCACCTTGACCGCCCTCGGCGCGGCGCTGCGCGAGCGGCTCCACGAGCTGCGCGACGAGCCGGAACGCGGCTCGCTGTCGGTGGAGCAGGTGATCATCACGGTGGCGCTGATCGGCATCGCCGTCGCACTGGTCGCGGTGATCGCCAATGCGGTCACCTCCCGCTCGAACTCGATCCAGTAGCCACCCCCGTGGTCCGCTCCGCCAGCCAACGCGGCGCCCCACCGCTGTTCCGGCTCGGCCATGCCTCTGGCCGCCGGGCCAGCGGCGTGGTGCGCCGGCGGCTGTCCGGGGAGCGCGGCGCGGCGTCGGTGGAGCTGGCGGTCACGTTCCCGGTCGTGCTGTTGCTGGTCATGACGCTGGTCCAGGCGGCCCTGTGGTTCCACGCCCGCTCGATCGCCCTCGGCGCTGCGCAGGAAGGCGCCCGGGAGGGGCGGGTGCAGCCCGCCTCGACCGCCCGCGCCGGGACGGCGGCCGAAGACTTCCTCAACCAGGCCGCCTCCGACCTGCTGACCGGCAGGACTGTCACCGTGGCCGGCTCACCGACCAGCATCGAGGTGACCGTGACCGGCACCTCCCTCAGCCTCTTCCCCGGCCTGTCCGGCTGGTCGGTCACCCAGAGCGCCGTCGGCCCTGTGGAACGGCTCATCCCATGAACGGCCGGGTAGGGGAGCGGGGGTCGGTGTCGGTCGAGTTGGCGCTGTTGGCGCCGGCGCTGCTTCTGCTGCTGTCTTTCGCCGTCGTCGCCGGGCGAACCCAGGTCGCCGAGGGCGCCGTCGCCGAGGCTGCTCGCGCGGCCGCCCGGGAAGCCTCCCTCGCCCGCGATCCCGCCACCGCCACGATGCTGGCCAGCGCGCAGGCGCAGCGGACCCTGGCCGCTCAGGACCTGCGGTGTGAGCGCACCACGGTCGATGTCGACACCGCCGGCTTCCAGGCGCCGCCCGGCCAGTCGGGCGACGTCACCGTGTCGATCACGTGCGTCGTCGACATGGCCGACCTGCTGGCACCCGGTCTGCCCGGTTCGGTGACCGTGGACGCGACCTTCACCAGCCCCGTCGATGCCTACCGCGAACGATGACCCCACGACAGCGCCTTCGAGGTCAGGATGCCGAGCGCGGGGCGCTTGGCGTCTTCCTCGCCGTCCTTGTCCCCGGCCTGCTGTTGATCATCGGCCTGGCCGTCGACGGCGGCGCCAAGGTGGCCGCCACACAGCGCGCCAACGCCATCGCCGACGAAGCCGCCCGCGCCGGCGGCCAAGCCCTCGACGTCTCCGCCGCTCTCGCTGGAGATGTCCGGGTCGATCCGGCCGCCGCGGTCGCCGCGGCGCAGGACTACCTGGCGCGCAACGGCGTGAAGGGCGCGGTGACGGTTGTGGACGGCGACAGCCTGACGGTGACCACGACGATCACCGAGCCCACCGCCTTCCTCGGCCTCATCGGCATTCAGACCATGACCGTGGAGGGCTCCGGGACCGCCGACCTCATCACCGACCAGGACGCGGGAGCGGAGCCATGATCACTACGCCGCGTGCGCTCGACGTGTCGCGCCGACTGCTCGCATTGTTCGTCCTGATTGCTGCGGTCGCTGGTGTCCCGATCGGGCTCTGGCAGCTCGGCGCCGCCTACGTGCCGACAGCACTCTTGTCATGGGAACAGGTCACGGGCGCGTTGAGCGGGCCGGACAACGGTGCTCTCTTCCTCGGCCTGCTCGTGGTGATCGGCTGGGCCGCGTGGGCGGTGTTCGCCCTGTCGGTAGCCGTCGAGCTCGCCGCCCAGTTACGCGGTCTCCCACCGCTGCGGCTGCCCGGCTTGGCGGCACCCCAGCAGCTGGCTGGCCTACTCGTTGCCGCCGTCGTCGGCGTCGGGGGTGCGCCTCTGCTCGCCGCCCCGGCGCTCGCCGGACCACCGGTGGTCGCAGAGCAGCCGACCGACGAGCCGCCACCAATACCTTCCTCCGTACCGGATGCCGAGCCAGCCGAGCCTGCCGCGAACGGCCCCACCTACACGGTGCAGCCGCGCGACACCCTCGGCCGTATCGCCGCCCGCTCCCTTGGGGACTGGACGCGGTTCGAGGAGATCCTCGAGCTCAACCGCGGCCGGCCTCAGCCCGACGGCGCCGTCCTGACCGATCCGGCGCTGATCCGCCCCGGTTGGGTCCTGGTCCTCCCATCCGACGCCACGCCTCGCGAGCAGGGAGCGACCGCCGGCGAGGTGACCGTGCGGCCCGGCGACACCCTCGCCGACATCGCCGCGCAGCACGGGCTGGGCAGTTGGCAGCCGATCTTCGACCTCAACGCCGGTGAAGCGATCCCCGGCGGCGGCCGATTCACCGACCCCGACCTGATCCGCCCCGGGCAGGTCCTTGACCTCCCGCCCGCCGGTCCGGAAGGCTCCGACCCGACGCCTCCGCCGGCCGCTCCGGAAGCACCGGCCGAAGACCCGCCGCCGTCGACGCCTCCGCCGGAGGGGAGCGAGTCACCCGTGCCGGCGACGCCATCGCCGACACCGCCGGCCTCGCCGCCATGGGTGAGTCCCTCCGACGAACCAGCGCAACCGGCAGCCGACGCCCCCGATGCCGAGGCCGACCAGGTCCCGTCGGAGCTGGCGGTCGTCCTCGCCGGCAGCGGGGCACTGCTCGCCGCCGGTGTGGGCGCGATGTGGCGTGCCCACCGCCGCCAGCGTCTACGTCGTCGGCGGTCCGGTCGACGGCTGGCCCCGGTGCCGTCGACGCTGTCGGCCACGCATACGGCCGTGACCTCGGCGGCCGACGCGGGCACGGCCGACTACGCCGCACTCGACCTGGCCTTGCGCGGCCTCGCCGTCCGGATCTCCGATGATCCTGACGGGCGGCTGCCGGACGTCGTCGCCGCCCGACTTGGCCGGGGCCGGCTCGAGCTTCGGCTGCACGCCCCTGCCGACCGTCCTCCGCCCGACCCGTGGACCGCCGACGACACCCGCCTGTGGTGGTCTGTGCAGTTCGACCAGGACACCAGCGCCGCTCCCGAGGTCGCCCGGGCACGGCTGGCCCCCTACCCGACCCTGGTCACCATCGGCACCGACGGCACAGACCGCTGGCTGCTAGACCTGGAACGCCTCGGCACGCTCCACGTCAGCGGGCCGGCCGAGCGATGTGAGGACTTCGTCCGGCACCTGGCCGCGGAACTGGCCGTCAACAGCTGGTCGGACTTGCTCACCGTCACCACCGTCGGCTTCGGCGAGGAGCTGGTCGACCTGGCGCCGCACCGCATCCACCCCGTGGACACTGCCGCCGATCCCGTGCTGCACACCGCCCTGCGCGAAGCCATCGACCGGGACACCGACGACGTGCTGGACGGGCGACTGCGCGCCGGAGCCGGCGACGGCTGGATGCCTCAGATCGTCCTCACTACTCATCAGCCGCAGGACGGCGGTGAGCTGGCCGAGACCGCCGCCGTCCTGCGAGCCCGGGAGCGGCGTGCAGCGGTCGCCTTGGTACTTGGTGTTGAGTCCACCCAGGTCGGCGACGAGTGGCTGCTCACGCTGACCGACGACGGGTCGCTGCTCGTCTCGGCACTCGGACTGTCCCTTCCGGCCCCACAGCTGACCGTCCAACAGGCTTGTGACATCGCCACCCTGCTGGCCTTCGAGCGCGACGCGATGGACGACGCCATCCCCGCATCCGACGGGGACCGGCCGTGGCAGGTCCACACCGACGCCGCCGGCGCACTGCTCGATGACGCGACGGCGGAGGAGCCCGGCGACGCTCCGGAACGCTCGCCCCAGCCACGGCCGGCTCGCCGGTCTTCTGCTGGTGGCGCGGCACTGGGGCCGGTGCCGCGTGCGGACCGTGCCAAGGCTGCGGATGGCAAGGGTCAGAAGACGCAAGGTGAGTGGCACCCGACCCGGCTGCGTCAGCGGGTCGAGGAGGACCTCGAGCAACTCGACCGTGACCTGGCGGATTGGTGGTCGCTGGACTGCGCCCGGCCGCGGCTAACTCTGCTCGGACCGGTCAACCTCCGCGCGCACGGCGACGAGCACGCCGTCGCCAGGTCTGGGCGGCGGCGCCGCTATGAAGAGGTGGTCGCCTACCTGGCCACCCGCCCGCACGGTTCCACCGCCGACGAGGCCGCCACCGCCTTGCAACCGGCTCGCGGCGGCAAGACCGACCCGGTCAGCGTTCGCGCCTACGTGCATCGGATGACCGCCGGTGCCCGCGCCTGGCTCGGCGACGACCCGGTGACCGGGGAGAAGCATCTGAGCTCGGGCTACCGCGGCCGGTACACGTTGACCGGCGTGCTCGTCGACGCCGACCTGTTCCGCCAGCTGCGCGCTCGCGCCGAGGTTCGCGGCGACGACGGCTTGCCCGATCTGCTGGCCGCACTTGAGCTGGTGTCCGGCGCGCCGTTCGCCCAGCGGCCCGCGGGCTACGAGTGGCTGGACGGCCTGGACCTCACGCTCACCGCGGGCATCTGCGACGTCGCCCATCAAGTCGTCACCGCTGCACTCGCCGACGACGACCTGACTTCGGCCCGCACCGCCTCGGCCGCCGCTCTGCTCGTCGCGCCGGACGACGAGAAGGTGCTGCTCGACGCGATGTGGGTCGCCTACCGCGAGGGCAGCCGCGCCGAAGCCGAAACCTACGTCGCGCGGATCGTGACCATCCACGACGGCGAGGACGAGATGGACCTGCCCATGAGTACCGCGGAGACCATCAACCGCGCCCGCAGGCAGTTCCTCGACCGGGCCTCGTGAGGAAGGGCCGCAGCCTGCACCCACTTCGAGGGAGGTGTCCCACCAGCCATGCCGTATCCGCCTCGACCGCAGCTGCGCCCGCTGCCCGCGTTCGCCGGCACCGCCCGCAGCGGCACCGTGCCCAGTCAGCGGCTGCAGGCACAGCTGGAGGCCTTCGTCCTCGCCGAGTACGCCGCCGGACGCTCGCTGAGGCAGATCGCCGAGCTGATCGACCGTTCCCCGACCGCGGTCCGCCGTGTGCTCGACAAGCATGGAGTTTCACGGCGCGCCGTCGGCGCTCCCCGGCAGCCCGACCCCACATGACGGCGTCCACCGACTTCGGAACGGCACGCTTCGCGCCCGAGCAAGACGAAACCCCGGCGATGTGGCCGAGGAGGCCAGGGATCGTTCCGGGGTCTTCTCCGTCGACTCTACGGGGACGCGTCTGACATGTCCACGCCTCCACCCGGAGACAGAAGATCGCCGAACGCGACCGGCCAGGCCTCAGCGACCGCGCTGCTCATCCAACGTCACCTGTCCGTGCCCCGTCTGGCCACCTACGTGCGCGCCACCGGTGACGACCTGGACCGTGCGGTCGAGCTCTACCTGTGGAACGCGAGGGTCGCCGGTGCGCTGTGGGAGGTCCTGGGCCACGTCGAGGTCGTGCTGCGCAACATCCTGCACGACGCTCTGACCGCTCGACACCAGCGGCTGGGCCGGACCGGGCAGTGGTACGACGACCCCGCCCGAGAGCTCTCCCAGCACGCCCGCGACGACATCAGCCGAGCCAAGCAGCGGCTGCAGCGGGCCGGCGCCCCGTTGCTGCCCGGCAAGATCGTCGCCGAACTGGGGTTCGGATTCTGGCGGTTCCTGCTCGCCCGCCGCTACACCGCTTCCCTCTGGCCTGCGCTGCGACCCGCCTTTGGGTACTTGCCGGGGTCTGATCGGCGCCTACTGGAGGCTCCGGTGGCCCGGTTGCACGTACTGCGCAACCGCGTGGCCCACCACGAACCGCTGCTGGCTGAGCCGCTGGGCGACCGCTACACCGATCTACTCCAGATCGTGGGATTCGTCCACCCGCAGCTGCGCGGCTGGCTGGACACCCACAATCGCCTGCTGGCCACGCTCGTCGAGCGGTCCTGACCGGAACCGGAGCAGCGCAGCTTCGGCCGGTACGCGACGTCGGTTCTCCCGTAATCCTCCAGTAGTTCGCCAGTGGTCGGCCGACCGTCACCGCCGCGGCGCCCGTCGCATGCCTGACCTCGCCAGGAGACCTCAGTGCCGTAGCTGACTGGAGAACTACAGGAGGTTGGAGCGCAACGGTCGGCGCATGCAGACCACCGCCCCGCGTCGGGGATCGAGGAACGGCCGAACGAGCCGTGAGGCGCCGTCGTCGTCGCTGGCGATCGCCAATCCCGCGCGTCCTTCTGGTGACCAGCCGATGAGGGTTGAGGCGCTGCGCGCCGCCGTGATCGCGATCCGCGCCGGGATCTTCGACGAGGTCAGCAGTGACGATGTCGTCTGCACAGGCCAGGTGTCCGGCACGGCGGTCGCCGGCAGCACCTACCGGTCGGATGCCGGTCCGACTTCCTGGGCGGCAAATGATGTGGGCGGCCCTGTCGTCCTGGTCGTGGCCGGTCACGCCGGGGCCGGCGCCTCGACGGTCGCATTGGCGGTCGCCGAAGGGCTGGCGGAGAGCCAGCGGGTCCAGCTGATCGACTGCGCCGAACCGGTCCGGTCGGGGCTGACGGCGGCATCAACCATCGAACTGGGCACAGACGGCGCCGAGTGGCGACGAGGCCGGCGCGGTCGACTCGACGTGGTCCGCCTCGCCCGCCGCCCAGGCGACGGAAAGCTCCCACCGCCCCCGAAGACCGACGACACCGCTCGGCTGCTGGTGGTCGATGCGGGCTGGTCGCTGACCACCGCGCTGCTCGACTCACCCGGTTCCCTCATCCAGGACGCGAACGTCGTCGTCGTTACCCGGGTGACGGTTCCCGCGGTCCGGCAGGCCGAGCACGTGCTGGCCGCCCTCGCCGACGAGCCGGTCGTCGCCGCGGTCGGCCCGGCGCGCTGGCCCCGGGCGGTGCAGGCCAGCTGCGGACCACGACTGCGTGAGTTGCGGTCGCTGGGGCGGGTGGTCCGGGTTCCGGTCGACCGGCGACTGGAGACCGCCGGACTCAACGGTGACCGGCTGCCGAAGCCGGTGGCGTCCGCTGGCCGGTCGATGGCCGCGCTCCTGGTGCCGGCCGAGGATCCGCAGCCCCGGCATCGGCGTCGAGCGGGGCGGGCTGGGACCGACCGGGCGAGGGAGATCCGATGACCAGCGGGCGCCGAACCGCGCCCGCGGCGCTTCGCGCGGCCTCGGCCCTCGCACTCGTCCTCGCCGGGGTGCTGGTGCTGGGCGCTGGGCCGGCGGCTGCGGCTTCAGCGGAGATCACCGCGGCGGTCTGCCCGGAGGCGCCGCCGGGGATGCAGGCCTTCGCCGACGACGTCACCGCCTGGGTGAAGTGGGGCGTGCTCGCGCTGATCGGCATCGGCGCGGTGGTGTCACTCGGCTCCATCCTGGTGGGGCGGATCTTCTCTCATCCGCACGCCTCCCGGTACGGGGCGATGGGTATCGCAGTGGTGGTGATGGTGGCCATCAGTTACACCGCGATCCTGACGATCCTCGGCTCGATCACCGGCAGCGGGTGCACCTGATGAGCCGCCGTCAGAGGCACCAGGAGAGCGGTGCGGCGGAGTGGGGCCCGGCTCGGCTGCTGACGCTTCTCGTGGTCAGCGCACTGGTGGCGCTCGCGGTGCTGGCCGGACTGATCCTCACCGTCATCACAACGTTCACCGACGACGACCCTGGCCCAGCGGACACCACACCACAGGCCGCAGCCCCGGCAACGGACATGTCGCGGCAAGATGCACTGGCCGCCGCTCCCATGCCGCACGCCGAGCCGGAGGCCGCGCTGCCCGGCCCGCTGACGACCGAGGCCGCCGGCGTCCTGGAGCTGCCACGGCCCACCGGCATCGGTCCGGCAGAGGTGCCCACCGGCTTCCCCCGCACGCCGGAAGGCGCGCTGGCGCAGCTGGCGGCCATCGACGTGACCGCGATGGAGAGCGGATCGGTGGACGGCGTGCGTCGGGTCATCTCCGAGTGGGCCGCACCGGACGGCCCCACCCCCGAGACGTGGTCGGGCGTCAACGGGATGGCGCGCATGCTCTCGGCGGCCGGCTTGTCGAGCGCGGGGTCGCCGCTGTTGGCCATCGTGGTCCGCCCGCTGATGGGGCTGATCAAGGGCACGGTGGACCCGGACTTCGCGGTGGTGTGCGTCGACTTCGAGTTCACCGTCACCGTGGAGCAGACCTCGCGGGTCGCAATCGCCGACTGCCAGCGCATGGTCTGGACCGGCGACCGCTGGCTGATCGCGCCCGGGCCGGAGCCAGCCCCGGCTCCGTCCGTCTGGCCGGGAACCGAGGCCGCGATCGCGGCCGGCTACCGGGACCTGCGCTATGTCTAGGCGCTCGCTCGGAGGGCGCGGCGGGCCGGTGTCGCCGCGTGTGCTGGTCCTTGTTCTCGTCCTGACCGCGCTGGCCTGGGTGGCGACGGCCTCCACGGCGTCGGCCGACTCCACGGTGCTGGCTTTTCCAGCGGAACCGACTGCCGACGACGGGGTGCTGTCGTGCCTGCCGCTCAATCCGTTCTGCGTGCTCGGCGAGGTCGCCGGCGCCGCGGTCACCGATGTGTGGGTCAACGCCATGCTCTCGTTGTGGGAGGCAGGCCTGTGGCTACTGGGCCTGGCCTTCTCGGTGATCGATGCCTTGGCCACCCCGGACCTGTCCGCCGACGGACCGCTGGCGGCGGTGTATCCGGTGACCTTCGGCATCGGGGCGACCGTGGCGGCGCTGATGGCCATGGTGCAGCTGGGCGTCGCGGCGGTGCGCCGGGACGGGGAGACACTCGGCCGGCTGCTGATCGGCCTGCTGCAGTTCGGGCTGGTCTGGGCCGGCTACGTCGGCGTGGCCGCGCTGCTGGTCACCGGCGTCTCCGGGCTGACCACCGCCCTGCTGCGCAGCCTGCTGGGCATCGACAACATGGCTTCTTTCGAACCGTCGATCAGCGTGGGCCGTGATCTGGTCGACGGCACGGTCGCGACCGTCCTGGGCGTCTGTTCGATCTTCTTGCTGGTGCCGGCCAGCGCCGGCTTCCTGCTGCTGATGCTGGTCCGCGAGGCGGCCCTGATCGTGCTGGCGGCAACCTCGGCGATCTCGGCCGGCGGGCTGCTGGCACAGACGGCGAGCTCCTGGTTCTGGCGCAGCCTTCGCTGGTTCCTCGCTGCGCTGCTGGTTGCCCCGGTGGCCGTGCTCATCCTCGGCGTGGGAGTCACCATCACCGAGGGCATCGTCACCGGAGCTGAGGAGACCAGCACCGAGCAAGCGGTCGGCATGGCGGTGGTCGGCTGCCTGCTGATCCTGCTCGCCGCGATCTGCCCGCTGGCGCTGTTCCGGCTACTGGCCTTCGTCGACCCGGGAACATCCAGCGGCGCGTCGCTTCGCTCCTCGCTGGCTGCCTCCGGCGGCGCGATGGGCGCGCTGGGCAACCTCGGCGGCCGGGGTGGTGGACGGGCCGCGGGGGCCGCGGCCGTCGCGGCCTCCGGCGGGGTGGCCGCGACAGGCGCCGCGGCCCAGCTGGCCGGAGACCGAGCGCAGGGTGAGTCGACCGCGGACTCCGCTACCCAAGGTCGGTTCGCCGGCGTGCTGCACGGACTCACGGTCGGCACCGCCCAGGCGGGCCGGCTGGCCGCGGGGGTGGCCGCCTCGGCAGCCGACGTGCTCTCCGGCGCCGGGATCGGGCACTCCGCGCACTACTACGGACCGCCGGTACCCGGTCGGGCCGCTCCCGGCTCCAACGGACACGGCCGAGCAGCGCCGGGCTCGGCGGGGGCAGGGCACTCAGCGCGAACGGACGACGGCGGCCCTCCGCCGGGTGCCGCAGGTCCGGCCGCGTACGGGCCGACGGGCACCGACCGGAACGACAGCTCGGCCGACTCGGGTGATGCCGGTCCTCCGGCTCCCTGGCTACCTCGTCGAGGCGACGGGCCTGCCGATGGAGGTGCGCGGTGAGCGCGCACCGCTACGGCGACTACTCCCGGGACGTCTCGGGCTGGTTCCTCGGGATGACCGGCGCCCAACTGGCCCTGGTGGCGCTCTCCGGAATGCCGGCCCTGCTGGCGCTGAACGCCCAGGCATGGGGGCTCTTCTTCGGCTGGCTGCCGGTGTGGGCGCTGCTGGCCGCGGTGCTGCTGGTGCCCGTCCGGGGCCGTGCGGCCGGCCGCTGGTTCGCCGACCTGCTTCTGCACGCGATGGGAGTCCTCATGGGATGGACGGCGTTCGGCTCCCGCGCCGCATCGGGAACGGCCGACGACCTGGCCGAGGCGGATCTGCCCGGAGTGTTGGCCGGGATCCGTACCCACGACGGGCCGCCCTTCGGGCAGCTGTTCGACCGCCCGGTAATCGTGCAGGACTCCGCGGCGCGCACCTGGGCGGCAGTGGCCCGGATCACCCACCCGGGCATCGGGCTGGCCGAGCCGGGTGAGCGGGATCGGATGGGGGCCGGGCTGGCCGAGCTGTGCGAGCTGACCGCACGCACCGAACTGATCGACACCCTCGCCGTGCACCTGCGGACCGTGCCCGACGACGGCGCCGAACGCGCCACCTGGGAACACGCGCACACCCGCGGCGACGCGCCGACTTTGGCCACTCATGTCAACGCGCTGCTGGGCGCGATGCTGACCCCGGCGGCAGTGCGCACCGAGGCCTTCGTCACCGTCGTCGCCGGCGAGAGCCGGATCGCCCGCGCCGCGAAAGAAGCCGGCGGAGGGGTGGACGGCCGCGCCCGAGTGCTGCACGGAGTGATGGCCGAGGTCGAGGCCGCACTGCGCGGTCCGGTCGGCTGCACCGCGGTGGCTTGGCTGGACTCCGCCGCACTGGCCGCCGCGGTGCGCACCGGCTTCGCCCCCGGCGACCGCGGCCAGCTGGTCGCCGCCGACCTGGCCGCCGCGTCCGGGCAGGGGCTGGCCGCGGGGGTGCCGATGGCCGCCGCCGGCCCCACCCAGGCGCGCGCCGAGGTGCGGCACTACGTGCACGACGCGTGGGCGTCGGTCACCGACACGATTCTGTTGCCCGACCAGGGGGCGGTGCTCGGTGCGTTGGCCCCCGTGCTGGTGCCGACCATGGCGGGGGAGCGGCGCTGCCTGACGGTATTCCTTGCTCCGCTGCCGCTGGAGCGGGCCACCCGGATGGTGGGCCGGGAGGAGATGAGCGCCACCACCGGCAACGAGCTGCGCGCCCGGATGGGCTTCCGGCAGCGGGCTCGCCAGCGCCGGGACACCGAGCGAATCGGTGCCGCCGACGAGAAATTGGCCACCGGCCGGGCACTGGTTCGCCTTGCCGTCGCCGCCTGCGTCACTGTGCCGGCGTCCTGGCCGGTGGCCGAGCACGGCCGCCGGTTGTCCGCCTCCGTTCGCGCCGCCGGATTCGTGCCGCTGCGGCTGGACCTGGCGCAGGATGCCGGCTTCGCTGCCGCTGCCATCCCCCTCGGCGTGGGGCTGCCGAACCGGCGGGGACGACGATGACCCGCCGCCTTTCCCGCCGCGGGCGCGATGTCGCCGTCCTGCTCGACGACTTCGGCCATCGCCTGCCCACCGCTCTTTCTGCACCGGCGGCGCCCCGCGAGCGGGGGCCGTTTCCCGTTCTGGTGCCCCGCCGCGGCCCCCGCGGCCGCGGCCGGGGGCGGTCCGCGACACCGGCGCCGCTGTCGGTGTGGCGGATGACTTCGGAGCAGACCCCGGTGGCGTGGCCGCTGATCCCCACGCCCGGCCTGCCGCCCACCGGCGCACAGATGGGCATCGACCTGCTCTCCGGAGGGACGTTCTACTGCGACCCGGTCGGTTGGGTCACCGACGACGCCATCCCGGTCACCAATCCCAACGTCGTCGTCTTCGGCAAGCCCGGCCGCGGCAAGTCCGCCACGGTCAAGGCGTTCGCGCTGCGGATGCTCGGCTACGGCTACCGCACTCTGATCCTGGGGGACACCAAGGACGAGTACGAACCGCTGTGCCGCGAGCTGGGGGTGGAGCCGTTCGTCATCGGCTCGGGCCTGCCCGCCCGGGTCAACCCATTGGCCTTCGGCCCCCTTGGCTACCGCTGGGAGCGCCTGGACGCCACCGAGGCGCGCCGCCGTGAGGCGATCATCTTCGCCCGGTGGCTCGTGCTGCTGCGCGGCCTGGTCGGCTCCCAGTCTGTGCCGTTTGGCCCGGTGGAGGAGACCGCGGTGGGGGAGGCGCTGCGGCTGCTCACCGGCTACCGCGGCGGCGCCACCCGGCTGACCGAGCCCACGATCCCGCAGTTGTGGCGGGCGCTCGACGAGCCTCCCGACGAGTTGGTCGCCGGCTGCCGGTACGCCGACCGCCGACACTTCCTCGACGCCACCCGCATCCTGCGTGACGCCCTTGGCGCCCTGGTCAAGGGTTCCCTGGCGGGGCTGTTCGACGACCACACCAGCATCGACGTTGACTGGCGCGCGCCGATCCAGTCGCTGTCGCTGTCCCGGCTGGAGCCGCTCGGTGATCAGGCCGTCGGTATCGCGCTGACCTGCCTCAACTCGTGGGGGCAGGCGATGCGGGAGATCGCCGACCCGGGTGATCTGCGCATCGTCGTGCGCGACGAGACCTGGCGGCAGATGCGCCTGGGCGCCGAGGCGATGAAGAGCTTGGACGCCAATTTGCGGCTGTCCCGCCGGGACGCCGACGTGCAGATCCTGCTGGCGCACAAGCCCTCGGACATGCTCACCGCCGGCGACGCCTCCTCCCAGGCGGTGGCCATCGCCCGCGACCTGCTGCACCTGTGCGACACCCGGGTGCTGCACGGCCAGGACCAGGCCGTCGGCGCGGAGCTCGGCACCCTGCTCGGCCTGACGCCAGTGGCGCAGCGGGTGGTCACCGACTGGGCTCTCGCCGGCAAGGGCCGGGCGCTGTGGCTGGTCGGCGATCGGCCGTTCAAGGTGCAGACCGTCCTCACCGAGCCTGAGCTGCGCCTGACCTACACCAACGACGCCCTCACTGCTGGAGGACCGGCGTGAGCGGGACGGCAGAAGGATTGGCCCAGGCGTACGCGACGCGATGGCTGTGGAAGGCCGCTGTTCCGATCGCACTACCGGTGCTGGCCGGGCTCACCGTGTTGCTTGTCCCGCTCGCCGTCCTCGCAGCTCCGGAGGCGGTCTCGTCCGCCTGCTCGACCGGTGGCACCGGCGCGACCGTCGCCGGAATCGAGCTGGACGCCGTCCAGATGGGGCAGGCGCAGACCATCGTGAACGTCGCCGCGGCGCGCGGGCTCGGGCCGTATGCGGCCGTCGTGGCGCTGGCCACCGCCTACCAGGAGTCACGGATCCGGATGCTGGCCAACGACGGCAGCAGTTCGGAACTGACCGCGGAGCAGGCCGCGGTGACCGCCGCCAGCCTGCAGTACGCGCATGACGGACTGGGCTCCGACCACGACAGCGTCAACACCTTCCAGCAGCGGTGGATCGCCGGTTGGGGCACCCCCGAGCAGTTGATGGATCCCGTCTACGCCGCCGAGGCCTTCTACGACCGGCTCGTCGAGGTGCCCAACTGGCAGACGATCCCTTTGACCCGGGCAGCGCAGATCGTGCAGGTGTCGGCCTACGGGTCGGCCTACGCCCGCTGGGAGCCGCTGGCCCGAGAGCTGACCGCCATGCTGTGGCCGGCCGCCCAGTCCACCGCCGCCAACCCCGGCGGTGCAGTCTCCGGCGTCTGCCCCGGCCTGGCGGTCCCAGCGGGGTCGTGGGTCCGGCCCAGCACCGGCACGGTCACCTCCGGCTACGGACCCCGCTGGGGCACCCTGCACGCCGGGGTCGACATCGCGGGACCTCGCAACACCCCGGTCTACGCCGCCTCCGGCGGCACCGTGACCACCGCCGCATGCACCAGCGCCTACTGCGACCGCGACGGCAGCCTGAACCTGGCCGGTTACGGCAACCTCGTCGAGCTCGACCACGGCGCCGGCGTGGTCACCCGCTACGCGCACCTGTCCGGCTACACCGTCACGCCCGGCCAGCAGGTGCCCGCTGGTGCACTGCTCGGTTTCCAGGGCTCCACCGGCAACAGCACCGGCGTCCACCTGCACTTCGAGATTCGGCAGAACGGAGCGCCGATCGACCCCGTCTCGTGGCTGGCCGACCGCGGCGTCGACCTGCACGCCCCCAACCGCGCATGAGCTCCCATGCCTCCACCCGAGGAGAAGTCATGAACGCTGCACGTCCTGGAGGTCGGCGGTGAGCGCCGGCCGCCCGCGGCCCGACGTCGGCCCGGCCAGTTGGGAGATCCCGGCCGCCGTTGTCGTGGTGTGGCTGACCGCCGGCGCGCTGCTGTTGCCCGCCGCCCGAGCGGCTGCGGCGCTAGTGACCGGTGGCGGCTGGGTATGGCCGACCGGATCGCCCGCCCTGGTCGCCTCCGTCGGCGGGCTGCTCACCGGCGACCCGGCCGCGGGCCTCGACCACACACAGGCCGCCGCCCTGCCCGGAACGGGCGCCGTGTATGCCGCCGTCATCACCGTTCTCGTGCTGTTCCTGACCGGCAGTGGGGCAGCGGCGTTCGCCGCGCACCGATTCCTCGGCGGGGGAGCGGGCATGGCCACCCGCGGCCAGGTCGCCGAGGTCCTCGGCTCCGCCCGGCTGCGCCGGGCCGCCCCCATCGTCCGCCCGGACCTGCCCCGAGCTCGCCGACGCCGAGACCGCACGCCGATCGAGCGCGAGGTCGGGTGGCGGCTGGGCTCCGCCGCCCTCCCCGCTGCCGGTGACCTGTGGGTGCCCTTCGACCGCGCCACCGGCGTCTACGGCCCCCAGGGCTCCGGCAAGACCCTGGACCTGCTCGCCCCCGCCCTGCTCG
The DNA here is from genome assembly GCF_900109665.1 of Blastococcus sp. DSM 46786. Taxonomy (GTDB): domain Bacteria; phylum Actinomycetota; class Actinomycetes; order Mycobacteriales; family Geodermatophilaceae; genus Blastococcus; species Blastococcus carthaginiensis. The sequence continues at coordinate 217,471 of NZ_FOAO01000003.1, forward strand.
ACGCCCCCGGCCCGGCGCTGGTGACCCTGACCAAGGCCGAGGACCTGTTGCTTACCCTCGGCGCCCGCGCCGACGGCGACCGCCCAGTCGCCGTGCTCGACCCCTTCGGCGCGGTGCCAAGCCTGCCGGAGCTGGTGTGGGACCCGGTCGCCGGCTGCGTCGACCCGATGGTCGCCGAACGCCGGGCCAAGGCATTCACCGCCGGCACCGTGACCGGCGCGGTCACCGGCGGCAGTAGCGACAGCGCGGCGCGGTTCTACGCGTTCGAGGCGGCCAAGGTGCTGCAGGCCTATCTACACGCCGCCGCGCTCACCGGGCGCACGATCGAGCACGTCCTGGAGTGGGCCGCCCACCCCCAGGCAGCCAACCAGCCGGCCGACATCCTGCGCGCCCATCCGCACGCCGCACCGTTCTGGGACGGGCTACTGCACGGCGCCTTGAGCGGCGATCCGCGCACCGCCGGCAACACGGCGACGACCGTGCAGCAGGCCCTGGCCTTGTTCTTCCAGGCCGACATCCGCCGCCGGTGCGTGCCCGGACCCGGCCGGGCGGCCACCGACATTCCGGCGCTGCTATCCGCTGGTGGCACCGTCTACCTGCTCGGCCGCGACGATCCCTACGCCTCGGCGTCGCCGCTGATGACCGCGCTGGCCGAGCACGTCCTCGACACCGCTCTGCAGCTGGCCGCCGCCGCGCCCACCGGGCGGCTGTGCCCGCCGCTCCTGGCCTGCCTGGACGAGCTGCCCTCCACCGCGCCACTGCCGACCCTACGCACCCGGATGGCCAACGACCGGGCTCTCGGGATCAGCTTCCTCTACGCCGCCCAGACCTGGCGGCAGCTGGTGCTCGTCTACGGCGAGGACGAAGCCCGCGCCCTGTTCGGGCTCACCAACGTGATCGTCGCCTTCGGCGGCGGGAAGGACGGCGGCTTCTACCGCGAGCTCTCCGAGCTGCTCGGCACCACCCGGGTGCGGCGCACGTCCTACACCTACCGCGGAACCGGCTGGGGACGATCCACCCACGGCGAGACCGTGCCGGTGCTGAGACCGGAGGAGATCCGCCAGCTGCCGCCCGGCCGCGCCCTGGTCGTCGCGGAGAACGCTCCACCGCTGATCGCCCGGCTCACCCGCTGCCTCACCGGCCGCCGCGGCGGGGAGCTGCTCGCGGCCCAGTCCGCCGCCCGAGACCGTGTCGCCGCTGCCCGCGACGAGACCGCGCCTCCGGCCGAGCGCGCCGCCCTCGCCCACGAGGCGGCCGCCAACGCCGGCCTGGCCCCGACCGGGCAGGACATCCGATGACCAGCTCCCAGCTCGCCGTCCCGTTTCCCAAGCCGCCGCAGGAGGTGCGCCGCGCCCTCGAACAGCTCCGGCTGGCCGAGGACGCCGGCCTCGCGCCCACCGGCCTGCCGTTGCTGGACCGGCCCTGGGACCCGGCCACCTGCTCGGCAGTCGTACGGCAGCAGTTGTGGCCGTGGCTGGACGACGTCGCGGCCTGGCTCAACCACACCTACGCCTGGCAGACCACGTACGCCATCCCGTCCTGCTGGCCCACCCACCCCCACCTCGTCCAGGAGCTCGCCGTGCTCGCCTGCCTGCGCATCACTGCCGCCGCCGCCATGGTTCCGCACGGGCTGGAGGAGTGGCACCGCTACGCGTTACCGACCTTCCACGCCCGGATGAGCGAACGACTCAGTACGGGTTGCCCGCCCGGCCGGCATACCGACTGGCCCGCCCGATCCCGGGCTGCCGACTACGACAGCCCGAAGGCCGCCGAAGCACGTCGGGCACTGTTCGACCGCGACCTCGGCCCCACCCCGCCCCCCGGGAGTGAGCCATGACCGACCGGCAGCGGGATGGGCAGGCCGTGAGCCGCCCCGCCGCGCATGGCCGCGGGGACTGGATGTCGCTACTCGACGGCGTGCGAATCAGTCGCCGCTGGATGACCTGCCACACCCCACAGCTGCTCGCCGCGTGGTGTGACGCCCCCACCGCCGAGCACCGGCGGTTGATCGCCGCCCGCATCCTGCAGATCGCTGCGGACCTGGAGAGCGAACCGGACGACGTCGACGACATGGCGGCCGCGTCGACCTGGCGGGCGTTCGTCGTCCAGATCGATGACCGCCTGGTTCGCGACCCGGCCTGGCTTCCGCTGGCCGCCGCGCTGACCCGGGCTGCGGCCGCCGGCTACGACGTCGCCGCCCGGCTCCCTGCGCTGGCCGCCGCCGCGCCGGTGCCCGACCGTCATCCGGCTCGGGAGCTGCACTGGCGATTGCTCGACGACTGCCCGGACGCGCTGCCCGCGCTCAGCCACACCGGTGACCTCGCGGCGACCACCGAGGTGGCCCCGATCGTCCACAACGGTCCTGGCGGTCCACAGATGTTCCGCGGCATCCCGCCCGGTCTGCCGCACCGACTCAGCCTCGACACAACCCACCTTCAGGACAGGAGACCGTCATGACCGCCGACGTGGCCAGCGATCCGCTCAGCTATGCCGCCTCCCTCCTCGACGCCGTCGGCGCTGACCGAGAGCAGGTGCCCGCCGACATCGCGCTGGAGTGCCTCTACGCCGCCGAGTTGCTGGAACTCGCCGGTGCCCGTACCGAACGGATACCGCTGATCGACGGCGATCCGCGGGCCAGCGTCCGTGCCGCCATGGGAGCACTCGGCCTGATGGACGAGGCCGCCTTCGCGGACCCCCCGGTGCTCGACGCCGCGCGCGCCGCCCGGCACGCCCTGCGCCGACTGGGCTGAGAAGTGGCCACCACCCTGCAGCAGCTCCTCGACGGCCTCACCGGGCGGGCCACCGAGCCGCAGCCCTCGGCAACGATCGAGGACGTCACCGGCGGGTTGGCCCACCTCGGCCGGGCGCTCACCGGCCTGGCCCACGACGGGCTCACCCCCGGCAACAGCATGCGGCAGCGCGCCGCCGCCGAACTCGCCGCCGCCTGCGCCACCGCTGGCCGGCTGTGGCCGCCCACCGGCGGACCGCTCACCGACCTCGCTGGCACAGCCGCCGATCTCGTCGGCCGCGACCGCGACATCATGGGCCGCTCGCATCGGTGGGCGGTCACCGTGGAACTGGCCGAGGTGGCCGACCACTGCGCGCGGCTCGGCCGCCGACTGCTGCCGCAGGCGGCGGCCCCGGAGTTGGCGACTGTTCGGGAGTCGGCCGTCGCCGTCGAACGGATCGCACAGACCGAGCCTCCGACGGCGATCGGTGCGGTGATGCTCGACCGCCTGGTACCCATGCCCGGCGACCCGCTGGCAGCCGCGCAGCTGACCGTCCTGGATGCTTCCGGGGCGCTGGCCGCGGCAATCGACCGAGCACAGGGAAGCAACGAATTCACCCTGCGCGACTTCCGCGCCGCCGTCGCCGCCGCCGAGATCACCAGCCGCAGCGCCGCCACCGTCACCGCAGTCGCCACCGGCAACGATGCCGGACCGCTGCTGGTCACCGGACTCGCCTGGCAGCTGGCCGGCCGCGCCAGCACGGTCTTCGACGATGGCCGGAGAACTCGGTCCACCGATCCCCACGGCGTCGTCCCGTGGGCCTTGACGTTCGTGGGCTACCTGCGCGCACAGGCCGCCTTCGACACCGACATCGGGGCGCTCCGCGACCGGGACGATCTGGCGGCCGTCGCCGGCAGGATGCAGCAGGTCACCAGCCAGCTGCCGGTCCTCGCCGACCAGCTCACCGCGGCAGTCGACCGCTGGTCCCGCACCGGACAGCTGTACGCCAACGCTCGGGACCTGCCACCCATGGACAACATGCCGGACGACCGGGTGGCTGCTGTGATCGCCGGACGACACGTGCAGGCCCACGGCTCCGATTTCGACCGCCTTCGGCAGGTCGTCGGTAGGGCGGCGGAGCTGTCGACCGGACTGGCCGACGCGCTACACCGCGCCACCGCAGCCGGCCCGCCCGCCCAACGACACCGGGCCCACCTCTACGCCCAGGCAACGCGAGCGCCCGGCGCCCCCGAGCGCCTGCTCGACCACGCCCAAGCTGTCCATCGCGACATCACCACGATCCGGCCCCCGCATCAGGTCGCGCGGACACCCCCACCGTCCGGATAGCCCATCCGGATCCGAGGGGCTGCCGGAGCATCCCGGCATGAGTGGTCGAACGCCTTAAGGGTGCAGAGTGCAGCGCCAGTCGCTAGCCCGTGAAACTTCGTATCATGACTTCGCGGCCTCGGAGTTGCGAACGGCCTGGTAGGCCAAGCTCGTGATGGCCTTGTTCAGTGCGTCGTAGTCCTCGACCTCCTCGCGGGGGTCTTCCGTGAGCTTGAACCGGGATCGCCAGGAGGCCAGCGTCTCCTTCACGGCGTCCGCCTCCACCGAGTAATCGAGCTGGGCCTCAATCTGCTCGATGAGGTCGAGGACGTCCTCGCGGCGAGCGGTGCCCTTCAGCGTGCGAGTGAACTCTCGCTTGATGCGGTTGATGCGTGAGGAGATCCGGTCGACGTTCCCGGCCCGGAGGGCGTCGCGCTGAAGGCGGGAGAGGTTAGAAAGCAGGGCGACGAGGTTGGTCTGGGCGGTGTCGAGGTCGGCGTCCGTGGTAACGCGACTGGCCGTGGTGTCGTCGTCACCCATGAGGATCTCCACGACACACCGGGCGAAGCCGATCTTGTCGAGGTGGAACCCGTCGGTCCCACTGGCCGTGGCGATGGCGGTCTCCAGGTCCTTGAGGAGTCCCTTCTTGCCGGAATCGTTGCCGGCGAACACGATTGCGGCGTCGAGGCCGAGGGCGTGCACGTTGACGTCAGGAACAAACTCGCGGCAGTAGCGGGCGGCGCCGTCAATTGCGACGTTGATCGGGAGCAGGTCCTCGATCGCGACGACGCCGGCGGGGTTGTCGACCTGGACGTCGAGGGCCTTATCGCCGAGCTGGAGGACGAACCTGTCGTTCATGAGCGGCTTACCGGTGGCGCCGCCGTTCTGGAGGTCCCTGCGGGCCTTGTCGCCGGGGCCGTCCGAGTCGAGGAGAACAACGATCGCGGGCTTCTCGACGTCGCGGCCGCGGGCGAGGTAGACCATGTATGGCACGTGCTCGGTGCCGCCGGCCGGGACGATGGTGATGGCGTTGAGGTCGAGGCGGTCGCGTTCGGCGATCCTCTTGCGCTTGAGCCAGCGGGTGGCGCCGGCGATGAGGATCTGATCGGAGGGTCCTTCGACAACGAGGTTGCAGCCGGAGATGAAGGTGGTCTCGGCGACGAAGCTGCCGAAGGCGGACCGCAGGGGCTCGTAGTGGTTGGCGGCGACGCTCTTGACTACGCGAGTGCCTTCGTCGTACTCGCCCTTTTCGAGTACGCGGATGCGGCGGGCGTCGTTCTTGTCGATGAGGAATGGAGAGTGGGTCACGTAGACAACCTGGACCGCGGTGCGGGTGGGGTCTTGTGGGTGGGCGAAATCCTCGAAGATGCGCAGCAGGTCCTGCTGCGCGGAGGAGGACAGGAACCGGTCGGGCTCGTCCATGAGGAGCACTTCGGACTTGGCGACGGTGGTGGGCTCGTGGGCGAGATATTGGACGAAGTAGGACAAGAAGTACTTCAGGCCGTCGCTGCGCTCGTCGAAACTGTAGGACTTGCCAGTGCGGTCGCGGATCTCGAACTGAAGGTCGAACTCCAGGGCGGAGACGACAAGCTCGAACTGAGAGTCTTGAGACCACCAGTGCGGAAAGTTGAGCGCCTTAGCAATCTTCTCGTTGAAGCTGTCGACGAGGCTAGAGGCGTAGCCGTTCTTGTCTTTGATAAACTTCTGCAGTTCGGCGACCTGATCGCGCTCAATCTTGGCCACCTTGAAGAGGAGGTCGGCGGCGAGTTCATACTGCTGAAGGGTGTTGGCGTCGACAGTGTCCGTGGTGTTACTTGGACCAAACGCGGTGGCGATGTCGGCGGCGGCGTTCTGGACGGCGCCTGCGTTGACGAACCACCCGCCGTGGGCCTTGAACCGCTCGTGAAGCGCGGTGACGATGTCGCGGCTGACAGCGTCGCTGGGCTTGCCGGTAATGAGATAGTTCCACGGCACCGAGTTGGGGAGTGGCACTTCGGCGTCGATAACCGTCAGTGCGGGGATGCCCAGCGCCGCGGTGAGGTTGGGCTTCTTGATGTTGTACGGCTCTGTCCACTTACCGTCGGTCTCGACGTAGATCCGAAACTTGTAGGTCGTGTTCATACGAAACAGGGCAATGCGGGTGACGTTGCCCAGCGATTCGGCGCCAGTCATGTCCTCGACGATGGCGACCTCGTCAGGGGTGATGTCGGAGAAGAGAGCACCGAACTCGGGTTTGACCATCTCGGCGTCCGCGCCGAAAAAGGAGGAGTAGCGGCAGAAGTCGCTGCGGTCGTAGCCGGTGCCGGTAAGGGCGGCTGTAATGGCGCGGAGTACCTGGCTCTTGCCGGACTCGTTACCGCCGACGACCGTGGTGATGTCGGGCTCGAGTCGCAGCCGCACAAATGGGTAGTCAGCGCCTGATGGGGTGGAGTCCCATGGCAGTGCCGTGTAGTCCTCATGTGAGGCACGAAGATAGTCGTAGTTGAGTGAACGATAGAAGCGTGCAAATACCTCTTGCAGTCGCAAGTTGCATCCCCCCGTGCGCCCGGCTCGAAAGCCGGGCCCGAGTAGCGTCGGTGGATCCTTGGCGTCACCGTAGTATGCGCCTCCGACAGCCGTGGTGTGCCGCGTTGGAATGCGCCTAGGGGGACGCAGCGCGGACTCGCTCATCGGCATGAGCGTGCGCTCTCGATCGCATGAGAGCGCGTTCCGCAAGCCGAACGTCTAACGGGAGTGGTGCAGGTCCGGAAGCGCGGCCTGCGACGGCCATCCCGTATGCCCCGTCCGGTGAGGATCGTCGTAGGGGGACGCCAACCGGGACGCCTGCCGCGAACTCGCCGTGGTCCTGGCGGCAATCGGTTCGGTGTCCAGCACGGCAGCGTGGACGGCGCCCAGGGGGACACCGAGGATCTCGGTGACTCGGTCGATGTGTGCTAGCCACCGGGCTGGTGGTGTGGCGACGATGATGGCTGCCGCGTCACGCACTCCCGCCTTGATGACCACGGGGTTCCTGTCGCTCCGGGTCGGGGTGAGGCGGGCGTCGAGAAGGGCGTCGGCCAGGCTGTCTGAGGTTTCGATGGCCGTGCGCAGCGCGACGACGCCGTCGCGATGGAGGACGTCGGCCGGGTCGAGGCGGTCGGGCAGGGTGAGCCGGCGGGGGTCGTCGCCGCGCGCGGTGAGCTGCCAGAAGATGCGCTCGGCGGCCCTCTGTCCGGCGGCATCGTTGTCGGTAGCCAGGAGGATGCCGGGATTGCCCTCGCGGATGTGGGAGCGGAGCAGGTCGGCTTGTCGATCGGTGAGGGCTGTGCCGAGGGCGGCGACGCCAACTGTCCGTCCGTCGCCGGCGAGGGTGATCGCAAGAGCATCCAGCGGTCCTTCGACGAGGGCCGGGACGGCACCGGCAGCGAGCGCGGCACGGCTTTCGTAGAGCCCGAGCAGGTGGTCGCCCTTGGTGTAGAGATCGGTGCCCGGGGTGTTGAGGTACTTGGGTCCTGCGCGATCGTCGTCGGTGGCGGCGGGGTTGCGGCGGGCGATGAACCCGACGACGGTGCCGTCGACGCCGTGGATCGGGAAGACGAGCCGGTCGCGGAACCGGTCGATCAGCGCCCCGGTGCGGGCACGCTGGGCGAGGCCGGCGGCGAGCAGCTCAGTGTCGGTAGCGCCGGACGCCCGCAGGTGGTCGAGGAGGACGTTCCACGAGGCGGGGGCGAAGCCCGGGCTGAACCGCGGGTCGGCGGTGAGGTCGGTGCCCAACCGTTCGCGGAGGTATTCCGGCGCCCACGAGTGGGGGTAGCGGTCGGTGTAGAGCGCGGCCGCCTTGGTGTTGAGCTCGATCAGCCGGTCGCGGCCGACGACGGCGGTGGCCCAGAAGTGCTGCTCGAGCAGGTAGTCCGCTTCGTCAGCGGCCGGCTCCCCGAGGGCGAAGGGGTCCGGCGTGCGGTACCGCGGTTCGGCCAGCGACGACTCGCCGCCGGGGACGGGGGGCTCGGCGTCGTCGTCAGGCCCGTAAGCCCAAACGGCGCTGGTGAGCGCTGTGTTGTGGGCGGCCGGTGGGAGCAGATGCGCGTCGTCTGGTGGCTGCAGGTCGTCCGGTAGCGGCTCGGGCGTTTGCACGGGCGCGGGGTCGATGAGGGCGGTGATCCGGAAGACGAGCGTTTCGGCCAGCTCGTTCCCGGACCGGCCGCCGTCGTCCGCTGACGGCAGGCCGGCGACAGGGGCGGTGAGCAAGTCGGTGGAGGACCAGCCGTCGCGGATCCCAACGGTGACCGCAGCGACGAGGGCCGGCCAGGCAGGCGCGGCCAGCACGCTCCGCCCGTGCTCGTCGGGCAGCAGCGTTAGAAGGGTGGTGCACCAGTCCGGCCGGACCACGGTGGCGCCCGGCCCGGCGGCGACGGTGGCCGGGGCCAGGTGAGGGGTGAGTCGCCACCACAGGGCCGCGGCGGGCAGGTCGTCGGGCAGCGGTCGCTGTGCGGCCACCGCGGCGAGCAGGCTGGCGGCGTCGAGGCCGGCGCGGTCGGCTGCCGCGAGCCGTTCGGCCAGGGCCGGCCAGTGCGGGTCGCGGCGCACGCGGGGGTCGATGCTGTCGGCCAGCCTTGACCACCCTGAGCTTTCAAGTGTCGGGATGGCGGCGGCCACCGCGTCGTCCAGCCGTTGCTGATGCCGGCTTTCGGCGGCCGCGGGGTGGGGTGAGCCGGTGGGCCGCCGGTCGCTGTCGGGGACGCCGAGGGCGGCGCGCCAGACGGCAAGTTCGGTGCGCAGGGCTGCGTGGCTGGGATCGACTAGCGGATGCGCCCAGCCGGGTGCGCCAGCCGGTGTCATCGCGGCGGCGGTGTCGGCGACTCGGGTCGCGCAGTCGGTGACGTGGTCGGCGCGGGCGGCGAGGTAGGTGCCCCAGTGCGGGTCGTCGGCCAGGGCCGTGGGCGTGCCGGGCAGCCACGGCAACGGCCCTGCCGGACCGGAACCGGAAACGTTCAGGCGCCAGTCGAGGACGGCGGCGGGGTCGCGGACGCTGTTCAGTTCGCGTCTGGCTGCCGCCGTCCGTAAGGCGGCGATGGGATCGGTGCCGCCGACGGCGAGCAGCGCCAGGTGCCCGTGCAGTGTGGGCCAGGCAGGAGCCCCGGTCAGCCCAGGGTGGAGCTGCTCGGCGGCGTTCTCCAGTGCTTCTGCAGCGGTGGCGCCGAGGTGGTGGGCGGCGGCGAACCGCAGTGCGTCGGCGTACCGCGCGGCCGCGGAGTGCAGCTGTTCGGCAGGGTCGGCCAGCGCCCGGCGGGCACCGGTGGCCGAAGTCTGCGCCCCCTCGCGGTCCAGCATGCCGATCAGCAGGTCAGTGGCGGCGGGTGGATGGACGGCGGCGGGGGTGACGATGCTGTGCGGATCGCCATCCCCGACGGTGGCCAGGTAGAGGTGGTTGGCGGTTCGGCCGCGAGAGAGCGCGACGTAGAGCAGCTGCCGGCTCTCGCTGCCGCTGAGCACGGTGCGGCAGGTATCAGCGGTGACGCCCTGGGCGCCGTGCACAGTGGTCGCGTAGCCCAGTTGCACGTGCTCGGCGACGTAGCCGACGGGGAGGGTGATGCGCCGCCCGCTGCGGGTGTGGGTGACGGCTAGGGCGCCGTCGTCGTGCACGGCGGTGACGGTCCAGCGGTCGCCGTTCTTCACCCAGTCCGCGGCGCCCAGCGGCAGTCGCCGGTCGTTGATGCGGGTGATGATCGGGTCACCGGTGCCGGCCCGGGTGCCGTCGGCCAGCGCCACCTCCGGGCCGGCTGGTCCACCGAGGGCGGCGAGTCGATCGATGCGGGCCCGCGCGTTGAGCGCGGTCACGGTCTCGCGGGTGGCGGCCAACAGCAGGGCGTCGACGCCGCGAGCCCGGTCGGCGGCCCAGGCGGTGTAGGCCTGCTCGGCGCAGGTGGCCGCGTCGCCGACGTGCACCCGGCCGGAGTCGAGGTAGAAGCCCACGGCGGTGGTGTCGCCGTCGCGGACGGCGACGGTGGCCGCGGCCTCGGCCGGATCGGCGAAGCGGACCAGCTGAGTGAGCGTCACCGCGCCGTGCGTCGCGGCGATCTCCGACAGCACACCGCCGGCGGCGACCGCGGCCAGCTGCCGGTCATCCCCGACCAACCGCACCGATCCGCCCCGCCCCAGCACGTGGTCGACGGCGGCAGCGAGCTCGCGGGTGCCGGCCATGCCCGCCTCGTCGACGATCACCAGCGTGCCGGGGCCGATGTCGGTCACCCAGGCCGGCCGGTCGCCGGTGTCCAGCGCCCAGACCAGCTTCGTCACGGTGTCGCAGTGGCCGCCGACGGCCTCGCGCAGCCCGGCGGTGGCCACCGCCGACGGCGCCAGGCCGAGCACGCTGCCGCCGCCGGCGGTCCAGGCCCTGGCCAGCGCGGCCAGCGCGGTGGTCTTGCCCGTACCGGCGGGCGCGATAGCCAGCTGCACCCGCATCCCGCTGCCGGCCAGGTCCCGGACCAGCTGAGCCTGGCCGGGGTTGAGCTCGGTGCCGTTGGCGGTGGCCTCCAGCAGTGCCAGTTCGACCACCCGAGGATCAGCCTGGCGGCCGTCGGTGCGTCCCGCGGCGGCCAGCAGCAGCGCCTCGGCGCCTAACACCTGCTGGGACGTGTAGAGCTCGGCGCCGGCGACGGTGAAGACGCTGGCGCCGTCCGAGCGACGCAGCTCCGAGGGTTCGACCGCCGAATCCAGCTCGCGGAGCGGGATCGACAGAGAAGGGGAGAGCGCCGCCGCGCTGACCTGGGACACCGCGGCATCGACGACGTCCGGCGCGAGGTCGGCGGCCCGCACGGATCGTTCGGCTTCGGCGCGCACGTGCCAGACCTGCCAGGTCGCGCGCTGCGCGGAGACCGTGTCCAGCACCCGGCCGGCGGCTGAGCGCACCCAAGCATCGGTCACCACCGCAACGGCACGGACCCGTGGGCGCAGGACGTCGTCGAGCATGCCGGCCACCGCATTTGGCCCGCCGAGCACTTCGAGGGCCTGCTCTCGCCAGGCCGCCCGCTGTTCGGCCAGCGAGCGAGGCTCGTGCTTCGCGTCCCGCGTCTCCAGCGTGGCCTGCTGGGCCAGCGCGATCGCCTCGGGCGTGGTCGGTGTCCGCCCGTGCTCGGACTGGAAGTCGGTGGCCAGCTCGTCACGGCGGATGTCGATCGCTTGCCGCCGCGAGGACCAGGCGGCCAGCAGCCGGGCGTCGAGGCCGACGATCTCCCGCACCGGCCGCTTGCCGTCCTCCCGGCCGGGACGCTCGGCGAAGCGAATCCCGAGCCCGGATATCAGGTTGGCCTCCAGCCGGGTGTTGTACCGCTCCGAGGCCGCGACGTTGGCCTTGTACAGCACCCGCCCGTCCAGGGCCCGCCACCGCCCGTCACGGGTCTGCACCTTGTTGCTCACCGCCACGTGGGTGTGCAGGTCCGGATCACCGGCGCGCGAGTCGCGATGGGTGAACACCGCGGCGATCAGCCCGGAGGTCTCCACCTGCCGCACCCCGCCGGCGCCCAGCCGGGTGAAGCAGGCGTGCTCCTCGAGCCAGGCCAGCGTGTCGTTGACCGCGGCGTGGTGGGCCGCTTCGATCTGCTCGGAGATCTCACGTGGCGCAAGCGCCCACAACGCCGAGACCGATTTCACGGGCGAGAACGTCAGGTCGTAGCCGGCCACCGCCTTCGTCGCCGGCCGCGACGCCCGGGCGATGAACCCGGACAGTTCCCGGACGTCGGCGGGTGGGCGGCTGTGCTCGGCGGCGAACATGCCGCGTGCCACCTCGCCACGGATGCGGGCCCGTTCTGGCGCCGGCAGGGGCGCATCGCGTGGCAACCTGCGCGCGGCGTTGACCGCAGCGAACTCGTGCGCGCAGCGGGCCCGGAAGCCGTCCGCGGGTGTGGGGTAGACGAGGAACGGCTGGCCGAGGGCGGCGGCGGCGCGCGCCTGCTCCGGCGTCCGTCCGGCGGCCAGGGCGTCCCGCTCCAGACGCTCGGCGTCGGGATGGCAACCCTCGCCGAACAGCGCCTTCATCTGCGCCTCGTCGACCGGCTGCCCGGCGCTCACCCCGGTCAGCCCGGTCAGGCCGCTGCCGGTCCACACGCCCGGCGACTCGCCCCGCTGTGAGTAGTAGTCACCCAGGCCGGCATGCCCGCGTTCGGTGGCATCCTGCGCTGCGACCTGCCGTGTCAGGTAGGTGTAGCCGTCACCCGCGGTCAGCTTGTGCAGCGACATCACCACGGCCGAGGACGGTAAAAGCGAGACCTCCAGTGGTTCTCGCGTAGTTCTCCCGTTCTGCGGCCTTCTCAGTTCCCCGCCGTTTATCGGCGGGGTGCAGCGCTATCGCGGGGCTAACTCCTTACAACCCGGCAGGAGGATCGAGGTGGCCGGCGGATCGTTGCCGGCGCCGGGGAGGTCCGACAACCGTCGGGCCGGTCGCGTTGCCGCCCGTCTGTCGGGGGATGGACCGGAGCCATCCGACGGATGACGGCGCGCACCAGGCTGGCAGGAAGGTCGCCTGCCAGAAGGTGGCTCGGTCGGCGAGACGCGACCGACGTGGGCACGAACACCGGGGTCCGACGAGCTGCGTCGATACTCAGGATGTCGGCGTCTCAACTGCCGTGGCGCGAATCCCACTAGATGCAACATGCAGCCTGTATCGGTGGGTCTGCGATGTTCAGTGCGGGATTTGTTCCCTGCGCTGCTCGATGTAGCCGCCCCAGTCGCGGGCGGCCAGGGCGGCCCATCTTGTCGCCGCGGTGGAGGAGATGCCGAGGGTCTGGGCGAGGATCATGTGCGGGATCTGCGCGGAGAGTGCGAACAGCGCGGCGTGGCGTGCGGAGTGCGGTCGGATGCCGCGGGCAACGAGCTGGCTGCGGATGTTCTCGGTGACGAGGTGCCGTCCGGGGATCCCGCCGGGGAAGAGCCAGCCGTTGCCGCGGCTGGCGTAGGAGGCCTGTCCCCGCTGGTCCAGGTGGGCGTGGACGAGCGCGCCGAGAGGCTCGGGCATCTCGATCGGGGTGTCCCGGAAGGTGACGAGGACGCGGCCGCCGGGATCGGTGACGTCGACCTGGTCGGTCCGCATCCGGCAGATGTCGACCAGGGGCTGAGCGAACAGCAGCATGAGCAGCCCGCCGATGCGGGTGTAGAGGCGGATCCTGTCGTCGTGCAGCAGCGTGGCAACGTGCTCCCAGCGGTCAGCGTCGCTCATGGTGATCTGCGGCGCGGGTCGTGCGGCGACGGCCGTGGTGAGTGCAGTGTTCAGGCCGGTCTGCCGGGCCCAGGTGAGGAATCGGGTGAGTTCACTGCCGACCGACTTGGGCTGGGAGGCGAGGAAGTTCTCCAGGTCGGCCTGGGTGGCGGTCTCCAGGCTGCGGTCGTGAGCCTCCAGCCAGCTCAACAGGCCGACGACGCGTCGCAACTGGGAGCGGGCGGCCTGGAAGACGCCCTTGCTGAGGGTGCCGTCCTGTGCTTGCCGGCGGAGTCGGCGAAGGACGGTCCAGCGCGCGTACTGGTTCACGAGGCGGGCGTGGTGCTCGGAGAGCGGCTCACCAAGGCTGCGGAGCCAGGGGATCATGCGCTCGAGTAGCGGCTCGTAGGGCGGCAGGACACCGGCGGCGACGAGCAGGTCGCGCAGGTAGTTGTGGCTGCGGTCCATCGGCAGGTCGCTGAACGTGTCGTGGCTGATCGCGATCTCGCCGCGGGCCATCTGAGCGAGCAGGGTGGGGCCGATGCGTTTGCCGCGCATCAGCCAGTAGATTCCGGTCTGGGGTCGCTCGCCGCCGAGGAGGGTGTCGAAGACCGGCCGCAGCCGTTCGTGGATGTCTCCGGTGGCGGGGTCGGTGAGCAGCGCGGTGAGGCGCTCGTGCAGCGTGCAGCGGGCGCAGCGGATGTGCCCGTAGGGATGGTCCTCGCGTCCGCATTGCGCGCAGGCGAAAATTGATGGGTGGCCCGCGCAGTCCGCGCAGATGGTGCGCCCGCCGGCGTCGGGCCAGGCCAGCGGCCTGATCTGGTCGCAGCCGGGGCAGGGTGCCGGGTGGTAGTGGCGGCGCCGGTAGCAGGGGCCGCAGATCCGGGTGTGCGGCAAGACGATGGAGCCGCCGGTGCCGCCGCACCAGCCGCAGCTCATCAGGCGCCGTCGGGTCGGCGGACCTTGGCCCGGACCGGCCGCAGCGACCCGATCTTCGGCCCGGAGTCGGTCGTGCCGGTCTTGGCCGCGGGTCGCTGCTCGACGACCGGCACGACCAAGTCGTTCGGTGTGCAGCCCAGGGCGTCGCAGAGCGCGACGAACACGTCGGTGTTCAATCGCTGCGGCGGCTTGGTCACCAGCCGGTAGACGTGCTCGCGGGTCAGATGGATCCCGCGTTCTTCCAGCAGCGGCAGCAGCTGGGAGGTCTGGAACAGGCCGCGGTCGGCCATCACCTGGCGCAGGTTCCACTGCATCGAGATCGTCCTCATGGCGTGCTCCCGTCATTCTCCGGCCGGTAGATCCGCGCGAGCGCGGCCTGCAGGGTCTTGTTCTTGAAGTCGTTGCTGACCGAGGTGTAGATCGCCGTGGTAGAGCCCCACAGGTGGCCGACCTGGTCGGTGACGAACCGCTCCGGGTAGCCGAACTCGATCAGGTGCGTCACGTAGGAATGCCGCAGGCAGTGCAGGGTCAAGTGCTCATCCAGGCCGAGGTCGGTACGGACCTGGGCGAAGAACTCGTCGACGTGACGGGCCGAGACCCGGGTGAGCCGTTCGGTCAGCCACAACGCCGGGTGCTCGGCGGCGTCGAAGATCGGGCGGGCCTGCTCGACCCACTGCCGCAGGCCGTCGACGACCCAGTCGAACTCCGGCACCGCCAGCACCGTCCGCCGCCGCGGCAGGCTGCCCTTGGTGGCCTTGCCGAACCGGACGTGCACCGACCCGTAGGTGCCCCAGGCGCGCACGTGCGGGTTGGGGCGCAGGTCGGCGACGTCGAGGCTGCAGAGCTCGTTGCGCCGCAGCCCGAACGCGTACGCCGTCTTGATCATCATCGCGTCCCGCAGCGCCGCCAGGGATCCCTTCCGGCCCGCTTGCACGATCGTGTCCACTCGGTCGTCGAGATGATCGAAGAGCCGCTCCAGCTCGTCGTAGGTCAACGGCCGGCGCCCCGGCTTGCCCTCGTAGTCGTTCAGATGCGCGACGGTGTTCCACTCGCTGCACACCTGCGCGGGCACCTGCCCGAACCGGTCCCGGCACTGGGTGGCCCACTCGTACCTCGGGTCGGTCACGTAGTCGCAGAACAGCCGCAGCGTCAGGTGGTAGCCGCGGATCGTGCTCAGCGCCAGCCGGTCCCGTCCGGAGGTCAGCGACACCGTGAAGTCCTCCACGTCACCCGCCGTCCACTGCCACGGGTAGCTGTCGGTGAACTCGGCGAACCGCCGCACCAGCCGCTCCCGGTCGCTGATCGTGCCCTCGGCGAGCTGGCGCGACTTCTGCTGGCGGGCCCAGCCGGCGACCATCGCCTCGAACACCGCGGCCGGCTCGTTCAGGTGCACGACGCCGGGAGCCAGCATCAGCTTCGCCGAGCCCGGCACCTCGCCCATTCGACCTCCGACCGCTGTTGCATCAAACGTCACTTTGTGACGCGAACGCTAACAGTCGGATGCTGTGCCCGACGGCTACAGCGGAACCCCGGCGCGGCACCGGGAATAGGGGGCCCAGCTCAGGCGCCAGCTGTGACATCTAATCGAATAAAGCCCGGACTGGCCGACAGTGCATGAGGTGTAACGGCTTGCGATCTTGAATCGCTGGCCCTGGGGATGAGAATGCTCCTGTCGTCCGGCGACGTCGCGACACATTGGTGCGGGCGAGCCCGTTGAGGTGTATGGCGCGGGGTTCTCGGGTGCCTCTGATTGCTGCCGAAGAGCGCGTGGGTCTGTGTCCAGGTAGAGAACCCTCCGGGCGACGCCGACCCCTGTTGTCTATGGGAGGTGATCAGGGTGGAGGTCCTGTTCGAGCGGGTCGCCGGGCTGGACATCGGCAAGGCGTCGGTGACCGTCTGCGTGCGCATCCCCGGCCCGGGCGGCCGGCGGGTGAGTGAGACGCGGACGTTCAAGACGACGACGCGGGCGCTGGGGGTGATGCGGGACTGGCTACTCGAGCGCGGGGTGACGATCGCGGCGATGGAGTCGACCTCGACCTACTGGAAGGCGTCGTTCTACTGCCTGGAGGAGTTCATGGAGGTGTGGTTGCTCAACGCCGCGCACATGAAGGCCGTCCCGGGGCGCAAGACCGACGTCAAGGACGCCGAGTGGATCGCCCAGCTGCTCGAGCACGGGCTGCTGCGCCCGTCGTTCGTGCCGCCCCCGGACATCCGCCGGCTACGGATGCTGACCCGCTACCGGGTGCAGCTGATGGGCGACCGCACCCGGGAGGCGACCCGACTGGAGGGCATGCTGGAGGACGCGTCGATCAAGCTGTCCGTCGTCGCCTCGAGCCTGACCACCGTCTCGGCGCGGGCGATGCTCGCGGCGCTGATCGACGGCGAACGCGATCCTCGGGTGCTTGCCGACCTGGCCAAGGGCAAGATGCGCGCCAAGATCCCGGAGCTGACCGAGGCGCTGATCGGGCACTTCGACGCCGGCCACGCGCAGCTGGCCCGCTCCATCCTGGGCCGACTGGACGCGGTCGAGGCCGACCTCGCCGAGCTGGACGCGGTGATCGCCGCTGCCTGCCAGCCGTGGGCGCACCACCTGGAGCTGCTGCAGACCATTCCCGGCGTGGGGCCCAAGGTCGCCCAGGTGATCCTCGCCGAGACTGGCGGGGACATGTCTCGCTTCCCCTCCGCGGCGCACCTGGCAGCCTGGGCCGGAGTGGCGCCGGCGGTCTACGAGTCGGCCGGCAAACGCAGTCCTACGGGAGCCCGGCACGGCAACAAGTGGCTGACCACCATGCTGGTTGAAGCGGCCGCGGCAACCGCCCGGATGAAGGGCACCAACTACCTATCGACCCAGCATGCACGGCTCACCGCCCGGCGCGGGACGGGCCGCGCCCAGGTCGCGGTCGCCCACTCCATCCTCGTCTCGGCCTACTACATGCTCAAGAACGACGAGCCCTACCGCGACCTGGGACCGGACTGGCTGGCCCGGCGAAACACCGAGGCCCACACCCGCCGGCTGGTCGCCCAGCTGGAGAAGCTCGGCCACACGGTCGTCCTCGACCCGGCTGCCTGACCCGAGTGCAGAAGTACCGGAGGACGGGCTTCGCCCGCCCCGCGCTGACGCGCGCCTGCAACTCACCTATTCACGGGTCTGTGTC
>NZ_FOAO01000038.1 GCF_900109665.1 Blastococcus sp. DSM 46786
GCTCCGGGGCCAGGCACAGCCCGACCAGCGACCGCACCGGACCCTCAGCGCACAGCAGCGCGTCGGCCAGCTCGAACAGCTCATCGGCCCGCCGACCCAGGCATCCATACAGCTGACCGCGGAACTCTCGCAGCCGGTCCAGCCCCGCCGGCCCCACGAAGCTCTGGTCAATCCCGTCGGACAGGGGAAGACTGTCCATCGCGGCCACCGCCGATCTTCGAAGCTCGCTACTCCGAAGGATCACGCGGTGGCCGCCTTCATGCCAGCCCTCGAATCACACTGATGTGACTCCGCCGGCCACGGAGGTTAAACGGCAAGCTGAGCCCGCGGGTCGGTCGCTGCCCCGGCGCGTCGGTCCGGCGACCGGTGTGCACCGTGCACCGTGCACAAACTCGCTGGCCAAGTTGGTGTACGGAGGACGTGGGCACGCTCGCCCACCCTTCGTAGTGTCGGGCGCCACAGGGCCTGCGTGGTGCGGGTCACAGCGAACGAGCACCGAGGAGCCGGCGGCGCATGAGACCGGGTTACCTGCCCTGGGAGCGACTCAGGACGTCCGATGACGCGCCATGCGTGCGGGACGAAGACGTGGAACTCACCCGTGCCCAGTTCCGGGCGCGGATCGAGGCCTTCGCCGCCCAGCTGGCCGCAACGGGCTTCGGCCGGGGCGACGTCCTGGCGATCATGCTGCCGAACCGCCTCGAACTGCTCGTGGCATTGTTCGCTGCGTGGCGGCTCGGCGGCGCGGCCACCCCGGTCAACCCGGCCTTCACCGCCAGCGAGGCCGACCACCAGATCGCCGACTCCGGCGCCGTCGTCGTGGTGAACGGAGGGCCGGCGGCGCCCACCGGCGGCCGGACGGCGATCCACGTAGGAGACATGCGCACCGCCGACTCCGGTGCCCCGCTCCCACCGGTGGCTCTCCGCCCCGACGACCTGGCGCTGCTCATCTACACCAGCGGGTCCACCGGGCGGCCCAAGGGCGTCATGCTCGACCACGCCAACGTGGAGGCGATGTCGGGCACTATGGCGGCGCACTTCTCGTTGACCGAACGCGACCACTGCCTGCTGGTCCTCCCTCTTTTCCACGCCAACGCGATCATGGTGAGCGCGCTGGCCACCATCCGGGTGGGCGGGCAGCTCAGCATCGTCGGCAGCTTTTCCGCCAGCCGGTTCTTCGACCACGTCGAGAAGCTCCGCCCGACCTACTTCTCGGCCGTGCCGACGATCTACGCGCTGCTGGCGTCCCTCCCCGACGACGTCCGGCCGGACACGTCCTCCCTCCGGTTCGTCGTCTGCGGTGCCGCCCCGGTGTCGGCCGAGCTCCTCGACCGCTGCGAGGAACGATTCGGCTTCACCATGGTCGAGGGCTACGGCCTCACCGAGGGCACCTGTGCCTCGGCGTGCAACCCGGTCGATGGCGTCCGCAAGCTCGGCACCGTCGGGCCCGCGCTGCCGGGGCAGCGGATCGCGATCGTGCGGGAGGACGGATCCCCCGCCGGCACGGGTGACATCGGGGAGGTCGTCATCTCCGGCCCGACCGTCATGCGGGGGTACCTCGGCAAGCCCGAGGCCACCGCCGAGACGCTGGTGGGCGGCTGGCTGCGGACCGGCGACGTCGGCCGGCTCGACGAGGACGGCTACCTCACGATCGTCGACCGCGTGAAGGACATGATCATCCGCGGCGGGGAGAACATCTACCCCAAGGAGATCGAGGCCGTGCTCACGGCGGTGCCCGGCGTTCTCGAGGCCGCCGTCGTCGGACGTCCGGACGACGTCCTGGGGGAGTCGCCCGTGGCGTACGTGAGCCTCTACCCGGACGCCCGGATCGGGGACGACGAACTGCTCGAGCACTGCCGGCGCCATCTCACCCGGGCGAAGGTGCCGGAGCGCATCGAGATCCTCGACGGCCTCCCCAAGAACCCGGTCGGCAAGACGGACAAGCCGACCCTTCGCCGATCGCTGCAACCGCAACCCGTCTAGCCGGCACCGCACTCCCGACCGCACCAGCAGTCCCGCTGCACGAGCGCCCCTCGTGCTGATCACCCCTGCCCGAACGAAGGAGCCCCCCGTGGGATTCAAGACCGCAGACATGCCGCCGGTGGACCCGGCCGAGTTCGAGTCGATGCCCTTCATGGATCGCATGCGGATGCTCGCCACCCACTGGTGCGAGTACGGCTTCGGTGGCCCGAAGACCAACCACATGCTCTACGTCTACAAGCTGATCTTCTACGTGGCCGGCGGCGTCGCCATCGTCGCCCTCACCACGCCCGGTCTCGGTGGCATCGGGAACCTCGCCTCCTGGTGGGGCGAGCTCATCGTCTACCAGAAGCTGATCGTCTGGACCGTGCTGTTCGAGATCACCGGTTGGGCGTCGTCTTCGGGTCCGCTGGCGTTCAAGTTCAAGCCGTTCATCGGCGGCTTCCTGTACTGGACGCGGCGCAACACCCTGCGCCTGCCCCCGTGGCCGGGGAAGGTGCCGTTCACCAAGGGCGACCACCGCACCACCTTCGACGTCGTCCTCTACTGCAGCATCCTGGCCACGCTGGCCTTCCTGCTGCTCACCCCGGGTTTCGAGTCGTCCGCCGTGCCGGGGAGCGACGCCGGGCTCCTGCCGCAGTGGGGGCTGCTCGCCTACGTCGGCCTGATCGTCGTCATGGGCCTGCGCGACCGGGTCGTCTTCCTGGCCGCGCGGTCGGAGCAGTACGTCGCCGTGCTGTTCTTCTTCGGCGTCCTGAGCACCCAGGTCGACATGGTCCTGGCGGCCAAGATCGCCGTCGTGACGATCTGGATGGGCGCCGGCATCTCGAAGTTCGGCCACCACTTCACCAACGTCGTCCCGCCGATGGTGAGCAACACGCCATGGATCACGTCGCTGACGTTCAAGCGGGCGCTCTACCGCGACTACCCGAACGACCTGCGGCCGTCGAAGATCGCCTGGGGCTTCGCGCACATCGGCGGCACCGTCGTCGAACTCGTGCTGCCGTTGGTGCTGCTGTTCTCGACCGACTCGACGATCACCTGGCTGGCGATCGTGGGCATGGTGGTGTTCCACATCTTCATCACCTCCACCTTCCCGCTCGCGGTGCCGCTGGAGTGGAACGTCTTCTTCATGTTCGCCCCCGTCTGGCTCTTCGCCGGCTTCCCCGCCTCCGAGGGCTACGGCGTCGGCGACATCAGCTCGCCGTGGCTGCTCGTCGCCATCCTCGCCGTCTTCGTCGCCTTCCCGATCCTGGGCAACCTGCGGCCCGACCTGATCTCGTTCCTGCCGTCGATGCGGCAGTACGCCGGCAACTGGGCCTCGGCGACCTGGGCGTTCCGTGGTGACGAGGCCGAGGACAAGCTGAACAAGCACCTGGTCAAGTACAACCCCAACCAGGTCGACCAGCTCGCCGGGGCGTTCGGCAAGGAGATCGCGGAGATCTTCATGCAGAAGGCGATGGCCTGGCGGACCATGCACAGCCAGGGGCGCGGCCTGATGTCGCTGATGATGCGGCACCTCGACCGCCTGGAGAACTACCGCATCCGCGAGGGCGAGTTCGTCTGCACCACACTGGTCGGCTGGCAGTTCGGTGACGCGCACCTGCACAACGAGCAGACGATCACCGCCGTGCAGAAGCGCTGCGCGTTCGAGCCGGGCGAGTGCATCGTCGTGTGGGTCGAATCCCAGCCGATCCACCGCTCGACCCAGGAGTACAAGGTCATCGACGCGGCGCTCGGCGTCGTGGAGCGGGGCTACTGGAACGTGGCGGAGGCCGTGGCCGAGCAGCCCTGGCTGCCCAACGGGCCCATCCCGCACACCGTCACGTGGCGCAGCCCCGGCTACACGCCGGCCGGGGAGCACCCGCACCCGGCGGTCCGTGCCAGTGTGAGTGCATGACCGACGCCGTCGTGGTCGGCAGCGGGCCCAACGGGCTCGCTGCCGCCCTCACTCTCGCTGCCGCCGGTGTCCAGGTGACGGTGCTCGAAGCCGCGGACACCATCGGGGGCGGCACCCGGAGCAGCGCCCTCACCCTGCCCGGGCTCATCCACGACGAGTGCTCCGGCTTCCACCCGCTGGCCGTCGACACCCCGTTCTCCCGGGCGTTCGACCTGGCGGCGCAGGGGTTGACGTGGCGGTGGGCGGACTTCGAGTACTCCCACCCGCTGGACGGCGGCCGCGGTGCCGCCGTCCAGCGGTCGATGGACGACACCGCAGCCCGCCTGGGGGAGGACGGCCGTCGCTGGCGCAGCCTCTTCGAACCGCTCGAGCGACGCTTCGACGACATCGCCGAGGACTTCCTGCAGCCGTTGCTGCACGTGCCCGCTCATCCGGTGAAGCTCGCCCGCTTCGGCGCCTACTCCCTGCTGCCGGCCGCGGTGCTGGCTCGGCGGTGGTCGGGGCCGGAGGCACGGGCGCTGTTCGCCGGCGTCGCCGCGCACGCGTTCCGGCCGTTCGGGTCACCGGCGTCCTCAGCGATCGGCGTGGCACTGGGGACGGCAGCGCACCGGTACGGCTGGCCCGTGGCCGAGGGCGGGTCGGCGGCCATCGGCAGGGCGGTCTCCGCGCTGCTCGCCGAGCACGGCGCCAAGGTCGAGACCGGGGTGAGGGTCGGCTCCCTGGACGAGCTCGGCGACCCGGACATCGTGATGCTCGACGTCGCACCCGCCGCGGCAGCGCGCATCGTCGGGGACCGGATGCCCCGGCGGATCTCCCGTGCTCTCATCCGCTACCGCCACGGTCCCGGCTCGTTCAAGGTCGAGTTCGCGGTGCAGGGCGGCGTCCCCTGGACCCACGAGGAGTCCCGGCGCGCCGGCACCGTCCACGTCGGGGGCACCTTCGAGGAGATCGCGGCCACTGAGCGGGACGTCGTCCGGGGGCGGATGCCGGAACGCCCGTTCGTGCTGGTGGGGCAGCAGTACGTCGCCGACCCGACCCGGTCCCGGGACGACGTCCACCCCCTGTACACCTACGCCCACGTGCCGGCCGGTTACACCGGCGACGCGACCGCCGCCATCGAGGACCAGATCGAGCGGTTCGCCCCCGGCTTCCGCGACCGGGTGCTGGCCCGGCACGTGACCTCGACCGCCGGCCTCGAGGCACACAACGCGAACTACGTCGGCGGGGACGTCGTCACCGGCGCCAACGACCCTCTCCAGCTGGTGTTCCGGCCCCGCGTGGCACTGGATCCGTATGCACTCGGCGTGGACGGCGTCTACCTGTGCTCGGCGGCCACCCCGCCGGGTGCGGGAGCGCACGGGCTGTGCGGTTTCAACGCCGCGCAGTCGGCCCTGAAGCGGAGCTCCTCCTGAACCGGCAGGCGTGGTGAGCGCGGGAGCGGAGGAGCGGGACGGCGTCGGGGGCGCCGACCGCATCCTGGCCCTGGTGTCGGAGGCGGCTCAGCGGCTGGATCGGCGGCAGCCCCGGATCGCGCGGGACATGACCGACCTGATCATGCGGCACATCCGTTCGCTCGACGTCGACCCGCAGTTCCTCGAGCTGCTCCGGGCCAGCGTGGACGCCAACACCAAGACGCTCACGCACATCCTGATCAACCACATCCCCATCGAGCACCTGCAGCCCACGACCGCCGCAGTGGAGTACGCGATGCGGCTGGCCCAGCGGGAGGTCCCGGCGAACTCCCTGGTCCGCGCCTACAGCGTGGGCAAGGACGACTTCATCGAGCAGATGTTCCCCGATGTCCAGGCCCTGGACTGCTCCGCGGAGGAGAAGTTCGAGGTCCTGCACCACATGGCCACGGTGGTCGGCCGGTACATCGACTGGATCTCGCAGTACGTCTTCGAGGCGTACGAAGCCGAACGCGAGCGCTGGCTGAGCACCCAGGGGACCGTCCGGGCGGCGCTGATCCACGACGTCCTGGGCGGGCAGAACGTGGCACCAGTGCACTTCGAGAAGGAGACCGGCTACCGCCTGTCCGCCCACCACCTCGGGATGATCATCTGGTCGGTGGCCGCGGCGCCCGCGCCCGACGAGCTCCGGCTGCTCACCTCGGTGGTGTCCAAGGTGGCCGCCGGTGCCGGCTGCTCGGGTGCGCCCCTGGTGACGGCGGTCGATCGTGAGACCGCCTGGGCGTGGCTGCCCTTCGCGGTGCGGCCGGCGGAGGTGGACACGACCCAGATCGGCACGCTCGTCGGGCAGACGCCGACCTGCCGGGCGGCCCTCGGGCTGTCCGCCTCCGGCGTGACCGGTTTCCGGCGCACCCACGTACAGGCCCAGGCCGCGCGCCGCGTCGCCGTGGCCTCGGGCGGGACGGCACCGATCATGGGCTTCGGGGACGAAGGAGTGGCGATCACCTCGATGCTCGCCGGTGATCTCGACTCCGCCCGGGCCTGGGTCGGGGAGGTCCTGGGACAACTCGCGCTGGACAACGACACGTCGCAGGTGCTGCGGGAGACGCTGCGGGTCTTCTACCTCACCGGGGAGAGCTACACCGACACGGCCGAGATCATGCGGCTGCACCGCAACACCGTGAAGTACCGGGTCTCCCGGGCCCTGGAGCTACGGGACCCCGCCACGCGATCCCACCGGGTGGATCTCGCGGTGGCGCTGAACGCCTGTCACTTCCTGGGGTCCGCCGTCCTCGCCGCCCCGGGTCCGCGCTGACACTGCTCGGCGACCCGCGGTCAGTTCACCGTCATAGGGGTGGCGAACTGCTGCAGCGGCGCCGGCACCGCACCGAGGGTCTGGAGCAGCGTGAGTTCCCGGCGCAGCAGCCGGGACTCCGCGGCCAGCCGCCGGCGCGTCGCGGACTCGGCCAGCAACGCCTGCCGGTCCTCGGTGGTCAGCAGCGCCGAGGACGCGACCAGCCAGGACAGCGCGGACGGGTCGTCGGCGGCCGCGGCGAGCCGCACCGCCGCCTCCACGCCGTCCCCCTGGGCGCCCGCGCCCAGCGCTGACACCTCGGCGACGTACTGCGTGAAGAGGTCCCCGACCCCGCGGGCCAGCAGGTCCAGCGACCCCCGGGCGACCGAGCTGACGAGCTCGTCCGGGGGAGGCGCCAGGCCGGTGTCGTCGCCGTCGGTCACCGCCTCCGCGTCCCCGGCGGCCTCCTCCGCGGCCTCCTCCTCGGCCAGCCACTCGACCTGGGCCTGCAGGTAGGGCGGGTCCTCGCCGACCACGACGTCCAGCAGCCGGAACCGCTCGCCGCCCACGGTGACGATGCGGAACCCGCCGTCGGCCTGCGGCTGCAGCCGCTGCAGCCGTGCGGTGCAGCCGATGTCGTAGAGCGCCGCCGCCGGGGCCACCCGCTCGACCTCCCAGCCCTGCCGGATCGCGACCACCCCGAAGAAGCGACGGTCACCGTGCTCGGGCAGGTCCATGAGGTCGCGCATGAGACGGCGGTAGCGGGGCTCGAAGATCTGCAGCGGCAGCACGACCCCGGGAAACAGGGGCCGGCCCAGCGGGAACAGCGGGATCAGCTCGCCCATCCCGGCAAGCGTACGGGCCGCCCGCCGCCGGCCCGTGTGGGCGCCCCGGGGAGGCCGGACGGCGCTGGATACCCTGGGACCCGCGTCGCACCACCCGATCGGACCCCGGAGGCACCCGTGCTGGCACGCATCGACCTGCGTGGAAACGCCCTGCCCGGCGTCCGGGAGCTCGCCGGGCTGCTGCCGCGGGCAGCCACCGACATCGACTCGGTCCTCGCCACCGTCCGCCCGCTCTGCGAGGACGTGCGGCTGCGCGGCGCCCAGGCGGTGCGCGAGATCACCGCTCGGCTCGACGGGGTGGACGCCGAGGACTTCGCCGTCCCGCAGGAGGCGCTGACCCGGGCGCTCGCCGAGTGCGACCCGACGCTGCGCCAGGCTCTGGAGGAGTCCATCGCGCGGGTGCAGAAGGTGCACGCCGACCAGCGCCGCACCGACGTCACCACGGAGGTCGTCGCCGGCGGGACGGTCACCGAGCGCTGGCTCCCGGTCCGGCGCGTGGGCCTGTACGTCCCCGGCGGCCTGGCGCCGCTGCTGTCCAGCGTCGTGATGAACGTGGTCCCCGCGCAGATCGCCGGCGTCGAGTCGATCGCCGTCGCCTCCCCGCCGCAGCGGGACAACGGCGGCCTGCCCGACCCCGGCGTGCTCGCCGCCTGCGCGCTGCTGGGTGTCACCGAGGTCTACGCCGTCGGCGGGGCGCAGGCCATCGCCGTCTTCGGGTACGGCGCCGGCTCCTGCGAGCCGGTGGACATGGTCACCGGCCCCGGCAACGTCTACGTGACGGCGGCCAAGCGGCTGCTGCGCGGGCTGATCGGCATCGACTCCGAGGCCGGCCCGACCGAGGTCGCGATCCTCGCCGACGACACCGCCGATCCCGCGCACGTGGCCGCCGACCTGATCAGCCAGGCCGAGCACGACCCGCTGGCCGGCGCGGTGCTCGTCACCCCCAGCGCGGAGCTGGCCGACGCCGTCCTCACCCTGGTGCCCGGGCAGGTCGCAGCCACCAAGCACTCCGACCGGATCACCACCGCGCTGGAGGGCACCCAGTCGGGCATCGTGCTGGTCGACGACCTCGACGCCGGGGTGCGGGTGGTCGACGCCTACGCCGCCGAGCACCTGGAGATCCAGACTCAGCGACCCCGCGAGGTGGCGATGCGGGTGCGCAACGCGGGGGCGATCTTCGTCGGCGCCTGGTCGCCGGTCTCGTTGGGCGACTACATCGCCGGCTCCAACCACGTGCTGCCCACCGGCGGGTGCGCGCGGCACTCCAGCGGGCTGTCGGTGCAGTCGTTCCTGCGCGGCATCCACCTGGTCGAGTACGACGAGCAGGCGCTCGCCGACGTCGCCGCGCACGTCGACGCCCTCGCCGGCGCCGAGGACCTGCCGGCGCACGCGGCAGCGGTGCGGGTCCGGCAGCGGTCGTGACCGAGCTCGACGAGCTCCCGCTGCGGCCGGAGCTGCGTGGCCGCACGCCCTACGGCGCCCCGCAGCTGCCCGCCACGCACCGGCTCAACACCAACGAGAACCCGCACCCGCTGCCGGCCGAGCTGCTGGCCGACCTGGGGGAGGCGCTGGGTCACGCGGCGCTGGCGCTCAACCGCTACCCCGACCGGGACGCCGTCGCGCTGCGGGCCGACCTCGCCGCCTACCTGTCGCGCACCGGCGGCGTGCCGGTCGAGCCGGCGCAGGTGTGGGCGGCCAACGGCTCCAACGAGGTGCTGCAGCAGGTCCTGCAGGCGTTCGGGGGTGCGGGGCGCACCGCACTGGGGTTCACGCCCTCGTACTCGATGCACCCGATCATCGCGGCCGGCACCGGCACGGCCTGGGTCGACGGGCACCGGGCGGCCGACTTCACCATCGACACCGACGCCGCCGTGGCCCAGGTGCGGCAGGTGCGGCCCGACGTCGTCTTCGTCACCAGCCCGAACAACCCCACCGGCACCGCCGTCGACCTGGACACGGTGGCCGCGCTCTACGAGGCCACCGAGGGGGTCCTCGTCGTCGACGAGGCGTACGCGGAGTTCGCCCGCACGGGGACGCCGTCGTCGCTCACGCTGCTCCCGGGCCGGCCGCGGCTGGTCGTCAGCCGCACGATGAGCAAGGCGTTCGGCATGGCGGGGCTGCGGCTGGGCTACCTGGCCGCGGACCCGGCCGTCGTCGACGCCATCCAGCTGGTCCGGCTGCCCTACCACCTGAGCTCGCTCACCCAGGCCGCCGCGCGGACGGCGCTGGCGCACACCGACGCCCTGCTGGCGACCGTCGACGCGGTGA
Source organism: Blastococcus sp. DSM 46786 (assembly GCF_900109665.1). GTDB lineage: Bacteria > Actinomycetota > Actinomycetes > Mycobacteriales > Geodermatophilaceae > Blastococcus > Blastococcus carthaginiensis. Next base: position 9,694 of record NZ_FOAO01000038.1, read on the forward strand.
AGGCGCAGCGCGACCGCATCGTGGCCGCGCTGCCGGGCATGGGGCTGACGAGCGTGCCCAGCGACGCCAACTTCGTCCTCTTCGGCCACTTCGCCGACGCACCCGCCGCGTGGCGGGCGCTGCTGGACCGGGGGGTGCTCGTCCGGGACGTCGGGCTACCGGGCTGGCTGCGGGTGACCGCCGGGACCGCCGAGGAGACCGACGCGTTCCTCACCGCCCTGGGTGAGGTCGCGCCGGCCCACCGCACGCTTCTGGGAGACTGACGCCCATGACCCGCACCGCACGCGTCGAGCGCCAGACCAGCGAGACCAAGCTCGTGGTGGAGCTCGACCTCGACGGCACCGGCAGCAGCTCGATCAGCACGGGCGTGGGCTTCTACGACCACATGCTCACCGCGCTGTCCAAGCACAGCGGCATCGACCTCACGGTGCAGGCCGACGGCGACCTGCACATCGACGCGCACCACACGGTCGAGGACGTCGCCATCGCGCTGGGCCAGGCGTTCGCCGAGGCGCTGGGGGACAAGCGCGGCATCACCCGCTACGGCGATGCCACCATCCCGATGGACGAGGTGCTCGCGCAGGCGGCGGTGGACCTCTCCGGCCGGCCGTACTTCGTGCACGCCGAGCCCGAGGACATGACGCCGATGATCGGGCCGGATTACCCGACGTCGCTCACCAAGCACGTGCTCGAGTCGTTCGCCTTCAACGCCCGGATCAGCCTGCACGTGCGGGTGCTCTACGCCGGCCGCGACGCCCACCACATCGTGGAGGCGCAGTTCAAGGCGCTGGCGCGGGCGCTGCGCGCCGCCGTGGCGATCGACCCCCGGGTTCCCGACGTCCCCTCGACCAAGGGCGCGCTGTGACCCGGCGCGGCCGGCGGTGAGCGGGGGGCTGCCCCTCCTGCTGCTCGGTGGTTTCCTGCTCGGTGGGGCGTGGAGCATCTGGCGCGCGGACACCGACGACGGCCGGCGCACCGGTCCCCAGGTCGTGTTCGCAGTCATCCTGCTGGTCGCTGCCGTGCTGGCCAGCGCGGCGGGCGTCCTCCGCCTGATCTGATGGGAGGACCCCCTCCTCCCCGCCCGTCGCAGGTTCCGGAGGGGGCCACCGGCGAGGAGCGGTTCCTCGGCATCGTGCTGGCCGATCCCACCGTGGCGGCGATCCTCGAGCGCGCACCGGTCCTGGGCGCCCCGGACTGGTGGCTGACCGCCGGGGTGCTGTTCCAGACGGTGTGGAACGAGCTCACCGGTCGACCTCCGGGCACCGGGATCCGGGACGCCGACCTCTTCTACTTCGACCCGGACACCTCCTGGGACGCGGAAGACGCCGTCATCCAGGCGGGCGCGAAGCTGTTCGCCGACCTGCCGGTGCCGGTGGAGATCCGCAACGAGGCCCGGGTGCACCTCTGGTACGAGGCGCGGTTCGGGGTGCCCGCTGCACCGTTCCGCGACTGCCCCGACGCCATCGACCACTTCGCGGCCGTGTGCTGCTGCTACGGGGTCCGGGTGGACCGCGAGGGCCGGCCCGAGGTGTACGCGCCACACGGCTACGCCGACCTCTTCGACCTCGTGGTCCGCCCCAACCGGCGGCTGGCCCCGCGTCACGTCTACGAGGCGAAGAGCGCGCGGTGGCAGCAGCAGTGGCCCGAGCTCACCGTCGTCCCCTGGTCGGGGGCCGGCTCGGACTAATCCCGAGCGGGCTCAGTCTCAGCCGGCGCGCGGTGAGTCGCCGGAGCGCCGGTTCAGCGTCCGCGCGAGGTCCGCCGGCGCGCGGTCAGGTGGCGGTGGAGCGGGCGTGACCGGTCAGCCGGCGCGGGAGTTGGCCGGGTCTGCGGTGGTGCGGGGCAGGATGAGGATCTCGGTGCCGTCGGGGCGGTAGGTGCGCCATCGGCCGTCGGGTTGGCGTTCGATCCGGAAGCCGTGGTGGATCTTGGTGTG
>NZ_FOAO01000018.1 GCF_900109665.1 Blastococcus sp. DSM 46786
TCGGCGGCCTGGCGACGGCGGTAGGCCACGGTGCCCGCGGCGACCGCACCAGCAGCGGCCAGCGCACCCACCCCGATCGCCGCCTGCTCCTCGATGCCACTGGTGGCACCGGCACCGGTGTCAGCACCACCGGCAGGCATCTGACCCATCTGCGAGGCGTTCAGCACCCCACACGCCGCCGGCGCAGTGGCCTCCAGCGGCAGCGAGGGGTCCAGCGAGCTCTGCCCGGCCTCGGCGTCGTACTCACCGTTGCCGTTCACATCGATACCGTGCACCACCAGCACCGCGGTACCGGCCGCGAACGCCTCCTGCGTGGCCTGGTCGATGCTGAAGGTCCGCTCGTAGGTGTAGCTGTCCCCCTCAGGCGTCGGGAAACGGTCCACCGCCAGACCACTGTCCGCCCCGGTGTCACCCTCGGTGGTCAACGACGCACCGATCATCCCGTAGAACGGCTGGCCCTCGGCGGTGCTGATGATGCCGTCGCCGTCCGAGTCGGCCGACGCCGGCGGGCACACGCCCTGCGCCCCGATGTGGAAGTGCTGAGCGTGCGGCGACCCGGCCAGCACACCGTTCGCCTCGACGGTGACGGTCGCCTGGTCCCCCTCCAGCGTGACCATGCTCGTACCGGTGACACCCGAATCGTTCAGCGAGCCCAGATCGGCCTGGTAGCTGCCGTCATGGGCAGCCGAGGCCGCACTCATCGTCAGCAGCGGGAACGCCGCAGCAGCGATCGCGACGGAGGGGATGGCGAATGCCTTGCGCATGGAGACTCCCTTGTCTCGGGCGCCTCCGTCCGGGAGGACGGAAGCATCGAAAACGGTTGTCGACCGTCTCCGGGATGGTGGAGGGGCGCGTTGTTGCACCACCGCCCATCAGGGCGTCGACCCTGGATGTGGCGAGCAGGTCCCCCCGGCTGCGAGTGCAGCGCCGGTCCCGCGCCTCCGTCTGACGCTTGATCACATGCCCGCGTCGGCCTGGCCAGCAAACCCCTCGCAACCCCATTGCGCGTTACGGTTTCATGACGGCCGTGACGCTGCCCGCGCGTGGGCTCGCGGGCAGTCACCGGTCCGCGACCGTCGTCCTCCTCCGCCCGCGACCCGTCGATCTGCCACCCTTCCCCGGGGCTCGTGCTGGCCGGCTCCAGCAGCGCGCCCGGGTGATGCCACACCCACGATCCCGGGGTCGGCGGTGCGCTCCACTCGTAGGCTCGGCCGGGTCGGCCCGCCGTACCCACCGGGGCGCCCCGATCTGCGGAGGTGAGATGGTCCGGAACAGCGACGTCTGGGACCTGCTGGTGATCGGGGGCGGTACCGCCGGGCTCGTCGGTGCGCACACCGCCGCCGCCCTCGGCGCGCGCACGATGCTGGTCGAGCAGGACCGCACCGGCGGCGACTGCCTGTGGACCGGGTGCGTGCCCTCCAAGGCCCTCCTCGCCGCCGCGACCGCCGCCGCCGACGCGCGGGCGGCCGGCCGCCTCGGGATAGGCACCGGCGACACCACCGTCGACTTCGCCCGCGTGCGCGCCCACGTCCGCGACGCGATCGCGGCCATCGAGCCGCAGGACTCCCCCGAGTCCCTCACCGCGGCCGGCGTCCACGTCGTGCTGGGCACGGCGGTGCTCACCGGCCGCGACACGGCGCTCGTCGACGGGCGCGCGGTCCGATTCCGGGCCGCCCTGCTGGCCACCGGCGCCGCGCCGCTGGTCCCGCCGATCGAGGGCATCGACACCGTCGAAGCGCTCACCAGCGAGACGCTGTGGGACGTCGAGGAGCTGCCCCACCGGCTCGTCGTGCTCGGTGCCGGCCCGATCGGCTGCGAGCTGGGCCAGGCCTTCGCCCGGCTCGGCGCGGAGGTCACCCTGGTCGACGGCTCCGACCGCGTGCTGGGCCCCGAGGACGCCGACGCCGCAGCCCTGGTGGACCGGGCGCTCCGCCGCGACGGCGTCCGGCTGCGGCTCGGCACGGAGGGGACGCGGGTGGAGCCCGGCCTGCTACACCTGGACGACGGCGGCTCGGTGCCCTTCGACCGGCTGCTGGTCGCGGTCGGTCGCCGGCCGCGGACGAGCGACCTCGGCCTGGCGGCCGCCGGCGTGGACCTGGACGAGCACGGCGCGGTCGCCGTCGACGGCTCGCTGCGCACGAGCAACCCGCGGGTCCTCGCCGCCGGTGACGTGACCGGCAAGCCCTTCTTCACCCACGTGTCCGGGATGCACGGCAGCATCGCGGCGAGCAACGCCGTCCTCGGGCTGCGCCGGACGGTGGACCCCGTGGTCCCGCGCGTCACCTTCACCTCCCCCGAGGTGGCCTCGGTGGGTGTGAGCCCGGCGCAGGCGCGCGAGCGCGGCCTCACCGTCCGCCGCGTCGAGCACGCCACGGTCGACCGGGCGGTCGCCGAGGGCGGAACGGACGGCTTCACCTCTCTGGTCGTCGACGGCCGGCGGCGGCTCGTCGGCGGCGTCGTCGTCGGCCCGCGCGCCGGCGAGACGCTCGGCGAGCTGACCCTGGCGATCCGCAAGGGGCTCACCACCGCCGACCTCGCCGGCACCACCCACGCCTATCCGAGCTACAACGACGCGCTGGTCGACGCGGCGATCGAGGACGTCCGCGCCCGCCTGACCCCGCCGCTGGTCCGCGGGCTGCTCCGCGCGTTCGTCGCCGTCCGTGGCCGGCGGCTCGACCGCCGCTGACCTCGGCGCGATCAGCGCAGCGCGCGGTACCCGGCCACCACCCGCTGCGCGGCCGACAACGCCACCACCGCCGCCCAGACCCATGCCACCTGCCAGGCCACCGCGGGCAGCAGCAGCCACAGCGCATGGACGGCGATCGTCTCGGTGCCCTCGGCCAGCCCGCCCAGGAAGGACAGCGACCGGCCGTCGTCGAGTTGCCGGCCGGCGCGCTCGGCGATCGAGGAGAACGCCAGGAACGCCGTCCCGTTGACGTAGTAGGCCAGCAGGACGACGGCGAACGGCTCCCACGGGGCGTCGAAGCCGCGGGTGGCCCCGATCGCCACGCCCAGCACCGTGCTGCCGTAGACGCAGAAGTCGGCGGTGATGTCGAAGAAACCGCCGCTGCCCGCATCCCCCGCGGCACCCGCCGCGCGCCGGCGCCGGGCCAGCGGCCCGTCCAGCCCGTCGGCCAGCCGGGACACCAGCCACAGCACGAGCGCCGGGAGCCACGCCTGCAGGCCGGCGGCCACCGCGCTGGCCAGGCCCAGGACGAGCCCCGCGGTGGTCAGCCGGTCGGGGCTCAGCCACGGCCGGTCCAGTGCACCGGCGACGCGGGTCAGCGGCGCGTCGAGCAGGCGCCGCGCCACGGGGTCGAGCACGTCACCGTCCCGAGGGTGCGGGCACCCGCCTGGCGGGTGCGATGTGGGTCGGGCACGATCCTGTCGCAGAGGACGTGTCGCGGCCACACCCACTGGCGCCGCTCCGGACGAGGAGGTCCCCGACCCATGGCCCGACGACGCCCCGCGAACCGGCGCGCCCGGTGGGCCGCACCGGCGGCCTGCGCGCTGACCCTGGCGCTGGCCGCCTGCTCGGCGCCGGCTGACGAGCCCGCGGTCGCCGCGGAGCGCGACTGGGACGACGTCCTCGCCGAGGCCGAGGGGCAGACCGTGCGGCTGTGGATGTACGGCGGCGACGACAAGGGGAACGCCTACATCGACGACGTCCTCGCCCCCGCGGCCGAGGAGCTCGGCGTGGCCCTGGAACGGGTGCCGATCGCCGACACCGCCGACGCGGTCAACCGGGTGCTCTCCGAGCGGCAGGCCGACGTTCCCGACGGCGAGGTGGACCTGATCTGGCTCAACGGCGAGAACTTCGCCACCGGCCAGCAGGCCGGTGCGTGGCTGTGCGGCTGGACGTCGATGCTGCCCAACATGGAGTACGTCGACCCCGACGACCCCCTGCTGACCACCGACTTCGGCCTCGACGTGAACGGCTGCGAGGCTCCCTGGCACAAGGCCCAGTTCGCCCTGGTCTACGACGAGGCGCGGGTCGAGGACCCGCCCGGCAGCATCGCGGAGCTGCTGGCCTGGTCCGAGGAGAACCCGGGCCGGTTCACCTATCCCGCTCCCCCGGACTTCACCGGCTCGGTCTTCGTGCGCCAGGTGCTGTACGAGGTCTCCGGCGGGGTGGACGACGTGCCGCTGGAGTTCTCCCAGGAGGCCTACGACGAACTGGCCCCCGAGCTGTTCCGCCGCCTCGAGGAGATCGAGCCGTCCCTGTGGCGGGAGGGGCAGACCTATCCGCAGGACCTCGGCGCGCTCGACCAGCTCTACGCCGACGGCCAGGTCGACTTCACCATGACCTACGGCCCGGCGACGCTGCCCGACCTCGTGGCCGACGGCACCTTCCCGGCGACCACCCGGGTGCTGCTGGTGGAGGACGGCACCATCGGCAACGCGAGCTTCCTGGCCATCCCGGCGACCTCGGGCAGCCAGGCCGGCGCGATGGTGGTGGCGAACCTGGCGCTCTCGCCCGAGCAGCAGCTGGCCAAGGCGCGGCCGGAGGTGTGGGGCCAGTACACGGTCCTCGAGCAGGACCTGCTGCCCGAGGAGGTGCAGGCCGGGTTCGAGGCCCTGCCGCAGTCGGAGATCCTGCCGCCCTACGAGGAGCTGAGCGAGGGTGCCGACCCGGAGGTGGAGGCCGTGTGGGTCACCGCGCTCGACGAGGGCTGGCGCCGGCAGATCGCCGCCGGCTGAGCTGGTCCCACGTGCCGCCGAACCGACTCCGGCCCCGCACGCGCGCGGTCCTCCTCGTCCTGCCCGCGCTGGTCCCGGTCGTGGCCGTCGTCGGCGCCGCACTCGCCTCGGCCGCGCTGCTGAGCCTGGGGCTCGCGCCCCTGGTCGGCGAGCCGCAGCTCTCCCTGGACGCCTACCGGGGCGCCGCCGGCGATCTCGGCACCGGCATCGGGCTCTCGCTGGGCATCGCGGCCGCCGCCACCCTCGTCGCCACCGTCGTGGGGCTCTGCCTGGCCCTCGCGGCGACCGCTGCGGTGCGGCGCAGCCGGCTGCTCGGCGCGCTGGCCGCGCTCACCATCCCGATCCCGCACCTGGTGGGTGCTGCGGCCATCGGCCTGCTGCTGGCCGACGCCGGCTTCCTCTCCCGGCTGCTGGGCGTCGACCCGTCCTCCTGGCCGCCGCTGGTGGGCGGCCCGCTGTGGGTGGCGGTGGTCGCCGAGTACGCCTGGAAGGAGTCGGCGTTCGTCGCGCTGGTGGTCGCCGGTGTGCTGTCCTCCCGGGCGGCGTCCTACGGCGAGACGGCGGCGCTGCTCGGCGCCGGCCGCTGGGCCAGGCTGCGGCACGTCACCCTGCCGCTGGCCGCGCCCGCGCTGGGCGCCACCGCCGCGGTCAGCTTCGTCTACACGCTCGGGTCCTACGAGGTCGCCGCCCTGCTCGGCCGCGCCCACCCCGAGCCGCTGCCGGTGCTGGCCTACCGGTTGTTCACCTCCATCGACCTGGCCGCCCGGCCGCAGGCGGCAGCGGTCGCACTGACGACGGCGGGGCTGGCGCTGGTCGTCGTCCTGCTGTCACTGCGGGCCCTGCGGCGGCTGGCGGCCGAGCGGTGACGGCCCCACGGGCGGTGCTCGCCGCCTCCCGCGCCGGGCGCACGCTGCTGGCGGGATGGCTGGTGCTGCCGCTGGTCCCGCTGCTGCTGTGGGCCTTCGCCGACCGGTGGACCTTCCCCGCCGTCCTGCCGCAGGAGTGGGGCACCCGCGGTGCCGAGGAGGCTCTGGCCGCAGGTGCCGGAGGCGCGTTCCTGACCTCGACGCTGCTCGGCACCGTCGTCGCGCTGCTGGCCACCCCGCTCGGCGCGGTGGCCGGGCGGGCGCTGGCCTCGCGGCAGGTGCCCGGCGGCACCGCCGTCCTCGCCGTGCTGCTCTCCCCGCTGGCGCTCCCCCCGTTCGCCGTGGCCCTGGGCCTGGACGTGCTGCTGCTGCGGCTGCGCATCCCGGCGGCAGCGGGCGTCGTGGTCCTGCTGCTGGTCGCCGCGCTGCCGTACACGGTCCTCACGATGCGAGCGGCCTACGCAGCGCACGACCGGGGCTTCGAGGACGAGGCGCGCGTGCTCGGTGCCACGCGCTGGCAGACCGTGCGCTCGGTGCAGCTCCCCCTGGTCGCCCCGGCGCTGGCCGGGGCGGCGTTCCTCGCGTTCCTGGTGGGCTGGAGCGACTACATCGTCACCGTGCTGGTCGGCGGCGGGCAGCTGACCACGCTGCCGCTGCTCGTGGCCTCCGCCGCGTCGGCGACCGGGAGCGACGCCCAGGTCGCGATCCTCTCGCTCACGTCGATCCTGCCGCCGGTCGCCCTGCTGCTCGTCGTCGGCTCGCTGGGCCGGAGGGGACGCCGGTGAGCCGGCGGGGACGTCGATGAACGGCAGCGAGCTCCGGCTGACCGGGCTGACGCGGGTGCACGGCACGGGCTCGGCGCCCGCGCTGGCCGATTTCTCCCTCGAGGTGCCCGCGGGCGCCTGCATGGCCATCCTCGGCCCCTCCGGGTCGGGCAAGAGCACGGTGCTGCGGCTCACCGCCGGGCTCGACGAGCCCACCGCGGGCAGCGTCCACCTCGACGGCGCCGACCTCGCCGGGGTCCTGCCCGAGCGCCGGGGCATGGCGATGGTCTTCCAGCGGCCGCTGCTGTTCCCGCACCTGTCGGTGCGGGACAACGTCGCCTTCGCCGACCGGGTGCGCGGGGTCCCGCGACGGACGGCCCGCCGGCGGGCGGAGGAGTTCCTCGGCCTGGTGCAGCTCGACGGGTTCGGCGACCGGCCGGCGCGGGCGCTGTCGGGCGGGCAGGAGCAGCGGGTGGCCCTGGCCCGGGCGCTGGCCGCCGAGCCCCGGGTCCTGCTGCTCGACGAGCCGTTCAGCGCGCTCGACGCCCGGCTGCGCGAGGAGATGCACGAGCTGCTGGCCGACCTGCGCATGCGGCTGGACCCGACGATCCTGCTGGTCACCCACGACCACGCGGAGGCCGGTGCGCTGGCCGACGGCGTCGCCGTGCTGGACCGCGGGCGGCTGCTGCAGGCCGGCCCGATGCGCGAGCTGTACGCCCGGCCCGCCTCGCTCGCGGTCAGCCGGCTGCTCGGCGGGCGCACCGAGGTGGCCGGCATGGTCCGCTCCGGCGTGCACCGTTCACCGCTGGGCGCGCTCGCGCTGCCCCGGAAGGTCCCGGACGGCCCCGCGGTGCTCGTCGTCCGGCACGAGGCGGTGCAGGTGACGACCGCGGCCGATCCCGCCGCCGACGCCGTCGGCACCGTGGTGCGGGCCCGGCGCCGGGGGATGCGCACGCTGGTCACCGTCGAGGTCCCGGGCGACGGCGGGACGGCGGCGGTGGACGCCGAGCTGGAGCCCGGCCAGGAGGTGCCGACCGGCCGGACGGTCGGGCTGCGGCTGCCGGTCGAGGGCCGGTGGGTCGTGCCGGTGGACGGCGTGGCCGTCGAGCCGGTCGCCGGTGCACCGCGGGCGTGAGCGGGGGACGGCGCGGGTAGAGCGGATGCCGTGACCGAGACCCCGGCCGACGGCGTCGGCAAGATCAGCGTGACCGCGGCGAGCACCGGCGGGATGGGCCAGCGGTACCTGGCCTCCGGGTCCCGGGTCGCCATGCGGCTCTGGTCGGAGCAGCCCACCAGCAGCGGCAAGCCGGAGGCGGCGCGCGACTACGAGACGGTCGGCTACGTGATCTCCGGACGGGCCCGGCTGCGTACCGGCGACGAGACGCTGGAGCTCGGGCCCGGCGACTCGTGGGTGGTGCCGGCGGGCGTCGAGCACACCTACGAGATCGTCGAGGAACTCACCGCCGTCGAGGCCACCGCTCCGCCGGCGCGGGAGGCCGGCCGCGACGCACCGACCGGCTGACCGCCGGGGTCACACCACGGTCAGCGGCAGGAGCTTCCGCAACCCGGCGTTCTCCGCCGGGTCCAGCACCGAGTGCTGGGCGCAGGCGGGCACCAGCTGCCCGGTCTCGGGGTGCGCCATCGAGTAGGTGCACGCCGCCAGCCGCTCCTGGGTGGCCCGCAGCTGCGGGTCCTCGGCCTCGATCCCCTGCTGCAACAGCTCCCAGGCCGGCCCGACGTCGGCGGCGTCCATGAAGCTGTGCACCTCGAAGGTCATCAGCCCCAGGCGACCGGCGCGGGCGCCGCGGACGACCGCCCGCAGCCCGCCGGTGCGACGCAGCAGGCTGCGCGCCCAGCGGAGCGCCGTGCGCAGGTCGCCGGGGTGGTGCCGCGCGGCCCGCAGCACCTTGACCACCAGCACCGCCGGTGGCGTGTTGCTGAAGGCGATCCCGCCGTAGTGGGCGAAGAAGGCGTCCCGCGCGGCGGTCTCGGCCGCGACGTCCGGGTCGACGACGGGGTGCCAGCGGCCGTCGAGGAGGAGACCGAAGGCCACCCGGTTGCACCGGGGATCGCCGAACTCGACGCCCTCGTGCGCGATCCGCTGACCCATGCCTTGCTCCAGCTCGGCCCAGACGGCGTCGGCGTCGACGGCGGTGTAGGACTCCTTCCAGCGTCGCTCGTCGCCGACGTGCGCGGCCGGCTGGAAGCTCATCATCGAGTAGCCCATGCCGACCACCGCGCGCACCGTGGCCGCCACCTGACTCAGGTTCGCCGGGGTGACGGTCATGTTGTGCGCCAGGTAGTACCGCAGCCCGGTCTCGGCGCGCAGGTCGCGGAACATCTGCACGAACCGTTCGCGGAACGGGTTGAGCTCGGCCTCGGTGCGCGGCCGCACCGCGCCCCGGCGGCCGCGCATGAGCGAGTCGAAGTGGGCCGCGAAGCTGACCCGGTCGAACCTGGGCTTCCCGTCCGGGCCGGTCACGAGGGCCCGCAGGTACTCGGGCTCGAAGTCACCGTGCGTCATCGACATCGGCGAGCGCCCGGCGTCCCGCATCGCCTGCAGCGCGGCGGCGTGGTCGTCCGGGGAGAGCAGGGTCACCTCGCCGCCGATGAGCTGGGCGTGGGCGTAGGGCCCGCGCCGCTCGCGCAGGTAGGCCATCTGCCGGCCGACCTCATGCAGGGTGTGCCCGCCGTCGATGCGCACCTTGTTGGCGTCGGCCGAGTGGTAGCAGGGCGTGCAGGTGAGGTTGCACTTGGGGAAGACGCCGTGCGTGCCCTCGCAGCCGACCGCGTGCCGGCCCAGGCTCTGCGCCGGCGTGCGCACGTGGTCCGGCAGCGCCGCCCACCGCTCGGCGAGTGCACGCTCGGTCTCCGGGTGCACCGGCCGGGTGCGTTCCCGCAGGCCGTGCCACCGTGCGCGCAGTCCGTGGCGCCGTCCCATGCTGCCTCCCGAGCTTTCGCGGTGCGGCGCGCGGGCGCGCCGTCCCCCCGACGCTCCCATCCCGATCGGTCGTGCGCCACCGACCGCCTCAGCCCAGGTCGCGCAGCACCGCCCGCGCGGCCGACCGGCCGCTCGTCCCGGCGATGCCGCCCACCGGCGCGGTCCCGGCCCCCGCGACGACCAGGCCGCGGACCGGCGTCCGGTGCCGGGCCAGCGCGCGGGTCGGCCGGAACGGGCCGAGCTGGTCGGGGTTCAGGTCGCCGTACATGGGGTGGGCCCCCGGCCAGCGCAGGTCGGCCGCCATCTGCTCCGGGGTGCACACCGCGCGCCCGGTGATCGAGGCGGTGAACCCGGGCGCCCGGGCTTCCACGGTCGCGATCATGCGGTCGGCGAACTCGTCGGCGACGGCGGCCCACCCCCCGCGCACCCGGTACGGCGCGCACGGGCAGGCCAGGTAGACGGTGTGCCGGCCGGGCGGGGCCAGCGTGTCGTCGATCGCGCTGGGGGTGAACGCGTAGGTGGGCACCGGGTCGTCGGGCAGGTACCGGGCCCCGGCCGCGGCGAACCCGTCGGCGAGGGAGTCGAGGCCGTCCACGAACGACTGCAGCCCGTTCCAGTCCCCCGGGCGGGCTTGCGGGTAGGCCGGCAGGGCGGTGGTCGCGACGTGCACCAGCATCTGGACGGCGTTGCTCCGGGTGGTGCTGCGCAGCCGGTCGGCCTCCGGCCCGTCCAGCGGGGGGTCGAGCAGGTCGAGCAGCGCCGTCCGGGGATCGAGGGCGGTGAGGACGGCGTCGGCGGGCAGCCGCTCGCCCGACTCGAGCTCCACCCCGGTGGCGCGGTCGCCCTGCCGGGTGATCCGCGCGACCGCCGCGCCGGTGCGCCAGGCCCCGCCCAGTGCCGCCAGGCGAGCGGCGAGCGCGTCGGTCAGCCCCTGCGCCCCGCCGACGGCGTGCCACTGGCCGACCTGGTGGTAGAAGGCCTGCCACATCGCGAAGGTGGCGCTGCCGGGGGCGTCCGGCGCCGCGGAGGCGTGCGCGGCGAAAGCCGAGACGGGCGCACGGACCAGGTCGGAGGCGAACCGCTGTTCCAGGAGCTTCCCGTACGGGGAGAGCAGCAGCTGCGCCAGACCGAGCGGGCCACCGTTGCGGGCCAGGGCCTGCAGCCCCGCGAGCGCCCGGCCGGGCAGCCGGGACGGCCGGCCGTCCAGCGCCCCTCGCATCGCGGTGACCACCGGCATGGCCTCGCGCATCCAGGCGGCGTACCGGCGGGCCTCGTCCCGGTCGGCCTCGGCGATGGAGTCGACGGTCGCGCCGACGTCCCGGAAGAACCGCACGATCGGCCCGTCCCGGAAGACCGCCACCGAGAACGGGTCCATCTCGCGGTACTCCAGCCCGGCCCCGGCCAGGTCGAGCTCCTCGATGATCCCGGTGGCTTGGATGATGTTGTGCGCCACGGAGTGGATGTCGAAGCGGTGCCCCGGGAGGACCTCCTCGGTCCGCGCGCCACCGCCGAGCCGGTCGGACTGCTCCAGCACGAGCACGTCGGCACCGCCCCGCGCGAGGTAGCAGGCCGCGACCAGCCCGTTGTGCCCACCGCCGACGACGAGGACGCGGGCGGCTCGGCGCGTCATCTATCCGCGCCTCCGGCCGGCCGCAGGGTCGTGCTCAACGCCTGCGCAGATTTCGCCACGCCCGGCGTGCCTCGGGCAGCGCGAGGGCGAGCGAGACGCCGGAGATCGCGGTGGCGGCCTGGCACCAGGCGCACAGCGCCTTGTTCTCCTGCCACTCCTCCCCGGCGAGCTTGATGTCGACGGCGACGTCGGAGGCCACCTTCGCGGCCATCAGCAGCGGCAGGAACGGCCTATGCCGGGGTCGGTCCGGGCCCCCGGCACCGGCCACCCAGGCCGTCAACGCGTAGGTGACGATCATGATGAGCCCGTCGGGCGTCGAGGCACGCGTGTAGGCGTACTCCGCGGCGTCGACCTCGTCGGAGTCGAACGGGCCGACCGGCGGATCGGGCAGGTGCTTGAGGATGCCCGTCTGGTAGGCGCCCACGACCTGGCCGATGGTCACGCCGGCCAGTGAGAGGCCGACCAGCCAGCGGCGCCGGCGCAGGTCCGGGTCGGATGCGGTGCGGAGGTACCGCGACAGCTGGGAGGGGCTCGGGTCGCTGCCGCCGTAGCGGGGGTCCGGAGCGTTCATCGGTGCGTGTTCGTCACGACGCCGCGCACGCGGTGGTCGCCCTCGGCAGCCTCGTCGGCGAGGTACCGCAGCCCCTCCTCACCGCGCGCGGCGGCGACGACCCGCGCGCCGGCGGCCGAGGCGGCGAGGACGGTCGCCCGGCCGATGCCGCTCGACGCGCCCATCACCACGATCACCTGCTGATCGAGCTGCTCGTGTCTCATCTCGAGAGTTCCTTCTCCGTGCCGGCAGACCGACGTGCCCTACCCGCTCGCGAAGGCGGGACACACCTCGCGGCTGCGTCCCGCGCGGTCGGGTCCTGCGGCACACCCCTGCGAGCGCCCGACGACGGCCTGGCCGTCAGCCTGCCGGCACGTCCGCCGGCACGTCCGGCGGAACGTCCGGCGGCAGCCGGTTCGGTCCGGCGTGCGGCGGGCGGGGTCGGTCCTGCGGGTGCAGCTGCAGTGCGATGAGAGCGACGTCGTCACCCGGGTCGGCCGGCAGCATCCGGGCCAGCACGACGTCGCAGAGCTGGTCGAGATCACGGCCGGCGTGCTCGGAGAGCGTCGACTGCAAGCGCGCGAGACCGGCGTCGAGGTCGGTGTCGCGTCGCTCCACCAGCCCGTCGGTGTAGAGCAGCACGACGCTGCCCCATGGCAAGGTCACCTCGGACTCGTGGCGCGGCGCGTCGGGGCGGACGCCGAGCAGCAGGTCGGGGCGGCCGCCGTCGAGCACCTGGACGCACCCGTCGGGGGTGATGGCCATCGGCGGTGGATGCCCGGCGTTGGACCAGCGCAGCCGCGCCACCCCCGCCGCCTGCTCCTCGTCGGTCCGCTCCAGGCGGGCCACCACCGCGGTCGCCAGGATCTGCGACTGCAGCGTCTGCATCACCTGTTCGACCTGGCCGAGGACCGCGGCCGGCCCCTCGGATCCACGGGCGGCCAGCGTCCGCACGATGGTCCGCACCTGGCCCATCGCCGCGGCGGCCTGCACGTCGTGCCCCACCACGTCGCCGATGACCAGCACCGTGGCACCCGTGGGCTGCACGAACGCGTCGTACCAGTCCCCGCCGACCTCGGCGGCCTCACCGGCAGGAACGTAGCGGACGACGATCTGCACGTGGTCCGGCTCGGGTGGCGGGGTCAGCAGGGACCGCTGGAAGCCCTCCGCGAGGCCGCGCTGCTGCCGGTACAGGCGGGCGTTGTCCAGCACCACCCCGGCGCGGGCAGCGACGTGGCGGGCGGTGACCAGGTCCTCCGGCAGGAGAGGCCCGCGGTCGAGGCCGGTGCACAGCGTCAGCACCCCGACGGGGCCGTTCCGGCCGGTGAGCGGCAGCACCGCGATCGACTCCGGTGCCAGATCGACCACGAGGTCCTGCGCCGGGCCGGGCTGCAACTTCTCCCGCACCTGGGCGGCGGCGTCCCGGGTGAGCACCTGCAGCTGCCCGGTCCGGATGGCGCGCACGACGAGCGAGTCCTCCCGCAGCGCACCCGGTCGCGCCTGCGCGTAGGCCTCCACGGCCTCGCGGAGCCGCGGATCGTGGTGCCAGGAGGCGGCGGTGCGCAGGGCGCGGCGGTCGCCGCCGGCCTCCTCGTCGTGGACGAGCGTGACGATGCCCCAGTCGGCGAGCCCGGGAACGACCAGCCGGGTCAACCGGCGCGCCGCCTCGTCGGCGTCCAGCGTCGCCGACAGCTCCGCGGTGATGCGGGAGAGCAGCCGCTCACGTCCAGCGGCCCGGGCCGTGAGCTCCTGGGCGCGCCGGCGGGCGGTGATGTCCAGGAAGTACAGCGCCACCCCGTCGGCGCTGGGGACGGCACGGACCTCGACCCAGACATCGAGAGGCCGGGGGTAGAAGGCTTCGAAGACCACCGGCTGGCCGGTCTCGGCGGCGCGACGGAAGTTGGACTCGAACTCGCTGCCGACCGTGGCCGGGAACGTCTCCCAGAGCGTGCGCCCGAGCAACCGCGCGCGTGACATGCCGGTGATCCGCTCGGCCTCGGCGTTGACGTGGGTCATCACCCAGCCGGGGTCCATCGCGACGAAGCCGACCGCCATCGACTCCACCAGGTGCGCGAGACGGTCCTGAGCATGCCGGCGGACGGAGATGTCCCACGCCGCGCCGAGCAGGCGGACCGCCGTACCGGCTTCGCCGGCCAGGGCCCGCCCGCGGGCGGCGACCCACCGCTGCTCGCCGTCCGGGAGGACCACCCTGTACTCCGCGGCGTATTCGCCCGCCGTCTCGATCGCCCGGTCCAGCAGTGCTCCGACCCGGTCGACGTCGTCGGGGTGCAGCCGGGCGTTGAACGCCTCGATGCTGCCGTCGAAGGTGACAGCGTCGTAACCGAACAGCTCGTTCAACCGGTCGTCCCAGCTCAGCGTCCCGGTCACCAGGTCCCAGTCGAACGTGCCGATCCCGGCTGCGTCGATCGCCAGGGTCAGCAAGTTCCACGCGGTGGCCGGCGACTGCAGCGCGCCGCCGCTCACGAGCACTGCCGGCCCCTGGTCGCGCTCGACCGCACTCCGGGCCATGACCGCCGCCAGCACTGCAGCGTGCCGACGACGGCCGACGGCAGCCGCCCGGAGCACCTGGAGCCGCTCGAGCAGGTCCGGTTCCCCGGCCTCGGCGACGAGCAACCCCAGCGGCACACCAGGAGAGAAGGACACCTGCCGGCGCAGCTCCGCCGGGCGGTCGGTGAGCACTGCGATCTCCGCTTCGGGGTGGAGCCGGTGCACGCGCTGCGCCGTGGCGGTGGCGGCGTCCACTCCTGACCCGAGGACGACCAGGTCGACCGGCCCGATCAGGCACTCGGGAAGGGCGCCCGCGTCGACGAGCTCCATCCCGACGAGCGGAGCCAGGACGGCGATCTCAGCCGGGGAGCCGTCGACGAGCAGGCAGCGCCCCGTCTCCGCAGCGGTCACTCGCCCAGCAGCGGCAGGCCCAGCGCCGCTCGGCCGGTCCAGATGCGCAGCAGGTCGGTGGTCGGGCTCATCACGTCGGCGGCGCGGGCATCACGCAGGTGCCGCTCCAGCGGCGACCGGTCGCGGTAACCGATGCCGCCCACCAACGTCATCGCCTCGTTCGTCACCTGCACCGCGCAGCCGGCGACCTCGGCCTTCGCGGAGGCCAGCGCGCTCAGCGCGGCGGGACCACCGGCATCGGCCTCCTCGGCGGCCCAGTACACCAGCCGGCGGGTGCGCTCGACCTGCGCCCACAGCTCGCCGAGGCGGTGCTGCAGCAACGGCTCGGCGGCCAGCCGGCGACCCGTGTGGGCGTGCGCACGCTTCCCGAGGTGTTCGATGGCCTCGTCCAGCGATGCCTGTGCCACACCGAGATAGGTGCCCGCCATCGCCATCAGGAAGAACGGTGCAACGACCTCGAAGACGAACCAGATCTGGTCACCTTCGGCGCCCAGGAGATGATCGGCGCCGACGCGGACACCGTCGAGGCGGGCACGGCGGGAGGAATTGCCGCGCATGCCGATGCCGTCCCAGCCGTCGGTCCAGCTCAGTCCTGTCGCGTCCCCGGGGACGAGCACGCAGGAGAACTCACCGAGCGGGGCGTCGGGGTCGGCGGCCACCGTGCTCACCACGTAGGAGTCGGCCTGCGACCCGTTGGTCACGAAGGATTTCTCCCCGTCGATGCGCAGCCCGTCGGGAGTGCGCGTCAGACGGGTCTGCGGCAGCCAGAAGTGCGCGCCCGTCCCCGGCTCGGACAACGCCAGGGTGGTCAGGTGCTCCCCGGCGACGATGGCGTCGAGGAACTCCTTGCGCTGCCGCTCGGTCGGCTTGGCCGCGACCACGGCGGTTGCGACGCAGTGCATGCCGAAGCACAGCCCCGCCGAGGCGTCGACCCGGCCCAGCGCCTCACCGGCGGCGACCACGCCGCGCAGGCCGAGGCCGCTGCCGCCTACCTGCTGCGGAGCGGCCAGGCCACCCAGCCCGGCAGCCTGGAGCGCGGCCAGCACCTCGGCCGGCCACACCCCGGAGTCCGTCCGACCCACCAGCGGCCGGGCGACCGTCTCCGCGACCTTGCTCACCCGCGCGACCACGTCCGCGATGCTGACCGGGGGCGCAGATGCCGTCACACCGCCAGAGTCTAGATCGGCGACGACGCCGACCCGTTCAGCCCGGACCGGAAGGTGTCGATGCCACGCCCCGGCCGATCGGCCGATGCCCCCGACCGGCGGCGTCGGCGGACGGGGGCTCGCCCAGCGCAGTCGCGCCGGGCCCCGCGCCACCATCCACCGCGAATGCCACTGGACTCCGACGGCCCGCAGGCGCGGAGCCGATAGGTTCTGACCATGACCGTGGTGCAGGGCGACTCGGAGGGCGGCTCCGGCTCCCAGGAGCGCCTCGGCGATGCGATGAGCCGCGTAGCGCGCCAGATCCAGGAGGAGCACGGCGACGTCGAAGCGACGCTGCAGGCCATCGCCGCCTCGGCGATCAGGATCGTGCCGAACGCGGAGGAATGCGGCACCACCTATGTCATCGGCCGAGCGAAGGTCGAGTCCCGGGCGTGGACCAGCGACCTGCCGAAGTCGGTCGATGCCTTGCAGCAGCGACTCGGGCAGGGCCCCTGCCTCGACGCGGTGTGGGAGCAGGAGATCGTCCGGGTCGACGACGTCGCCGGTGACGAGCGGTGGCCCGAGTTCGGGCACCACGCCTCCGGCCTGGGGATCGGGAGCATGTTGTGCTTCCAGCTGTTCGTCGATGGTGACCAGCTGGGTGCGCTGAACCTGTACTCCCGGACGCCCGGCGCGTTCGACGACGACTGCCAGGAGATCGGGTTGATGTTCGCCGCCCATGCAGCGATCGCGCTGGCCGGAGCCCAGCACGAGGAGCACCTGCGCACCGGGATGAGCAATCGCGACGTCATCGGCCAGGCCAAGGGCATCCTGATGGAGCGGCACAGGCTGACCGCCGACCAGGCGTTCGCTGTGCTGACCCGCGTCTCCCAGGACCTCAACCGGAAGCTGGTCGACATCGCCCGGGAACTCGCCAACACCGGGGCGGTGCCCGGCGGCGAACGCCGGCGGGACTGAGCTGGCCTCCGCCGTGCGCCGTGTAGGTCGACGGTGACCCCGGAGCCTCACCGCGCGGGCGCGTCCTGCGCGGTGTGCGAGTCGGCGTGAGCCGGCCTGCGCGCGGTTGCCTGTGCCCACGCGCGAGTCCCTCGAGCCACGCGGTACAGGACGGGTGGCCGGCTGCTGGTAATTCGCATCACCGGCTCGTCAGTGGTTGCGGCAGCACGGCATCACGGCCGTCAGTCGTCCCCTGGTTCCACTCGCAGCGACGGCAGGCCGACCACTTCGAAGGTGGCGGAGGCGAGGCCGATGCCGGCCGCGTCGAGCTCCGCGAGGACCTCCCGTGACATCGCGTCCTTGACGTCCCGAACCCCGTACACACCCGTCAGGAAACGGGCGGTGAGCTCCAGCCAGTTGTCGGTCAACCGCCAGTACACCCGTGGTTCGAAGTCCGCGCCCCGGACGAAGTAGCGCCGCTGCATGGCGGCCAGTGCTGCAGCGGGCATCTCCTCGGCCGCCACCGAATGACGCCTGGCCGCGGCAAGGAGGATCTGCTCTGCCCGACCCCGGTCGTCGGAGTACCGGACGGGGAGGGTCATCTCCTCCCACAGGTATGGGAAGTCGCGGGTGTAGTTGTAGACCGCCTCGTCGAACACCTTGTCGTTGGTGACCGTGACGACTCGACCGGTGTACTGCCGGCTGCGCACCCACTGCGGCGGCTCACCGCCCTGGACCGCGGGTGGCTGTCCCATCTCCATGATGGTGGTCCGGACGAAGCCCAGGGCGATGACGTCACCACGGACGCCGCCCATGGTGATCCGGTCTCCGACGTTGAACGTGTCGCCGCGCAGGATGACCACGTAGCCGGCCAGCGCGGTGATCACCTTCTGCAGCGCGAACGCCAGCCCGGCAGTCACCAACCCGATCCCGGTGGCCAACCGACTCGGGTCGTCGAACCAGATCGAGAGGAAACCCAGGAACAGCAACAACGCGACAACCAGATTGATCGCCTGCCGCGTCCAGAAGCGAGCTTTCTCGTTGTGGACCCCCCGCAGGAGCAGCCGGGAAGTCCCACGAGCGATCCAGCGCAGCGCCAACAGGGCCAGGACCAGAGCAGCGGTCAGCAGCAGCTTGGTGCCGTTCTCCTCGGTCAGGAAGAGCAGGCGGATCTCCTGACCGAAGACCTCGATCGTCATGCCGACGAGTCTGCCGAGGGGATCTCCGGCATCACGACCCGGGGCGGTGGCTGACGAGGAGATGCTTCCCGCGTGGCTGCGACACCCGCCACCGCATCCGCTACCGACTGACAGGGCACTGGAGAACGTCGGCGCCCGAGATCACCACCCGGCACAACTCCTGCACGCGCGGCGCGCGCCCTTCGACGGTGTTCGACCCCGCACCCCGTGACCATGACGCCTACCTCGGCCGCGGCACCGCCACCCCCAGGACCGCTGCGGTCACCCGCTGGCTCTGCAACACCCCCGCGCTCGCGCGCGCTCTGCTGCTCGTCACCACCGCCGGGCACCTGCCGGGGACGGCAGCCACTCCCCTGACCGGCTTCACCGCCCGCACGGCCGGCGAACCGGCGGCGCTCACCTCACGGCCCGTGGGAAGGCTCATCCAGCGCCGTGGCGCGCGCCCAGGGCCCCGGGTCCGTCGCGGCTGCAGCTGATGTCGGTAGCGGCCCGAAGCCGTCCACGAGCCGCTGACCTGCGGAGATGCTCCCCCGATTGGACTCGAACCAATAACCCTGCGATTAACAGTCGCATGCTCTGCCAATTGAGCTACGGGGGATCAGCGGGCGCGACCCGCTGGCGCCGACGAGAGTACCCCACGCCCCGAGGGCTCCCGCCGACGGCTCGCGGACGGCGGCGCGATGCTCGCCACAGGTACCGTGTCCGCTGTTCACCGCCCGTCCACCTGGAGGTTCCCGTGGCCAAGCTGTCGTTCCTCGCCGGATTCGGTGCTGGCTACGTGCTCGGATCCCGGGCCGGCCGCGAGCGCTACGAGCAGATCCGCCGCGCCTGGGAGCACGCCAAGGACGACCCGCGCCTGCAGAGCCTCGCGGGCATCGCGCAGGCCAAGGCCGATGACGCCGTCTCGACGCTCAAGTCCCAGCTGGGCAGCGAGCCCCCGCGCTGAGCCGCCGGCCGGCTCAGTCCGGCTGCTCGGCGGCGAGCGCCTCGGCGAGCCTCTGCCGCGCGATGTCGCGGGCCACCGGGTCGTCGCGGTCGGCGTCGTCGTCGAACACGACGGTCCACTCCCGGGCCACCTGACCCGGGACCCGCCGCGCCACCAGCAGCAGGCCGCCGCGATCGGGCAGCGGGCTGCGGCGGCTGGTGACGATCGTCTGGTCGACCCGCCGGCGCACGGTCGCCGGGAGGTCGCCGGCGTCGGTGAGCACGTGCCGCACGGCGGGCAGGCGGGCCTGCACGCCCGGCTCCATCTCGGCGAGCGGTGTCACGGTGAACGAGCCGCCGCCGTCGGTGGTCGCGGTCCAGCGGGCGTGCCCCACCTCGTGCCACGGCAGCAGGTCCTCCCCCGGACCGCCGACCGTCCGCAGGCCGCGGGAGGTGGCCACCAGCCAGCCGGCGTCGCGGGCGAGGATGCCCCAGGCGAGCACCCGCTCGTCGGGGTCGGCCACCACGGCGCGGACCTCCTCGGGCGGGCGCGCGAAGCGGCGACGGAGCTCGGCGAGGAGGCTCACGCGGCCCCACCCATCGCCCGCTTCCGCAACGAGATCGCCAGTTGCTCGAGGTCCATCAGCTTCTTGAACGCCCGCATGTACTCGTCCCCGGACTCCACCGGGTTCATCCGCTGCAACCGCCCCTTGAGCGCGGCGATCTCCCGCACGGTGGCCATCTCCTCCAACCGCGCCAGGATCGCGTTCACGTACACCGGGTCGCACTGTCCGGTGACCGAGCGCATGGGCTCCACCGCCAGCGCGGTCAGCAGCGCCCGGGCGCTCTCCCGCTCGCAGTGCGCGGCCACCTGGTCCAGCCAGGCGGGCCCGGTCACGGTCACCCCGCCGGCACCGCCCGCCCCGGCCACGGCCGCGGCGACGGCGGCGTAGTCGGGGTCGGTGTAGGCGCCCGGGGGGACGGCGTCGAACGCGGGCCCCGCGTACTCGGGGGCCTGCAGTGCGGCCTTGACCGCCTCCCGCTCGACGGCGACCGCGGCGTCGTCGGGGGTGCGCTTGGGTGCGCGCGGGCGGCCACGGGACGGCGCCCCTCCCCCGTCGCCGGTGAGCCGGCGCACCCGGCCCAGCACGTCGGCCTCGTCGGTGTTGCCGATCATCCCGGCGAGCTCCCGGGCGTAGGCGGGACGCAGCGCGTGGTCCTTGATGCCGGCGACCAGCGGCACCGTCTTCTCCAGCGCGGCGACCCGGCCCTCGACGGTGTCGAGGTCGTAGCCGGCCAGCGTGGTGCGCAGCACGAAGGCGATCAGCGGGGTCCGCCGGGCCACGAGGTCGCGGACGGCGGCGTCCCCCTGCTCCTGCCGCAGCTCGCACGGGTCGCGCCCCTCGGACTCGACCGCGACGAAGGTCTGCCCGACGAAGCGCTGGTCCTCGGCGAAGGTCTTCATCGCCGCCGCCTGGCCCGCCGCGTCGCCGTCGAAGGTGTAGACCACCTCGCCGCGGAACTCGTCCTGGTCCATCAGCAGCCGGCGGAGCACCCCGATGTGCTCGGCGCCGAAGGCGGTGCCGCAGGACGCGACCGCCGTCGTCACCCCGGCCAGGTGGCAGGCCATGACGTCGGTGTAGCCCTCTACGACGACCGCCTGGTGCCGGCGGGCGATGTCGCGCTTGGCGCGGTCGATGCCGTAGAGCACCGAGCTCTTCTTGTAGAGCGGCGTCTCCGGGGTGTTGAGGTACTTGGGGCCCGGGTCGTCGTCCATGAGCTTGCGGGCGCCGAAGCCGATGACGTCGCCGGTGATGTCCTTGATCGGCCAGACCAACCGGCGGTGGAACCGGTCGATGAGCGTGCCGCGGGAGGACTCCTTGGCCAGCCCCCCCGTCACCAGCTCGGCCTGGGTGAAGCCCTTCGCGCGCAGGTGGCGGGTGAGCCCGTCCCAGCCGCCGGGCGCGTAGCCGCAGCCGAAGTCCAGCGCGGCCTGCCGGTCGAAGGCGCGGTCGGCGAGGAACTGGCGGGCGGGCGCGGCCTCGGGGGTGCCCAGCTGCTCGGCGTAGAAGGCGGCCGCGGCGGTGTTCGCCGCGACCAGGCGCGCCCGCTGGCCCACCGATGCGCGGTCGGGCCCCGCAGTCGGCCGCCCGCCGTCGTCCTCGTACTTCAGCTCGATGTTGGCGCGGCCGGCCAGCAGCTCGACGGCCTCGGTGAAGGACAGGTGGTCGATCTGCTGGACGAAGGAGATGACGTCGCCGCCTACCCCGCAACCAAAACAATGGAAGAGGTTTCTCGATGGCGTGACCTGGAACGACGGCGACTTCTCGTCGTGGAACGGGCACAAGCCCTTGAGGCTGCCGCCACCGGCCCGCTTGAGCTGCAGGTGCTCGCCGACGATCTCGTCGATCTTGCTGCGCTCGCGCACCAGCGCGATGTCCGCGGCGCGGATGCGCCCCCGGCCGGCCATCAGGCCGCCCCCGCCGCTGCCGCGACCCGTCGTCGGATCACGTGCTCCCACCACAGCAGGAAGACCTGCTGATCCACCGGAAGCTCGCCGTCCACGGTGATCGTCGCCCGCGGGGTCCAGCCGGGGCTGGTGCCGCTCTCGGCGACCTGGCGGCCGTGCAGCAGGAACCGATGGGTGCCCTTCCAGCGGGACGCCGGCCGGACCTCGACCGTCGCGCCTTCCACGTCGATCTCCCAGGTCCCCTTCCAGGCCGAGGTCTGCCGCGCCCGCAGCCGGGCGGTGCCCTCGGGGTCACCCGACCTGCGTCCGGTGAGCTCCCGCTTCCGCCGGGCGTACTCCCACGTCGAGCCGTCGACGTCCACCGTCGCGGCCTCGGTCCACGTCGCGGACCGCATGGTCGCGACGACCCGGTCGTCGCGGAGCACGGGCAGGACGCCCTTCGGCAGCCCGTGCGTGCCGGCCTTGCCCAGTTCGAGCACCGCGTCCCTCCCTCAGCCGATGCCGGGTGCGCCGGCGACGCTCTCACCGGTCACGCGGTAGAGCAGGTAGGCAGCAGTCTCCCGCAGGATGTAGCGGAACTGGGTGGCGCGGGTCTGCACGGCCGGGCCCTGGCGGGTCGGGGAGCTCTCCGCCTCCATCCCGGCGTCCTCGGCCATGCGCTCGGCGCGCATCGCGTGCCAGGGGTCGGTGACCAGGACGGCCCGCTCCCAGCCCCGCGCGTCGAAGGCCGCGCCGACCACGCGCATGCTCTGCAGGGTGTCCACGCCCTCGGGCACCGCGAGCAGCGCCTCGGCGGGCACCCCGGCGGCGGCGAGGTAGTCGCGGCCGGCCTCGGCCTCGGTGAACTGGTCGCCGGCGGCCTTGCCGCCGACGGTGACGATCACCGGGGCGACGCCCTGCTCGTACAGCCGCAGCGCGTGCTCGAGGCGCGCCGCGAAGATCGACGACGGCACGCCGTTGTACTGGGCCGACCCGAGCACCACGATCGCGTCGGACTGCGGCCGGGCGTCCTGCCGCGCCGTCCACCAGATGGCGAGCGCCGTGGAGGCGACGAACAGCACGGCGGCCAGGACACCGGCCCCGACCACCCGCGCCAGCAGACTCCGCACACCCACGCGTCATGGGTACCACGCGGGGCCGACGTCCTGCCCCCTCCCGGGGCGGTGCGCCACACCATCCGTCGCACGCGCCCGTGTGCCGTACCACCACCCCGTAAATGAGAATGATTCCCGTTCTGATTAAGATCGCGGAGTCCCGTCCACTCCGTGAAGGAGCACCCGTGCGCCCCCTGGCCGCCCTACGCACCACCGCCCTCGCGGCGGTCGTCCCCCTCGCCGCCGTCACCGGCTGCGCGTCCACCGACCCCGGCGGCACCGTCGCGCCGGCGTCGGAGACGCCCGCCGCCGCTGGCCCGACCGAGGTGGGAGCCGGCAAGCCACGCCTGGCCGTCACCTACGACGGCGGGCTGCTGGTGGTGGACGCCACCACCCTCGAGGTGCTCGCCGACGAGCCGCTCGACGGCTTCAACCGGCTCAACCCCGCCGGCGACGGCCGTCACTTCCTCGTCACCACCCAGGGCGGGTTCCGCCTCCTCGACGGCGGGGCCTGGGCCGAGCCGCACGGCGACCACTCGCACTACTACACCGCCGACCCCGGGCTGACCGACGTGCTCTTCGAGGCCGAGAAGCCCGGGCACGTGGTCGCCCATGCCGGCCGCACCGTCCTCTTCGACGACGGCACCGGGCAGGTCACCGCCTTCGACAGCGCGCACATCGCCGACGACGACGTCGAGGTCCGCCGGTTCTCCACCCCGGAGGCCCACCACGGCGTCGCCGTCGAGCTCGAGGACGGCACGATGCTGGTCTCCGAGGGCACCGAGGAGGCGCGCAGCGGCGTCCGCATCCTCGACGCCGACGGCGAGGAGATCGCCGCCCGCGACGACTGCCCCGCCGTGCACGGGGAGACGGTGGCCGCGGACGAGGCGATCGTCATCGGCTGCCAGGACGGCGCCGTGCTCTACACCGGCGGCGAGCTCACCAAGATCCAGAGCCCGGATGCATACGGCCGCATCGGGAACCAGCTCGGCACCGAGGACTCCCCCATCGTGCTCGGCGACTACGAGCGCAGCGCGGAGGACCGCTCGAGCACCGTCGCACTGATCGACACCACCACCGCGGAGCTGCGGCTGGTCGACCTGCCGGCCCCGTACTGGTACCGCTCCTTCGGCCGGGGCACGAACGGCGAGGCCCTGGTCCTCACCTACGACGGCGCGCTGCAGATCGTCGACCCGGTGTCCGGCGCCATCACCCGCTCCATCCCCGTCACCGGCGCCTGGGAGGAGTCCGAGGACTGGCAGGACCCGCACCCGCAGGTGGTCGTGGTCGACGGCATGGTCTACGTGACCGAGCCGGCCACCCAGCAGATCCACGCGGTCGACATCGAGGGCGGGGAGGTCTGGAAGAGCGCCGACCTGGGGGTGACGCCCAACGAGCTCGGCGGGGTCTCCGGTGACGTCGAGGAGCACGCCGTCCACGCGCACGACGGCGGGGAGCACGACGAGGGCGGCAGGTGACCGGCGCCGGTGCCGCGCGGAGGGCAGCCCTCGCCGGGCTGCTCCTCTGCGCGGTCCCCGGCTGCGGCGCGGACCCGGCCGGGGTCGCGGACGAGACGCTCGACGTCCTCGTCTCCTCGTACCCGCTGCAGTACGTCGCCGCTGAGGTCGGGAGCGAGCACGTGGCGGTCGCGAACCTGACACCCCCCGGTGGTGACACGCACGGGCTGGAGCCGGCGCCCCGCGACGTCGCGGCGCTGGGCGAGGCCGACCTCGTCGTCCACCTCTCCGGTGGGCTGCAGCCGGGCGTCGACGAGGTCCTGGCGCAGCAACCGCCGGAGCACCTGGTGGACGCCGCCGCCGTGGCCGACCGGGGGCCGGACCCGCACTTCTGGCTCGACCCGCTGCGGCTGGCCGAGCTCGGGCGGCAGGTCGCCGACGAGCTGGCCGCGGTCGACCCCGACCACGCGGCGGACTACACCGCGTCGGCCGACCGGCTGGCCGGCTCGCTGGCCGAGCTGGACCGGGAGTACGCCGAGACCCTGGCGCCCTGCCGGGGCGCCACGCTGCTCGCCACGCACGAGGCGTTCGGCTACCTCACCGACCGGTACGGGCTGCGGCAGGTCGGGGTGGCCGGCCTCGACCCGCAGGTCGAGCCCCCGCCGAGCCGGGTGCGGGCCGCCGCCGACGCGGTCCGCGAGTCGGGAGCGCGCACGATCTTCTTCGAGACGGCGGCCGGCTCGTCGGTGGCGGAGGTGCTCGCCGCCGAGCTCGGGCTGGAGACCGACGTGCTGCACCCGATCGAGCGGGTGACGGCCGAGGAGAGCTATCCCGGGCTCATGGCCGCCAACCTGGCGGCACTGGAGCGCGGCCTCGTCTGCAGCGGCTGACCTACGGCGAGTCCCCGGCCGGCTACCGACCGGCCGGGGACTCGCGCGCCACCCCTCAGGAGCCTGCGCGCTCCGCGCCGAGAGCGGCCCGTCCGGCCTCCAGCCGTGCCACCGGCACCCGGAACGGCGAGCAGGAGACGTAGTCCAGGCCGACCTCGTGGAAGAAGTGCACCGAGTCGGGGTCGCCGCCGTGCTCGCCGCAGACGCCGAGCTTGAGGTCCGGCCGCGCCGCCCGGCCGCTCTCCGCGCCGATCCGCACCAGCCGGCCGACGCCGTCGCGGTCCAGCGACTCGAACGGCGAGATGCCGAAGATGCCCTTGTCCAGGTACTGGTGGAAGAACGCGGCCTCGACGTCGTCGCGGGAGAAGCCCCACGTCATCTGCGTGAGGTCGTTGGTGCCGAAGCTGAAGAACTCGGCGTGCTCGGCGATCTCGCCGGCGGTCAGCGCGGCGCGGGGCACCTCGATCATGGTGCCGATCAGCGGGCGCACGTCGATGCCGCACTCCTCGCAGACCTCGGCGAGCACGCGCTCGGCCTCCTCGCGGATGGCCTCCAGCTCCTGCACCGCCCCCACCAGCGGGATCATGATCTCCGGGCGCGGGTCGCCGCCGGCCCGCTTCCGCTCGCAGGCGGCCTCGGCGATGGCGCGCACCTGCATGGCGAACAGGCCCGGCACGACCAGGCCCAGCCGCACCCCGCGCAACCCCAGCATCGGGTTGGACTCGTGCATGCCGCGGACGGCGGCCAGCAGCCGCAGGTTGCCCTCGTCGGGCTCGCCGCGCTCCTCGGCCACCGCGACGCGCACCGACAGCTCGGTCAGGTCGGGGAGGAACTCGTGCAGCGGCGGGTCGAGCAGCCGGACGGTGACCGGCAGCCCGTCCATCGCCTCGAAGATCTCCAGGAAGTCCTGCTTCTGCAGCGGCTCCAGCGCGTCCAGCGCGGCCTGCCGCTCGTCGTCCCCGTCGGCCAGGATCAGCTTCTCCACCAGCTGCCGGCGGTCGCCGAGGAACATGTGCTCGGTACGGCACAGCCCGATGCCGCGGGCGCCGAAGCGGCGGGCGCGGGCGGAGTCCGCCGGGGTGTCGGCGTTGGTGCGCACGTCCAGCCGCCGCACCTCGTCGGCGTGGGTGAGGATCCGGTGCACGCTGCGCACCAGGTCGTCGGCGTCCTCGGACTCCGGGTCGAGCTCGCCCTCGAAGTAGCGGACCACCGACGAGGGCTCGACCGGGACCTCGCCGAGCCACACCTTGCCGGTGGAGCCGTCGATGGAGACGACGTCACCCTCCTCCACGACCGTGCCGTCGGGGGCGGTGAACCGCTTCGCCTTCGTGTCGACCTGCAGCTCCTCGGCGCCGCAGACGCAGGTCTTCCCCATGCCGCGGGCGACGACGGCGGCGTGCGAGGTCTTGCCGCCGCGGCTGGTCAGCACGCCCTCGGCGGCGATCATCCCGGAGAGGTCGTCGGGGTTGGTCTCCCGGCGCACCAGCACGACCTTCTCCCCGCGGTCGGCCCACCGCACGGCCTCCTCCGAGGAGAACACGGCCTTGCCCACGGCGGCGCCGGGCGAGGCGTTCATCCCCTGGGTCAGCTGCTGGGCGTCGCCACCGGAGACGAACCGCGGGAACATCAGCTGGGCGAGCTGGTCGCCGGTGACCCGGCGGACCGCCTCGTCCATGTCGATGAGGCCCTCGTCCACCAGCTGGGTGGCGATGCGGAACGCCGCGCCCGCGGTGCGCTTGCCGACCCGGGTCTGCAGCATCCAGAGCTTGTTGCGCTCGACGGTGAACTCGATGTCGCACAGGTCGCGGAAGTGGGACTCGAGCCGGCTCATGATGCCCATCAGCTCGTCGTAGGCGCCCTTGTCGATCGACTCGAGATCGGGCAGCGGCACGGTGTTGCGGATGCCGGCGACGACGTCCTCGCCCTGCGCGTTCTGCAGGTAGTCGCCGTACACGCCCTGCTCGCCACTGCCCGGGTCGCGGGTGAACGCCACCCCGGTGCCGGAGTCCATGCCGAGGTTGCCGAACACCATGGCGACGACGTTGACCGCGGTGCCGGCGTCGCCGGGGATGCGCTCCCGGCGACGGTAGAGGATGGCCCGCTCGGAGTTCCACGAGTCGAAGACGGCGTTGATCGCCAGGTCCATCTGCTCACGCGGGTCCTGCGGGAAGTCCCGGCCGGTGTGCTCCCGGACGATCGCCTTGAACCGGTCGACGACGTCGCGCAGGTGGTCGGCGCTGAGGTCGAGGTCGGACTCGGTGCCCTGCTCCTCCTTGACCGCGTCGAGGGCGTCGTCGAAGAGCTCGCCGTCGATGCCGAGCACCGTCTTGCCGAACATCTGGATGAGCCGGCGGTAGGAGTCCCAGGCGAAGCGCTCGCTGCCGGACTGCCCTGCCAGACCCTGCACGGAGTCGTCGTTGAGGCCGACGTTGAGGACGGTCTCCATCATCCCGGGCATGCTCGCCGCCGCCCCGGAACGGACGGAGACCAGCAGTGGGTCGGCCGGGTCGCCCAGGGTCTTGCACATCGCCTTCTCCAGCGCCGTCAGGTGCTCGCTGACCTGCTCGCCGAGCTCGGGCGGGGTGCCGCCGTGCTCCAGGTAGTGGCGGCAGGCGTCGGTGGTGATGGTGAAGCCGGGCGGCACGGGCAGGCCCAGGTTGGTCATCTCGGCGAGGTTGGCGCCCTTGCCGCCGAGCAGGTCCTTCTGGTCCTTGCTGCCCTCGCTGAAGTCGTAGACCCACGTCACGCCTGCCATCCGCGCACCTCCGCGTCCGCCCGTCCCCGGGGCCCGATCACCTGGGACAACAATGCCGTGCGGAGCAGACGTCCTAAACGTCCACCCGGGCGGCGTCCGTCGATCGTGGCGCACGGGCCGTGTCGGCGCGAGCCCTCTCCGGCGTGGCGCCGGCGGTCAGCTGATCCCGCAGACGCGCGGGCCGTCCTCGTTGACCACGGCCAGCCGCACCGATCCGCCGCCCTCCCAGCGGACCGTGACCTGCTGCACCCGGGCGCCCTCGCGGGCGTCGTCCTGCACCTCGGCGACCTCGGCCGCACCCGGGCGCAGGTACTCGTCCTCCATGCCGGTCACGTTCAGGCGCGCCTGCTCCTCCTCGCAGAGCAGCCCGTACGCCGTCTCGGTGTCGCCGTCGGCGAGCGCCGCCAGGAACACCCCGGTGACCTCCTCGGCCTGGTCGGCGGGGGCGCCGCGCACCAGGTACAGGACGCCGACCATGGCGAACGCCAGCACGACGGTGCCCACGAGCAGCCCGATCAGCCAGCCCTGGCGGTTGCGCGGCGCGCCGGTGTGCAGCGGCGCCGGGCCGTCGTCGTAGAGGAAGGGGCCCTGCGTCATCCGCCGCTCGTCTCCAGTTCAGCGCCCGCCGGGGGACGGGGGTCGTCGCGGTCGTCGAGCCAGCCCTCGGGCAGGGCGACGGGGCGCGGGGTGCTGGTGCGCCCGCGCGGCGCGCCGAGCACGGCGGTCGGGTAGGGCTGGTCGGGGATGCCGGCCAGCAGCTCGGCCAGCTCGTCGAGGCCGCTCACCATCGCCAGCGCGCGCCGGGTGCCCGACCCGACCGAGAAACCCTTGAGGTACCAGGCGACGTGCTTGCGGAAGTCGGTGCAGCCGTGCACCTCGCCGTGCTCCGCCGACAGCAGCTCGGCGTGCCGGTGCATGATCGCCGCCACCTCGCCGAAGGTGGGCAGGGCGCGCTCGCTGCGGCCGGCGAACGCCGCGGCGAGATCACCGAACAGCCACGGCCGGCCCAGGCACCCGCGGCCGATGACGACGCCGGCGCACCCGGTCGCTCCGACCATGCGCAGCGCGTCGTCGGCCTCCCAGATGTCGCCGTTGCCCAGGACCGGGATGTCGACGGCCTCCACCAGCCGGGCGATCGGCGCCCAGTCGGCGGTGCCGCTGTAGAGCTGGTCGGCGGTGCGGCCGTGCAGCGTGATCGCGGCGGCGCCCTCGTCCTGCGCGATGCGGCCGGCGTCGAGGTAGGTCACGTGATCGGCGTCGATGCCGATCCGGGTCTTGATGGTCACCGGGACGTCGCGGGCCGCGCGCACCGCCGACCGGACGATGTCGCGCAGCAGGACCCGGCGCCAGGGCAGGGCCGAGCCGCCGCCCTTGCGGGTCACCTTGGGCACCGGGCAGCCGAAGTTGAGGTCGATGTGCGCCGGGCGGGTGCCCGCAACCCCCTCGTCGACGAGCATCTCGACGGCGCGCCCGACGGTGGCCGGGTCGACGCCGTAGAGCTGGACGGAGAAGGCGTCTCTCTCGTCGGCGGTCGCGCGGATCATCCGCAGCGTCTTCTCGTTGCGCTCGACGAGCGCCCGCGTGGTGATCATCTCGCAGACGTAGAGGCCGGCGCCGAACTCGCGGCAGAGCGTGCGGAACGCCGGGTTGGTGATGCCCGCCATCGGCGCGAGCACGACGGCGGGGTCGACGGTCAGCGCCCCGAGCCGCAGCGGCGGGAGCGCCGTCGTCATCGGCTCGAGCGTGGCGGTCATGCCACCCAGAGTAGGTGGCGACCCTCGGCCGCACCGTGAGCCGGACGGGCTTATGGGAAGCCGCGCCACGGCAAGGCTCCCCATCGGGTGACGCGGCGTCTCACTACCACTCGGGCCGCAATCGCGGCCCATCGTCGTCCACCGCCGCCCCCGCCGTCCCCATCCTGCTCGATCTGCTGCCCGGCGCGGCGGTGCCACCCGATCGTCGGCCCGTGCTCTCACCACCGCGACTCCCGCTGTCCGTCGACGCACCCGTGCGGCACCGGCTGGGCATCTTCACCACCGCCGACCTGGCCGCCCGCGGGATCGGCGAGAGCGAGATCCGCAGCGCCGTCCGCACCGGGACGTGGGTGCGGCTGCGCACCGGCGTCTTCGTGACCGCGGACGACCTCGCCGAGGTCGAGCGGACCGATCGCCGTCCGGGACTCGATGCGCTGGCCGTGGTCGTCGGCCTGGACCGGAGGTCCGCCGTTCTCAGCGGCAGCACGGCGGCGTGGATGTGGGGCCTGCCCCGGCCCTTGTCCGAACCGGCGCACGTGCAGCTCACCGATCCGCAGAGGTGGCGCCGCGGTCGGGGCTGGCTGATGACCCGAGCCGCGCTGCCGGACGACGAGGTCACGGTGCGGGGCGCGTACCGGGCGACGACGGCGGCCCGCACCGTGATCGACGTGGCACGCGCCTGGCCCGAGGTGCACGCGGTTGCCGCCATCGACGCGGCGTTGCTGCGGGGCCTGACCACGCGCGAGGAGCTGGCGCGCGTGCTCGAGCGGCAGGCCCGGGTGGCCGGTGTCCCGCGGTCGGTCCGCGCGGTCGAGCTCGCCGATGGCCGGGCCGAGTCCTGGCTGGAGACCTGGGGGCGGCTGACCTTCGCCGCGCTTCGACTGCCCCCGTTCGTCCCGCAGGTGGAGCTCTGGGTCGACGAGAGGCTGGTGAAGGTCGTCGACGGTTGGTACCCCGGGGCCGGCCTGGCGATCGAGTTCGATGGGCGGGTCAAGTACCGGCGAGCGCGCTACGGGCGGACACCGGAGGAGGAGCTCTGGCGGGAGAAGCGCACCGAGGACGAACTTCGCTCGTTCGGTGTCCGTTTCGTCCGGGTCACGGCGGAGGATCTGCGCCCCGACCGCCGTCCAGACCTCGACCGCCTCGTCCGACGACAGCTGTCCAACGGCGGTTCCCGGGTGCGCGACGTCGTCGAGGTGCCGCGGGCGGAAGGGCGCTGGCGAGGGGACGCCGCCGGCGACGACGGCTGGCTCCCGCGCGCTGACGACCGCGTCGGCAGGTGAAGCCGGCTGACCTGATGGGGAGCCGCGCCGTAGCGCGGCTCCCCATCAGCCGGGGTGGCTCAGCAGCCGGGGAGCCGCGCTGCGAGGTAGGACTCGACCTGGTCCAGGGCTACGCGCTCCTGGCTCATCGAGTCACGCTCGCGGACGGTCACCGCCTGGTCCTCGAGAGTGTCGAAGTCGACGGTGAGGCAGAACGGCGTCCCGACCTCGTCCTGGCGCCGGTAGCGGCGGCCGATGGCACCGGCGTCGTCGAAGTCGACGTTCCAGTTCCGCCGCAGCGCGGCGGCCAGGTCGCGGGCCTTGGGCGAGAGGTCGGCGTTGCGCGACAGCGGCAGGACGGCGGCCTTCACCGGCGCCAGCCGCGGGTCCAGCTTCAGCACGGTGCGGGTGTCGACGCCACCCTTGGCGTTGGGCGCCTCGTCCTCGGTGTAGGCCTCGACGAGGAAGGCCATGAGGGAGCGGGTCAGCCCGGCCGCCGGCTCGATGACGTACGGCGTCCAGCGGGAGTTGCTGGCCTGGTCGAAGTAGGACAGGTCGGTGCCCGAGTGCTGGGTGTGCGTGGACAGGTCGAAGTCGGTGCGGTTCGCGATGCCCTCCAGCTCACCCCACTCCGAGCCCTGGAAGCCGAAGCGGTACTCGATGTCGACGGTGCGCTTGGAGTAGTGGGAGAGCTTCTCCTTGGCGTGCTCGTAGTGCCGCAGGTTCTCCGGGTCGATGCCCAGGTCGGTGTACCAGCGGGTGCGCTCGTCGATCCAGTACTGGTGCCACTCCTCGTCGGTGCCGGGCTCGACGAAGAACTCCATCTCCATCTGCTCGAACTCGCGGGTGCGGAAGATGAAGTTGCCCGGCGTGATCTCGTTGCGGAACGACTTGCCGATCTGGCCGATGCCGAACGGCGGCTTCTTGCGCGCGGCACCCATGACGTTGGCGAAGTTGACGAAGATGCCCTGCGCGGTCTCCGGGCGCAGGTAGTGCAGCCCCGACTCATCCTCGACCGGGCCGAGGTGGGTCTTGAGCATCATGTTGAAGTCGCGCGGCTCGGTCCACGCACCCTTGGTGCCGCAGTTCGGGCAGGCGATGTCGGCCAGGCCGTTCTCGGGGGCGCGGCCCTTGCGCGACTCGAACTCCTCCTCGAGGTGGTCGGCGCGGAACCGCTTGTGGCAGCTCTGGCACTCGGTGAGCGGGTCGGTGAAGACGCCGACGTGCCCCGACGCGACCCAGGTCTGGCGCGGGAGGATCACCGAGGAGTCCAGGCCCACGATGTCGTCCCGGCTCTGGACGACGGTGCGCCACCACTGGCGCTTGATGTTCTCCTTGAGCTCAACGCCGAGCGGGCCGTAGTCCCAGGCGGAGCGCGTACCGCCGTAGATCTCCCCGGACGGGAACACGAACCCCCGTCGCTTGCAGAGGTTGACGACCTTGTCGAGGCGGGCGGCGTCGTGCTTGGCGGTGCTCACGGGGAGGGGGCTCCATCCGGCTGGCGGTCGGCGGTTGACCTGCCCACGGTAGTTGGCCGGGAGCGCGGCGCCCTCAGTCGGTGGCCGCGGCCGGCTGCCCGGCCGTCCCCGGGCCGAACAGCAGCGCGAGGGAGGCCCGGATCTCGGCGTGCCGCACGAGGAAGGCCCGCTCGTCCAGCCGCTTGCGCCGCAGCCACGCGGGTGAAGGACCCCGTCCTCCCCACCCTTCGCACGCTCAGGGCGGGCCCCGGGACGGGGCCGCGCGGCACAACGCCCACGAGGCAGATCGGGAGCACGCAGTCGCGCTGCAGGGGCCGGCCGATGGCCCCGCAGTACGCGCACCCGCCCCACGCGTGCTCCAGCGCGGCCCACTGCGGGGCGCTCAGGTCGTGCTCGACGGCGTCCATGCGGCGCTTGCGCCGGCGGGCGTACCGGGCGGTGCGGGTGCGGCTGACCACGGCCCGACCGTAGGTGCTGACCGTCATTCGGTCAGGTAGGCGCCCGGCTCGTCGAGGGCGTGCACCCAGACCGGCGCACCGGCGATCTTCACCTCGGCCGCCGAGAGCCCCCGCCGGTAGGCACCCACGCCGTCCCACCGGGTCACCAGCGCCCACAGGGTCGGGTCGTCGGCGGCCCGGCCCAGCTCGCCGCCGCGGAAGCCGGGCCGGGCGCCCAGCGCCTCCAGCAGCCCGGCCACCGCCTCGGCGAGCGCCCCCGCCTCCTCCGCCGTCACCCGCAGCCGCGTCACCGCGAACACCCGTGCACTCCCCCGTCCAGCCGTCGTCGGCGTGCTCCGTCACCGTCCCGCCCCGGGCGGCATCCACCCCGGTCAGTAGAAGTCGCAGACCGTCCTGTCGGCGTCGACGTGCACCAGCAGCAGGAACGGCTCCCCGTCGTCGAGCTCCAGGGTGAAGGAGGCCATGTCGGTCACGGACTCCGCCTGGTGCTCGATCCCGTCGAAGGTGCCGCTGGTGAAGCCCTGCCCACCCAGGGTGACGCTCTGGAAGTAGTCGCCCAGCACCTGCGCCGAGTCCTCGTCCGCCGCCGCGGCGGCGGACGCCCCTTCCTGCACCTCGGAGCAGGAGAGATCGTAGGCGGTCTGGAAATCGCCCCGGCCGATCGCCTCCACCCAGGTGAGCGCCACCGTGCCCGGACCGAGGAGCTCCCCCTCGTCCGCGGGGAGGGGCCCGCCCATCCGGGCGCCGTCGGGCAGCTGCCCGGTCCCGCCGACGGGCGACGTCGACGACCGGGCCGGCTGCTCCTGCTGCCCGGTGGTCAGCACGGCGGCCTGCTCGGCACCGCGTCGCTCGGCGTCACCACCACCCAGCAGGAAGACCAGCAGGGTGCCGAGACCGGCGACCAGCAGCACCGCGGCACCGATCAGCCACGGCAGCAGGGTCCGCTTCCGCGGGCGACGAGGAGACTCCCCCGGCCCACCGCCGTGCCCGGGCGGGCCGTACGGCGGCGGCCCGGCCGGCGGGTGCTGGCCGTACCCTCCCGGCTGCCCCGGGGGCGGACCGACCGGGGCGGCCGGGAACGGCGCATCCGGCGGGGCCCAGCCACGCGCGTTCCCGGCCGACCCCTGCCGCCCGTCCGGATCCGGCGGGCCGGCGCGGTGGCTCCCGGAAGGTGGCTGCGTCATGGCGGTCGCTTCTCCGCTCGGTACCTCGTCCGGCCGGTTCGGGCCGTCGAGCGGAGACGTTACGTCCGGGTCGCGTCAGGCGGAACCGAACCGGCGCTGCCGCGAGGCGAACTCCTCGCACGCCGCCCACAGGTGCCGCCGGTCGAAGTCGGGCCAGAGCGTGTCCAGGAAGACGAACTCGGCGTAGGCGGACTGCCACAGCAGGAAGTTGCTGGTCCGGTTCTCCCCCGAGCTGCGCACGAAGAGATCGACGTCCTCCATGTCGGGCTCGTCCAGGAAGCGGGCGACCGTGGACTCGTCGACCTTGCCCGGGTCCAGCCGACCGGCGGCGACCTCGCGGGCGATCGCGGCCGCGG
Organism: Blastococcus sp. DSM 46786; assembly: GCF_900109665.1. GTDB lineage: Bacteria > Actinomycetota > Actinomycetes > Mycobacteriales > Geodermatophilaceae > Blastococcus > Blastococcus carthaginiensis. The sequence goes on from NZ_FOAO01000018.1 coordinate 33,755, forward strand.
CGTCGGCGATCTCCGCCCGTCCGCCGTAGTTCACGCACATGGTGAGGGTGAGGACGTCGTTGTCGCGGGTGAGCTCCTCGGCGATCTCGAGCTCCTTGATGACGCTGCGCCACAGCCGCGGCCGGCGCCCCGCCCAGCGGACCCGCACCCCGAGCTCGTGCATCTCGTCACGGCGCCGGCGGATCACGTCGCGGTTGAAGCCCATGAGGAAGCGCACCTCCTCGGGGCTGCGCCGCCAGTTCTCGGTGGAGAAGGCGTACGCGCTGATCGCCCCGACGCCCAGCTCGATGGCGCCCTCGACGCAGTCGAAGAGCGAGGACTCCCCCGCCTCGTGCCCGGCGGTGCGGGGCAGGCCGCGAGAAGAGGCCCAGCGGCCGTTGCCGTCCATGACCAGCGCGATGTGCCGGGGCACCTTGTCCGGGGGCAGCTGCGGCGGGCGTGCACCGGACGGGTGCGGGTTCGGGGCCTTGACCTCACGCCTCATGCAGCAGGCTCATCTCCCGGCGGGGCGCCGACTCGGTGCGGTCCACCAGCGGCAGCGAGCGCAACCCGCGCTCCAGGTGCCACTGCAGCAGCGCGGCCACCAGGCCGCTGCCCTCCCGCCGGTTGGTGCCCTGGCTCGCCTCGGCCCGGGGCCAGTCACCGGTCAGCAGCGCGTCGAGCAGCTCGATGGTGACCGGGTTCGGCATGGCCGAGCCTGCCGGGCGGCAGGCCGGGCAGACGGTGCCGCCGGCGGGCACGGAGAAGTGCCGGTGCGGGCCGGCCTCGCCGCAGCGGGCGCAGTCGGCGAGCGCGGGCTCCCAGCCGGCCACCGACATCGCCCGCAGCAGGAAGGCGTCGAGCACCAGCGGCGCGGGGTGGGCCCGCTCCCCCAGCGCCCGCAGGGCACCGACCACGAGGAGGAACAGCCGCAGCGAGGGCTCCTTCTCCTCGGCGGTGAGCCGGTCGGCGGTCTCCAGGACGGCGGTGCCGGCGGTGTAGGCCGGGTAGTCGGCGACGATCTCCTGCCCGTAGGCGCGGATCGACTCCACCTGGCTCACGATGTCCAGGTTGCGGCCGGTGTAGAACTGCACGTCGACGTGGGTGAACGGCTCGAGCCGGGCGCCGAACTTGCTCTTGGTCCGGCGCACGCCCTTGGCCACCGCGCGCACCTTGCCGTGCCGCCGGGTGAGCACGGTGATGATGCGGTCGGCCTCGCCCAGCTTCTGGGTGCGCAGGACGATGCCCTCGTCCCGGTAGAGCGCCTTGGGGGTGTGTGCGCTCACGTCAGTACCCGAGCCGGTTGAGCTTCTTCGGGTCGTCCTGCCACTCCCCGAGGACGGTGACGTGCAGCTCCAGGTGCACCCGGGCGCCCAGCAGCGCCTCCATGCCGTGGCGCGCCTCGGTGCCGATCGCCTTGATGATCGACCCGCCCCTGCCCAGCAGCATCGGCTTCTGGCTGGGCCGCTCGCAGTGCAGCAGCGCGTGCACCTCGACCAGCTCCCGCCCGGTCTGCTTCGGGTCGGGACGGCGGTTCAGCTCCTCGATGGTGACCGCGAGGGAGTGCGGCACCTCCTGGAACACCTTCTCCAGCGCCGCCTCGCGCACCAGCTCGGCCAGCTGCCGCTCGGTGTCCTCGTCGGTGGTCTGCTCCTCCGGGTAGAGCGGCGGCCCCTCCGGCAGCAGGCCCACCAGCAGGTCCTCCAGGAGCTCCACCTGGTCGCCCTTCACCGCGCTGACCGGCACCACCTCGGCGGCCTCGACCAGCTGGCTGGCCGCGATCAGCTGCTCGGCCACGTGCTTCTTCGCCGCGGCGTCGGTCTTGGTGACCACGACGACCACGGGCGCCTTCACCTCCTGCAGCTGGCGGGCGATGAAGCGGTCACCGGTGCCGACGGGCTGGTCGGCCGGGACGCAGAAGACGACCACGTCGACGTCGGCCAGCGTGTCGCGCACGACGTCGTTGAGCCGGCGACCCAGCAGGCTCTTGGGCTTGTGCAGCCCCGGGGTGTCGACCAGCACGACCTGCCCGCCGGGCCGGTGGACGACGCCGCGGATGGCGTGCCGGGTGGTCTGCGGCCGGTTGCTGACGATGCCGACCTTCTCGCCGACCATCGCGTTGGTCAGCGTGGTCTTGCCGGCGTTGGGGCGCCCGACCAGGGCCACGAAGCCGCTGCGGTAGGGCTGGTCAGGGTCGGTCACACCGGTCAGTCTCCCACCGGTGGCCGACAACACCGCGCCCCGGCGGGCCACGGCACGGCGGGGCACGGTCAGGACCAGGGACGGCCGATCCGGTCGCGGCGCCCCGCGTCGAGCCGGGCGAGCTCCCGGGCGCCGGACAGCACCTCGCGGGCCAGCCGGCGCCCGGCCTCGGGCCAGGAGGACGCCGGCACCCCACGCCTCCCGGCGGGGCGGGCGAGCGCCCGCAGGACCAGGAGGAGCAGCAGCAGGAAGAGCAGCGTCGTCACGGCTCGACGGTCCCCTCCCGTGCACCCCGGCGGAAGTGGCAGGGACGACGGTCTGCGCAAGGTTCCTGCCACCCGGCTGCTCGCGCTCCCCCCGGGGCCGGGCCTCCGCTCCGGCTGGGACGATCGGTCCCGTGCCAGGACGACAGCGGGACAGGGCGCGGCCACCCCGCGCGGCGGCGGACCGCGCCCGGCGGTCGCACGTCGAGCAGGTGCGCGGGCACCGCTTCATCGCCGGCTGGGGGCCGAAGCGGTCGGCGACCGTCGTCCCCGCACCGCTGCGCTACTGGCAGTACCGGCCCGGGGGCCCGTTCGCGGCCGGCGCCGCCGTGCTCGTCGTCGTCCTCTGGTTGGGGCTGTTCGGCTGGCTCGCCGGCGGGGCGGCCGTCCGCGAGGAGCTGCCGCTGGCGCTCGTCGCGGGTGTCGCGGTGTACGTGCTCAACACCCGGCGGGTCACCGTCTCCGACCACGGGCTGTCGTTCGACGTGGCCGGGAGCCGGACCGACCCGGCCGACGTCGTCCCCTCCGTGCTGGTGCAGGAGGTGCACGCCGGCCCCGCCCCGGCGGACTGGCCGCCGGCGGACAGGCGTGGCGGGTGGTGGCCCGGGCGCACCCGGGTCGCCGTCCGGCACCTGGGCGACGACGGCGAGCGGGCGCTCACCGTGTGGCTGCGCGACCCGGCAGCCTTCGCCGACGCCCTCGGCGTCCCGCTGACGCGCTAGGCGGAGTCGCGCAGGGTGCCGTCGGGGCCGGCCAGGTGCACGGGCGCGCCGGCGGTGAGGTCGCGGACGGCGGCCAGCCCGGCCGGCTCCACGGCCTCGGCCGCGGAGACGACGACGGCGGCCTCCAGCCCCTCCACCCCGCTGGAGACGGCGGCGGCGACGGCGGCCTGGAGCGCGGTGAGGGTCAGCGACGGCAGCGCCACGCTCGCCGCCACGTAGGTGCGGCCGTCGGTGTCGCGCACCGCGGCGCCCTCGGTGGCGCCGGTGCGGGCGCGGGCCGAGCGGGCGAGGGTGACGAGCTTCGCGTCCTCGGGGTGCAGATCAGCCACAGAGTCATCCTCGTCCGGTGGGTCGGCCGTCCTGCAGGGGCCCGCCGCGAGCCTGCGAGCGGTGGGGGGCAGGAGGGTCCTTTCTCAGCCTTCCACCACGCCGGCAGGCTGCTCCGCGCGGGTGGCCCCCGACGCGTGCGGCCCGTCGGCGCCCTCGTCGCCGTCCTCCGACGGCTCCGGCAGCCGGCACACCAGCATGGTGTCGATCCGGTTGCGCCGCCCGCCGGTGCTCTCGGCGACCAGGCGCAGACCGGCGACCTCGGCCGCCGCGCCCTCGATCGGCACCCGCCCCAGCTCGCGGGCGAGCAGGCCGCCGACCGTCTCGACGTCGTCGTCCTCGGTGAGCTCCACGCCCGGGAACAGCTCGGCGAGGTCCTGCACGGGGAGCCGGGCGATGACCCGCACCGAGCCGTCCTCGAGCTGCTCGATCTCCGGGCGCTGGAACCTGTCGTGCTCGTCGGCGATCTCGCCGACGATCTCCTCGAGGATGTCCTCGATGGTCACCAGGCCGGCGAAGCCGCCGTACTCGTCGACCACGATCGCGATGTGGATGCGCTGCGCCTGCATGTCCCGCAGCAGCTCGTCGACCGGCTTGGACTCCGGGACGAACGTCGGCGGGCGCATCAGCTCCTCGACCTTGGGCCCGCTGCGGTCCTGGGCGTTCTGCGAGCGGCGGACCAGGTCCTTGAGGTAGACGACGCCGACGACGTCGTCCACGTTCTCGCCGATCACCGGGATCCGGCTGAAACCGCTGCGCAGCGCCAGGGCCAGCGCCTGCCGCACCGTCTTGCCGCGCTCGATCCAGACGACGTCGGTGCGCGGGACCATGACCTCGCGGGCGATCGTGTCGCCCAGCTCGAACACCGAGTGGATCATGTTGCGCTCGCCGGACTCGACCACGCCGCGCTCCTCGGCCATGTCGACCAGCTCGCGCAGCTCGACCTCGGAGGAGAAGGGGCCGTCGCGGAAGCCGCGGCCGGGGGTGATCGCGTTGCCGACGAGGATCAGCAGGCTCGCCACCGGGCCGAGCACCCGGCCCAGCAGCCGGATGATCCCCGCCGTGGCCAGCGCCGTGCCGTACGCGTGCTGGCGGCCCAGGGTGCGCGGGCCGACGCCGACCAGCACGTAGCTGACCACGGTCATGACCCCCGCCGCCGCCAGCACCGCCTGCAGGGTGCTGTCCCACAGGTCGAAGAAGAGCAGCGCGACGATCACCGCGGCGACCATCTCGCAGAGGATGCGCAGCAGCAGGAGCAGCGCGACGTGCCGCGCCCGCTCGGCGACGACCTCCTCCAGACCCGCGGCCCGCTTCACGCCGTCGCGGCGCAGCTCCTCCACGCGCGCCTTCGAGACCCGCTGGAGGGCCGCTTCCATCGCGCCGAACAGGCCGGCGAGGGGGATGAGGCAGATGGCGACCACCAGGCTTGTGATCGCGCCGGTAGTCATCGGGGACCGGTCTCCTTGGCCACCGGTGCACCGGTCACCGGCTCGCGCGGAGCCGCCCGCCAGGCGTCGATCAGCTTGCCCTGGAGGCCGAACATCTCCTTCTCCTCCTCGGGCTCCATGTGGTCGTAGCCCAGCAGGTGGAGGACGCCGTGGGTGGCCAGCAGCACCAGCTCGTCGTCCATCGAGTGCCCGGCGGCGCGGGCCTGCCGGACGGCGACGGCGGGGCAGAGCACGATGTCGCCGAGCAGGGCGGGCCCGGGCTCGGGGTCGTCGGGCCGGCCGCTGTCGAACTCGTCCATGGGGAAGGCCAGCACGTCGGTCGGGCCCTTCTCGCCCATCCACCGCTCGTGCAGGCTGCTCATGTAGTCGGGGTCGACGCAGAGCACGGACAGCTCGGCCATCGGGTTGATCTTCATCTCGCCGAGCACGAAGCGGCAGACGCCGGCCAGCTCGGCCTCGTCCACCGCGATCTCGGACTCGTTGGACACCTCGACGGGCACGGTGGTCAGCTCCCCTGCCGGCGTGGCCGGGCGGTACGGGCCGGCGCACCGGCGGCCGATCGGGTGGTGGGCGCCTGGCGGGTGGCGTCCCAGCGCTCGTAGGCGTCGACGATGTCGCCGACCAGCCGGTGGCGGACGACGTCCCCGCTGGTCAGGTTGGCGAAGTGCACGTCTTCGATGCCGTCGAGGATCTCGCGGACGATCTTCAGCCCGCTCTGCGCGCCCCCGGGCAGGTCGACCTGCGTGACGTCACCGGTGACCACGATCTTCGAGCCGAAGCCGAGCCGGGTGAGGAACATCTTCATCTGCTCGGCCGTGGTGTTCTGCGCCTCGTCGAGGATGACGAACGCGTCGTTGAGGGTGTTGTGGGTGACGAGGAAGTCGTCGGTCACGTACAGCGAGTCCTGCGCGCCCACCTGGATGCACATCGTCTCCATCTCGCCCACCGGCTCGATGCTCTCGATGAAGCGCATCGGCCGACCGCCGCCCGCCGCGTCGTAGGCCTGCCGCTTCCGCTCGAGGCGGAAGGGCTGCACGCCCTCGGGCAGGCGGATGTCCAGCACGTGGGCATCGGTCCTGCAGGGGACGTCCCGGCCCAGCGCCCGCCCGGGCCGGCGGCCTTCGGCCGCCCGGACGCGTGAGTAGACGACGCCACCCAGGGAGCGGACGAGGAACGTCACGTCGTCGCGCAGCCGCGTCGAGGTGGTGGAGTACTGGACGCGGCAGGTCCGCCCGCGCTGCGACACGGGACCGCCGTCGGTGTCGAGGAGACCCTGGAGGACCGCGAGCCGGACGTCTTCCGAGTTGTGCAGGTAGACCTCGGGGACGAACTTGGTCGCCGACCTGGTCCCGGCGAGGCCGAGCTCGCGGATCGTCTCGGTCACGGGGTTCGCGATCCGCAGCCCGCCGCGCCCACCATCGAGGTGCCGCAGGGTGTAGTCGTACCCGCCCTTGTGGTGGACTTCGATGCGGTCGAGAGCAGCCTCCAGGGCGACGGCGAGCTCAGGATCGGCGGTCGCGAAGGCGGGGGTCGTCGTGGTGGTCAGGCACCCGTCGCCGAGGAGCAGGCCCAGGGCGTACGGATCCAGCGGCACCTCTTCGGGCTCGAGCTGGACCGGCTGCACCACGGGCAGCTCGTACCGGTGCGCGTGCGACCACCGCAGCCGGCCGATCATCTCCTGGGTCTCCAGGGTGCGGGACGTCCCGCGACATCGGTCGTTCGGCGTCCGCACCGTCCAGAGGTGCTCGCCGCACGCGAGCGTCGAGCCGCCGTCCTGGGTGGTGACGCGGTACACCTGCTTGCGCCCCTGCGGGTACACGCCCAGGACCGGGGTCGGGGTCCCGTCGGAGCCGATCACCAGGTCACCCACCTGCAACGTGCCGATCGGCATGAAGCCGTTGGGAGTGAGCACCTTCGCGTCGTACGGCTGCGCACGGCCGCGCATGTAGGCCAGCGGCGCGACCTCGATGGTGCCCGACTGCATCAGCCGCGGGATCGACTCGGGGTCGACCATGTCGTGCAGCGCGTCGTAGAGCGGCCGCAGGTACGGGTCGATCTTCTCCGAGAGGGTGCCGGGCAGGTAGCCCAGCCGCTCCCCCGCCTCGACGGCCGGCCGGGTCAGGATGATGCGGTTGACCTGCTTGGTGGTCAGCGCCTGCACCGCCTTGGCCATGGCCAGGTAGGTCTTGCCGGTACCGGCCGGGCCGATGCCGAAGACGACGGTGTGCTGGTCGATGGCGTCGACGTAGCGCTTCTGGTTCAGCGTCTTGGGCCGGATCGTGCGGCCGCGACGGCTGATGATGTCCAGGCTCAGCACGTCGGCCGGGCGCTCGGCGCCCCCGGCCTTGAGCATGCCGATGACCCGGCGCACCGAGTCCGGCCGGAGCACCTGGCCGGTGCCCAGCAGGGCGATCAGCTCGTCGAAGACGCGGACGGCGAAGGCGTTGTCGGCCGGCTGCCCGGTGACGGCGATCTCGTTGCCGCGCACGTGGACGTCGGCGTCGAGCTCACCCTCCACGAGCCGGAGCAGCTCGTCGCCCGAGCCGAGGAGGGCGACCATCGAGACCCCGTCGGGCACGGTGATCGTCGCCCGGACGGGGGCGGTGGACGGGGTGGGCGGACCGGCGAGCGTGCCGTCCGCCGCGGCGGCCTGCGCCGAGGCCTCACGCGACGTGGGCGCTCCTGGCACGGGGACGTTCGGGGAGGTGTCGGGCAAGAACCCTCGACCCTGCCTTCCTGCGACGGCGAAGTGCGGACATCCGCACTGGTGACCCGCTCGACTCTACCCGCGCGGGGCTTCCCGGAACCCGCGTCGCCCGAAGGGGTCAGCGCCCGGTGTAGGTGGCCTTGCCCGGCCCGTCCGCGAGAAAGGAGGCGACGGCGCCGCGGAGGTCGTCGGTGGCGAAGAGCGGCCCGGAGATCTCCGGCACCAGCGCGTCGGCCGCGCGGGCGCCCTCGCGGACGGCGACGGTCGCCAGCCGCTTGGTGGCCGCGTGCGCCACGGTGGGCCCGGCCGCGACCCGGCGCGCGTACTCCCGCGCCGCCTCGGCGAAGCCCTCGTCGGGGAGTACCCGGTTCACGACGTTCCACCGCTCCAGGACGGCGGCCGGGTAGCGCCCGCCGGTGTAGACCAGCTCCTTTGCGCGGGCGGGGCCGGCCCGCTCGGCCAGCCGCTGGGGCCCGCCCATCGAGGGGGTGAGGCCGACGACGATCTCCACGAGGCCGAAGGAGGCCTTCTCGGCGGCCAGCAGGATGTCGCAGGACAACGCGAGCTCGAAGGCGGCGGTGAGGCAGAGCCCGTGCGCGGCGAAGACGGTGGGCACCGGGAGGTCCTCGAAGGCGTTGGCCACGCGCAGCAGCCGGGCCCACAGCTCCGCGCCGCGCTGGGCCGGCTCCGGCCCCTCGGCGATGTCGCGGAAGTACGTGACGTCCACCCCGCCGGAGACCACCTTGCCGCGCGCCTCGACCAGCACGGCTCGGGCGCGGTCAGCCCTGGCCGGATCGGTGAGCTGCACCAGCTCGGCGGCCACCGCTTCCATCGCGTCGAACGTCGCGGCGTCGAAGAGGTTCAGCGGCGGGTTGTCCAGGACGACGACGGCGACGTCGCCGTCCCGCTCGATCCGGAGGGGGGCTGCGGCGTCGGTCATGCGCCCACCTTCTCAAGCCGCACCGGGCCGGGCAGCACGACCCCGTCGATCAGCCGGGCGGCCAGCCGAGGCTGCGGCCGCCGAGCACGTGCAGGTGGAGGTGGTCCACCGACTGGCCGGCCTGCGGGCCGGTGTTGGTGACGACCCGGTAGCCCGGCTCGTTGCCGTCGCCGGCGACGAGGCCCTCGCCGACCGCCACCGCGTGCGCCCCGGACACGACCTCGCCGAGCAGCCCCGGGTCCGCGGCCGCCAGCGCACCGACGTTGCGGTGGTGCTCCTTCGGGATCACCAGCACGTGCGTCGGCGCCTGGGGGTTGATGTCGCGGAAGGCGAGCACCCGGTCGGTCTCGTGGACGACGTCGGCGGGGATCTCACCGGCGACCATGCGGCAGAACAGGCAGTCGGTCACCCTGTCGACCCTATAAGGACCCCGTCCCCCTCACCGTTCGCAAGCTCACGGCGAGCCTCTGGACGGGGCCGGGCCGTCAGGTGCCGCTCTCGACCCCCAGGTAGGCCTGCACGATGCGCTCGTCGGCGAGCAGGTCGGCCGCCGGGCCGGAGTGCACCACCTCGCCGCTCTGCAGCACGTACCCGTGGTCGGCGGCGCGCAGGGCGCGGCGGGCGTTCTGCTCCACCAGCACCACCGTGGTGCCCGACGCGCGGATCTCCTCGATGACCCGGAACACCTCGTCGACGATCTTGGGCGCCAGCCCCATCGACGGCTCGTCCATGAGCATCACCGTCGGCCCGGCGACCAGGGCGCGGGCGATGGCGAGCATCTGCTGCTCCCCGCCGGAGAGCGCCCCCGCCGGCAGCGCCCGCCGCTCGGCGAGCACCGGGAACCGGTCGTACATCGCGTCGACGCGGCGCGCGCCGCCGGTGCCCGAGTGCCACGTGCCCATCTGGAGGTTCTCCTCGATGGTGAGCGTCGCGAGGATCTGCCGCCCCTCGGGCACCTGCACCAGCCCCCGTCCGACCAGCTTGTGGGCGGGGGTCCGGGTGATGTCCTGGCCCTCGAAGGTGATCCGGCCGCCGGCCGGCCGCAGCATCCCGGAGACGGCGTTGATGACCGAGGACTTCCCTGCCCCGTTCGCCCCGACCAGCGTCACCAGCGAGCCCTGCTCGGCCCGGAAGGAGACGTCCCGCACCGCCTCGACCCGGCCGTAGGTCACCCGCAGGCCCTCCACGGTGAGGATCGGGTCGCTCATGTCGCATCCCTCGAGGTGTCGGGCGTGTCCAGGGTGCCGGCGGCGCCGGGCCGCACGTTCGCGACGGCGTCCGGGGGCGCGTCGCCGGCCCCGGCCGCGGTGGCGCCGGAGCGGGCGTCCCCGGCGAGGGGGCTCTCGCCCGCGTCGTCGTCGGCCGACCCCAGGTAGGCCTCGATGACCGCCGGGTCGGCGGCGACCTCGTCCGGCGCGCCGCTGGCGATGACCTCGCCGAAGTTGAGGACGACGACGCGGGTGCAGGTCTGCAGCACCATCCCGACGTTGTGCTCGATGAACAGGATGGTGAGCCCGTCCCGCGCCAGCGACCTGATCAGCTCCGAGAGCCGGGCCGCCTCGACGTGGTTCATCCCCGCGGCCGGCTCGTCCAGGATGAGCAGCGAGGGGTCCGAGGCCAGCGCGCGGGCGATCTCGAGCCGGCGCTGGTCGCCGTAGGACAGCGCCTCCGCCCGGCTGCCGGCGAGCTCGCTCAACCCGACGCGCTCCAGGCAGCGGGCCGCCTGCCGCAGCGCCGCGCGCTCGTCCCGCCGCGCCGACGGCAGCCAGAGCAGCCGCCGCAGGAAGGTGGGCCGGCTGACCAGGTGGGCCCCGACCAGCACGTTCTCCAGCGCCGACAGCCGGTTGAACAGCTTCGAGTGCTGGAACGTGCGGCTCACCCCGGCCGCCGCGATCCGGTGCACCGGTGTGCTGCCGATCGTCGTCCCGAGCACCGTCGCGCTGCCCGAGCTGGGCGGGACCAGCCCGCTGACCATGTTGACCAGCGTGGTCTTGCCGGCGCCGTTGGGGCCGATCAGGCCGACGACCTCGCCGGCGCGGATCTCCAGGTCCACGCCGCGGACGGCGTGCACGCCGCCGTACTCCTTGCTCAGGCCCGCGAGCGTGACCACCGGCTCGCCGGCCGCCGGGTGGCGTCGACCGGCGAGGCCGGCGGCGCTGTCGTCGCCGTCGCCGGAGGGCATCCGGGTCCGGCGCGGGATCAGGCTCGCGAGCCCTCCGGGCAGGAAGAGGATGACGACCAGCAGGAGCAGGCTGGCGAGGAACGGCCGGATCCACCCGGCCTCCACCCCGACCGCCCGCTGGATCTCCGGGACGATCGTCTGGAACCCGCTGCCCAGCAGCGGACCCAGGAACATCGTGGAGCCCCCGACGACGGCGGTGACCAGCCCCTCGACGGCCGCGACGAAGTCGAAGTCGTTGGGGGCGATGAGCCGGACGTAGTAGGCGTAGAGGACGCCGTACAGCCCGGCGACCGCGCCCGCGGTGATGAACGCGGCCAGCCGGTGGCGCCCCACGTCGATGCCCATCGAGCGGGCGGCCAGCTCGTCCTCCCGGATGGCCTCCAGCGCCCGGCCGTACCGGGAACGGCCCATCCGCCAGAACCAGTAGGCCACCAGGGCCAGCGCCGTCCAGGCCATGCCGACGGTGAGGACCCGGGGCACCCCGAGCCCCTGGGCGCCGCCGGTCCACTCCTGGTTGAGCAGCACGACGCGGACCGCCTCGGCGAAGCCGAGGGTCGCGATGGCCAGGAAGACCCCGCGCAGGTGCATGGTCGGCAGGCCGAGGACGACGGCGCCGAGCGCGCCGACCGACATGCCGATCGCCACGGCGATCAGCAGGGCGGGGACGTCGGCGACGTCGGCGGGTGCCAGGTAGGCCCCGGAGAACGCCGCGAGGGAGGCGAACCCGGCCTGGCCGAGGCTGAGCTGCCCGGCGATCAGGACGGCGTAGAAGGAGTAGGCGAAGATCGCGCCCAGCGCGATGAAGGTCAGCGTGGTGGCGTACTGGTCCAGCATCAGACCTCCCGGACCTTCCGCGCGCCGAGCAGCCCCTGCGGGCGCAGCAGCAGGATCACGAACAGCAGGCCGAAGGCGATGACGTTCACCCACGACGAGCCGATGTACTGGACGGCGAACACCTCGGCCAGGCCCAGCAGCAGCCCGCCGATGAGCGCGCCGGGCAGCGAGCCCATGCCGCCGACGATGATGACCGCCAGGCCCTTGAGCTCGATCGCCGCGCCCATGCCCAGCTGGGCGGTGTTCACGTTGATCGCGAACAGCACGCCGGCGACCGCGCCGAGCGCCGAGGAGATCGCGAAGGTGACCGCGGTGACCCGGTCGACGTTCACGCCGAGCACCCGCGCCGCGGTCGGGTTCTCCGCGACCGCGCGCATCCCCCGGCCCAGCCGTGTCCGCGTGACCATGTAGGTCAGGCCCACCATCAGGGCGAGCGAGACCACGAGGATGACCACCTGCACGAGGGTCACCTGGGCGCCGAACACCTCGAAGCGGGTGTCGGGGAAGGAGCCCGGCGGGAAGCGGCGGGTGTCGGGGCCGTAGCGCCACTGCAGCAGCGCGATGAGCATGCCCGCGAGCGCGATCGAGGAGATCAGCCCGGCGAAGTGGGCATCGGCCCGGTTCTTGAGCGGCCGGAACGCCACCCGCTCGATGACCAGGCCGACGACGGCGCCGAAGACGAACACGATCGGCAGCGCGGCCCAGAGGGACAGCCCGCCCCGCTCGACCAGCTCGATGCCGACGAAGGCGGAGGCGGCGAAGACCGCGGGGTGCGCGAGGTTCAGCCGGTCGAGGATGCCGAAGACCAGCGTGAACCCGATGGCGAACAACGCGTAGATCGAGCCGATGAAGATGCCGTTGAGGAGCTGCTGCACAGCGTTGCCTGTTCTCGTCGTGGGTGCCCGGGCACGGTAGCCGACGCACGGCCGGGGGCCCGGTCGCCAGGACCGGGCCCCCGGCGGGGTCGCAGCGCGGCGCCGGCCGGTCAGCCAACCCCGCGGAGCGGGTCACTCCAGGACGGTGAACTCGCCGTTCTCGACGACCTGGACGACGGCCGGGTGGTCGGCGTCGCGGTTCTCGTCGATGGAGAACTCGCCGAGGACGGTGGGCACGTCCTCGATCTGCCCGAGCGCCTCCTGGATGCTGTCGCGCTCGGCCGAGCAGTTGGCGCGTACGGCCTGGTCGACCAGCTTCAGCCCGGTGTAGGCCTGGGCGGCGAACTGGTCGGGCTGGGCGCCGTACTCGGCCTCGTAGGCCTCGAGGAACGCCTGGTTCTCCGGGTTGTCGGAGGAGGAGTTCCAGGCGGCGCCGACGACGACGCCCTCGGCTGCCTCACCGGCGTCGGCCATCAGCGTCGGGTTGTTGAACCCGTTGCCGCCGATGATCGGCACGTCGATGCCGAGCTCGCGGGCCTGGGTCACCAGCGGCACCGCCGCCTCGATCAGCGCCGAGACCACCAGCGCGTCGGGGTCGCTCTCCTGGGCCTGCGTCAGCAGGGCGCGGAAGTCGGTGTCGGACTTGGAGAAGGTGATCGTCTCGCTGATCTCCACGCCCTCCTCCTCCAGCGCGGCGGCGAACGCCTCGTAGCCGGACTCGGTGAAGGCGTCGTCGTTGCTGTACATGACGACCACGTTCTCGAGCCCGAACTGCTCGGTCGCCTGGGCGATCGTCTGCGGGATCACCGCCTGCTCGGTGAGCGAGTCGCGGAAGATGTAGTCGCCGATCTCGGTGACGCCCGCGGCGGTGTTGGAGATGCCCAGCACCGGGACGCCGGCATCCTGGGCGATCGGGTCGGCCTGGACGGCGGCGTTGGACAGGGTGGGCCCGATGATCAGGCTCACGCCGTCGTTGACGAACTCGTCGAAGAGCGTGATCGCCTGGCGGGGATCGGTCTGGTCGTCCTCGATCGTGAGGTCGTAGGTGACGCCGCCCTGCTCGGCCAGCTCCGCGGCGGCGAGCTCCAGGCCGCGCTGCTGCGACTCGCCGTAGCTGGCCGCGGCGCCGGTGAGGCTGAGCACCGCGCCGAGGGGCACCTCGCCCTCGATGGTGCAGGACTCCCCGCTGCCCTCGCCGGTGAGCGCCCCCGAGGCGGCGGACTCACCGCCGCCGGACTCACCGGAGCCGCAGGAGGCGAGGAGGAGGGCCGCGGCGCCGGCCGCGGCGACGGTGTGGAGCTTGGTGCGCATGTCTCTCCCTTGTCGAGCACGACGACCGCGCCGGCCGCGACGAGGCGGCCGCGCGTCACTGGCGGACGGGCCGGTCCGAGGCGCCCGGGCGTCGTGGGCCGACCGGAGCCGGTCGGCTGGTTACGGGAGTCACAGTAGGCACCCTGCGCCGCGCCTTCGGCAGGGGCGTGGCAAGCGTGCCCAGAACGTGACCGTCCGGAAATCGGCGGGTGCGCGTCGACGGCACGGGGCGCCGGGCCGACGACGCCGGGTGCAGGATGGGTCGTCCCGTCGCCCCCTCCCGGAGGTCCGCCGTGCCCGTCCCCCTCCCCCCCGCGAGGACGTAGTGCGTCCCGCTCGCGCCGCCCGGTCGGGTGGCTTCGTCCCCGGTTCCGACCCCCTCCCCACCTTCTCCCGCCGCACCCTGCTCACCGGCACGGGCGCCCTCCTCGCCGCCACGCTCGCCGGCTGCGGCACCGGCTCCGCCGCCGCACCGGGCGACCCGGGGCCGCTGCGCATCGGCGCGATCCCCGACCAGGACCCCGAGGTCCTGCAGCGGCTCTTCGGCACCGTGGCCGGCTCCCTCTCCGCGGACCTCGACCTCGACGTCGAGTACCGGCCGGTGACCGACTACGCCGCCGCCGTCTCGCTCTTCCGCACCGGCGACCTGGACCTGGTCTGGTTCGGCGGGCTCACCGGCGTCCAGGCCCGGCTGCAGGCCCGCGGCGCCGTCCCGATCGCCCAGCGCGACATCGACGAGGAGTTCCACTCGGTCTTCGTCGTCAACACCGCCACCGGGCTCGCGCCGGCCGACGACCTCGCCTCGCTGGCGGACCTCCGGTTCACCTACGGCAGCGAGACCTCCACCTCCGGCCGGCTGATGCCCGCCTACTACCTGCGCGAGGCCGGCGTCGACCCCGAGGGCTTCCCCGGCGGCCCAGGCTTCTCCGGCTCGCACGACGCGACGATCGCCCTCGTCGCCTCCGGCACGTACCAGGCCGGGGTGCTCAACGAGCAGGTGTGGCGGTCCCGGACGGAGAGCGGCGAGGTGGACCCGGCGGTGGTCGCCTACGCCCGCACCCCGGCATACCACGACTACCACTGGCTGCTCGGCCCCGGCGCCGTCGCGCGCTTCGGCGGCGGCCTGGGCGGCCGGCTCACCGGCTGGTTCACCGGGCTGTCCGCCGGTGACCCGGACGACGCGGCGGTGCTCGAGCTCTTCGGCGCGGGCTCCTTCCTCCCGACCGAGGCGGCGAACTACCGGCAGATCGAGGAGATCGGCCGCGACCTGGGGCTGGTCAGCTGAGCGAGGTCGTGCGGCTCACCGGCATCGAGGTCCGCTTCGGCGGCACGCCCGCCCTCGCCGGGGTGGACCTCGCGGTGGCCGCGGGCGAGCGCGTCGCCGTCGTCGGTGCCTCCGGTGCGGGCAAGTCGACGCTGCTCGGGGTGCTCAACGGCGCGGTGCCGCCGACGGCCGGCTCGGTGCGCGTGCTCGGGCAGGACCCGGCGGCCCTGCGCGGGCGGGAGCTGCGCCGGCTGCGGGCACGCACCGGCACGGTGCACCAGCACCTGGAGCTCGCCGGGCAGCTGCGGGTGGTGCACAACGTGAACGCCGGGCGGCTGGGCGCCTGGTCGGCCGCCCGGGCCGCGTGGTCGCTGGTCCACCCCCAGGGCGCCGACGACGTGCTGGCCGCGCTGAGCCGCGTGGGGCTCGCCGACCGGGCGTACGAGCGCACCGACCGGCTCTCCGGGGGTCAGCGGCAGCGGGTGGCGCTGGCCCGGCTGCTGGTGCAGCGGCCCGAGCTCGTGCTCGCCGACGAGCCGGCGTCGGCGCTGGACCCGGCGCTGGCCGACCAGGCGCTCGGGCTGCTCGGCGAGCTCGCGACCGGGCGCGGCGGCGCGCTGCTCGCCTGCCTGCACGACCCCGCGCTGGCGCTGCGGCACTGCGACCGCGTCGTCGGGCTGGCGGCCGGCCGGGTCGTGCTCGACGCCCCCGCCCACACCCTGACGGTCGCGGCGCTGGAGGGGTTCTACGGGGTCAGCCGGTGACCGCCGTCCTGCAGCGGGCCGCGCCGCCGGCCCCGCGGCTGCGCCGGGACCGGCGGCGGTGGGTTTGGGGGCTCGGCGGCCTCGCCCTGCTCGGCTGGGCGCTGGCCGGCAGCGGGCTGCTCTCCGGGCCGGTGCTCAACCCGGCCGGCACCGGACAGGTGGGCCGGTTCCTCGCCGCCGCCGTCCGGCCGGAGCTGGGCGCGGAGTTCCTCCGCGTGGTGGCGGGCTCCACGCTGGTGACCGTCGCGTACGCGGTGCTGGGCGCCGGGCTGGCCGTGCTGATCGGGGCGCTGGGTGCGATCCCGGCGTCGCGCACGACCTGGGGACGGCGGCGCAGCGGCTGGCTGCTCACCCGCGGCGGGCTGGCGCTGCCCCGCGGCCTGCACGAGGCGGTGTGGGGCCTGCTGCTGGTGAACGTGCTCGGCCTGGACCCGTGGGTGGGGGTGCTGGCGATCGCCGTGCCCTACGGCGCGATCACCGCCAAGGTCTTCGCCGACCTGCTCGACGAGGTGCCGCGCGGCGGGTACCGGGCGTTGCTCGCCGCGGGGGCCGGACGCGGGGCGGCGACCCTGTACGGCCTGCTCCCCCCGGCCGCCGGCGGGCTGCTCTCCTACTCGTTCTACCGGCTGGAGTGCGCGGTGCGGTCGGCCGTCGTCCTCGGCCTGATCGGCGCCGGCGGGTTGGGCTACCAGCTGGCCCTCTCGTTCACCTCGCTGCGCTGGGAGCAGGTCTGGACGACGGTCTACGCCTTGGCGCTGCTGTGCCTGCTGGCCGACGTCGCCGGCCGGGCCGTGCGCCGCCGCGTCGCCGCGCCGCGGCCCGGGTCGCGGCGCGACCCCCTCCTCACCGGCGCCGTGCTCGCGGTCCTGGCGCTGGCCGGCTGGGCGGTCGGGTACCTGGCGCTCTCCCCCGCGGCGCTGGTCTCCGCCCGCACCCGCGAGCAGGTCGCCTACGTCGCCTCGGCCGCCTGGCCCCCGGCGACCGACGGCGACCTGCTGGCGGCGGTGTGGTCGGCGTCGGTGGAGACGGTGCGGATGTCGGTGCTGGCGGTGGCGTTCGCGACCGCGGGGGCGGTGGCGCTGGCGGGGCTGGTGGCCCGTCCCGGCGGCCCGACCGGTCCGGGGCGCCGTGCGCTCGGGGTGCTCACCCGCCTCGCCCTGCTGCTGCTGCGCGCGGTCCCGCCGCCGGTGTGGGCGCTGGTGCTGCTGTTCGTGCTCCTGCCGGGCGTGCTGCCCGGGGCGCTCGCGCTCGGCGTCTACACGCTGGGTGTGCTGGGGCGGCTGGTCGGCGAGGCGGTCGAGGAGGCCGACCGGCGCCCCGGGGATGCGCTGCGGGCGTCGGGGGCGTCACCGGTGGGCGCGTGGCTGTACGGCAGCGTGCCGGCGCTGGCCGGGCCGGTGCTCGCGCTGGCGCTCTACCGCTGGGAGGTGGTCGTGCGGGACACCGTCTTCGTCGGCCTGCTCGGCGCCGGCGGGATCGGCGTGCTGCTGTCGGCGGCGACGTCCTCGTTCGACTGGCCGGCGGTCACCACGGTGCTGATCGCCATCGTGCTGCTGACCGTGGTCGTCGACCTGGTGGGTGCCCGCGCCCGCACCGCCCTGCGCTGACGCGATGACACTGCGGTCCTCCGGACCGCACCACGGCCAGGTGCCGTCCCCGCCTGCGACGAGTGCGTCCGCGTTCCCTGCCGGGAGCCCTCCGGGCCCCGCAGCAGGGAACGCCCTACCGCCAGCGGGTGCCCGCCGACAGGGCGGCGAGCGCGGCGGCACCCGCCGTGGAGGTCCGCAGCACCTCGGGGCCCAGCCGCACCGGCTCCGCCCCGGCCGCGCGGAAGGCGACGACCTCGCCGTCGGAGAGCCCGCCCTCGGGGCCGACGACGAGCACCACCGTCCCGGACGCCGGCACCGCCAGCCCGGCCAGCGGACGCCGGGCCTGCTCGTGCAGGACGACGGCGAGGTCGGCCTCGGCGAGCATGCCGGCGACCTCGCGCGTGCTCATCGGCGCGGTGACCTCGGGCAGCCGCGGGCGTCGGGACTGCTTGCTCGCCGACCGGGCCGCGGCCCGCCACTTGGCGACGCCCTTCTCGACCCGGTCGTCGCGCCAGCGGGTCACGCAGCGGGCGGCCTGCCACGGCACGATCCGGTCGACGCCGAGCTCGGTGGCCAGGTCGACCGCCAGCGGGCCCCGGTCGCCCTTGGGCAGCGCCTGCACGAGCACGAACTCCGGGTCGGGCGCGGGCACCTCGAAGCGGTCGCGCACGGCGACCCGCAGGCCCTCCGGCCCGGCGGCGACGACCTCGCCCTCCGCGACGGTCCCCGCGCCGTCCCCGACGTGCACCCGCTCG
The DNA here is from genome assembly GCF_900109665.1 of Blastococcus sp. DSM 46786. Classification (GTDB taxonomy): domain Bacteria; phylum Actinomycetota; class Actinomycetes; order Mycobacteriales; family Geodermatophilaceae; genus Blastococcus; species Blastococcus carthaginiensis. Next base: position 51,917 of record NZ_FOAO01000018.1, read on the forward strand.
CCGGCCTGCAGCCGCAGCACGTCGACGGCGTGCCGCCCCTCCTGGCCCGCGACGAGCAGCTCCGGGACGTCGGGCAGCTCGTCGAGCAGGAACAGCGGGGCGCCGTCGAGCTCGGGGGCCTCGCTCACCGGGTCAGCGCCCGTGGAACGCGTCGCGGACCCGGGAGAACAGGCCGCCCTGCGCCTCGCGGTCGGCGCCGGGCTGGTCCTCGCCCCGCAGCGCGGCGAGCTCGCGCAGCAGCTTCTCCTGCTCGACGTCGAGCCGCGTCGGCGTCTGCACCTCGACGTGCACGAGCATGTCCCCGCGCCCGGTGGCCCGCAGCCGCGGCGCACCGTGCGCGCGCAGGGTGAGCACGCTGCCCGACTGGGTGCCCGGGCGGATGTCGAGCTCCTCCTCGCCGTCGAGCGTCTTGAGGTTCAGCGTGGTGCCCAGGGCCGCGGTCGTCATCGGGAGGGTCACCCGGCAGTGCAGGTCCTCGCCGTCGCGGGTGAACACCTCGTGCGGGCGCTCGTGCACCTCCACGTAGAGGTCGCCGGCCGGCCCGCCGCCGGGGCCGACCTCGCCCTGGCCGGTGAGCCGGATGCGCATCCCGTCCTCCACACCGGCCGGCACCTTCACCGACAGGGTGCGGCGGGCCCGCACCCGGCCGTCGCCGCCGCACTTCGGGCACGGCTGCGGGATGACCTGGCCGGTGCCCGCGCAGGTCGGGCAGGTGCGGCTGGAGACCACCTGGCCGAGGAAGCCGCGCTGCACGCTCTGCACCTCGCCGCGACCGGAGCAGGTCCCGCAGGTGGCCGGGTGGGTGCCCGGTGCGGTCCCGGCGCCGGTGCAGGCGTCGCAGAGGACGGCGGTGTCGACGGTGATGTCCTTGGTGGTGCCGAAGACGCTCTCGTCGAGCTCCAGCTCGACCGGGATCAGGGCGTCGCGACCGGCCCGGGTGCGGCTGCGCGGCCCGCGGGTCGTCGCGCCGCCGAAGAAGGCGTCCATGATGTCGCCCAGCCCGCCGAACCCGGGGCCGCCGAACCCGCCGGCGCCCCCGGACCCCGCGTCGAACGGGTCACCGCCCAGGTCCACGATCCGGCGCTTCTCCGGGTCGGTCAGCGCCTCGTAGGCGCGGGTGACCTCCTGGAAGCGCTCCTTGGCCTCCGGATCCGGGTTGACATCGGGGTGCAGGTCCCGGGCCAGCCGCCGGTAGGCGCGCTTGATGTCCTGGTCGGTCGCGCCCTGGGCCAGGCCCAGCACGCCGTAGTAGTCGGTCGCCATCGAAGAGTCTCGTCCTCAGCTCTCGGCCAGCAGGTGGCCGACGTAGCGGGCCACGGCTCGCACCGCGGCCATGTTTCCTGGGTAGTCCATGCGCGTCGGCCCGACGACGCCGAGGCCGCCGAGCGCGCGGTCGCCCGAGCCGTACCCGACGGTGACCAGCGAGGCCCCCGTCAGCGCCTCGTGGGCGTTCTCCTCGCCGATGCGCACCAGCACGGTGCCGGCGTCGACCTCGCTCATCAGGCGCAGGACGACGACCTGCTCCTCGAGGGCCTCCAACAGCGGCCGGAGCGTGCCGGAGAAGTCGGTGCCGCTGCCACGGGCGAGGTTCGCCGTCCCGCCGATGACCAGCCGGTCCTCGCTGGGCTCGACGAGGGTCTCGACCAGGGTGGCGCTGACGGCGGCGACCAGCCCCCGCAGGTGCGACGGCGCGGTCTCCAGCAGGCCGGGCACCTTGTCGCCGGCCTCGCCGAGCTTCACCCCGGCGAAGGCGGAGTTCAGCAGGGCGCGCAGCTCGGGGACGGCGGCGGCGTCGACGTCGGGCGGGCAGTCGACGACCCGCTGCTCCACCCGCCCGGTGTCGGTGATCAGGACCAGCAGCAGCCGGCCGACCGCCACCTGCACCACCTCGAGGTGGCGGACGGCGCTGCGGGACAGCGTCGGGTACTGGACGACCGCCACCTGGCGGGTGAGCTGCGCCAGCAGCCGCACGGTGCGGCCCAGCACGTCGTGCAGGTCGACGGCGCCGTCGAGGAAGCGCTCGATCGCCCGGCGCTCCGCGGACGACAGCGGCTTGACCGCCGAGAGCCGGTCGACGAAGAGCCGGTAGCCCTTGTCGGTGGGCACCCGGCCGGCGCTGGTGTGCGGCTGGGCGATGTAGCCCTGCTCCTCCAGCACCGCCATGTCGTTGCGGATGGTCGCCGGGGAGACCCCGAGGTCGTGCCGCTCGGCGAGAGCCTTGCTGCCCACCGGGTCGTTGGTGGAGACGAAGTCCTGGACGATGGCCCGGAGGACCTCCAGGCGGCGTTCGTCGTGCGCCACGGTGACACCTCCCCGTACCGGTCGACGTGCCGTGCCGCACCCCCGGGTGCGGGGCCGCCGCCGGCCCCGGGACACGCCCGGTCTGGCACTCGCACGGACAGAGTGCCAGGCCAGCATACGTCCGCCCGCGCCCGCCGTCGCGTGGCTCGCTGCCCGCCCGCGCGCGAGGACGGCGGCTGCCCGCGGCGGCTAGGGTGGTGGCGGTCGGTGCCCCTGGCCGGGGGCGGAGAGCGGAGGTCGGTCCCCTGATCTTCAAAGGCGTGCGGAACGGGCGCCCCTATCCCGACCACGGGCTGTCCACCCGCGACTGGGCGATGATCCCGCCCCGGCAGGTCCGGCTGGACACGCTGACCACCACCAAGCGGGAGCTGGCCCTCGACGCGCTGCTCGCCGACGACTCCACCTTCTACGGCGACCTCTTCCCGCACGCGGTGCAGTGGCAGGGGGAGCTGTACCTGGAGGACGGGCTGCACCGGGCGCTGCGCGCGGCGCTGCAGCAGCGCAACGTCATCCACGTGCGGGTCCTCGACCTCGACGCGCTCACCCCGGTGCAGGCGCCCGAGGGCCCGAGCACCGCCTCCCTGCCCGCGCAGCCCCCGGTCCCCGGCCCGCGCGGCCGCTGATCCGGGTCGGTCCCCTCCCAGGGTCCGTCGAAAGCCCGCGAGCCGTGGCCGGTACGGCGACACGTGGGCGGGAATCCACATTCGGCGCTGTCGACGGGGTCTCGGTGACCGGTGCGTCCACCCAGCGCAGACGGTCTGGGGCTTCCCGTGTGCGACGGCCGGCGGTGGTAGCGACACGCAGCTCTGCGCATGGCACTCGCCCCCGGAGGCGTGCCGCCACCGCCTCCCCTGCGCCACGCCTGGGTGGCCCTGCTGGACGGCGGGGTCACTGGGCCGCACGATGCGAGCTGTGGACGTACCCCGGCCGGCATGGCCCCTGCTGCCGGTGGCGGCGCTGCTGGCCGCAATGCCTGCGCTCGCCGCCTGCGGGGCCGGCGGCGGTGGGGCCGACCCCCTGCCCTACGTCGCGGAGTTCCGCCTCGGTGAGAACACGCCCGCGGCGCGGGAGTTCGTGCTCGCGCCGGTCCCCGGCCCACGGGTGCAGGTGCTCCCCGCGCCGTCCCCTGCGCCGCGCATCACGCCGGCACCCGAGGTCGATGGGGAGGTTCCTCTCGAGCTGTCGTACACGCCTTCCCCCGCGCCGGCACCTGACTCCGGTGGGAAGTCACCTCTCGAGTCGGCCTTCCAGCCCTCGGTCGCGTGGGTGAACGACGGTCAGTACCTCGGGGTGGTCACCTACGGCAGTTCGAGCTGCCCCACCGGTCCGCTCGGGATCGAGGTGGTCGGCGGCCAGGAGATCGAGATCCGCCTCGGCTCGCTGTTCCCCGACCGGGGCGTCTGCTCCGCGGACATGAGCGGGCACGTCACCGTGGTGGAGCTGCCGCCGGGGATCACGCCGACGAAGCCGCTGGTGGCCCGCCTGGGAAACCACGAGGTCACCATCGAGGCCGTGGGTCGCTGACCCGAGCCGCCGGGCTGCAGAGGCGGCGGGTCAGCGTCGTCCGTGCGAGCGTGCCAACTGCTCGGTCGGACGGCTCCTGCGAGATGCGGCACCACGCCCGAGACGCACGAGGCCCACGGTGGTGATCCACACCGAGCCGAGACCGAGGCTGGCACCGGCCACGATCGTGGGCGTCCATGACGGCTCCTGGCGGACGACGTCGCCGGCGGTCGGGGCGGTCCACGTGCAGGAGATCCCCAGTGGCAGCCACGAGGTGTCCGCCTCCGCGTACCAGTCCTCGTAGGGCGGGGTGTAGGGCACTCCGCGGTCGCGGCAGACCTGGCTTCGCCCGTCCCCGATCGACGGCGCCCATGCCGTCGCGAGCGTGCCGATGGCGATCACGATCGCCAGCACCAGCAGCGCCACGCCGGGGATCACGCGCACAGGCGCCGGCTGCGCGCCCGGTTCCGTCCCGTCGCCGCGGCGCTCCGCCAGCGGTCCGTCCGCCGTCGCCACACCCCTGATGATCCCGGGCGGACAGGCTGCCCTACTGCACGAACACGCCGGCCGAGCGGGCCCGCCCCGGGTCGACGGAACGTCGTCGAGGTCAGCAAGGACCGCGCAGCGTCGAACCCGGCCCGCGCAGATCGCGCGCCCTCCTACAGCCAGCCCTTCTCCTCCGCGACGCGGGCCGCCTCCACGCGCGTGCGGGCGCCGGTCTTGCCGATCGCCGAGGACAGGTAGTTGCGCACGGTCCCCTCGGACAGGAACAGCCGGCCGGCGATGTCGGCGACGGTCGCCCCGTCCGCGGCGGCGCGCAGCACGTCGGCCTCCCGCGCCGACAGCGGCGTCGCCCCGATCGCCAGCGCCGCCGCGGCGAGGTCGCGGTCGATGACCCGCTCCCCGGCCATGACCGCCCGGATGCCCTGGGCGAGCTCGCTCACGGGGGCGTCCTTCACCAGGAACCCGGCGGCCCCGACCTCCATGGCCCGGCGCAGGAAGCCCGGCCGGCCGAAGGTGGTGAGGATGACCGCACGGCACGCCGGCAGCGCCGCCGCGAGCTCCCGTGCGGCGGTCAGCCCGTCGGCGCCGGGCATCTCGATGTCGAGCAGCGCGACGTCGGGGCGGTGCTCGGCGGCCGCCGCCGCGACGGCGTCGCCCCGGCCGACCTCGGCCACCACCTCGATGTCGTCCTCGAGCTCCAGCAGCGCGCGCAGCGCCCCACGGACCATCGTCTGGTCCTCGGCGATGAGCACCCGGATCACGACGCCGCCACCGGCGAGGCCGCGACCGGGCTGCTCAGCGGCACCGACGCGGTGAGCCGGAACCCGGCGCCCTCCCCCGGCCCGTGGTCCAGCCGGCCCCCGACCGCGGCAACGCGCTCGGCGAGCCCGCACAGCCCGGCGCCGGCCGGGGCATCCCCACCGCGGCCGTCGTCGGCGACGGTCAGCTGCACGTCGTCGTCCCCAGGCCGGAGGGTCACCGTGACCGACCGCGCCCCGCTGTGCCGCAGCACGTTGGTGGTGGCCTCGCGCACGACCCAGCCGAGCACCGCGTCGACCGGGCCGGGCAGCGGCCGTCCCGGCGCCGGCGCCCGCAGCGAGATGCCGGCCGCCGACAGCGCCGAGCGGGCCTCGGCCAACGCCTGGGCGAGGCTCACCTGGCGGTAGCCGCTGACCGCGTCGCGCACCTCGGCGAGGGCCCGCCGCGCTGCCGCCTCGACGTCGGCCATCTCCTGGCGGGCGCGGGCCGGGTCGCGCTCGGCCAGCCGGCCGGCCAGCTCGCTCTTGAGCGCGATCAGCGACAGGCTGTGCCCGAGCAGGTCGTGCAGGTCGCGGGCGAAACGCAACCGCTCCTCGGCCACGGCGTTGCGGGCCAGCTCCTCCCGGGCCTCCACCAGCTCGGAGTTCACCGAGATCAGCTGCCGCATCCCGCGGAGCGCGAACGCGGTGAGCACGCACATCACCGGCAGGATGAAGACCTCGCCCAGGACGCCGTGGGCGGCCAGCACCCCGGCGCACACGCCGGCCGCGCCCACGACCGCCGGCCACACCCACCGCTGAGGCAGGCCCACGGAGGCCGCGGCCGAGACGTAGATCATCAGCCCGGCCCACGCGGGGCCCAGCCAGACGGCGAGCCCGACGCCGAGGACGGCGACGACCGCCAGCTGCACGCGCGGCCAGTCGCGGCGCTCACCGAAGACCTGACCGAAGATGCCGAGGTAGACGACGGTGAAGGCGATCAGGCCCGCAGCCGCGGCCACCTGGACGAGCGCCGGCCGGGGCGTGCTGACGAGGTCGGCGACCGGGAAGACCTGGAACAGCAGCCAGGGCACGGCCCAGCCCAGGCGCTGCCAGCGGTTCCGGGGATCCACGAGCGGCACCGTAGCCGGGCTCAGCCCGCGACCGCGTGCAGCGGCCGCCTCCGTGCGACGGACACCGCGATGAGCCCGAAGGCCGCCGTGAACCCGGCCATCGCCAGGACCGCCCCCGCTGCCGGCCAGCCCCCGGCGGCCACGCCGCGCCCCAGCTCGGCGTACCAGTACGAGGGCAGCGTGTACGCCAGCCCGCGCATGGCCTCCGGCAGCATCTCCACCGGCCACCACAGCCCGCCGAGCGCGGCCAGCACCACACCCAGGATGCCGATGGCGCCCCCGGCGGCCTTCTCGTCCAGCGACAGCCCGACCAGCAGCCCCAGCGCCACGAACGCCGCCGACCCGGCCCACAGGACCGCCAGCAGCGCCAGCCAGGTGCCGACCGGCAGCTGGACCCCGTTGACGAACCGGCCGACCAGCGCGACCACCAGGAGGCTCGGCAGGGCCAGCAGCACGCCGACGGCGACGTCGACGGCGAACACCTGCGTCTGCGGCACGGGCGTGACCCGGAGCTGGCGCAGCCAGCCCGAGGCGCGGTCGAAGGAGATGCGGATGGTCGCGCCCAGGGACGCGCCGATGGCACCGTAGGCCATCATCGAGACCATGATCGACGCCGAGACCTCCTGACGCTCGGCCACGCCCGGCATCTGCCCGCCGATGATCTTCGTGAGGAAGATCGTGAACAGCGCCGGTAGCAGCACGGTGAAGAAGACGAACTGCTTGTTGCGCGCCACCCGGCGCAGCTGGAAGCCGAAGAGCGGGTTCACCGGGTCGCTCCGATCGTGGTCTGCCGGCGGGTGGGGATGAGGGAGAGGACGGCGTCCTCGAGGGAGGCGCCGCGCACCTCGAGATCGGGCAGCCCGCCGTCGGCGAGCAGGGCGCGCAGGGTGGCGTCGGCGTCGATGGTCGCCAGCCGGACGGTGCTCCCCTGCCAGGTCACCCCGGTGACCCCGGGCACGTCGTCGAACCGGCGCTCGGGCGCGGCCGTGAAGGAGACCGTGCGCCCACCGACGCCGGCCTTGATCTCGGCCGCGGTGCCGTCGGCGACGACGCGGCCACCGGCGACGACCACCACCCGGTCGGCGACCGCGTCGGCCTCGTCGAGGTGGTGGGTGGCGAAGACGACGGTGTGCCCGCGGCCGGCCAGGCCGCGCATCGTCGTCCAGAAGGCCCGGCGCGCCTCGACGTCCATGGCGGAGGTCGGCTCGTCCAGGAGCAGCAGCGGCGGGGCGCCGACGAGGGCCAGGGCCAGCAGGACGCGCTGGCGCTGGCCGCCGGAGAGCGCGTCCACCGGCCGGTCGAGCAGGCCGGCGATGCCGGCGGTGGCCACCAGGTCCGCGAGCGGCCACGTGCCGTCTCCCCCGGCCCGCCCGAAGCTGCGCCGCACCAGGTGCAGCACCTCACCGACCCGGGCCTCGCTGGGCAGGCCGCCGTGCTGCAGCATCGCGCCGACGCTGCCGGCGCGGACGGCGGCGCGCGGGTCGCGGCCCAGCACGCGCATCTCCCCCGCGGCCGGGGTCAGCAGCCCGAGGACGGCGTTCACCGTCGTCGACTTGCCGGCCCCGTTGGGTCCGAGGAGGGCGACGGTCTGGCCGCGCGGGATGGTGAGGTCGAGGTCGTCGACGGCGACCGCGTCGCCGTAGCGGACGGTCAGCCCGCGGATCTCGAGGGCGGGTGCGGAATGCATGCGCCGAGCCTGCCCCGAGGGCCGGGCACGCGAGTAGTGCCGGACGTCGCCGGCCGCGTCTGACATCCGTCAGCTGCGGCCGGCGACCGGGCTCAGGCCGCCGGGGTGCAGGCGACGCAGGTGCGGGCGAACGGGCGGAGCTCCAGCCGCTCCTCCGGGATGGCGGCGCCGCACCCGGTGCAGTGGCCGTAGCTGCCGTCGTCGATGCGGGCGAGGGCGGCGTCGATCTCCTCGATGGTGCGCTGCAGGTCGGCGCTGCGGCGCTGGGCGACCGGGTCGGGCACCGAGGTGGCGCACTCGGCGAGCGCCTCCTCCCGCTGCTGCACGGCGTCGGCGCGCTGCTCCTCCAGCAGGCGGCGGAAGCGGTCGGCCGAGGCGGCGGTCGAGCTGTCGAGGCTGGCGGACATGCGGGGATCTCCTTCGGGCGAACGCGGGAGGACGCGGTCACCGGTCGGTGGCGCGTCGGGGTGGACGTGGGACCCCGGTAGGGGTCAGAAGCGACGCGGCGGGGCCCGGTCCTGGCTGCGGCGGAGGACGTCGAGGCCGCGCAGGCCGCGGGCGCGGCGGTTCATGGCGAGGGCGAGCCGTGCACCGCCGGACAGGGCGAACGGCGGGGTCGCGGACGGGCACGCTGCTGGTGCGATCACCGACGACCCCCTCCGTGCACCCCGGCCTCGTTGCCGGAACGGGCACCATAACCGCTGCCGCTCCCGACAACCCCGCTCGTTCGGGTGATGTTCCCGGCGTCAGTCGGTGAGGTCGCGGACCACGGCGTCGGCGAGCAGGCGCCCCCGGTCGGTGAGGACGGCGCGGCCCGCGGCGTGCGCCCCGGGCTCGAGCAGCCCGTCGGCGACGGCCGCGGCGGCCCGGGTCCGGCCGGTGGGGGTGAGCGCGGTCAGCGGCAGCCCGTCGCGCAGGCGCAGGCCCAGCATGACCGCCTCCAGCGCCCGATCGGCATCGTCGAGCACCTCGGCGTCCTGCGCCGGGCTCTCCCCGCGGGCCAGCCGCTCGGCGTAGGCCGCGGGGTGCTTGACGTTCCACCAGCGGACGCCGCCGACGTGGCTGTGCGCGCCCGGGCCGACCCCCCACCAGTTGGCGTTGGCCCAGTACAGCTCGTTGTGCCGGCAGCGGGCCGCCTCGGAGGTCGCCCAGTTCGACACCTCGTACCACTCGAAACCGGCCCGGCGCAGGGTCGCGTCGGCCTGCTCGTAGCGGTCGGCCAGCACGTCGTCGTCGGGCATGGGCAGCTCCCCGCGTCGGACCCGGCGGGCGAGCTTCGTGCCCTCCTCGACGATGAGGGCGTAGGCGCTGACGTGGTCGACCGGCGAGGCGAGGACGGCGTCGAGGGAGGCCGCCCAGTCCGCGTCGGTCTCCCCCGGCGTGCCGTAGATGAGGTCGAGGTTGACGTGCTCGAACCCCGCGGCCCGGGCCTCGTGCGCCGCGTCGACGGCACGGCCGGGCGTGTGCCGCCGGTCGAGCGCGGCGAGCACGTGCGGTGCGGCCGACTGCATGCCGAGGCTGACCCGGGTGAAGCCGCCCTCGCGCAGCCGGGCCAGCGACGCCGGGGACACCGTCTCCGGGTTGGCCTCGGTGGTCACCTCGACGTCGTCGGCGACGGGGAAGAGCTCCCGGACGGCGGCGAGCACCGCGGCGAGGTCGTCCGCGGGCAGCAGGGTGGGCGTGCCCCCGCCGACGAACACGGTGGAGACCGTCGGGAGGTCCGGGCCGAGGGTGCGGGCGGCGCGCTCGAGCTCGGCGATCGCGGTGCCGGCGTACTCGCTGCGGTTCGCACCGGGCCCTAGCTCCTCGGAGGTGTAGGTGTTGAAGTCGCAGTAGCCGCAGCGGGTCGCGCAGAACGGCACGTGCACGTAGAGCCCGAACGGGGTGGTCGCGAGCCCCTCGCGGGCACCGGCGGGGAGCCGGTCGGGGCCGGGCGAGCCGGGCGCCGGGCCGGCGTCGTTCAGCAGCGGCAGGACGGTGTTCATCTGCTCCCAGTGTGCCGCGCCGGCCCGCGGGGGCGGCAGGATGCCGGGCGTGACCTCCGACCGAGTGCTGCAGGTGTCCCTCTCGCGCGGCGTCGCCACCCTGACGCTGGACTCCCCCGCCAACCGCAACGCGCTCTCGCGGGCGATGCGCGCCCAGCTGCGCGATGCGCTGACCGATGCCCTCGCCGACGACGCGGTGCGGGTGGTCGCGCTCGACCACACCGGCCGGGTGTTCTGCTCGGGCATGGACCTGTCCGAGGCCGCCGGCGGTTCTTCGGAGGACCAGGGGGTGCGCGAGTTCCCCGAACTGCTGCAGCTGCTGTGGTCCGCGCCCAAGCCGGTCGTGGCGGTGGTGCGCGGACCGGCGCGCGCCGGCGGCGTGGGGCTGCTGGCCGCCTGCGACGTCGTCGTCGCGGCGTCGTCGGCCACCTTCGCCTTCTCCGAGGTGCGGCTGGGGCTGGTGCCGGCGGTGATCTCCGCCGTCGTCCTGCCCCGGATGACGACGCACGTGGCGCACCGGCTGATGCTCAGCGGCGAGGTCTTCGACGCCGCGACCGCCGCCTCCGGCGGGCTGGTCGACCTGGTCGCCGCCGACGACGACCTCGACGCCGCGCTGGCCGGGCAGCTCACCGCCCTGGCCGCGGGCGCACCCGCCGCCCTGGCCGAGACCAAGCGGCTGTTGCGGGCGCGCCGGCCGGAGCTCTCGTTCGAGCCGCTGCTCGACCTCTCGGCGCGGTTCTTCGCCGGCGAGGAGGGCCAGGAGGGCATCGCGGCGTTCCGCGAGAAGCGCCCCGCGCGCTGGGTGCCGGCCGCCGACGACCCGACCTCCGGGTGAGTCGCGCGCTGCCCACCCGTGGTGGGCCGAGCGCGACTGCGCGCGGAACACCTACCGCGGGCTCGGCTGGCCCTCCCCCGGGAGCTCTGCCTCTGCTCCCGGGAGCAGGAGGAACCAGGGGCAGAGCGCTCCGCGAGGTGCTTCCGAGGCGGCGGGTGTGCTCAGTCCCCGGCGGGGCCGGCCGGCACGCGCAACTCGACCCGCCAGGGGTCGTAGACCTGGGCCGTCTGGGTGGGTTCCATGAAGAAGCCGTCCACCACGATCGCGTCGCCGGGATTGGTGGAGGTGAGCACGCCACACATCTCGGCGAAGGACGACACCGGCTGCCCGGCCATCCTCGTGATGACGTCCCGGAGCAGGATGCCGGCCGCTTCCGCCGGTGAGCCGCTCTCGACGGTGGTGACGACGAGCGCAGGGATGCCCGCCTCCGCGAAGGCCTCGGGGTGGCCCGCACCGCCTGCCCAGATCGCCCCCGCCTCCTCGGGCGTCAGCGTGCTCAGGTCGAACCCGGTGAGACCGACGTCGCCGTAGCTCACTCCCTGCCTCAGCTGCTCGATGACGGGGACGGCGTGCTCCGTCGAGATCGCGTAGTACTGCCCCTGGATGGTCCGTCCGCCCTGCTCGGTGTTGCCGAGGGAGTTCACCCCCACGACCTCACCGCGGTCGTTGAACAGCGGCCCGCCGCTGTTGCCGGGATTGATGACGGCGTCGTGCTGGATCGCGGCGACGTAGAGCGGCAGGCTGGAGTGCGGCGCCGCGTCCAACCTCGGAACCTGGACGTGCCCGGAGGTCGGGACCGCGGTGCGGTCGCCGGCCTGGGCGGCGTCGAAGCTGGCGGGGAAGCCGATCGCCGTGACCTCGTCCTGCGCCTGCAGCGGGGTGGAGTCACCCATGGTGACCTCGGTCAGGTCCCGGGGAACCGTGTTCATCTGGAGGACCGCGAGGTCCTCGCACGGCGAGACCCCCAGCCGCCGGGCCGGGATGCGGTCGCCCCGGGAGGTGACCACGCTGAGCGAGCCGACCCCACCGGTGACGTGCGCGTTGGAGACGACGATGCCTTCCGCCGCATCGATCACGAACCCGCTCCCGGTGCCCTCCGCAGCGAGGACCTGGACGGTCGCGTCCACGTTCTGCGCGAAGATCTCCTTGGGGCTGAGTGCCTCCTCCGCCGCCGGCGCACCTGCTGCCGTCCCGACGTCCCCGACAGGCTCATCCTGGAGCAGGGGCGCGCTCGGGGACGGGGTCGGGCTCGGAGGTGCCACCGGGCTCGGGGGTGCGGCCGTGGTCGTGCTCGGGGGCGGCGGTGGGGTCGCGGCCGGGGTCGAGCCCTCGGTGCCGCAGCCGGTCAGGACCGCGGCCACCAGCGCCCCGCTCGCGAGCAACGTCGTCGTTCTCCTGTGCGTCATGGCCTCCCCCTCGCTGCCGTCACCCGGTACGGGCCGGACACCCCCTCGACTGGCCGCGCGCGTGGGTGCGGGTGCCATGCGAGGCACGGATGGTAGGTAGGGAGGGTCTGGCCGAGGGGCCTTCGGGCACTCGTCCGCTCGACGTGGACGGCGCCACGCCCTGGTGCCTCCACGTGTGTCACCGCCGCGTTGCAGCGCGCCACCGGACGTGGAGATCCGCGGCACAGCGCTCCTCGGTCGGCAGTAGATCTCTGCCCTCCCCGGGTGGGCAGAGATCTACTGCCGACGGAGCTCTGCCTCTGAGTGCCCTGGCACTCAGAGGCAGACTCCGCCCGAGGTGCACCTACCGGAGGCGGCGGGTGTTGTCCGGCAGCCGCTGGGTCACGCCCCGGCCGTCCAGCCATTCCATGAGCGGGACGGCGACCCGCCGGCTGGTCCCCCACGCCTGCCTGGCCTGGCTGAGGCTGAACGGCTGCGGCACCGCGGCGAGCCGCTCCCGTGCGACCGCCTCGATGCCGGGCGCCAGGTAGACCCCCTCCCCGACGCGCACGAGCTGCCCGCTCCGCACGGCGGCGGCGAGCTCGCGGCCACCCAGCCCGGCGGCCACCAGGTCCGGGGCCTCCGGGGCGGCGAAGGGATCGGCGGCCAGCCGGGCACGGACGGCGTCGACCGCCCGCTGCACCTCCGGCGGCAGCTCGGGCGCGCCGTCGACGACCCGCCCCTCACGCAGCACCAGCGGCTCGCGGACGAGCGCGGGGACCAACTCGGCGTCGGGCAGCTCCAGCGCCCGGCGCACCACCTCCGACGGCGGCCCGGGCTCCAGCGGCCGCAGGCGCCGGTAGCGCGCGACGATCTCGGGCAGCCGGGCGGCGAGGTCGTCGGCGAGCCCGGCGGCCAGCAGCCACGGCCCGTTCCTCGTCGCCCCGGCGGGCAGCGGCCAGCCCATCGCAGCGAAGTCGGCGGCGCGGACGATGCGGCGGCGGGCCAGGGCGGCGGACGCGCCGTCCGCCCCGTCCGGCTGGGCGACCAGCTCGGCGGCCCGCTGGCGCGCGGCGCCGCGGCGCCGCAGCTCGGGCGGGTCGACGTCGCGCACGTCGGCACCGAGCACCCTGCGGGCACCGGGGTCGCGCAGCAGCAGCCGGTCGCCGATCCGCAGCGGCAGCGGCGAGGCCAGGCGCAGGCGCACCGCCGCGCCGTCGAGCGGGCGCAGCCGGGCGCCCACGGTCGCGGAGCCGACGTGCACCACCGGGCCGGCCGGCAACCGCTCGTCGGGCACCCCGGTCAGCGTCACGTCGACGACGTCGGTCAGCCGGAACGCCTCGGGCGTGAGCAGCGCGTCGCCCCGGGTGAGCTCCTCGACCGCGACGCCGCGCAGGTTGAGCGCCACCCGCGCGGTGGCCGCGGCCCGCTCGACGGGCTCGCCGAGGGACTGCACGCCCCGCACGGTCACCTCCCGGTCGCCCAGGACGAACCGGTCGCCGGCCGCGACGGCCCCGGCGGCGAGCGTGCCGGTGACGACCGTGCCGGCGCCCCTGATGGTGAAGGCGCGGTCGATCCACAGCCGCACCGGCGCGTCGGGGTCCGGGGCCGGCAGCGCGCCGAGCAGGCGTTCCAGCGCCGCCGTCAGCTCCGGCACGCCCTGCCCGGTGATCGAGCTGACCGCGAACCCGGGCACCTCGCCCATCGACGTCGTGGCGAGCCGCTCGCGCACGTCGGCGAGCACCGGTGCCGGGTCGGCGAGATCGGACTTGGTGACGGCGAGGAGCGCGTGCCGCACCCCCAGCGCGTCGAGGACGCCGACGTGCTCGGCGGTCTGCGCCGACCAGCCGTCGTCGGCCGCGACGACGACGAGCGCGGCCGGCACCGGGCCGACGCCGGCGAGCATGTTGCCGACGAAGCGCTCGTGGCCGGGGACGTCGACGACCGCGAGCCGGCGTCCCGAGGGCAGCGTGGTCCACGCGAAGCCCAGGTCGATGGTGAGCCCGCGGCGGCGCTCCTCGGCCCATCGGTCGGGCTCCATCCCGGTGAGCGCCCGCACGAGCGCCGACTTGCCGTGGTCGACGTGGCCTGCCGTCGCGATGACGTCCATACCGGCGGGACGGGGCGCGGTCACGTCCACCGGCGGGCCACCTCCAGCACGACGTCGGCGAGGGCGCCGTCGGCCCCCGGCGGGACGCTGCGCAGGTTGAGCAGCGTGCGGCCGTCCTCGACGTAGCCGACGACCGGGGTCGCGCCCAGGCGCAGCGGCTCGGCGAACTCCGGCGGCAGCGAGACGGCGGCGCCGGGCAGCGGGTGCTCGGGCGCCCCTCCCCCGCCGACCCGCGAGTCGGCGTCCACCGCGTCGGCGGCCACGCCCCCGGCCACGAGGCGGTCGGCCAGCGCGTGCGCCCGCTCCCGCAGGTCGGCGACGTCGGCGGCGAGCATCTGCTGCACCGGCGGCAGCGGGCCGCGCAGCGTCGCCTCGAGGGCGGCCAGCGTGGTCTTGTCGACCCTGAACGCCCGGTAGAGCGGGTGGCGGCGCAGGCGCTGCACGAGCTCCGCCCGGCCGAGCACGAGCCCCGCCTGGGGCCCGCCGAGCAGCTTGTCACCGCTGGCCAGCACGAGGTCGGCGCCGGCGGCGAGCGTCGTCTGCAGGTCCGGCTCGTCCGGGAGCACCGGGTGCGGCCGGAGCAGGCCGGAGCCGACGTCGGCGACCAGCGGCACCCCGGTGCCCTGGAGCGCCGCCGCGAGCTCACCGACCTCCACCGCCCGGGTGAAGCCGCGCACGACGAAGTTCGACGGGTGCACCTTGAGCACCGCGCCGGTGCCGGGCCCCAGGGCGTCGCGGTAGTCGGCGAGCGCGACCCGGTTGGTGGTGCCGACCTCGCGCAGCCGGGCGCCGGTGCTCTCGAGCAGCTCGGGGATGCGGAAGCCGTCGCCGATCTCCACCAGCTCCCCGCGGGCGAGCACCAGCTCGCGGCCCTGCCCCAGGGCGGTGGCCACCAGCGCGAGCGCAGCGGCGCAGTTGTTCACCACCAGCGCGGCCTCCGCGGCCGGGACCGCCTCCAGCAGCGCCGCGATCGCCGCCTCCCCGCGCGGGCCGCGGCGGCCGGTGCGCAGGTCGAGCTCGACGTCGGTGGTGCCGCTCGCCGCGACCACCGCCTCGACCGCGGCCGCCGAGAGCGGCGCGCGGCCGAGGTTGGTGTGCACGACGACGCCGGTCGCGTTGAGCACCGGGCGCAGGCTGCCGGCCACGGGCGGGAGGTCGGCGAGGACGGCGTCGACGGCGGCGTCGGGCGCGACCTCGCCCGCCCGGATCCGCTGCTGGACGCGCTGCACGGCGCTCTTGACCAGGACGCGCCCCAGCCGCTCCCCGGCCCCGGCCAGTCGGGGGTCGGCGAGCAGCGTGTCGGTGCGGGGCACCTGGCGGCGCGGGTCGGTCGTCATCGCCCCGCAGCGTAGGTGCGGGGCGGGAGCTGGCGGAGGCGGACGGGAATCGAACCCGCCTGGCCGAGATGCTCGGCCACGTCGGCTTTAGAGGCCGCGGGGGCCACCAGACACCCTGACGCCTCCGCCCGGCAGCCTACGGGGTGGAACTGTCGGAGGTCGGTGCCGGCATCCGCGGCGTGAACCGCACCGAGCCCCGCACCCCCGCCACGCTGCCGCCGGTCGCTCTCACGCCCGAGGAAGCGGCCGCCGTCGCCGCCGCGCTGGCCGCCCGGCCCGAGGGCCCCTACGCGGAGGCGGGCCGGACCGCGCTGGAGAAGGTGCTGACGGCGCTGGAGCCGGACCCGGCCCAGCGCGCGCGGCTGCTGGCGAGCAGCCGCCGGCTGGCCGCCGAGGCCGCGCGCGACGCCGAGGTGCGCCGCCGCGTGGAGCAGGGGCTCACCGAACGGCGGGTGCTCGTGCTGGGGTACCGCGACCGCGAGGGCCGCTGGTCGGAGCGGGCCGTGGAGCCGCAGCTGCTGGTCCGCGCCGGCACCCACGAGTTCCTGCTGGCCTGGTGCCGGGAGCGCCAGGAGCTGCGCTGGTTCCGGGAGGACCGCATCGGCGCCGCCGAGGTCACCGGCGAGCCCGCGCCCCGGCGCGACCTGGCCGGCGTCGGCGCGCCGCCCTCGGCCGGGCACCCGGCCGGGCGGAAGCTGCCCCGCACCCCGCCGCCCCCGGCGCCACCCCGGCTCCGGGTGCTCCCCGGCGGCCGGGCCTAGATTCGGGCCCGTGACCACCGCACCCGCGCGCATCCGGCTCACCCAGTACGCCCACGGCGGGGGGTGCGCCTGCAAGATCCCGCCCGGTGAGCTCGAGGCGGTGGTGGCCGGGTTGACCGCGCAGGGCCCGGTCGACCCGGCCGCCGAGCTCGTCGTCGGGCTGGACGACGGCGACGACGCGGCCGTGGTCCGCATCCCCGGCGGGCAGGGCCTGGTGCTCACCACCGACTTCTTCACCCCGGTCGTCGACGACGCGTACACCTTCGGCCGGATCGCCGCCGCGAACGCGCTCTCCGACGTCTACGCGATGGGCGGCACCCCCGTCGTCGCCGTGAACCTGCTCGGCTGGCCGCGCGACGTGCTGCCCGCGGAGCTCGCCGCCGAGGTGCTGCGCGGCGGCCTCGAGGTGGCCCGGGAGGCGGGCTGCCACGTCGGCGGCGGGCACTCCATCGACGACCCCGAGCCCAAGTACGGCATGGCGGTCACCGGCGTGGTCGACGTCGACCGGCTCATCACCAACGCCGGGGCGGTGGCGGGCACGCCGCTCACCCTCACCAAGCCGCTCGGGGTCGGGGTGCTCAACAGCCGCATGAAGGCCACCGGCGAGGTGTCGGAGGAGGCGGTCGCCGCGATGACCACGCTCAACCGCGAGGCCGGCCGGGCCGCGGTCGCCGCCGGCATCCGCGCGGGCACCGACGTCACCGGCTTCGGCCTGCTCGGCCACCTGTACAAGATGGCGCGGGCCAGCGGGGTCACCGCCGTCGTCGACGCCGCCGCCGTCCCGTACCTGACCGGTGCGCGGGAGGCGCTGGCCGCCGGTTTCGTCTCCGGGGGCACGCGCCGCAACCTCGACTGGGTGCGCCCGCACGCCGACCTCTCCGCCGTGGACGAGGGCGAGGCGCTCCTGCTGGCCGACGCGCAGACCTCCGGCGGGCTGCTGCTGGCCGGGGAGATCGCCGGCTCCCCGGTGATCGGCGAGTTCGTGCCGCGCGGGGAGCACGTCGTCGTCGTCCGCTGACAGCCCCGGGAGCATGCAGCGAGGCGCGAACCGGGGCGCGGAAGCGGATCCGAGCCGTCGTCCGCTGACAGCCCCGGGACGGCGTGTCGCGGACGGCACGCCGGAGAGCGGTGCGGCACCGCGCGAGAACCGCTCCCACGGGCCGCCGGGGTCGTGCCACCGTCCCGCCAGGTCGGACGCGACGGAGCGCCCGACGGCGACCCGGCAGGGAGGACGACGTGGCGGTGCGGACGGCGGCACGGACGGCACTGGCGGCAGGAATGGCGGCCACGGCCGTGTGGGGCGGGGCAGGAGTGGCCGTGGCGGCCGCTCCCGGTGGAGCCGTGGGCGACCCCACCTGGCGGGCCAACGCCATCTTCGTGGACGACGGCTCGGTCGTCGACCTGACCGTCGCGGAGGCCGCGGCCGCCAGGGCCACGGTAACCGTGGGCCTGTACCTCGACGGGTGGGAGTGCACCGTGGACGGCCAGCCGGCGGTCGCCGACGTCGTCCGCCTGGAGTCGGCCCGTGTCGTGGGGACGGTCGGCTACGCCTGCTCGGAGGCGACGGGCGGTGGCGAGGGGCTGATGCCCGCCACGCTGGAGGGCACGGTGGCCCTCGACGTGACCTGGACCGGAGTCGGTGACCCGGCCGCGCAGCCGCTGTTCGACGGCGCCGTCGGTCGCTACGTCGTCCGGGACGCCGAGGTCGCCGCGACGGTGTCGGTGACCGGTGGCCTGTCGGCCGCCCCGGAGGGGAACTTCGGCCACCTGGCCCGCGAGTCGACCGTCATCCCTCCCGGCCGCCTCCGCTGACCGCGGTGGAACCGGCCCGGAGGACACCGGCACGCGTCCTCGGCTAGGTTCGCCGTCATGCTGGCTGCCTTCGTCTCCACCCCCGCCCCGAAGGACCCGCTCTCCGTGCTGGAGATCGGTGAGCGCCCCGAGCCCGAGGTCCCCGACGGCTGGACGACGATCCAGGTCAAGGCGGTGTCGCTGAACCACCACGACCTGTTCAGCCTGCAGGGCATCGGCCTGCCCGCCGAGCGGATGCCGATGATCCTCGGCACCGACGCCGCCGGCATCGACGAGGACGGCAACGAGGTCGTCGTCCACGGCGTCATCTCCACGCCCGACTGGATGGGCGACGAGACGCTCGACCCCAAGCGGTCGCTGCTGTCGGAGGTGCACCAGGGCTCGATGGCGGAGAAGGTCGCCGTCCCCCGGCGCAACCTGCTGCCCAAGCCGGCCGAGCTCTCCTTCGCCGAGGCCGCCTGCCTGCCCACCGCGTGGCTGACCGCCTACCGGATGCTGTTCGTGAAGTCCGGGCTGCGCCCGGGTCAGACCGTCCTCGTGCAGGGCGCCAGCGGCGGGGTGGCGACGGCGCTCATCGTGCTCGGCCGCGCCGCCGGCTACCGCATGTGGGTGACCGGCCGCAGCGAGGAGAAGCGGGCCGCCGCCCTCGCGCTGGGCGCCGAGCAGGCGTTCGAGAGCGGCGCCCGGCTGCCCGAACGGGTCGACGGGGTCATGGAGACCGTCGGCGAGGCCACCTGGAGCCACAGCATCAAGTCGCTGAAGCCCGGCGGCGTGCTCGTCACCTCCGGCGCCACCACCGGCTTCAACCCCGGCGCGGAGCTCAACCGCGTCTTCTTCACCCAGCTGTCGGTCATCGGGTCGACCATGGGCACGAAGTCCGAGCTCGAGGCGCTGATCCGGATGTGCGCCGTCACCGGCGTCCGCCCGCAGATCGACGTCGAGCTGCCGCTGGCGGAGGCCCGCGAGGGCTTCGCGCGGATGCTCGAGGGCCGCACCAACGGGAAGATCGTCTTCACGCTCTGAGGCGAGCAACGGTGTGCGCGAACGCGCAGTTCTCGGTGGAGGAACGGCGCGTTCGCGCACACCGTCAGCTCACGACCTTGAGCCCGACGACGCAGCCGACGATGCCGGCCAGCAGCAGCACCCGCACCAGCGAGACCGGCTCCGCGCCGGTGACCATCGCGTAGACGACCGTGAGCACGGCGCCGATGCCCACCCACACGGCGTAGGCGGTGCCCAGCGGCAGCTCCCGCATGGCGAAGGCGAGCCCGCCCATGCTCAGGACCAGCGCGACGCCGAAGACCACCGAGGGCACCAGCCGGGTGAAGCCGTGGGAACGGTCGAGCGCCGCCGCCCACACCGCTTCCAGCACCCCGGACAGCACCAGCACCAACCACGACATCGCGGGCTCCTCTGGCGCCGTCTTGTCGCACACCGGGTACGGCACCGCTCGTCCGGGAGCCGGAAGGGCTCCCCTCCACCATGGCACATGTCAGCGGACGTGCGCCGTGCCCCTCACCGGAGCACCGCGCAGGAGGACCAGGGCCGCCACCGCGGCCAGCCCGGCCGCGACCGCGGCACCGGCGAACACGGTGTGCAGCTGGGTGAGCACCGCCGCCTCGGTGGCGGCGTCGTAGGCCGCACAGTCGGCCGGGCTCGTGGGGCACAGCTCCATGGGGGTGCCGATCGCCGCCACCTCGGCGGTGAACCGGCGCAGCGCGACGGCGGTGAGCAGCGACAACCCGGCCAGCATGCCGACGGTGCGCGCCACGACGGCCAGCGAGCTCGCGCTCCCGTGCACCCGCGGCGGCGTGACCGCCAGCAGCACCGCGTTCACCGGCGCGATGGCGAGCCCGAAACCGAGGCCCGCGGCGACCAGGACGACGGTGGACCACGCGCCGTCCAGGGCCCGCTCGTCCCACCCGGTCATCGCGACGAAGGCGGCCGCCGACACGGCCATCCCGGCGCCGGCGACGACCCGGGGGGCGACCACCCGGCACAGCCAGCCCCCGGCCACCGCACCCACCGGCACGGCGACCAGCAGCCGCAGGAGCACCAGCGCCGCCCCCAGCTGGTCGCCCGGCGTCGTGGTCGCCCGGGCGAACAGCGGGACGTCGACGAGCGCGGCGACCAGCGCGGCACCCACGAACAGGCTGACCAGCAGCGCCCCCCACGCCCCGACCGGCCGGAGCGCCGCGAGCGGCAGCACCGGCTCCGCGGTGCGCCGCTCGTGCAGCACGAAGAGGGCCCCGGCGACGACGGCCAGCGGCACGAGCACCCACCCGTGCGCGACCACCTCGCGGGCCGGGTCGGCGGCGGCGAAGGCCCACACCAGGGCGCCCAGCGAGACGACGGCCAGCAGCGAGCCGACGACGTCCACCTCCCGTGCCAGCCGGCCGAATCCGCGCAGCGGCAGCACCGCGCCCGCGGGGTGCTGCAGGCTGCGTGCGACCAGGAGCACCGCCAGCAGGACGGTGGCCAGCAGCAGAGGCGCCGTCCACGCCGCGCCGTCGAGCAGCGGTACGTAGAGCAGGCCGAGGGTGACGTCCTCGGCGAGCGCGGGCGGCTCGGCGAGCAGCAGCCCCAGCGCGGTGGCGGCCAGCGCGGCGAGCACCAGCGCGGCCGAATCCGGTCGCCGGACCTGCCCGGTGACGACGACGCCGGCGGCCAGTGCCACCCCGAGCAGCAGGTTGAGCCAGAAGATCGCGCGCCAGTCGGCGACGGCGAGCACCGCCGCGCCGGCCAGCGGGCCGAGGACCGCACCCGCCTCCTGCACGGCGCCCACGACGCCGAGCGGGACCGCCCGGCGCTCGGGTGGCCACCGGTCGGCGACCAGCGCGAGCGTGGCGGGCACCAGGCCACCCGCGCCGATCCCCTGCAGCCCGCGGCCGGCCACGGCGGGGCCCAGCGTCTCCGCCGTCGCCGTCAGCAGCGAGCCGAGGGCGAACAGCAGCAGGCAGCCGATGAGCACCGGTGCCCGCCCGCGCAGGTCGGCGAGCCGGCCCAGCAGCGGCAGTGTCGCGGTGTAGCCGAGCAGGAAGCCGCCAACGATGGGGGTCGCCTTCTGCAGCTCGTCCAGCCCCACCCCGACCCCGGTGAGGATGTCGGGCAGGGCCAGGACGACGACGTAGGTGTCGGCGGCCGTGACCAGCACGGCGAGGGTGGCGAGGACGATCGCGGCGGCCCCGGGGACCGCCCCGGCGCCGGCCTCAGCCGGTGGCCGGTGCGGTGATCTCGACATCGGCCCCGAAGTCGCTGAGCTCGAGGGTGTAGGTGGCGTCGGTGCCGGCCTCGAAGAAGGGGCCGGTCAGCTCGGCGCGGCGCAGCTCACCGCCGTCGGTGGCGATGGAGAACCTGGCCTGCACGGGCTGGGACGGGTCCTGGCTGGTGAGGATCTGCTGCACCAGGTCGCCGGGCAGCTCGGCGGTCACCTCGCGGACGACCGTGCCGTCCACCCGCCGCTCCTCCCCCAGCTCGGCCGACTCCGCCTCGACGAGCAGCTGCGAGATGCCGGTCTCTGGGTCGAGCAGCGCACCGGGGTCACCGATGCCGAACTGCGCGGGGTCGATGACGCTGAAGCCGCTGGTGAAGGGCAGCTGGGCGTAGACGGTGCCGTCGACCGAGACGACCTCGAGGTCGAGGCTCGACCCGAGCGCCAGCACCTGCAGCGTCCCGTCGAAGGACGCCGGCCGGGCGATGTCGCCTTCCCCGCCGACCAGCACGGTGCCGCTGCTCGGCGCCCCCTCGCTGCCCAGCACGAAGTGCGCGCTCTCCGCCTCGTCGAGGGTCCGCTTGGCCCGCTCGAGCAGGGCGTCCGCCGACTCGGCGGGCTCGTCGGAGCCGCAGGCGGCGAGCACCGGGCCGGCGAGCAGCGCCAGCGCGAGCAGCGGCACGGCCGTCCGGCGCAGCAGCATGACGTCCTCCCGTCGCGGCGGGACTCCCCCGGCCGTCGCGGCGGACACTAGCGCGCCGATCTCCTCAGCCGGCGATGGCGCGGGCCTCGGTGCTCGCAGCGGCCACCGGCCTGCTACTGGACGTCGCCGTCCACGCCGCTCACTTCGGCTTGGCCGACGCGGTGGACTCGTTGGTGGAGAGCGCGGCGACGAAGGCCTCCTGGGGGACCTCGACGCGGCCGACCATCTTCATCCGCTTCTTGCCCTCCTTCTGCTTCTCCAGCAGCTTCCGCTTGCGGGTGATGTCACCGCCGTAGCACTTGGCGAGGACGTCCTTGCGGATGGCGCGCACCGTCTCGCGGGCGATGACCCGGGAACCGACGGCGGCCTGGATCGGCACCTCGAACTGCTGCCGCGGGATCAGCTCGCGGAGCTTGCCGGCCATCATCACGCCGTAGCTGTAGGCCTTGTCCTTGTGCACGATCGCGCTGAACGCGTCGACGGCCTCGCCCTGCAGCAGGATGTCCACCTTGACCAGCGAGGACTCCTGCTCACCGGCCTCCTGGTAGTCCAGCGAGGCGTAGCCGCGGGTGCGGGACTTCAGCGCGTCGAAGAAGTCGAAGATGATCTCGCCGAGCGGCAGCGTGTAGCGCAGCTCGACCCGGGACTCGCTCAGGTAGTCCATCCCGCCGAGCTGGCCGCGCCGGCCCTGGCAGAGCTCCATGATCGCGCCGGTGTAGTCGCTGGGCGCGATGATGGTGGCGTTGACGATCGGCTCGAAGACCTTGTCGATCTTGCCTTCGGGCCAGTCGCTGGGGTTGGTCACCGTGTGCTCGGTGCCGTCTTCCATGATCACGCGGTAGACGACGTTGGGCGCCGTCGAGATCAGGCTGATGCCCGCCTCGCGCTCCAGCCGCTCGCGCACGATCTCCAGGTGCAGCAGGCCCAGGAAGCCGACGCGGAAGCCGAAGCCCAGGGCCGCCGAGGTCTCGGGCTCGTAGGTGAGGGCGGCGTCGTTGAGCAGCAGCTTGTCCAGCGCCTCGCGCAGCAGCGGGTACTCGCTGCCGTCGATCGGGTAGAGGCCGGAGTAGACCATCGGGCGGGGGTCGCGGTAGCCACCGATCGACTCCGTCGCGGGCTTGTGCTGCAGCGTGACGGTGTCGCCGACGCGAGACTGGCGGACGTCCTTCACACCGGTGATGAAGTAGCCGACCTCGCCGACACCGAGCGAGTCCACCGGCTTGGGCTCGGGCGAGATGACGCCGATCTCCAGCAGCTCGTGCGTGGCGCCGGTGGACATCATCTTGATCCGCTCGCGGGCGGCGATGCGGCCGTCGACGACGCGGACGTAGGTGATGACGCCGCGGTAGATGTCGTAGACCGAGTCGAAGATCATCGCCCGCGCCGGCCCCTCGGCGACGCCGGTCGGTGCCGGGATGTCGGTGACGATGCGGTCCAGCAGCTCCGGGACGCCGACGCCGGTCTTGCCGCTGACCCGCAGGACGTCGTCGGGGTCGCAGCCGATGATGTGCGCGATCTCCGCGGCGTACTTCTCCGGCTGGGCGGCGGGCAGGTCGATCTTGTTCAGGACCGGGATGATCGTGAGGTCGTTCTCCAGCGCCAGGTACAGGTTGGCCAGCGTCTGGGCCTCGATCCCCTGCGCGGCGTCGACCAGCAGCACCGCGCCCTCGCAGGCGGCCAGCGACCGGGACACCTCGTAGGTGAAGTCGACGTGGCCCGGGGTGTCGATCATGTCCAGCACGAACTCGGTGCTGGTGTCCGCGCCGCTGCGCGGGGTCCAGGGCAGCCGGACGTTCTGCGCCTTGATGGTGATGCCGCGCTCGCGCTCGATGTCCATGCGGTCCAGGTACTGGGCGCGCATGTTGCGGCCCTCGACGATTCCGGTGACTTCCAGCATCCGGTCGGCCAGCGTCGACTTGCCGTGGTCGATGTGGGCGATGATGCAGAAGTTCCGGATGCGGGCCGGATCGGTGGCAGCAGGAGTCGTCACAGTGCCGCCATCGTCCCACGTCCGCGCCCCGGGTCGTAGGCGGGCGCGGTCGCCGGGTCGCGCGAGGTGTGCGGGACGTCGCCGGACGGCGGGTTGGGGTGGCCGACGGGACGCTGGTATCTTTGCAGGCCGGTCCTGTGGCGCACACCGCCCGGACGCACGAACGACTGTCAGAAGTACTCCCTCCTGTCGAGACACCGAGGCTCACGCGTGGCGAACATCAAGTCCCAGATGAAGCGGATCAAGACCAACGAGAAGGCGCGCCAGCGCAACGTTGCCGTCAAGTCCGCCCTGAAGACGGCCGTCCGGCGGGTGCGCACCGCCGCCGAGTCGGGGGACGCCGCGGCTGCGACCGCTGCCTACCAGGCCGCCGCCAAGCAGCTGGACAAGGCCGCCAGCAAGGGCGTCATCCACAAGAACCAGGCCGCCAACCGCAAGTCGGGTCTGGCGAAGCTCACCACCGGCCTCTGACCGGCCCGCGTCCACCCGGGCGCGCTCGACGACGAGCCCCCTCCCCTCGTGGGACGGGGGCTCGTCGCGTTCCTGCCCGTCACAGCGCCGTCCCGCTGCCCTGAAGGAGTGCCCGTGGCCTCCCCAGGGACGCCGCTTCCTCGTCCTGCACGGGGGCGCTCAGCCGGACGCGGCCGTGCCGGATCAGCGCCCGGCGCGCACCCGCCCGCGACCGGTCTCCGCCCGGATGGTGACGATGCGCCGGATGGCCCGCTCGAGCGCGTAGTCGGCGCTGGCCGCGACACCCTTGACGTCGGCGTTGAGGTCGGCGGCCACGCCGAGGGCCTGCTGCAGCCCCTCGATGCTCCAGCCGCGCGCCTGCGCCTGGGCCTTCTTGACCTTCCAGGGCGGCATCTTGAGCGTGCGGGCGAGGTCGCCGGGGTTGGTGGAGCTCAGCGAGGCCACCCGTGCGGCGGTGCGGACGCCGTCGGCGATCGCGTCGGCGATGAGCACGTGCGCGACCCCGCGCTCCAGCGCCCAGCGCAGCATCTCGATGGAGCCGGCGCGGTCACCGGTCAGCACGCGCTCGGCCACGGTGAACCCGGTGACCTCGGCCTGGCCGCGGTGGAACCGGGCGACGTCGTCGGCGTCGATGCTGCCGCCGAAGTCGGAGACCAGCTGCCCGGCCGCGGCCGAGAGCGACCGCAGGTCCGCGCCGATCGCGTCGACGAGCGCCGTGACGGCGTCGGGGGTGATGCGGCCGCCCAGCTGGCGCACCTCGTTGCGCACGAAGGCGATGCGGTCGCCGACGGAGGAGACCTTGGGGCACTCGTCGACCGCGGCACCGGCGGCCTTGAACGCCTTGACCAGCGCCTCGTTCCGCTTGCCGCCGGAGTGCACGACGACCAGCGTCAGATCGGGGTCGGGTTCCTTGGCGTAGCCGGTGAGCGCGTCGGCCAGCGCGGTGGCCGCCTCCTGCACCCCGGTGACGACGACGAGCCGGTGGCCGCCGAACAGGGACGGCGCCAGCACGTCGGCCAGCTCGCCCACCGGCAGGCCCATCGCGGCCAGCTCGTGCACCTCGCCGTCGGGGTGGCGGGCGAGCACCGCCCGGCGCACGGCCGCGACCGCGCGCGAGCGCAGCAGCTCCTCCTCGCCGATCACCACCCGGATTCGCGACGTGGGCTCGACGGGGGCGGCAGGCACCTCCGCATGGTGCCACGCGGCACCGACGGTCCGTGGCGACCGCCCGGGCTGACGGGAGCGCGTCCGGGAGTGCGTCCGGGCGTGCGTCCGGGAGCCTGGAGCCGGGCGGTGCGGCCTGGCCGCCGGGGTCCGCGCCGCGCGCGGCGATCCCCCAGTCGCCGGCCGTGCCGACCACCGCGAGGTCGCCGTCCCGGTCGGTGCGGTGCACCCGGGTGCCGGCGTCGGCCAGCCAGTCGAGCAGCCGCGGTGCCGGGTGCCCGTAACCGTTGCCGGCCCCGACGGAGATCAGCGCGCTGCGGGCCCCGGTGGCCGCCAGGAAGTCCGGGTCGGCGTCACCGCTGCCGTGGTGCGGCACCTTGAGCACGTCGGCCCGCAGGTCGGCGCCGGTGCGCAGCAGGGCGGCCTCCTCGTCGGCGCCGATGTCGCCGGTGAGCAGCAGCCGGAGCCCACCGACGGTCACCCGGGCGACCAGGGAGATCCCGTTGGGGTCGGCCGCCGCGGTGGCCCGGCGCGGGTCCGGTGCGAGCACCTCCACGCCTACCCCGGCCACGCTGCGGCGGTTCCCCGGGACGAGGACCTCGCGCGTGCCGCCGGCCCGCAGGACGAGGGCGTCGACGCCCGGGGCGCGGTCGTCGGCCGCGGACAGGGTGCCGGTGGCCACCACGCCCACCGTGCGGCCGTCGAGCGCGCCGGCGAGCCCGCCGACGTGGTCGGCGTCCAGGTGCGACAGCAGCACGAGGGGCAGCCCGTCGATGCCCAGCCGGTCGAGACAGTGGTCGATCGGTGCCGGGTCCGGGCCGGCGTCGACGAGCACCCCCTGCCCGTCGCCGAGGGGGAGCACCAGCCCGTCGCCCTGCCCGACGTCGCAGGCCACGACCAGCGCCCCGTCCGGTGGCCAGCCGTCGAGGCCCTGGCGCAGCGGCCAGCCCACCACCACCAGCGCGACCAGGGCTGCCAGCGCGAGCGGCCGCACCCGCGGGAAGCGCCACAGCAGGCAACCGGCTCCCAGCAGGAGCACGGCCAGCAGCAGCGCCCCGACCGTGCCGGCCGGCCAGCCGGCAACGGCGTCCGGCGCCGCGGCGGCCCGCTGCGCCACGAGCACGATCCAGCGCACCGGCCACCCGGCGAGCCCGACCAGCGCATCCCCGGCCCAGGGCAGCACCAGGCCGACCGGGGCGGCGAGCAGCCCGAGGACCGTCGCCGCGGGCACCGCCGGGGCCGCCAGCAGGTTGGCCGGCAGCGACACCAGGCTCACCGTGCCGGTCAGCCCGGCGAGCACCGGGGCGGTCGCCAGCCCGGCGGCCGCGCTCACAGCGAGGGCGTCGGCCGGCCACGCGGGCCAGCCGTGGCCGCGGAGCCGGCGTGCCCACGGCGGGGCCAGCAGCACGATGGCCGCCGTCGCCACCACGGACAACGTGAACCCCGGGTCCCTCGCCAGCCCGGGCTCGACCAGGAGCAGCACGGTCACCGCCGCACCGAGCGCCGGCAGCGCCGCACGCGACCGACCGGAGGCGAGCGCGAGCAGCGTGACCGCGCCCATGGCGGCCGCCCGGAGCACGCTCGCACTCGGCCGGGCCAGCACCACGAAGCCGACCAGCGCCAGCCCGCCCACCAGGGCCTGGACCCGCCGGTCGACGGCGCGGCGCCGCAGCGGGCGGAGCACCCCGGCGACCACGATCGCCACGTTGGCGCCGGAGACGGCGGTCAGGTGGGCCAGGCCGGCCCGCTGGAACTCCTCGTCCAGCACCGGGTCCATCCGGCTGGTGTCGCCGACCACCAACCCCGGCAGCAGTCCACCCGCCCGGTCGTCGAGCACCCGCTCCGAGGCGGCACCCAGGGAGTGCCGGAGGTCGCCCGCCACGCGCTGGACCGTCCCCGGTCCGCCGGCCGGTTCCGGCGGGCCGCGCGCCGACAGCACCGCCACCACGTCGTCGCCGGCCCGGGGCAGCCCGAGGCCGGCGCGCACCCGCAGCTGCTGCCCGGGCAGCTGACCGGCCCAGCCCTCGGCGGCCGCGAACACCAGGACCGCGTCGTCCAGGTGGTGCACGGTGCCGCCGTCGAGGAGCTCCGTGACGTCGGCCTCGAGGAGCACGCGCGGCCCACCGGCGCCGCCCGCCAGCACCCGGGGATCGCCGCGCACGGTGAGGACGACCTCCGCCTCCCGGCCCGCCTCGGCCGCCGCCCGCAGCGGGGAGGCCTCCCGGACGGCTCCCCGCACGGCCGCGGTGCCGGAGCCGACCGCGACCCCGGCCAGGACGACGAGCGCGACGGTCGCCGCCGGGCCCCGGGTGCGCGCGAGGAGCGCCGCCGCACCGAGCGCGGCCCCCGCGATCAGCGCCAGCGCGGACCACTGCAGCTGGGGCGCCACCAGACCCGTTCCCCAGACCGCCGCAGCGAGCGGCCAGAGCCGCAGGTCCAGCACCCGCCGGCGGTCCGGCCCGGTGCTCACACCCGCACCAGCTCGGCGAGCTCCGCGGCCTTGGCCGGGCCGATGCCCGGCACCTGGTCGAGCTCCTCGATGCTGCTGAAGGCCCCGGTGCGCGTGCGGTGGTCGACGATCCGCTGGGCCAGCACCGGGCCGATGCCCGGGAGCGCGTCGAGCTCCGCGACGCCGGCGGTGTTCAGGTCCACGCGGCCCCCGGCACCCGCGGCACCGGGGGCCGCCGCCGTGGGTGGTCCGCCGGCCACCGCACCGGGCACCCCGACCGCGATCTGCTGCCCGTCGGAGAGGGGCGCGGCCAGGTTCACCGAGGCGGGATCGGCGTCGGGCAGCAGCCCGCCGACGGCTGCGATCGCGTCCGCGACCCGCGCGCCGGCGGGCAACGTCACCAGACCGGGCCGCGCCACCTGCCCGACCACGGCGACCACCACCGGCGAGGTCGTACCGGCCGGCTCCCCCGCCGGCGGCCCGGCGGGGGCGGGGGTGCCCGGCGCGGCCGTCACGGGTGCGGGCGCCGCCGCCGGTTCCACCCGCGGCCGGTCCGCCCACGTCCAGGCCAGCAGGAGCAGGACCGCCACGACGGCAGCCGCCCAGACGGCCCGGCCGCCCATGCGGCCCGCGTCCCAGCGCGCCGTCGAGCCCGGTGCGCGGTGCCGCCCTCCCCCGGCCGGCCGGTCCCGCGGGAGATCGGGGTCCACCGGCACGGTGATCCGGTCGTCGGCCGGCCATCCGGGCCCGTCCTCGTCGTCGGGCAGCCAGCCGCCCGGGGCCGGCCGGGGCTCGGCCAGGACGGCGCGCAGCCGGGCGCGGATGACGTCGGCGTCGTCGTCGCGGCGGGCAAGCAGGCGCACCCCGGCGACGCTAGGGAGCCCGGCCCCCGCCGCACCCGGTCACGGCGGACCTGTGGACGAGCGGCCCGGCTGTGGACGGACCGGGGCCCGATCCGCGGGCGGTTCGGCACCCTGTGCCGGTGCTGCCCCGCTCGCGATCAGCCCGCGCTCTCGTCCGCGTCGCCGGCCGGTGGCTCCGCCGGCTCGGGACCCGTGGAGACGACCACCCCGACAGCTCCGGGCCCCACGTGCGCGCCGATCGCGGCGCCGAGCTCGCTCACGTGCAGCTCGCGCAGCCGGGGCACGCGCGCCCGCAGCTCGGCCACCAGCCGGTCGGCGCGCTCGGCGGCGGCGAGGTGGTGCACGGCGAGGCGCACCTCCCGCTCCCCCGCGTGCTCGACGACGTGCTGCACGAGGCGGGCCAGCGCCCGCGCCGAGGTGCGCACCTTCTCCAGCGGCACCACCCGGCCGTCGACCACGTGCAGCACCGGCTTGACCGCCAGCGCCGAACCGAGGACGGCGGCCGCCGAACCGATCCGCCCGCCGCGGCGCAGGTGCTCCAGCGTGTCGACCACGAACAGGGTGCGGGTGCGCGCGGCGGCGTCCACCGCGATCCGCTGCACCGTGTCGCCATCGGCGCCCCCGGCGGCCGCCCGGGCTGCTTCCAGCACCGCGAAGCCGGTGCCCATGGCCGCCGAGCGGGAGTCGACGACGGAGACGATGTGCTCCCCCACCTGCGAGGCGGCGACGCGGGCGGCGTCCCAGGTGCCGGAGAGCTCGGCGGACAGGTGTACCGACACGATCCGGTCGGCTCCCCCGTCCAGCGCGGCGCGGTAGGCGGCGACGAAGTCCCCGGGCGTGGGCCGCGACGTCGACACCCGCTGGCCCCGCGTCGACAGCGCCTTCGCCACGTCCTCGGAGCTGACGTCCTCGCCCTCGCGCCCCGACCGGCCGGCCAGGACGACGTAGAGCGGGACGACCCGGACGCCGAGCTCGTCCGCGAGCGCGCGCGGCAGGTAGGCCGTCGAATCGGCGAGGACGGCGACGGGCATTCGGCGAGGCTAACCGCCGCCGCGCCCCGGGGCCCTGCGCGGTGGTGCCGGCCGGTCAGCCGACCGCGTCGGCGTCCTGGGCCGGACCGTCGCCCGGCCGGTCACCGGCCGCGCCGGGAGCGCCCTGTTCGGGGTCGGCGCGGAGCCGCTCCGGGCCGGGTGCGGCCAGCCCCTCGGGGAGCGGACCGGCCGATACGTTGTGCCGCAGCAGCCGCCACCGGTCGCTCTGCCGGGCCAGCTCGCTCCACGCGCAGTTGCCCAGGGGCCCGAACACCCGCCGGTGGTCGGGGCCCAGCTCCAGCAGCGTCTCGATCATCCGGCCGCTGGTACCACCGTGGGTCACCACCACGGCCACGTCGGCCTGCGGCAGGTCAGCGAGCGCGGCCAGCACCCGGGCGACGACCGCCGGGGCCTCCTCACCGCCGCGGCCGCGCACCGGGCGCCCGGCCAGCCAGTCCGCGTACTGGTCGGGGTACCGGTCGGCGACCTCGTCCCTGGTCAGGCCCTGCCAGGAGCCCATGTCGTGCTCGCGCAGTCGGGGGTCCAGCTGCAGCGGCACGTCCAGCAGCGAGGTCAGGGCCCGGGCAGTGTCCGCCGCCCGACCGAGGTCGCTGGCGACCACCGCGGTGGACCGCTTCCCCAGCCCGGCGGCCGTCACGAGGTGCGGCGCGGCGTGAGCCGCCTGGGCCCGCCCGACCTCGTCCAGCGGCGGGTCGAGCTGCCCTTGGAACCGTCCGGCCGCGTTCCACCCGGTCCGCCCGTGCCGCCAGACGACCAGTCGGGTCACCGGCAGCTCGGGCAGGGCCGGGGCCGTCACTGGCCGGCCGTCTCCGCGACGGACGGGGAGCCGGGGTCTGCCGCGTCACCCGTGCCGGCCGCGGGACGGGCAGCATCGGTGAAGGGGATGGCGGGGCAGTCCTTCCACAACCGCTCGAGGGCGTAGTAGGCCCGCTCCTCGGCGTGCTGCACGTGCACCACCACGTCGACGAAGTCCAGCAGCACCCAGCGGGCCTCGGCGACGCCCTCGCGGCGGACCGGCTTGACGCCGTGCTCCCGGAGCCGCTCCTCGACCTCGTCGACGATGGCATGGACCTGCCGCTCGTTGGGTGCGGAGGCGAGGACGAACGCGTCGGTGATGGCGAGTCGATCGCTGACGTCGACGATGGTGACGTCGGTGGCCAGCTTGTCCGCGGCTGCCTGGGCGGCGCGCAGCGCGGTCTCCCGGGCCTCGGGCGAGGCGGTCATTCGGGCACCTCCTGGAGGTGGGACGTCGTGGGCGGGGTGCGCGCGCCGGACGGTCCGGGGGTGGTCCCCGGCCCGGCCGGCGGGCGGTCGTAGGTGGGGCGGTCGCCCGCCGGGCGGCCGTCGCGGGCGGGCCCTGCGGCCGGACGCCGCGTGGTGCTCCGGTAGAGGCCGCGCTTCTCGATGTACTGGACGACGCCGTCGGGCACGAGGTACCAGACCGGCATCCCGCGGCCCACGCGATCGCGGCAATCGCTGGAGCTGATCGCGAGCGCGGGGATCTCCACGAGGCTGACCCCGCCCTCGGGCAGGTGGCTGTCGGCCAGCGTGTACCCCGGCCGCGTCACGCCGATGAAGTGGGCCAGGTCGAAGCACCGGGCGCCGTCGCGCCACGTCATGATCTGGGCCAGGGCGTCGGCGCCGGTGATGAAGAACAGCTCCGCCCCCGGGCGCTGGGCCTGGAGGTCGGTGAGGGTGTCGAAGGTGTACGTGGGACCGCCCCGGTCGATGTCGACCCGGCTCACGGAGAACCGCGGGTTGGACGCGGTCGCGATCACGGTCATGAGGTAGCGGTCCTCGGCCGGGCTGACCTGCTGGTCGCTCTTCTGCCACGGCTCGCCGGTGGGCACGAACACGACCTCGTCGAGCCCGAACAGCCCGGCCACCTCGCTGGCGGCGACCAGGTGCCCGTGGTGGATGGGATCGAAGGTCCCACCCATCACGCCGACTCGTCGCCCCGCCACCGGCCGAGCGTATCCGTGCCTCGCCGGGCGGCGCTGGGAGGACCGGCCCCGCGCGGACCGGCCGGCTGCCGCCACGTCGACACGTCGACACGTCGACACGGCGACACGGCGACAGGTCGCCCGTTCGGCCCGGCGACACGTCGGCACGTCGGCACGTCGGCACGTCGGCGCGGTGACAGGTCGCTCTCGCGATCTCTCGACGTGCCGGCACGTCGAGAGATCAGAGCGTGGTGACGAAGTCGGCAAGCTGCGCGGCGTTGCGGCACTCGACCATGTCGATGACCTCGCCGTACCGCTCGGCCGCGGAATCGCCGCTGCCCCACAGCCGGCGCGGCTCGGGGTTCAGCCAGTGCGCCGAGCGGGCCTTGCCCACCAGGCCCGCCAGCACCGGGACCCCGGGCTGCCGGTAGTTGGTGCGCCCGTCGCCGAGCACCAGCAGCGACGTCTTCGGCCCCACCGCCGACGCCCAGCGGTCGGCGAACACGTCGAACGCGGTGCCGTAGTCGCTGTGCCCGTCGAAGCCCACGACCTGCGCCTCCCGGCCGATCCGCGCGATCGCGTCGGCGACGTCGACCCCCGGGCTGAAGAACCGGGTCACCTCGTCGGTGGAGTCGACGAAGGCGAACGCCCGCACGCCGGTGAAGTGCTCGCGCAGCGCCTGGGTGAGCATCAGCGTGAAGTGGCTGAAGCCGGCCACCGAGCCGCTGACGTCGCAGAGCACGACCAGCTCGGGCTTGTGCACCTTCCGCGGCCGGTGGTGGGTGACGACGGGGACGCCCCCGGTGCCCAGCGAGGCGCGCACGGTCTTGCGGAAGTCCAGCCGGCCCTGGCGCCCCATCTTCCGGCGGGCCGAGAGCCGGACGGCGAGCCGGCGGGCCAGCGGGGCCACCGACCGCCGCAGCTCGGCGAGGTCGGCCGACTGGGCGCGCAGGAAGTCCACCTGGTCGGCGAGCGGGCGGACGGCGTTCTTCGCCACGCGGTCGCGCCCCTTCTCCGCCGCCGTGCGCCGGCGAACCTCGGCCTCGACCGCCGTCCGGAAGGCCGCCAGCCGGTCGCGCACCGTCTGCCGCGCGACCTGCTCGGCCAGCCCGCCGCGCCCGCCGTCGCCGAGCAGCCCGGCGAGCAGCTGGGCCACGAGGGTGTCCGGCGAGAGCGCCCGCATCACCCGGTAGCTGAAGTAGGACTGCCCCGAGGGCGTCGGCTGCCCCTGGCCCAGCTGGTCCACGGCGTCCCGCGCGAACCGGCGCAGGGCCTCGGGATCGCCGTCGGTCAGCAGCCGCAGCAGCTCGGCGCGCATGAGCCCGGCCAGCGCGGCGTCGTCCGGCACGTCGAGCGTGGACTCCCCCGCCTCGCCCGGCTCCTCGCCGTCCGCGGCGTCGGGCGCCGGCCGGTCGCCCAGCGGCCACCACAGGTCGAACAGGACGTCGTAGGTGGGGCGCTGGGCCGCCCGCTGGAGCAGCACGGCGGCCAGCCCGTGGCGCAGCTGCTCGCGGTCGAGGAGGTCCACGACGGTGAGGATCTCCGCGGCGTCGACGGCCTGGCTGATGCCGACCGGGATGCCGGCCTCGCGGACCGCCCGCACGAAGCCGTCCAGGTGCCCGGCGAGCCCGCCTGTCTCCGTCCGGTTCCCCTGCGGAGCAGGGGCCATCAGAACACACACCGGAGGTGTGTCCGGTTCCCCTGCGGAGCAGCGTCCATCAGTTCAGCCGCAGCTCGGCCGCGGCCCGGGTCTGGTCGCTGGCGTGCTTGAGCACCACGCCCAGCGTCGCGGCCATCGCCGGCTCGTCGAGGGTGTCCAGCCCGAGCTCCAGCAGGGTCTGCGCCCAGTCGAGGGTCTCCGAGATCGACGGCGACTTCTTCAACTCCAGCCCCCGCAGCGCCCGCACCGTCGCGACCAGCTGGTCGGCCAGCCCCGAGGCGAGGTCGGGCACGCGGGAGAGCACGATCTCCCGCTCCCGCTCGGCGCTCGGGTAGTCCAGCGCCAGGTACAGGCAGCGCCGCTTGAGCGCCTCGGACAGCTCGCGGGTCGCGTTGGAGGTGAGGACGACGGTCGGCCGGCGGGTCGCGGTGACGGTGCCGAGCTCGGGGATGGTGACCTGGAAGTCGCTGAGCACCTCCAGGAGCAGGCCCTCGACCTCGACGTCGGCCTTGTCGGTCTCGTCGATGAGCAGCACGGTCGGCTCGGTGCGGCGGATGGCGGTGAGCAGCGGGCGGGCGAGCAGGAACTCCTCGCCGAAGATGTCGTCGTGGACGGTGTCCCAGTCCGCGCCGCCCTCGGCCTGGGACGCCTGGATGCGCAGCAGCTGCTTCTTGTAGTTCCACTCGTACAGCGCGCGGGCCTCGTCCAGGCCCTCGTAGCACTGCAGCCGGATGAGCTCGGACCCGGTGGCGGCAGCCAGCGCCTTGGCCAGCTCGGTCTTGCCCGTGCCCGCCGGCCCCTCGACCAGCAGCGGCTTGCCCAGGCGGTCGGCGAGGAAGACCGTCGTCGCGATCTGGGCGTCGGGCAGGTAGCCGGCGGTGGACAGCCGCTTGCTGACGTCCGCGACCGACGAGAAGTTCGGGGACTGCGACGGCGGGCGGGGCATGCGGCTCCTCGAGAGGGGACGGGGTCAGCGCGTGTGGCCGGACCCCGTGACGACGTAGGTGGT
Source organism: Blastococcus sp. DSM 46786 (assembly GCF_900109665.1). Classification (GTDB taxonomy): domain Bacteria; phylum Actinomycetota; class Actinomycetes; order Mycobacteriales; family Geodermatophilaceae; genus Blastococcus; species Blastococcus carthaginiensis. Next base: position 86,522 of record NZ_FOAO01000018.1, read on the forward strand.
GGAGGTCAGCTCCGGGAGCCCGAGCGGGCCGCGGGCGTGCAGCTTCTGGGTGGAGATGCCGATCTCGGCGCCGAAGCCGAACTCGCCGCCGTCGGTGAACCGGGTGGAGGCGTTGACCAGCACGGCGGCGGCGTCCACGCCGGCGGTGAACTCGGCGATGGCGCGGGCGGAGTCGGCGACGATCGCCTCGGTGTGGCCGGTGCTCCACCGCGCGATGTGGTCGAGGGCCTGGGGCAGGTCGTCGACGACCCGCACCGCCATGTCCATCGACAGGTACTCGGTGCCCCAGTCCTCGTCGGTGGCCGGGACGACGCCGTCGTGGGCCGAGCGGGCGGCGTCGTCGCCGTGCAGCGCGACCCCGGCGTCGGCGAGCGCGGCCAGCAGCCGCGGTAGGAACGGCACGTCCCGGTGCACCAGCAGCGTCTCGGCGCTGTTGCAGACGCTCACCCGGTGGGTCTTGGAGTTGAGCACGACCGCCTCGGCGATCTCCGGGTCGGCCGAGGCGTCGACGTAGACGTGGCAGTTGCCCTCGCCGGTCTCGATCACCGGCACCCGCGACTCCCGGACGACCCGCTGGATCAGCGAGGCGCCGCCGCGCGGGATCACCACGTCGACGAGGCCGCGCGCGTTCAGCAACTCCCCCACCGATGCGCGGTCGGCCGGGAGGAGCTCGACGAAGCCGGCGGGCAGACCCGCCTTCTCCCCCGCCTCGGCGAGGACGGCGAGCAGCGCGGTGTTGGTGCCGAACGCCGAGGCCGAGCCGCGCAGCAGCGCCGCGTTGCCGCTCTTCAGGCACAGCCCCGCGGCGTCGACGGTGACGTTGGGGCGGGCCTCGTAGACGATCCCCACCACGCCCAGCGGCACGCGGACCTGCTTCAGCTCCAGCCCGTTCGGCAGCCGGGAGCCGCGGACGACGTCGCCCACCGGGTCGGGCAGCGCGACCAGCTGGTGCAGCGCCTCGGCGACCCCGGCGACCCGGCCGGCGTCCAGCCGCAGCCGGTCGACGATCGCCTCGGGCGTGCCGTCGGCCCGCGCCGCGGCGACGTCGGCCGCGTTGGCGGTCAGGATCTCGTCGGTGCGCTCCACCAGCGCCTCGGCCATCGCCGTCAGCGCGGCATCCTTGGTGTCCGTCGGCAGGGTGCGGAGCACCCGGGAGGCATCCTTCGCGCGCAGCGCGGCGGCACCGATCAGCGGCAGGCCGGAGACGTCGGACACACCGAGATCTTACGCGCGCGCCGGGACGGGTCCTCCGGCGCGACCCGGGACCGGCCCAGCCGACCGCTGTGCGAGAATGATTCTCATGCACATGACGTCGATCCGCCGCAGCGCGGTCGTGCTCGGTTCGGCCATCTGCCTGCTGCTCACCGGGTGCGGGGACGCGGGGACCGGCGGCGGAGCGGGCGAGGGACAGCTGTCCGTGCTCGCCGGCTTCTACCCGCTGCAGTGGGCCGCCGAGCGCGTCGGCGGCGAGCGCGTGTCGGTCACCTCGGCCACCCCGCCCGGCGCCGAGCCGCACGACCTCGAGCTCACGCCGCAGGACGTCGCCGCGATCTCCGAGGCCGACCTGGTCGTCCACGTCGAGGGCTTCCAGCCCGGCCTGGACGAGGCGGTCGCCTCCGAGGCCGCCGATGCCGCCTGGGACGCGGGGCAGGCGGCCGACCTGTCGCTGACCACCGCCGGGGAGGACGACCACGCCCACGAGGGCGAGGAGGAGCACGCGGAGGAGGGCGCGTCGGTCGACCCGCACTTCTGGCTGGACCCCACCCGCCTGGCCGACGTCGTCGACGCGCTCGCCGAGCGGCTCACCGAACTGGACCCGGACGGTGCGGACACCTACGCGGGCAACGCCGCGGCGCTGCGCGCCGACCTGGAGGCCCTCGACACCGAGATGCAGGAGGCGCTCTCGGGGTGCGCGGTGGGCACCCTGGTGACGGGCCACGACGCCTTCGGCTACCTCGGCGACCGCTACGGTCTGGACGTGGTCGGGATCAACGGTCTCAGCCCGACGCAGGAGCCCAGCGCCGCCCAGCTCGCCGCGATCACCGAGCTGGTGGCCGACCGCGGCATCACCACCGTGTACACCGAGACGCTCGTCGACCCGGCGGTGGCCGAGACCGTGGCCGCGGAGGCCGGCGTGCAGACCGCCGTCCTCGACCCGCTCGAGGGCCTGACCGACGAGTCGGCCGGCGGGGACTACCTCGAGGTCATGCGCGCCAACCTGGTCACCCTGCAGGAGGGTCAGAACTGCTCGTGACCGGCCGCACCCTCGCCGGGCAGCACCCGGCGGAGCCCGGTCGCGATCTCGCGATCGGGCTCCGCGGCGCCAGCATCGGCTACGGCGACGTCCCCGTGGTCCAGGGCGTCGATCTCACCGTGCATCACGGCGAGGCGATCGCCGTCCTGGGGTCCAACGGATCGGGGAAGACCACCCTCGCGCGCGGCCTGCTGGGCCTGGCCTCCGTGCTCGGCGGGGAGGTGACGGTGCTCGGCGCGCCCGTGGGGCGGCTGCGCGAGCGGGGCCGGGTCGGCTACGTGCCGCAGCGGCACACGGTGAGCGGCGCCGTGCCGGCCACCGTCCGCGAGGTGGTCGGCGTCGGCCGGCTCGCCCGGCGCGGGCTGCTCGGCCGGCCGACGGCAGCCGACCGGGCGGCGGTGGCCGACGCCATTGATGCGGTGGGGCTCGGCGACCGCGCGTGCGATCCGGTGGCCTCCCTGTCGGGCGGCCAGCAGCGCCGCGTGCTCGTGGCCCGGGCGCTGGCCGCCGAGCCGGAGCTGCTGATCATGGACGAGCCGACCGCCGGGGTCGACGCCGCCAGCCAGCAGACCCTCGCCCGGGTGCTGGCCGAGGTGTCCGCGCGCGGGACGACCCTGCTGGTGGTCACGCACGAGGCGGGTCCGCTCGCCGGCGTCCTGACCCGCGCCGTCGTCGTCGACCACGGGCGGATCCGCTACGACGGGGCCCTCGCCGGGGCCGGCCCCCTCGCCGGCGACGCCGGGCACCACCACCCGGGCGACGCGGAGGAGCACCAGGGGACCGCCTACCGACAGCACCAGCCGTGGACGTCGTCCCGCCCGGTGCGCGCCCGCGACGGGGAGCAGTGACGTGGAGATCCTCCAGTACGAGTTCATGCAGCGGGCGCTGCTGGCCAGCCTGATGGTGGGGCTGGCCGCGCCGGCGGTCGGCATCTTCCTGGTGCAGCGCCGGCTGTCGCTGCTGGGCGACGGGCTCGGGCACGTGGCGCTCGTCGGCGTGGGCGTCGGCGTCCTCACCTCGAGCGCGCCGGTGGGTGCTGCGCTCGTGGCCGCGATCGCGGGGGCGGTGCTCATCGAGCTCGTCCGCGCCCGCGGCCGGACCAGCGGCGACGTGGCGCTCGCCGTCCTCTTCTACGGGGGCATCGCCGGCGGCGTGGTGCTGCTCAGCCTGGCGCCCCCCGGCCAGGCGACCAACCTCGACGCCTACCTGTTCGGGGCGATCACGACGACGAGCGCCGGCGACCTGGTGGCGTTCGGCGTCATCACCGTGGTGATCCTCTCGGTCGTGTGGCTGCTCGGGCAGCGGCTGTACGCGGTGAGCGACGACGAGGAGTACGCCCGCGCGGTGGGCCTGCCGGTGCTGGCGCTCAACGTGGTGCTCGCCGCGCTCGTGGCCTCGACGGTCGTGCTGTCGATGCGGGTGGTCGGCCTGCTGCTGATCAGCGCGCTGATGATCCTGCCCAGCGCCGTGGCCCAGCTGCTGGCCGGCAGCTTCCGGCAGGCGCTGCTGCTGGCCTGCGGCATCGGCCTGGTGGTCAGCGTCGCCGGCACCACGGCCTCGTACTACACGGGCACGCCGTCGGGCGGCACGATCGTGCTGCTGGCGATCGCGCTGTTCCTGCTCGTCACGCTGGCCGTCGCCGTCTGGGAGGCCACGGGCCGGCGGCGGCACCGGCGTAGGGTCGGCCTGCACGCCGCCCACCCCCACGAGCACGGGGAGGGCTGCGGCCATCGGCCGGTCCCGCACGACGACCACGTGGACTACGACCACGACGGCCACCTGCACGCGCCGCACCGGACCGGCACGGGCGTGCACTACGACGAGCACGGCGAGCACCCGGTGCCGACACGGGTGGAGGGAAAGGCAGGCCGATCGTGAGCTCCCCCGACACCGCTCCCCCCGTCCGCCGGCAGACCCGCCAGCGCACCGCCGTCCTGGAGCTGCTCGACGAGCTCGACGGCTTCCGGAGCGCCCAGGACCTGCACGCCCTGCTGCGCGAGCGCGGCGACTCGGTGGGCCTGGCGACCGTCTACCGGGCACTGCAGGCGCTGGTCGACGACGGCCTGGTCGACGTCCTGCGCAGCGGCGAGGGCGAGGCCGCCTACCGGCGCTGCTCGCCGGTGCACCACCACCACCTGGTGTGCCGCTCCTGCGGGCGCACCGTGGAGGTCGCCGACCCCCCGGTGGAGCGGTGGGCGGCCAGGATCGCGGCCGAGCACGGCTTCGCCGACGTGCAGCACGAGCTCGAGGTCTTCGGCACCTGCGGGAGCTGCGCCGCCGCCCGCTGACGAACGCCGCGGGACGCGTCAGCGCTCGCGCAGCGCCCGCAGGGCACCCTTCCGGGCGTCACCGGTGAGCCGGTCCAGGAACACCTTGCCGTCGAGGTGGTCGACCTCGTGCTGCAGGCAGCGGGCCATGAGCCCCTCCCCCTCCAGCCGCAGCGGCTTGCCGTCGACGTCGAAGCCCTCCGCGACGCAGCGCAGCGCGCGCACGGTCGGCGCCCAGATCCCCGGCACCGACAGGCAGCCCTCGTCGCCGTCCTGGACCTCCTCCGAGCGCTCGACGATCACCGGGTTGACCATGTGCCCGATGACGCCGTCGATGTTGTAGGAGAAGGCGCGCACGTTGACGCCGATCTGCGGTGCCGCGACCCCGGCCCGGCCGGGGTGGTCGACGGTCTCCTCCAGGTCGCGGACCAGCGCGGCCAGCCAGCCGTCGAAGGCCCGGACCGGGTCCGAGGGGGTGCGCAGCACCGGGTCGCCGAGTTCGCGGATGGGGCGGATCGTCACCGGGTCAGTCTCTCAGCCGGGCCGGGGCGCTCAGCGCAGGCGTCCGACCAGCACCATCTCGTCGCGGTGCACCACCTCGCGGCGGTACTCGGCCGGGAGGTCGCCGGTCTTGCGGCCGAGCAGCCGGGGCATCTCCCGCGCGTCGTAGGCGACCAGCCCGCGGGCGACCACCACGCCGTCCGGCCCGACCAGCTCCACCGGGTCGTCGGCGAGGAACTCCCCCGCCACCCCGGTGATGCCGGCCGCCAGCAGGGAGGCGTGCCGCTCTCGGAGCGCGGCGACCGCGCCGTCGTCCAGGAGCAGCCGGCCCCGGGGGCGGCTGGCGTAGCGCAGCCAGAACTGGCGGGCGCTCGGCCGCTTGCCCATCGGCGCGAACAGGGTGCCCACGCGGTCGCCGTCCAGCGCGCCCGCCGCCTGCGGGGTGGAGGTGACCACGACCGGCACCCCGGCGTGCGCGGCGATGAACGCCGCCTCGACCTTGGTCGCCATCCCACCGGTGCCCACGCCGTTGCGGCTGGCCGAGCCGAGGACGACCGAGGCCAGGTCCGCGGGGTCGCGCACGGTGTCGACCAGCTGCGCCGGCCCGGTGCGCGGGTCGCCGTCGTACACCCCGTCGACGTCGGAGAGCAGCACCAGGGCCTCGGCCTGCGAGACGTGGGCCACCAGGGCGGCGAGGCGGTCGTTGTCGCCGAAGCGGATCTCCTCGGTGGCGACCGTGTCGTTCTCGTTGACGACCGGCAGCACCCCGAGGTCCAGCAGCCGCTCCACCGTCCGGCGGGCGTTGCGGTAGTGGCTGCGGCGGGTGAGGTCGTCGGCGGTGAGCAGCACCTGGCCGACGGTGATCCCGTGCCGGGCGAACGCGTCGGCGTAGGTCTGCACCAGGCGCAGCTGCCCGACGCTGGCCGCGGCCTGCGCGGTCGCCAGGTCGCGGGGGCGCCCGTCGAGGCCGAGCGGTGCCAGCCCCGCGGCGATCGCCCCCGAGGAGACGAGCACGACCTGCCGGCCCGACGCCCGGACGGCGGCGAGGGCGTCGACCAGCGCGGTGAGGCGGTCGACGTCCAGGCCACCCGGCAGGGTGGTCAGCGAGGAGGAGCCGACCTTGACCACGACCCGGCCCGCCCCGGCGATCGCGGGGCGGGCGGCGGCCGGGGTCACCGGGAGCCCTCGCCGGCCCCACCGGGCAGGTCGTCGGCCAGCTCCTCGAGCTCCTCGTCGGTCCAGCCGTCCTCGGTGGCCTCGAAGGGCACCCGGCGGGCGCGCTTGGCCGCCAGCCGCTCGGACGCCCCGATGCGCTCGTTGCTCTCCAGCCGGTTGTCGGTGCCGCGCCCGCCGAGGCCCGCGGACTCCTCGGCGGTGAGGGTGCCGGCGGGCAGCGTCGGTGCCCAGTCGAAGGTGACGTCGCCGATGGTGACGGCGTCGCCCTCACGGGCACCGGCCTTGGCCAGCTCCTCCTCGACGCCGAGCCGGTTGAGCCGGTCGGCGAGGTAGCCGACGGCCTCGTCGTTGCTGAAGTCGGTCTGCCGCACCCACCGCTCGGGCTTCACGCCGCGGACCACGAAGGCTGCACCGTCGCCCCCACCCACCCCGTCGGGGTCGCGCTCCACGGTGAAGCCGGTGTCGTCGACGGCCCGCGGGGTCAGCGTCACCCGCACCGGCTCGGGCGCCGGCAGCGCGGCCCGGTGCTCCTCGACGGCGGCCGCCAGCGCGTACCCGAAGGCGGCGAGCCCCTCCCCGGTGACGGCGCTGATCGGGAACACCTGCAGACCGCGTGCCTCCAGGGTGCCGCGGACCAGGTCGACCAGCTCCCGGCCGTCGGGGACGTCGATCTTGTTGAGCACGGCGATGCGGAGCCGGCCGACGAGGTCCAGCTCGTCGCCGCCGATCGCCGCACTCGAGTACAGGGCGAGTTCGTGCTCCAGCGCGTCGATGTCGGTCTCGGGGTCGCGGCCGGGCTCCATGGTGGCCATGTCGATGACGTGCACCAGGACGGCGCAGCGCTCGACGTGCCGCAGGAACTGCAGGCCCAGGCCCTTGCCGGCCGAGGCCCCGGGGATCAGGCCCGGCACGTCGGCCATCGTGTAGACGGTGTCGCCGGAGCGGACCACGCCGAGGTTGGGCACCAGCGTGGTGAACGGGTAGTCGGCGATCTTCGGCCGGGCGGCCGACATCGCGGCGACCAGCGAGGACTTGCCGGCCGACGGATACCCGACCAGGCCGACGTCGGCGATGCTCTTGAGCTCCAGCACCGCGTCGAACGTCTCGCCCGGCTCACCCAGCAGCGCGAATCCGGGCGCCTTGCGGCGGTTGTTGGCGAGCGCGGCGTTGCCCAGCCCGCCCTTGCCGCCGTGGGCCAGCACCACGCGGGTGCCGGCGCCGACCAGGTCGGCGATCTGCCGGCCGTCGGGCGTGCTCACGACCGTGCCCTCGGGGACGCGGAGCACCCGCTCCTCGCCGCGCGCGCCGTGCCGGTTGCTGCCCGCGCCGGGACGACCGTTGGCCGCCTTCTGGTGGGGGCGGTGGTGGAAGTCCAGCAGCGTGTGCACGCTGGGATCGACCTCGAGGACGACGTCGCCGCCGTCCCCGCCGTTGCCCCCGTCGGGCCCGCCGAGCGGCTTGAACTTCTCGCGGTGCACCGACGACACGCCGTGCCCACCGTTGCCGGCGGCGACGTGGATCGTCACCCGGTCGACGAAAGCGGCCATGCCCGCCGCCTCCTAGCTAGCTGACAAGCGCCACGAGCGCACGGACCGGTCGGCCCGTGCGCTCGTCGCGAAAGGAACGTGATGGAACGGCCCCGTCCCGGGTCCCGCCCTGAGCGTGCGAAGGGTGGGGAGGACGGGGTCCTTCTTCAGGCCTCGACCGCGGTGATGGAGACGGTCTTGCGTCCCCGCCGCGTGCCGAAGGTGACCGCGCCCGGCGCGAGCGCGAACAGCGTGTCGTCGCCGCCGCGGCCGACACCCAGGCCCGGGTGGAAGTGGGTGCCGCGCTGGCGGACGATGATCTCGCCGGCCTTGACGACCTGGCCGCCGAAGCGCTTCACGCCGAGGCGCTGGGCGTTCGAGTCGCGGCCGTTCCGGGAGGACGAGGCGCCCTTCTTGTGTGCCATGTCGGCGTCAGCCCTTCGTGATGTCGCGGACCACGACGTCGGTGAGGCGCTGACGGTGCCCCTGACGCTTGTGGTAGCCGGTCTTGTTCTTGAACTTGTGGATGTGGATCTTGGGACCCTTGCCGTGGGCGAGGATCTCACCCGTCACGGTCACCTTCGCCAGGACCGTCGCGTCGCTGGTGACGGTGTCGCCGTCGACCAGGAGGATGGCCGGCAGGGTGACGGTGTCGCCAGCCTCACCGGCGAGACGGTTGATCGTGAACGTGTCGCCCACGGCCACCTTGTGCTGGCTCCCGCCAGCCTTCACCACTGCGTACACCACTGACTCCTGTTCGCGTTTCTCACGTCGAGCTCTGTGTCCGGCGCGCACGACCGGGGGGCGCCGGGTGCTTGGACGGGCTGCGCACGCCGTCCCGGCGGCGCCCGGAGGCGCCTGCGCGGTGGCGCAGCAACCCGTCCAGCGTACCCGAGCCGTCCCGGGGCGGTCGACGCACCCTGGTTGTGGCCCTGCTGACCCCGTTCCCCCGGATCGGCGCCCCCGCTCGGGGGCCGCCGATCCGCGGGATGCCGGTCCGGGACCTAGCTGACCGGGGGGCCGGCCGGCCGGCTGGCCGCCCGGCGGCGCCGCGGCCGGGGAGCCGCGGCAGGTGCCTCGCCGTTCCCGGAGGCCTGCGTCTCCGAGGCCGGCGGGGCGTCACGCGTCTGCGGGACGTCGTGGGCCGGCGGGGCGTCCTTCACCTGCGCACCGGCGTCGGCGGCGTGCGCCACCCCGCCGGGGACGACGTCGGCGGCCGTCGTGGCCGGGGTGATCGGCACCGCGTCCTGCTCCGGGGCCTCCACGGCGGCGACCTCACCGGCCGGGAGGACGTCGTCGGCTCCCGTCGCCGCCTCGGCGGCGGGCACCGCCACGGGGGCCGTCCCCGGCATCGGCGGGATCGTCGTCACCGGGGCGTCGGCCGCCTCGGGCGCGGGCGCCACGGGGTCGACCTCCTCGACCGTCTCGGCGGAGCCGTCGGCGACGGGCTCGCCGGCCGGCGTCCCGTCGTCGGCACTGGTGCCGGCGAGCACGGCGGCGTCCTCGGCCGCGCGTTCCTCCCCCGACTGCCCGCGGTTGCGGCGGCCCCGACTGCGGCGGCCGCCGCTGCGGCCGCCCTCGGCCGCCTCGCCGTCACCGGCGGGCGTCTCGGCGGCGACCGGCTGAGCAGTCTCCTCGACCTCCTTGGCGGCGGGGACCTCCTTGGCGGGCGTCTCCTTGCCCGAGGTCTCCTTGCCGCCACCGCCGTTGCCGCGGTTGCGCCCGCCACCGGAGTCCTTGCCGCCGCCGGAGTCCTTCGCGGCGTCCTTCCCGCCGGAGCCGTTGCCGCCCGAGCCGCCGCCCCGGCGCCTCTCGTCCACCGGATCGGTGCTGACGACGATCCCGCGGCCGCGGCAGTGCTCGCACGCCTCGGAGAAGACCTCCAGCAGCCCCTGGCCCACCCGCTTGCGGGTCATCTGGACCAGGCCCAGGGAGGTCACCTCGGCGACCTGGTGCTTGGTGCGGTCGCGACCGAGGCACTCGGTCAGCCGCCGCAGCACGAGGTCGCGGTTGCTCTCGAGCACCATGTCGATGAAGTCGATGACGATGATGCCGCCGATGTCGCGCAGCCGGAGCTGGCGGACGATCTCCTCGGCCGCCTCCATGTTGTTGCGCGTCACCGTCTGCTCGAGGTTGCCGCCCGAGCCGGTGAACTTCCCGGTGTTGACGTCGACGACGGTCATCGCCTCGGTCCGGTCGATCACCAGCGAGCCGCCCGACGGCAGCCAGACCTTGCGGTCCAGCGCCTTGGTGAGCTGCTCGTCGATCCGCAGGTCGCGGAAGACGTCGCCCTCGCCGGTGTAGCGGGTGAGCCGCTCGGTGAGCTCGGGCGAGACGTGCGCGACGTAGGCCTCGACGGTGTCCCAGGCGTCGTCGCCCTGGACCACGAGCTCCTTGAAGTCCTCGTTGAAGACGTCGCGGATGACCCGGATCGCGAGGTCCGGCTCGCCGTAGAGCAGCGTCGGCGCGTTCGACGTCGACTCCGACTTCTGCTTGATGACGTCCCACTGCGCCTTGAGCCGGTTGACGTCGCGGGTGAGCTCCTCCTCCGAGGCACCCTCCGCGGCGGTCCGGATGATGACGCCGGCGTCCTCGGGGACGATCTTCTTCAGGATGTCCTTCAGCCGCTGCCGCTCGGTGTCGGGCAGCTTGCGGCTGATGCCGGTCATCGAGCCACCGGGCACGTAGACCAGGAACCGGCCGGGCAGGTTGATCTGCTGGGTCAGCCGGGCGCCCTTGTGCCCGATCGGGTCCTTGGTGACCTGGACCAGGATCTTGTCGCCGGACTTGAACGCCTGCTCGATCGAGCGCTGCTTGCCCGAGAGCCCGGCGGCGTCCCAGTTGACCTCACCGGCGTAGACGACGGCGTTGCGGCCCTTGCCGATGTCGACGAACGCCGCCTCCATGCTGGAGAGCACGTTCTGCACCCGGCCCAGGTAGACGTTGCCCGCGAACGACGTCGCCGAGGCCTGGGTGACGTAGTGCTCGACCAGCACGTCGTCCTCGAGGACGGCGATCTGCGTCCGCTCGCCGCGCTGGCGGATGACCATCGTGCGGTCGACCGCCTCGCGCCGGGCCAGGAACTCGGCCTCGGTGAGGATCGGCTGGCGGCGGCGGCCGGTGTCGCGGCCGTCCCGGCGGCGCTGGCGCTTGGCCTCCAGCCGGGTGGAGCCGGTGATGCCGCGGACGTCGTCGTCGCTCGTCGTGCGGCCGTTGCGGCCGGCCCGCTCGGGGCGGTCGTCGTCGTCGTCGGTGTCCTCGCCGCTGTCGTCGGCGCCGGAACTGCTGCCCCGACGGCGGCGACGGCGCCGCCGGCGGGTACCCGAGCCGGTCGAGCCCTCGTCGTCGTTGTCGTCCTCGTCGCCTTCGCCCGCGTCGCCGGACGTGTCCTCGTCCTCGGCGTCGTCGGTCTGCGGGCGCTCGTCGGCGGTGTCGTCGTCGGAGTCCGCGGAGTCCTCACCGCTGCGGCCGCGGCCGCGGCCGCGTCGGCCACGCCGGCGTCGACGGCTCGCCGCCGAGCCACCCTCGTCGCGGTCCTCGCCGGAGTCGTCGCGGTCGTCGGCGTCCCCGGCCTGCTCGTCGTCGGTCTCGGCCTCGGCCCGCTCCGGCTGCTCCTCGGCGGCGCGGCGGCGCGAACGGCTGCGGCGGGAGCGCGGCGCCTCCTCGGCGGGTGCCTCGTCGCGGTCCCGCTCCTCGGCGGTGCCCTCGGAGACGTCGGGCTCGGGCGACTCGGCGGGGCGGCGGCTACGCCGGCGGGGCGCCGGGGGCGCGTCGTCGGGCGGCGCCACGAAGCTCACGAACGCCGGGATCGCCGCCGCGGCGACCGGGCGCGCGGGCTCGACCGGCTCGGGGTCGGGTGCGGCCGCACCGGCCGGGCGGGTGGCCCGGCGGCGGGGGCGGGCGACGACCGCGGTCGGCTCCGGGGAGCTGAACTGGGCGCCGAACCGCGGGCCGGCCGGCTCGGGCTCGGGTTCCTCGGCCGCGTCCTCGGCCTCCGGCGTCGCCTCGTCGTCCTCGTCGGCGTCGGTCTCCGCCGCCCCCTCCTCGGGGGCCGCCGGGACGCCGGTGGCCTCGGCCTCGGCGGGCTGCGGTGTGCCCGGCGGGACGGCGGCGTCCGTGGTCTCGTCGGTGTCGGTGGTCGGGTGGTCGGTGTCAGCCACGAGGGCTCTCGCCTCCTGTGCTGCTCCCGGGCGCCGATCGGTGAGGACTGGCGGCCGCGCAGGAGCACGGGGTTGGGCGGGGCGGGCCGCCGCGGGGGTGTGGCGGACGAACTCGCCCTGCGAAGTCTGTGGGCGGCTCCCGCGCGACGGTTGCCGCGGCAGGGAGCCGGTGTGCGGTGGTGCCCGTCCCGCGGTGACGCCGGGGGCGGTGGTGCAGGTCCTGCGGTGGTCTGGGCGTCCGGGCCGGGCTGGCCCGGGACGGGCGCGTCACGTCTGGCAGCCGTGCCGCTCGACAGCGCGCGGTCTCCGGGCGTCCGCCGGTCAGACCGTCGCGTGCTCCCCCTGGCAGCGGGTGCGCGCCGCACGGTCAGGACCGAGCGGATCGGCCACGGTCCCGGTGTCGTCGAGCCGGCCCTGCGCCTCACGCACGGCCCGGGGGGGCAACGGCGGGCGCAGGTCGGCGACGGCAGCCAGGGCGGCCAACACGTCGTCGGGTCGTACAGCGGGCGTCACCTGCCGGACGACCATGTGCAGTATGGCACAACCTGCCTCCTCCGCCGCCGAAGCGCTGGCGACGGCGGGGCGGGCGTCGACGTCCTTGAGGCCGTTCTTGGTCCGCTTGGCGACGGTGACCACGTCGGCCGCCAGGAACTTCTCCACCGCCGGGGCGAGCTCCTCCAGCCGCACGCCGGGCAGCTCCACCCGCCAGACGGAGGTGTCGATCCGGTCGGCCAGCGAGCCGGTCCCCTGCACCGCCTCCACGCATTCCAGGACGGCGATGTCCTCGGGCAGCGCGGCGTCCAGCGCGGCCCGCACCGCCTCGGGGTCGCACCGCTCGGCGAGCCCGATCTCCACGTACTCCGCCTCGCTGGCCGAGCCCGTGGGCGCGGCACCGAGGTAGGAGATCTTCGGGTGCGGGCTGAAACCGGCGGAGAACGCCATCGGCACCCGCGCCCGGCGCAGCGCCCGCTCGAGGGCACGGGCCAGGTCGCGGTGCGAGGCGAAGCGGAGCCGGCCCCGCTTGGCGTAGCGGATGCGGAGCTTCTGGACGGTCGGCGGCGGCGGTGGGCCGTCGGGCTGGCGGGCCATGTCGTCTCCCCGCTCAGACGACGGTGAGCGGCAGCAGGCTGCGCCCCGTCGGCCCGATCTGGATATCGGTGCCCATGGTGGGGCAGACGCCGCAGTCGTAGCAGGGAGTCCACCGGCAGTCGGCGACCTCCTCCTCGGAGAGCGCCTCCTGCCAGTCCTCCCAGAGCCACTCCTTGTCCAGACCGGAGTCCAGGTGGTCCCAGGGCAGGATCTCCTGCTCGGTCCGCTCGCGCGTGGTGAACCAGTCCAGGTCCACGCCGAACGCCGGGAGCTCCTCGGCCGCGGCCTGCGTCCAACGCTCGAAGGAGAAGTGCTCGCTCCAGCCGTCGAACTTCCCGCCCTCGCGCCACACCCGCTCGATGACGCGGCCGACCCGGCGGTCACCGCGGGAGAGCAGGCCCTCGATCACGCCGGGCTTGCCGTCGTGGTAGCGCAGGCCGATGGAGCGGCCGATGCGGCGATCGCTGTTGATGGCCTGCCGGAGGAGCCTGAGCCGGGAGTCGATGGTGTCGGCGCTGGCCTGGGCCGCCCACTGGAAGGGCGTGTGCGGCTTGGGCACGAAGCCACCGATGGAGACGGTGCAGCGGATGTCCTTGCGCCCGCTGGCCTCCCGGCCGGCGCGGATGACCTCGACCGCGAGCTCGGCGATCTCGAGCACGTCCTCGTCGGTCTCGGTCGGCAGCCCGCACATGAAGTAGAGCTTCACCTGCGTCCAGCCGTTGGCGTACGCCGTCGTCACCGTGCGGACGAGGTCCTCCTTGGACACCGTCTTGTTGATGACCCGGCGGATGCGCTCGCTGCCGCCCTCGGGGGCGAACGTCAGCCCGCTGCGCCGCCCGTTGCGGGAGAGCTCGTTGGCCAGGGTGACGTTGAAGGCGTCGACCCGGGTGCTGGGCAGGCTGAGGCTGGTGTTGGTGCCCTCGTAGCGGTCGGCGAGCTGCTTGGCGACCTGGCCGATCTCGGAGTGGTCGGCGCTGGAGAGGCTGAGGAGCCCGACCTCCTCGTACCCGGTCGCCTTCAGCCCCTGCTCGACCATCGAGCCGATGCCGGTGATCGTCCGCTCGCGCACCGGGCGGGTGATCATCCCGGCCTGGCAGAAGCGGCAACCGCGGGTGCAGCCGCGGAAGATCTCCACGCTCATCCGCTCGTGCACGCTCTCGGCCAGCGGCACCAGCGGCTGCTTCGGGTAAGGCCACTCGTCGAGGTCCATGACGGTGCGCTTGCCGACCTTGGCGGGCACGTCGTCACGGGTGCGGGTGACGGCGGCGATGGTGCCGTCGGGCCCGTAGGAGAAGGCGTAGAAGCGCGGCACGTAGACGCCGTCGACCCGGGAGAGCCGGGCGAGCAGCTCCTCGCGGCCACCGGGGCGCCCCTGCGCCTTCCACGCCTTGACGACGTCGGTGATGTCGCCGACGGCCTGCTCGCCGTCGCCGAGGACCGCGCAGTCGACGAAGTCCGCGACCGGCTCGGGGTTGAAGGCGGCGTGCCCGCCGGCGACGACGACCGGGTGGGTCTCGTCGCGGTCCACCGCATGCAGCGGGACCCCGGCGAGGTCGAGCGCCTCGAGCAGGTTGGTGTAGCCGAGCTCCGTCGCGAAGCTGACCCCCAGCAGGTCGAAGTCGCGCACCGAGCGGTGGCCGTCGACGGTGAACTGCGGGACGCCGTGCTCGCGCATGAGGGCGGCGAGGTCGGGCCAGACGGCGTAGGTGCGCTCGGCCAGGGCGTCGGGGCGCTCGTTGAGCACCTCGTACAGGATCATCAGGCCCTGGTTCGGCAGCCCCACCTCGTAGGCGTCGGGGTACATGAGCGCCCAGTGCACGGCCGCGGACTCCCACGGCTTGGTCTGGGCGTTGAGCTCGCCGCCGACGTACTGGATCGGCTTCTGGATCTGGGCCAGCAGCGGCTCGAGGCGGGGGTAGAGGGTCTCACCAGTCATGACCCGTCCAGGGTAGCCGCCGCGGCGTCCCGCCCATGGTGATCAGGATGCTCCTATGGATCGTCAAGCGGCCGAGGCGATGTTTTCGGGCGACTGGGTGGGGCGTAGGACGTAGTAGAGCTCGCGGGCGA
>NZ_FOAO01000013.1 GCF_900109665.1 Blastococcus sp. DSM 46786
GCGGTCGGCCCGGCCGTGCTGCTGGGGCACGTCGACTCCGCCGAGCACGGCCCCGGCGTCTTCTTCGAACTCGGCGCGCTGACACCGGGTGCGGAGGTGGAGGTCGAGCGCGGGGACGGCACCGTCGCCGTCTTCACCGTCGACCGGGTGGAGCGCTACACCAAGACCGGGTTCCCCACCCTGCAGGTGTACGGCAACACCCCCGACCCCCAGCTGCGGCTGATCACCTGCGGCGGCGAGTTCGACCCCGTCGCCCGCAGCTACGAGGACAACGTCGTCGCCTACGCCACCCTGGCCGGCACCCGACCCGCCTGACCGGTCCGGCCGTTCCCGTCACACGGCGACGGCGGTGACGAAGGTGCAGATCCCCTCGCCGGACTGGGCCCGTGGCCGCAGCCCGATCGCCCACAGCAGCGCCGTCTCCACCCGGTGGGCCACGCGCCGTGCCCCGACGAACCAGGTCGACCCGCCGCTGGTGACGGTGATGTCCTCGAACCCCGCCGTGCGCACGTGCTCGACGAGCAGCCAGTCGGGGAGGATCGAGATGTGGCCGGGCTGGTAGTAGTGACCCGGCCCGAAGATGAACGGCGCGCCGCGCAGGAACATCTTCAGCCGCGAGTGCGGGTGGCCGACGTTCGGCGTGCTCACCAGCAGCTTGCCGCCCGGCTGCAGCAACGACCGCATCGAGCGCAGCACCTTCCGCGGGTTCTCCACGTGCTCGAGCGTCTCGACGCAGAGCACCATGTCGAAGGGGCCGCGGGTCTCCCCGGTCCACTGCGGGTCGTCGAGGTCGAGGCGGTGGATCCAGTCGTGCGGCGGATCGAGGTCGGTGGGGACGACGTCGAAGCCCGCCTCCCGCAGCCGGCACGCCAGCGCGCCGCAGCCGGCGCCCACCTCGAGGATCCGGCCGCCCTCGGGCAGCTGCTGCCGGACCAGGTCGAGCGCGTACTCGTGCACGCCCGGGGCGGCGTGCACGCCGTGCCCCTGGTAGGACCAGACCGCCGCCGTGCGATGGGTCGAGCCCTCGTCCACTGTCACGTCCGGAGTGTGGCCCACCGGCGGGCAGCCCGCGCGCCCGTCGTGCGGTGCCCGGTCGTCGCTCCGGCCGTAGCGGGCAGGCCTCAGCCCAGCAGGCGGAGGATGCCCTGGGGGGACTGCTGGGCCTGGGCGAGCATCGCCGTCCCGGCCTGGGAGAGCACCTGGGCGCGGGTCAGCGTGCTCATCTCGGCCGCCATGTCGGTGTCGCGGATCCGCGACCAGGACGCGGTCGTGTTCTCGACCGCGACGTCGAGCCGGGCCGCGGTGTGCGCCAGCCGGTTCTCGATGGCGCCGAGATCGGCCCGCGCGGAACCGACCCGGCGGATCGCGGTGTCGAGGGCGCGTACCGCCGTCCCGGTGTCCAGCTGGGGGTCGTACCGCAGGCTCAGCCGCTGCCCGTCGGCGGTCGTCGACCCGGGGCCGGGGTTGTCACCGGTGAAGACCAGCTCGCCGGAGGTGGCCACCACCGGCATGCCGGCGGTGCCCAGGGCCGCCCGCGCCGCGAGGTTGATCGTGTCGATGTGGTCCTGGGCGGTGACGTCACCGGTGTAGTCGACGGTGCCGAGGTCGAACGTCCGGCCGGCGTAGCTGATCGTCCCCGTGAGGTCCCGGTAGGCGGCTTCCAGGCTGCCGGGTGTGATGAAGTCCCCCGCGAGGGACAGCCGGCCGGAGGTCGGCACGCCCTCCTCGTCGGAGACGGCCGGGGTCGCCGTGGCCCGGGCCGCGGAGACGGCCGCCGTGCGGGCTACGTCGATGCCTCCGATGCCGAGCCCCTCGGCGTCCATCCCCCTACCGGCCCCGCCGATCACGACGGTGAGCGTCTCGCCCACCTCCGAGCCCACCTGGAAGGTGCCGCGGTAGGAGCCGTCGAGCAGCGGGGTGCCGTTGAAGGCGGTGACCGTGGCGATCCGGGTCAGCTCGGCGGCGAGCTGGTCGATCTCGCGCTGGACCGCTGCCTTCGCGGAGGCGTCGAGCGCTCCGTCGTTGGCCGCCTGCACCGTCAGGTCGCGCATGCGCTGCAGCACGGACGTCGACTGCGCCAGGGCACCCTCGGCCGTGCGGACGACGCTGATGCCGTCGTGGGTGTTGCGCACCGCCTGGCGCATGCCGCCGATGCGCGACCGGAGGCCCTCCGCGACCGCCAGCTCGGCGGCGTCGTCGGCGGCCCGGTTGAGGCGCAGCCCTGACGCCAGGCGTTCCAGCGACCGCCCTGCAGCCCGGTCGCTCCCCGCGAGGACCCGGTGGGTGTTGAGCGCCGCGACGTTCGTGCTGATCCGCACGCCGCCTCCCTGTCCGTCCCGCGCCCGCGCCCGCGACCGTGATTCTCAACGGCGGGTGGTGGGCCGGTCTTCAGCCGAACCGGCCGCCGATCCTCCGCGGCCCCACCGGCGCCTGCGCAGCGAGGCCATCGGGCTGTGCCAGGGTGTGCGCCGTGATCCCCGAGCTCCCTCCCGCCGGCCGGTGACCGCCGCGGCGGTCGCGGTGTCCGCGCTGCTGGGCGTGCTCGCCGGAGCGCTGGCCGACCGGCTCGCCGCGGCCTTCCCGTGGGACGGCGGGGAGGCGCCGCGCGCCCGGCGGATGCTGCCCGTCCCGCTGACGGAGCTGCTCACGGCCGCGCTGTTCGCCCTCGTGGCGCTGCGGCTCGGCGCGGTCTGGGCGCTGCCGGCGTTCCTGGTCGTCACCGGGGCGGGCGTGCTCCTCGCGCTGGTCGACCTGCGCCACCGGCTGCTGCCCAACCGCGTCACCGGACCGGCGGTCGCGGGCACGGCTGCCCTGCTCACCGTGGCCGCCGCGGCGGACGGCGCGTGGGAGCAACTGCTGCGCGCCGGCCTGGCGGCCGCCGTGCTGTTCTGCGGCTACCTGGTCATGGCGCTGATCTCGCCCGCGGGCCTCGGCATGGGCGACGTCAAGCTGGCCGCCCTGATCGGCCTCCCGCTGGGCTGGCTCGGCTGGGACGCGGTGCTGCTGGGGGCGGTGGCGGGATTCGTGGTGCAGGCCGTGGTGGCGCTGGCACTGCTCGTGGGCCGGCGGGTCGGCCGGCGGAGCGAGCTGCCCTTCGGGCCGGCGATGCTGATCGGCGCGGCGATCGCGGTCGGGTGGGGCGGCGCCCTGCTCGGCTGATCCGCTGACGGAGCGTGATCTACCCCGCCGCCACGTCGCCCGTCCGACGGGCCGGTGTCGCTGGAAGGGGTGAAGCCCGCTCAAGCCGCGGCGTGTCCTGCACGACAACTCTCCCCAGCAGCCGCACAGGCCGGGTCACCCGATCCTGCCGGACGGCCGACACCTCAGGGAGTGCACGTGATCAACGCCTACGCCACCATCGCCAGCTTCGTCGCGGTCGCCCAGGAGCGCCTGCGCCGGGACGAGAAGGGCGCCACCGCCGTCGAGTACGGCCTCATGGTCGGCCTCATCGCCGTCGCCATCATCGTCGCCGTGACCGCCCTCGGTGGCGGCCTGAGCGACCTCTTCTCCGACGTCGAGGGCCAGCTGCCGGCCGTCGGCGGCGGCACCACGACGACCACCACCCCCTGATCGCTCGCTGCTGCGCGACGCCGTAGCGGTTCCGGCGCAGCGGCCCTCGTCCCGGGGGCCGCTGCGCCGCTGCACGAGAGGAGGTGGGCGGGATGAGCGAGCGACGGGTGCGTGACGAGCGCGGCGCGACCGCGGTGGAGTTCGCCTTCATCGTGCCGCTGCTGGTCCTGCTGGTCATCGGCATCGCCGAGTTCGGCCACGCCTTCCAGGTGCAGGGCACGCTCTCGGCGGCCGCCCGCGAGGGCGTGCGGGCCATGGCCCTGCGCAACGACCCCGCCGACGCTCGGGCCGTCGTCCGCAACGCCGCCGCCTCGCTGCACCCGGCGATCACCGACGACCAGATCGACATCGTGATCGTCGGCGGGACGGCGGAGTCCTGTCCCACCACCGGCGCCGGCGACACCGCCGTCCGCCTCACCGTCACGTACCCGAAGCCGTACCTGACCGGCTTCTTCGGCTCCGAGATCGAGCTCACCGGAACGGGGGTCATGCGATGCAACGGCTGACCTCGCGGCTCCGCCGCCGGCTGGCCGGCGAGCGCGGCGCCAGCGCTGTCGTCTTCTCGCTGCTCCTGGTCCCGATGCTGGGCTTCACGGCCATCGCCGTCGACCTCGGCGCCCTCTACGCCGAGCGCGCCCGGCTCCAGGTCGCGGCCGACGCCGCCGCCATCGCCGTCGCGCAGGACTGCTCGCGCGGCAACTGCGGCGACATGCTTTCCACGGCCCAGCAGCTGATCAGCCACAACGACCCGACGGGCACCGCTGCCCAGCCCGTCCTCAGCGGTGACCCGCTCAGCGTCACAGTCACCGGCGGCGCCCCCAAGGAGCACTGGTTCGCGCCGGTGATCGGCCACGACAGCAGCCAGGTCTCGGCCAGCGCGACCGTCGGCTGGGGTGCCCCGAGCCAGGGCACCGCCGTGCTGCCCCTCACCTTCTCCTGGTGCTCCTTCAAGGCCCAGACCGGCGGCGGGCTGCCGTCGACGGAGACGCTGCAGACGATCATGTTCAGCAAGTCCGACGACGTCGGCGGCTGCACCGGACCGTCGGGCAACTTCGTGCCCGGTGGCTTCGGGTGGGTCGTGCCCGACCAGGGCCGCTGCCACGCCACCTCCGCCATCGGTCAGCGGCTGGACTCCGACACCGGCGTCTCGCTGCCCCAGGGCTGCTCCGAGGCCGACCTCCAGGGCTGGCTCGGGCGGACGGTCCTGCTGCCGCTCTTCGACGAGTTCGGCGACGGCGGCAGCAACGGCTGGTACCGGGTCTACGGCTACGCCGCCTTCACGCTCACCGGCTATGCCGTCAACGGCTCGATCAAGAGCGGCAACAAGGTCTGCGGGCCCGGCACCAACTCCAGCGACCGGTGCGTCACGGGCTACTACACGCGCTTCGTCGAGCTCTCCGACGACTGGAACTACAGCCCGGACGCCCCGCAGACGGGCGCCTCGATCCTCCGACTGATCCGATAGGGGCGCCCACTCGTGAGACGTCGTTTCCTGGCCGCCGTGGCGGCCCTCGTGCTGATCGCCGTCGGCACCGTGGTCCTCGTGGGCTACGTGCGCGGCGCGGAGCAGCGTGCCCTCGCCGGCGTCCAGGCCGTGGAGGTGCTGGTGGCCGAGGCCGCCATCCCGGCCGGCACCCCCGGCAGCGCCCTGGCCGAACTGGTCGGCGTCGAGCTCCTGCCGGCGAAGGCGGCGATGCCCGGCCGGGTCACCGACCTGGCCACGCTGGCCGACCGCGTCGCCGACGTGGCGCTGGCCCCGGGGGAGCAGCTGCTCGACAGCCGGTTCGTGCGGCCCGACGCGCGGCAGGCCGCCGGCACGGTGCCCGTGCCCGACGGGATGCAGGAGGTCAGCATCGTCCTGGAGCCGCAGCGCGCCGTGGGCGGCCGGCTGGCGGCCGGTGACACCGTCGGCGTCTTCGTCTCCATGACCGGGGACGCCGGGGGCACCACCCACTCGGTCCTGCACGAGGTGCTGGTCAGCCAGGTGCAGGGGGCGCCCGCCCCGCCGGCCCCGCCCGCCGACGGGACGGCGGCGCCCGCCGCGGCGCCCGCCCCCTCGGGCAGCCTCATGATCACGTTCGCCGTTCCCGCGGCCCAGGCCGAGGCGATCGTCTTCGCCGCCGAGCACGCCAGCATCTGGCTGTCGCTCGAGCCCGCCGACCCCGACGTCTCCCGCACCCAGGTGCTCACGCCGGACACCATCTACGGAAAGGCCTACTCATGAGCCGCGTCGTGCTGGCCGGAGCCGGGGAGGACCTCGTCCTGCGGGTCAAGGAGGCCACCGGCGGCGACGTCCACGTGCTCCCTCCGGGCCGGCTGCCCAGCGACCCGGCCCGGCTGTTCGAGCAGCTCGTGGACGACGAACTGCCCGACGTGCTGCTCGTGGGTCCGCACGCGCCGGCTCCCGAGGTGCTGGGCCTGGCCAGCCGGCTCGACGTGCAGTCGCCCGGGATCACCGTCGTCCTCATGGCCGAGCCGTCGCCCGAGATGTGGCAGGCGGCCATGCGCGCGGGCATCCGCGACCTGCTGCCGCCCGACGCCGGGGTCGAGGAGATCGCCGCCGCCGTCGAGCGGGCCGGGCGGGCCGCCGCCGGCCGGCGCCGGGTGCTGCGCCCGACCAGCGAGACCGACCGCTACGCCGGGCGGGTCATCACCATCGCCTCGCCCAAGGGCGGGGTCGGCAAGACCACCGTCGCCACGAACCTGGCCATCGGGCTCACCGAGGCCGCCCCCCAGTCCACGGTGCTGGTGGACCTGGACGTGCAGTTCGGCGACGTGGCCTCCGCCCTGGGACTGGTCCCCGAGTACACCCTGCCCGACGCCGTCCACGGGCCGGCGGCCGAGGACACCATGGTCCTCAAGACCTTCCTGACCCAGCACCCGAGCGGGCTGTTCGCCGTCTGCGGCGCGGAGTCGCCGGCGGCCGGTGACACGGTCAGCGGTGAGGACGTCACCCGGCTGCTGGCCTCCCTGGCGCGCGAGTTCCGCTACGTCGTCGTCGACACGGCCCCCGGCCTGTCCGAGCAGACTCTGGCGGCGCTGGACCGGGCGTCCGACGTCGTCATGCTCACGAGCATGGACGTGCCCGGTGTGCGCGGGCTGCGCAAGGAGCTCGACGTGCTCCGCGAGCTGGCCATGATCCCCGCCGGGCGGCACGTCGTCATGAACTTCGCCGACCCCAAGGGCGGGCTGACCGTCCGCGACGTCGAGACGACGATCGGCACCGGCGTCGACGTCGTCCTGCCCCGGTCGAAGGCCGTGCCCGCCACGACCAACCAGGGCGTCCCCATCCTGTCCAGCGGCGGCCGCCGCGACCCGATGGTGCGCGAGCTGCGCCGACTGGTGTCCCGCTTCTCGGCCACCCCGCTCGCGAAGTCCGGTCGCTACCGGGCCAAGCACCGGGCGGCGTCGTGAACCTCGCCGAGCGGCTGCAGGCGGCGCGGGGCGGGGGAGCAGTGGCACCCGCGACCGCCCAGCCCGCATCCGTTGCCACGCAGGCGGCGGCGCCACGCGCGGCGTCGCCTGCCGCGCCCCCGGCCACCCGGACCCTGCCCCGGCCGGCCGCCGCCGCGAGCCCCGCGCCGCCGACCGACGCCCTGGCCCGGCTCAAGGACCGCGTCGGCAAGGCGCTGTTCGAGCGCATGGGCAGCCGGATGAACGATCCCTCGATGGCAGAGGACGCGCTGCGCGCGGTGGTCCTCAAGGAGCTCGACGAGGTCGTCGAGGAGGAGAACGTCCCGCTCAGCACGGAGGAGCGCCAGCGGCTCACCGCCGAACTGGCCGACGACGTGCTGGGCTATGGCCCCCTCCAGCGGCTGCTCGACGACGCCGCGGTCAGCGAGATCATGGTCAACGGGCCGGACGCGATCTACGTGGAGCGAGGCGGCCGGCTGGAGCGAACCGCCACGCGGTTCACGTCCGAGGAGCACCTGCGGCGGGTCATCGACCGCATCGTCTCGCGGGTGGGGCGGCGGATCGACGAGTCCTCCCCGCTGGTCGACGCCCGGCTGGCGGACGGTTCGCGCGTGAACGCGATCATCCCGCCGCTGGCGTTCAGCGGTTCGACGCTGACCATCCGCAAGTTCTCGAAGGAGCCGTTCGGGGTCCAGGACCTCATCGGCTTCGGGACGCTCTCGCCTGAGATGGCCGAGTTGCTGCACGCCTGCGTCGAGGCCCGGCTCAACATCATCGTCTCCGGCGGCACCGGCACCGGGAAGACGACGCTGCTCAACGTGCTGTCGTCGTTCATCCCGGACGGCGAGCGGATCGTCACCATCGAGGACGCGGTCGAGCTGCAGCTCCAGCAGGAGCACGTCGTCCGGCTGGAGTCGCGGCCGCCGAACATCGAGGGCAGAGGCGCGATCACCATCCGCGACCTGGTCCGCAACTCACTGCGCATGCGGCCCGACCGGATCGTGGTCGGGGAGTGCCGTGGCGGGGAGTCGCTGGACATGCTCCAGGCCATGAACACCGGCCACGACGGCTCGCTGTCCACCGTGCACGCCAACACCCCGCGCGACGCGATCGCCCGGCTGGAGACCCTGGTGCTGATGGCCGGCATGGACCTGCCGCTGCGGGCCATCCGTGAGCAGATCGCCTCCGCCGTCGACCTCGTCGTCCAGATCACCCGGCTGCGCGACGGGAGCCGCCGCGTCACCCACGTCACCGAGGTGCAGGGCATGGAGGGGGAGACCGTGACCCTCCAAGACGCCTTCCTCTTCGACTACTCCGCCGGGGTCGACGCGCACGGCACCTTCCTCGGCAAGCCCGTGCCGACCGGCGTCCGGCCGCGGTTCACCGACAAGTTCGACGACCTGGGCATCACGCTCTCGCCCCGCGTCTTCGGCGCGGTCGAGCCGGCCGCCCCCAGGCGGTGGTGACCGTGTCCGCTGCGTTCCTGGCCCTCGGCGTCGGCGCGATCGCCGCGGCGCTGCTGGTCCTCGCCCTCGTCGTCCTCCCGGCCGGCCCCGCGCGCGTGCCGCTGGCCCGGCTGGACCCTTCCGTGGCGCCGCCCACCTCGGCGCTGGCGGGCGCGGGGGCGGCGGCCGGGGCCGCGGTCGAGAAGGTGCTGGTCAAGCGCGGCCGGCTCGCCGCCTGGGCAGCGGCCCTCGAGCGCGCCGGCCTGTCGACGACGCTGCCGAACTTCGTCCTCGCCGTCGGGCTGACCGCCCTCGTCGGCGGGGTGATCAGCGGCCTGCTCGGCGGCCCCCTGCTGGCCGTGCTCGTGGTCGTCGTGGTGCCCTTCGGCGCGAAACTGATGCTCGGCTTCCTGGCCGGGCGCCGGCAGGCCGCGTTCGCCGATCAGCTGGACGACTCTCTGCAGCTCATGGCCAGCAGCCTGCGAGCCGGGCACAGCCTGCTGCGCGCCGTCGACTCGGTGTCGCACGAGGCGGAGGCGCCGACGTCGGAGGAGTTCGCCCGGATCGTCAACGAGACCCGCGTCGGTCGCGACCTCAACGACGCGCTCGACGAGGTCGCCGACCGGATGGGCAGCGACGACTTCACCTGGGTCGCGCAGGCCATCGCCATCCACCGGGAGGTCGGTGGCAACCTCGCCGAGGTGCTCGACGCCGTCGGGAACACCATCCGCGAGCGCAACGCCATCCGGCGTCAGGTCAAGGCGCTGTCGGCCGAGGGGAAGCTGTCCGCGATCGTGCTGATGGCCCTGCCCTTCGGTGTGACCGGGTTCCTCTCGGTGAGCAACCCGGAGTACCTGGCCAAGTTCACGCAGAGCCTCGTCGGCTACGGCATGCTCGCCGGCGCAGCCGTGATGCTGCTCGTGGGCGGCCTGTGGCTGAAGAAGACCGTGGCGATCAGGTTCTGATGACGACCGTCCCCGTCCCCGTGATCCTGGCCGCGCTCGCCCTCTCTGCGGCCCTCCCCGTGCTGGGCTGGTCGCTGCTCTCCGGCGCCGGCGGGGAGAGCGTGCAGATCCGCGACAACCTGCTGCGGGGCATCGACCCCGCCGCGATGACCAGTGCGCGCGGCCGTACCGGTCCCGGCGTCCTCTCCCGGGCCGCCCGAGGGCTGACGCCGCGGGGGACCGTCGCGCGGCTCGACCGCCTGGCCGGCCGCGCCGGGCGGCCCGCCGCCTGGCCGGTGCTCAGGCTCGTCGCGGCGAAGCTCGTCCTCGGTCCGGTCGCGGGCGTGCTCGGACTACTCCTGGCGACGTCCTCGCCCGGTCCCGTGACCGCTGGAGCCGCGGTGCTGGGCACCGTCGTGGCCTACTTCCTGCCGGAACTGCTGCTGCACAGCCGCGGTCAGGAACGGCAGGAGGCGATCGCGCTCGAGCTGGCCGACACGCTCGACCAGATGACCATCGCGGTCGAGGCAGGGCTCGGCTTCGAGTCCGCCATGGCCCGGGCCGGCAGCAACGGCAAGGGGGCGCTCGCCGAGGAGCTGGTGCGCACCCTGCAGGACATCGCCGTCGGCCAGCCGCGGCGGGACGCCTACCTGGCGCTCGCCGAGCGGACCGGCGTCCCCGACCTGCGCCGGTTCATCCGGGCCGTCGTGCAGGCCGACCAGTACGGGGTCTCGATCGCGGACGTGCTGCGCACCCAGGCCGCGGAGATGCGGCTCAAGCGGCGGCAGCGGGCCGAGGAGAAGGCCATGCAGATCCCGGTGAAGGTGATCTTCCCGCTGATCCTGTGCATCCTGCCGACGCTGTTCATCGTGCTGCTCGGGCCCGCCGTCATGGACATCGTGGCCACCTTCAGCGGTCCCTGACCCCCAGGCATAGGAAGCTTTGCATGCGGATTCGGCCCCCATTCCGCATGCAACGCTTCCTATGCCTGCTCGGCAGGCCGGCTCAGTGCGTGGGCTGCGGGCCCGCGGAGCCGGTTCCGCGCGGCTGCGACGGGTTGGTCGGGTCGCCCTGCGACGACGGATTGATCGCCGGGCCGGTGGTCGCCCCGGAGACCTTGGAGCCGCCCGCGGCGTGCGACGGGTCGTCGGCGGCCGAGGCGGCGGGGTCGCCACCGGAGGGCTGCGCCCCCTCGCGCAGCGCGGTGAGGCGGTTCTCCATGATCGTGACCACCTGCACGCGGTTGGCGTGGGCGCGTTCGTACTCGAGCACGGTCTCCAGACCCCGGGCGTCCAGCGTCCGGATCCGCGAGGCCAGACCCTCCACGGGCAGGTGGTCGTAGTCGGGCAGGGGCAGCTGGTCGTGCTCGGTCATCCCTCGTCCTCTCTGCGGTTCCGTGTCGACCGACCGCCTACCCCGTCCTCCGCGTTCGACACCGGGTGTGAGCTTCCGGTCGGTGGGTAGGCGGCGACGGCGGGAGTCACGGCCCAGCGCCACCCCGCCCACCGAACACCCCCGATCGACCGAGGAGTTGTCCCCCCGACATGGACGTGTCCTTCCTGGAGCCGGTGTTCGCCGCCGCTGGTCCCTACGCCACGGTCTGCGCCGACGTCACGCACACCACCGAGTCCGCCGACACCGAGCTCGAGCTCCGCGTGCGTGCGATCTGCGAGCAGCTGACCGAGCAGGGGGCGCCGGAGACGGTCGTCGAGGCCGTGCGCGCCCGGCTTATCGAGGGCAACGAGGGCGGCGAGGCCGGCACGCTGAAGGGCCGCGCCGTCATCGTGGCCGCCGACGGGTCGGTCGTGCTCGACGAGGTGCTCGCCGACAGCCCCGCCCGCGAGACCGCCGAGTGGGCGGCGCACCCCGACCTGCTCCCGGTGCTGCGCCAGCTGGCCGGCCGGGTGCCGCACGTCGTGGTCGTCGCCGACCGGGTCGGTGCCGACATCACCGCTGCCGGGCTCCCGGGCCAGGAGTACGAGGAGCGGCAGGTGGAGGGCGACACCTTCCACATGCGCAAGCTCGGGGTCGGCGGGTGGTCCCAGCGGCGGTACATGGAGACGGCCGAGAACCAGTGGATCGACAACGCCGACAAGGTCGCCGAGGAGATCGCCTCCCTGGTCCGGCGGCTGGGCCCCCGCTTCGTGCTGCTGGCCGGCGACGTGCGGGCGCGGCAGATCCTCTCCGACCGCGCCAGCGGCGTGTGGTCCGACCTCGTCGTCACCATGGAGGAGGGTGGGCGCGCGGCCGGAGCCGACCGCGAGCCGATCGAGCGGCGGACGAACGAGCTGGTCGCCGAGCACGAGGCGCGCGACATCGCCACCGCCGTCGACCAGGTGCAGGCTGCCGGCGCCCACGGGCTGGCCGTCACCGGCACGGCGGCCGTCGTCGAGGCACTGCGCAAGGGGCAGGTCGAGACCCTCGTCGTCACCGACGAGCGGGACGCCGACGCGACCCTGCTGGTCGGCGGCAGCCCGCTCGAGCTCGGCGTCAAGCAGCAGGACATGGACGCGCTCGGGGTGCACGGCGGGGTCGCCCCGGCCGGTCCGGCGCTGCTGGAAGCGGCTGTGGCCAGCGCGGCCGGCGTGCTCGTCGTCCCGAAGGCGGCGCTGCCCGGCGATGACCCGGTGGCTGCGCTCCTGCGCTACACCGACGCCTCCACCGACGCCGGCAACTGACGCGCGTCGTCCCGACCGAGGAGTTCCCCGTGACCGATCCGCACCAGGCCGCCACCGCACCCGGCACCGACCAGGCCGACCTCGACCACCGCGCCGCGCTGGCCGAGGCCCTGGGCAAGGAGGTGTGGCCGGCCGACCGCGACCAGCTCGTCGCCAAGGCGCAGGAGGGCGGCGGCACCGACCGGGTGCTGGCGGACCTGCGGCGGCTGCCCGCCGGGCAGCGGTTCGAGAACGTCCAGAAGGTCGCCCAGGCCCTCGGGCTCGGCACCGAGCAGCAGCGGTTCTGACGTGACGACGCAGAAGAAGCCGAGCCCGCAGGCGCTGGACAACGTCACTGAGGGCAACATCGAGACCCGCTCGCAGCTGCTGCCCGAGGAGAAGGGCGTCCAGGGCAGCGGCATGGAGGAGGTCGCCGCCGAGGTGATCCTCGCCGAGTCGGAGGAGCGGACGGTCCACCCCGACCCCGACGACGCGCAGGGTGCGCACCGGCAGTCCTCCGACACCGCCGACCTGCCCTGACGTGCGGCACGAGCACCCGGTCCGGCTGCGCTGGTCGGACCCCGACATGCTGGGCCACGTCAACCACGCCCGTGCGCTGGCTCTCCTGGAGGACGCCCGGCTGGCGATCGGGGACGACCACGCCGGCGGCGGTCTGATCCTCGCCCGTCTCGAGGTCGATTACCTCCGCCAGCTCTACTACCGGGTGGGCGAGGAGCTCTGCGTGCAGAGCTGGGTGACCCGGCTGGGCACGAAGTCCTTCACCGTCCGGCAGGAGCTCGCGCAGGACAGCGAGGTCGCGATCCGGGCCGACTGCGTGCTCGTGGTGTTCGACTTCGCGGCGAACGCCAGCCGCGCGATGACCGACGCCGAGCGGGCGCACTGGACGCGGTACCTGGACGGTCAGACCTGGCCGTAGGCGGCCCACAGCCGGGGGAACCGGGCGGCGAACCACTCGTCGTCGTCCTCCGGGAACGGCTCGCCGGAGGGCTCGCCGAACTGGTCGTCGACCTCGTCGGGGCCCGGGTCGAGGTCCTCCTCGGCGAAACCGCGGTCCTCCAGCACCTCGAGCGGGGCGTAGGCCCACTCCTCGGCGCAGCCGAAGTCGTCCTCGTCCTCGTCCCACTCGAGGTCGACGAGCGCGTCGGGTTGGGCCAGCACCCGCTCGTAGGCGTCCCGCCCGTGGCTGATCAGCCAGTTCCGGAAGTCGAGGAAGGCGTCCTCGCCCGCCCCGCCGAGAGCGACGTACGCCGCGGCCCAGAGGTCCCAGCGGTTGGCCCGGGTGCGGGCGGCCATGAGCTGGCGGTAGAAGCCCAGGACGTCGTCGTCAGAGAGCTCTTCCAGCGCGGCCGTGAGGGTCACGACGTGCTCGGCCACCACCGAGTCCTTCGCGGTCTCGACCGCCTCCGCGCGGGTGTCCTCGACCAGCGTCCAAAAGGTGCTCGCGTCCACGGCCGGAACCTACCGGCGCCGAGGTGCTGCGCGACGGTTGCCGAGCCCGCCACGCGCGGCCAGGATCCGGCAGCACGGCGCCGCGCGTGGGGGGCGGAGCCGGTGAGCTGCTCCCGTTCCTAGGAGGAGACCGGCTCGGCGGGGCGCAGCCGTGACGGGGTGGTGCTGTCGCGCACGACGAGCCGCGTGGCCAGCTCCAGCCGCGGGCTCTCGATGGTCTCGCCGTCCAGCATCCGCAGCACCGTCCGCGCCGCCAGCACACCCATCTCGGTCAGCGGCTGGTGCACCGTGGTGAGCGGCGGCGAGGACCAGCGGGCCTCCGGCAGGTCGTCGAACCCGACGACGCTGACGTCCTCGGGCACCCGCATGCCCCGGCGCCGGACCCCCTCGTAGACCCCCAGTGCCATCTGGTCGTTGGCGGCGAAGACGGCGGTCGGCGGGTCGGGCAGGGCCAGGAGGCGGTCGGCCGCGCGAGCTCCCGAGGCGTAGCCGAAGTCGCCCTCGACCACCAGGTCGGCGTCGAACGGCAGCCCGGCGGCCTCCAGGCCTGCCCGGTACCCGGCCAGGCGGGCGCGGCTGGCCCAGAGATCGGGGGTACCGGCGACGAAGCCGATGCGCCGGTGGCCGAGCCCGGTCAGGTGCTCGGTGGCGCTGAGGCCGCCGGCCCAGTTGGTCGCACCGATGGTCGGCACGTCGAGCCCCGGGACACCGGCCGGGTCGACGACGACCGCGGGGACCTGCAGCTTGCGCAGCTCCGCGTCGAGCTCGGGGTCCAGCTCGCTGGTGACCAGGATGGCACCGTCGCTGGCCCGGGCGCTGAGGTTGTCCAGCCACCCCCGGGTGGCGCTGGCCCGGCGGTGGATCGCGGTGACCACGGTGCCGACGCCCGCCGCGTGGGCGGCGTCCTCGACCCCGCGGATGATCTCCACCGCCCACGGGCTGTCGAGGTCGTTGAAGACGAGGTCGATCAGCCGCGCCCGGGCCCGGCCGCCCCGGCGCTGGTAGCCGTGATCGCGGAGCAGCTGCTCCACGCGCTCGCGGGTCTGCGGGGCCACGTCGGACCGCCCGTTCAGGACGCGCGAGACCGTCGGGACCGACACCCCGGCCGCCGCGGCGATGGCAGCGATGGTCACCGCGCCGGTCTGCTCGTCGGCCAACGGACCTCCTCCTGGTCGGGGCGGCCAGCCTACGGCCGGCTGCACGGCCCCGGGCGGGTGCGCGGCGGAGCTCCTCCCGACGGGCGAGGGGGCGGCCTCCGTCGTGGCGTCCTGCGCTCCTGTTGACGCCGACATGTGATCTACGTAACGTCCGCGACACGGCTTCCGGAAATTTCCGGAAGCTGCTCCGACGTCTCGAGGGAAGGCACAGCATGCGCTCTGTGAGGTTCGGTTCGCGGGCGGCAGCCCGTTGCGCGGTCGGGGTGGCCCTGGTCCCGGTCGCGATCTCCGCCGCGGTCCTGCCCGCCGCGGCGGCGCCGCAGGACCAGGCGGCACCGCCGGCCCAGGCCCGGGAGGACCGGTCCTCCGGCCCGGCCATCCGGAACGGCCTGCGCACCGTCACCCCCGACGACCTGGTCATCGGGACCGCGGTCGCCGGCGGGGGGCACCACGTGAACGCGGACTACCCCGATCCGTTCACCCGCGACCCCCGGTACCGGAAGGTCCTCGCCACGGAGTTCGACTCGGTCTCCCCCGAGAACCAGATGAAGTGGGAGTTCATCCACCCCGAGCCCGGGGTCTACAACTTCGGGCCCGCGGATGCGATCGTCGCCTTCGCCGAGCGCCACGGGCAGGTCGTCCGCGGGCACACCCTGCTCTGGCACAGCCAGCTGGCCGAGTGGGTCACCGAGGGGGACTACTCCGACGAGGAGCTCCGGGCCATCCTCAAGGACCACATCCAGACGGTGGTCGGCCGCTACGCGGGCCGCATCCAGCAGTGGGACGTCGCCAACGAGATCTTCGCCGACACGTGGGACGACGGCGGCGTGCGGCTGCGGGACGGTTCGACGGGCGCGACTGCCAACATCTTCATCCAGCGGCTCGGCCCGGGGATCATCGCCGACGCGTTCCGCTGGGCGCACGAGGCCGACCCGGAGGCCGAGCTCTTCCTCAACGACTACGCCGTCGAGGACATGGGCCCGAAGAGCGACGCCTACTACGAGCTCGCGCAGGAGCTGCTCGCCGACGGCGTCCCGCTGCACGGGTTCGCCTTCCAGGCACACCTGGACCTGCAGTACCCCTTCCCGGAGACCCTCGACGAGAACATGCAGCGCTTCGACGACCTGGGGCTGGAGACCGCGATCACCGAGCTCGACGTCCGGTTCACCCTCCCGGAGAGCGGGGTGCCCACCGCGGAGCAGCTCGCCGAGCAGGCGGACACCTACCGGGGGGTCCTCGAGGCCTGCCTGTCGGTCGACGACTGCAACTCCTTCACGATCTGGGGCTTCAACGACAGGTACTCGTGGGTGCCGAGCTTCTCGCCCGGCCAGGGGGCGGCGACCGTGATGTTCGAGGACTACGAGCGCAAGCCCGCGTACTGGGCCCTGCACGAGACGCTCGCGGAGGGGGAGGCGGAGGCCGGGCGGTGACCGGTCCGGTCCGGCTCGCCGGACCCGCCTGAGCGCCGGGCGGTCGCTCCCCGACCCGGGGGAGCGGCCGCCTGGTCCCCGTCCGGTGGGATGCCGGGCCGATCAGGTGATCATCCGCGCCGGCCGGGGTAGGGGCGCTCCGACACCGACGAAGGAGGAGCCATCGTGCCCAAGGCGACGAAGGACGGCAAGGCCAAGAAGGAAGAGCTGCCGAGCACCATCCAGCGCTCGGACAAGAAGGCGCAGCGCACCTACGCCAAGGCCCACGACTCCGCGGTGGAGTCCTACGGCGAGGGGCGGCGGGCGCACCAGACCGCCTACTCCGCGCTCAAGCACACGCACGAGAAGGTCGGCGACCACTGGGAGCCCAAGGAGGGGGGCAAGAAGGGTCCCTCCGACGAGCAGGCCAAGGGCGGCCGGGACACGGGCAAGAAGACCAAGGGCGGCGTGGACGCGAACGCCAGCAAGGACCACCTCAAGAAGGTCGCGAAGAAGCTCGACATCTCCGGCCGGTCGAAGATGAAGAAGAAGGAACTGGTCGACGCCATTCAGAAGGCGAACGACAAGAAGACCGCGAGCTCGCGGAAGAAGTGAGCGCCCCGCCGCGCCGCTCCCGTCCCCGGCGGGAGCGGCGCGGCCGTCAGCCGATGAGCAGGAAGTCGGTCTGCCGCCCGTCGAGGTACTCGACGCCGGCATCGGTGAGTGCGATGCCCTCCTCGAGCCCCAGCCGGACGCACTGGCCACCCCACTCGGGCACCGTGCGACGCACGGCGAGCTCCAGGGCGTAGGCGGTGTCGGGGTGGACCGGGTAGTCGCCGGCGCCGGGCACGCCCTGCTGCTGGTCCCACTGGCCGATGGCCGGGCCGGCGCCGTGCCCGTGGTAGCCGATGGGGTGGGAGTAGACGTCCCCGTCGAGGCCCTCGTCCGCCGCCCCGGCGCGGGCGGCGGCCAGCACCTCGTTGCCGGTGCGGCCCGGCACCAGCGCGGCCGTGGTGAGTTCCTGCAGCCGGTTGGCCGCCTGCAGGGCGGCGCGCAGCCCGGCGGGGGCGTCGGTCTCGCCCGCGTGCAGGACGTAGGCGTTGCGCTGGGTGTCGGTGCGCAGGCCCAGGCAGCTCAGGCCGACGTCGCAGTGCAGCAGGTCACCGGGCTGCACCACCGCGTCCCCGGGGACGGCGGGGAGCAGCGTGCCGCCGTCCTCGGCCAGCGGCACCCCGGCCCGCTGCAGCAGCACCGACGGCTGGAACCACGGCTCCACACCGAGGTCGTGGAAGCGCTGCCGGATCCACCACGCCACGTCGAGGGGGCTCGTCTCGCCCACCCGCACGACGGCGGGGGAGAAGGCCTCCGCGATCACCTGGTGCACCAGCCGGTTCATCCCGCGCAGCGCGTCGATCTCCTCCGGGAGGCGCGTCTCCAGCCAGCTCACCGCCAGCCGCTCGGCCGAGACCAGCCGCTCCGCGTAGGGGCCCAGCGCCTCGGTGAGCAACCGGTGCTCGGTGTGGGAGAGGCCGTCGGCGAGCGCGAAGTCCTCGGAGACGTCGATGCCGATGCGGCGGGGATCGGCCTGCTCCACGAAGCGGCGGACCTCCGCCCACTGGCCCCGCCCCGCGGGTTCGCGGGGGTCGACGGTCCACGCGGGCAGGAACTGGCCCACCGGGTAGCGGGAGACCGCCGCGGGGGTGACGCCGTCGTCGCTGCGGTGCAGCAGCAGGATCGTGCGCCGCCGGGCGGACAACCAGGACGCCGGCAGCAGCGTGGCGAGGACCGGGTCCTCGTTGTACTCGCGGCCGGCCACGATCCACAGGTCGATGCCCGCCCGGTCCATCAGGCCGGGGAGGACGTCGAGCAGCCGCTGGGTCAGCCACCGGTCGCGCACGTCGGCCTGCACGCGCAGCGGAGGCGGCACCGTGCGCGTCGGACCGGGCGCGACCAGCGACATGCCCTCAGCCAAGCAGAGAACCGCCGGAACCACCGGTCGAGCGACCCGGCCGTGGGGCGCCGGCCGCACCGGTCTAGCTAGGAGCTGGTCTCCTCCGCGCGGGGGCTGCGGGCGCGCGGGACCCCCGCGGTGGCCACCCGGTCCCGGCCCTCGCGCTTGGCCCGGTACATCGCCCCGTCGGCCTCGTCGACCAGCCGCCAGAGCGCCGCCACGGGGTCCTCCCCGTCGACCGGCCGGGTGACGGCGAGCCCGATCGAGGCGGTGACGCCGTGCCCGCCGGCGCCCTGACCCCGGGCGACGGCCGACCGCAGCCGCTCGGCCAGCCGGCCGGCCTCGGCGGCGTCGTTCACCGACCCCAGGACCACGAGCTCCTCACCCCCGATGCGGGCCAGCACGTCGGCGGGGCGGACGGCGACCGCGAGGGACGCGGCCACGGCGCTGAGGACGGCGTCGCCGACGGCGTGCCCGAACTCGTCGTTCAGCCGCTTGAAATGGTCGAGGTCGAGCACCATGGCGCAGACCCGGGTGCCGTCGCGCCGCGCCTGCCGCCAGACGCGGTCGGCCTGCTCGACGAGGTAGCGGCGGTTGTGCAGCCCGGTGAGCGGGTCGAGGTGCGTGAGCGTCTCGGTCTCGGCCAGCAGGCGCTGCACGCGCCGGCGCAGCAGGTAGACCGACGTCGCCGCGCCGTTGAGCATGCCGGTGCTGACCCCGACCTGGACGGCGAGGGCGGCGGTGCTGTCGTAGCTCGGCCACAGCGCGGCAAGGCAGACGCCGGTCGTCACGGCCATGTGCACGGTGAGCGCCCGGGGCTCCAGGAACCAGGCGGCCGCGAGGGCGGGGAACAGCAGCATGAGCGGGGTGGCGTACCGCAGCGGGTCCTCGATGCAGAGGACGACGACGAGGTAGATCAGGTCGCCCAGCAGGACCAGGGCGAGCGTGTGCGCCGGCCCGAGCCTCCCCCGCACGACCAGCGAGGCGGCGAGGACGAGCAGCAGCAGCATCGTGCCGGCGTAGGCCCACCGGGCCGTGCCCTCGCGCAGCACGCCGTCCACGACGAGGTTGACCGAGCCCATCAGGGCGCCCGTGGCCAGCAGCACCGCGAGGGTCAGGGCGGCGACGCGGTGCTCCTGGCCGTGCCCGGTCACCGGCTCCGGGGTGACGGTGGCCAGGTCAGGGGCTCGCACGTCCGGGCCGGTCACCGGTGCAGGATGCAGCACGAACCGGTGATCCGACACCCCCTGTGCCTCTCCCGTCACCGACCGGCGCCCGTCCGGGTGAGGGGGAGGTCCCGGGAGCGGACGCCGCCGCCGTCCGCGCGGGTCCGCGTGACCGGTGGAAGGCTGGGCACGTCCGACGAACGAAGGAGGTCGCGCATGAGCGAGGGGTCCTGGTTCTTCTGCCTCAGGCACCACACCGTCGAGCCGCGCGAGGGGTGCGCCGAGCGGCACCGGCTCGGCCCGTACGAGACCCGCGAGGAGGCCGAGCACGCGCTGGCCTCCGTCGCCGAGCGCAACGAGGAGCTCGACGCGGAGGACCGCGAGTGGGACGAGCGCTGAGCTCCGTCCCGGTGGCCAGGCATGATCGGTGCCAGCCGCCGGGTCGTCCGGCGCCGCGGAAGGGGTGGACGTGACGGACGGTCGCGCGGTCGAGGAACTGGTCGTGGGTGTGCTGGGCGGCACCGGTCCGCAGGGGCGCGGGCTGGCCGTACGGCTGGCCGCCCAGGGGCAGCGGGTGCTGCTGGGCTCCCGGGACGCCGAGCGCGCCGCCGAGGTGGCCGCCGAGGTCGCCGACCGCGCAGCCGCGGTGGCCGGCGGGGTGGAGGTCTCGGTCACCGGCGGCTCGAACGTCGACGTCGCGGGCGCGGCGGACCTGGTCATCGTCGCCGTCCCCTTCGCCGGGCACGCCGCGACGCTCGCCGAGCTCGCGACCCCGCTGGCCGGGAAGATCGTCGTCGACTGCGTCGTGCCCATGGGCTTCGACGAGCTCGGGGCCTACGTGCTCGACGTCGAGGAGGGGAGCGCCGCCCAGCAGGCGGCCACCCTGCTGCCCGACTCGCACGTGGTCGGCGCCTTCCACCACCTCTCGGCCAAGCTGCTCGAGGACCTCTCCCAGCCCACCATCGACGGCGACGTCATGGTGGTCGGCGACGACCGGGCGTCCATGGACACCGTGCAGGCGCTCGCCGGCCGGCTCCCGGGGATGCGCGGCATCTACGCCGGCCGGCTGCGCAACGCCCGCCAGGTCGAGGCGCTGACGATCAACCTGGTGTCGGTCAACCGCCGGTACAAGGTCCACGCGGGCGTCCGGATCACCGACGTCTGAGCCGCGCGACGACCAGCGGCGGCCCTACGCGGGGCCGCCGCCGCGGCGGGTCGTCTCGCTGGTGCCCTCGCTCACCGAGGCGATCGCCGCGACCGACGCCGGGTTGCTGGCCGGGGCGACCGACTGGTGCACCCACCCGGCGGGGCTCGACCTCCCGCGGGTGGGCGGCACCAAGTGGCCCGACGTCGGGCGGGTGCTCGACCTCGCCCCGGACCTGGTGGTCGCCAACGCCGAGGAGAACCGGGACGAGGACGTCGCCGCGCTGCGCGCCGCCGGCGTGCCGGTGTGGGTGACCGCCCCGGCCACCGTCGAGCAGGCGCTGGACTCGCTCGCTCGGCTCTGCGCCGTGCTCGGCCACGCGGACCCGGCCTGGCTGGCCGACGCCCGGGCGGCCTGGGCGTCGCCGGCGCGGTTGCCGGACGTCGCCGCGGTCGTCCCGATCTGGCGCCGCCCCTGGATGGTGCTGGGCCGCGACACCTTCGCCGGCGACGTGCTGGCCCGGCTCGGCGTCCGCAACGTCTTCGCGCGCCACGCCGACCGGTACCCGAAGCTGGGCCGGGACGAGCCCGCGACGGTGCCGGCGGAGCTCGTCGTCCTCCCCGACGAGCCCTACGCGTTCACGCCGGACGACGGTCCGGAGGCGTGGCCCCAGGCGCGGCCGGCGTTCGTGAGCGGGCGGCACCTCACCTGGTACGGCCCCTCGCTCGCCGAGGCGCCCGGGGTGCTGCTGGCCCAACTCGCCGGCTGACCGACGCTCAGTTTCCGCCCAGCCGGGCGGCGGCGAAGGCGCCGACGAGGATCGCGATCGTCGTCAGGACCTGCACCAGGTACGGGTGGCGGTGCCGCCACGGGAGCTCGTAGACGTTGCGCCAGGCCAGGTCCGCGGGGGTGAGCTCCTCGGGGACGAGCCGCACCGGGGCGCCGACGGCCTCGGCGATGGCGGCCAGCCGGTCCCGGCCCCACCACAGCCCGTCCAGCCGCAGCAGCGGGCGCCGGGCGTCGTCCAGGACGACCAGCAAGCCGGACGGGCGTGCGCCGGCACCATCTCGGAACGCGGGGAGCAGCACCGCCTCGGCGACCCGCGACCGCGGCACGGCCCGGGTGCGGAGGAGGTTCCGGCAGCGCAGCTCCTGGCCGGTGACCTGGAACCGGCCCACGAGCCGCCAGACCGCGACCACCAGGACCGCGAGCCCGAGCGCGGCGGCCGGCACCCAGAGCACGACCGCATCGTCGTCGGCCGCCAGCAAGGCTCCGTTGACAGCCAGCAGCGCCAGGAGCAGGAGTTGGGTGGGCGCGACCACCGCCCGCCCCATCGTGCGCAGCGACGGGCGCAGCTCGACGGTGCCGGCCGAGATGATCACCGCCGGGACCCTAGGCGGGCCGGGTGCACCGCTCAAGCCGGGACCGGGTGGCACAGTGGGGGAGTGCTGCTCGCGCAGGCGGTGGCGCTCGTGCACGCCGCCGCCGTCCTGTTCATGCTGGTCGGCGCCCTGCTCGCCCTCCGGTGGCCCCGGCTGGTGCTGCTGCACGCCCCCGTCGCCCTGGGAATCCTGGGCGTCAACCTGGCCGGCGCCGACTGCCCGCTCACCGACCTCGAGCTCTGGCTGCGGGAGCGCGCCGGCGTCCCCGGCTACGAGGGCGGCTTCCTGGGCCACTACCTGTTCGAGCCGCTGGGGCTGGACGTCGACGCGACCGGCACCCAGCTCGGCATCTACGCGACCGCGTCCGGCCTCAACGCCCTCGGCTACGCCGTGCTGACCCTCCGCTACGCCCTCAGTCGAACGAGTGCTCCGGCCCCGGGAAGGTCCCGCCCCTGACGTCGTCGGCGAACTCCTGCGCCGCCCGCAGCAGCTCGCCGCGCAGGTCGGCGTACTTCTTCACGAACTTCGGCACCCGGCCGCCGTTGAGCCCGGCCATGTCCGGCCACACCAGCACCTGGGCGTCGCAGTCGACCCCGGCCCCGATGCCGATGGTCGGGATGGCGAGCTCCTTCGTCACCTGCGCGGCGATCGTGGCCGGCACCATCTCCAGGACGACGGCGAACGCGCCGGCCTCCTGGACGGCGTGCGCGTCGGTCAGCAGCTGCTCGGCCCCCGCGCCGCGGCCCTGCACCCGGTACCCGCCGAGCGCGTGCTCGCTCTGCGGCGTGAAGCCGATGTGCGCCATCACCGGGATGCCGGCGTCGTGCAGCAGCCTGATCTGCGGCGCCACCCGCAGCCCGCCCTCGAGCTTGACCGCCTGGGCCCCGCCCTCCTTCATCATGCGGACGGCGGTCTCGAAGGCCTGCTGCGGGCCGGACTCGTAGCTACCGAAGGGCAGGTCGGCGACGATCAGCGCCCGGGTGGTGGAGCGGGTGACCGCCTTGGTCATCAGCAGGATGTCGTCGACGGTCACCGGCACGGTGCTGGTGTGGCCGAGGACCACGTTGCCGGAGGAGTCGCCCACCAGCATCACCGGGATGCCGGCCTCCTCGAACACGGCCGCGCTGTAGGTGTCGTAGGCGGTGAGCATCGCCCACTTCTCGCCGCGCTCCTTGGCCTGCTGCAGGTGGTGGACGCGCACCCGCGCGGTGGAGGTACCTCCGTACAGCGGTGACTCCGTCATGCCTGGGCTCCCTCGACGACGGTGGGCAGGGTCTCGCGCCACCGGTTGGTGATGGGCAGCCGCCGGTCGCGGCCGAACGCCTTGAGGCTGATCTTGGTACCCGGGGCCGACTGGCGGCGCTTGAACTCGGCGGCGTCCACCAACCGGAGGACGCGGGCCACCACATCGGGGTCGTGCCCCCGCTCGAGCAGCTGCGCCAGGCCGAGGTCGCGGTCGACGTAGTCGGCGATCACCGCGTCCAGCTCCTCGTAGGACGGCAGCGAGTCGCTGTCCACCTGGCCCGGCGCCAGCTCGGCCGACGGCGGCTTGTCGATGGAGTTCCGCGGGACCGGCTCGGTCTCCCCGCGCTCGGCGGCGTGCGCGTTGCGCCAGCGGGCCAGCTCCCACACCAGGGTCTTGGGCACGTCCTTGATCGGGGCGAAGCCGCCGGCCGAGTCGCCGTAGAGGGTGGAGTAGCCGACGGCGACCTCGCTCTTGTTGCCCGTCGTCAGCAGCAGGTGCCCGTGCTGGTTGGACAGCGCCATGAGCAGGGTGCCGCGCACCCGCGCCTGCAGGTTCTCCGCGGCGACGCCGGAGAGCTCCACCGAGGCCTCGAACGCGTCGACCATCGGCGCGATCGGCACGGCCGAGTACTGCAGTCCGGTGCGGCGCGCGAGGTCCTCGGCGTCGGCGAGCGAGTGCTCGCTGGACCACTTCGACGGCAGCCCGACGCCGTGCACCCGGTCGG
This sequence comes from Blastococcus sp. DSM 46786, assembly GCF_900109665.1. Classification (GTDB taxonomy): domain Bacteria; phylum Actinomycetota; class Actinomycetes; order Mycobacteriales; family Geodermatophilaceae; genus Blastococcus; species Blastococcus carthaginiensis. The sequence continues at coordinate 23,680 of NZ_FOAO01000013.1, forward strand.
CCCCCAGGGCGTCGACGGCGAGGGCGGCGCAGACCGCCGAGTCGATGCCGCCGGACAGGCCCAGCACCACCGAGGGCATGCCGTTCTTGTCGATGAAGTCGCGCAGCCCCAGCACCAGCGCCCGCCAGACCTCCTCGCACTCGCCGAGCGGCTCGGCGACCGTGGCCGGCCGCGGCTCGTAGGCCGGCACCGGCTCCTCGCCCAGCACGTGCCGGGTGACGGTCATCGACCCGATCCGGCCCGCGCGCCGCTGGGGGACCCGGTCCCGGTCGATCGCCAGGTCGACGGTGAGCAGGTGCTCCACGAACTGCGGCGCCCGGGCCAGCAGCTCGCCGGTGGGGGCGACGACCATCGAGTCGCCGTCGAACACCAGCTCGTCCTGGCCGCCGACCTGGTTGCAGTAGAGGATCGCCGCCCCCGCCTCGGCGGCGCGGCGCTGCACCAGCGGCAGCCGCAGGTCGTCCTTGGCGCGCTCGTACGGGGAGGCGTTGGGGGAGACGACGAGGTCGATCCCGGCCTGGCCGGCGACGCCGCACGGCCCGCCCTCGACCCAGAGGTCCTCGCAGATGGTCAGCGCGACGTCGACCCCGTGCAGGCGGACCACGGGCAGCTCGGTGCCGGGCACGAAGTAGCGCGCCTCGTCGAAGACGCCGTAATTGGGCAGGTGCCGCTTGTAGTAGCGGACGACGACGTCGCCACCGTGCAGCAGGGCCGCGGCGTTGCGCGGGGCGCCCCGACGGGGGTTGGCGTCGCTGGGCCGGTCGTCGTCCGTGGGCGGCTCGTCGACCGGGGCAGGCCCGCTGCCCTCGGTGTGCGCCAGGTACCCGACGACGACGGCCAGCCCGCCCAGCCCCTCCGCGGCCAGCCGCGCGGCGAGGCCGACCAGCGCCTGCTCGCTGGCGCGGGCGAAGGACTCCCGGAGCACCAGGTCCTCCGGCGGGTAGCCGGTCAGCGTCATCTCGGGGAAGACGACGAGGTGGGCCCCCGCCGCGGCCGCCTCCGCCGCCCGGTGGACGACGAGGTCGCTGTTGCCCGCGAGGTCGCCGACGCGCGTGTCGACCTGGGCCAGGGACACCCGCATCTGCACCGGCTGCTGATCGCTCACGCCGCCAGTCTCGTCGTCCGCCGGCTGCGACGGCCAGGTGGGGGTGGAGCTACCTCCGGGCGGCGAGGTGGGTGCGGCCCGCGACCGGGGCCGGTGGGACGACGGCGACCGGTGCGGTTCCCCGCTGGATCAGGTCCCGGCTCACCGATCCGAGGGCCGCGGCGCGGGTCGGTCCGCGACGGCGGGTCCCGACCACCACCAGCGCCGCCCCCGCCGCGCTCTCCACCAGCGCGGCGGCCGGGTCCCCCCGCACGGTGTCGACCACGATCGGCACGTCGGGGCAGAGGGCGCGCCAGCGTTCCACCGCGACCGCCGCGCGCCGGTGGGCGTGGGCCTCGGAGGTGGCGACCGGGGCGGCCATCCCCTCGAGGTCGGCCGGGCAGTCGGCGGTCCAGGCGTGGACCGCGGTGAGGCTCGTCCGGCGCTCCTGCGCACACCGCAGGGCGAAGAGGAGGGCGGCCTCCGAACCCGGCCCGCCGTCGACGCCGACCACGATGCCGCAGCCCGCGTCCGCGGCCCCGCCACCGGGCCACGTCCGGACGACGGCGACCGGGCAGTGCGCGGCCGCTGCCACCCGCCAGGCCAGCGGCCTGCGCCAGAGCGCCTGCCCGAGCCCTGGTCGCGGCGCGTGCTCCCGCGTGCCGAGGACGAGGAGGCGGGCGGTGCGGCCGGCCTGCAGGAGGACCTGGTCCACCGGGCCGGGCACCGGGTGGGCGCTCACGTCGACATCCGGTGCCAGCGTCTCGGCCAGGGCGACCGCCCCGTCCAGGACCGCCGCCCCGGTGAGGGAAGGGCGGACCGCGTGCACGACCTGCAGCGGGCACCGCCGCCGCTGCGCTTCGGCGACCGCCCAGACCAGCGCACCGGTGGGGATCGCGGCGCCCACACCGAGCACCACGGGTGCGGCCCGGGGCCGCAGGCGCCGCGCGACGAGGTCGACCGCGCGGGAGAAGTGCCGGTCGGCGAGCAGGCCGGCCTCGAGGGCCTCGATGGTGCGGTGTTCGGCGTCGCTGAGCACGAGCCCCTCCTCGGGACGGTCCGTCGCCGTATCGTAGTGCGATACATCGCGGACGGGAACTCCGCGCGCCGTGGTGGGATGTGGCGGTGGCACCGCCCGACGACCAGGCCGCAGCGCCGCTGGACAAGCAGGACTTCGAGGCGTTGGCCCGCTTCCGGTTCGGCATCCGGCGCTACCTGCGCTTCAGCGAGGAGATCGTGCGCCGCCACGGGCTCACCCCCCAGCAGTACCAGCTGCTCCTGGCGCTCAAGGGCTTCCCGGAGCGGGAGTGGGCCACGGTCCGGGAGCTGGCCGACCGGCTGCAGCTGCGCCACCACAGCGTGGTGGAGCTCGTCGACCGCGCGCAGAAGCAGGACCTGGTGGAGCGAGCGCCGCACCCGGACGACGCCCGTGCGGTGCGGGTGGTCCTCACCGCCGCGGGGGAGGAGGTCCTGGGCCGGCTCGCCTCGCTGCACCGGGCCGAGCTCGGCCGGATGGCCGCCGTGCTGAGCCCGCCGGAGTGGCACTCGCCCGGCTGACCGGTCGCGGTCCACCGCGACACGTCGTCATGGGGTGCGCGGGACGGTGTGCGGATCGCCCGGACGGGGCAGGCTTGCGTCGACGTCACACCCCCGAAACGAGCGGACTGGATCATGGCCGGCATGGACCGACAGCAGGAGTTCGTCCTGCGGACCCTGGAAGAGCGCGACATCCGCTTCGTGCGGCTGTGGTTCACCGACGTCTCCGGCTACCTCAAGGCCGTCGCGGTGGCCCCGGCGGAGATCGAGGCGGCGTTCGCCGAAGGCATCGGTTTCGACGGATCGGCGATCGAGGGCTTCGCCCGGGTCTACGAGTCGGACATGCTGGCCAAGCCCGACCCGGGCACCTTCCAGGTCATGCCGGCGCGCGAGGGGCGGGCCAGCGACACCGCGCGGATGTTCTGCGACATCACGCTGCCCGACGGCTCGCCGTCGTGGGCCGACCCGCGCCACGTGCTGCGCCGGGCGCTGGCCAAGGCCGGCGACATGGGGTTCACCTTCTACACGCACCCCGAGATCGAGTTCTTCCTGCTCAAGGACCTGCCCACCGACGGGACTCCGCCGCAGCCGGCCGACACCGGCGGCTACTTCGACCTCTCCACGCACAACGTGGCGCACGACTTCCGGCGCGAGGCGGTCTTCGCGCTGGAGGCGATGGGCATCTCGGTGGAGTTCAGCCACCACGAGGTCGCCCCGGGGCAGCAGGAGATCGACCTGCGCTACGCCGACGCTCTCTCCATGGCCGACAACATCATGACGCTGCGGCACGTCGTCCGGGAGGTGGCGCTGGCCCAGGGCGTGCACGCGACGTTCATGCCCAAGCCGTTCACCGAGCTCGCCGGCTCGGCGATGCACACCCACCTGTCGCTGTTCGAGGGCGACCGCAACGCCTTCCACGACCCGGCCGACCCGATGCGGCTGTCGACGACCGGCAAGCAGTTCATCGCCGGCCTGCTGACCCACGCCCGCGAGGTCACCGCCGTCACCAACCAGACGGTGAACTCCTACCGGCGGCTGCTGGCCGGCACCGAGGCCCCGACGGCGGCCACCTGGGGCCGGGCCAACCGCTCGGCGCTGGTCCGCCTGCCGAGCTACAAGCCCAGCAAGGCGCAGTCGGCCCGGGTCGAGGTGCGCTCGCCGGACTCCGCCTGCAACCCCTACCTCACCTTCGCGGTGCTGCTGGCCGCCGGGCTGCGCGGCATCGAGAAGGGCTACGAGCTGCCGCCGGAGGCCGAGGACGACGTCTGGTCGCTCACCGACACCGAGCGGCGCGCGGCCGGGTACGAGGACCTGCCGGTCAGCCTCGGCGAGGCGCTCACCGCGATGCAGGGCAGCGAACTGGTCGCCGAGACGCTCGGGGAGCACGTCTTCGAGTTCTTCCTCCGCAACAAGTGGGAGGAGTTCAACTCCTACCGGCAGAACGTCACGCCGTTCGAGCTGCGCCGCTACCTGCCCGGGCTCTGAAAGGACCTCGTCGCCCCCCACGCCTCGCAGGCTCGGCGCGGGTCCCTGCGAGGGGGCCGTTCCATAAGCTCACCTACGTGACCCGCCTGCTCGTCGTCGTCCCCAGCGAGACCGATCCGCCGGCCCGGCTGGGGGAGTGGCTGCGCGCGGCGGGCCTGGAGCTCGACGAGCGCCGGCTGGGCCTCGGCGCCGAGCTGCCCGCCACCCTGGAGGGGTACGGCGGGCTGCTCGTGCTGGGGGGGCCGCAGTCGTCGATGGACGACGAGGCGACCAGCCCCGAGCTCGTCGGCGTGCGGGAGCTGCTCCGGCAGGCGCTCGCCGCGGACCTGCCGACGCTCGCCGTCTGCCTGGGGGCCCAGCTGCTGGCCCAGGTCGGCGGGGGCCGCACGCGGGTCGGCGCGGAGGGGCCCGAGGTCGGCGCGACGCTGGTCGCCAAGCGGGACGCCGCCGACGCCGACCCCGTGTTCCGGCCGCTGCCGCTGTCCCCCGACGTGATCCAGTGGCACCACGACGAGATCTCCGAGCTGCCGGCCGGGGCCACCCTGCTGGCCGGCAACCCGCACTACCCGCACCAGGCCTACCGGGTGGGCACCGCCGTCTACGGGCTGCAGTTCCACATCGAGACGACGGCGGAGATGGTGCGGGCCTGGGCCGCGAGCGACCCCGTCGGCGTGGCGGCGAGCCCGCTGGACGTCGAGATGCTGTGCGCCCGGGCCGATGCGGCGCACGACGACCTCGCCGAGGTGTGGCGCCCGTTCGCCGGGCGGTTCGCCGACCTGGTCCGGTCGCGGGCGCAGGTGCGCGCGTGAGCCTGCCGCAGGCGGAGGTCCCGCGGCGGGCGGTGGTCCGCCTCGTCCGATTCGGCTTCGAGGACGGCGAGCGCGCGGCCCGGCTGCTGTCGGACCCGTCGCTGGGGCTCTGGGACCTCGACCGCAACGAACCGGCCGACCCCGAGGCGGGGCCGGTGGTCGCCGCCCTGGCGCGGGCGGGGGATCCCGATCTCGCCGTCCGCTCGCTGCACCGGCTGGTCGAGGCGCTGGACGCCGAGGACGACACCGGTGGCGCGGCCGCCACGCTGCTGGCCCGGCTGCGCGGCTCCGGTCCCCTGCGCGCCCGGCTGCTCGCCGTCCTGGGCGCGAGCTCGGGGCTGGCCGACCACCTCGCCGCCTACCCGCTGGACTGGGAGGTGCTCGACGACGCGAACGGGCCGAGCCGGCCCACCCCGCACGCGCTGGAGCGGCAGCTGCTCGCGGCGGTCGGCGCCGACCCCGACGACCCGCCGTGGGGGGTCCGGCTGGGCTCCGCCGCGCCCGACGCCGGGCCCTCGCGGATCGCCGCCCTCCGGCACGCCTACCGCCGGGCGATCCTGTCCCTCGCCGGGCGCGACCTGGCCGACGGCGTGCCGGCCGAGGAGGCCGCGGCGGAGCTCGCCGACATCGCCGCCGCCGTGCTCACCGCCGGGTTGGCGCTCGCCGTCGCCGAGCAGCCGGAGGACACGGCCGCCTGCCGGCTGTCGGTCGTCGCCCTGGGCAAGACCGGCGGGCGGGAGCTGAACTACGTCAGCGACGTCGACGTCGTCTTCGTGGCCGAGCCGGTCGACCCCGGTGACCCCGAGCCGCCGGCGCTGGCCGGCGCCACCCGGGTCGCCGCGTCGCTCATGCGCATCTGCCACGAGGCGGCCTGGGAGGTGGACGCGGCGCTGCGCCCCGAGGGCAAGGCCGGCGCGCTGGTGCGCACGATCGCGGGGCACTCCGCCTACTACGACCAGTGGGCCGACACCTGGGAGTTCCAGGCGCTGCTGAAGATGCGCCCGGTCGCCGGCGACCCGCACCTGGGCCGCGGCTACGTCGAGGCGCTGTGGCCACTGGTGTGGAAGGCCGGTGATCGTCCCGGGTTCGTCGGCCAGGTGCAGGCGATGCGCCGCCGGGTGGAGGCCAACATCCCGCCGGCCCAGGCCGAGCGCGAGCTGAAGCTCGGCCGCGGGGGGCTGCGCGACGTCGAGTTCGCCGTCCAGCTGCTGCAGCTGGTGCACGGCCGGGCCGATCCGACCTTGCGGGTCGGGGGCACCCTGCCGGCGCTGCTGGCGCTGTCGGCCGGGGGCTACGTCGGCCGGGAGGACGCCGCCACGCTGATCGCCTCCTACCGCTTCCTGCGCACCGTCGAACACCGGCTCCAGCTGCTGCGGCTGCGGCGCACCCACCTGCTGCCCACCGACGAGCAGCAGCTGCGCTGGCTGGCCCGCTCCCTGGGGTACAAGCCCGACCACCGGGGTGGCGCCGTCGACGTGCTGCGGGCCGAGCTCGCGCTGCACACCCGCGAGGTGCGGCGGCTGCACGAGAAGCTGTTCTACCGGCCGCTGCTCTCCGCCGTCGCCCGCGTGCCCGGGGAGCACCTGCACCTGGGCTCGAAGGCGGCCGGTGACTGGCTGCGGGCCCTCGGCTTCGCCGACCCGGAGGGGGCGCTGCGGCACCTGGCGGCCCTCACGGGCGGCGTCTCCCGGTCGGCGTCGATGCAGAAGTACCTGCTGCCGGTGCTGCTGCAGACCTTCGCCTCCTGCCCCGACCCCGATGCCGGGCTGCTGGCCTACCGGCAGGTGAGCGAGGCGCTCGGCGGGAACCAGTGGTACCTCCGCCTGCTCCGCGACGAGGGGCAGGTCGCCGAGCGGCTGGCGCAGCTGCTGGGCTCCAGCCAGTACGTCGCCTCGCTGCTCACCCGCACGCCGGAGGCGCTGCGCCTGCTCGCCGACGACGCCGAGCTGGAGCCGCGGTCGGCGGACACCCTGGCCAGGGCGTGGCGGCAGGCGGCCGGCCGCGCGCCCGATCCGCAGGCCGGGGTGCGGGTCATCCGCGGCCTGCGCCGGCAGGAGCTGCTGCGCATCGCCGCCGCGGACCTGCTCGGCCGGCTCGACGTGCACCGGGTGGGCCGGGCGCTCACCGACGTCGCCGCCGCGACGCTGCGAGCCGGGCTCGATGCCGCCCTGCGGGCGCACGCGCAGGAGGCCCACGTCGACGTCGACGACCTGCCGATGGACCTCGCCGTCATCGGCATGGGGCGCCTCGGGGGCGGGGAACTCGGGTTCGGCTCCGACGCCGACGTGCTCTTCGTCCACCGGCCCCGCCCGGGCTCGGACGAGGCGAAGGCCTCGGCGGCGGCGAACGCCGTCGCCCACACCCTGCGGCGGCTGCTCGCGGAACCGGCCCCCGACCCGGCGTTCGAGATCGACGCCGACCTGCGGCCCGAGGGCCGGCAGGGCGCCCTGGTGCGCAGCCTCCCCGCCTTCCGGGAGTACTACCAGCGCTGGGTGTCGGTGTGGGAGGTGCAGGCGCTGCTGCGCGCCGTCCCCGTCGCCGGCGACGAGCAGCTGGGCGCGGAGTTCGTGGCACTCGTCGACCCGGTCCGCTACCCGGCCGACGGGCTCTCCGCGGAGCAGGTCGCCGAGATCCGCCGGATCAAGGCACGGGTGGAGCGCGAGCGGCTGCCGCGCGGGGCCGACCCCGCCACCCACACCAAGCTCGGCCGCGGCGGGCTGGCCGACGTCGAGTGGACCGCCCAGCTGCTCCAGCTGCAGCACGCCGCGCGGGTGCCGGCGCTGCGCGTCCCCTCCACCGTGGACGCGCTGGCCGCGCTCGCCGAGGAGGGCCTGCTGCACGGGGACCAGGCCGAGGCCCTCACCGCGGCGTGGGAGCTGGCCACCCGGTCGCGCAACGCGATCTTCCTCGTGCGCGGGCGCCCCAGCGACCAGCTGCCCCGGCCGGGCCTGGAGCTGGGCGGGGTCGCCCGCGCCTGCGGGTACGGCGCCGACGACGAACCCGGCCGGTTCCTCGACGACTACCGGCGCACCACCCGGCACGCGCGCACGGTCGTCGAGCAGGTCTTCTACGGGCAGCCGGCCCCGGGCTGAGCCACCGGAGCCCATGACGATCGGGTGGCAACGCACCGCCCGGAGGGTTCGGCCCGGGCGGTGCTGGCAATGGGGACGGGGGCCCGACGTCCCAGAGACACAGTCAGGATCTTCGATGCGCCTCCTCCCCATCGGGCTCTGCGCGGCCGTGCTCCTCACCGCGTGCGGGACCGACGAGGCCCCACCCGCCGGCGCCGGGTCCACGACGTCGGCGACCACGACCGCGCCCGATGTCGAGGAGGCGGTGGAGCCCGTCGGGGAGGGCAGCGCCGACGAGTCCGTCGCGGCGGGCGACGGGCCGCCGGTGACCCTGACCGACGTGCGGCTGGCTGCCCACGGGGAGTTCGACCGGGTCGTGTTCGAGCTGGCCGGCGAGGGCGAGGCCGGCTGGCGGGTGGCCTACACCGGGGATCCGCGGGCACAGGGGTCCGGAGCTCCGGTCGAGGTCCCCGGGGACGCGGTCCTGGGCATCACGCTGACCAACATCGCGCTCCCGGGCGACGCACCGCAGGACGTGGCGGCGTGGGAGGGGGCCTCGCGGCTGACGGTCGCCGACGCCACGGTGCTGGACGCCCTGGTCGAGGACACCCTGTTCGAGGGGCGCTACACCTTCTTCGCCGGGCTGGACGCGCGGCGGCCGTTCGCCGTCGCCGCGCTCGATGAACCGCAGCGCATCGTGGTCGACCTCCTCGCCGAGGAGCCGGTGGAACCGGAGGCCCTCGCGGAGCGCTGCGAGAGCCCGGCGGGCTTCGCCGTCTCCTATCCGGAGGCGTGGTCGGTCAACGCGGGGACGGAGGTGCCGGCCTGCACCCGCTTCGCGCCCGACTCGTTCACCGTGCCGCCGGCCTCGGACGCCCGGGTGGCGCCGGTGAGCGTGCGGGTGGAGGGCATCCCGTTCGACCGGGTGGCCACGACGGGGAGCGGTGAGGTGCTGAGCCGGGGCGAGACCACGATCGACGGCCGGCCCGCCGTGCGCATCGAGCGGGTGACCGCGGGAGAGGGGCTCTGGCCCGGAGGGGTCCCGATCACCAGCTACGTCGTCGACCTCGCGGCCGAGGACGGCGAGCCCCGGACGCTCGTCCTCGACACGGTGGGGCTCCCGCGGTTCGACTACCCGCGCAACGTCGACGTCCTGGACCGCATGGTGGCGACGCTGACCTTCCCGGGCGGCAGCTGACCCCCTGCCGGCGACCGCCGGGTTCGCCGCGGGAGCGGCGGGGCATGCTGGGGGGCGTGTCGCCATCACCGTCGGCCGTGCCCGAGCCGTCCGAGGAGCCCGCCGCCGGGACCGACCCCGGTGAGGGCCGGGCGGACGGCGCCACGATCACGCCCTACCGCGACGGACCGCTCATCGTGCGCGGCAGCTTCCGCCTGCAGGACCAGGACGGGGTCGAGATCGACCCGGGGCGCGACACCATCGCGCTGTGCCGGTGCGGCAGGTCGGGCATCAAGCCGTTCTGCGACGGCTCGCACAAGCGGTCCGGGTTCTCGGCGCCGAGCGCACCGAGCCGGCCCCGGCCGGCCGCGCAGATCCTGCGGGACGGGCGCCGGGAGAGCTGACCCGACGCCGCATCGCGGTTCAGCGGCGGCCTCGAGCGGGCCGGGCCCGCCCCGTGGGGGACGACCCCGGCGGGTCGGTTGCCCGATGCGACCCGCATCGCACAGGATGCGCAGGACGCCCTGCCCGGCGGGCTCCCCGGCCGGTGCCCGATCGGAGGATCCATGGATTCCGCGCTCACCGCCGTCGCGCTGCCGCTGGCGCTGGCCGTCGTCATGTTCGGGCTGGGCCTCTCGCTCACCACCGGCGACTTCACCCGCATCGCCCGGCAGCCCAAGGCGGTCGTGATCGCCCTGGCGCTGCAGCTGCTCGTCCTGCCGGTGATCTGCTTCGGGCTGGTGCTGCTGTTCGACCTGCCGCGGCTGCTGGCGGTCGGCATGCTGCTGCTGGCGGCCTCGCCCGGCGGCACCACCGCCAACCTGTTCAGCCACCTCTACCGGGGGGACGTGGCGCTCAACATCAGCCTCACCGCGCTGAACTCCGTCATCGCCGTCGTCACGCTGCCGGTGGTCACCAACCTGGCGATCGGGTGGTTCGACCCGGCGGACGCCGGCAGCCTGGGGCTGCAGTTCGGCAAGACGTTGCAGGTGTTCGCGATCGTGCTCGTCCCCGTGGCGCTCGGCATGCTGGTGCGCCGGTCGGCGCCGGGATTCGCCGACCGGTCGGACAAGCCGGTGCGCATCCTGTCGGCGGTGGTCCTCGCCCTGGTGATCGTCGGGACCATGGTGGCCGAGCGGGAGAACGTCGGGGGCTACCTGCGCGACGTCGGCCTGCCGGCGCTCGCCTTCTGCCTCGCCAGCCTGGCGGTCGGGTACACGGTGCCCCGGCTGCTCGGCATCGGGCAGCGGCAGGCGATCGCCTGCTCCTTCGAGATCGGCATCCACAACAGCACGCTGGCGATCGCCGTCGCCATCAGCGTGCTCGACAGCGTCGAGCTGGCCGTGCCCGCCGCGGTCTACGGCGTGCTGATGTTCCCCGTGGCCGCGTCGTTCGGCTGGCTGATCACCCGCAACCGCACCGTCGCCGCGGAGCGCGACGAGGCGGTGCCGGCCGGGTAGCCGGCGCGCTCAGGCCGCGAGGGCGGGCCGGCGGCGCAGCCCCGAGGCGCCGGCCGCCCACGCGCCCAGCAGGCGGTGGGCCGCCAGGCCGTCCATGGCCAGCGAGCTGGCGGCCCCGAAGAGCACGTCGGGCACCAGTTCCGGCTCGTCCGCGACGAGCGAGCCGCACATGTCCACCGAGGCGATCTGCTCGTGCACCGCGTCGGCCTCCACGTGCTCGTCGTAGAAGACGGTGGTCCGCTCGCCGAAGCCCAGCCGGCGCAGCCCGGCCGAGTACCGCCGGCTGGGCTCGGAGGAGGTCATCTCCACCGTCGCCAGGTGCCCCAGCGCGGCCCCCCGCCAGCGGCGGTGCAGCCCGAACAGCGACATCGTGTTGACCGACGCGAACGCCACCGCGGGCGCGTCGTCCCACAGGGCCCCGTAGCCGGCGTCCAGCCCCAGGTCGCGCATGAGCCCGGCGAACAGCTCGCTGTGCATCCGCTCGGCCGAGCCGCCGCCGTACTCGTCGGCCTGGATCTCCACCATGGCCGCCTTCGCGCGCCCGGAGAGCCGGGGGACGGCGAACGTGTGCGGGTCGGCCTCCTTGAGGTGGTAGACCGACCGGAGGACGAGGTACTCCCGCCACTGCTCGAGCGTGCCCTGCTTGGCCATGTACGCCGACAGCGAGGGGCCGTCGTCGGCGGCGATGAGGGCGGTCAGCTGCTGGTCGATCGGGTCACCGGTGACGGCGACCTCGCCCACGAGATCGCGCAGCGCGGTGAGGTGGGCCCGCTCCAGACCGGCGCGCAGCCGGAGCAGCTCGGGGTTCCACTCCCAGTCCTCCGGCACGCCGTCGAAGCCGCGGTAGTGGAGCTCGTAGCAGACGGCGAGGCTCAGCTGCAGGTCGTCGTCGGCGAGCGCCCCGGCGGGACCGGCGTCCAGTCGCTCGGCGCACTCCCGCGTCGCCACCGAGAGGTCGGAGCGCGTGGTGAGGTCGCGGGCGAGGGCGTCCCCGAGGGGTCCCCGTGGTTCGGGCAGGCGCATGATCGCCAGCATGCCCACCGGGGGCCGGTTCGATGCGCCGGTGGGTGCGATGTCACCCGGCCGGCCACGAGGACGCCGGGGCGCCGACGGAGGGGGAGCAGTGCCGTTCGAGTCCGACGACGTCGTCGTGCGGCGGCTGGACGACGTCCGCTGGACGGTCGTCGAGCCGCTGGTCTACCGGGGGAAGCGCGACCGGTTCGTCGTCCCGGCCGGCTTCCCCACCGATTTCGCGACGGTGCCGCGCGTGGTGGTGTGGCTGGTGCCGCGCTTCGGGCGGTACACGGCCGCCGCGATCCTGCACGACTGGCTGGTCACCGCGGGCATCACCAGCGGCGCGGTGAACGCCCGGGAGGCCGACGGCATCTTCCGGCGGGTGCTGCGGGAGAGCGGGGTGCCGGTGCTGCGCCGCTGGCTCATGTGGTGCGCCGTGCGGTGGGGCGCCCTCGGCGACCCGGTCCGGGGCGAGGGGTGGTGGCGCAGCGCGCCGGGCGTGCTCGGCATCTCGGTGCTCGCGGCGCCGGTGGTCGTGCCGCCGGCCGTGCTCATCGCGGTGGCGCTGACGGTCTACGGCCTGGCCGAGACCGCCGTGGGGCTGGTCACCGGCCGCCCGCCGGAGGACGCCGGCTCGATGCGGACCTGAGACGGCGCCGTCAGCCGGCGGCCAGGAACCGGTCGAGCGCCGCGGCGATCTGCGCGTGGCCGACGGCGGTCGGGTGGACCCCGTCACCGGACATGCCGAAGTCCGAAATCGCGGAGAGGTCGGCGAAGGCGTACCCCTGCTCGGCCGCGACGCCGGCCATCGTCTCGAGGTAGGCCTCCCACGCCGCCGCGGGCACGTCGGTGCGCGGCGGGTAGCCGACGACCAGCACCGACGGGTCGGGGCCGGCGTCCGGGCGGAGCAGGTGCCCGATCGTCGCGGTCAGGTACTCGCGGAACTGGGCGGCGCTGAACCCGGCGACGACGTCGTTGTAGCCGAGCGCCACCACGACCAGGTGGGGCGCGGCGGCGGCGACGGCTTGGCCGTGCTGTGGCGCGGTGGGGCGATGGGCGTAGTCCTCGGCCTGCCAGCCGGAGTGGCCGGCCTCCCACAGGCGGACCCCGGCGGCCTCGTCGCCGTCGTACACGCTGATGCCCTCGACCAGGACGGTCCGGCCGCTGGTGTTGGTGAGCGTGACCGTGTGCGTCCCGCGGGGGAGCGGGGGCGAGGTCCAGCTGCCGCCGTCGCTCGGCGTGTAGTCCCCGCCCGTGGTCAGCACCGGGGTGCCCGGCCCGCCGTCGACGGAGACGGTGATCGTCCCGGTGTTTCGGCTGCCGGCGTAGTGCAGCTCGAACGACGTGCCGGTGAAGGTGGTGGTCATGGAGTTGCCGGCTCCGGAGGGCATGTGGTTGGCACGCATGCCGAAGCCGTACTGGGAGCCCAGCGTGGGCGTCCCGCCGAAGGTGAAGCGATCGGCCATGCCGCCGGCGGCGTAGTACGCCGGGACGTAGCCCTCACCACCGGGGACGCCGGCCGGCTGGTACCTGTCGCGCAGCAGGTGGAGCAGCTGGTCCACCCACCGGTTGCCCTTGCCCACGTCGCGGCCCTCGGTGACCGAGTCGCCGACGACGACGACGTCGAGCGGGCCGCGGCCGGCGGCGCTGTCGGCGCGGGCGGCGCGGTAGGCGGCCAGCGCCGCGGTACCGGCCGGCGGCGGCGTGGTGGTCGGTGCGGTGGTGGTCGGTGCGGTGGTCGTGGTGGATGCCGTCGTGGTGGGTGCCGTCGTGGTGGGTGCCGTCGTGGTGGTGGGCGCGGGGGTGGTCGTGGTCGGTGCCGTGGTGGCCGGCGCGGGCGCGAGGGCCGGCGAGGCGGCGATCTCCCGCGCCGCCTGCAGGAGCAGGGAGCGGTAGCCGGTGCCGGTGTGGATCCGCGACGCCTCCTTCAGCGCCGACAGGGACGGGCTGACGCCGCGCTGGAGCAGGCGCACGGGGTCGAAGTCGCAGGCGAGGTCCCGGGCGAGGCAGAGGTCGAGGACCGGTGGCGCCGCCGCCACGTCCCGCCCGCCCGGCAGCAGCGCGGTGCGCACCCCCTGGGCGGCCGCCGGCGCCGTGCCGCGGCGGGTGGCGGCGGTCTGCGCCACCCGGTCGCCGTCGGCCACGAGCACGGTGGCGGCGACGCGCGCGAGCAGGCCGGCGCGGCCGTCGTCCGTCAGCCGGGCGAGCGCCCCGTGCAGCACCATGGCGCCCTGCGAGTAGCCGGCCAGGACGAAGCTCGCGCCGGCGCAGCGGGCGTGCAGCGCGGACATCTGTTCGACGGCGGAGACCACGCCCTGGTCGACGCTGCGGGTGTAGGTCGCCAGGTTCCCGGTCCGGTAGCGCTCCATCGCCGCGTCCCGCCGGGCGGGATCGGCCAGCGCGGAGAGCTCGCTCCGCGACGGCGTCAGCACGCCGATCGAGGTGGGGGAGTGCGCGACGGCCAGGCTCTGCACCACCAGCGCGCCGCCGTACCGGGCCGTCAGCTCGCGCTCGAGCGAGTCGGCGAAGTAGTCGGCGTTCGTCCCCATGCCGCGGTTGGTCGTCGTGACCGGATCCGTGGAGCCGCGTGCCCCCACGACCACGACGTCCGGGCAGTCGTCGGCCGCCGAACCGGCGGCCAGCGTGACGACGGCGGACGAGGTGAGCAGCGCGACGACCCCCACGGCCGTCAGCGCGCTCCGGCGTGCAAGGCCCACGACAGGCTCCCCCCGTGACCGGGATGGGCACCGCACGGCGGGCGAGGCCCGCCGGGTGCGCATCCGCCTGAGGTTGCGGACGCTACGCCGCGGCGCGGCCCCCGGCTACGCTCCGGGAACGAGGAGACCTGCGGCTGCCGGACTGCTGGCGTTCCGTCCGCCCGAGGCGAGCAGCCGGGCGGCATCGCCGTCGCACGTCCTGCACATCGGCCTCGGGCGTTGCCACATGGGCGAGCGTCTCAGGAACGTGCGGCTTCGACTCCCGGTGCCGTTCGGCGCGTGGTCATCTCGGCTCGGCGGCGTGCCGAGGGATGGCGCGCTCGACTCCGCGTCCGGTCCGGTGAAGAACGACGGGGCCGCTGATCACGCAGAGTGAGCGACCCGACCACTTGCGCGCGCGTGTCGTGGTGTCTCTTCGCGAGCCGGGGACTGTCACGCGACTGACCATCTGCGTTCCCGACTTCCCTGTCAGGACATCCCGTGGGAGTGGCGGCCTGTACGCCGCTCGTCGGCCTGGTGCACGGTCTCATCGTGACCTGAGTGTTCCGTCGGTGCTCTTCGGGGAACCCGGGACACCGGGCCGGCTCCGGAGGCGGCGCACCAGGTACGAAGGAACGGAGAAGCAGGCTCCATGACCGCACCCACACCGGGCGGGCACGCACCTGCCATCGGGGACTACGGCTTCCTGTCCGACTGCTCGTCCGCTGCGCTGGTGAGCACCGGCGGATCGGTCGACTGGTGGTGCCTGCCGCGCTTCGACTCACCGTCTGTGTTCGGGCGGCTGCTCGATCCCGATGCCGGGTACTGGCAGCTGGCGCCGGACGGCGAGTTCTCCGCGGAACGCGACTACGTGGAGGACTCACTGGTCCTGCGAACGGTGTTCCGGACCGGGTCCGGCGCGGTCGCCGTCACCGACGCACTCGCTCTGCAACCGGGAGCCCGGGGCCACGACATCGGGCTGCGCTCGCCGCACGTTCTGCTGCGCGTCGTCGAGGGCCTGGAGGGCAGCGTCGACCTGCGGACGACGGTCGCCCCACGCTTCGAGTACGGGCTGACCGTCCCGCGCTGGCGCAGTGACGACGACGCCTGGTCGGCGCACGTCGGGCCGGTGGCCCTCCGGCTGACCGGCGACGTCGAGCTGGCCGCGGAGGCGGGCGATCTCACCGGCGCCTTCGTCGTCCGGCCGGGAGAGCGGGCTGGGTTCTGCCTGGCCTGCACACCCCCGTACGAGGACGACGACGGCCCGGCGATCGAGCCCGAGGGCGGGCTGCGGGACACGGTCGTCGGCTGGCAGTCGTGGGCCGCGGAGCACCGGGGCTACCAGGGGCGGCACCTGGCGGCGGTGCGCCGCAGCGCCCTGGTCCTGCAGGGGCTGACCTATCAGAAGACCGGCGCGGTGGCGGCCGCGGCGACCACGTCGCTGCCGGAGCAACTGGGCGGCGAGCTCAACTGGGACTACCGGTTCGTGTGGCTGCGCGACATCAGCCTGACCCTGCAAGCGCTGTGGGTGGCCGCCTGCCCGGACGAAGCCGACCGGTTCTTCGACTGGCTGGCCTCGGCGGTGGGGCACGTCGGCGAGGCGCCGCTGCAGATCATGTACGGGGTCGAGGGGGAGCGTGACCTCACCGAACACGACCTCGACCACCTTGCCGGCTATCGCGGCAGCCGCCCGGTGCGGGTCGGCAACGACGCATGGAAGCAACGCCAGCTCGACGTCCTCGGCGAGATCCTCTTCGCCGCCCATCTGCTGCGCGACCAGCTCGCGCCACTGTCGGAGTCGATCCGGGATCTGCTGCTCACCCTGGCCGATCAGGCCGTCCGGGACTGGCGACTTCCGGGTGCCGGGATGTGGGAAGCCCGGGACGAACCCCGCCACTACACGTCGGGCAAGGTGATGTGCTGGGTGGCGCTCGACCGGGCGATCGCGCTCGCCGACGACCTCGGGGACGGTGCCCGGCCCCGGGAGTGGGCGCGGGCCCGCGAGGAGATCCGCGACGCCGTGCTCGGGCAGGCCTGGAGCGAGCAGGCCGGTGCCTACGCCGGGGCCTTCGGTTCGGACGACCTGGATGCTTCGGTGCTGCTGATGCCGCTGGTCGGGTTCCTGCCGGCCGACGACCCCCGGATGCTGGCCACCATCGAGGCGGTCCGCGACCGGCTGGGCGACGGCCGGCTGGTGCGCCGCTGGGCCGGCGACACCGCCGGGTTCGTCATCTGCAGCTTCTGGTTGGTCGAGTGCCTGGCGCTGGCCGGGGAGGTCGACGAGGCCGACGAATGGTTCACCCACCTCCTCGGCTGCGGCAACGACCTGGGTCTGTTCGCCGAGGAGGTCGACCCGGCCACCGGGGAACAGCTCGGGAACTACCCGCAGGCCTTCTCCCACGTCGGCCTGGTCAACGCCGCCTGGCGACTGACCGAGTGCACGTCCGGGGAGGACCTCGAGGACGTGCAGTGACCCACCCCGGGCACGGCTCCCGCCGTCCGAACGAAGGAGACGAAGCATGACGGGACGAGACCATCCGAGAGTGGTCGTGGTGACCGGCGCGAGCGCCGGGCTCGGGCGGGCCATCGCGCACGCGTTCGCCCAGCGCGGTGACCGCGTGGCGCTGCTGGCTCGCAACCGGGCAGGGCTGGAGGCGGCCGCGGAGGAGGTCCGCGCCCGTGGCGGGCAGCCGCTCGCCGTGGAGGCCGACGTCGCCGATGACGACCAGGTCGAGGCCGCCGCGGCGAGGGTGGAGCGCGAGCTGGGCCCGATCGACGTCTGGGTGAACAACGCGATGGCCGCCGTGTTCGCCCCCTTCCTGGAGGTCGCTCCCGAGGAGTACCGACGGGGCGTGGAGGTGACCTTCCTGGGCTCGGTCAACGGCGCCCGCGCCGCCCTACGCCGGATGACCGAACGCGACGCCGGCCACCTCATCCAGATCGGCTCGTCGCTGGCCTTCCGCGGGATCCCCCTGCAGTCCGTCTACTGCGCGTCCAAGCACGCGCTCAACGGCCTCTACGACTCGCTGCGCGCCGAACTGCTGCACGACGGCAGCCGGGTGCAGGTCACCTCGGTCCACATGCCGGCGATGAACACCCCGCAGTTCCGGCTGGGCCTGTCCAGGATGCCGCACGAAGCGCAGCCCGTGCCGCCGATCTACCAGCCCGAGGTCGCCGCGCGCGCCGTGGTCTGGGCCAGCGAGCACCGGCGTCGCGAGGTCTGGGTGGGCGCCTCCACCGTCGCCACGATCCTGGGCAGCCGCCTGGCCGGGGGGTTGCTGGACCACTACCTTGGCCGCACCGGCTACTCCTCGCAGCAGACCGGTGAGCCTGCCGATCCGGACTCGCCCGACTACCTGTTCTCCCCGGTGCCCGGCGACCACGGGACGCACGGCCCCTTCGACGACCGGGCGCACGCCCGCAGCGCTCAGCTGCCGCTGAGCCTGCACCGCGGTGCCCTCGCCGCCGGTCTCGGTCTGCTGGGCGCTGCCGCCGGCGCTGCACTCGCCCGGCGATCGTGACCGACCGGGGCCCCGGTGGATGATGGCGGACGTCGCCCGGCGGTCGCGGGTGTCCGGTTCCGCCGGGGTCGTCCGGCCGGCGCGCTGATGCGTCGGCCATCGGGCGAACCTGGAGGAGCCGCCCGGCCCCCCGATTCCTCGGTCGCAGTCGGACGGCAGGTTTTGTCGGCCCGTCAGCGGCGTGCCCGGCGGTGGGCGTGGGTGCGGCTGACCGTGCTGGTGCTCCTAATCGCGCTCGCCGCGGTCGTCACGGTCGTGGTCGGGGTGCCGGACGCGCAGCAGCTGCGCGCCGATGTCGCCGCCGTGGGGCCGGCCGCTCCGGCCCTGTTCGGGCTGCTCTACGCAGTGGCCACCCTCGCTCCGGTGCCCAAGAACGTGTTCAGCGTGGCGGCCGGCCTGCTGTTCGGCCTCGTCGAGGGCATCGGCATCGTCCTGCTGGCGGCGCTGCTCGGTGCGCTGGGCGCTTTTGCGCTGGGGCGTGCGCTCGGTCGAGAGGCGGTCGAACGGATGACCGGCAGCCGGGTGGCTCACGTCGATGCGCTCCTCGGCCGGCACGGTCTCCTCGCCGTCCTGGGCGTGCGGCTGGTGCCGGTCCTGCCCTTCACCGCGATCAACTACGCGGCCGGGCTGACCGCCGTCCGCCTCGGCGACTACGTCATCGGCACCGCGCTCGGCATCGTCCCGGGCACCGTCGCCTACGTCGCTCTCGGCGCGTACGGGACCTCCCCGGGGTCGTGGCCGTTCGTGGCGGCCGTGCTGGGACTCGTCGCGCTGACGGCCGGAGGCGCAGCCGCCGTGCACCGCTACCGCCGCAGGGAGACGAAGCCGGAGGACGAGCGGACATCCGAGGGATCGGGGCAGCCGCGGGAGGGCTGAGCCGAGCCGGCTGGAACGCTCACGCGCGCTGCGTCCACCCGGAGGTCGAGGTGCGGACACAGCAGCCCCGCCGACTGCCTCGGCATCGTGCACCGGACCCGCGCCGGACAGCGGAGGGCCGGAAGGCCCGCTGCCGAGCACCGGAGCCATGCCGCCTGGTCATCCGCCGGCCCGACCCGGCACCACGGCCGACGGCATCCCGCCTCGCGGGCACCCGTGCCGAGCGGGATGGTGGGGAGCGGCATGGCCGGCGAGCAGCAGGGAGGATTCGATGGGTGACATCGCGTACGTGTCCGAGGTGAGGGTCGAACGCATCGGGGGGTCGCTGCGGGCGGCCTACCTGCCGGGCGACGAGCAGCCGACGATCTACGGCATGCACGGTGCGATCGCCGAGCACTACGGCGCCCAGCCCGGGCAGTTCGAGAGCCACGCGGCGACGATCGACCACCTGGTGGGCGCGGCGCTCGGTTAGCTCACCGGGACGTTCGCCGGAGCCCTGGCGGCTCGGCGGATCGACCCCACCGGTCTGGTGGGGCACGCCCGAGGTGAGGTCGAGCTGGACGGCAAGGTGCTCGTGATCAGACGGATCGCGGTCACCTACCGCGGGCTGAGCGTCGCGGACGAGGACGCCGAGAAGGTCGAACGGGTGCTGGCGGTCCATGCCAAGAGCTGCCCGGTCGCGCGGAGCCTCGAGGGGGCGATCGAGATCACCACGCAGCTGGGCTGACCCGGGTCAGCCCAGCTGCTGGCGAGTTCGTCCAGGTCACCGGCGCGCAACGCCGGTGACCTGGACGACTGCGGGTACGGGGTACCTGCGCGGTCGACCCAGGCCGTGGCCAGTCCGTCGCGCCCGTCACGGGGGTGTGCAGGAATGGCGCCGGGCGCAGCACAGCCCCCTCCAGGGGGACCCGGGGGAAGCCTGGCGGGGGCTGCGCGGACGTGCAGGTCAGGGGCGGTGCCGCCCCCTTGACTCAGATGTCGTAGTACATCGCGAACTCGTGCGGGTGCGGGCGGAGGCGGATCGGGTCGATCTCGTTGGCCCGCTTGTAGTCGATCCACGTCTCGATCAGGTCGGGGGTGAACACCCCGCCGTCGATCAGGTACTCGTGGTCGGTCTCGAGGTTGTCCAGCGCGGCGTCCAGCGACGCGGGGACCTTCTCGATGCCCAGGGCCTCCTCGGGCGGCAGCTCGTAGAGGTCCTTGTCCACCGGGGCCGGCGGCTCGATCTTGTTCTTGACCCCGTCGAGGCCGGCCATCAGCATCGCCGAGAAGGCGAGGTAGGGGTTGGCCGAGGGGTCGGGCACGCGGAACTCGATGCGCTTGGCCTTCGGGCTGTCCCCGGAGATCGGGATGCGCAGGCAGGCCGAGCGGTTGCGGGCCGAGTAGACGAGGTTGATCGGGGCCTCGTAGCCGGGCACCAGGCGGTGGTAGCTGTTCACCGTCGGGTTGGTGAACGCCAGCAGCGACGGGGCGTGGGCCAGCAGGCCGCCGATGTAGTGGCGGGCCATGTCGGACAGCCCGGCGTACCCGGTCTCGGCGTGGAAGAGCGGCTGCCCGTCCTTCCAGAGGCTCTGGTGGCAGTGCATGCCGGAACCGTTGTCGCCGAACAGCGGCTTGGGCATGAACGTGGCGGTCTTGCCGTGGGCCCAGGCGGTGTTCTTGATGACGTACTTGAACAGCATGAGGCTGTCGGCCGACCGCAGCAGCGTGTCGAACTTGTAGTTGATCTCGGCCTGGCCGCCGGTGCCCACCTCGTGGTGCCCGCGCTCGAGCTCGAGGCCGACGCCCATGAGGTTCTTCATCATGTCGGCGCGCAGGTCGCTCTGCTGGTCGTAGGGCTCGACCGGGAAGTAGCCGCCCTTGGCGCGGGCCTTGTAGCCCCGGTTCGGGCTGCCGTCGAGCTCGGTGCGGGCCCCGCTGCGCCAGGAGCCCTCGTCCGAGTCGATGTGGTAGTAGCCCTCGTTGATCGAGGTGTCGTACCGGACCGAGTCGAAGACGTAGAACTCCGCCTCGGGGCCGAAGAACGCGGTGTCGGCGATGCCGCTGGCGGCCAGGTAGGCCTCCGCCTTCTTCGCCACGTTGCGCGGGTCGCGGCTGTAGGCCTCGCGCGTGATCGGGTCGTGGATGAAGAAGTTGACGTTCAGCGTCTTGTGCTTGCGGAACGGGTCGACGAACGCGCTGTTGGCGTCCGGCAGGAGCAGCATGTCCGACTCGTTGATCGCCTGGAACCCGCGGATCGAGGAGCCGTCGAAGCCGAGGCCCTCGCTGAACGTGTCCTCGCCGAACGTCGACGCCGGGATGGTGAAGTGCTGCATGACGCCGGGCAGGTCGCAGAAGCGGACGTCGACGAACTCGACGTCGTTGTCGCGGATGTAGGCGGCGACCTCGTCGGGACTGGTGAACATCGATCCTCCGGGTGTGGGCGGACTGCCGGACGGCACGCTACGAGCGGGGAGTTGCCCCGCCGTGTCCCGAGTGTTTCGGGGCGGTAACAACGCGCTGGGCGTGGTCGCCGGGCACGGCCACCCTTCAGGGGCCCACGCCGAGCGGAGCGAGGCGTGGGGGGAAGGGTGGTCCTTTCTCTACGCTGGCGGTCATGGTCAGTGATGCCGGACAACCCTCTCAGGCCCCCGCCCGCGGCGCCTCCCTGGGGTTGCCGTCCAGCGGGCCGGGCTCCCTCGCCCCGTTCACCCGGCGGGTCGGCGGCTACCTCGTCGACGCCGTCGCCTCCGCGCTGATCGCCTGGGCCTTCACCGCACCCGCGGGACCGGGCAACTGGAGCCTGCTGGTGTTCGGCGTCCTCACCGTCGTCACGCTGGTCCTGTTCGGCCAGACCCCGGGGCACCGGGTGCTCGGCATGCGCCTGGCGCACCCGACGCCGGGGGTCCGGCTCGCGCCGTGGCGGGCCGTCGCCCGGACCGCCCTGCTCATGCTCCTGGTGCCGGCGCTGCTGGTCGACGCCGACGGCCGCGGGCTGCACGACCGGCTCACCGGCACCGCCGTCGTCCTCGACTGAATTGGGCAGCACGGTGACGTAGGGGCGGGGAACGGCATCGCGCCCAGAAGGGCACGTCCAGCCGCACCACCGGACGTCGAGCCGCGTGACGGCGCGGCCTGACATCCGGCGGCGCGGCTCGACCCCCGGGGGGCCTCCCGACCGGGGATCACCCCCCTGCCGAACCATCCTCGACCGGAGCCGCGGAACCCGGTGGACCTCCGGTGACCGAGGGCAGCAGACTGCGCCGGTGATCGTCCGCCGCGAGCGCCTCGAGGACCATGCGGCCGTGCGCTCGCTGCACCGCGCAGCCTTCGCCACCGACCCCGCCGCCGACCCCGCCACCGGCGCCGTCCGCGCGGAGAGCGACGTCCCGGAGGCGCGTCTGGTCGACGAGTTGCGGGAGGACGTCGCGTTCCTACCGCACCTCTCGCTGGTCGCGGTGGACCGGGACGAGGTCGTGGGGCACGTGATCGCGACCCGAGCCTGGCTCGAGCCGCTCCGGACGCCGGTGCTGGGGCTGGGGCCGCTCGGCGTCCGCCCCGACCGGCAGGGCGGCGGGATCGGCACCGTCCTGGTGCACGCTCTGCTCGCGGTGGCCGAGGCAGCAGGCGAGGGGGTGGTCGCGTTGCTCGGCGCCCCGTCCTACTACCGGAGAACCGGGTTCCGGCCATCGACCGACCTGGGTGTCACCCCGTCCGACCCCGCCTGGGGGAAGCACTTCCAGGCCCGACGATCGGCCGGTCCTCCGGTCGAGGGCACCTTCCGCTACGCCGCCCCCTTCGACCGCACGTGACGGCCTCCCTGCAGGGACCCGCCGCGAACGTGCGAGCGGTGGGGCAGGGAGGTCCTCTCAGCGGCGGCGGACCTGGCGCTGGCTGACCGACATCTGCCGGCCGCCCGGGAGCGGGCCACCGGGCACCGGCATGCGCGGGCCGCCCAGCGCGCTCATCCGCCGGCCGAGGGCGTTGACCTCGGCGGCGCTGAGGTTGCGGGGCAGCTTCATCACGTGGGTGCTGAGCTTCTTCAGGGGCACCTGCCCCTCGGCGTCGCCGATGGTGACGTCGTAGATGGGGGTGTCGCCGACGACGCGGGCGATCTTCTTCTTCTCCTGCGCGATGAGACCGCGGACCCGGCCGGGGGAGCCCTCACCGACGAGGATGATGCCCGGGCGGCCGAGCACCCGGTGGACGGCGTCCAGCTGCGGCGTGCCGGCCACGCCGGAGGTGACCCGCCAGTCGCCGCGCATGCCCTCCAGCACCCACGCGGCCGCGCCCGGCTGGCCCTCGACCTGGGTGTAGGCCGAGCGCTGGGCGCGGCGCCCGAAGACGATGAGCGCCGCGAGCGCGCCGAAGAGCAGCGCGAGCGGGATGAAGAGGAACGGCGCGCCGAGCAGGATGCCGATCAGCTCGACCACGGCGGCGGCCGCGACGAACCAGATCAGCATGATCCAGGGGAGCTTCGGGTCGTTGCGCCGCGTCAGGCCGTAGGCCTGCTTGATCATGCTGCCCTGGCTGCGCATCTTCTTCAGACGGCCGACCTTCGGCTGGCCGTTCTTGTCGAGCTTGGGGGCCTTGCCGGTCCGGCCGGACTTGCCCGAGCCCGTGGCGGTCGCGCCCGAGGTCCGGCCACCGTCCTTCGGGGTGCGTCCGGCATCGCCGCCCGGAGCGGTGGGGTCAGAGGACTTGCTGCGCGCCATGTCCCCAGGATAGAAGAAGGACCCTCGTGCCTCCCGAGGCTCGCTCGCTCGCGTCGGGACGCTGCCGGAGAACCGGGGGCGGCGAGGTCACACCGTCGGCGTCAGACCTCGCGCCTCGATCGCCTGCTGGTACAGCCGCCCGGCGCGGTAGGAGCTGCGCACCAGCGGCCCGGCCAGCACGCCCGGGAAACCGATCGCCTCGGCGTCCTTCTGGAACTGCACGAACTCGTCGGGCTTGACCCAGCGGACGACGGGGTGGTGCCGGGGCGAGGGGCGCAGGTACTGCGTGATGGTCAGCAGGTCGCAGCCGGCGTCGTGCAGGGCCTGCATCGTCTCCACGACCTCGTGCGGCTCCTCGCCCATCCCGAGGATGAGGTTGGACTTGGTGACCAGCCCGGCCTCCCGCGCGGCGGTGAGGACCGACAGCGAACGCTCGAACCGGAAGCCGGGGCGGATGCGCTTGAAGATCCGCGGCACGGTCTCGACATTGTGGGCGAGCACCTCGGGCCGGGAGGAGAACACCTCGGCCAGCTGCTCGGGGTCGGCGTTGAAGTCGGGGATCAGCAGCTCGACCCCGCAGCCGGGGAGATGGGCGTGGATCTGGCGCACCGTCTCGGCGTACAGCCACGCCCCGCCGTCGGGCAGGTCGTCGCGGGCCACGCCGGTGACGGTGGCGTACCGCAGGCCCATCGTGGCGACGCTCTCGGCCACGCGGCGGGGCTCGTCGGCGTCGAAGTCCGCGGGCTTGCCGGTGTCGATCTGGCAGAAGTCGCAGCGTCGGGTGCACTGGTCGCCACCGATGAGGAACGTCGCCTCCCGGTCCTCCCAGCACTCGTAGATGTTGGGGCAGCCGGCCTCCTCGCAGACCGTGTGCAGGCCCTCGCGCCGAACCAGGGACTTCAGCTCGGTGTACTCCGGGCCGGTCTTGAGCCGGGTCTTGATCCAGTCCGGCTTGCGCTCGATGGGCACCTGGCTGTTGCGCACCTCGAGACGCAGCAGCTTGCGGCCGGCGGGCTCGATCCGGGAGTCCTGGACGGGGGGCTGCTCAGGGTTCCTCGCCGGTGCCTCGCTCATGATCCCCACCGTACTCGCGACAGACACCGCAGCCCCCGTCGCTCGAGGCGGCGGGGGCTGCGGTGGGGGACCGGTGTGAGCGGTCAGACCTGCTTGTCGTCGGGCCCGGCGGTCGGGCCCTCCTGGGCGCCGCCCCCGGAGGAGAAGGGCTCCGGCGTGTTCTTGATGTCCTCGCTGGCGCTGTCGGCTCCGTCGCCGTCGACGAACTGGGCGTCGCGGACGCCCATGTCCGACTCGTTCGGCGAGGAGTCACCGGCGGTGAACTGCGCGTCGGAGACCGTCTTGCCGGAGTCGCTGGAACTGGGGGAGCTGGGCACGGGGTCCTCTCGGTAGCTGGGCACCGGGCCGTCGCCGGCCGGAGCGGGCGTCCACGACTCCTGCTTGCTGCGCCGGAGGAGGACGAAGGCGGCGGTACCCGCGGCCAGCAGCGCCAACACCCACGGCCAGCGGCGCGGCTCGGGCTCCACGCCCGCCCGGCGCTTGACGGCGGTGGCGGTGGCGAGCGCCGCCGTCTCGAACTCGCGGCGCTTCTTCGCGGCGTTCTTGCGCGCCTTCTTCGCGTTCTTGCGCGCCTTCCGCGTGGACTCGGCGGCCGCGGCGGCCAGCTCGGCGCGGCGCGCGTCGAGCTCGCTGCGGGCGCTGTCCACCCCGGCGGCGAGCGTGCCGCGCGCGCTCTCCAGCGCCGGCGACACCGCCTCGCGGGCCGCGACCACCCGCGGGGTGGCGTAGGCCAGCGCCGCGGCCTGCGCGGCGGTGAGGCGCGGGCCGACGTCCTCCCGGAGGGCCTTCTGGGCGGCCTCCACCCGTGGGGCGAGGTCGGTCGCGGCCCGGTTGGCCGCCAGCTGGGCCGCGGCGAGGGAGGCGGCGACCCGGGGCGCCGCTGCCTCGCGGGCCGCGTCCACGCGGGGTCCGAGGGCGTCCCGCGCCGCGTCCACGCGGGGTCCGAGGGCCTCGCGGGCCGCGTCCACGCGGGGCCCGAAGGCTTCCCGCGCCGCGTCCACGCGGGGCCCGAGCGTGTCGCGCGCGGAGGCGACGGCCGGGGCGGCGACGGCGGCCGCGGCGGCCACCTTCGGTGCCACGGCGCGCTGGGCTGCCTCCACGCGTGGAGCGAGTTGTTCGGCGGCGGCGCGACCTGCCTCGGTCACCGCCGTCCCCAGGTGGGCCAGGCCCTCCTGCACTTCGGCGCTGATGACTTCGCCGCGCGTCTTCTTCCGGAACACGTGCTGCACCTCCGAGTTGACGTCTGGCGATCATCCTGCCCGGTCCGGCCGGTCCGCACACCCCGAGGGGGCAGCCGGATGAACACCCGGACGTGGTGCTGGTTACGGTCCGGCGGTGCAGTTGCGCATCTTCACCGAGCCGCAGATGGGCGCCACGTACGACGACCTGCTGGCCGTCGCCCGGCGCACGGAGGAGACGGGCTTCGACGCCTTCTTCCGTTCCGACCACTACCTGACCATGGGGGGCGACGGCCTGCCCGGGCCCACCGACGCCTGGATCACGCTGGCCGGGCTCGCCCGGGAGACCAGCCGCATCCGGCTGGGCACGCTCATGACCGCGGGCACCTTCCGGCTCCCCGGCCCGCTGGCGATCTCGGTCGCGCAGGTCGACGCGATGAGCGGTGGACGGGTGGAGCTCGGGATCGGCTCCGGCTGGTTCGAGGCCGAGCACACCGCCTACGGCATCCCGTTCCCGCCGCTGGGGGAGCGGTTCGACCGGTACGAGGAGCAGCTCGCCGTCATCACCGGGCTGTGGGCCACGCCCGTGGGCGAGACCTTCGACTTCGACGGGCGGCACTACCAGCTCTCCGGTTCGCCGGCGCTGCCCAAGCCGGTGCAGGAGGGCGGCGTGCCGGTCCTCGTCGGCGGCAGGGGGAAGCGGCGCACCCCGCGGCTGGCGGCCCGGTACGCGCACGAGTTCAACGTGCCGTTCATGCCCGCCGACGAGAACGCCCGCCTGTTCGCCGGGGTGCGGGAGGCATGCGACGAGGCCGGTCGCGACCCGTCGTCCATGGTGTTCAGCTCGGCGCTGGTGCTCTGCGTCGGCAGGGACGAGGCCGAGCTCGCCCGCCGCGCCGCGGCCATCGGGCGCGACGTCGACGAGCTCCGTGAGCACGGCGTCGCCGGTACCCCGGCGGAGGCGGTCGAGGTGCTGGGCCGCTACGCCGAGGCGGGAGCCCAGCGGGTGTACCTGCAGGTCCTCGACCTCTCCGACCTCGACCACCTCGACCTGATGGCGAGCGAGGTGGCGCCCCAGCTCGCCTGAGGCGCCACCCGCCCACCTACGGACGGCGACCGTACGTCAGCGCGTGCATCGGCGTCAGCTGCACCGACCCCAGGTCGGTGAACCCGTGGCGGGTGAGCAGCTCGTCGTAGGCCGCGCGGGGGAGCAGCTGGTCGTCGATCTGCGCCTCGAAGAACTGGATGCCGCTCATGATCCGGCCGGGGACCGTGCGCAGGCCCTCGTCGGTGCCGGGGAACGGGAAGTCGGAGATCACGAACCAGCCCCCCGGCTCCAGGGCGGCCTGCACGTTCTCGGCCACCCGGTCGATGTCGCGGCACTCGTGCATCGAGATGTTGTTGACGACGACGCGCGCCGGGGTCTCCAGCGCCATGTCCTCCAGGGCGCTGTGCACCAGCTCCACCCGGCCGCCCAGCCCGGCGTCGTCCACGCGTGCCCGGGCGAGGTCGAGCGAGTGCCGGTCGCCGTCGACGCCGACGACCGCGCAGCGCGGGTAGGTGGTGGCCAGCCGCACCAGACCGGCACCCGCGCCGCACGCCGTGTCGACCACCCGGCAGCCCGCAGCCAGCGCGTCGGCGAGGCCCGGCACGCGGTCGAGCCCGCCGGGCACCAGCCGGGTGTAGAAGGGCGTCCCGGTGCCCGAGACCGCGGCGATCCACGCCGGGCTGGTGTCCTCCCACCACATGCGCTCGCCGCTGGCGAAGGCCTGCTCGAACCGCCCGAAGACCTCGTGCGCCTCCAGCACGCCGAAGACCCCGCCGACGTAGGCCGGCGAGGTGCTGTCGAGCAGGAGCGTGGCCATGTGCGGCGCGAGCCGGAAGCCGGTGCCCGCGCGGTCCAGGATCCCCGCCCCCACGGCGGCGCGGCACCAGACGGAGACGTAGAAGGGATCGAGCTCCAGCGCCCCGGCGAGCTCGTCGGCGGTGGACCCCGGGTGCTCGGCGAGCCTGCTCAGCAGGCCCGAGCGCAGCCCGATCGCCACGGTGCGGTGGCCCACGTAGCCGGCGATCAGCGACAGGACGGTCGGGGCGGTGTCGGCCAGGCTGGGGCCCGGAGCGACGGCGGTCGGGGTCGCCGGGGTCGCCGGGCTCGGCGCGGTGGTGGTCATGGTGGCCTCCTGGGGGATGGGGACGGTGGCCCCGTCACCGTCCCGCCGTCCCGCTCCCCGGCTCCAGTGCTGGATGTGAACCGCACCGGTACTCGGTCTGTACCGCGGCCCGCGGCCCTTCCGGGAAGCCGCGGGCGGTCCTACCGTTCGTACCGCACGGGGACGTCGGGAGGGATCCCGCCATGCCCTCGCAGTACGGCCAGTTCTGCCCGGTGGCCAAGGCCATGGAGCTGCTCGACGAACGGTGGACGCTGCTCGTCGTCCGCGAGCTGATGCTCGGCAGCCGGCACTTCAACGCCCTGCGCCGGGGCCTGCCCCGGATGTCGCCCGCGCTGCTCTCGAAGCGGCTGCACACGCTGGTCCGCGCCGGCGTGGTGGAGCGGTGGGAGGACGGCAACCGGGTCACCTACCGGCTCACCGAGTCCGGCCGGGAGCTGGAGCCCATCGTGGACGCGCTGGGCCGCTGGGGGATCCGCTGGGTCCCCGAGCTCGGCGACGCCGACCTCGATCCGCACCTGCTGCTGTGGGACATCCACCGCAACGTCGACACCGAGGCGGTGCCCGACGGCCGCACGGTGATCGTCTTCTCCTTCCCCGAACTGGCGACCGCGCGGCGCTGGTGGCTGGTGATCGCCGCGGACGGGGTCGACGTCTGCGACGTCGACCCCGGCTTCCCGGTGCGGGTGACCGTGCAGGCCGACCTGCGGACCCTCACGCGGGTGTGGCGAGGCGACATCGGGTGGGCCGAGGCGCTCCGCTCCGGAGACCTGGTGCTGGGCGGGGAGCCGCAGGCCTGCCGGGCGCTCCCGCGCTGGCTGCGGCTGTCCTCGGTCGCCCTGACGCCACGGCCGGGCGGCAGCCCGCAACCGGTCGCCGCCCGGTGACCTCTCAGCCGGAGGGGGCGACGTCGGCCTCGGCGGCCGGCGACGTGGCCGGGGACCGAGGTGACGGCACCTGGTCGCCTGTCCCCGGGGCGTGGTGCCGCACCCCGCCGCCGGCGCCCTTCGCGGCGTACATGGCCACGTCCGCGCACCGCAGCAGCGCGGCGGGCTCGGCGGCATCCCGGGGGGCGAGGGCGAGGCCGATGCTCACGCCCACCCGCACCGGTACGCCGGCGACGGTCACGGGGCGGCGCACGACCTCGGCCAGCCGCTCGGCGCACTCGGGGGCGACGTCGGGGTCCGTGGTGTCCAGCACCACCACGAACTCGTCGCCGCCCAGGCGGGCGACCAGGTCGGTGGGCCGCAGCACCTCCTGCAGCCGCTGGCTCAACCGGCGCAGCAACTCGTCGCCGGCCTCGTGCCCCAGGCCGTCGTTGACCGCCTTGAACCCGTCGAGGTCGAGCAGCAGCACGCCGGTGGGCCGGGCGGCGCCCAGGTCCGCCTCCAGGCGGCGCATCAGGGACCGGCGGTTGGGCAGGCCGGTCAGGTCGTCGGTGCCGGCCTGGCGGCCGGCCTCGTGCAGGGCCCGGCTCTCCGCGAAGGTCACCGCGCTGCGCACGAGGAAGGCCGCCAGGCAGGCCAGGGCGCAGATCTCGTCGGGCCCGGTGCGGCCGTCGCCCCACCGGGCGCCGAGCACCGCCAGCGAGCCCACCGCGCACCCCAGGGGGATCGCCAACGACCGCCAGCGGACCCGGTGCTCCGGCACGTCCGGGGCGCGCCGGCGGGGCCGGGTCAGCCACGCGGCCGCAGCGGTCAGGCTGGCGTTGACCATCCAGAGGAGGTCCAGCGGGCCGCCCGGGACGTACCCGCCGGCTGCCTGCTCCCGGGCCAGCAGCAGGTCGCCGGCGAACTTCACGGCCACGATGACGCAGACGGTGGTGAGAACGAGGTCGGCCCGGTGCCCGATCATCGCCAGGACCGCGCCGACGAGCGCCAGCAGCAGCACGTCGGCGACCGGGTAGGCCAGGTTCACGGCCACGCCGAGTGCGGACATGTCCGCGGCCCCGACGCCCGGGTCGAGGACCGCGACGGCGACCGCGGTGGCACCCAGGGCGCCGACCAGGCCGTCGAGCCACGTGCCGGGACGGGGGCGGGCGAGCCGGGCGTGCACCATCAGCACCGGGGTGGCGAACAGCGCCGGGTAGGCGGCGAGCCACAAGGCGTCGGCGGCGGAGGGGAACGGCGGGTCCGGGTTCCCGGCCAACAGCGCCAGGTGGACGAGGTCGCCGGCCAGGTTGCAGAGCCAGGCGGCGCCGGCGGCCCACCAGACGAACCGCTCCGCGGGCACCCGCCGGGCCGCCCGCAGGCAGACCGCGACCGCCAGCAGCGGGGCCGCGACGGCGAGCGCACCCGAGTCGACGAGGTTCGCCGCCGGCGTCCCCGGGGACTGCCACACGCCCAGGGCGAAGACGGCCGTGCAGACGAAGGTGGCCGCCACCACCAGCCGCCAACCCACCTCCGACCAGCCGGTTTCAGTCGTATCCGGTCGATCGGCGCGCACGCGCGCACCTTGGCACATCGACGGCTGCGGTCGCGGTGAACCCCGGCCCGACGCGCGCATTCAGGCGCGGGTCCGTTCCGCCGGCCCGCGGGGAGCGGGGAGCGCCGGGCGGGCCGTGCCCGTCCGGGTGCGGCCGGCCAGCCAGTCGAGGAACTGCTCGACCGGCATGGGCCGGGCGACCGCCCAGCCCTGGGCGACGTCGCAGCCGAGCGAGGCGAGCACCACCTTCGTCTCGTCGTCCTCCACGCCCTCGGCGACCAGGGTCAGGCCCAGGTCGTGTGCGAGGGCCACGGTGTGCCGGACGATCGCCGTCGCCCGGTGGTCGCGGCCCAGGTCGGCGGTGAGGCTGCGGTCGAGCTTGAGCTCGTCGGCCGGCAGGTGGCGCAGGTAGGCCAGGGAGCTGTACCCGGTGCCGTAGTCGTCGATCGACGTGCGGACGCCGAGCCGGCGCAGCTCGCCCAGCACCGTGCGGCCGCGGTCGGGGTCGGCCATGAGCGTGTCCTCGACCAGTTCGAGGGTGAGCGCCTCGGCCGGGAGGCCGTGCGCGCGGAGCAGCCGCGAGACGGTGGCCGGGAGATCGGGGTCGGTCACGTTGGCGGCCGAGAGGTTCACCGACACCGGCACCGCCCGCTCGGGCCACCACCGGGTCGCCGCGGTCAGGGCGAGCCCGAGGACGGCGTCGGTGAGCGGCCGCATGAGACCGGCCTGCTCCGCGGCGGGCAGGACGACGGCGGGCGAGAGCAGCCCGCGCACGGGGTGCTCCCACCGCACGAGCGCCTCGACGCCGACCACCTCCCCGCCGCCCAGCGCCACCTGCGGCTGCAGGTGCACGACCAGCTGCCCCTCGGCGAGGGCGGTCCGGAGGTCCTCCATGGTGCGCAGCCGGTCGCCGGAGCCGCTGCCGGGATCGGGCACGTAGGAGCGCACCCCCTCGCGGGCGTTCTTCGCCGCGTACATCGCCACGTCGGCGCAGCGCAGCAGCTCGGTCACGGTGGCGGCGGGCACCGGCCCGGTGGCGATGCCGACGCTGACCCCGACGTGCAGCCGCTCGCCCAGGACGACGAACGGTTCCAGCAGGCGGGCGCGCAGCCGCTCGGCGCGCGCGGTGGCGCCGTCGACCCCGGTGCCGGGCAGGAGGACGGCGAACTCGTCGCCGCCGAGGCGGGCGATCAGCTCGCCGGGACCGAGCGCGGGCCGCAGCCGCGGGCCGATCTGCCGCAGCAGGTCGTCACCGGCGGCGTGGCCCAGGCTGTCGTTGACCTCCTTGAACCCGTCGAGGTCGAGCAGCAGCAGGGCGACCGGCCGGCCGGTGCCCGGGGTGAGCGCCGTCCGGGCGTGCTCGAGCAGCGCCCGCCGGTTGGGCAGGCCGGTCAGCTCGTCGGTGCGGGCCTGCTCGCGGATCTCGTGCAGCCCGCGCAGCTCCTGGAAGGACATCGCCATCCGCGCCAGGGTGGCGAGCAGGCAGCCGACGGCGGCCCAGCCGGCGAGACCGAGGACGCCGTCACCCCACGTGCCGACGAGGACCGTGAGACTGACCGCGTTGGCCATCAGCGGCACGAAGAGGATCCGCCAGCCGATGCGGGCGAGCGGATCCACGTCGGCGGGGACGGTGCGCGGCGTGCACCCGGTCACGTGGGCGGCGACCGTCGTGAGCGCGGCCCCGGCCAGCCAGGTCAGGTTCAGCCCCCCGTCGACGGTTACGGCATCCCCGACGACCTGGGCCAGGTAGAGGCCGTCACCGGCGAGGTTGCAGAGCAACCCGGTCGACAGCAGCAGCAGCGGCCAGTCGCGGCGCAGGCCGATGATGGCGGCGGCGGCCGACAGGGCGGCGAGCAAGAGCGTGTCGGCGAGGGGGTAGAGCAGGGCGGCGGTGACGAGGCCGTCGTCCGGACCGGCGGCGATCAGCGGGAAGACGCTCACCGCGAGCGCGACCGCACCGAGTGCGCCGATGAGGGCGTCGAGCCACATGCTCGGGTGCGTGGCGGGCGCGCGGGACCGGATGAGCCCGGCCAGCGCGACGGCCAGGGCGGGGTACGACGGCAGCCAGAGCAGCATGATCATCCAGGAGGGGACCTCGCCGAACGACGGCGCCAGCACCACCGTGTGGAGGACCGTGCTGGCCGCGGCGGCCCCGAGCGCGAAGGCGAGGGCCAACCAGGCCGTGCGTTCCTGTCGGTGGCGGGCCGCCGTCCGCAGGCAGACGACCGCGCCCAGGACGTAGACGGCGTTGTAGAGCACCAGGTCGTAGAACACGGCGGTGCCCTCCGGCCGCCCGAGAACACCGGTGGCGTAGGCAGCGACGGTGGCGACGCAGGCGAAGGTCGCCCGACCGGTCGCGGGCACGGGACCGAGCCGGTGCTGTTCTGCTGAGGCCACATCGAGGACATCGGCCGCCGGGCATGCCCGTTTGATCCCGGCCCGCCGCCCCACCCCCGATCGGGGGAGAGGCCGCCGTCGTCCGTTCGGCGGAGATCCTCGTCCGCTAGGCGGAGATCGTCGCGGGCGGCCAGGCGGTACGCTCGGGCGCGTGACCGGGCGGCTCCTGCTTCTCCGGCCGTGCTGACCAGACATCCCTCTCCCAGCACGGCGACCCCTCCTGCGTGAGGGGTTTTTTGTTGCCCACCACCGGTACCGCACCGCGCGCACGACGATCCGGGAGCACGAGACGATGAGCCAGACCGACAGCCGCAGCACCGAGGCCACGGGCGGCGGGGTGGGCGGGGACATTCCCCGGCACCGGTACACCCCGGCGCTGGCCCAGCAGATCGAGCTGGCCTGGCAGGACCGGTGGGAGGCCGAGGGCACCTTCCACACGCCCAACCCGGTCGGGCGGCTGAGCGCGGGCTTCGAGCGGGTCGCCGACCGGCCGAAGTTCTTCGCGATGGACATGTTCCCGTACCCCTCGGGCGCGGGCCTGCACGTCGGTCACCCGCTGGGGTACCTCGGCACCGACGTCACGAGCCGGTTCCGCCGCATGGACGGCGACAACGTGCTGCACCCCATGGGCTACGACGCGTTCGGCCTGCCGGCGGAGCAGTACGCCGTCCAGACCGGGCAGCATCCCCGGATCACCACCGAGGCCAACATCGCCGCGATCAGCGCCCAGCTGCGGCGGCTGGGCGTCGACCACGACCAGCGCCGCACCTTCGCGACGATCGACCCGGGCTACTACAAGTGGACCCAGTGGATCTTCCTGCAGATCTTCGGCTCCTGGTTCGACGCGGACGCGGGCCGGGCGCGGCGCATCGAGGAGCTGGTCGCCGAGCTGGACGCCGGCACCCGCGAGCCGGGCGAGGGCACCAACCCCTACGGCCGCCCCTGGGCCGAGCTGGACGAGGTGCAGCGGGGCGTCGTCGTCGACGCGCACCGGCTGGCCTACCTGCACGAGGCGCCGGTCAACTGGTGCCCCGGCCTGGGCACCGTGCTGTCGAACGAGGAGGTCACGCCCGACGGCCGGTCCGAGCGCGGCAACTTCCCCGTCTTCCGGCGTCCGCTCAAGCAGTGGATGATGCGGATCACCGCCTACGCCGACCGGCTGCTGGCGGACCTGGACCGGCTGGACTGGTCGGACTCCCTCAAGCTGATGCAGCGCAACTGGATCGGGCGGTCCACGGGTGCGCGCATCCGATTCGCGGTGGCCGGGTTGGCGGGGCGGGTTGGCGACGGAGCGCCCATCGAGGTCTTCACCACCCGGCCCGACACCCTGTTCGGCGCCACCTACATGGTGCTGGCGCCGGAGCACCCGCTGGTCGGGCAGCTGACCGCGGACGCCTGGCCCGACGGCACCGACCCGCGCTGGACCGGCGGCGCCGCCACCCCGGCCGAGGCGTTGCGGGAGTACCAGCGGCAGGCCTCGCGCCGGTCGGAGCTGGACCGCCAGGACGCCGGCCGGGAGAAGACCGGCGTCTGGCTGGGCGCCACCGCCGTCAACCCGGTGAACGGCCGGGACCTGCCGGTGTTCATCGCCGATTACGTGCTCACCGGCTACGGCACCGGCGCGATCATGGCCGTGCCCGGCGAGGACACCCGCGACTTCGAGTTCGCCGAGGCCTTCGGGCTGCCCGTCGTCCGCACCGTGCAGCCGCCCGCGGACTTCGAGGGCGGCGCGTACACCGGCCCCGGCCGGATGATCAACTCCGCCAACGACGAGATCTCGCTGGACGGGCTGGACAAGGCCGAGGCGATCGCCCGGGTCACCGAGTGGCTGGTGGCGAAGGGCTCCGGCGAGGCGACCACCACCTACAAGCTGCGCGACTGGCTGTTCAGCCGGCAGCGCTACTGGGGCGAGCCGTTCCCGATCGTCTACGACGAGCACGACCGCCCGGTCGCCGTCCCGGAGTCGATGCTGCCGGTGCTGCTCCCCGAGGTCGACGACTACTCGCCCAAGACGTTCGACGACGACGACGCCGACTCCGCCCCCGAGCCGCCGCTGTCGCGCGCATCGGAGTGGACGACGGTCGAGCTGGACCTGGGCGACGGCGTGAAGAAGTACCGCCGCGAGACGAACACCATGCCCAACTGGGCCGGGTCGTGCTGGTACTACCTGCGCTACCTGGACCCGGGCGACGACGAGCGCATGGTCGACCCGGAGCTGGAGCGGTACTGGATGGGCCCGCGCGAGCCCGGCGACACCGGCGGCGTGGACCTCTACGTCGGTGGCGTCGAGCACGCGGTGCTGCACCTGCTGTACGCCCGCTTCTGGCACAAGGTGCTGCACGACCTCGGCCACGTCAGCAGCGAGGAGCCGTTCCGCCGGCTGGTCAACCAGGGCTACATCTCCGCCCACGCCTACACCGACGAGCGGGGCTTCTACGTGCCCGCGGCCGACGTGGAGGAGAAGGACGGGCGGTTCCTCTACCAGGGCGCCGAGGTCAACCGCGAGTACGGGAAGATCGGCAAGAGCCTCAAGAACATGGTGACGCCGGACGAGATGATCGGCGCCTACGGTGCCGACACCTTCCGGGTCTACGAGATGTCGACCGGCCCGCTGGAGCAGTCGCGGCCGTGGGAGACCAAGGCCGTGGTCGGCTCCCAGCGCCTGCTGCAGCGCATCTGGCGGGTCGTCGTCGACGAGGAGACCGGCGCGGTGCGGGCCGCCGACGTCGAGCCGGCCGAGGAGACGCTGCGCGCGCTGCACAAGGCGATCGACGGCGTCCGCGACGGCTACGCCACGTTGCGGTTCAACATCGCGATCGCCCGCATCACCGAGCTGACCAACCACCTCACCCAGGCGTACGGATCCGACCGGCCGGTGCCGCGATCGGTCGCCGAGCCGCTGGTGCTCCTGGTGGCCCCGCTGGCGCCGCACCTGGCCGAGGAGCTGTGGTCCCGGCTGGGCCACGACGGCTCCTCGGCGTGGGCACCGTTCCCGGTGGCCGACGAGCGGTGGCTGGTCGAGGACACGGTGCAGGTCGCCGTCCAGGTGAACGGCAAGGTGCGGTCGCAGGTGCAGGTGCCCGCGGACGCCGACGCGGCGGCGCTCGAGGCCGCCGCGCGGGCCGACGAGAAGATCGCCGGCCACCTGGAGGGGGCGACGATCCGCCGCGTCGTCGCCGTCCCGGGCCGGCTGGTCAACTTCGTCCTCGGCTGAACCCAGGTGGGCGGTGCGGCCTCGCCGCACCGCCCACCGGGGCGGGCTCCTCAGGAGCCGGCGTGCTTGCCGGCCTCCCACCCCGCGTCCTGCAGGCGGTCGGTGGCCCAGGCCAGCGGCGAGCGTTCCAGCTGCGTGGCCATGGTGTCGTTCCACCGGTTGAGGAAGCCGAAGTTGGCGATGACAGCGACGATCTCGACGATCTGGTCGTCGTCGAAGTGCCGGCGCAGGTCGGTCATCTCGTCGTCGGTCACGGCGTTGGGGGTCAGCCCCGCGCCACGGGCCACGCGCAGGGCGGCCCGCTCGGCCTCCGTGAAGAGCGGGCTGGCCTCGAAGTCCCAGACCGCGGCCAGCTTGCGCGCGTCGGCGCCCCGCTGCTCCGCCACGTGCGAGGTGTGCGCCTGGCAGTACGCGCAGCCGGCGGCACCGGAGACGACGGTCGCGACCAACTGCTTGAGCACGCCTCCGACCGTGCCCTCGGCCATGACCACCGCGTTGAGGCGAGCGAAGGCCTCCATGATCTCAGGCCGCCGGGCCATGGTCAGCGTGCTGTTGGGCAGGACCCCCAGCGCGGCCTCCACGGCACGGAACGTGTCCTCGTACTGCGGCAGCGACTCGCGCGGCAACGGCTCGATCCTGGGCATGGCGTCCTCCTCGGGGTGAGGAGGTTTACCTTAGCGCTGAGGCAACTCCGGGGCGGTCGGTGACGGACGGCGAACGCGCCGCGGTGGTCCCGACGGCGAGGACGGCGCGCATTGCGTCCTCGACCGGCTGCAGCGCGTCGGCCACCGTCACGTCCCGGCCCAGTTCGGCCGACAGCGAGGTCACGCCGGCGTCGGGGATGCCGCACGGGACCATGTTGGCGAACGCGGTCAGATCGGGATCGCAGTTGAGCGCGAAGCCGTGCATCGTGACGCCGCGCGCGACGCGGATGCCGATCGCGGCCACCTTCCGCTCCGGCCGGTGCCCCTGACCCGGCTCTTCCGCGGGCACCCAGACGCCGCTGCGCCCCTCGACCTGCCCGGCTGCCAGGCCGAAGCCGGCGCAGACCTCGATCAGAGCCTCCTCCAGCCGGCGGACGTAGGCGACCACGTCGACCGGGTCGGGGAGCGCGACGATCGGGTAGCCGACCAGCTGGCCGGGGCCGTGCCAGGTGATCTTCCCGCCGCGGTCGACGTCGATCACGGGTGTGCCGTCGAAGGGGCGCTCGTGGGGCTCGGTGCGCTTGCCGGCGGTGTAGACCGGCGGGTGCTCGAGCAGCAGCAGCGTGTCGGGGGCCTCGCCGGCGACCCGCCGGGCGTGCAGCTCGCGCTGCTGCGCCCAGGCCTCCTCGTAGGGAACGGTGCCCGCCCGGATGATCCGCAGCTCGCTCACGGCCGCCAGCCTATGCCCGTGCCACGCGAGGCGTCGCGGTTCGCACCGGGTCTCCACGGCGGTGCCGTCCGGGCCGCGCTCCACGCGGCAGGCGGCGGCGCCGGGGCGGTCGCTCACCGCCTCCACCAGCGCGGTGCGCCGGTGGACCAGGCCCGCCCCGTCGTCGGTGGCGTGGCCCCCGGGCAGCGTGCCGTCGGCCACCGGCCGGTGGTACAGCGGGCGGCGCTGCTCCTCGGAGTCGTGGTGCACCGCGTTGGACGTGGGGATGGGGCCGAGGCCGTTCGTGACCGGCCGCAGCCCGGGGCCGTAGGAGTCGGTGGTGCCGCCCACGTGCCGCCACGGGAGGCGAAGCCCGTGCTCGTCGCCAGGATCGTCGGCGCGGTCGCGGGCATCAGGCGGCCCCTCCGTCTCCGGGACGCAACCGGCGCAGCACCGCGCGGGCGGCCCGTGCGCCGCTGGCCATCGCGCCCTGGATGGACGGCGTGTCCCGGTGGTCGCCGCAGACGAACAGCCCGTCCCCGAGGTCGACGGGACGGCGCAGCTGCAGCGGCGGGAGCGCGGCGGGCTGCGCGCCCGGCACGGTGACCGTCGTCAGGTGCTCGAGCTCCGAGGGGGAGACGCCGTGCGCCGCCGCGATCTCGTCGCGGACGTCGGCCTCGCGGCTGCGGTCCAGCGTGGAGCTGGCCACCAGCGCCCGGCCGTCCGGGCTGTACCGGGGCTGGGCGTCGGAGACGACCGCGCTGTTCACCAGCCGGCCCCGCGGCTGGCCGAGGACGATCAGCGGTGAGGGCCACGGCGACGCGGGCAGCACGTGCAGGTGGGTGGTCACCTCCCGGGGTGCGTCCGCCTCGACCGCGGGGAGCAGCCGCGACGCCGTCGCCGGCTCGGTGGCGACGACGACGGCGCCGGCCGACCAGGTGCCCTCGTCGGTGGTCGCGGACCCGGGGGACACCGACCGCACCGCGGTGCGCAGGTGCACCCGCCCGCTGTCCAGGCGCCCGGCCAGCTGCTCGCCGATCGCCTGCATCCCGGCGGCCGGCAGCCCGGTCGAGCCCCGCACGAAGCTGCGCCACAGCAGGTCCACGTAGCGGCTGGAGGTGGCGAGCTCGTCCTCGAGGAGGACCCCGGCGAGGAAGGGGCGGAGGAAGCGCTCCAGCGCCGCTTCACCCACGCCCGCGGCGCGCAGCGCCCCCTCCGCCGTCGTCTCGGGAGCGCGGAGCAGCCGGCCGACGGGGGCGTAGCCGGCGCGGAGCGAGAAGGCGACCAGGGCCGCCTTCTCGCGAACCGAGCCCAGCGGCGCCGCTGCGGTGCCGACGACGGCGGTCGGCTGGCGGCGGGGATCGACGACCCGGTGGGCGCGTCCCTCCACCCGGATCACCGCACCCCGTTCGAACCACCCGAGCTCCAACGCCGCGAGGTCCAGGTCGGCCGCCCGCGGGTAGCCGGTGTTGAACACCTGGAAGCCGCGGTCGACGACGAAGCCGTCGATGCGCTCGGTGGCCAGCCGGCCGCCGGCGTGGTCCCCGGCCTCCAGCACGTGCACGTCGACGCCGGCCGCAGCAAGCCGGACGGCGGCGGAGAGCCCGGCCAGGCCGGCTCCGACGACGAGGACCTCGGCACGGGTCGACGTGGACACCGCCCGACGGTAACGGGCACCGGACGCCCGCGCGGCCGGTGCCTGTGGACGGCGGGAGCGCGGGGGAGCCGGGTGCGCCTAGCGTCCTGCCTCGTGCCGACCGCCGTCCCGCCCGCCGCGCCGGAGACTCCACCGCCCCCGGCCGTGCCGGGCTACGTCCTGCAGGCCCTCCTGGGCCGCGGCGCCTCGGGGGAGGTGTGGCAGGCGGTCCCGAGGGAGGGCGGCGACCCGGTGGCGGTGAAGGTGCTCGTGGCCGGGGATCCCGCACGGCAGGCGCGCGAGGCGGTCCTGCTGGGGGAGCTCGACCACCCGCACCTGGTCCGCCTGGTCGACGTCGTGCACCAGCCGCGCCGGGGTGGGGTCGCCCGGGTCGCGCTGGTGCTGGAACTGCTGCCCGGCGGCAGCCTCGCCGCGCTGCTGGCCCGCCGCGGCCGGTTGCGCCCCGGGGAGGTCGTCACGGCGATCGCGCCGGTGGCCGCGGCCCTGGCGCACGCGCACGACCACGGCGTCGTCCACGGCGACCTCGCCCCGGGCAACATCGTGTTCACCGCCGAGGGGCGTCCGGTGCTCACCGATCTGGGCGTCGCCCGGGTGCTGGGGGAGACGGCGGCGGCGGAGGTGACGCCGGCCTACGTCGACCCGGCCGTCGCCCGGGGTGGCGCCCCCGGCCCCGCCTCGGACGTGTTCGGCGTCGCCGCCGCGGCCTTCCACGCGCTCACCGGCATCGCGCCGTGGAACGCCGCGACGCCCGCGGGCACGCTGACGGTGGCGGCGTCCGGGCAGCTGCCCGCGCTGGCGGAGCTCGCCCCCGGCGCGCCCCCGCGGCTGGTCGAGGTCATCTCCCGGGGCCTCGCGGCCGACCCGCACGCGCGCGGCACGGCGGCGGAGTTCGCGCTCGATCTGCGGCACGCCTGCCGGGCGGAGCCCGTGGTGCTGGGTGCGGCGCCGCCCGCCGGCGGCCACGGCCGCCCCGATGACCGCGCGGTGCTCACCCACGTCGTACCGGGGCGCCGGCCCCGGCCCGGGCCGGTCGCCGAGGCGCCGCCGGGGCGGCGGCGGTGGTCCGCCCGTGCGGTCAGCGGCTCGGCCCCGCCGGCCCGCGGGCTGCTCGTCACCGCCCTGGTGGTCGCGGCGCTCGCCGTCACCGCCTGGCTGGGCACCCGTTGGGGTGGCGGGACCGACGCCCCGGGCATGGCCGTCGCCGCGAGCGAGGCGGCGCACGGCAGCCCGACCCCGAGCAGCAGCCCGACTCCGAGCGTGAGCCCGGCCCCGAGCGTGAGCCCGGCCCCGAGCGTGAGCCCGGCCCCGAGCGTGAGCCCGACCCCGGCCTCAGGCCCCCCGACCCAGGTCGCGGAACCAGCAGCCGACGCGGCCGGAACGCCCACCAGCCCGGACGGATGGCGTGCGCTGGTCGCCGACCTCTACGGCCGGCGCGCCGAGGGGCTCAGCGGGTCACCGGATCGGCTGCGCACGGTGCACCTGCCCGGCAGCCCGCTCCTGGCGGCCGACGAGGCGCACGCGCGCGCCCTGGCCGAGGCCGGCGAGGTGCTGGACGGCTTCGCGCCGGTGGTGGTCGACGTCGCCGTCGTCGAGGCATCGGCCGACCGGGCCGAGCTGCTGCTCACCGACCGTTGGCCGGACTACCGCGTGGTCCCGGCCGAGGACCCGGGCGGGCCGGCGGTGCGCACGGTCCCGGGCCGGCCCGAGGCCCAGGTGCGGATGCTGCTCGTTCGCACCCCGGAGGGCTGGCGGATCGACCGCGCGGAACGGGTGGCCTGACCGGACGGCGGGCTCAGTCCCGGGCCACCGCCGCGCGCACCGCGGACTCGACGTCTCCGTGGGTGAACCGGAACCCGGCCTCCGTCAGCTTCGCCGGCACCGCCCGCTGCCCGGCCAGGACACCGACCTGGGCGAACTCACCGAGCACCACCCACAGCGCCGGCCCGGGCACGGGCAGCCTGGTCGGCCGGTGGAGGACGCGGCCCAGCGTGGCGGTGAACTCCGCGTTGGTGACGGGCTCGGGGCCGCACAGGTTCACCGGACCGGGCACCGGGTGGGTGAGCAGGAACCGGATCGCGCCGACCTCGTCCTCCTGGCTGATCCAGGGGACGTACTGCCGGCCGGACCCCAGCCGCCCACCCAGCCCGGCGCGGACGATCGGCAGGATCCGCGCGAGCAGGCCACCGCGGCCGAGCACCAGGCCGGTGCGGAGGGTGGTCACGCGCACCCCCGCGTCGGCGGCCGGCGCGGTCGCGCCCTCCCACGCCGCGCAGACGCGGGCGAGGAAGTCGTCCCCGGCAGGCTCGGACTCGTCGACGACGCGGTCGCCGGTGTCGCCGTACCAGCCGACCGCCGACCCGTTCAGCAGCACCCGGGTCCGGTCCGGGTCGGCCGTGGCGGCCTCGGCCAGCGCCTCGCTCAGCGTCGCCGTGCTGTCCACCCGGCTGGTGAGCACCGCCTGCTTGTGCCGCTCGCTCCAGCGCCGGTCACCCACGCCGACGCCGGAGAGGTTGACGACCGCGTCGACGTCCCGGAGCAGCGCCGGGTCGATGCGCCGGTGCTGCGGGTCCCAGCGGTGCTCGTCGGCCGTCCGCGGGGTGCGGCGCACCAGTTGGAGGATCTCGTGGCCGTCGGCGCGCAGCGCGGGCAGCAGGGCGCTGCCGATCATCCCGGACGCACCGGACACGGCGACCTTCATGCGGCGCTCCCCCACGGGCACGGGTGCTGACGGCAGAGAGAGCTCGGGGCCCCGGTGGTCACCGGGGCCCCGAGCGCTGGTGTCTCAGGCGAGGCCGAGCTCGCCGTGGAACTGGCCGGCCTCCAGGCGCTCGCGCACCGTGGTGAGGAAGCGGGCGGCGTCGGCACCGTCGACGATCCGGTGGTCGTAGGTGAGCGCCAGGTAGACCATCGACCGGACCGCGATGACCTCGCCCAGCTCGGCGTCCTGCACCACGACCGGCCGCTTCACGACCGAGCCCGTGCCGAGGATGGCCACCTGCGGCTGGTTGATGATCGGGGTGTCGAACAGAGCGCCGCGGCTGCCGGTGTTGGTCAGCGTGAACGTCCCGCCGCCGAGCTCGTCCGGCGTGACCTTGTTGGTGCGGGTGCGCTCGGCCAGGTCGCTGATCTTGCGCGCGATCCCGCCGAGGCTCAGGTCACCGGCCTCGTGGATCACCGGCACGAGCAGGCCGCGTTCGGTGTCGACGGCGACGCCGAGGTTCTCGCTGTCGTGGTAGGTCACCGTGCCGGCCTCGAGGTCGATCGAGGAGTTCACCGACGGGTGCTGCTTGAGCGCCTCCACCGCCGCCTTGGCGAAGAACGGCAGGAAGGAGAGCCTGACGCCCTCGCGGGCCTCGAAGTCCTTCTTCGCCTGCTGCCGCAGCTGCGCGATGCGGGTGACGTCGGCCTCGACCACCGTGGTCAGCTGCGCGCTGACCTGCAGCGACTCGACCATGCGGCGGGCGATCACGCCGCGCAGGCGGGACAGCTTCTCGGTGCGACCGCGGACGGAGGTGTCCGGGGTCGCGGCCGGCGACGGGGTGCGTGCGGCACCCGTGCTCGCCGGAGCGGCAGCGGGCTGGGCCGGGCGCGAGGCCTGCTCGGCCGCGGCGAGCACGTCCTGCTTGCGGATCCGCCCGCCGACCCCTGTGCCGGAGACCGAGTTCAGGTCCACGCCGTGCTCGGCGGCCAGACGGCGCACCAGCGGGGTCACGTACTGCCCGCCACCGCCGTCGCCCGACGAGGACTGCGCCGGCGGGGCCTGCGGGGCCACCTGGGGCGCCGGGGCGGAGGTGGGGGAGTCCGAGGGCTGGGCCCCGCTCGCGCCGTAGTCGCCACCGGGCTGCTCGCTGGCCGCATCGGCCTGCTTGGCCTTCGGGGCCGCCTGGGGCTCGGGCTGGGCCGGTGCCTCCTGCTTCGGTGCCTCCTGCTCCGGGGCTTCCTGCTCCGGTGCTTCCTGCTGCGGGGCGGCGCCGCCACCCGCTGCGCCGGTGCCGATCACCGCGAGCTGCGCGCCGACGTCGACGGTCTCGTCCTCGTTCACCGTGATCTCCAGCAGCGTGCCGCTGACCGGCGCCGGGATCTCGGTGTCGACCTTGTCGGTGGAGACCTCGAGGAGGGGTTCGTCGGCGGTGACCTCGTCGCCGACCGCCTTCAGCCAGCGGGTGACGGTGCCCTCGGTGACGCTCTCGCCGAGCGCCGGCATGGTGACCGGCGTGCCCTCGCCGCCGGAGCCGCCCCCGTCGCCGGAGTCCGAGGCCTGCGCCGGCTGCGGCTCCGGCTCCGCGGCGGGCTGCTCCGGCTCGCCGCCGGCGTCGTCGACCTGCTCGTCGGGGGTCTGCGGCGTGGTGTCGGTGTCCTCCGCGGAGGCCGGGGGGCTGCCGGCGCCCTCGTCGCCGTCGCCACCACCGATCACCGCGAGCTCCGCGCCGACGTCGACCGTCTCGTCCTCGGCCACGAGGATCTTGGTGAGCACACCGGCGGCCGGGGAGGGGATCTCGGTGTCGACCTTGTCGGTCGACACCTCGAGGAGGGGCTCGTCGGCCTCGACCTGGTCACCCTCCTGCTTGAGCCAGCGGGTGACCGTGCCCTCGGTGACGCTCTCGCCCAGGGCGGGCATGGTGACGGACGTCGGCATCGGGGCAGTGCTCCTTCTGGCGCTGGGTGGGTGGGGGTAGAGCGGGATCAGCCGTGCAGGTGCAGGGGCTTGCCGGCGAGCGCGAGGTGCGCCTCGCCGAGGGCCTCGCTCTGCGTCGGGTGCGGGTGGATGAGGCTGGCGACGTCGTCGGCCTCGGCCTCCCAGTTGTAGATCAGCTGAGCCTCGGCGATGAGCTCACCGACGCGGCTGCCGACCATGTGGATGCCCACGACCGGCCCGTCGGGCGCCTGCACCAGCTTCACCGCGCCCGTCGTCTTCAGGATCTGGCTGCGGCCGTTGCCCGCCAGGTCGTAGGTGAGGGTCTTCACCTCGCCGTAGCGCTCCTTGGCCTGCTCCTCGGTGAGCCCGACCGACGCGACCTCGGGGTCGGAGTAGGTGATGCGGGGAACGCCGGCGTAGTCGATCGGCGCGGGCTCGAGGCCGGCGACGCGCTCCGCGACGAGGATGCCCTCGCCGAAACCGACGTGGGCCAGCTGCAGGGTGGGCACCAGGTCCCCCACGGCGGAGATCGTGGGGATGTTGGTCCGCATGTACTCGTCGACGAGGACGTAGCCGCGCTCCATGGCGACCCCCACCTCCTCGTAGCCGAGCCCGGAGCTGACCGGCCCGCGGCCGACGGCGACGAGGAGCAGCTCGGCCTCGATCTCCTTGCCGTTCTCCAGGGAGACCTTGACGCCGTTCTCGGTGCTCTGCACGCCGGAGAAGCGGCTGCCCAGCTCGAAGCCGATCTTGCGGCGGCGGAAGGCGCGCTCCAGCAGCTTCGAAGCGGCCTCGTCCTCCAGCGGCACCAGGTGCGGCAGCGCCTCGACGATCGTGACGTCGACGCCGAAGGACTTCCACGCGCTGGCGAACTCGCAGCCGATGACGCCGCCGCCCAGGATGATCGCGGAGCTGGGTACCCGGTCGAGGTCGAGCGCGTGGTCGCTGGTGATGACCTTCGTGCCGTCGATCTCCAGGCCCGGCAGCGACCGGGGGTAGGAGCCGGTGGCGAGCAGCACGTGCTTGCCCTCGTAGGTCTGGCCGTCGACCTCGACGGTGGTCGGCGACGTGAGCCGGCCCTCGCCCTCCACATAGGTGATCTTGCGGGCCTTCACCAGGCCCTGCAGGCCCTTGTAGAGCTTGGAGATGACGCCGTTCTTGTAGTTGTTGACGC
The DNA here is from genome assembly GCF_900109665.1 of Blastococcus sp. DSM 46786. Lineage (GTDB taxonomy): Bacteria > Actinomycetota > Actinomycetes > Mycobacteriales > Geodermatophilaceae > Blastococcus > Blastococcus carthaginiensis. The sequence continues at coordinate 68,378 of NZ_FOAO01000013.1, forward strand.
CGTCCATGTCGATGCCGGCCAGCGACGTCTTGACGCCGAACTGCTCGCCCTCGCGGGCCAGGTCGGCGACCTCGCCGGCGTGCAGCAGCGCCTTGGTCGGGATGCAGCCGCGGTGCAGGCAGGTGCCGCCGACCTTGTCCTTCTCGATCAGGACCACGTTCAAGCCGAGCTCGGAGGCGCGGAACGCCGCGGCATATCCGCCCGAGCCACCGCCGAGGATGACCAGGTCGGCGGGGGAGGTGGGTGCGCTCACGGGTGCTCCTCGAATGCGACGGGCGGCGTCCCCGCTCGAGCGGGCGGGGGCTGCTGCCCATCCTGCCACTCCGGGAACGACCTGGCCCGGACCACCGTTGCTCTCGCGAGCGTCGTGGTGATCACGCGCCCCGGCAGGACGGAGAAGGTGGATGGGGTTGTTCGGACGGTGGCGCGCCCGCCGCGGGGCTCCGGGGCGCGTCGGCCGGCCCACCCTCGACCGCGCGTCGCAGCGCGGGGACCTGAAGCACCTGGAGGAGTTCGTGGCCGGCCGCCGGGGCGTCGAGGGCTTCGTGGAGCCGCGTACGGCGGTCACCGAGGCGACCATCGTGCTGGTGGCGGCCGACGGCGAGTGGACCCGCCGGCGCATCGACGGCCCCGACGTGGCCCGCCGGCTGTCGAAGGAGCTGGCGATCCCGGTGTACGACGCCCAGGTGACCGGCTACCCCCAGCGGATGCGCGACTGGAGCGCCCGCCAGAAGCAGAACCGGCTCTGACACGGCGATCCTCCGGATCGCACCGCGGCCAGGTGCCGTCCCCCGGCCGCGGTGGAGCCGCTTCGTCGTCCCTGCGCGGACCCCTCCGGGGCCCACTCGGGACGACAACTGCATCGGTTCAGGCTTCGGCGATGAGGGCCTCGATGGTCGCCAGCAGGGTGCGCACGGGGACGCCGGTGCCGCCCTTGGGCGTGTAGCCCCACGGCGCCGAGGTGTTGTAGCTCGGCCCGGCGATGTCGATGTGCGCCCACGGCAGCCCGGCCGGCACGAACTCGGCGAGGAAGTGGCCGCCGACGAGCATTCCGCCCATCCGGTCGGTGTTGGCGTTCACGAAGTCCGCGACCGTCGAGTCGATCCCCTTGCGCAGCTCGGGGGGCAGCGGCATCGGCCACATGAGCTCGCCGCTGCGCCCGGCGGCGGCGATCACGGCGTCGCGCAGGTCGTCGCTGCCCATCACACCCGCGGTGCGAGCGCCGAGCGCGACCATCTGGGCGCCGGTGAGCGTGGAGGTCTCCAGCAGCACGTCGGGGGAGTCCTCGGCCGCGCGGGCGATGGCGTCGGCGAGCACGACGCGCCCCTCGGCGTCGGTGTTGGTGATCTCCGCCTTCTTGCCGTTGCGGAAGGTGACCACGTCGGCCGGCCGGTAGGCGGTCCCGCTGGGCAGGTTCTCGGCCATCGGCACGGTCGCGACGACCTCGACCGGCAGCCCGAGCTGGGCCACGAGGCACACGGTGGCGATCACGGCCGCGGCGCCGGCCATGTCGCTCTTCATGTCCTCCATCTTCGCGGCGGGCTTGATCGAGATGCCGCCGCTGTCGAAGGTGATGCCCTTGCCGACCAGCGCGACCTTCTTGCGCGCGCCCGTGCCGGCGTAGCTGAGGCGCAGCAGCCGCGGCTTGCGGGTGGAGCCGCCGCCGACCGCGAGGATGCCGCCGTAGCCACCGGCCGCGAGCGCGTCCTCGTCGAGGATCTCCGCGGTCAGGCCGAGCTTCTCGCCGGCGGCCGCACCGCGGGCGGCGAACTCGGCGGGGTGGAGGTCGTTCGGCGGGGTGTTGACGAGGTCGCGCACCAGGGCGACGGCGTCGGCGACCGCCCGCACCCGGCGCAGCGCCGTCTCGGCCGCACCCGCGCCGGGCACGACGATCGTGAACTCGCTCGGCGGGGCCGGGCGGTCGGCGGGCAGGTGGGACTTGTAGGCGGTGAACTCGTAGGCGCCCAGGAGCGACCCCTCGCCGACGGCGTGCAGCCGTTCGGCGTCGGGCGTGCCGCCCACGGCGGCGAGCAGGCTGACCACGGAGCGGCGGCCGCGGAGCGCGCGGCTGGCGGCCCCCGCGGCGCGCCGCAGGCTCTCGGGGCGGTAGCCGCCGGACGGCTCCGGGGCGCCCAGCCCCACGACGGCGACGACCGGGAAGGGGCCCTGGCCGAAGGACGGCAGGCGGGTCACCTCGTCCTCGGCACCGCGGGCGCCGAGGTCGGTCAGCGCGGGGAGGAGCCGGCCGCCGAGGAGGCGGTCGAGGGCCTCCGCGCCGGGGGTGGGGAGAGGGCCGTCGGGCCCCTTGCCGACGGCGACGACGACGGCGTCGCCGGTCAGCTTCTCGAGCGGGTGGTCGGTGGCGGAGATCGTCGGCGGCACCGGACGATCCTAGAAGGACCCCGTTGCCCCCCACCGCTCGCAGGCTCCCGGCGGGCCCCTGCAACGGGGCCGTTCCAGGATCTCACCGTGCTCGGGACGAGCCTCCGGATGGGGCCGTTGCAGCACGTCACCGGGCTCGCGGCGGGTCCCTGCGACGGGGCCGTTCCAGCACTTCGCCGGGCTCCTGCAGCGGGGCCGTTCCAGGACGTCGCCACGCCGGGGCAGGCGTCCGGGCGGGTCGGTCCAGCAGGTTCTTCCACCTGGTGCGGGACCCGTTAGCGTGGCCGCGTGACCTCGCGCACCTCGCCCCTCCACGACCGGCACCTCGGGGCCGGGGCCAAGCTCGCCGACTTCAGCGGCTGGTCCATGCCGATCGAGTACGCCGGTGGTGGCGTGCTGGCCGAGCACGCCGCGGTGCGCGACGGGGTGGGCCTGTTCGACGTCTCCCACCTGGGCACCGGGACGGTCCGGGGCGCCGGGGCGGCCGCCTTCGTCGACTCCTGCCTCACCAACGACCTCTCCCGCATCGGGCCGGGGCAGGCGCAGTACACGATGTGCTGCCTGCCCGACGGCGAGGCCGGTGCCGGAGGTGTGGTCGACGACCTGATCGTCTACCTGCACGGGCCCGACGACGTCCTGCTGGTGCCCAACGCCGCGAACGCCGCCGAGGTGCTGGCGCGGCTGGCCGACGCGGCCCCGCCCGGCATCGAGGTGGCCGACCGGCACACCGAGGTCGCCGTCCTCGCCGTGCAGGGGCCGCGGTCGCTGCAGGTCCTGGAGCTGCTGGGGGTGCCCGGCGAGATCGGCTACATGTCGTTCGTGACGGGGACCGGGGGAGCCGGCGCCGAGGTGACGCTGTGCCGCACCGGCTACACCGGCGAGCACGGCTACGAGCTGCTGGTGGGCGCCGACCGGGCCGGCGAGATGTGGGACGCCGTCCTGGAGGCCGGGCAGGACCTGGGCATCCGGCCGTGCGGACTGGGCGCCCGCGACACGCTGCGCACCGAGATGGGCTACCCGCTGCACGGGCACGAGCTCTCCCGGGAGATCAGCCCCGTCCAGGCCCGGGCGGGCTGGGCCGTCGGCTGGCGCAAGCCGGCGTTCTGGGGGCGCGAGGCGCTCCTGGCGGAGAAGGAGGCCGGGCCGGTGCGCCTGCTGTGGGGGCTGCGGGCGTCCGGCCGCGGCATCCCCCGGCCGGGCATGGCCGTCCTGGACGGCGACGGTGCACAGGTGGGCGAGGTGACCAGCGGGACCTTCTCGCCCACGCTGCGGACCGGCATCGGCCTGGCGCTGCTCGACGTCGCCGCCGGCGTGGAGGAGGGTGCTCCGCTGACGCTCGACGTCCGGGGCCGCCGCGAGCCCGTCGAGGTCGTGCGGCCGCCCTTCGTCCCCTCGCACGTGCGCTGAGACAGCGCGGCGGGGAGCCGGTCAGGGCGCGTTCTTCCGGGTCGGGTCGCTGTCGCCCTTCTCGGGCTCGGCCTTGGCCGGGAGCGTGTCCGCCTTCACGGCGTCGCGCTCGCCCATCGGCAGGGGATCGCCGGCGGTGGTGTCGTGGCCGGTCTGGTGCTCGGCCTCGGAGTTGATCTCCGCCCCGAGGAGGACCAGGTAGCAGGTGAGGTACAGCCACAGCATCAGCACGATGACACCGGCGATCGCGCCGTAGGTCTTGTCGTAGCTGCCGAAGTTGTTCACGTAGACGGTGAACCCGAGGCTGACCAGCGCCCAGACGACGGTGACGACGATCGAGCCGAGGCTGACCCAGCGGATCCTCGGCGCATCCCGGTCGGGGGCCACGCGGTAGAGCACCGCCAGCGAGCCCGCGACGACGGCGAGCAGCGCCACCCAGCGGCCGATCTCGGCGAGCACGGTGCCGACCGAGCCCAGCGGCAGCAGGTCGATGACGATCGGCAGCACGGCGACCAGGCCGATGGTCAGGACGATGAACACGATGGCGCCGAGCGTCAGGGCCAGGGAGAGCGCCCGGAGCTTGACGAAGTTGCGCGTCTCGACCTCGTCGTAGGCGATGTTCACCGCCTTGACCAGGTTGTTCACCCCGCCCGAGGCGCTCCACAGCGCCGCGAGGATCGAGAGCACCAGGCTGAGGGTGAGGGCCCCTCCGGCGTTCTCGGTGACGGCGGTGACCTGGTCGCGGATCAGCGCCTGCGCGGTCTCGGGCAGGCCGGTGGTGAACTCCTCGACCTGGGCGGCGGCCTCGTCGGGGGAGGCGATGAGGCCGTAGATGGAGATCAGCGCCAGCAGCGCCGGGAAGATCGCCAGGAAGCCGAAGAACGCGACCCCGCCGGCGATGATCGGCATGTTGTCGGCGTTGTTCTCCGCCCACGCGCGCTTGAGCACCTGCTTCCAGCCGCGCGCCGGGATCTGCGTGGGGGAGCCGGCGTCGATCCCCGGCAGCTGCTCCGGGGCGGGAGCGTCCGGGGGGAGCCGGTGGGGGTCGCGCGCCGGCCCGCCCTCGGCCGCCGCCCGGGCCGCTGCCGCTCGGCGCGCAGCCTTCTCCTCGACGCGCTGCCGGATGCGGTCGGCGGCGCTCTCGCGGGGGCGGGTGCCGGTCACGGGGTCTCCCTGGTGCTGGGCCGTCGTCTGAGGAAGGGGGTACCGGTGGCCGGGACCGGCGTCCCGGCCACCGGACGGGCGTCAGTCGCCCGGCCAGGCCCCGGTGAGCTTGGTGAAGCCCTGCGCGCCCAGGCGGTCGATGGCCGCCTTCGTGGCCGCGAAGATGGCGCCCTGGAGCGCGGCGGAGACCATGATCTCCCACATCGGGTACTCGGTCTGGAGCGCGTCAGGTGCGTCGTCCTCGCCGCTGATGCGCTTCCACACCTGCTTGAAGACCGCCCCCGACACGGCACCGGCCAGGATGCCCGCCGTCAGGCCGATCGGCCGGTAGGCGAGCTTGGCTCCCTTGCTCAACGCTTCCTCCTCCTGCTGCGCCGGGCCTTCTTCTCGGCCCGCTCGGTGGACTTCCGCACGTCCTTGACGGCCTTCTGGGTGGCCTTCCGCCGGGCGGCCAGCTCCTTGCGTGCCCGCTTCGCCTCGCGCTTGCGACCGACCCGCGCCCCGACGATGAGCTCCTCGGTGCTGGCCCGCCGCCGCGCGCGGCGGCGCCGCCACAGGACCAGGCCGACGAGGCCGGCCAGCGCCGCGCCGGCACCGGCGAACGCCGGGGGGCTCTCGCGGTAGGTCTCCACGGCGGTGTCCTTGGCGCGGGCGGCGCTCTCCTTCGCCCGGGCGGGGACGTCGAGCCGCTGGCTCAGCTCGTCGACGGTGCGCCCGAGCTGGTCGCGGGTCTCCTCGATCTCGGCGCGGATGGCGTCGGGGTCGGTCGGACCGCTCGAGGCCTGGCCGTCGTCCTGGGGCGTGGTCACCGGCGCGCACTCTCCTTCACGGTGGCGATGTCGGTCTTGACACCGGCCATGGCCTCGGTCGGCACCGGCGGTGCCCCCTGCTGGACGTCCTTCTTCCCGACGAGGGCGAGGACGCCCGCGATGGCGAAGAGGACCACGGTGACGATCAGCGCGGAGAGCCAGGCGGGCATCACCAGCGCCAGGGCCAGGATGACCGTGGTGATCAGGGTGGCGAGCCCGAAGAAGGCGACCAGGCCCGCGGCCCCGAAGAGGCCGGCGCCGAGGCCGAGCTTCTTGGCCTTCTGGGTCATCTCGGCCTGGGCGAGCCGGGCCTCGTCGCGGACAAGGGTGCTCAGCTGCTCGGTGAGCCGGCTGATCAGCTCGCCGGTGGATGCGTTCTCGGGCTCGGCGCCCACGGCTGCGCGGGTCGCGCCCGCCGTGGTGTCGGGACGGGGTGTGCTCATCGGTCCTCCGGGTGGACGGCGTCGATGGAGGTCCATGCCCCCCGCGGCCGGGCCGTAACCGGCGCCGTGATCACAGCCGGGGAACGGTGCGCCCGCTGTGCACCCCGCCACTAACCTGCCTGCATGAGCTGGCACTGGCGTCTCGAGGACCCGTCCGGATCCACCCTCGACCCCGCGGCGGTGGGGGTGGAGGTGCCGGCGCACGACAACCAGGGCGACGCGGAGTCGTGGCTGGGCGAGAACTGGCGGGAGCTGCTCGACCGTGGCGTCGCCACGGTGACCCTGTTCGACGGCGACCAGAAGGCCTACGGGCCCATGGGGCTCGCCGCCACCTGACCCTCTACTCGAGGTCGAGGGTCAGGTGGCGGGACGCTCACCCGCGGGCGGTCTTCGAGGGATCGCGCTCGACGACGTCCCCGAGGATCGCGTCGATCCGTGTGAGCACGTCGTCGTCCAGGCGGACGCCGGCGGCGGCGACGTCGTCGTGCACCTGCTCGGGGCGGGTCGCACCGATGATCGCCGCGGCGACGTTGCCGTTCTGCAGCACCCAGGCCACGGCGAGCTGCGCCATCGAGAGGCCGAGGTCACCGGCGATCGGCCGCAGTTGCTGCACCCGGGCGAGGATGTCGTCGGTCATGAAGCCCTGCATCGACCGGCCGGCCTCGGGGTGGCCGGCCCGGCTGTCGGCCGGCGGCTGCTCGCCCGGCCGGTACTTGCCGGTCAGGATGCCCTGGGCCAGCGGCGACCAGACGATCTGGGACAGCCCTTCCTGCTCCGACGTGGGCACGACCTCGGCCTCGATGACCCGCCACAGCATCGAGTACTGCGGCTGGTTGCTGATCAGCTGGATGCCGAGCTCGCGGGCCAGCGCAGCGCCGGACGCGATCTGCTCGGCGTTCCACTCCGAGACGCCGATGTAGAGGGCCTTGCCCGCCCGGACGAGGTCCGCGAAGGCGGTCATCGTCTCCTCGAGCGGCACCGTGGGGTCGTAGCGGTGGGCCTGGTACAGGTCGACGTAGTCGGTCTGCAGCCGGCGCAACGAGGCGTGGCAGCTCTCGATGACGTGCTTGCGGCCCAGTCCGCGGTCGTTCCGGCCCGGTCCGGTGGGCCAGTAGACCTTCGTGAACAGCTCGATCGACTCGCGGCGGTGACCCGCGAGCGCGGCGCCGAGCACGGTCTCGGCGCGGGTGCCGGCGTAGACGTCGGCGGTGTCGAACGTGGTGATGCCGGCGTCGAGGGCGGCGCGGACGCAGGCGTGCGCGGCATCCTCCTCCACCTGGCCGCCGTGGGTCAGCCAGTTGCCGTACGCGATCTCGGAGATGGTCAGGCCGGAGCGGCCGAGGCGTCTGAATTCCACGGAGCGCGACGTTAGGCGCCCGTGCGGAGCGCCGCCCGCCCGGCCCGGGCCTCCACGGTGGCGCCGTCGGCGACCAGCCGCGCACCGAGCCCGGCCAGGCGCTCGGCCAGCACCGCGGCCGGCGGGTTGTGGTGCCCCAGGTGGACGGCGACGACGTCGGTGTCGCCGGTGACCGCCCCGGCGGCGCGCAGCCGCGCCAGCTGGTCGGGGAAGGTGCGCAGGTCCAGGTGGCCGGTGCCGTGGTCCAGGACGTCGCCGAACGTCTCCTCCAACAGCACGACGTCGTACGCGGCGCCGCGGGTCGCCGCGACGGTGCCGGCGGGCAGCGGCCCGGTGTCGGTGGCGTAGAGGAGCCGGGCGCCGTCGGGCCCGGTGACGTCGTAGAGCACCGTCGGCACCTCGTGCTCGGCGGCCAGCGCCTGGATCCGGTAGCCCGCGCGGTGCAGCGTCCTGCCGGGTTCCACCGCGACCAGCTCGACCGGGTCGTCCGGGCCGAGCCAGGGGCGCAGCGTCGTCAGGACGGGAGAGGGGCCGATGACCGTGAGCGGCTCGGCGCGGCGCACCCACTGCCGGGCGAGCAGCGTGAGCGGTGCGCAGTGGTCGGCGTGGTCGTGGGTGACCAGGACGGTGCGCACGCCGGCGAGGGAGATGCCGTCCGGGGGCGGGGCCGGGGCGAGGTCGAGCAGCAGCGTGCCGTCGACGAGTGCCGACGTCGGCCGGCGGAGCTCACCCCGGCTGCGTGACTCGGTGCAGGAGCCGCAGGTGCACCAGGGGTTCGGCCAGCCGTCGGCGGCGCCGGTGCCGAGCAGGGTGACGCGCACGTGCCGCTCCCGCGATCGCTGCCGGCGCCCCGGTCAGACGTCGGCGCCCAGCGGGACCTCCGGCTTCGGGAACCGCCACCGGCGGATCATGGTCGAGCGGCTGATGCCGTACCAGACCAGGCCCTTCATCTTGTGCTTCCCGTCGGGGAACCGCGCGCGGACGGTGCTCTTGATCTTCCGCCCCAGCAGTACCGAATCCATGATCAGCAGCAGGAAGAAGCCGAGGAGCAGGAAGCTCGTGTAGCTCTTCACCGCCATGCTGGGCACGAACGTGCCGATCAGGGCCAGGGCGGCGATGGCGAGGAAGAAGCTGCCGACGTTGCGGCGGCTGTCGACGAGGTCGCGCACGAGCTTGCGCTCCGGCCCGCGGTCGCGGGCGGGAAGGTAGTCGGCATCACCGCGCGAGATGCCCTGACGCGCATCCGCGCGGCGCAGCGCCTGCTGCTCGCGCATGCGCTTGTAGGCCTCCTTGCGCGTGGTCGGCGGCGGCGGGGGAGGGCCCTGACGCCGGCCCTGCGCCTCGTTCCGCCGCGGCGTCGGCCGGCCCTTGCCGCCGGACTTGACCAGCTGCGCGGTCAGCTCGCCGTCCTCGCTGGAGGCGGTGGTCGTCTCGGCGGGGTCACGGCGGCCGGGCAGGCGGAGCTTCACGGCCAGGAAGTCTACGTGTGTGAGCAACGAGGCCACGGACCTCGCGCGGGGAGCCGTACAGTGGACGCACGGGAAGAGGAGCCGTTCCGGCGGCGTTGGTCCGTCACGGAACGCGTGCGCGCGGACACCTCGGAGGGAGAGGACAGGAATATGACGGTGCAGGACACCGCGGCCACCGGCGTCGTGCTCAGCGACCCCGCGGCCGCCAAGGTCAAGGCTCTGCTGGACCAGGAGGGTCGGGACGACCTGCGGCTGCGCATCGCCGTCCAGCCCGGTGGTTGCTCCGGCCTGCGGTACCAGCTCTTCTTCGACGAGCGGTTCCTCGACGGTGACCAGACCTACGACTTCGGTGGCGTCGAGGTCATCGTGGACCGGATGAGCGGCCCGTACCTCGGTGGCGCAGTCATCGACTTCGTCGACAGCATCGAGAAGCAGGGCTTCACGATCGACAACCCCAACGCGCAGGGTTCCTGCGCGTGTGGTGACTCCTTCAACTGAGTCCCAGCCGACGAGGCCCGGTTCCCCGTGGGGGAACCGGGCCTCGTCGTCTTTGCATCGTCTGCTGCCCGGTCGCGCCGAGTGGGCCCGGAGGGTCCGCGTAGGCGTGACGAAACGGCTCCGCGGACCAGGGGAACGGCACCTGGCCGCGGTGCGATCCGGAGGATCGCGGTGTCATGGCCCGGAGGGTCTCCGTGAGGAGTGACGAAACGGCTCCGCGGCCCTGGGGGACGGCACCTGGCCGCGGTGCGATCCGGGGGATCGCGAGTCAGAGCCGTACGGGGTAGACCGTCTCCGGGACGTCGGGGGTGATCCGCTGCTCCACGAAGATCCCGTGCCAGACCATGAAGACCAGCAGCGTCCACAACTTGCGGGAGTGGTCGACGGGTGAGCCGGCCCGCTGGTTCTGCCGGTGCGCGGTGAGCATGGCGAGGACCTGCTGCTTGTCCAGCCACTCCTCGGTCCCGCTGTCCTCGATGATCTGCCGGGCCCAGTCGTGGAGGTCCTCGGCCAGCCAGTGGCGCGTGGGGACCGGGAAGCCGAGCTTGCGGCGGTTCAGCACGTGCGGCGGCACGACCCGCTCGAGAGCGCGCCGCAGGGCGTGCTTCGTCGTCTCCTTGGTGACCCGCTGGCCGACCGGGATGGTCGAGGCCACCCGGAAGACCTCCGGGTCGAGGAACGGGACGCGCAGCTCCAGCGAGTTGGCCATCGTCATCTTGTCGGCCTTGACGAGGATGTCGCCGCGGAGCCAGGTGAAAAGGTCCACGTATTGCATCGCCGTCACGTCGTCGTAGCCGGCCGCGCGGGTGCGCTCGTACAGCTCGCGGGTGACGGCGACGTGCGACAGGTCCGGGTCGCGCTTCTCGAGGAAGGTCAGCTCCTCGTCCCGGAAGATGCGCGCGTTGCCGTAGTAGCGCTGCTCCAGCGGGATCGAGCCGCGCCGCAGCAGGTCCTTGCCGCGCATTCCGTCGGGCAGCTTGGTGGACAGCGTGCCGAGAGCGCGCCGGATGCCTCCGGGCAGCTTGTCGAAGGCGGCGAGGGACAGCGGCTCCCGGTAGATGTTGTAGCCGCCGAACAGCTCGTCGGCGCCCTCGCCGGAGAGCACCACCTTGACGTGCTTGCGCGCCTCGCGGGCCACGAAGTACAGCGGCACGAGCGCCGGGTCGGCGACCGGGTCGTCGAGGTACCAGACGACCAGCGGGATCGACTCCGCGAACTCCTCGGGCGTGACGACCTTGGTGATGTGCTCGACCCCGATCGCGGCCGCGGACTCGGCGGCGACGTCGATCTCGGAGAAGCCGTGCCGCTCGAAGCCGACGGTGAAGGTCCGGAGGTCGGGGTTGTAGCGCTTGGCGAGCGCCGCGATGGCCGTGGAATCGATGCCACCGGAGAGGAAGGAGCCGACGGTGACGTCGGCCCGCATGTGCACCCGCACGGAGTCGTCCAGCACCTCGGCGATCCGGTCGTAGAGCGCCTGCTGCTCGTCCTTCGCCACCGGCCGGATCGGGAAGGAGGGGTGGAAGTAGCGCTCGGTGGACAGCTCGCCGTCGACGACGCGGAAGCGGGTGCCGCTCTCGATGCGCCGGATGCCCCGGTGCAGCGTCGCCGGCTCCGGCACGTACTGCAGGGTCAGGTAGTGCTGCAGCGAGGCCGGGTCGACGCCGCCGGCCGCCGTGCTGCCGCCCAGCATCTCCAGCAGCGCCTTCTTCTCGGAGGAGAAGGCGATCGCGCCGTCGGCCAGGCGGGTGGTGAACAGCGGCTTGATCCCGAAGGGGTCCCGGGCGCCGAACACGGTGCGGGTCTCGCTGTCCCAGATGACGAAGGCGAACATGCCCCGCAGCCGGTCGACGATCTCCTCGCCCCACAGGTGGTAGCCGGCGACGATCGCCTCGGTGTCGCCCTCGGTGGCGAAGGTCGCACCGGCCGCCGCGAGCTCCTGGCGCAGCTCGACGTAGTTGTAGATCTCACCGTTGAAGACGATCCGGTAGCGGCCGTCGGCGTAGGGCATCGGCTGGTGGCTGTGCTCGATGTCGATGAAGGCCAGCCGGTTGAAGCCGTAGACGACGCGGTCGTCGTGCCAGACCTCGTTCTCGTCCGGGCCGCGGTGCCGCAGGCAGTGCAGCGCGTCGCGGACGTCGGACACGACGCCGTCGGTCACGCGTGGGGCGTCGGTCGAGAAGTAGGCGAGCAGGCCACACATGGGGCGGGGGACTCCGGGGGTCGGGGGGTGGGGCCAGGGAGGTCAGACGCGCTCGCCGGCGCGGGTCTTCGCGGTCGCCTTCCGCTCGGCGTAGAAGGAGAGCACCGGGACGGTGCCGGCGACCAGCGTCAGGACGGTGCCCTGGAGCGTCCACCGGGCGCGCAGCGCGAGGTCGACCGTCGCCAGCAGGAACAGGCCGTACAGGAAGCCGTGCGCGGTGCCGAGCACGGTGGCCGGCTCCGGGACGTGCCAGATGTACTCGAGCGGGACGGCGACGAAGAACAGCGCGACGAGCAGCACACCGACGACCAGTGCCATGGCCCGGTACCGCTGCAGGGCGGCGCCCACGCTGCGGTCGTCGCCCCGGCCGGTGGGGGTCGCGGTCCGTTCAGCGGCCATCAGTGCTCCGTTGTCCCAGGGCCCGCTCGTTGAGCTCGGCGAGGTAGGCGTTGTAGGCGGCGAGCTCCGGGTCGCCGCTGGCGTCGATCCGCGGCCGCTGGTACAGCACCACCGCGTTGCCCGGCTGGTCGTCGTCGGGGGAGCGGTGCAGCTCGACGCGCACCATCCGGACGTAGAACCACAGGCCCATGAAGCCGTAGAGCGGCCACTGCAGGGCGTAGCTCCAGTTCACCGCGCCGCCGCCGGCCTCGGCCTTCGACAGCTGCCAGTGGCCGAGGAAGAACGTGGCGACGAACAAGGCCGCCACGAGCAGGTGCAGGAGCACCCACTTCGGGGTCAGCAGCCGGGAGAACACGGCACCGACTCTAACCGTCCCGTCCGCGCCGGCGGCCGGGACGGCGGGCGTGCCGCGGCGGGTGGGCGCCGGCGCCCGCGGCGGGGGTCGGCGCAGGCCGCCCCAACATCCCGGCACCGTGGGCCCTCCCGCTGCGACCCGCCCGGACGTCTCCGGTGGTCAGCCCCTGAGGCGGGTCGGCTAGTCTCGGCCCACACTGAGTTCGGCGTGGTTCCAGTCTGCCGAGAACCGGTGGAGATCCGTTGCAATGACCGCCCGGGAGCCGGGCGGAGGACGAGGAGGCAGCGAGCAGTGGCTCGAGGCAGCAGGCTCGCGCGGCTGGCCGCGCTCGGTCTCCTGGGGGCGCTGACCCTCACCGGATGCGAGCTCGGCGAGGCCGAATGGTGGGAGCGCAACTTCGTCCGGTGGGGATGGCCCGAGGGCATCACCGACGAGGCCGAGGCGATGCAGAGCCTGTGGATCGGCTCCACCTACGCGGCGCTGATCATCGGCGCGGCGGTCTGGGCGCTCATCGCCTGGACGGTGATCCGGCACCGCAAGAAGGGTGACGAGCTGCCGCGGCAGACGGCGTACAACCTGCCGCTGGAGATCGTCTACACGATCCTGCCGTTCATCATCATCGCCGGCCTCTTCTTCTTCACGATCAACACGCAGAACCAGGTGCGGCAGATCAGCGAGGACCCCGACGAGGTCATCGCCGTCAACGCCTTCAAGTGGAACTGGCAGTTCGTGTACCCCGAGACCGCGGGCCCCGACGGCGAGCCGGTCGACACCGTGGGCACGAGCACCGAGATCCCCATCCTCGTCGTGCCGACCGACCGCACCCTCCGGTTCGAGCTGGCCTCCGCCGACGTCATCCACTCCTTCTGGGTGCCGGAGTTCCTCTTCAAGCTCGATGTGATCCCGGGCAACGAGAACGGCCGCGACAACGTCTTCGAGGTGACCGTCCGCGAGGAGGGCGCCTACGTCGGCCGCTGCGCCGAGCTGTGCGGCACGTACCACGCCTACATGAACTTCGAGGTCCGTGCGGTCACCGGCGAGGAGTACGACGACTACCTGGCCGCCCGGGAGTCCGGGCTGGGCACGTACGAGGCGCTCGAGGAGATCGGGCAGCCGGGCGAGGCCAGCACCACGACCCCGCTGGACCTGGTCCTGGACAAGGTCGAGGACCTTCAGCAGACCGGTGACTGAGGTCTCCGCTCCCGGTAACCGGATCCCCCACATGCTCGAGGAGGCGCGGCCGTGAAGGTCGAGGCACTGATCTTCAATCTCATCGCGGTGTTCTGCTTCGTCTGCGCGATCGTCTACGGCTTCTGGGCCCGGGAGCCCATCGGCACCACGGCGCTGGCTCTCTCGGGTGGGCTCACCATCCTCATCGGTGGGTTCTTCTGGTTCGTCTCCCGCCGGATCGACCCCCGCCCCGAGGACCGCAAGGACGCCGAGATCGCCGACGGGGCCGGCGAGCTGGGCTTCTTCAGCCCGGCGAGCTACTGGCCGTTCACCCTCGCGCTGACCGCCGCCCTCATGGGGCTGGGCATCGCGTTCTGGTACCTCTGGCTGATCGCCATCGCCACGGTCGCGATCCTGATCGCCGTCGGCGGGCTGCTGTTCGAGTACTACGTGGGGCAGAACGCCCAGCAGAGCTGAGCCCCGGCACCACGCTCCGGATCCACGGAAGGCCCCCTCCGCCGCCAGGCGGAGGGGGCCTTCCGTCGTCCCGGGGACCTGCCCGGGCTCCGGGTGCGGACGGGCCGCAGCCCGCGGATGAACACGGGCGGCCTCGCGGGGATCATGGACGGCGGCCCGATCCACCCAGGCGCCACGGTCCCCACGTCCTGTCCGGCGCGATGCGGGCCCGGGGACCGGAAGACGGGCTCGCGGGCATCGACGCAGCCCGTGGCACCGTGTCACGGCGGGCGCATGCGCTCCGTGGCCGAGGCGGCACCAGCCGGGCAGGCCGCGCCGGCCGGGCCGCGGCGGGGGTGGCGGCGAGGAGCGCGAGGTGCAGGAGCGGCCTCAGCAGGTCGCCGACGAGCCCGGTGGACCGGGGGAGGGCTCGTCAGCGCCGCCGTGCCGGCTCGACGTCGTCGCGGCGCAGTGGCTGCCCGGAGGTGAGGGCTTCGGACGGGCTCCGGGGAGCGGGCTCCACCACGGGGGAGCGGGGCGGCTCGGTGCTGCACCACCGATGAGGGCCCCGGGCGGCCCCGCAGCCGTTCGGGCCGGCGACCGGACCGGCCAGGTGCCAGGGTCCCCGCGCCGCCCGCGGGAGCGCCGCAGGCCCCGCGGTCTCGCCGACGAGCCGGTGCGGTGGAACGGTCGGAGATGCAGAGGGGCCCCGGTGGATGTTCCACCGGGGCCCCTCTGTCAGGCGTCGATCAGTCGCGCGGGTCCTGCGGGCGACCACCGTCGGACGGACGGCCACCCTCGGAGGGACGACCGGAGGTCGTCAGCTCCCGGTCCGACTCGCCGGCGGAGAGCCCGCGGCCTTCCGCGCGCTGGTCGATCTCGACCGCGGTCGGCTCCTCCACGGGGGAGAAGAAGCCGCGGATCGCGCGTCGTGCAGCACCGACCTGGTTCATCTTCTTGGGCACCGGAGCACCGCCGTAGGCGAGCTGGCCGTGACCGTGCTCGTCCACCGGGCCGATCGGCTGGTGGACCTCGATGAACTCGCCGTGCGGCAGGCGCCGGATCACACCGGTCTCGATGCCGTGCTCGAGCACCTCCCGGTCGTGCTGCTGGAGACCCAGGCAGATCCGGTAGGTGATCACGTAGGCGATCGGCGGGAGCAAGACCAGCCCGATACGTCCGGCCCACGTCATCGCGTTGAGGCTGATGTCGAACTTGTCCGCGACGACGTCGTTGCCACCGGAGATCAGCAGCACCAGGTAGAAGGCGATCGCCATCATGCCGAGCGACGTCCGCACCGGGACGTCCCGCGGCCGCTGGAGCAGGTGGTGCGACACCGTGTCGCCGGTCAGCTTGCGCTCGATCACCGGATACAGCAGCAGCAGGGTGAACAGGATCCCCGGCAGGACGAGAGTCGGCCAGAACAGTGCCGGAATCGTGTAATCACCGGGGAGGTTGATGTCCCACGCGGGGAAGAGCCGCGTCGACCCGTCGAGGAACATCACGTACCAGTCGGGCTGGGACGCGGCCGAGACCATCGCCGGGTTGTACGGGCCCCACAGCCACACCGGGTTGATCTGCACGAGACCACCCAGGGCGGCGCACACACCGAAGACCACGAACAGCAGGCCGGTGGCCTTCCCCGCGAAGGTCGGGAAGAGCCGGTTGCCGACCACGTTGTGCTCGGTGCGACCCGGGCCGGGGAACTGCGTGTGCTTCTGCTTCACCAGGATGAGCAGGTGCGCCGCGATCAGCGCCAGCAGGATCGCCGGGATGAGCAGCACGTGGACGATGTAGAAGCGGCCGATGATCTCCGTGCCCACGAAGTCGCCGTTGAACACCGCCCAGTGCGCCCACGTCCCGATGACCGGGATAGCCAGGATGATGGCGCTGATGATGCGCAGCCCGGTTCCCGACAGCAGGTCGTCGGGGAGCGTGTACCCGGTCGCACCCTCGAGGAGCGCCAGGATCAGCAGGACGACGCCGATGATCCAGTTCGTCTCTCGGGGGCGCCGGAACGCGCCGGTGAAGAAGATGCGCAGCAGGTGCACGACGATCGAGGCCACGAACAGCAGTGCGGCCCAGTGGTGCAGCTGGCGCATGAAGAGCCCGCCGCGGACGTCGAAGGAGATGTCCAGCGTCGAGGCGTAGGCGATCGACATCTCCTGGCCGCGGAGCGGGTCGTAGGACCCGTCGTAGATGATCTCGGTCATCGACGCCTGGAAGAAGAACGTGAGGTAGGTGCCCGACAGCAGCAGGATGATGAAGCAGTAGAGGGCGATCTCCCCGAGCAGGAACGACCAGTGGTCGGGGAAGACCTTGTTGAGCGTGCGGCGGACGGGCCCGGCGACGATCAGACGGTCGTCGATCTCGTACCCGGCCTTGCCGAGCTTCGTGGTCGGGGCGCCCGGCGCCGTGGCGGTGCGAGCTGCCATCAGATGCGCTCCCGGTTCCAGTAGGTCGGGCCGACAGCCTCAATGTAGTCACTGCGGGCGACGAAGAAGCCTTCGTCGTCGACCGTGATGGGGAGCTGCGGCAGCGAGCGGGTGGCGGGGCCGAAGATCGGCTTGGCGCCCTGTGTGACGTCGAACTGCGACTGGTGGCAGGGGCAGAGCAGCCGGCTGGTCTCCTGCTCGTAGAGCGACACCGGGCAGCCGGCGTGGGTGCAGATCTTCGAGTAGGCGACGTAGTCGCCGTAGGAGAAGTCCGCCTGGCCCTCGCGGGGCTCGTCCTGCAGCACCTGCTCGGGCCGGAGCCGGATGAGCATGGTGGCGGCGTCGGACTCGAAGTTGCCACCGGGGACGGCCGGGAAGACCGTCTCCAGCGAGCCGGGCTCCTGGTCGCCAGGGCGGACGGGGCTGCCGTCGATGCGCACGAGGCGGACGCCTTCGGCCCACGACGTGCGACCCAGCGGGTTGCCCGTGTTCGGGTTCTTGATCAGGCCGCCGAGCGGAGCGAGCAGCATGACGCCGACGCCGACGCCCATGAAGCCCAGCGATCGGGTGATCAGCTTGCGCCGGGGGAGACCACTGTTGTGGTAGCCACCGACCAGCGTGGCGCCGGTGGTGACGCGGTCGAAGTGCGAGCCGTCGTGCTTGTCCTGCACCGCGGTCTCGTGGGGGAGGAGCTTCTTCGTGTAGAGCACCAAGCCCGCGCCGACCAGGGCGAGGGAGAGCCCCATGAACAGGCCGAGGAGCGGGGTGAAGAGCGCGCTCCAGGCCGTGCCCTCCTCGGCCCAGGACCACTCGGGCAGGAACCAGCCCGAGCCGACGTAGACGACGAGGAACAGGAAGGCGAAGACGCCGGCGAGGGCGAAGGTCCAGCCGACCTGGCGCACCGCCCGCTTCTCCGTGGCCGAGCCCGGCTCCGGGCCCGGGTCGACGTGGAGGATCTCCACGCCGTCGTACCGGGCCCCGAGGAGGTCGAGCTCCTCGCGGCGCATGGCCGCGAGCTGTTCGGGGGTGTAGTCCTCGTCCGGGCCGCCGTGCAGCGGGCCGGGGGTGGCCTCGCCGCCGGTGGAGCCTGGGCGGGTCTCGCGGGTGCTCACGCTTCCTCCTCGCCGGCGGTCGTGATCCGTGACCGCGCAGCTGCCGTGTCCTTCGATGAAGCCGCGAGCGTGCTCACGCCTTGCTCCCCATCCAGAAGATGCCGAACATCATGGCGCTGATGCCGACGACCCAGATGACCAGGCCTTCGGCGACCGGGCCCATGCGGCCGATGCCGGCGCCGCCCGGGTCGGCCATGTCGTCGATCGTCTGGACGTAGAGGATGATCGAGCGCTTCTCCTCCGGGGTGAGCTGGTTGTCGCCGAAGACGGGCATGTTCTCCGGGCCGGACAGCATCGCGGTGTAGATCTCGAGGTCGCTGGAGCTCTCCAGGCTCGGCGCCGCCTTGCCGGAGGAGAGCGCGCCACCCTGCCCGACGAAGTTGTGGCAGGACGCGCAGTTCAGCCGGAAGAGCTCGCCGCCCTCGGCCAGGTCACCCTCGCGCAGGTCGCCCGACGGGAGGGTCGGCCCGCCGCCGTTGGCCTGCACGTAGGCCATGAGCTGGTCGATCTCCTCGTCGGAGAAGACGGCCGGCTTGTCGGGGGCGTCGGCCTCCTGGCGGACCAGCGGCATGCGACCGGTGTGCACCTGGAAGTAGACCGAGGCCTCCCCGACACCGATCAGCGACGGGCCGCGGTTGGGCACGCCCTCGAGGTTCTCGCCGTGGCAGGAGATGCAGCTGCGCTCGTAGAGCTCGCGCCCGGCCGCCTCGGCCGCCGACTCGCTCGTACCCTCGTCGGCCGCCTGCGCGGGGGCGATCACCGAGTACAGGGAGCCGGTGAGGACGAGCGAGGCCATGAGGCCCGCGACGTTGGCGAGCCGCCGGCGGTGCTTGGATCGGCGGCGTGCGCGCGCCCGGTCGACCGGCGTGCCGGCGTCGGCGAGCGGTGCGTCGGACTGCGGGTTCGTGGTGGACACCGGTTCCCTAGCGGATCAGGTAGATCGTGGCGAAGAGCCCGACCCACACGACGTCGACGAAGTGCCAGTAGTAGGAGACCACGATGGCCGAGGTCGCCTGCGCCGGCGTGAAGCGGCCCATGGTGGACCGGATGAGCACGTAGATGAAGGCGATGAGGCCACCGATGACGTGCAGGGCGTGGAAGCCCGTCGTGAGGTAGAAGACGGAACCGTACGTCGACGAGGCGATCGTCGTCCCGTGGTCGACGACCAGCACGCGGTACTCGTTCGCCTGGGCCAGCACGAAGACCAGGCCCATTACGAAGGTGATCGTGAACCAGCGGCGGAGGCCGTAGACGTTGCCGTTCTCCGCCGCGAAGACGCCGAACTGGCAGGTGACCGACGAGAGCACCAGGACCACGGTGAAGAACGTGGCGTAGGGCAGGTTCAGCTCGGTCGGCTCCGGCGGCCACCCCTCGGTGGCCCGGGCTCGCGCGGTGAAGTACATGGCGAACAGCCCGGCGAAGAACATCAGCTCGCTGGCGAGCCAGATGATCGTGCCGACGCTGACCATGTTCGGTCGGGTCAGGGAGTGCACCCGCGAGGTGTCGAAGGTGCTGCTCGCGACGGGGGCCGTTGTCACGGGGGTCATCATGGCATCGGCAGGGCGCCGTCACGACTGCGGGTGGTGACGGCGTGGCGTCGTCGTGATCAGGTCGATACCGACGCACCGGCCCGGCCTGCACGGATGCATCCGGGCACTAGGCTCGGCGGCGTGAGTGCTGCCGAGAAGCCCGCCGCGCCGGCCACCGTGCTGCTCTACAGCCACCGCCCCGAGGTCCGCGATGCGGTGCGCGCGGCGGTCGGGCGGCAGCCGGCTCCCGACGTGGGCCCGCTGAGCTGGCTGGAGTGCTCGACGGGCGACGAGGTGGTGGCCGCGGTCGACGCCGGCGGGATCGACCTGTGCGTCCTCGACGGCGAGGCGCAGCCCACCGGTGGGATGGCGCTCGCCCGGCAGTTGGAGGTGGAGGTCTCCGACCGGCCGGTGGTGTGCCTGCTCGTCGCCCGGCAGTCCGACCGCTGGCTGGCGCACTGGTCCCGCGCGGAGGCGACGCTGGCCCTGCCGGTCGACCCGCTGGTCGCCCCCGGGGTGGTAGCCGAGCTGCTCCGCGCCCGCGCGGGCCGGCCCGCGGCGCGCCGGTGACGGCCCTGGGAACGCCGACGGCCGCGCCCACCTGGCCCGGGTTGCTCAACCGCCTGCTGGCCGGCCAGGACCTCACCGCCGAGGACACCCGCTGGGCGATGCGCGAGGTGATGACCGGCGAGGCGACCCCGGCCCAGGTGGCCGGCTTCACCGTGGCGCTGCGGGCCAAGGGGGAGGCCGCGCAGGAGGTGGCCGGGCTGGCCGCCGAGATGCTCGCCCGGGCCACGCCGGTCCGGCTGCCGATGGACTGCGTCGACATCGTCGGTACCGGCGGGGACGGCGCCCACACCGTCAACATCTCCACGATGGCCGCCGTGGTGACCGCCGCTGCGGGCGCCCCCGTGGCCAAGCACGGCAACCGGGCGGCGTCGTCGTCGTCGGGCGCCGCCGACGTCCTCGAGGCGCTCGGCGTGGTCATCGACCTGCCGGCCGACGCCGTGGCCACGTGCGTCCGCGAGGCCGGCATCGGGTTCTTCTTCGCGCCGGTGTTCCACCCCGGCATGCGGCACGCGGCCGCCCCGCGCCGGGAGATGGGCATCGGCACGGTGTTCAACTTCCTCGGCCCGCTGACCAACCCGGCGCGCCCGGTGGCGGCGGCGATCGGTTGCGCCAACGCGCGCATGGCCCCGGTGCTCGCCGAGGTGCTCGCCGCCCGGGGGACGCGGGCGCTGGTGTTCCGCGGCGACGACGGGCTCGACGAGCTGACGACCGCCACCACGTCGTCGGTCTGGGTGGTCCGCGACGGCGAGGTGACGCCCGACCGCGTCGACCCCGGCGCGCTCGGCATCGAGGCGCCCGCGCCGGACGCCCTGCGCGGCGGCGACGCCCGGGTCAACGCCGAGGTGTTCCGGCGATTCGTGGACGGCGAGCGCGGGCCGGTGCGCGACGCCGTGCTGCTCAACTCGGCCGCTGCGCTGGCCACGTTCGACGAGCGGCCCGCGCGGCTGCACGACGGCCTCGCCGCCGGGCTGGAGCGGGCGGCCGCGGCGGTCGACGACGGGCGCGCGGCGGCGCTGCTCGACCGGTGGATCGGTGTGAGCCGCGCCGCCCGCGGTTAGGCCTCGTCCCGAGGCTGCCCCGAGTTCGCGAGGGGCGGGCGAGGACGGGGTGCTTCGTCAGGCGTCGGTGTCGAACCCGATGGAGAAGGCCGCCTCGAGGTCGTGCCGCGAGTACGCGCGGAAGGCGATGTGGGTGTCGGTGTCGACGACCCCCGGGACCTTGTTGATCCGGCCGGCGATCACCTCGGCGACCTGCTCGAACTCGCGGACGCGGACGATGGCGATCAGATCGGCCTCGCCGGCGACGGAGTAGACCTCGCTGACCCCGTCGAGCTCGGCGACGGCCTGCGCGACCTCGGCGATCGAGTCGGTGGCGGCGTCGATCATCACGATGGCGGTGATCACGCCGGGGATGCTATCCGCTCGGGACGGGCGCGGGTGCCCAGCGACCGTCCGTCGGCGAAGGGATCGCTCGCGTCGCGCCCGGCCTCCACGCGCGCCAGGAAACCGCTGTAGGCCCCCGTGCCGGGCGCCGCGCAGGCCAGGGTGCCGGTGAGCTGCACCAGCCGGGTGCCGGGCTTCTCCAGCCAGCGCAGGACGAGTTCGGTCTCGTCGACCGTCGTGGGGTGCTCGGCGTCGGTGCCGGGCACGGTCTCCGCGGTCGCCAGCAGACCGGACAGCACGCTGCGGACGGTGCTGTCGCGCGGCGCGTTCCCGGCGGCGGCGAGGCGCCCGTACCGGACGACGGAGAGCTCCCAGCCGCCCTCGCCGTCGGGCCGGGCGAGCACGAGCTCGGGGACGGCGGCCAGCGACGCCAGCCGTTGCCGCCGCCGGACGGCCCGCACGAGCACGGCCACCCGGTCGCGCAGCACGGCGGCGTCCTCGTAGCGCTCCTCGCCCGCCAGCCGGTCGACCCGCTCGAGCAGCGGCCCGAGCAGGGGGCGGGGGTCGTGGCCGACCGCCGCGGCGAAGACCGCCGCCACCCCGGCGTACTCGGGAACCGACTGGGCGCCGGTGCAGGGGGCGCCGCACCGCCCCATGTCGGCCAGCGCGCAGGCGTTGACCGGCGTGCGGGGCGACAACCGGGCGGTGCACTGCCGCAGCGGCAGCACCTCGTGGACGGCGGCCACGGCGGCGTCGGCGGCGCGGCGGTCGGGGAACGGCCCGAGGAACACCCCGGCGTCGGGACGGACCCGGCGCACCACCGACAGCCGGGGGAAGGGCTCCTCGGTGAGCCGGACCCACAGCGCCCGCTCGGGGAAGCGGGACCGGCGGTTGTACCGCGGCTTGTGTCGGGCGATCAGGCGCAGCTCGCGGACCGCCGCCTCCAGCGCGTGCGCGCAGGGGATGGCCTCCACGCGTTGCGCGAGCCCCACCATCTCGGTGATCCGGCTGCGCTGCTCGCCCGACGTGAAGTAGCTGCGGACCCGGCTGCGCAGGTCGCCGGAGGTGCCGACGTAGAGCGGTTCGTCCTTCGGGCCGCGGAAGAGGTAGACGCCGGGCCCGTGCGGCACGGCGTCGGCCAGGTGCCGCTTCCGCCGGCGCTCGGGATCGACCTGCCGGGTCAGCCCGGTCAGCTCCTCCAGGGTGGTGACGCCGAGCGGCCCGAGCCGCTCGAAGAGCCCGTGGAGCACGTCGACGGTGGCCCGAGCGTCGTCCAGGGCCCGGTGCGTGGGTGAGGTGGTGGCTGAGAAGTACGGGGCCAGGGTGGCCAGCTTGCAGTTGGGCACCTCGTCGCGGCTGAGCAGCCGACGGGCGAGGACGGCGGTGTCGACGGAGGCCGCCGCGGGCCACGCCATCCCGTTCTCGGCGCACGCCGCCCTGAGGAACCCGAGGTCGAACGGGGCGTTGTGCGCGACGAGGACCGCACCGCGGGCGAACTCGAGGAAGGCCGGGAGCACGGCGCCGATCCGCGGGGCCGTGGCGACCATCGTCGAGGTGATGCCGGTGAGCACGCTGATGTAGGGCGGGATCTCGTGCCCTGGGTCCACGAGCGTCTGGAACTCGCCGAGCACCTGGCCGCCGCGGACCCGGACGGCGCCGATCTCGGTGATCGCGCTGTCCTTCGGCGAGCCGCCGGTGGTCTCCAGGTCGACGACGACGAACGTCACCTGCGCCAGCGGCGTCCCGACGTCGGCGATGGAGACCTGCTCGTAGCGTGGCGGTGCTGGGGGAGGTGGCACGGGGCGGACGCTAGGTCGGGGTGCTGACACTCCGGGGGACGCGCGCCGGGCCGGCCACCACCCGGGCGGGGGGCCGTGGGCCGCCCGACCAGGGGGAGCGGGGGCGCCGGGTCCGCGGACCACCTGGCTTTCCGCCCCCGCACGGGTCACCATGCACGAGCGCCCGTCGCCGCCCGCGCGACCGGCCCGTTGCCTGGAGGTGGTCGGCGATGCCCGCGCGCTCCTGGGCGCACCCGTCCGGCCGGTTCCGGCGGCGGGTGGCGGTCGCGGCCCTCGCGGCGTGCGTGCTGGTGCTGCTGCCGGGCGGACCGGCCGCCGCCGCGCCCAGCGACCAGCCGGGCGGCACCTCCGGCGTGCTGGAGAGCCCCGACCTGGACCGGCTGCAGCGGCGCGCCGCGGAGGTCCAGGACCAGCTGCGGGCCCGCCAGGCCGAGGTCGTCGCCGCCCGCGAGGCGCTCGCCGGGGCCCAGCGGGCCGTCGACGAGGCGCAGGCGGTCCTCGACGCGGCGCAGGGCGTGCTGGCCGGGCACCAGCGGGAGGTGGCCGACTACGCCGCGGCCGTCTACCGGGACGGTGGCGCCCTCACCCCGCTGACCCTGCTGCTCAGCGGCGGCGACCCGGGGGAGGTGCTCGCCGGCCTGGGGTTCCTCGACGTGGTCGACGCGCACGCGGCCCGGGTGATCGGCGTCGCGGAGGGCCACCGGCGCGCCGCGCTGGACGAGCAGGCGCGCGCCCAGGCCGCGCTGGACCAGGCCCGGACGCGGGCGGACGAGGTGGGCGCCCGGGTGGCCGAGCTCGAGGCGGCGGCCGAGGCGGTCACCGCCGAGCTCGGCGACGCGCTCGCCGTCGTCGACGGTCAGCTCGCCCAGCTCCAGCGGGAGCAGCTCGCCGTCAACGAGCAGACGGCGGCGAGCTGGCGGGCCTACGTCGACCAGCTCCGCGCCGCAGGGCTGGCGGAGGTGCCGGCGTCCGCGCTGCGCGACCCCGGGCAGGCCCTGCCCGACCGCCTGGTGCCGGTGGGCGCGGGCGGGGGTGGTGCCCAGCGCGGGGTGGCCCAGCTGCCCGGTCGCCCCACCTCGCTGCTCGTGCTGCCCGTGGAGTCGCTCGCCGCGGTCGGCGGCGCGATGGAGGCCCTGGGGCAGCCCTACGCCCCCGGGACGGCGGGGCCGGACTCGTGGGACTGCGGCTCCCTGGTGCAGGCGGTCTACGGCCGGACCGGGGTCTCCCTGCCGGCGTCGCAGGGCGAGCTGTTCGCGCGGACCGCGCCGGTGGCCCCCGCCGACGTGCTCCCCGGTGACCTCGTCTTCCTCGGCTCCCCGGAGTCCGGCCTGGGGCACGTGGGCATCGCGCTGGACCCGAGGACCATGCTCACCGCCGACGCCCGGGCCGGTGCCGTGGTGGTGCGGACGCTCCCGGGTGACCAGGTGCTGGGCATCGGCCGCCCGGTCCTGGGCCAGCGGTCCCCGGTAGCCGTCCCGGAGCCGACCGCGGGGGCGCTGCGGACCGAGTGCGGCAACACCGTCTACCCGCCCAGCTACGACGGCGGCCGCGCCTGGGGCGGCTACCCGAACGGTCTGATCCCGCCCAGTGCGATGTGCCCCCTGGGCGTCGGCGGGCACTCCCTGCGGTGCGACGCGGCCGCGGCCTACCGGGCCATGGCGGCGGCCTACGCGGCGGACTTCGGGCGCCCGCTGTGCATCACCGACTCCTACCGGACCTACGCCGGCCAGGTGAAGCTGTACGGGGAGAAGCCGGCGCTCGCGGCGGTCCCGGGCACGAGCAACCACGGCTGGGGGCTCGCGGTGGACCTGTGCGGCGGCGTCCAGTCCTTCGGCACGCCGCAGTACGCCTGGATGGTGGCCAACGCCGGCCGCTTCGGCTTCCTGCACCCGACCTGGGCCGATCCGGGCAACGGGCGCGAGGAGCCGTGGCACTGGGAGTACGCCGGCAGCTGACGACGCCGGACCGGCGCCGGTGGCGCGGCCGGAAATGTCGGTGACCGCTCCTACCGTGCGCAGCGACTCACGGAGGAGAGAAGAAGCCATGCTCATCGACTGCGACACCTGCACCGCCCGCGGGACCGGCTGCACCGACTGCGTCGTGACCGTGCTGCTCGGGGCCCCGCCGGGATGGCAGGGGGTCGACCCGGTGGTCGTGCCCATGACCGGCCGCCCCCGCGGCGGTCCGTCACCTGCCGCCGAGGACGTCGTCGTCCCGCCGCCCGGGGTGGTGGTGGAGTTCGACGAGGTGGAACGCCGGGCCGTGCGGGCGCTCGCCGAGGGCGGGCTGGTGCCCCCGCTGCGCCACCCGGACGGGGCCGGGGGGCACGACGGTGACCGCTCCCGGGGCCGGCGCACGGGGTGAGCCCGGGCCCGTGTGGACCGGTACCCCTACCCCGGGTCAGGAGGTCGGGCGGGGAGGCGCGCCCGTGAGCTGGGAATCCTCGTCACACGGGTTTCTCCAGCGATCATTTGTCACGGGGGTATCACGATCGTTAGGGTTCACGCCGTCCGGCCGGGTGGTCGTCATCCGTCGATGGATGGCCTCGACCGGACACCGCCTAATCACCGCCGGACGCGCACCACTGGCGCCCGGGGTGTACCGGGGACCCACCGCAGTTCTGGGGTGAGTTCTCCCGCAGCCGGCCCGCCGGTGCGCGGGGGATAGGGCCAGTCTTCCCAGCCCGAACCCGTCAGCTAACTCGGTCGGCGGTTGCAGAGGAAGAAACGGAGAGCCGCCGCTCGTGGCGACCCCTCACGCACTCCTGACGCACGCCCCCGAACAGCTCCACGCCGCCGACCGGCGCAGCTCGCGCGCCCGTCGCCTCGGTCCGCTCCGTTCGGGTTTCCTGGTCACCGCCGTCACGGCCGTGACCGTCACGATCCTCCCGGGGACGGCGTCGGCCGTCCCGGGCACGGCCGACGAGGTCGCCGCCCAGGTGGCCGAGGCGAGCCACGAGCTCGAGGTGGTCTCCGAGCAGCTCAACGAGGCGCGCGTCGTCCTCGCCCGCCACCAGGACGAGGCGCGGGCCGCCGGCGAGGCCACGGCCGAGGCGGAGGCCCGGATCGGCTCCCTCGACGGGCACATCCGCCGGCTGGCCCGCAGCGCCTACACCGGCAGCGGCATGTCGCAGCTCCACGCCCTGCTGACCAGCGACTCGGCGGACCACCTCCTCGACCAGCTGGGCACCCTCGACGCCATCGCCGGGCACACGAACGCGGTGATCACCGAGGTGTCGCAGGCGGCCGAGGACGCGGAGCGGTCCCGCGACGCCGCTGAGGAGGCCGCCGCCGACGCGGAGCGGACGGTGGAGCAGATCGCCGCCCAGCAGGAGGAGCTCGAGGCGAAGATCGCCGACTACCAGCGCCGCTACGAGGCGCTCACCGCGCCGCAGCAGGAGCAGGTGGCGCAGGCGCACGGGGGCGCCGCCCTGCCCGCGCCGAGCGCGGTCACCGCGCCGAGCTCGGCCGCCCAGGTCGCGGTCAACACTGCGCTCGCCCAGATCGGCGACCCGTACGTCTGGGGCGCCGGCGGGCCGAACGCCTTCGACTGCTCGGGGCTGACCTCGTACGCCTACGCCGCGGCGGGCGTGACGCTCCCGCACTCCAGCCGGTCGCAGAGCCAGATGGGCACCCCCGTCTCGCGCAGCGAGCTGCAGCCCGGCGACCTGGTGTTCTTCTACAGCCCGGTCAGCCACGTCGGCATGTACATCGGCAACGGCCAGATGGTGCACGCCTCCACCTCCGGCCAGCCGGTGAAGGTGGGAAGCCTGGACTCGATGCCCAGCTACAACGGCGCCCGCCGCATCGCGGGCTGACAGCTGCAGGTGCTCGACGAGGGCCGGTGATCCCACCCGGGATCACCGGCCCTCGTCGTCCGGCTGGCGCGCCGGACCCCGTCCGGGGATCGACGCCGATCCCGCGGGCGGCGAGGGGGACGGCGACCGGCTCATTAGGATCGGCCGGGTGAGCGCTCGCCGGGTCGCCATGGTGGCCGCGGCCCTGCTCGGGATCGCCGTCGTCGTCGTCATCGCCGTCCGCACCCCGTGGACCGTGCTGCCGGAACCGCCCGGGGGGTACACCGAGCCGGATCCGACCGCCGGGCTGGACCCCGACCGGATCGAACGCGCCGAGGCCTTCGCGGACGCGCTGCGGCCGGCCTCGCTGCTCTCCCTCGTGCTCGGCCTGGGGGTGTCGGCGGTGCTCGGGCTGACCCCGCTGGGGGCCCGCCTGATGAGCGCCGTGGGAGCGCGGGTGGGCGGCCGGTGGCCCCTCCAGGTGCTGGTGGGGGTGCCGGTCCTGCTGCTGCTGGGGCGCCTGGCCACCCTCCCGATCTCGGCCTACGCGGAGTCGGTGCGCAGCAGCTACGGGCTCTCGACGCGGAGCTGGTGGCTCTGGCTGCGCGACGTCGCGGTCTCCCTGGCGATCAGCGCGGCGCTGACCGTGCTCGTGCTGCTGGTCTTCCTCTGGCTCGCCCGCCGCGCCCCGCGCACCTGGTGGGCCTGGGCCGGCGCGGCCGCGTCCGGCCTGGTGGTCGTCGGGTCGTTCCTCTACCCGGTGGTCATCGAGCCGGCGTTCAACTCCTTCGAACCGTTGCCGGCGGGGGAGCTCCGCAGCGACCTGCTCGCCCTCGCCGAGGAGAGCGGCACACCGGTGCAGGACGTGCTGGTCTCCGACGCCTCCCGGCGGACGACGGCGCTGAACGCCTACGTCTCCGGGTTCGGGTCCACCCGGCGGATCGTCGTCTACGACACCCTGCTCGGCGAGCTGCCCGACGCCGAGATCGAGTCCATCGTGGCGCACGAGCTGGGGCACGTCGCCGCCGATGACGTCCTGACCGGCACGCTCATGGGCGCACTGGGTGCGGGCGCGGCCACCGCGCTGCTCGGCTGGCTGCTGAGCTGGACGCCGCTGCTCCGCCGGGCCGGCGCCGGACGACCCGGTGACCCGCGGGTGGTGCCGCTGCTGCTGTTCCTCGTGTCCGCCGGCGGGCTGCTCGCCACGCCCGTGCAGAACCTGGTGTCCCGGCAGATCGAGGAGCGCGCGGACCTGCACGCCCTCGAGCTCACCCGCGACCCGGAGGCGTTCGTCGACATGCAGCAGCGGCTGGCCGGCACCAACCTCGGCGACCCGGACCCGCCTGCGGCCTGGCACTGGTTCTTCGGCAGCCACCCCACGACCGCGCAGCGCATCGCGATGGCTGCGGACTGGGCACGGCTGGAGGGGCCGTGACGCGCACCCTCGTCGTCACCAACGACTTCCCGCCCCGGCAGGGCGGCATCCAGACGTTCGTCGCCGCGCTGCTGGACCGGCGGCCACCGGACTCCCTGGTCGTGCTCGCCTCGGACGCCCCGGGTTCGGCCGAGCACGACGCGGCGCTGCCGTACCCGGTGGTGCGCCGGCCGACCGGCATGCTGCTCCCGACGCGGGCGACGGCACGCGCGGCCGTGGACCTTGTCCGGCGGTACGGCTGCGACACCGCGTTCTTCGGCGCGGCCGCACCGCTGGGGCTGCTCGCGCCCGCGTTGCGGGCCGCCGGGGTGCGGCACCTGGTCGGCGCCACGCACGGCCACGAGACCGGCTGGGTGGCCCTCCCGGGGAGCCGGCAGGTGATGCAGCGGATCGCCTCCGGGCTGGACATCCTCACCTACATCAGCGAGTACACGCGGGACCGGCTCGCGCCACCGCTCGGGGGGCGCACCCGGCTGGCCCAGCTCTCGCCGGGGGTCGACGTCGACCGCTTCGCCCCGGAGGTCGACGGGGCGGCGGTGCGCGCGCGCCACGGCCTGGGCGACGCACCGGTCGTGGTCTGCGTCTCGCGGCTGGTCGCCCGCAAGGGCCAGGACGTCCTCGTCGTCGGGTGGCCGCGGGTGCTCGCCCGCCACCCGGCGGCGCGGCTGCTGCTGGTCGGCGGTGGGCCGGACGAGGGGGAGCTCCGCCGCGCGGTCGCGGCCCGCGGGCTGCAGGACTCCGTCGTCCTCACCGGTCCGGTCGACCACGACGAGCTGCCCGCGCACTATGCGGCCGGCGACGTCTTCGCCATGCCCTGCCGCACCCGGCGCCGTGGGCTGGACGTCGAGGGGCTCGGCATGGTGTTCCTCGAGGCGGCCGCCTGCGCCCGCCCGGTGGTGGCCGGCACCTCCGGCGGGGCCCCGGAAGCGGTGCAGGACGGCGTCACCGGGCACGTGGTGGACCCGCGGTCACCCGGGGCGGTGGCGACGGCGCTGGCCGGGCTGCTCGACGACCCCGTGCGCGCCCGGGCGATGGGGGCGGCCGGGCGCGCCTGGGTGGAGCGGCGGTGGTCCTGGACCACCATCGCGGCCGACTTCGCGCAGCTGCTCGAACCCGGCTGCGACCAGGCATAGGAACCATCACCCACGTCGTGGGGCCTGCGGACGTAGGTAGTGGTTCCTATGCCCCCTGGTAGGGGTCGGTGCTCAGCGGGAGTAGAGCGACTCGACGTCGGAGCCGAACTCCTTGAGCACGACGTTCCGCTTGAGCTTGAGGCTCGGCGTCAGCATCCCGTTGTCCTCGGTGAAGTCGGTGGCCAGCACCGTGAACTTCTTGATCGCTTCGGCCTGGGACACCGCCTTGTTGGCGTCCTCGACCGCGGCGCCGATCGCGGCGAGCACGTCGGGGTCCTCGCGCAGCTGGGCGGCCGTCAGCCCGGTGTCCTTGCCCTTGGACTCCAGCCACTGCGGCAGGGCCTCCTCGTCGAGGGTCACCAGCGCGGCGATGTAGGGCCGCTGGTCGCCCACGACGATGCACTGGCTCACCAGGCGGTGGGCCCGCAGCCGGTCCTCGAGCACGGCAGGGGCGACGTTCTTGCCGCCCGCGGTCACCAGGATCTCCTTCTTGCGGCCGGTGATCCGGACGAAGCCCTGGTCGTCGATCTCGCCGAGGTCGCCGGTGTGGAACCACCCTTCCGCGTCGATCGCCTCGCGGGTGGCGTCCTCGTTCTTCCAGTAGCCGCGCATCACGATGCCGCCGCGGATGAGCAGCTCGCCGTCCTCGGCGACCGAGAAGGCGACGCCCGGGAGCGGGCGGCCGACGGTGCCGATGCGGATCGCCTCGTCGTGGTTGACCGAGGCCGCCGCGGTGGTCTCGGTGAGGCCGTACCCCTCGAAGACGGTGACCCCGATGCCGCGGAAGAAGTGGCCGAGCCGCTCACCGAGGGGGGCGCCGCCGGAGATGGCGCCCAGGCAGCGCCCGCCGAGGGCGGCGCGCAGCTTGCCGTAGACCAGCTTGTCGAACAGCGCGTGCTGGGCGCGCAGGCCCAGCCCGGGGCCACCGGTGTCCTGGGCGCGCGACCAGTCGATCGCGACCTGGGCGGCCCGGTCGAAGATCTTGCCCTTGCCGTCGCCCTCGGCCTTCGCCTTGGCCGAGTTGAACACCTTCTCGAAGACCCGCGGGACGGCGAGCACGAACGTGGGCTTGAACTCGCCGAGGTCCTCGACGAGGTTCTTCACGTCCGCCGTGTGGCCGATGACCGTCCGGTTCTTGATCGCGCCGACCTGCAGGACGCGGGCCAGGACGTGGGCCAGCGGGATGAACAGCAGCAGCGACCCCTGCACGTTCATGAACCGGTCGAGCAGCGTGATGCCGTTGCCGATCTCGAACAGGAAGTTGCCGTGCGTGAGCTCGCAGCCCTTGGGACGCCCGGTGGTGCCGCTGGTGTAGATCAGCGTGGCGAGGCTGTCGGCGCGCAGGGTGGCGCGGCGGGCGTCCAGCTCGCTGTCGGGCACGCCCGAACCCGTGGCGGTCAGCTGCTCGACGGCGCCGTCGTCGATGACGACGACGGCCTTGAGGTCCGGCGCCTGGTCGCGGACCGACTCGATGGCGGCGGCGTGCTCGTCGCGCTCGACGACGGCGACCGTGGCGCCGGAGTCGGAGAGGATCCAGGCCACCTGGTCGGCGCTGGAGGTCTCGTAGATCGGCACGACGACGGCGCCGGCGGTCCAGATGGCGTAGTCGAAGACCGTCCACTCGTAGCGCGTCCTGGCCTGCAGGGCGACGCGGTCGCCGGCGGCCACGCCCGCGGCGATCAGGCCCTTGGCGACGCCGCGGACCTCCTCGCCGAACTGCCGCCAGGTCACGTCGGTCCAGCGGCCGTCCACCCGGCGCCGGAGGCCGACCTCGTCACCGTGCCCGGCGACATTGGCCGCCAGCATGTCGGTGAGCGCCTCGTCGGGGTCCACCTCGTGGGTTGCAGGAACGCTGAACTCGCGCACGCCCGGTCCTCTCCTCCCCGACCGCCCGCCGGGCTCCGTCGCCCGCGGCCCCGGTGCGGGAACGTCCGGGCCAATCTAGCGGCTGGTGCTACCCGGCAGTAGCGGAGTGCCGTGGTGCGCGGGGCCGGTCGGGGCCCGAGCAGCTAGCCTGCTGCCCATGGCCGACCAGTCCACCCAGTCGATCGTCGTCGAGGCGCCTGCGGCCGAGGTCATGGCGGTGATCGCCGACTTCCCCTCCTACCCGCAGTGGGTCGCCGCCGCCAAGAAGGTCGAGGTGCTCGAGACGGGTGCGGACGGCCGGGCCCGCCGCGTGCACTTCGTGCTCGACGCCGGGGCGGTGAAGGACGACTACGTCCTGGAGTACACGTGGGACGACGACCGCCGCGTCTCCTGGACCCTGGTCAAGGGCCAGATGCAGAAGCGGCAGGAGGGCTCCTACACCCTCGTCGAGACCGGCGGCCGCACCGAGGTCACCTACTCGATCACCATCGACCTCTCCATCCCGATGCTCGGCATGATCAAGCGGAAGGCCGAGAAGGTCATCCTCGACACCGCGCTCAAGGAGCTCAAGAAGCGCGTCGAGGGCTGAGCCGCGGTGCGCACCCTCCTGGTCACCGGCTCCGGCGGGGCGGGGGCGTCGACGGTGGCCGCGGCGGCCGCCGTGCGCGCCGCCCGGGAGGGCCGGAGCACGCTGCTGCTCTCCCGGCAGCCGGCACCCGTGCCCGGCCTCGACGAGGTGCCGGACCTGCACGTCCGGCGGGTGGACGGCCGCCGGGCGGTCGCGGAGCTGTGGGCCGCCCACGCCGGGGCCATGGGCGCGCTGCTCCCGCACCTGGACCTGCCGCCGGCGACCTCGGTGGTGCCGGTCCCCGGCGCGGGTGAGCTCGCGCTCCTGGCGGCGCTCGGCGCGGCGGACGCCGACCTCGTCGTGGTCGACGCCGGACCGCTGGCGGACGGGCTCCCGCTCGCCGCCCTGCCCGGCTCGCTCCGCTGGTGGCTGGACCAGGCGCTGCCGCCGACGGCGCGCGCGCTGGCCGCCGTCCGGACGGCGTCGGTGGCGGCCGGGGCGGTCCGTCGGGGCCCCCTGGACACCGTGCTCGACCTCCTGCCCGCCGTCGAGGGGCTGCTCGCCCGGGACCGGCTCGCCGACCCCACCGACACGGCCGTCTGGCTGACCACGGCGGCGCAGCGGTCCGCGGTGCCGCCGGTGCGACGCGCGGCGACCGTCCTCGGCCTGCACGGGCTCCGGGTCGCGGCCGTCCTCGCCCGCGTGCTCCCCACGGCCGGCACAGGGGAGTGGTGGAGCGCCCGTGCCGCCGAGCAGGACGCCGCCCGGAGCGGCCTGGCGGAGGTGGCGCCGGTGCACGAGGTGCCCGAGCTGCCGGTGCCGCCGGTGGGCGTGACCGGTGCCGCCGCGCTGCTGGGCGGGCTGGAGCTCCCCGCGTCCGGTGGGCCGGTTCCGCCGGCCCCGCAGCGGGGGGAGGGCGGGTGGCGACTGGCCGTGCCGCTGCCCTTCGCCGAGCGCCCGGAGGTGGGGCTGACCCGGTGGGGCGATGACCTCGTGGTGTCCGTGGGGCAGGATCGTCGTTCGCTGCGCCTGGACTCGCTGCTGCGCCGGTGCGAGGTGACCGGGGGACGACTGCTCGCCCCCGGTGCCGCCGCCGCGCGCCTCGAGATCAGCTTCCGCCCGGATCCGCAGCAGTGGCCGGCCGACCTCCTGGCGGCCGAGGAGAGGACCAGATGACCAGCGGTGCCGACTGGGCCGACCAGGCCCGCCGTCTCTTCGACGCCGTCCGCGCCGGAGCCGGGCAGACCCCCGCCACCGGTACCGGGGAGCACGGCGGCGACGACTGCCGCTGGTGCCCGGTCTGCCAGGTGGCGGCCGTCCTGCGCGGTGAACGCCCGGAGGTGACCGCCGCGCTGGCCGACGTCCTCACCGCCGCCGCGACCGCTCTGCGGTCGTTCGCCGAGCAGCCGGCCGACGGTGCCGGCGAGGCGGCCGGGCCGCGCCCCGAGGAGCAGGCGGCCGCGCAGCCGGCCGTCCAGCGGATCGACATCGCGTGACCGGGCCGGAGGTGACGGCCCTGCCGGCGCTCGGCATCGACATCGGCGGGACCAAGGTCGCCGGAGGGCTGGTGGCTCCCGACGGCGAGATGATGGCCACCGCCCGGCGGGCGACGCCCGGGGCCTCGGTGAGCGACACCGAGGACGCCATCGCCGCCGTCGTCGCGGAACTCGCCGAGGGGCACGAGGGCGAGATCGTCGGGGTCGGCGTGGGCGCCGCCGGGTGGTTCGACCGCACCGGGGACACCGTGCTGTTCAGCCCGCACCTGGCCTGGCGCAACTCGACGCTGCGCAAGGACCTCGCCGCGCGCCTGCAGCGCCCGCTGTGGGTGGGCAACGACGCCGATGCCGCGGCCTGGGCCGAGTACCGCTACGGCGCCGCCCGCGGCGCCGACCTGGCGCTGATGATCACCCTCGGCACCGGCATCGGCGGGGGGATCGTCCTCGACGGGCGGCTGCGGCGCGGCTCGCACGGCGTCGCGGGGGAGTGGGGGCACATGCGCGTCGTCCCCGACGGCCGGCTGTGCGCCTGCGGCAACCGGGGCTGCTGGGAGCAGTACGCCAGCGGGACGGCGCTGGGGCAGACCGCGCGCGAGGTGGCCCGCACCTCGCCGGCCGCGGCCGCCCTGCTGCTGGAGCGGGTCGACTGCGAGCCCGACCGGCTGACCGGCGAGCACGTGGCCCGCGCGGCCTACGACGGCGACCCGCTCGCCCTGGAGCTGGTCACCGAGGTCGGCTGCTGGCTGGGCCAGGGGATCGCCGACCTGGCCGCCGTGCTCGATCCCGAGGTGGTGGTGATCGGCGGCGGCGTCAGCGTGCTCGGCGAGATGGTGCTGCGCCCGGCCCGCGAGCGGCTCGAGCGCGCCCTGCCCGGCCGCGGGTTCCGCCCCGGTCCCCGCGTCGTCGCCGCCGCGCTCGGTGCCCAGGCCGGCATCGTCGGCGCGGCCGACCTGGTGCGGAATGACATCGCCGCCCTCCGGGCGGCACCGCTTTGACTCCGTCGTCCTCCGGACGACACCGCGGCCAGGTGTCGTACCCCTGGTGCGCCGAGCCGTTTCGTCGTCGCTGCGCGGAACCCTCCGGGCCCCACTCGCGACGACCATGCCGATGCCTGGGCGGCCCCCGTCGCTCCTCGCGGAGGCCTCCGGCCCCCACTCGTCACGACAGCTCGCGGGCCAGCTGCTCGAGGAACAGGCCGATGTCCGTGACGATGCCCATCGCCTGGGCGCTGCCCCGGTCGGCCAGCTTCGTGACCGTCGCCGGGTTGATGTCGACGCAGACCAGCGGGATCGACGCCGGCAGGATGTTCCCGGTCGCGATCGAGTGCAGCATCGTCGCCACCATGATCGCGAAGCCGACGTCGTGCAGCTCGGCGCGCATCGCCCGCTGACCCTTGATCACGTCGGTGTGCACGTCGGGCAGCGGCCCGTCGTCGCGGACCGAGCCGACCAGCACGAACGGCTTCCCGGCCTCCACCATCGCGTGCATGACGCCGCCGGTGAGGACGCCGGAGCCGACGGCCGCCCGGATCGAGCCGGCCGCCCGGATCGTGTTGATCGCGCGGATGTGGTGCTCGTGCCCGTGCGGCACCCCCGAGCCCTTCGCCAGGTCGACGCCGAGCGAGGTGCCGAACAGCGCCGACTCGATGTCGTGGGTGGCCAGGGCGTTGCCGGCGAAGAGGACGTCGACGTAGCCGGCGCGGACCAGCCGCACCATGGCGGGGGCGGCGCCGGTGTGCACCACGGCCGGCCCGCCCACCCACAGCACCCGCTGCCCGGCGGCCTTGACCTCGCGCATCCGCTCGGCGATCTGGCGGAC
This sequence comes from Blastococcus sp. DSM 46786, assembly GCF_900109665.1. Taxonomy (GTDB): domain Bacteria; phylum Actinomycetota; class Actinomycetes; order Mycobacteriales; family Geodermatophilaceae; genus Blastococcus; species Blastococcus carthaginiensis. Next base: position 103,426 of record NZ_FOAO01000013.1, read on the forward strand.
GAGCAACGCCTGCGGCTTCTCGCTGGAGACGGCCGAGGACATGAAGCCGAAGTCGTCCTCCTCGCCGCGCGGCGCCTGCACCGGCAGTTCCACCCGCACGCCGTGCGCGCCGCAGACGACGGCGTCACCCGCCCGCACGTCGCTCACCGGGACGGTGCGCACCGTGACCTGCCCGCCCGCCCCGCCCTCCTCGCTGGTCACCACCAGGCCGCAGTCCATCTCCGGGTTGCGCACCCGCAGCCACTCCCCGTCCAGCCGGACGAGGGTCTCCAGGTTGGTGGTCGAGTAGAAGTCGTCGGGGAAGACGCCGTCCGCGGGGGCGGGCCGGGTCGTCGCCGTGCCCGGGTCGACGGCGTTGGCGCCGTGGACCTGCACCCGCATGAGGATCCGCTCGAGGCGCTCGGTGTCGTCGGCGCGGATCTCGATCAGCGCCGTCGACTCGTCGGCGTGCTCGCGGCCCAGGTCCAGGTCGGTGATCCGGTAGTCCCCGCCGTACTCCAGGACGTCGTCGAGCACCCGGCCGAGGATGCCGGTGTCCATGAGGTGGCCGGTCACCGTGACGGTCGCGGTGACGGTCGCCATCTCAGACCACCGCCCCGTCGTCGCCGTCGTCGGAGCGGTCGCGCATGCGGGAGACCAGCAGCGCCACCCCGCCGGCCACGACCGCCACGCCCAGCACGAGACCGGCGTCCGCCGACAGGCCGATGACCGAGGGGACGCCGATGAGGAGGATGCCCGCGGCCACCAGCAGCAGGGCGTACAGCACCGCGGGCGCCGGGACCGGCAGCGGCGGCGGTGCCGGCGGCTCGTAGTGCTCCTCGGGACGGTCGAGCACCGGCACCTCGTGCGGCGTCGGCGGCGGCGGATCGGCGGGACCCTCCTGGACCGCGGGACGACCGTGCTCGGCCTCGAACGCGGCCACGATGCGCCGCCACTCGGCGTCCTCGTCCAGGTCGCGCCCCGCGGGCCGGCGCGCGACCCGCGGCTCGACGGGGTGGTCGTCGGCGTGCTGCTCGACCAGCCCCCGCGCCTCGACCCGGCGCGCCCGGTCGACGAACAGCCGGTCCGACGGGGGGCTGGGCAGGACCACCGACCGGGTGTAGGGGCCGACGTCGGCGGCGGGCTCCAGGTAGGCGGCGATACCGGCCGCCTCGAGCACGTCGAGGAGGTGCTCGCCCACCCGCGGGTCGACGTCGCGGACCGGGCTCCACAGCGCGGCGTCCAGCCCGTTGTCGCGGCGTCCCCGGCCGCGGCGGTCGGTCACCGGTGCCCGCCCGACGAGGCGTCGGGTTCGCCGGCCGGCACGCGCGCGCGGATCCACTCCGCGGAGCGCCGGAAGAGCAGCGGGGCGTCGTTGTCCAGGGTGGCCACGTGGTAGCTGTCCTCCAGCAGGACCTCGGTGGTGTCCGCGCTCGCCACCCCGGCGAGCAGGATGGTGCTGTTCACCGGTTCGACGACGTGGTCCTCGGTGCTGCGGAAGACGGTGACCGGCGCCGTGACCCGGCCCAGGTCGGCGCGGGTCGCGGCCCAGAGGCCGCGCAGCTGCAGCATGGCCCGGATCGGCAGCCGGGGGTAGGCCAGCTCGGTCGTGCCGGGCTTCTTGATGTCGCTGGCGATCGGCGCCCAGCTGGACGTCACCCGGGCCAGCAGGGGCAACAGCTTCGCGTCCAGCCGCCGGGTGAGCAGGGCCGGGTTCACCAGCAGCAACCCGGCGACGTCGTCGGGGCGCACCTCGGCCAGCCGCAGGGCGAGCGTCCCGCCCATCGACAGGCCGGCGACGAAGACCCGGTCGCAGCGGGCGGCCAGCTCGTCGAAGGCCTCCTCGACCGTCGCCGTCCACTGGTCGTGGGTGCTGGCGTTGCAGTCCTGCCAGCGGGTGCCGTGGCCGGGCAGCAGGGGGCACCGGACGGCGAAGCCCTCGGCCGCGAGGTGCTCGCCCCAGGGGCGCATGCTCATCGGCGTCGAGGTGAACCCGTGGACGAGCAGCACCCCGGTGCGGCCTTCGGGCCCGTCGCCGCCGGGGAACTCGAAGGGCTCGGCGCCGGGCATCACCTCGGGGAGGGGGGTGGGTCCGGGCACGGCGCTCCTCCTGGGCAACCGGCGTCGCGCCGGTGTCGGCTGGATCACGGCGGGGCCCGGATTGTGATCCCGGCCCCAGGCTCCCTAGTCTGGCAGTCCCCGAGGGAGGCGTGTTGTTCTACTGGTTCCTCAAGTTCGTCGCGATCGGCCCGCCGGCACGGGCCGCCTTCCGCCCGAAGGTGGAAGGCATCGAGCACGTGCCCGCGACGGGCGCCGCCATCCTCGCGAGCAACCACCTGTCCGCGGCGGACTGGATCTTCATGCCGCTGCAGCTCAAGCGGCGGGTCACCTTCCTGGCGAAGGCCGAGTACTTCACCGGCACGGGCGTGAAGGGGTTCCTCCAGCGGGCCTTCTTCCGCGGTGCCGGGCAGGTGCCGATCGACCGGTCGAGCGCCTCGGCCGCCGAGGGCGCCATCCGGACCGGCATCCGGATCCTGCGCGACGGGAAGCTGCTGGGCATCTACCCCGAGGGCACCCGCTCGCCGGACGGGCGGCTCTACCGCGGCAAGATCGGTGTCGCCCGCATGGCGCTGGAGACGGGGGCGCCCGTCGTCCCGGTGGCCATGGTCTACAGCACCCGGCGGTTGCCGTTCGGCAGGAAGCTCACCCAGGTGCGGGTCCGGATCGGGAAGCCGCTGGACTTCAGCCGCTACGAGGGGCTGGCCGGTGACCGCTTCGTCGAGCGGTCGATCACCGACGAGATCATGTACGAGATCATGACGCTCTCGGGCCAGGAGTACGTCGACGTCTACGGCGCCACCGTGAAGAAGTCGATGGACGCCACGGGCGCCAGCGCGAACGACGTCGTCGCCACGCTCCAGCCGCCGGTCACCGAGGCCGCCGACCGCGCGCCGACGACGCTCGCCGGCTAGCGCGGCAGCAGCCGGTCGAGGACGTCGCGGAGCAGGGCGAGCAGCTCGGCGCGGGGCATCGTCGGCTCCAGCACCCACTGCGCGACGAGGTCCTCGGTGAAGGCGAAGAACGCCAGCACGAGCTGGCGGCGCCGGGCGTCGTCGGGGAGCCCCAGCGTGCGCAGCCCCACCTCGACGAGCCGGCCGCGGGTCTCCTCGTAGACCTCGGCCACCCACGGGTCGCCGCCCGCGGCGCCGCGCACGAACGCCAGGTGGGTCTCCCGGAAGGTCTCCACCCAGCCGACGTAGCGGTCCAGCATCCCGTCGACGGTGGCGGCGCCCGTGCCTTCGTCGGGTGCACCCGGCCGGGGCAGCAGGTGGGTCCAGAGCAGCTCCGCCGCCGCCCGGGTCACGGCGGCGTAGTAGTCGCGCTTGCTGGGGAAGTAGTGGAACAGCAGGCTGCGGCTGATGCCGGCCCGGCGGGCCACCTCGTCGATGGTCAGCTCCTGCACCGGGGTGGTGGGCAGCAGCTCGAGACCGATCTGCACGAGCTGGGCCCGCCGGTCGTCCGCCGACCGCCGGCCACGACCCGGTCCGGGCGGGGGCGGGGTCACGGCCGGACGTCCCGGGTCACGCGACGTCCCGGCCGGTGGCACCAGCCACCAGGCGCAGCACACCGTCGACGACGAGCTCCGGGCGCTCCTGGGGCAGCATGTGGCCGGTGCGCTCCACCCGGTGGAGGCGGGCCGCGGGCAGCGCCTCGGCGAGGTGCGCGCTGTGCCGCTCCGGGGTGAGCTTGTCGCTGTCGCCGACGAAGATCTCGACGGGGACCCGCGTGAGCGCGTCGAGCTGCGTCCGCTTGTCGTGGTCGCCGAGGGCGGGCAGGAACTCGATGAAGGCGCGGAGGCTGGACGCGTGCATGATCCGCGCACCCTCCAGGACCATCTCGTCGGTGGCGTCGGCGCCGTAGAGCAGGTCCCGCACCACCGTGCGGTGCCGCGGGTGGGTCGGCGGCACCAGCCCGCGCAGCCGTTCGAGCAGCCCGGCGCCGGTCAGGGCCGCGGTGAGCACCCCGGGGCGGATCCGGGCCATGCGACCGCCGGCCGAGCGCGGGTCGGAGGCCAGGTCGCCGGCCGACGTCGACACCAGCGCGACACCGCGCACCCGGTCACCGAACAGCTCGGGCCGCGTGGCGGACAGGCACATGATCGTCATGCCGCCCATCGAGTGCCCACCGAGGACGACGGGGCCGGTGGGCACGAGCTGGTCGAGCACGCCGGCCAGGTCGGCGCCGAGCCGGTCGATGCTGAGCCCGGACTCGGGGTGGGTGGGGGAGGACCAGGTGGAGCGGCCGTGGCCGCGCTGGTCGTAGCGCACCAGGCGCAGCGCGCCATCGGCCACCCGGTCGGCCAGCAGCCCGGCGACGTCGTCCCAGGCGGCCTGCGACAGCGTCCACCCGTGAGCGAGGACGACGGTCACCGGCGCGTCCTCGGCGCCCTCGACGGTGGCGTGCAGCCGCGCGCCGTCGGTGGTGGGAACCGCCGCGGTGCGCTTGCGGACGGTACGGATCAGCGTGCCGGTCACGCCGCCTCCCCCTGCTCGCGGACCGGCGCCCCGGCCGGGATCCCGACGTAGTTCTCCCGGTCCAGGGCACGGGTGAGCTTCCGGAACCGGAAGGTGAAGTCCGGCCACAGCGTGGTGTTGTGGCCGTGCTCGTCGAGGTACCAGCTGGCGCAGCCGCCGCCGAGCCACACGGTGCCCTGCGACTTCCGCGCGATCAGCTCGCGGTAGGCCTCCTGGGCCCGCGGCGTGGTCTCGAGGACGGCCAGGCCCTCGGCCGCCATGGTGCGCAGCGCGTCGTCGACGTAGGCCACCTGCGACTCGATCATGTAGACCATCGACGTGTGCCCGACGCCGACGTTGGGGCCGACCAGCAGGAACAGGTTGGGGAAGCCGGCGACGGTGGTGCTCCGGTTGCTCACCATGCCGCCGGCCCACACCTCGGCCAGGGCCCGGGCGTCGCGGCCGCGGATCCGCTCGGCGATCGGCAGGTCGGTCACGTGGAAGCCGGTGGCCAGCACCAGGGTGTCGGTGGGCCGCTCGACGCCGTCCCGGGTGACGATCGAGCGCGGCCGGATCTCGGCGATGCCGGCGGTCACGAGCTCGGCGTTGGGGGCGGAGACGGCGGGGAACCAGTCGTTGCTGATGAGGATCCGCTTGCACCCGATGGTGTAGTCCGGTGTCAGCGCCGCGCGGAGCCTCGGGTCCCGGACCTGCCGGTGCAGGTGGGCGCGCGCCAGCCGGCCGACGGGCTTCAGGAACGCCCGCCGCTTGGCCAGGCCGATCACGAGGAACTCGCGGGATGCGTAGAGCACGCCGCGGAGGGCGCGCTGCAGGCCGGGGACCAGGCGGTACAGCCGGCGGGCCCACGGCTTCACCGGGTGGTCGGTGCGGGGGATCACCCAGGCGGGGGTGCGCTGGTAGACCGCGATGCTCTCCACCTGCGGCTGGATGGCCGGCACGATCTGGACGGCCGAGGCGCCGGTGCCGATGACGGCGACCTTCCTCCCGCTGACGTCGTGCGAGGAGTCCCAGCGGGCCGAGTGCATGACGGTGCCCTCGAAGGTGTCCAGGCCCGGGATGTCGGGGTAGGTCGGGTCGGCGAGCGCGCCCGCGGCGGAGACGAGCACCTGGGCCCGGAACTCGCCGGCGGTGGTCCACACCTGCCAGCGGCGCGCGTCGTCGTCCCACCGGGCGGCGGTCACCTCGGCCCCGAAGACGCAGTGCGCCCGCACGCCGTACCGGTCCGCGGTGGCCTGCAGGTAGGCCTGGATCTCCGGCTGCTCGGAGTACGACCGCGGCCAGTCGGGGTTCGGCGCGAAGGAGTAGGAGTACAGGTGCGACTGCACGTCGCACGCGGCGCCCGGGTACGTGTTGTCGCGCCAGGTCCCCCCGACGTCCTCCGCCCGCTCCAGGAGGACGAAGTCGGTCTCGCCGCGCTGCCGCAGCGTGATCCCCATGGCCAGGCCGGCGAAGCCGGACCCGATGACGGCCACCCGCACCTCGCGCGGGGCGGCTGCGCCCGCGCCGGGGGAGGGAGTGGCGTGCGTCCGCGTCGTGCTGGTCACCTCGGTCGGCTCCTTCCCTCGGCTTGCTGAGCAACGGTCAACACGCTACAACAGTCGTTGAGCAGTGCTCAACACGAGCGCGACGAGCCGAGGAGCAGCCCCATGGCGTCTGGACACCGCACGCGCACCCCCCTGGCCGGGAAGTCGGTCCTGATCACCGGCGCCGCGCGGGGCATCGGCGCCGCGCTGGCCCGCAAGGCGGCCGCACGCGGCGCACGGGTCGCCCTCGTCGGCCTGGAGCCGGAGGAGCTGGCGCGGATCGCCGACGAGCTGGGGCCCGAGCACCTGTGGGTCGAGGCCGACGTCACCGACGCCGACGCGCTGGCCGCGGCCGTGCGGCGGACGGTGGACACCTTCGGCGGGCTGGACGTCGTCGTCGCCAACGCCGGGATCGCGCCGCTCACCACGGTGATGACGAGCTCCGCCCACGCGCTGGCCCGCACCATCGAGGTCAACCTCATCGGGACGATGCTGACCGCGCACGCCGCCCTGCCGGAGATCGCGCAGCGGCGGGGGCACGTGCTGCTGGTCAGCTCCGCGGCGGCGTTCACCGTCCTCCCCGGGATGAGCGCCTACTGCGCGTCGAAGGCCGGGGTCGAGCGCTTCGGCGACGCGTTGCGGCTGGAGGTCGCGCACCGCGGCGTCACCGTGGCCAGCGCCCACCCCACGTGGATCGACACCGACCTGGTGCGCGACACCGAGGCCGCGCTGCCGACCTTCGCCGCCACCCGCCGGCAGCTGCCGGGGCCGCTGGGCGCGTACACGTCGGTGGAGGCCTGCGCCGAGGCGCTGGTGGAGAACCTGGAGACCCGGCGCCGCCGGGTGTTCGTGCCGCGCTCGGTGGGCACCGTGGCCGCGCTGCGCCAGCTGGTCACCGGCGTCGTCGCCGAGAAGCTGGCGACGGTGGTCGCGGCGAAGCGGGTGCCGCAGCTGGAGCGGGACATCGCGGCGCTGGACGGCCGCGAGTTCGGCACCCACTCGCTCGGTGCGCGGCGCAGGGGCGGACCGGCCACCTGACCGGGCCGCCGGGCCGGCGCCGCCGGGGCCGGGGAGGATGGAGCGGTGACCGCACGAGACCCCCGCCCCCCTGAGCCGTGCAGGTAGGGCTCCTCTACGCGGCCGCGGGCGTCGCGACCCTGCTGGCGGCGCTGCTGCCCCGGCTGCTCGACCGGGCGCCGGGGTCGATGCCGATGGTCTTCACCGGTGCCGGGATCGCGGCCTTCGCGCTGTTCGACGAGCTGCCCTCGCCGGACCCGATCCGGCACGGGACCACCGCCGTGCACCTGACCGAGCTGGTGGTCATCGTCTCGCTCATGGGCGCGGGGCTGGCGCTGGACCGGCGGATCGGGCTCCGGCGGTGGGGGTCGACCTGGCGGCTGCTCGCGGTGACGATGCCCCTCACCGTGGCGGGGGTCGCCCTCCTGGGCGGGTGGCTGCTGGGGCTGGGCGCCGCGGCGGCGGTCCTCCTGGGGGCGGCGCTGGCACCGACCGACCCGGTCCTGGCGACCGAGGTCCAGGTGGGCGAGCCCACCGACGACGACGAGAGCGAGGACGAGACCCGGTTCGCCCTCACCTCCGAGGCCGGGCTCAACGACGGCCTGGCCTTCCCGTTCACCTACGCCGCGATCGCGATCGCGGCCGCCGGGGCCGCGCCGGCCGGCTGGCTGGGGGAGTGGGTCGCCGTCGACCTGCTGTGGCGGGTCACCGCCGGTGTCACGGCCGGGATCGCCGTCGGCTGGCTGCTGCGCGTCCTGTTCTTCTCCCGTGTCGCGGAGCGGGTCCACCTGGCCGAGCGTGCGGAGGCCTTCGTGGCCCTCACCGGCATCTTCCTGGCCTACGGCGTCGCCGAGCTGATCGAGGGCTACGGCTTCATCGCGGTCTTCGCGTGCGCCTGCACCGTGCGCGCGGCCGAGCGTGCGCACGGCCGCCACCGGGTGCTGCACGCGCACGTCGAGCAGCTCGAGCGGCTGCTCACCGTCGTCGTCCTGCTGCTGGTGGGCGGGGCGGTGGCCCGGGGCATCCTTGCGGAGGTCGGCTGGGAGCACGTCCTGCTCGCGGTGTTGCTCCTGCTGGTGATCCGGCCGGCCGTCGGCGCGCTGGCGCTGTGGGGCAGCCCCACCGGACGCCGGGAGCGCTGGGTGATCGGTTTCTTCGGCGTCCGGGGGATCGGCTCCCTCTACTACATGGCCTACGGGCTCAGCGAGGCCGACGTCCCCGGCGCCGAGGAGCTCTGGGCGACGACGGTGCTCGTCGTCGTCGGCTCCGTGGTCGTCCACGGCCTCGCCGCCGGCCCCGTCATGCACTGGCTCGACTGGCGCCGGGCCGCGGTCGCGCAGAAGGAGTACGGCGACCGCGACCGGGCGCCGGCCACGCACCTCTGAACGGCGGGCCGGCCGTCGACCGGTCCTCCGGGTGCCGCCGCCTACGGTGGACGCCGTGCGGCGCTTCTTCTACGACACCGAGTTCATCGAGGACGGCACCACCATCGACCTCGTCTCCATCGGCGTCGTGGACGAGACCGGCCGGGAGTTCTACGCGGTCAGCACGGAGTTCGACCCGGACCGGGCGATCCCGTGGGTGCGCCGGAACGTCCTCGACCAACTGCCCCCGCCGGCGGACCGGGCCTGGCGGAGCCGGGAGCGGATCCGCGAGGACCTGCTCTCCTTCCTCACCGCGCCGGGGGAGGAGATCGAGCTGTGGGCGTGGATCGCCGCCTACGACCACGTGGCGCTCTGCCAGCTGTGGGGCGCGATGCCGGCGCTCCCGCGCCCGATCCCGCGCTTCACCCGGGAGCTGCGCCAGCGCTGGGACGACCGCGGGCAGCCGCCGCTGCCGCCCAAGCCGCAGGGCACGCACGACGCGCTGGTCGACGCCCGCTTCAACCTGGCGCGCTGGAAGGCGATCGAGGCCGCCCGCGGCTGATCCCGCGGACGGCCTCGGTCGCGGCCCCGCTGCAGGGCCCCGCGCTGAGCCTGCGAAGCGTGGGGGGCAGCGGGGTCCTCATACGGTGAAGGCCCCCAGCAGCCGGTTGAGCTCCTTGGACAGCCCGTCGAGCTCCTGCGCCGCCGAGCGCGCCCGCTCGACGTCCGAGGCGCTGTCGTCGGCGTCCCTGCTCACCGAGGTGAGGGTGGTGGTGACGGCGCCGGCGCCCTCCGCGGCGGTGGCGACGCTGCGGCTGAGCTCGCGGGTGGTCGCCGTCTGCTCCTCGACGGCGCTGGCGATCGTCGTCTGGTGGTCGTTGATCGCCCGGACCACCTCGGCGATGCGCGAGATGGACCGGACCGCCTCCGTGGTCTCGGACTGGATTCCCTGGACCCGCTGGGCGATCTCCTCGCTGGCCTTCGCCGCCTCCTGGGCGAGGTCCTTGACCTCGTTGGCGACGACGGCGAAGCCCTTGCCCGCATCGCCGGCGCGGGCCGCCTCGATGGTGGCGTTGAGCGCGAGCAGGTTGGTCTGCTCGGCCACGCCGGAGATGACCTTCACGACGTCGCCGATCTCCGCAGAGCTCGCCCCGAGCGCGGCGATCGTCGTCTCGGTCGCCTCCGCGAGCGAGGCCGCCTGACGGCCGACCTCCGCCGCCTCGGCGGCGCTGCGGGCGATCTCGGTGATCGAGGCCCCCATCTCCTCGGCGCCGGCGGCGGCCGACGAGACGCTGCTGCTGATCTCCGACGCGACGCCGTGCGCCCCCTGGGCCTGGTCGCGGCTGCGGGAGGCGCGGTGCGCCAGCCCGTCGGCCACGGCCGACACCCCGGCGGCGGACGACGCGACCTCCTGGGCGCAGCGGTGGATGTCGCGCACCGTGCCGGCCACCTTGTCGACGAACCGGTTGAACGCGCCGGAGAGCTGCCCGACCTCGTCGTCGCGGGAGTCGTCCATCCGCTGGGTCAGGTCGCCCTCCCCGTCGGCGATCTCGGCCATGCGGTCGCGCAGGCGCGTCAGCGGCTGGGTGAGCCGGCGGCCGACCCACAGCGCGATCAGCCCGCCCACGACGGCGATCGCGAGCGCGGCGAGCACCATCGCCCAGACCATCGACGTGCGGCCCTCGGCCAGCGCGTCCGTGGCACCGGCGAAGTCGGCGTCGCGGGTGACGGCGGTGATCACCCAGTCCCACGGCGCGTAGTAGGAGACGCGGGCCGTCGTCGGGCCCTCCGCGGGGTCGACGTAGCGCACCGTCGCCTGCTCCCCGTCCTGCAGCGGGAGGGCGGCGTCGACGATCTGCTGCACGTAGGGGGCGCCCTCGGCGTCCGTGGTGTCGATCAGCTGCTCGCCGTCCTGCGCCCCGTCCGGGCTCACCAGGACGGTGCCGGCGCGGTCGCCGGTGCCGCCGTAGACCTCGATGTGGCCGTTCTCGCCGATGGTCGTGGACTCGAGGCCCTGGCGCAGAGCGGGCAGGTTCGTCTGCTTCACGCCGACGTAGAGCACGCCGACCACGTCACCGGCGGGGCCGAGGATCGGCTCGTAGGCCGAGACCAGCCACGAGTCGACGACGAACGCGTTGCCGCGGTAGGTCTGACCGCTGCTCACCGCGGCGGCGACCGGGTTGGGCTTCCCGTCGGGGTTGACGGCCGGGATGTAGGTGCCGATGGCGCGGGAACCGGAGGCGGCCTGCACGTTCGTCGCGACGCGCAGGAAGTTGCCCTCGGGCGTCTTCTGGAAGAGCGTCACGGTGGCGCCGACCATCGACATGATGTCGTCGACGACCGGGGTCCGGACGGCCATGTCGGTGTTCTGGCCCAGCCACTCGCCGCCGACCAGCACGCGGGGCAGGGCCACCGGGGTGACCTCGCCGTTCATCTGGTTCTTGGCGTCCCAGGTGACCGGGTTGCGGCCGGAGCCGTCGATGGCGAAGCCCCCGGACTGCTGCAGCACGTACCGCGCCGCGTTGAGGTCGTAGTCGACCTTCATCGCCGTCGACGCGCCCTGGGTGGCGACGAGGTCGTAGGCGCCCCGGGCGGCGCGGCTGATGTTCTCCTCGACGAGGGCGTCCATGTCCCGCGCGGCGTCGTCGGCGAAGCGGCTGCTCTGCCAGGCGCTGACACCGCCCATGGCCACGCCGGTCACGGCGACACTGGCGACGGCCAGCGCCACCACCTTGGTGCGGATGCCCGTGTTCGAGGGAACCACCCAGGAGGGCAGGTTCGTCCAGCGCATGTTCGGCCTTCCAGGTCGCTCGCGGCGGCAGGGAGCCGCCGTCCCCGACGCAATCGGCACTCCCGGGTCGATCCGGTACCGGAGCGGATGGTTCGTCACCTCCGCGTGCTGCGGAGGACCCCCGCTGTCATCGGCGCGACGGCCGCCGGCCCCTCCGGGGTGCCGGTGACGGCGACCGTGCGCGAAGGGCTGGACGAGGCGGTGACCTGCGGCATCATGTGCGGCACAACCCGGGTGCCGCCCGGTCGCTCCCGCGGAGGAACGCATGCGCATCGGCATCCTGACCGGGGGCGGCGACTGCCCCGGCCTCAACGCGGTCATCCGCGCCGTGGTCCGCAAGGGCGTCGGGCACGACGGCGACGAGGTGGTCGGCTTCCGCGACGGCTGGCGGGGTCTCCTGGACGGCGACGCCGTACCGCTGGACCTGGCGGCGGTGCGCGGGATCCTGCCCCGCGGCGGCACCGTCCTCGGCACCTCGCGCACCAACCCCTACGCGCTGGACGACGGCCCCGAGCGGGTGCTGTCCTGCCTCGACCGGTTCGGCATCGACGCGCTGGTCCCCATCGGCGGGGAGGACACCCTCGGCGTCGCCACCCGCCTGGCCGAGCGGGGGGTGCGCGTGGTCGGGGTGCCCAAGACCATCGACAACGACCTGGACGCCACCGATTACACGTTCGGCTTCGACACCGCGGTGGGCGTGGCGACGGAGGCGATCGACCGGTTGCACACCACCGGGGACAGCCACCACCGCACGCTGGTCGTCGAGGTCATGGGCCGCCACGCCGGGTGGATCGCGCTGCACGCGGGCATGGCCGGCGGGGCGAACGTCATCCTGATCCCCGAGCACCCGTTCGACGTCGACGCCGTCGTCGCGCACGTGCAGCACCGCTTCGACACGGGCTTCTCGCCGATCGTCGTCGTCTCCGAGGGCGCGCAGGCCGCCGACGGCGCCCTGACCGTGTCGGCCGGGCAGGCGGACGCGTTCGGGCACGTCCGCCTCGGCGGGATCGGCCCGGCGCTGGCCGCCCTGCTCGAGGAGCGGACCGGCCGGGAGTCGCGCGCGGTCGTCCTGGGGCACCTGCAGCGCGGCGGCACGCCCTCGCCCTTCGACCGCGTGCTGGCCACCCGCTTCGGGCTGGCGGCCCTCGAGGCGGTGCACGACGGGGAGGCGGGCGTCATGGTCGCGCTGCGCGGCACCGACATCGTGCGGGTCCCGCTGGCCACCGCCACCGCACGGCTGAAGCTCGTGCCGGCGGAGCGCTACGCCGAGGCCGAGGTCTTCTTCGGCTGACGCACCGGCGTCCCCGGCCCGCTCCCGGGTCCGGCGGCGGGCGTGCGGGTCGTGGGGAGGAGCGCCGGGTGCTCCCACCGATCGGGGACCGACCGCGGTAGATCGTTCCGGGACCGGCGGAGGCGCGCCGTAGGCTGGCACCCGTGAGCCTCCCCGAACCTGCCGAGCTGGCCCCCGGTCTGGACCGGTGGCGGGAGCTGCCCGCCGCCCAGCAGCCGCGGTGGCCCGACCGGGCCGCCCTGGACGCGGTGCTGGAGACCCTGTCCACGGTGCCGCCGATCGTCGCGCCCAGCGAGGTCGACACGCTGCGCGCGCAGCTGGCCGACGTCGCCCAGGGCAAGGCGTTCCTGCTCCAGGGCGGTGACTGCGCCGAGACCTTCGACCTCAACACCGAGCCGCACCTGCAGGCCACCACGCGCACCATGCTGCAGATGGCCGTCGTCCTCACCTACGGCGCGAGCGTGCCCGTGGTGAAGGTCGGCCGGGTGGCCGGCCAGTACGCCAAGCCGCGCTCGTCGGACACCGACGCCCTCGGCCTGCCGTCCTACCGCGGCGACATGGTCAACTCGCTGGAGCCGGTGCTCGAGAAGCGGATCCCCGACCCGAACCGGCTGGTGCGGGCCTACGCGAACTCCGCCGCCGCCATGAACATGATCCGGGCCTACGCCCGCGGCGGCCTGGCCGACCTGCACGCCGTCCACGACTGGAACCGCGACTTCGTCGCCAACTCCCCGGCCGGGGTGCGGTACGAGGTCATCGCCCGGGAGATCGACCGCGCGCTGGCGTTCATGCGCGCCTGCGGCATCGACTCCGACGCGCTGCGCGGGGTGGAGCTGTTCAACTCGCACGAGGCGCTGATCCTCGACTACGAGCGGGCGCTGCTGCGCATGCACGAGGGCCGCCCGTACGCGCTCTCCGCCCACTTCGTGTGGGTGGGGGAGCGCACCCGCCAGATGGACGGCGCGCACATCGAGTTCGTGTCGAAGCTCGCCAACCCCATCGGCGTGAAGATCGGGCCGACGACGACGCCGGAGCAGGCCACCGAGCTCGTCGAGCGGCTGGACCCCGACGGCGTCCCCGGCAAGCTGACGCTGATCAGCCGCATGGGCAACGGGAAGATCCGCGACGTGCTGCCGGGCATCGTGGAGAAGGTGACCGCGAGCGGCCACCAGGTCGTGTGGCAGTGCGACCCGATGCACGGCAACACCCACGAGTCCCCGACCGGCTACAAGACGCGCCACTTCGACCGCGTCGTCGACGAGGTGCTCGGCTTCTTCGACGTGCACCGGGCGCTGGGCACCTGGCCGGGCGGCATCCACGTCGAGCTGACCGGTGAGGACGTCACCGAGTGCCTCGGCGGCGCGATGGAGATCAGCGACGCGGACCTCGACAGCCGGTACGAGACCGCCTGCGATCCCCGGCTGAACACCGGCCAGTCGCTCGAGCTGGCGTTCCTGGTGGCGGAGATGCTGCGTGGCTGAGCTGATCGACCTGCGGTCGGACACCGTCACCCGGCCCACCGCCGGGATGCGCCGGGCCATGGCCGAGGCCGAGGTGGGGGACGACGTCTACGTCGAGGACCCCACCGTCCGTGCCCTGGAGGAGCGGACCGCGGCGCTGTTCGGCCACGAGGCCGCGCTCTTCGTGCCGTCCGGGACGATGGGCAACCAGATCGGCATGCGCCTGGTCTGCGAGCCGGGGCAGGAGGTCCTCTGCGACGCCGACGCGCACGTCGTCACCTACGAGATGGGCGCCGCGGCGGCGATCTTCGGGATCTCGACGCGCACCGTCGTCTCCTCCGGTGGCCGGCTGGACGCCGGGCAGTTGACCGAGCAGGTGCGGCCGAAGGACAACTGGCACCTGACCGCGACGGCGGCGATCGCGGTGGAGAACTCGCACAACCGCGGCGGAGGCCTGGTGCAGCCGCTGGACCAGCTGCAGGCGCTGTGGGACTGGTCGCGGCAGGCCGACGTCGCCGTCCACCTCGACGGGGCCCGGATCTGGAACGCGCACGCCTCCTCGGGTGTCCCGCTGTCCACCTACGGCGGGCTGGCCGACACCGCGTCGGTGTGCTTCTCCAAGGGCCTCGGGACGCCGGTCGGCTCGGTGCTGGTGGCGTCGGCGGAGCGGATCGCGACCGCGCGGCTCTGGCGGAAGCGGCTCGGCGGCGGGATGCGCCAGGTCGGCGTGCTGGCCGCGGCCTGCCTGTACGCCCTCGACCACCACCTCCCGCGGCTGGGTGAGGACCACGAGCACGCACGGCTGCTGGCGAAGCGGCTGGGGGTGGACCCGGCGACGGTGGAGACGAACATGGTGGTGCTCGAGGGCATCGAGGCACCGCTGGTCGCCGAGGCCGCGAAGGCCCGGGGTGTGCTGGTGAGCCAGGTCAGCGCCTCCCGCATCCGGCTGGTCACGCACCTGGATGTCGACCGGGCCGCCGTCGAGCGCGCCGCCGACGTCCTCGCGGAGCTGCTCGACCGCTGACGTCGTGCGCCGGGGCGCGCCGGCATTCCGCACCGCGCCGTGGCGTGCCGAGCGGTGTCCCGCAGACGGACATCCCGGCCGGGCGAACGTCCGCTGCAGGGACATCGCCCGGGGCTGCGCCGGCTCACAACCCGTGGGTGGTCACCTCACGCCCCGGGCGTCGCGGCGGTGGAGCGGTCAGTCGCCGATCAACGCGTTCAGCAGCTTGATGTCGCGGGCGTGGCCACCGCACGGGTCGCCGTCCCGCACGCTCGGCGTCTCCACGACCATGGGCACCCCCGCGGTCGTGCGGTGCCGCACCAGCTCGGCGAACGGGCCGGTGCCGTACGCGCCGGAGCCGATCAGCCCCTCCCCGATGGTCGTGTGCCGGTCGCGCCGGGACCCGCAGGTGTCGAGCGAGTCGTTCACGTGCACCAGGCCCAGCCGGCCGGGGCCGACGGTCGCCTCGAGCGCATCGAGGGTCGCCGACATCCCGCCGGGTGCGGCGAGGTCGTGCCCGGCGGCCCAGGCGTGGCAGGTGTCGAAGCAGACGCCGAGCAGCGGGTGGTGCTCCAGCGCCGCGAAGTACGGGCCCAGGTCCTCGACCGTGGCGGCCAGCGCCTTGCCGCCACCGGCCGTGGGCTCGACGAGCAGCCGCGGCCCGTCCGGGTCGGCGGCCTCCAGCACCGGCAGCAGCTGCTCGTGCAGCTGGCGCAGCGCCGGCTCGTAGCGGTCCTCGCCCACCGCGGAGCCGGCGTGCACGACCACCCCCTGGCACCCCAGCTGCGCCCCGCGCCGCAGGTTGTGCGCGATCGAGGCGATCGACTGCGCCACGGTCGCCTCGGTGGGGGAGCCGACGTTGACCAGGAACGGGGTGTGGATGAACGACGGGACCCCGCGCTCGGCGCACCCGGCGGTGAACAGGGCGTCCTGCCGCGGGTCGCCGTCGGTGAGCCGCCAGCCGCGCGGGTTGCCGACGAACACCTGCACGGCCCGGGCGCCGACGGCGTCGGTGTAGGGGAGACCGCCCTTGGCCAGGCCGCCCTTGATCTGGATGTGCGCGCCGATCGGCGGCACGGCGGAGGTGTTCGGCACGGACCTACCCGAAGCTGAGCAGGATGGTGACGGAGGTGCCGCGCTCGACCGTCTCGCCGGCGGCGGGGCTCTGCCGCAGCACCCGGTTGCCGAAGAAGCGGGTGGCCTCCACCTCGAGACCCGCCTGCTGCAGGATCGACGCGGCCTCGTCGCCGCCCAGGCCGACGACGTCGGGGACGGTGACCAGCGGGACGCCGGCGGAGACCTGGATGCGCACGGTGCTGCCGTAGGCGACCGGACCGGCCGCGGGGCCCGGCTCGACGGCCATGACCTCGCCCTGGTCGACCTGGTCGCTGCGCCCGTCCTCGATGCGCTCGACGACGAAGCCCAGGGCCTCCAGGTTCGACGTCGCCTGCTCGGGGGTCTGCCCGGTCACGTCGGGGACGGCGACCGGCGCCCGGCCCTGGCTGACCACGACGGTCACCACCTGGTCGCGCTTGAGCGCGGTGCCGGCGGCCGGGTCGAAGGCGACCACGTGGCCCGGGGGCACCTGGTCGTCGAAGGCCTCGCCGCGGGTGATCTGGATCGGCAGGTCCGCCTGCAGGCGCGCCTCCACCTCGTCGACGGGCAGGCCGACGAGCTCCGGTGGCACCGTGTAGCGCTCGGGGCCCTTCGAGACGACGACGCGGACGTCGGTGCCCCGGATGACCTCACCCGTCGCGGGATCGGTGGAGATCACGACGCCCGCGGGCACCTCCTCGCTCCACTCCTGGACCACCGGGTCGGGGTCGAGGCCGGCGTCCTGCAGCAGGTCGATGGCCGCGCTCTCCTGCTTGCCGGTCAGCGCGGGGACATCGGTCCAGCGGCCGGAGCCCAGCCACCAGCCGACGGCACCCACCGTCACGGCCATGAGCAGGACGACGGCGATCAGCAGCCGGGCGCGGCGCCGGCGGACGTGGTCGGGGACGCCGGGGCGCGGCCGGCCGGGAGCGGGCCGGCGGCCGTGCACGTCGGTGGTGGGCCCGGCACCCATGCCCGGCAGCGTGCTGGTGCGACCCGACCGCGCACCGCGGTCGGCGAGCACCGCGGTGCCGGGGTTGCTCGGGTGGCCGGGGCGGGGGCGGGTCGGCCGGTTGGTCGGCCGCAGCGTGCCGGGCCCGGCGCTCTGCCCGGTCGGCACGGGGACCGGCTCGATGCCGAGGTCGGTGCGGACGTCGTTCAGCTCGGCGAGGAACGCCCCGGCGTCCAGGGGCCGGCCGGCGGGGTCGCGCCGGGTGGTGCGGGCCACCAGCTCGTCGACCTGCCACGGCAGGCCGGGGACCTCGGCGGACGGCGCGGGGACGTCGTGGTGCACGTGCTGGTAGGCGACCGCCAGCGGGGTGTCGCCGCCGAAGGGCGGGTGCCCGGTGAGCATCTCGTAGAGCACGATGCCCGCGGCGTAGATGTCGCTGCGGGCATCGGCGCGACCGCGCTCGAGCTGCTCGGGGGAGAGGTAGGCGACGGTGCCGATCAGCACCCCGCCGGTCTGGCTGGTCTGCCCGGTGCCGACGACGGCGCGCGCGAGGCCGAAGTCGGCCACCTTCACCACGCCGTCGACGCCGATCAGCACGTTCTCCGGCTTGATGTCGCGGTGCACGATCCCGGCGCGGTGCGCGGCGGTCAGCCCGGCGAGCACCGGCTCCAGGACGGCGAACGACTCGGCGACGGTGAGCCGGCCGCGGGCGCTGAGCAGGTCGCGCAGCGTGCGGCCGCGCACCAGCTCCATGACCAGGAAGACCAGCCCCTGGTCGCTGCCCTGGTCGCTGACGCCGACGACGTTCGGGTGGCTGAGCATCGCCGCCGCGCGCGCCTCGCGGGTGAACCGGTCGACGAACGTCGGGTCGTGCGCCAGGTGCTCGGCCATCACCTTGACGGCGACGGTCTTGTGCAGCCGGAGGTCGGTGGCCGCGTAGACGGTGGACATGCCGCCCCGCGCCACCCGCTCCTCGAGGCGGTAGCGCCCCTCGAGAACGAGGCCGACCACGGGGTCGGTCACGGCGGTGTCCACACGGCCGAGTGTAGGAGCGACGAGGGCGCTGGTCGCTCCACGACGCGGCGAGGGGGATCACCGGGGCGCCTGTGACGCGTGGTCGGGGTGCGGCACATCACCCCGGCCACCCTCCCGTGACCCGCCGCGGACCTGCGCGCCACGGGAGGTGCGGCTTAGGCGAGGTCGAGGCCCGGGTACAGGGGGTGCGCCGCCAGCAGTTCGGCGGCGGCCGCGCGGGTGCGCTCGGCGACCCCGTCGGCGACGACGTACTTCGCCCGCGACGCGCCGCCGTCGCGCGTGGCGGTCGGCGTGGTGGCGGACAGCACGTCGACGATCAGCTCCGCCGTCCGGTCGAACTCTCCCGAGCCGAAGCCGCGGCTGGTGAGCGCCGGGGTGCCCAGCCGGATGCCGGAGGTGTACCAGGCCCCGTTCGCGTCGGCCGGGACGGCGTTGCGGTTGGTGACGATGCCGGCGTCCAGCAGCGCGGACTCCGCCTGGCGGCCGGTGAGCCCGAACCCGGTGACGTCGACGAGCACCAGGTGGTTGTCGGTGCCGCCGGTGACCAGCCGGGCGCCGCGCCTGGTCAGCCCCTCGGCCAGGCCCTGCGCGTTGTCGGCCACCGCCTGCGCGTAGCCCGCGAACTCGGGACGCCGGGCCTCGGCGAACGCCACCGCCTTGGCGGCCATGACGTGGGGGAGGGGGCCGCCGAGCACCATCGGGCACCCGCGGTCGACGGCGTCGGCGAACTCCGGCTGCGCGAGCACGAAGCCGCCGCGCGGGCCGCGCAGGGACTTGTGGCTGGTGCTGGTGACGATGTGCGCGTGCGGCACCGGGTCGAAGTCGCCGGTCAGCACCTTGCCGGCGACCAGGCCGGCGAAGTGCGCCATGTCGACGACGAGCGTGGCGCCCACCTCGTCGGCGATCTCGCGCATCGCCGCGAAGTCCACCCGCCGCGGGTAGGCCGAGTAGCCGGCCACGAGGACCAGCGGCCGGAACTCGCGCGCCCGGGCGCGGACCGCGGCGTAGTCGAGCAGCCCGGTGGCGGGGTCGGTGCCGTAGGAGGACTGCTCGAACATCTTGCCGCTGATGTTGGGCCGGAAGCCGTGGGTGAGGTGGCCGCCGGCGTCCAGCGACATGCCGAGCATCCGCTGGTCGCCCAGCGCGCGGCGCAGCGTCGCCCAGTCGGCGTCGGTGAGGTCGTTGACGTGGCGGGCGCCGGCCTGCTGCAGGGCGGGCAGCTCCACCCGCTGCGCGAGCACGGCCCAGAAGGCGACCAGGTTGGCGTCGATGCCCGAGTGCGGCTGGACGTAGGCGTAGGGCGCGCCGAACAGCTCGCGGGCGTGCTCGGCGGCGAGCGCCTCGACGGTGTCGACGTTCTGGCAGCCGGCGTAGAAGCGGTGCCCGACCGTGCCCTCGGCGTACTTGTCGCTGAACCAGTTGCCCATGGTGAGCAGCACGGCGGGGCTGGCGTAGTTCTCGCTGGCGATCAGCTTCAGCGAGCCGCGCTGGTCGGTGAGCTCCTGGCTGATCGCGTCGGCGACCCGGGGCTCGACGGCCCCGATGACCTCCAGGGCGCTGCGGTAGGCGGCCGAGGCGGCGGCGCCGTCGAAGGAGTGGGTGGTGCGGGCTGCGGTCATGGGGGCTCCTGCGCAGGACGACGGTGAGGTGCCCAGGCGCACGGCGACGGTGGTGCGGGCCGCTCCCCGGTGGTGGTCCACCTCGACGCGCCAGTCACGGCCCTCGGAGAGGTTATCGCGCCGCCACCACGGTGTCGGCGGGCACCGACCGGACGTCGTCCAGCCCGCACAGCACCATCGTGTGCTCGAGCTCCTCGGTGAGCCCGGCGAGGACCCGGGTCACGCCCGCTTCGCCGCCGGTGGCGAGCCCCCACACGACCGGTCGGCCGAGGAAGACCGCCGACGCGCCGAGGGCGAGCGCGGTCAGCGCGTCCGAGCCCGACCGGATGCCGCCGTCGGCGTAGACCTCGACCTCCTCGCCCACGGCCTCGACCACCTCGGGGAGCGCCTGCGCGCTGCTGATCGCCGGGTCCACCTGCCGGCCCCCGTGCGTGGTGACCCAGACGGCGGCGGCGCCGGCCTGCACGCAGCGGATGGCGTCGTCGCCCCGGAGCACCCCCTTCACCACCACGGGCAACCCGGACAGCTCGCCGAAGCGGGCGATCTCGTCGAAGGTCCAGGTGCCGGTGGCCAGGCCGTCCAGCGTCGGCTCCTCGCCCTCCGGCGGCCGGTTCGCCATCCGCACGCCGGCGCGGTGCACGAAGTCGTGCCGCAGGTCGCGGCGGCGGCGCCCGAGCAGCGGGACGTCGACGGTGAGGACCAGCGCCCGGTAGCCGGCGTCCCCGGCGCGGCGGGCGAGGTCGTCGGTGTGCCGCTCGGAGTGCAGCCGGTAGAGCTGGAACCACTTCGGGCTCGCGGGCGCGACGGCGGCGACCTCCTCCAGGCTGTGGTTCGCGCTGGTGGACACGGTCATCAGGGCGCCGGTGGCGGCGGCGGCCCGGGCGGTGGCGAGCTCACCGTCGGGGTGCGCCATGGCCTGGTAGGCCCAGGGGGCGATGCCGATCGGGGTGCGCACCGGGCTGCCCAGCAGCTCGGTGCCGAGCGCGGCGGTCGTGGTGCCGCGCAGCACCCGCGGCCGCAGCCGCCACGCCCGCCAGGCGGCCGTGGCCTCGCGCATCGTCGTCTCGCTCTCGGCGCCGCCGGCGTAGTAGTCGTACACCGGTGCGGTGAGCAGCTGCCGCGAGCGGGCCTCCAGCTCCGCGAAGTCCACGAAGGGCGGTTCCGCGCGGGGCTCCTCGGCGACCTCGGCCGCCTCGTCCCGCCCGCTCGTCCCCGGTACCGGGCTGCTCGCTGGTCCGCCGCTCGCCATAGGCTGACACTCTATGGACACGCTCACCCCCGCGGAGGTCGCCCAGCTGCTGGGCACCTCGCCCAACCGGGTCCGGCAGCTGCTGCGCGACCGGAAGCTGATGGCCGTCCCCGGCAGCGGGAACGGCAAGATCCCCGCCGCGTTCGTGCAGGACGGCGCGGTCCTCAAGCACCTGCCTGGGCTGCTGACCGTCCTGCGCGACGGCGGGTTCAGCGACGAGGACGCCTTCGACTGGCTCTTCCGCGAGGACGAGTCGCTGCCCGGCACCCCGGTGCAGGCGCTGCGCGACGACCGGCACACCGAGGTCACCCGCCGGGCCCAGGCGCTGGCGTTCTGAGCCGGGTGCATCCGGGGGCGGCGCGGGAACGGAAGGCCGACCCGTGGAGCAGCTGACGTACCTGGGCCTGCTGGCCGGCTGCCTGGTGGTGACCGCGCCGCTGGAGCTGGTGCTGGGCGTGCGCGTGTACGCCCGTTGGCGGCGGCTGCTGCTCGCCGTCCTGCCGGAGTTCGTCGTCTTCGTCAGCTGGGTGCTCTACGCCATCGCGCAGGGCCACTGGGACTACTCGGCCGAGCGCACCGTCGGCGTCCGGCTGCCCGGCGGGATCCCGGTGGAGGAGATCCTGTTCTTCCTCGTCGTCCCGCTGTGCTCGGTGCTGGCGCTGGAGGCGGTGCGGAAGGTGACCGGCTGGGACGCGGGCTATCCCGCCGAGGAGGCGGAGGCGAGGTGAGCTACAGCGCCCTGGCGGTGACCGCGGTGATCGCCGTCCTCGTGGTGGACCTGGCGGTCTACCGCACCCGGATGGTCACCCGGCCGGTGTTCTGGGTGGCCTACGCGATCATCGTGACCTTCCAGTTGCTGATGAACGGCGTCCTCACCGGGCTGGACGTGGTGACCTACGACCCGGCCACCATCTGGGGGCCGCGCATCGCCTACGCGCCGGTGGAGGACCTGCTCTTCGGCTTCGCCATGGTCACCCTCACCCTGGCCAGCTGGGCTGCGGTCAACCGGCGGGCGAACACCGCCAGGCGCCGCGGCCTGGACACCGACACCCGCCGGTCGAGCACCCGGTAGTCCGCCCGCTCGATCTCGGTGAGGATGCCGCCGTAGAGGTCGGTCGCGGCGCGCACGCAGTCGCGCGACTCCGGCGCGAGCATCGGGGTGCCGGGCGCGGCGTCGTCGTAGCGGCGGCGCACGATCGCCACCATCTCGCGCATCAGCTCGCGGAAGCCCGCGTCGAAGCGCTTGGCCGCCAGCTGCTCGCGGGTCACCCCGTGCGCGGCCATGAGGTCGGCGGGCAGGTAGACCCGGCCCCGGTCGACGTCCTCGCCGACGTCGCGCAGGAAGTTGGTCAGCTGGAACGCCTCCCCGAGGGCGATGGCGTGCGGCGCCGCCTCCTCCCGGGTCACCCCCGGAGCGGTGCCGAGCACCGGCAGCACCTGCAGCCCGATCACCGACGCCGAGCCCCACATGTAGCGGTCCAGCGCGTCGAGGTCGGCGTAACCGGTGACGTCGAGGTCGCTGGTCATGGCGGCCAGGAAGTCGACCAGGTGCTCGACGGGGATCGCGTAGCGGCGGTAGGTGTGCACCAGGGCCAGCCGCACGGGGTCGTCCGACCAGCCCGTCCCGAGCTCGGTGAGCAGCGCCTTCGACCAGGTCATCAGGTCACCGGCCGGGTCGGCGCCGGGGTGGTCGACGAAGTCGTCGGCGACCCGCGCCGCGGCGTAGAGGGCGTGCACCGCCGGCCGCCGCTCGGGCGTGAGCAGCCGGGTGGCCAGGTGGTAGCTCTTGCCGTGCTCGGCGGCGATGGCGGCGCAGCGCCGGTAGGCGGCGGCCAGCTGCGCCTGCCGGGCGGCCTGGGTGCCGGGGGGCTGCAGGCTCACCGCGCCACCGGTCCGGTGATCCGCTCGGCGGCCAGCCGGCCGCTGATCAGCACCATGGGGACGCCGACCCCCGGCTGCACCGACGACCCGGCCAGCACCACGTTCTCCGGGCCGCGGCGCGGCAGCGTGGCGGGGCGAAACGGACCGGTCTGGCCGAAGGTGTGCGCCAGCGCGAAGGGAGTGCCGGCGGCCATGCCCTGCGCCGCCCAGGTGGCCGGGGTGTCCATGTGCTCCACCTCGATCGCCCCGGAGACGCCGGTGAGGCCGCGGGTCTCCAGCACGGCCAGCAGCTCCTCCCGGTAGCGCGGCCCGAGGGTCGCCCAGTCGAGATCCGGGTTGCCGCCGCTGCGCCGGTCCAGGTTCGGGGTGGGGGCGACGACGCTCAGCACCTGGCAGTGCTTCCCGTCCGCGGAGTCCGGGGCCAGCGACCGGTCGCTGCGCGAGGGCATGCTGATCAGCAGGCTGGGGTCGCTCATGGGGCGGCCGTCCCGGGTCAGCTCGTCGAACACCTGCCGCCAGGAGTGCCCGAAGCTGATCGTGTGGTGCGCCTGGTCGGGCAGCTCCGCCCGCACCCCGAGGTGCAGCGCGACGCAGGAGGGTGAGTAGACCGGGCGGCGGGGTCCGCGAAGCCCCGGCACCAGCGCGTGCGGGGCGTCGGTGGTGACGACGACGGCGTCCGCGGGCAGCCGCTCGTCGCCGTCCAGGACCACCCCGCTGACGCGGTCGCCGCGGAGCTCGAGCTCGTCGACGGCGGTGCCGTACCGGAAGGTGACGCCCGCGTCGGCCGCGGCGGCGGCCAGCGCCCGCGGCACCGCCCCGATGCCGCCGACCGGGTGCCACACGCCGGCGCCGATGTCGAGCTGAGCGATCACCGCGTACGCGGCGATGGCGCGGAAGGGGGAGACCCCGGCGTAGAGCGCCTGGAAGCTGAACAGCCGGCGCAGCCGGTCGTCGGCGAAGTACCTGCCCACGTGCGTCGACAGCCGGCCGAACCCGCCGCGCCGGGCGAGCGTCATCAGCTCGGGCCCGAGCAGGTCCAGCGGCGAGTCCAGGTTGCGGTCGATGAACGTGGTGAGCTGCAGGCGGTAGAGGTCGGCGAGGTCGGCGAGGTAGCGCCGCAGCGCCTCGGCCTCGCCCGGCCCGCACAGCGCGGCCACCTCGGCGGCGAACGCCTCCGGGTCGGCGTGCACGTCCAGGTGCGTGCCGTCGGCGAACTGCGCCCGGTAGCCGGTCTCCAGCCGGCGCAGCTCCAGCCGGTCCTCCAGCCGCTCACCGACGGCGGCGAGGGTCTCGGCGACGACCTCCGGCGCGGTGAAGACCGACGGCCCGGTGTCCAGCGCGTAGCCGTCGCGCTCGATGCGCCCGGCCCGCCCGCCGGGGCCGCCGGCGCGCTCGACGACGGTGACCTCGCGGCCGGCCCCGCGCAGCCGCAGCGCGGTGGCCAGGCCGGCGAGCCCCGCGCCGACGACGACGACGCGGTCGGTGCGCCCGGGGACGGTGCGGACCATCAGGCGGTGCGCGACGTCGCGGCGACCGCGAGCGCGTCCAGCGCCTTGCGGGCGTCGTCGGCCAGCGGCGCCTCGGCGATCGCCTCGCGGGCCCGTGCGGCGCCGAGGGCGATGCGCTCCTCGACCCGGTCGCGGGCGCCGGTGCTCACCAGCAGCGCGCGCAGCGCCTCGAACTCCTCGTGCCCGGCCTCGGGGTTGCCCAGCAGCTCGTCGAGCAGCGTGCGCCCCGCGCCGTCGGCCGCCTCCGCGGCCAGGGCGACCAGCAGGGTCTGCTTGCCCTCGCGCAGGTCGTCGTCGGCGGACTTCCCGGTGACCTCCGGGTCGCCGAAGACGCCGAGGAGGTCGTCGCGCAGCTGGAACGCCTCGCCCAAGGGCAACCCGATGGCGGTGCAGGCCTCGACGACCCGCGGCCCGGCGCCGGCGATCGCCACGCCCAGCTGCAGCGGCCGCTGGACGGTGTACCCCGCGCTCTTGTAGCGGGCGACGGTGAGGGCGCCGTCGGGGCCCGGCAGCCCGCCGGCGGCGCGCAGCAGGTCCAGGTACTGGCCGGCGGTGACCTCGGTGCGCATGGTGTCCCAGACGGCGCGGGCGCGGCCCAGCGCCGCCTCGGAGATGCCCGAGCAGCGCAGCAGCTCGTCGGACCAGACCAGCGCCAGGTCGCCGACGAGGATCGCCGCGCCGACGCCGAAGAGCTCCTGGTCGCCGGAGAACCCGGAGCCGGTGTGCCGGTCGGCGAACCCGACGTGCGTGCTGGGGCGGCCGCGCCGGGTGCCGGCGGCGTCCATCACGTCGTCGTGCACCAGCGCGCTGGCGTGCACGAACTCCAGGGCGGCGACCGCGCGGAGCACGGCCTCCTCGTCCTCCCCGGCGCCCGGGCCCTGGCCGCGCGCCCCGCGCCAGCCCCAGTAGGCGAAGGAGGGGCGCAGCTTCTTGCCTCCCTCGGCGACGGCGCGCACCTCGTCGACGACCGGCACCAGGCTGGCGTCCATCGCGGCGAGCGTGGCGCGCTGCTGGTCCAGGAAATCGGTGAGCGCCTCGGCGACCGCGGCCCGCACCCGGTCGAGGTCGGCGACCGACAGCGGGGGAGCGAGGCGGGCGGTCTCGCGCTGCTGCGCCCCGGCGATCATGTGGTCAGTATCGCCCAACCCGGCGGGGTGCCGCCCCGCCAGCAGGGCGGCCGAGGTGGTCGGCTGCATCGTTCCTCCGTCGCTCCGTCGTCCGGGACACGGCCTCTTCCTCGCCGCGGCCCGGTCTGGATGCACCTGCGCGCCCCTTCCCGGGGGACGGCTGCGGGCGCGGGGCCGCCCCGCCCGTACCCTCGGATGCCGTGACACCCACCGTCCGCGAGCTCCTGGCCACCGGGCACCCGACGTGGTCGTTCGAGTTCTTCCCGCCGAAGACGCCGGCGGGGGAGGAGCAGCTCTGGACGGCGCTGCGCCAGCTGGAGCGCCTGCACCCCTCGTTCGTCTCGGTGACCTACGGGGCCGGTGGCTCCACCCGCGAGGGCACCGTGGCGATGACCGAGCGGATCGCGGCGGACACCACGATGACGCCGCTGGCGCACCTGACCGCGGTCGACCACAGCGTCGCGGAGCTGCGGCACGTGATCAGCCGGCTGGCCGCGGCCGGGGTCCGCAACATCATGGCGCTGCGCGGCGACCCGCCGGGCGCCGATCCGCAGGCCGACTGGGTGGCCCACCCCGAGGGGCTGGACTACGCCGCGGAGCTGGTGGCGCTGATCCGCTCGATCGGCGACTTCTCGGTCGGGGTGGCCGCCTTCCCCGAGCGGCACCCGCGCTCGCCGGACTTCGACACCGACGTCGAGATGTTCGTGGCCAAGTGCCGCGCCGGTGCCGATTTCGCCATCACCCAGATGTTCTTCCGGGCCGAGGACTACCTGCGCATGCGGGACCGGGTGGTCGAGCGCGGCTGCGAGGTGCCGGTCATCGCCGGGGTCATGCCGGTCACGAACGTCCGGCAGATCACCCGGATCGTCCAGCTGTCCGGTCAGGCGTTCCCCGCCGAGCTGGCCGAGCGGTTCGAGGCGCTGGACGGCGACCGGCCGGAGGAGAAGGCGGCGGTCCGCGCCCTCGGCGTCGAGGTGGCCACGGACCTGTGCCGCCGGCTGCTCGACGAGGGCGTGCCGGGCATCCACTTCATCACCATGAACCGCTCCACGGCGACTCGCGAGGTGTTCGCCAACCTGGCCGGACGCGCACCCGCCGTCCGCTGAGCGGTCACCGGGCCGGCCCCACTCCTTCCAGCAGGTCGGCGGCGCGGGCGGCCGCGCGGCGCAGGCCCTCGCGCTCGGACGCGTACCCGCCGGCGACCCCGACGACCGGCAGGTTCGACACGGCGCGGGCGAACAGCTTCCCCTTCGGCCGGGCGTCGAGCGCGTCGTCGATGCGGCTGAGCAGCCGGGCCGCGCGCCACAGCGTCCGCACCGCACCCGCGGCCCCGCGGCGCTCGTCCCGCGGGCCGAGCGCGCCCTCCACGTAGGTGCCCCTGGTGCGGGTGAGCAGCGGCTCGACCTGCGCGGCGCCCAGCTCGCGGCGCAGCAGCACCCGGGCGAGCAGCGACACCCGCTCGGCGGGCGCCTCGACCCCGTGCTCGCCTGCGACGCCGAGGACGACGAGCGACTGCACCGCGGTGCCGACCGTGTTCTGCAGCGGCAGCAGGTCGGCGAGCTTCCCCGCCAAGCGGGGTGCCGCCGACACCCCGGCGGCCACCTTGGACACCCGGTCGGCCCACCACTCGTCGCGCTCCGCGCGCGGCAGCTCCGGGGGCCGGCCCAGCCGGGTGGCCAGGGGGGTGAGCAGCCGGTCGAGCCGGCGCAGGACGTCGACGACGACGGCGTCGCTGATCGGGGCAGCCATGGAGCGGCTCTACCCGGCCGGACGCGCGGCCCATGCGCCGGTGACGTTCCGCCGGCCACTGCGGACCCAGGATGGCGATCCTCAGCGTGCCGCCGCCGTCCTCGTGCTGCAGCGCGAGGACGGCGACAACACCACGAGCACGGCAACCTGCCGCGCCGCGAGCGGAGGGAGGTCCCCGCCCGTCCGCTGCGCCCGCTCGCACGGGCTGGTGGAAAGGTGGACGCGGGTTGTAGTTTTCCACCATGAGTCTCAACATCAAGAACGCGGAGGTGGAGGAGCTGGCACGTGAGGTCGCCGCCGTCACCGGGACCTCGATCACCGCTGCCGTGGCCCAGGCCCTGCGGGAAAAGCTGGCCCGCCTCCAGGTCGACTCTCCGGTGGAGACGACCGCTGACCGCGCGAACCGCATCAGAGCTCTGGCCAAGGAGATCGCGCCCCGCTTCCGCGGAGACCTGGCGACCGTCGAGCACGGCGAGCTCCTGTACGACGATGCCGGCATGCCCGCGTGATCGTCGATGCATCGGCGTTGATCGCCATCATCCGGGACGAGCCCGACGCCGAGGCGTTCATCGACGCGCTCGCCGCGGACGCTGCTCCTCAGATGTCAGCCGCCAACTACCTCGAGGCGGCCATCGTCGTCGATGCGACGCGGGACCCGGTCGCCCGGCGACGCTTCGACGAGTTGGTGCGGGTCATGCACCTGGAGATCGCTCCTGTCACGGTCGGTCAGGCGCTCGTGGCCCGATCGGCCTACCGGGACTTCGGGAAAGGCCGTGGACACGCGGCGCGGCTGAACTTCGGGGACTGCTTCGCCTATGCGCTCGCCGTGGAGAGCGGGAAGCCGCTTCTGTTCAAGGGTGACGATTTCGGTCACACGGACGTGACGCCGGCTCTTCCGCCGGTCGGGTGATCACCGTCCGACCGGCGCCGGTGGTTCAGCTGGCCTCGTAGCTACCCCGTTCCCTTGCTCGCCGCCGAGCCTGCCTGTTCTCACCCCGCCGGCTCGGCGAGCACTGACCGAGCGGCTTCCCGAGGCAGTCGCCGCGGCAGTGATCGACTTCCTCACCACTGCACTCGTGGACGACCCGGAGCGAGTGGGCGGGCAACTGCGTGGTGATCTGGCCGGGGTGTGGGCGGCGCGGCGTGGCACCTACCGAGTGCTCTACCGCGTGCGGGACGACACACGCGAAGTCGTCGTCCTCCGCATCGACCACCGTCGCGATGTCTACCGACCACGGTGACCCGCCGGTGCCGGACCGAGACGACGTCCGTCAGGTCGGCTCGGGCATGGCCCGGACGGCGATCAGCGCGACGTCGTCCTCAGCGACGGCCGGCTGCAGCCGCCGCAGCAGGGTGTCGGCCAGGTCCTCGAGCGGCAGCTCGTGCAGGCCGGCCAGCGCCTGCAGCAGCGCGGCGATGCCCTGGTCGTAGTCCGCTCCGCGGCGCTCGATCAGCCCGTCGGTGAACAGCAGCAGCGTCTGCCCCTCTCTCAGCAGCGCGGTGTGCTCGTCGCGCCGCACCGCCGGCTCCACGCCCAGCATCCGGTTCGGCTTCGTGTCCAGCAGCCGAACCTGCCCGTCGGTGTCGAGCAGCGCCGGAGCCGGATGGCCGGCGTTGGACCACCGCAGCACCCGGCCGCCGGAACCGGGGTCCGGCCGGTCGATCCGGGCCACCAGGGCGGTCGCGGTCGTCTCCATCACCAGCCCGGCCGCGGCGATGTCACTACGTTCCAGCACCTCGGCCGGGGCGGCGTCGGTGTCGTAGGCGATGGCCCGGATGAGTCCTCGCAGCTGCCCCATCGCGACCGCGGCGGTCCGGTCGTGCCCGGTGACGTCGCCGATGACGAGCGCCGTGGCGCCGCCGGGCAGCAGGAAGGCGTCGTACCAGTCGCCGCCCACCGCCGTCCGGCGCTCCGCGGGTGAGTAGCGCACGGCCATCGCCAGGTGCTCGGGCTGGGGCGGGGGCGTCAGCAGCGCCTCCTGCAGGCGCAGCGAGAAGTCCCGTTCCTGGCCGAAGCGCCGGGCGTTGTCGAGCACCAGCGCGGCCCGGCCCGCGATCACCTCGGCCAGCTCGACGTCGCCGGCGTCGTGGGGCGGGGAGCCAGCGGTGCGCACGACGGTGAGGACGCCGAGCACGTCGGCGCCGGGCGGCCGCAGGGGGACGCTCACCGAGCTGACCGCACCCAGCGCCTCAGCGGCCCGGCGCACCGGCTCGTCGAGCGGCGCCAACGTCGCCGGGACGTCGGTGACGAGTTCGCTGTGGCCGGTGGCCGCCACCCGCCCGGGGCCCTGCGCATCGCCGGTGCCGATGCGCACGGGTGCCCGTCTCGCCGGCCGGGGCGATCCGTTCCTGGACCGCGCCGCGGCCAGGCGCAGCACCCCGCCCGGCTGCACGGTGTGCACGGCCGCGTGGTCGCCCAGCGCGTCCACCGCCAGCTTCCCGACGGCGTCCAGCACGTCGTCGATCTCGAGCCCGGCCGTGAGCAGCGTGGCCGAACGGTCCAGCAGCTCCGCGCGCTGCCGTTGCCGCTCGGCGTCGGCGAGGGCGATCCGCAGGGCGACCTGGTCGGAAGCCACCGCGGCCAGGTGGGCGAGCATCGCGACGTCGGTGTCGCTCCACTCGTGCACCTGGGTGTCGACCACGCAGAAGGTGCCGAGCACCTCTCCGTCGGGGGTGCGCACGGGGAAACCGGCCCACGCGACGACCCCCATCGACTCGATGGAGGGGTTGGCGCGGGTCAGCGGGACCTCCCGGACGTCGGCCAGCACCAGCGGCTCGCCGCTGCTGACGACGTACTGGCAGAACGACTCCTCGACGGTGTTCTGCGGCGGGACACCGGGCGGGAGGTTCACCCCGAGGCAGCTCTTCCAGTAGGAACGCCGGTCGTCGACGACGGTCACGAAGGCGAACGGTGCGGACAGCAGGGCGCGGGCCAGTTCGGTGAGCCGGTCGAACTCGGCCTCCGGCGGGCTGTCGAGCAGGCGGGTCCGTGCCACGGCGGCCAGACGCTGCGGCGAACGGATCGGGTCCGAGCTCATGACGTCGATCATCCCTGGTGTCCCGGGCGGGCGGGAAAGGCCCCGATCCGTCGAGGCCGTCGGCGCGCGGTGATCATGACGTCGACCGCCGCCGATAGCGTCTCCAACATGATCACCGGAGCCGCCGTCCTCGCCTGCGTCGTGCTCGCCGGCCTCGCCGTCTTCCAGGTGGCGCTCGCCGCCGGTCGTCCCTGGGGGCGCTTCGCGTGGGGCGGCCAGCACGACGTGCTGCCGCGGCGGCTGCGCACCGGCAGCGCGGTCTCCGTCGTCCTGTACGCGGTCTTCGCCGTGGTGGTCCTGCAGGCCGCCGGGCTGCTCGCGGTGCTCCCCGGGGCCGTGGCGGACGTCGGCATCTGGGTGCTGACCGGCTACTTCTCCCTCGGCATCGTGGTGAACGGGATCTCCCGGAGCCGGCCGGAGCGGTTCGTCATGACGCCGCTGGTGCTGGTGCTGGCGGCCTGCTGCCTGGTCGTCGCACTCGGGTAGCCCGGCCTCGCTGTGAGTTCCCTGTGGAGCATCCCGGCGGGCCACGACGCCGGTGGCCGCGGGCTAACGTGGCCGCCATGGCGTCCGGACCGCGGGCGGCGGCTCCGCGCTGGGCCGTCGTGGGAGTGGTCGTCGCGGTCCTCGCCGCGCTGCCGGCGCTCGTCGGCGCGCTGCCGGTGGCCGACCCGTCCGTGCCGGCGGCCGAGCTGCGCGCGGCGGTGCTGGCCTCGGCCGACGTGCAGTACTCCGGGTACGCCGAGTCGGCCGGGGGGCTGGCCCTGCCGGTGACCGACCAGCTCGACTCCGTCGCCGACCTGTTCAGCGACCGCACCGAGATGCGCGTGTGGTGGCGGGGGCCCGACGACCACCGGGTCGACGTGATCACCACGGCCGGTGAGACGGGCATCCACCGCGACGCGCGGGGCACCTGGACGTGGGAGTACGAGCGCGCCACCGCGACGCGTGCGGCCACCACGCCGCTCGCCCTCCCCGCGCCGCCGGACCTGCTGCCCGCCACCCTGGGCCGCCGGCTGCTCTCCGAGGCTGCCGACGCGGAGCTGACCCGCATCGGGGCCCGGCGGATCGCCGGACGCGACGCCCTCGGGCTGCGCACCACCCCCGCGGAGCCCGCCTCGGCGGTGCGGCAGGTCGACGTGTGGGTGGACCGGGCCAGCGGACTGCCGCTGCAGGTGGTCGTCCTCGACGAGACCTCGGAGGTGCCGGCGCTGGACACCCGGTTCCTCGACCTGGAGCTGGGGGTCCCGGACGCCGCGACGACGTCCTTCGTCCCGCCCCCGGACGCGCGCCTGCGCACCGCGGACCAGGCCGAGATAGTGCTGGAGGCCGGCCGGCGGCTGGCCCCGGTGCGCCTCCCCGCCACGCTGGCCGGGCTGCCGCGCCGGACGCTCGAGGGTGCACCGCCCGGCATCGGGCTCTACGGGCGCGGGGTCACCCTGCTCGCCGTCGCCCCCGTGCCGCGCCGGCTGGCCGACGGCCTGCGCCGCACGCTGGGGCAGAGCCCGGACGCCGTCACCGACGATGCAGGCACCCGCATCGCGGCCGGCCCTGTCGGGCTGATGCTGCTGGACCCGCCGGACGCGGGGCCGTACGTGCTCACCGGGACGGTCACCCTCGACGCGCTGGTCGAGGCCGCCGCGCAGCTGCCGGCCCTGGGCGGGTCGCCGTGAGCACGGTCATCGCGACCCGCGGCCTGGCCAAGCAGTACGGGCGGGTGCACGCCGTCGACGGCATCGACCTGGACGTGCGCGCCGGCGACGTCTACGGGTTCCTCGGCGCCAACGGCTCCGGGAAGACGACCACCGTCCGGATGCTGCTCGGCCTCGTGCTGCCCACCCGCGGGGAGATCGACCTGCTCGGCGAGCGGATGCCGCGCGCCGGCCGCCGCGTGCTGCCCCGGATGGGCGCGCTCATCGAGTCACCGGCCGCCTACGGCCACCTGTCCGGCCGGGAAAACCTCGCGCTGCTGGACGCCGCCGGCCCCGGTGGGGCGCGCCGCGACCGCCGCCGGCGCGTCGCCGAGGTGCTCGACCAGGTCGGGCTGGGTGGCGTCGGACGCCGGCCGGTGAAGGCCTACTCCCTCGGCATGCGGCAGCGCCTGGGCCTGGCCGGGGCGCTGCTGCGCCGTCCCGAGCTCCTGGTGCTCGACGAGCCCACCAACGGGTTGGACCCGCAGGGCATCTCCGAGATCCGGGAGCTGCTCCTGGACCTGCACCGCGGCGGGACGACGGTCTTCCTCTCCAGCCACCTGCTGGCCGAGGTGGAGCAGCTGTGCACCCGCGTGGGCGTGCTGGACCGCGGCCGCCTGGTGCTGCAGGACGACCTGGCCACCCTGACCGCCCCGACCGGCGCGACCGTCGTGCGCACACCCACCCCCGAGCAGGTGCGGGCGGTCCTCGACGGGCGGGTCGCCGCCGTGGACGGCGAGCGGGTGGTGGTGCGCGGCGGCGACCCCGCCGAGGTGAACGCCCTGCTCGTGCGCGCCGGGATCCCGGTCACCGGCCTCGCGGCCGACCGCCCGACGCTCGAGGAGGTGGTGCTGGCGGCCGCGACCACCAGCGCCGACCGGGTGGAGCGGACGCCGTGATCGCCGTCGAGCTGCGCAAGCTGTTCCGCCGGCCCCGCACCTGGGCGATCATCGCCGTCCTCAACGCGCTGCCGGTGCTCGTGGCGGTGCTGCTCGTGCTCACCGACCTGGCGCCCCGGCCGGGGGAGGGCCCGCCGTTCCTCTCCGCCGTCCTCACCAACGGCGCGCTGTACCCGCTGGCCGCGCTGGCGATCGTGCTGCCGCTGTTCCTGCCCATCGCGGTCGCGGTGGTCGCCGGTGACTCGGTCGCCGGCGAGGCGCAGGCCGGCACGCTGCGCTACCTGCTGGCCCGGCCGGCGGGGCGGACCCGGCTGCTGGTGGCCAAGCTCGTGGCCGTGCTGGCCTTCGTGCTGGTCACCGTGGTCGTGGTGGCGGCCGTCGGCTACCTGGTGGGCACGACGCTGTTCGAGGCGGTACCGGGGGCGGGGACGTCGGTCTCCGGGACGTCGCTCACCGCGGAGGAGCTGGCCGTCCGCACCGTGCTGGCGGTCGGCTACGTCGGGGTGTCGATGCTCGGCGTCGCGGCCTTCGCGCTGTTCTTCTCGACGCTCACCGACTCACCGCTCGGGGCGACGATGGGTGCGCTGGCCGTGCTGGTCACGTCCTCGCTGCTGTTCACCCTCGACGCCGCCTCGCCGATCGCGCCCTACCTGCCGACGCGCTACTGGCTGGCCTTCGTCGACCTCTTCCGCGACCCGATCCTCTGGCGGGACATCACCCGCGGGCTCGCGCTGCAGGCGGTCTACGTGGGGGTGCTGCTCGCCGCCGCCTGGGCGAACTTCACGACCAAGGACATCACCAGCTGAGCAAGCCTCTCCTGCGGGCTCGCGGTGGGACCCTGCAGGGGGCCGTCAGCCGCCGAGGCGGGCGCAGTCGGCGGTGTCCAGCGCCACCGGCTCCCCGGCGGTGAGCTGCTCGAGCACGATCGCCTGCACCAGCGGGTCGCCGGGTAGCTGCCCGTGCCCGACCCGGCTGTCCGCGCAGACCTCCTGCACGGTCAGGTTGAGCGCCCCCTCGAGCCGGGCCGAGTCCGGCGGGGTCACCGTGCGGTCGAGCGTCGTCCACACCGACACCCAGCCCACGCCGTCCGGCGTCTCGTCGCCCGCGTTGAGCCGGGCGAGGACGGGGCTGTCGCTCGCGAGCTGCCGGCACCCTTCCGGGCACGAGGCCGGGGCGATCTGGCCGGCGAGGTCGGCGAGGCCGGTGCCGTGGTGCGGCGAGCCCAGCGTCACCACCCGGCGGGCCACCTCCGCGCCGCCGTCGGCCACCCAGAGGCGGGCGATCACCCCGCCGGCCGAGTACCCGACGACGTCCACGCTCTCCTCGCCCGTGCGCTCCAGGGCTGCGCGGGCGGCCTCGTCGAGCGCCGCGGCCGCCTCGCCCAGGTCCCCGGTGCCGTCCCCGGGCAGCGGGACCACGGTGGCGTCGCGGCCGGCCTGCTCCAGCCGGTCGGCCAGCGTCAGCAGCGACGTCGTCCCCCCGCCGTACCCGGGCACCAGCAGCACCGGCCCCGGACGCGCCTGCGGGCCGGGGCCCTCGACGTCGGCGCCCCGGGTGACCAGCAGCACGCCGAGGGCGACGACGGCGGCGGTGACGAGGGCCAGCACCGCGACGACCAAACGGCGGCGGGCGGGGGAGAGACCGGCGAGCACTCACCTACTGTCCCTGGTGGAGGCGTCGGCGTCACCGGACGGCGCCGGTCGCGGGAGGGGGCACCGTGCTGAGCCGGGAGGAGTACCTCGAGGCCTGGTCGCGCTGGCACGGCGGCGCCGACACGTCCGCACCTCTCGTGCGGGGCTGGCTGACGCTCGCCCACGCGCTCGCCCGGCCGCTGGCCGCGCTGCCCCCGGTCGTCGCCACCGCCGCCGGCGTGGTCGTCGCGGCCGCGGCCGTGCCCCCGGCGGCTGCGGGCGGCGCCTGGCTGGTCCTGGCCGGGGTGCTGGTGGGGCTCTCCGGGCTGCTGGACAGCCTCGACGGCGCGCTGGCGATCGGCACCGGGCGCGCCTCGCAGCGCGGATTCGTCCTCGACTCCGTCGTCGACCGGCTCACCGAGGTCGCCTACGCGGCTGCGCTGTGGGTGGCCGGGGCGCCGGGCTGGCTGGCGGTCGCGTTCGGCGCGCTGTGCTGGCTGCCCGACTACCTGCGCGCCCGGGCCGGGCAGGCCGGGGTGCACCGGACCGGCCCCATCTCGCTCTGGGAGCGGCCGACCCGGGTGGCCATGGCGGGCCTCACGCTCGGCGGGGCCGGGGTGGTCAGCGGCCTGGAGGTCGCCGGCGTCGACGGCGCCACCCTGACCGCCACCGCGGGCGCGGCCACCGGGCTGCTCCTCGGCGTCGTCGGCACGGTGCAGCTGGGCCGGTGGCTGGGGGCCGAGCTCGCCGGTCCGGGCCAGGGCGACCTCCCGCCGTCGGGCTGACCCGTCTCTCCGACGGCGGCGCCCGCACAGGGCCCCTAGGGTGTGCGGTGCCCGATCCCCACCGTTCCTCTCCCGTTCCCCGCCCCGCTTCCCCCGGCGGCGCAGCGGCCCGAGGCAGCCCGACCCGGAGGAGCGCCTCCCGTGCCCGTCGTCGTCACCGGCTCCATCGCCACCGACCACCTGATGACCTTCCCCGGTCGGTTCACCGAGCAGTTCGTCGAGGGACAGATGGAGAACGTCTCCCTCTCCTTCCTGGTCGACGACCTCGTCCAGCACCGCGGGGGCGCGGGGGCGAACATGGCCTACGGGATGGGGCTGCTCGGGCTGACCCCGGTGCTGGTGGGGGCGGTCGGCAACGACTTCGCCGACTACGAGGCCTGGCTGTCGCGCCACGGGGTCGACACCGGCAGCGTGCACTGGTCGGAGCTGAAGCACACCGCCCGCTTCGTGTGCACGACCGACGAGGCGAACAACCAGATCGCGTCGTTCTACTCGGGAGCGATGGCCGAGGCCGCGCAGATCGAGCTCGCGCCGGTCGTCGAGCGGGTCGGCAGCCCCGACCTCGTCGTCGTCGGGCCGAACGACCCGACCGCCATGGTCCGGCACACGCAGGAGTGCCGGCAGCGGGGCTACGCCTTCGCCGCCGACCCCAGCCAGCAGCTGGCCTGGGCCGACGGCGAGATGATCCGCGAGCTGGTCCACGGAGCGGAGGTGCTGTTCACCAACGAGTACGAGGCGGCGCTGCTGCTGCAGAAGACCGGCTGGACCGCCGACGAGGTGCTCGCCCGGGTCGGCACCTGGGTGACCACGCGCGCCGCCGACGGTGTCCTGGTGCGGCGGGAGGGCGAGGAGCCGCTCTCGGTGATCGCGGTGCCCGAGACCAAGCCGGTGGAGCCCACCGGTGGCGGCGATGCGCTGCGCGCCGGGTTCATCGCGGGCCGCACCTGGGGTCTGGGGCTGGCGCGGGCCACGCAGCTGGGCTCCGCCGTCGCCACCGCATCGGTCGAGGTGATCGGCACCCAGGAGTACGACCTCCCGCGGCAGAGCTTCCTGGAGCGGTTCACCGAGGCGTTCGGCGCCGAGGCCGCGGACGAGGTCGCTGCCCACCTGCCGGGCTGACCTCCGCCGGGATCAGGAAACCTGATCATCGAGCGTCCTCCCTCGTGGTCTGCGGTGAGGGAGGACGCTGCACGATCAGGTTCCCTGATCGTCGCGGCGGCGGAGGGCCTCTCCGATCGACGGGTCCGCGGCCCACGCCCGGTGCGGGATGCGGGCGATCTCGCGCACCTCGCCGATCGTCGTCCACTCGTTGCCGCCGAGCCGCGCCAACGGCTTGAGGTGCTCGATCCGCGGCCGCCCGTCCCGCACGGCGTCGGCCCACACGCTGATGTGCTGCACCCGGCCGAGGACGACGGTGCTGTCGCCGAGGCGCAGGGTGGAGTGCAGGACGCACTCGATCGAGACGGGCGACTCCGCCACGCGCATGGCCCCGACCGTGTCGGCCGGCTCCAGCCGCACCCCGGCCTGCTCGGCCTCGCTGGTGTGCGGCGGGAAGTCGGTGGCCGTGGCGTTGACCTGCTCGAACAGCGGCTCCGGGGTGAGGTTCACGGTGAACTCGCCGGTGGCCTCCACGTTGCGCAGCGAGTCCTTCCGGCCCACGGAGGTGAACTGCACGATCGGCGGGTCGACGCAGGCGACGGTGTAGAAGGAGTGCGGCGCCAGGTTGTGCACCCCGTCGGCGGAGCGGCTGCACACCCACGCGATCGGACGGGGCACGACGACGCTGTTGAGCACCCGGTAGAAGGCACCGGTGTCCATCGCGGCGGGGTCGAAGGTGGTGCGCGGGCGCTGCTGCTCGGCGGAGGTCACCGGCCCATCGTCGCCGACGCCGCCGGCCCGGTCGCGTCGACGGGTCGGCCGCGCCACCGCAGCGTGCCGCGCCGCCGCCCCCGCACCGAGTGGAGCATCAGGACGTCCAGGGCCAGCACCGACAGCGGGTGGGCGAGCGCATCGGGCCACACCCGGCCGCCGCTCACCCGAGCGCTGGCCACCCGGCCGGCCACCCCGGCCAGGTAGCCCACCAGCCCGGCGCGGGAGCCGCGGAGGGCGGCGAGCGGCGGGACGACGTGGACGGCGGTGAGCGCGGCCGCGGCGGCCACCCCGCCCGCCGGCGTCCCGCCCACGGAGGCCCACAGCGACTTGGCGTAGCCGTCGCGGACGGCGTCCCAGCCCTCGTACATCCGGCAGGCGGCGAGGCAGGAGCCGTCGATGGGCACGCCTCGGCCGCCGGTGCGCTTGACCGCCCGCAGCAGGGCGATGTCCTCGAGCACCTCGCCGCGCACCGCCGCGTGGCCGCCGGCGCGCACGTACGCGCCACGGCGCACCACGAGGAACTGGCCGTTGGCGGCGGCCAGCGAGGGCCGGGGCGAGCGCTCGGCCAGCCGCAGCGGCAGGGTCGTGGTCCACAGCCAGGGCGCCAGCGGCTGCACGAGGCGCTCGGCGGCGCCCACCGCGAGCGGCCGGGGCCACGGCGAGACCAGGTCCAGGCGGTGCCCGTCGAGCACCGCGACCGCGGCGGCGATCGCGTCGGGGAAGAGCCGGACGTCGGCGTCGACGAACACCAGCACCTCGTCGACCCCGCCCTCGGCCGCGGCGGCACCCACGGCGCAGGCGTGCGGCTTGCCCAGCCACCCGACCGGCAGCGGCGGCGCGGCCACCAGCCGCACCCGGGGGTCGGGGACCGCCCGCACGACGTCGGCGGTGCCGTCGGTCGAGCCGTCGTCCACGACGACGACGCGGAGCCGGACCACCCCGCGCTGGTCGAGCAGGGCCTCCAGGCAGCCGGCGACCTGGTCGACCTCGTCGCGCACCGGCAGCACCACCGTGACCGGGCGGGCCACCGGCGGCGGGTCGGCCGGGGGGCGGCGCAGCAGCGCGCTGTTCACCGCGGCGTGCACCGCCCCGGCGACCGAGACGCCCGCCAGCACGCGGAGCAGGCGTCCGCTCACGGTCGTCCCGCGCGCCGGTGCTGCACCGCGAGGACGACCAGCACGGCCGCCCCGAGACCGGCACCCCAGGCCGCCGACCCCGGCAGGCCCAGCCAGCCGACGTGCGCGAGCGCGCCCCCGAGCGTCATCCACACCAGCGCGAACAGCGGGGCGCCCGGACCGGTGCGCGGCGCCCGGGCGGTGCGCTCGACCAGCAGGTCCAGCAGTGTCATCAGCACCAGCCCGGCCAGCAGCCAGCCGGCCAGATTGGTCAGCGGCACGGTGCCGATGCCCGGCAGCCCGGGGCTCGGGTCGGCCCACGTCCAGTAGCCGGCCTGCACCAGTTGCGGGTCGAGGACGACGTCCCACGCCGCGAAGACCGCCGCGGCCCAGGCGATGCGCGCCGGTCGGCGGCGGGACGCGCGCACCGGCCGGGCCAGCACCTCGCCGAGCAGCCAGCTGGGCCAGGCCATCATCAGCCACGCCAGCGGCACCAGGAACGGGACGCCGAGCAGGGTGGGGCCGAGGACGTCGCTGTAGGAGTAGCTGCCGTAGGGGAACCCGGTGGCCACCCCCACGGACTCGAAGGCGATCGAGACGAGGGCGACCAGCACCAGCACGCCGACGCCGGTGCGGGCGCCGCGGCTGAGTCCCGCGTGCGCGACCGACAGCGCCGACCCGAGCAGCACGATGCCCCAGGAGACGGTGTCCCGGAACGAGCCCGAGGCGAGCGGGTAGGCGATCGCCGTGGCGACCAGCGCCGCGGTCAGGGCCCAGGGGACCACGCGCACGGCGGCGGGCGCGGGGGCCGGTGCGGTCGTCGTCACGCCTGCCGCGCCCCGCCGCGCACCCGGTGCAGCACCCGGCCGGCGACGGCCCGCGCCCGGGGCAGCGCGTGACGGTCGGCGAGCACCGTGCGCGCCGCCGTCCGCCCGGAGTTGCCCGAGACGCCCCCGCCGGGGTGGGTCGAGGCGCCGGCCAGGTAGAGGCCGGTCAGCCCCGGTACGCGGTAGCCCGACAGCCCCGGGGTGGGGCGGAGGGCGAACATGCTGGCCAGACCCATCTCCACGTGCATGACGTTGCCACGGGGGAGTGACAGCTCCCGCTCCAGGGCGAGCGGGGTCTGCACGTAGGTCTCCCGCACCGAATCCGCGAAGCCGGGGGCGTAGCGGTCGACGGCGGCCACCAGGCGGCGGGCCTCGGCGTCGGCCAGCTCATCCCAGTCGCCGCCGTCGGCCAGCGCGTACGGGTACCACTGGCCCCAGACGGTGACGACGTGCTGCCCGGGCGGGGCCAGCGTCCCGTCGCTGGCGGAGAACGACATCGCCAGCGGCACCGGCTCGCGGGGCAGCCGCCCGGCACCCCAGTCGCCGTGCGCGGCGGCCAACTGGGCGCGGTCGGTGCACAGCAGCTGCAGCCCCTGCAGCGCCTCCGGGCCGGCACCGGGGTAGGACGGCGGGGCGTCGGTCAGCGCCCGCACGACCAGCCCGAAGCCGTTGCCGACGGGCGGCGCGGCGTCGGCGAGCACGGGGGGCGCGGCGTCCCCGGCCAGCTCGCGGGTGACGCCGATGTGGCAGGCGGCCACCACCGATGGCGCCCGCACGACGCGGCCGGACCGCGTCTCGACGCCGGCGACCCGGCCGTCCTCCACGAGCAGCCGCGCGGCGCCGTCGCCGAGCACCACCCGGCCGCCGTCGGACTCCAGCCGCCGGCGCAGCGCCTGTGTCAGGCCACCGGAGCCGCCGACCGGGTGGCCGGGCGGGACGTCGTGCAGGAGCGCCACCCAGCCGACCATCGCGGCGGTGCCGGGCTCGGACATCGGCGGGCCGGACTGCGCGCCGAACCAGGCCAGCGCCGCCTTGAGCCGCTCGCTGGTGAACCACTTGTCCAGCAGCGCGTCGCCGGAGCCCAGGAAGTCGACGGCGAGCTCGCCGCCCGGGGTGCGCGGCCGCCCCTCGGCGGGCGCGCCCAGCGGCCAGAACGAGCGGAGCAGCCCGCCGGCCGACGGCGCCCGGCCGAACGACGCGACGACGGCGCGGCTGCGTGGCCCCCACACCTCGACGAAGCGGCGGTAGGCGGCGGCGTCGTCGGGCCCGCAGGCGGCCTCGATGGAGGCGCAGGTGGCGTCGAGGTCGACGGAGAGCACCAGCGGCCGGCCGTCCGGGCCCGGGGCGCCGGGGGAGGGTGCGGGTGCGAAGCCCCAGGGGTCGCAGTCGATGTAGCGGAGGCCGTGCTCGGCGAGCCCGAGCTCCTCGACGATGCCGCTGTGCCGGACGATCACGTGCGCGCTGGACCCGCGGTCCACGCGTACCCCGGGCCAGCGCTCCACGGTCGAGACCGCCCCGCCGAGGACGTCGTCGGACTCGACGACCTCCACGGACAGGCCCGCCCGGGCGAGGTAGCAGGCGGCCACGAGGCCGTTGTGCCCGGCGCCGACGACGACGACGTCCACGGGGTCGGGGGGAACGCTGCCGGAGGGGGAGGTGATCACGACCGGGGGTTCGCCGCGGACGGGTCGTGCGGATGCAGCGGCAGCCGGGCGCCGAGGATCGCGAAGGGCCGGGAGTCGCCCGGGAAGTGGTAGCCGCGGGCCAGGTCGACGAAGCCGTCGGCGCGGTACAGCCGGAAGGCCTTGGTGTCGGCGTCCGGCGTGGAGAGCAGCGCGACCGGGTGCGGCAGGCCCTCGACCAGGGCGTGCAGCAGCTGCCGACCGAGGCCCTGGCTCTGGGTGTCGGGGTGCACGTGCAGCTCGCACACCTCGAAGGCGCCGGGCAGCCACTTCTTCGCCGTCCGCCGGTCGAGCGCGGCCCGCACCTGGTCGTGCCACCACTGCCCGGGGGCGATGAGGTAGCCGTAGCCGAAACCGACCAGCCGCTCGCCCTCGGGGGTGCGGGCGAAGGCGCCCACGGCGCGGAACCCGGGGCGCTCGGTGTGCTGGACGGCGTAGCCGTACCGGCCGGCGACGATGCCCGAGTCGTAGCCCATGGCCAGCCCGTAGATCGCCAGCACCTCGTGCATGTGCTCGCGCATCCACGGGACGGGCAGCTCGAGGACGCGGGTGGCGGGGCGGGTGCCCGTCACGGGGCGACCGCCCCGGCGGGATCAGGCGGGGACGCGTCGGGCACGGGGTCCCCGCCGACGGTGGTGGCGGTGCCGTCGAGGAGGCCCCCGCCCACCTCGGCCGCGGTGCCGGCGGTGATGCGGAGCAGCTCGTCGTAGCTGGTGGGGAAGACCGCGGCCGGGTGCCCCGCCGCGGCCCACAGCCGGTCGTAGCGGGCGAGCTCCACGTCGACCAGCGTGCCCAGGGGGGCGGGATGCCCCACCGGGGCCACCCCGCCGATGGGCTGGCCGGTCTCCTCGCGGACGACGTCCGGCGGCGCCGGGACCAGGGAGCCGACGCCGAGCAGCGCCGCGACCTGGAGGACGTCGACCCGGTGCGCGCCGCTGGTCAGCACGAGCAGCGGCGCGCCGTCGGCGAGGAACACCAGGCTGTTGACGATCGCGCCGACCGGGACGCCCAGCGCGTCGGCGGCGGCGGCCGCGGTGCGGACCTCCGCGGGGAGGGTGCGCACCTCACCCTCGGCGCCGGCCGCGGCGAGGGCCCGGGCGACGGCGGCCACCCGGGGGTGCGGGGGTGGGCTCATGCGTCGATCCTGCCACCGCCCGGGGGTGCGCGCGCCCGGCGGTACGGGCCACCGGGGTGCCGCCGCCGGACCGGCGCTGCGACGTGCCGGGAGGCGTTCGCCGACCCGGCCGTCGGTCCGGCCGGGCAACTGCGGAACCGCGGGCAGCAGGCTGTGCTCCGTGGACCGGCCTGCGGCGCCCTGCTTCCCCCACTCGGCTGACCAGCGGGAACTGTCGTACCCCCTGCCTACCGTGCAGCCATGGAGGACGACGGCTCGTGCCCGCCCGGCGACGGCGTACCGATGCCGTTGCTGCCCGGCGAGGTGGTGCCGCCGGCATCGGCCGAGTTCGAGCTGGTGTGCGACATCTGGTCGGCCGATGCCCACATGGCCCGGGAGTACGCCCGGCAGGCGGCCGCGATCGCCGAGCTGGCGCGTCGGCGCTCGGCCGAGCGGGATGCCGACTACGGCCCCCGCGGCGGCCCGGGGCCGGACTCCCGGGCGATGCGCCCGGCCGCGCTCGCCGACGTCTCCGATGACTTCGTCTCCGAGCTCGCGGTGATCCGCGGCTGCTCGGAGGCCGAGGCCGGTCGCCTGGCCGCCGAGTCGATCCTGCTCACCACCAAGCTCGCGCCCACGTGGGCGGAGCTGTTCGCCGGGCGGCTGAGCATCCGCAAGGCACGGATCCTGCTCGACCTGCTCGGCGACGCCCCCGACGCCGTCGCCGCCGGAGTGCAGGCGCGGGTGCTCCCCGGTGCCGCGGACTGCCCGCCGTCCCGGCTGGGTGACCGGGTCCGCTACCACCTCTACCGGGTGGACGCCGAGGCCAGGGAGCGCCGCCGGAAGGACGCCGAGCGCAGAGCCGACGTGCGCGTCGAGCGCACCGCCGACGACCTGGGCCGGCTGGTCATCGAGGGCCCGCTGCCGGCGGTGCACGCAGCCCGCGACGCGGTCGACCAGTACGCGCGGTGGATGCGCGCCGACGGCGACGACCGGCCCATCGGCGTGCTGCGGTCGGCGGCGGCGCTGGACCTGATCCTGCGGCCGTGGGACACCAGCCGCCCACCGGTGACCGCGCACCTGACCCTCCACGCCGCGCTGCCCTCGCTGCGGCACGACGCACCCGCCGGCGCCGCGCCGGCGGAGCTGGACGGGCAGCTGATCTCCGCCGCCCAGTGCCGGGAACTGCTCGACTCCCTGGACATGCTCGGCCTGTCCGCGGCACCGGCCGGCGGGTCGGTCCACGTCGCGATCGACGACCCGGTCACCGGCGAGACC
>NZ_FOAO01000005.1 GCF_900109665.1 Blastococcus sp. DSM 46786
GACACAGACCCGTGAATAGGTGAGTTGCAGGCGCGCGTCAGCGCGGGGCGGGCGAAGCCCGTCCTCCGGTACTTCTGCACTCGGGTCAGGCAGCCGGGTCGAGGACGACCGTGTGGCCGAGCTTCTCCAGCTGGGCGACCAGCCGGCGGGTGTGGGCCTCGGTGTTTCGCCGGGCCAGCCAGTCCGGTCCCAGGTCGCGGTAGGGCTCGTCGTTCTTGAGCATGTAGTAGGCCGAGACGAGGATGGAGTGGGCGACCGCGACCTGGGCGCGGCCCGTCCCGCGCCGGGCGGTGAGCCGTGCATGCTGGGTCGATAGGTAGTTGGTGCCCTTCATCCGGGCGGTTGCCGCGGCCGCTTCAACCAGCATGGTGGTCAGCCACTTGTTGCCGTGCCGGGCTCCC
Source organism: Blastococcus sp. DSM 46786 (assembly GCF_900109665.1). Classification (GTDB taxonomy): domain Bacteria; phylum Actinomycetota; class Actinomycetes; order Mycobacteriales; family Geodermatophilaceae; genus Blastococcus; species Blastococcus carthaginiensis. The sequence goes on from NZ_FOAO01000005.1 coordinate 402, forward strand.
GTAGGACTGCGTTTGCCGGCCGACTCGTAGACCGCCGGCGCCACTCCGGCCCAGGCTGCCAGGTGCGCCGCGGAGGGGAAGCGAGACATGTCCCCGCCAGTCTCGGCGAGGATCACCTGGGCGACCTTGGGCCCCACGCCGGGAATGGTCTGCAGCAGCTCCAGGTGGTGCGCCCACGGCTGGCAGGCAGCGGCGATCACCGCGTCCAGCTCGGCGAGGTCGGCCTCGACCGCGTCCAGTCGGCCCAGGATGGAGCGGGCCAGCTGCGCGTGGCCGGCGTCGAAGTGCCCGATCAGCGCCTCGGTCAGCTCCGGGATCTTGGCGCGCATCTTGCCCTTGGCCAGGTCGGCAAGCACCCGAGGATCGCGTTCGCCGTCGATCAGCGCCGCGAGCATCGCCCGCGCCGAGACGGTGGTCAGGCTCGAGGCGACGACGGACAGCTTGATCGACGCGTCCTCCAGCATGCCCTCCAGTCGGGTCGCCTCCCGGGTGCGGTCGCCCATCAGCTGCACCCGGTAGCGGGTCAGCATCCGTAGCCGGCGGATGTCCGGGGGCGGCACGAACGACGGGCGCAGCAGCCCGTGCTCGAGCAGCTGGGCGATCCACTCGGCGTCCTTGACGTCGGTCTTGCGCCCCGGGACGGCCTTCATGTGCGCGGCGTTGAGCAACCACACCTCCATGAACTCCTCCAGGCAGTAGAACGACGCCTTCCAGTAGGTCGAGGTCGACTCCATCGCCGCGATCGTCACCCCGCGCTCGAGTAGCCAGTCCCGCATCACCCCCAGCGCCCGCGTCGTCGTCTTGAACGTCCGCGTCTCACTCACCCGCCGGCCGCCCGGGCCGGGGATGCGCACGCAGACGGTCACCGACGCCTTGCCGATGTCCAGCCCGGCGACCCGCTCGAACAGGACCTCCACCCTGATCACCTCCCATAGACAACAGGGGTCGGCGTCGCCCGGAGGGTTCTCTACCTGGACACAGACCCACGCGCTCTTCGGCAGCAATCAGAGGCACCCGAGAACCCCGCGCCATACACCTCAACGGGCTCGCCCGCACCAATGTGTCGCGACGTCGCCGGACGACAGGAGCATTCTCATCCCCAGGGCCAGCGATTCAAGATCGCAAGCCGTTACACCTCATGTAAGGGGACCCTCACCGGGCTCCCGCGGGTGGTCGGCCGCCGCCGCGCAGGTCACGCGCGCGGGCCGGTGGTCACGCCGCCCCCCGACGGGGCAGGCTGTGCACGTGCCCACCCCCACCCGCGGCTTCCTCGGCCGTCGCCGCGATCGCGACCCGCGGCTGCCCCCCGGCCAGTACGACGTCGGCGCCGACTGGCCCGTGCTCACCGCCGAGCCGACCCCGCGCATCACCCCGGAGACGTGGAGCATCACCGTCGACGGGCAGGTGGAGCAGCCCACGACCTGGTCGTGGGACGACGTCCACCGGCTGCCCCCCTCGGAGTACCGCGGCGACATCCACTGCGTCACGACGTGGTCGAAGTTCGACACCCGCTTCTCGGGAGTTTCCGTCGACACGCTGCTGGACGCCGCCCGGCCCACCGCCGAGGCGCAGTTCGTCATGGCGACGTCGAAGACCGGCTACACCACCAACCTGCCGCTGGCCGACGTCACCGGGGGTCGGGCCTGGCTGGTCTGGGACTTCGACGGCCGTCCGCTCACCCCGGAGCACGGTGGTCCGGTGCGGCTGCTCGTGCCGCACCTGTACTTCTGGAAGAGCGCCAAGTGGATCAGCAAGCTCACGCTGCTCCGGCGCGACCAGCCCGGCTTCTGGGAGCAGAACGGCTACCACGACCGGGGCGACCCGTGGCGCCAGCAGCGGTACCAGGGTGACTGAACCGCTGGGGCCCGGTGTCGCCGACGCGCCCACCGGCGGATGGCGCACGGCCACCGTCGCCGGCGTCCGCCGTCCGGTGGCCCGCTCGGTGCAGCTGCGGCTCGACGTCGCCGACCGGGTCGCCCACCTGCCCGGCCAGCACTACGTGGTGCGGCTGACCGCCCCCGACGGCTACACCGCGCAGCGCTCCTACTCGGTCGCCTCGGCACCCGGCGACCCGTTGCTGGAGCTGTTCGTGGAGCGGCTGGACGACGGCGAGGTCTCCACCCACCTCGCCGACGTGGTCGAGCCCGGCGACGTGCTGGAGGTGCGCGGCCCGATCGGCGGCTGGTTCGTCTGGGACACCGGGAGCCCGGCGCTGCTGGTCGCCGGTGGCAGCGGCGTCGTCCCGTTCGTGTCGATGCTGCGGACCGCGCGGGCGCTGGGGCGCACCGAGCTGCTCCGCACCGTCGTCTCGGTGCGGACCGTGGACCTGCTGCCCTACGCCGACGAGCTGCTCGCCGCCGGCGCCCTGGTGGTCACCACCCGGGAGCCGCGCGGCATCCGCCCCGCCGGCCGGCTCACCGCCGCGGACCTGGTGCCGCTGTGGGAGCCCGGTCAGACGGTGTACGTGTGCGGCTCGGCGTCCTTCGCCGGGGCGGCCACCCGGCTGCTCGAGACGCTCGGCATCCCGGCGGCCGGCATCCGGGTGGAGCAGTTCGGCCCGAGCGGCTGAGGACCCCGCGGAGCCCTCGGCCGCCCCGGACCGTCAACCGGCCGCGGTCGGGTTGCCCGGGGTGAACAGCCACCGCTGGAAGAGCTCGTCCAGCTGCTGCCCCGACACCTTCTCCGCGAGCGCGACGAACTCCTCGGTGGAGACGGTGCCGCCGGCCTGCGACGCCACCCACTGCTCGATGATCGCGAAGAAGGCCTCGTCGCCCACCTCGTTCCGCAGCGCCTGGAGGGTCATCGCGCCGCGGTAGTAGACCGCGATGTCGAACAGATCCTCGGTGGCCGGCCCCGGGTCGCCGATGGTGAGGTCCCAGAACTCCGGCGGGGCGTCGGCGGCGATGTTGTCGAACACCTCCTGCGGAGTCTGCAGCCCCTCCCGCTCGAGCCAGAGCCACTCGGCGTAGGTCGCGAAGCCCTCGTTGAGCCAGATGTGCCGCCACTCGTCGATGCGCAGCAGGTCGCCGATCCACTGGTGCGCCAGTTCGTGCACCACCACGAGGTCGCCGCTCACCGGGTCGGTGAAGAACACCGACGCGTAGATCGGCCTCGTCTGCGTCTCGAGCGCGAACTGGAACTCCGGGTGGTCGTCGACTATGCCGCCGGCGGCGCGGAACGGGTAGCGGCTGCCGAAGACGCCCGAGAGGAAGTCGATGATCTCCGGCTGCCGGGCCAGCGACGCCTCGGCCACCGCGCCGGCGGAGGGCCCTTCCGTCTCCGGGTCGAGGTCGAGGGTGAACAGGTCGGGGTCGAGCGCGTCCCAGAACCGGATGCCGCCGGCCCGGTACTCGCGCAGGTCGAACTCGCCGATCGCCAGCGTCACCAGGTAGGTGGCCATCGGCTCCCGTGCCCGCCATTCCCACGTGGTCCACCCGTCCGCGGTGCGGCTACCGCGGAGGACGCCGTTGGAGACGGCCTCCAGCCCCGCCGGCACGGTTGCCCGCACGTCCACCGAGGCGGCGTCGCGGGGGTGGTCGTTGGCCGGGAACCAGGTGGCCGCCCCGTCGGGTTGGCCGGCGACGATCGCGCCGTCGTCGGTGTGCATGAAGCCGGAGGTCCCCAGCGCGTCGGTGAGGGTCTGCGGGACGCCGTCGTAGGTGACCGTGGCGGCGAACCGCTGCCCGGCGCGCAGCGGCTTGGCCGGGGTGATCACCAGCTCGCCGCCCTCGCGCGCCCAGGTCGCCTCGGCGGAGCCCACCCGCACGGAGCGGACCTCCATCCCCTCCAGGTCGAGGTTGAAGCCGGAGAGGTCCTGCAGGGCTCGTGCGGTGATCGTCGCGACGCCGTCGAGCACGTCGGTGGCCGGGTCGTAGCGGACGTCCAGATCGTAGTGCAGGACGTCGTACCCGCCGTTGCCGTCGAGGGGGAAGTAGGGGTCCCCGATGCCGGGCGCGCCGGGTGCGGGCGGCTCCTCGGCCAGCGCCACCCCGGGGCTCAGGCCGAGCACCACCACCGTCGTCGCGGTCAGCAGCGAGAGTTTCCGGGACATGGCCGCTCCTCCGAACCGTCGCGCGATCTCCTGCGCGGGGACGGTGACGCTAACGGCCCGGAGCGGGCTCGTTCGTCCCGCGGGACCCGGTGCGGCGGCCGCCCCGCGTGGGGCCACCCGGAGGACATGCCCCGTCGCGGGCTGCGACCCGAACCCGGGCGGTGTGGCCCGTGGCAGTCCGGGTAGAGGGCGCCGGAGGACGTGCCGCCCGTTCCCCGGTCCCGGTGCCCCGGAGGTGGAGGTGCGGTGGAGGACCAGGACGCCGAACGCGCACGCACCGAGCTGGGGGACACCGACGCCCCGGCCGAGGACGAGGTCACCGAGGCGTTCGACAAGATCGTCAGCGAGGGTGCCCAGCGGCTGCACCGCAGCTGGCCGCAGGTGCTGGCCACCGGTCTGGCCGGCGGGTTCGAGGTGGCCACCGGGTTGATCGCGCTGCTCGCGGTGTACGCGGCCATGGGCAGCCACCTGCTCGCCGGCCTCGCCTTCAGCATCGGGTTCATCGCCCTGGTGCTGGGTCGCAGCGAGCTGTTCACCGAGGGGTTCCTCGTCCCGGTGACGGCGGTCGCGGCCGGGCGCTCCAGCGTCCGGCAGCTCGGCAAGCTGTGGGGCGGCACCCTGGTGGCCAACCTCGTCGGTGGCTGGCTGGTCACCTGGCTGGTCGTGCGCGCGCTGCCCGAACTCCGCTCCACGGCGACCGAGCAGGCGGTGCACTTCGTGGATTCCCCGCTGAACCTGCAGTCGATCTCGCTCGCCGTCCTCGCCGGCATGGTCATGACCCTGATGACGCGGATGCAGCACGGCACCACGTCCGATGTCGCGAAGGTGGTGGCGGCGGTCGTCGGTGGCTTCCTGATCGGTGGTCTGCAGCTGTTCCACTCCATCGTCGAGTCGCTGCTGGCCTTCGCCGCCCTCCACGCCGGCGCGCCCTTCGGCTACCTCGACTGGTTGGCGTGGTTCTGGTACACGGCGCTGTTCAACCTGATCGGCGGCCTCGCCGTCGTGACCCTGACGCGGCTGGTCCGGAGCAAGGAGCTCATCGAGCGCGAGCGCGCCGCGGCCCGGCGGGAGGAGTAGGGGCGCGCCGCCACCGGGTGCGCGGCGGGCGTCGGCCATCCTGGCGCGCGTGATCGAGCTCCGCGGCCTGACCAAGCGGTACCGCGCCCGGCTGGCCGTCGACCGGCTCACCGTCACCGTCGAGCCCGGCCGGGTCACCGGCTTCCTCGGCCCCAACGGTTCGGGCAAGACGACCACGATGCGCTGCATCCTCGGGCTGTCCCGGCCCACCGCGGGGACGGCGACGGTGCTCGGCCGCGCGTACCGCGACCTCGCCCACCCGGTGCGGGAGGTCGGCGCGCTGGTGGACCCGCGGGCCCGCCATCCCGGGCGCACCGCGCACGCCCACCTGCTGGCGCTGGCGCGCAGCAACGCGCTCCCGCCGCACCGGGTGGACGACGTCGTCGAGCTGGTCGGTCTCGCCCCGGTGGCCCACGAGCGGGTGCGCGGCTTCTCCCTGGGCATGGCGCAGCGGCTGGGGATCGCCGGGGCGCTGCTGGGCGACCCGGAGGTGCTGCTGCTCGACGAGCCGGTCAACGGGCTGGACCCGGAGGGCATCCGCTGGGTGCGCGAGCTGCTGCGCGACCTGGCCGACGAGGGGCGCACCGTGCTGGTGTCCAGCCACCTGATGAGCGAGATGCAGGACACCGCCGACCACCTCGTCGTCCTCGGCCGGGGCCGGCTGCTCGCCGACGTCCCGATGGCCGAGCTCCTCGGCGCGCACGCCGCGGTCCGGGTGCGCAGCCCGCAGGCGCCCCTGCTGGCGTCGGCCGTGCAGCGCGCCGGTGGGCACGTCGAGCTGGAGATCGACGGGGCGCTGCGCATCGACGGGATGGCCGCGGCCGACGTCGGCGACCTCGCGCACGAGATCGGCGTCCGGCTGCACGAGCTCAGCCCGGTCGCCGGCTCCCTGGAGGAGGCCTACCTGGCGCTGACCGGGGACGACGTGGAGTACCGGGCGGTGGCCCCGTGAGAGGTGGCGTGCCGTTCCGGGCGGTGCTGGTCAGCGAGTGGACGAAGCTGCGGGCGACGCGCTCCACGTGGTGGTGCTCGGTGATCTTCGTGCTGCTGGCCGGCGGCGCGGGCTGGCTCGCGGCGGCGACGACGCAGTCGGCCCCGCGGGCGGACCTCGCGGTCAGCTCCGCGCTCACCGGGTTCGGCTTCGGCCCGGTGCCGCTGGTGGTCCTGGCCGTGCTGGTGGTCAGCAGCGAGTTCCGCACCGGCCTGGCCCTGGCCACCTTCACCGCGGTCCCGCGGCGCGGCCGGCTGCTGCTGGCCAAGACCGTCGTCGTCGTCGGCTGGAGCGTGCTGCTCACCGCACTCGTGGCGGCCGGCTGCCTGCTGGCCGCCACCCGGCTCACCGCCGTGCCGGGTGGCATCCCGCCCACCGACCCCGACGTGCTGCGCCAGCTGTGGCTGCAGGTCGCCGGGGCGGCGCTGACCGGGGTGCTGGCGGTCGGCGCCGCGGCGCTGCTGCGCTCGACGGCCGGGGCGCTCGGCGCCGTCCTCGCCCTCGTGCTCGTGCTCCCGCCGGTGCTGGCGATCGCCGGCACCGAGCTCAGCCTGCGGATCTCGCGCTGGCTGCCGGCGTTCCGGGTGGGGGAGGACGCCTTCCTGTCGGTCGCCACCTCCTGGCAGACCGGGCTGCTGGTGGCCGGCTGCTGGGCGCTGGCGGCCTGGCTCCTCGGCGTCCTGGTGCTGGTGCGCCGGGACGTCTAACCCCGGGCGGCCCGGCGCACCGCCGCCACGTAGCGGGCGGTGGCCAGCCGCTGGAGGGCCAGGGAGAGCGGGCCCGCGAGCCGGGCGGCCGGTGACGCCAGCCGGAAGAACACGCGCAGGGTGAACACGACCTCGCCCGACGCGGTCAGCCGCACGGCGAACCGCTCCTCGCCGCTCTCGGGGTGACCCGGGAGGGTGCCGTAGGCGAAGCCCCGCTCGTCGCCCCCGGTGCTGGCCCAGACCACGCGGCAGGGGATGTCGTAGCCGAGCCGGGGCAGGCCCGCCGTCAGGACGACGACCGTGCCGGGGGTGCCGGCCGGACCCGTCGCCCGCACCCGCAGCCCCGCGGCGCGCTGCGCCCGCCAGTCCAGGACCGCACCGGCGGCGCGCTCGAACGCGGCCCGCCCGGTGCCCACCACCGCCGAGTGCTCGGCCCCGTGGTAGCCGGCGGGCAGCTCGGCATCCGCCGTCGCCCCCACCTCGGCGTACGTGAACGGGGCATCGGCGAGCCCGGCCGGATCGAGCGCGCGCAGCAGTCCCACGCGGCCAGTCTCCCGGCCGCGGGCGGTCGCGGCGCGGTCAGACCGCCGGGCCGCCGGCGCGCGCCTCCTCGACGGCCTGCTCGGCCGCCTCCGCCAGCGCCGCCCGGTTCAGCAGACCGGTCAGGGCGTCGTGCTGGGCCCGGTACCGCAGCTGCTGCTCGGCCTCGCGCCGGTTGACCGCCTCGGCCTTGAGCTCGTCGGAGCGGCGCTTGCCGAACACGACCATCAGCAGGTGGGAGAAGGCGAGGACGAGCACGATGTCGTCCACGGGGCCGCTCAGCAGCTCGGGCACGTCCCACCGCACGCCGGCGACGGCGAACGCCGCGGTGAGCAGGACGACGACCGCCGCCTCGCGCCGGACGCGGGCGCGCAGGGCACCGATGGCAGCCGGCGGTGCGGACGGGGCCACGCGCACCTCCTCCGGTCGGCGTCCTCGCGCGGGACGTCGACCGGCTCCGCCCCGTCCTCGAGCGGGGGTGGGCCGGGCCGTTCCCCCGTCGGGTGGCGCTGCCGCCGGCGGACGTGCCGTCGGGCTAGGTTGACCGCACTGTGCTGCCCTCGGTCACCGCCACCCGCTACGTCACCCCGCTGCGCGAGGGTGGCTCGCTGCCCGGGCTCATGGAGGCCGACGACCTGGGGACGTACGTGGTGAAGTGGCGGGGGGCCGGCCAGGGCGTGAAGGTGCTGGTGGCCGAGGTCGTCTGCGCCGAGCTCGCCCGCGCGCTGGGGCTACCGGTGCCCGCGCTGGTCACCGTCGACGTCGTCCCCGAGCTCGCCGTGGGGGAGCCCGACCACGAGGTGCAGGAGCTGCTGCAGCGCTCGGCCGGGCGCAACCTGGGGCTGGACTACCTGCCGGGGGCGCTGGACTTCGAGGCGGGCGCCGACGGGGTCGACCCCGAGCTCGCCGGCCGGGTGCTGTGGTTCGACGCGCTGATCGGCAACGTCGACCGCTCGTGGCGCAACCCGAACATGCTGTTCTGGCACGGGCGGCTGCAGCTCATCGACCACGGCGCGGCCCTGACCTTCCACCACCACTGGCCCGGGGCCGCGGCGGCCGTCGCCCGGCCCTACGACGCCTCGGCGCACGCCCTGGTCGAGTGCACCCCCGACGTGGCGGCGGCCGACGCGGCGCTGGCGCCCCGGGTCACCCGGGACCTCCTCGGCCGGGTGCTCGCCCAGGTGCCCGACGAGTGGCTCGACGACCCCGCGGCCGGCGCCGCGCCCGGTGCGGTCCGTGGCCGGTACGCCGACCAGCTGCTCGCCCGGCTCGGCGCCCGAGCGGCGTGGCTCCCCGGTGTGGTCGCCGCGGCCGCCGCCGGGGGAGCGGGCCGCCGGCGAGCGCCGCGCGGGGAGAACCGGCCCGCGTGGCTGGGCCCCCCGCCGCCCGAGGGGATCAGCCAACGGTGAAGACGACGACATCGAGGGACGTCTTCGAGTACGCGGTGCTGCGGGTGGTACCGCGCGTGGAGCGGGGCGAGCTGCTCAACGCGGGCGTGATCGTCTACTGCCGGCAGCGCGACTACCTGGGCTCCCGGCTGCACCTGGACGTCGACCGGCTGCGCGCGCTCGACCCCACCGCCGATCCGGCGGCCATCGGCCGGGCGCTGCAGGCGGCCGCGGACGTCTGCGCGGCCGACCCGGTCGCCGGCGCCGCGGGGCGGGAGGCGCTCGGATCGCGGTTCCGCTGGCTCACCGCGCCGCGGAGCACCGTCGTCCAGCCGGGGCCGGTGCACACCGGGCTCACGGCCGACCCCGACGCCGAGGCCGACCGCCTCCTGGAGCTGCTGGTGCTGCCCGTCGCCGGCTGACCGCGATCGGTGGCCGACTGGTCGCCGGTCGTTCACCGGGCTGCCACCGGTGCGTCGTCCCGGCCGGTTTGGGTGCGAGGGCCCCCACCTCCTCGCGACCAGAGGGACCGATGACCGACATCTCCACGCCACGCACCCGCGCGCTCCTGCCGCTGCTGACCGGCATCCGCCACGGCAGCCGCAGCCACGTCACCTGCTACTACAAGTGCGGCAACGCCTGCGACGCCGCCGTCCCGAACCAGACCGACAACCCGACGTTCGCCGAGGTCGTCGAGACCGCCTTCAGCCGCCGGAACGTGCTGAAGGCCGCCGGCGCGAGCGCGCTGCTGGTCGCCGCCGGGCCGGTCGCATCCGCGGCCGCCCGGGAGCAGCAGCCGGTGCCGACCGGTGGCGGCGTCACCCCCGCCCCGGGGAGCGACCTGACGTTCCAGCCGGTCGAGCAGAACTTCCTCGACGAGCTGGTCACCGCGAACGGCTACCGGTACTCCGTGGTCATGCGCTGGGGCGATCCGGTGCTGCCCGGCGCCCCGCCGTTCCGCATCGACCGGCAGACGCCCGAGGCGCAGGCCATGCAGTTCGGCTACAACTGCGACTACATCGGCTTCCTGCCGCTGGACGACCGCGACCGGCAGGCGCTGCTCGTGGTCAACCACGAGTACACCAACGAGCAGCTGATGTTCGCCGGGGTCGCCAGCGAGTCCGCGCCGACCACGCCGGAGCAGAAGCGCATCGCGATGATGGCCCACGGCATCTCCGTCGTGGAGGTGCAGCGGCACGGGCGGACCGGCGAGTGGCGCCCGGTGCGCAACGGCCGGCGCAACCGCCGGATCACCACCGACACCCCGATGGAGCTCACCGGCCCCGCCGCCGGGTCGCTCTACCTGCGCACCAGCGCCGACCCCCGGGGGAGCACCGTCCTCGGCACGCTGAACAACTGCGCGGGCGGGATGACCCCGTGGGGCACCACGCTGCACGGCGAGGAGAACTTCAACCAGTACTTCGGCACGACGACGCCGATCACCGAGAGCGCGAAGGAGCCCCGGCTGGCGCGCTACGGCGTCTCGACGACGCGGCCGCCGGGCCGGCGCTGGGACGAGGTCGACGCGCGCTTCGACCTGGCCCGGGAGCCCAACGAGGTCAACCGCTTCGGCTGGGTCGTCGAGGTGGACCCCTACGACCCGACCTCGACGCCGAAGAAGCGCACCGCGCTCGGCCGGTTCAAGCACGAGGGCGCGAACGTGCAGATCGCCGAGGACGGCCGCGTGGTGGCCTACTCCGGTGACGACGAGCGGTTCGACTACATCTACAAGTTCGTCTCGCGGAAGACCTACCGGCCGGGCACCGACAGCGCCTCGCGGGCGCACAACCTGACGCTGCTCGAGGACGGCGACCTCTACGTCGCCCGCTTCGTCGGCGACTCCCCGGCGGACGAGATGAACGGCAGCGGCGAGCTGCCCGCCGACGGCGAGTTCGACGGCTACGGCGCGTGGATCCCGCTGGTGGCGGACGGCCGGTCGATGATCCCGGGCAAGGACGTCGCCTGGGTGCTCACCTTCACCCGCCTGGCCGCCGACCGCCTCGGCAAGCAGCTCGACGGCAACGGCGACTTCCCCGACCCGGCGAACCCGGTCGTCGTCGACCAGGCGCGGGTGCCGACCAGGATGGACCGGCCGGAGGACATCCAGGTCAACCCGGTCAACGGGCGGGTCTACGCGGCCCTGACCAACAACTCCAACCGCACCGGGGTGGACGGCCGGCCGGGCGCCGACGAGGCCAACCCGATCACCCGCTCGTACGCCTTCGAGCCGGCGGACGAGGAGGCGGGCACGCCGGCGACCTTCGAGCAGCAGCCGGGCAACCGCAACGGGCACGTCATCGAGTGGGAGGAGACCGGGTCGGCCAGCGGCACGTCCTTCACCTGGCGGATCTTCCTGGTCTGCGGCGACCCGCAGTTCCCGGGCACGTACTTCGCCGGGTACGACCGGTCGAAGGTCAGCGCGATCTCCTGCCCGGACAACCTGGAGTTCGACCCCGCCGGCAACCTGTGGATCTCCACGGACGGGAACGTGCTGTCGGTCCGCAACCAGGCCGTCGGCACCCTCGGCGGGACCAACGACGGGCTGTTCGCCGTGCCGACCGAGGGCCCCGAGCGCGGGCACCTCAAGGCGTTCCTCACCGTGCCGCTGGGTGCCGAGTGCAGCGGGCCGCTGATCACCCGGGACGCCCGGTCGGTGTTCGTCGCCGTGCAGCACCCCGGGGAGACCACCGGTTCCACGGTGGAGAGCCCGTCGAGCAGGTGGCCGGACTTCCAGGCGTACCGGCCCTTCCCGCGGCCGAGCGTCGCCGTCGTGTACCGGACGGACGGCGGGCGCGTCGGCAGCTGAGGCCGCCCCCATCCGCCGATCATGGCGCGGTGACCACGGGATCGCCCCGATCCCCGGTCACCGCGCCGTGATCGCGGTCACGGGTGGGCGGGAAGCAGGGCGTCGATGCGGCGGGCGAGTTCGAGGTCCAGCTCGCTCACCCCGCCGGCGGAGTGGCTGACCAGGGTCAGGTGCAGCGTCCGCCAGCGCAGGTCGACGTCGGGGTGGTGGTCCATCTCCTCGGCGATGTCGGCGATCGCCACGATCGCGGCGACGGCGTCGCGGAAGCTCGGGAGCTGGACGGTCCGGCGCAGGCCGTCGCCGTCCCCCGACCACAGCGAGAGGGCAGGCAGCGCCGCGGCGAGCTCGTCGGGGGACAGGCGCGGTGGGCGAGGCATGCCCCCATGGTGACGTGCCGGAACGGCCGCTGGCGACATGCTGGAACGGCCCCGTCCAGAGGCTCGCCCTGAGCTTGCGAAGGGTGAGGAGGACGGGGTCCTTTCAGGTGTGGAGGCCGCACTCCGTCTTGGTGGAGCCCGCCCAGCGTCCGGCGCGCGGGTCCTCACCCGGGGCGACCGGCCGGGTGCACGGGGCGCAGCCGATCGAGCCGTACCCGATCTCGAACAACGGGTTGACCGGGATCGCGTGCTCGGCGATGTAGCGGTCGACGTCCTCCTGCGTCCAGGCGGCCATGGGGTTGATCTTGACCATCTCGCGCTTGGCGTCCCAGTCGACGATCTTCGTGCCCGCACGGGTGGGCGACTCGTCCCGCCGGACGCCCGACCCCCAGGCGACGTACCCCGACAGCGTCCGGGCCAGCGGCTGCACCTTGCGCAGCGAGCAGCACAGGTCGGGGTCGCGGTCGTGCAGCGCGGCGCCGAACTCGAGGTCCTGCTGCGCCACGGTCTGCTCGGGCCGGACGTTGACCAGTGTGATCGGCAGCACCGAGGAGATCCACTCGCGGGTGCCGATCGTCTCGGCGAAGTGGTAGCCGGTGTCCAGGAAGACGACGTGCACGCCGGGGATCGCCCGCGAGGCCAGGTGGGCCAGCAGCCCGTCGGCCATGGACGAGGTGATGGCGAACTCGTCGCCGAAGGTGTCGCCGGCCCACGTGAGCACGGCGAGCGCCTGCTCGACCGGGTCGGCGATGCCGTCGAACCAGGCGTCGGCGGCCTGGGCCAGCAGCGGCGTCGGCCGCAGCGCGATGGTCATTCCTGCACCCCCGTGGCGATCAGGCGGACCGAGAAGGCCCGCAGGCACGCGCCGCAGCGCCACCCGTCCTCGTGCGGCGTCAGCTCCTCGTCGCCGCAGTACGGGCAGTGGAACACCGGCAGCTGGCGGGCCCTTCCCGACGTCGGCTCCTCGATCACAGGAGCCAGTCCTCCTCGGCCCGCGAGACGTAGTGTGCGAAGGACTCGCCGGGCGTCCGGCGCTCCAGGAAGCCGCGCAGGACCCGCTCGCAGTAGTCCGCGGTCTCGGCCTTGGTCACCTTGTGACCGCGGAACTTGCGGCCGAAGGTGGCCTCCACGCCGAGGTGGCCGCCGAGGTGGACCTGGAAGCCCTCGACCATCTCGCCGCTCTCGTCGCGGACCATCGAGCCCTTGAAGCCGATGTCGGCGGTCTGGAACCGGGCGCAGCTGTTCGGGCAGCCGTTGACGTTGATGCCGATCGGCACGTCGAAGTCGGGCAGCCGCTTCTCGAGTTCCGCGTAGAGGTCCTGCGCGTGCTGCTTGGTCTCGACGATCGCCAGCTTGCAGAACTCCAGCCCGGTGCACGCCATGGTCCCCCGGCGGAAGGCGCTCGGGCGCACCTGCAGGTCGTGCTCGGCCAACGCCTCGACCAGGGCCTCGACCTTCTCGTCCGGGACGTCGAGGACGACCAGCTTCTGCTGCGTCGTCGTCCGGATGCGGCCCTGGCCGTACTCGTCGGCGAGGTCCGCGATCGTGGTGAGCAGCGAGCCGCTGATCCGGCCGGTGCGCAGCGCGAACCCGACGGCGTTGCGGCCGTCCTTCTGCCTGCTCACGCCGACGTGGTCGCGCTGGTCGTGCTTGGCGGGGGCGGGGGCCGGGCCGTCGGGCAGCTGCTCCTCGAGGTACTCGTCCTGGAGCACCTGACGGAACTTCTCCGGGCCCCAGTCGGCCATGAGGAACTTGATGCGGGCCCGGTTCCGCTGGCGGCGGTAGCCGTAGTCGCGGAAGACGGCGGTGCAGGCGGCCCAGACGTCGGTCACCTGGTCGGGCCGGACGAAGACGCCGATCCGCTGGGCGAACATCGGGTTGGTGGAGAGCCCGCCGCCGACCCACAGATCGTAGCCGGCCTCGCCGGCCTCGTTGACGACGCCGACGAACGAGACGTCGTCGATCTCGGGCTCCGTGCAGTGGTCGACGCAGCCGGACATCGACGTCTTCCACTTGCGCGGCAGGTTGCTGAACTCGGGGCTGCCCACGTACTTGGTGACGGTGCCGGCGATGACGTCGGTCGCGTCGATCACCTCGTCCTCGAGGATGCCGGCCAGCGGGCAGCCGAGCATGACGCGCGGCACGTCGCCGCAGGCTTCCATGGTGGAGAGGCCCACCGACTCCAGCCGGCGCCAGATCTCGGGCACGTCCTCGATGCGGATCCAGTGGTACTGGACGTTCTGCCGGTCGGTCACGTCGGCGACGTCGCGGCCGAACTCGGTGCTGATGCCGCCGAGCACGCGCAGCGCGTCGCTGGTCAGCTGCCCGCCGTCGATGCGGGCCCGCATCATGAAGTAGGAGTCCTCGAGCTCCTCGGGCTCCAGCACGGCGGTCTTTCCGCCGGGGATGCCCTGGGCCCGCTGGGTGTAGAGGCCCAGCCAGCGCATGCGACCGCGCAGGTCACCCGGGTCGATGCCGTCGAAGCCGGTCTTCGAGTAGATGTCGAGGATCCGCTGCTGGACCTCGAGCCCGTCGGAGTCCTTCTTCATCCGCTCGTTGGGGTTGAGCGGCTCGCGGTAGCCCAGCGCCCACTGGCCCTGACCGCGTTGCGGCCGGTTGCTGGTGCGGGTGGGGGTGCTCACGTGGCGTACTTCTTCCTGCGCTCGCCGACCGCCCGGCAGCCGGCCGGGGTGGGAGGCGCTGCTGGTTCGGGGCGCAGCGGGACAGCTGCGCGGAGGACCTGGGTCAGCGCGAGGCGCGACAGGCGGCGCTGGAGACGAGCGCCAGGTCGATGTGCAGGCGCGCGACGAGGAGGCTGCCGCGGTCCGTCATGCCGCCGATCCTCCCACATCCCGCGGGACCGGGTGCGGAGCTCACCCGACGGGGGCGGGCCCGGCGCGGCTCAGCGGGGCGCGGGCTCGCTGAAGGACCGCCACGCGGTGTCGATGGCGACCAGCTCGGCGGCGTGCGGGGGGAGCTGCCCGGCGACGACGTCGGCCACGGTGACCCCCTCGAGCACCCGGCGGTAGGCCTCCCGGGCGGCGACCCAGACCTCGGCCAGCCCAGCGGCGGCGCCCGGGTAGGTGACCTCCTCCGGCCGCTGGCCGTGCACCTCGGCCAGGAAGCCCTGCTCGACCCGCATCACGCGGGCGATGGAGATCTCCGACGCGGGCAGGGCCAGCCGGTACCCGCCGTCGCGGCCGCGCTGGCTGGTGACCAGCCGGGCGTGCTGCAGGTCGGCGAGGATCGCCTGCAGGAAGCGGTTCGGGATGCCCTGGGCGGTCGCGATGCGGTCGCACGTGAGCGCATCGGGCGCCGCCGCGGCGAGCTCCACGACGGCTCGGACGGCGTAGTCGACCCGGGCGTTGATGCGCACGCTGCCCATACTGCCGCCATCTGCGAGAGTGCCCCGGTGTTCCGGCTGCGTTTCACCGCGTTGGTGGAGGCGCCGCTGACCGTGGCGTTCGACGTCGCCCGGGCGCTGGGGCGCCCGTGGCCGTTCCCGCTGGAGGAGGTCGTCTCCGTGCGGCCGGAGCACGACGCCTTCGCCGCGCCGTTCGGCGCACGGGGCCGGGTCGCGCACTCGCGCCGCTTCACCCCCACCGGCGCCGGCACGCGAGTGGACGAGCAGGTCGAGTGGGAGAGCGGGCTGCCCGGTGCGGTGGGCGCCGTCGTCGACCGGGTGGTGCTGCGCCCGCGGGTGGCCCGCGCGATGCGGGCGCACCTGGACGCCCTCGCCGCCGGGGCCGCGCTGCGGGCGCGCGAGGTGGTCCAGGTCGTGGGTGCCGCGCTGGTCGAGGGGGACCGGGTGCTGGTGGCGCAGCGCACGGGCGGGCCGTACGACGGGTGCTGGGAGTTCCCCGGCGGCAAGGTCGACCCGGGGGAGAGCGATCTCGCCGCGCTGGTCCGCGAGTGCGCCGAGGAGCTCGGGGTCGCCGTCGCGCCGCAGTCCTTCCTCGGTGAGGTGCCGCTGGACGGGGTCGTCGCCGGCGGGGCCCCCGGGGCCTCGACCATGCGGGTCTGGTGGGCGCGGATCACCGAGGGCAGCCCGGTGGCGCGGGAGCACGCCGAACTGCGGTGGGTGGGCGCCGCCGACCTGGACGCGCTCGACTGGATCCCCGCCGACCGCCCGTTGCTGCCCGCCGTCCGGGCCGTCCTCGCCGCGCGCTGACGTCACGTCCCCGCAGAGGGCGCAGAGACGCGACGGGCGCCGCTCCCCGGCCGGGAGCGGCGCCCGTGCCGACGTCGTGGAACGGTCCCGCCGCGAGCCTGCGAGCAGCGGGCGCTACTTCTTGAAGGCGTCCTTGACCTTCTCGCCGGCCTGCTTGAGGTTGCCCTTGGACTCTTCCTTCCTGCCCTCGGCCCGGAGGTCGCGGTCGTCGGTGGCGTCACCCACCGCCTGTTTCCCCTTGCCGGACATCTCCTCGATCTTGTTCGTCAGCTTCTCCGTGCCGCTCATCGCGTGGTCCCTCCGGTCGTCGTCGGCTGCCTGGGGGCACCGGTACCCGGTCCGTGACCCGGCGACACGCCTGCCGGAAAGCCTCCGGCGCAGCCGACGAGAGGGCTGGAGGACGGCCCGCCGGACGGCCCGTGCGGCGTGGAAGTTACGGTTGCAACGCGGATCGTGAGCCCAGGTCACAAGTCGGTGACGTCCGTGGACACCCCCTCCGAGGCGTGCCTAGGGTCCACCCGTCGCAGTCTGCGGTCCTCCGTGGTCCGGCTGCGTCCGGCTCGAGACCAATCAGTCGTCCACTCGCCCGCGGGGCCTGGTCGACCTGTCCGTTCCCCCCGCAGACGCGGGACGAGGGAGGCATTGCACGTGAAGTTGAGCAAGCGCAGAGGTGGGCTCGTCGCCGCAGGCGTCGCCGCCGCGATGATGCTGTCCGCCTGTGGTGGCAGCGACGACAACGGCGGCGAGGGCGGCACCGCCGCCGAGGGTGGCGGCTCGTTCAGCGTCTACGTCGGTGAGCCGGAGAACGCCCTGATCCCGGGCAACACCACCGAGAGCGAGGGCCACCAGGTCATCTCCTCCCTGTGGACCGGCCTGATCGAGTACGCCGCCGACGGCGCCGTGGAGTACACCGGTGTCGCGGACTCGATCACCTCCGAGGACAACACCACCTGGACCATCGAGCTGAAGGACGGCTGGACCTTCCACGACGGCACCCCGGTGACCGCGCAGTCCTTCGTCGACGCGTGGAACTACACCGCCTACAGCCCGAACGCCCAGGGTGCGTCCTACTTCTTCTCGAACATCCTCGGGTACGACGACCTGCAGGCGCCGACCGACGAAGAGGGCAACGTCACGGGCGACCCCGCCGCCGAGGAGCTCGGCGGGCTGCGCGTCATCGACGAGAACACCTTCGAGGTGGAGCTCGCCGAGCCGTTCGCCCAGTTCCCGGTGACCGTCGGCTACAACGCCTTCTGGCCGCTCCCCGAGGCCTTCTTCGAGGACCCCGAGGGCTTCGGCGCCCAGCCGATCGGCAACGGCCCGTTCCAGGCCGAGGGTGAGTTCGTTCCCGGCCAGGGCATCACCGTCACCCGGTACGAGGACTACGCCGGCGAGGACCCGGCGAACGCCGAGACCGTGGAGTTCCGGGTCTACGCCGACCTGAACACCGGCTACAACGACCTGCAGGCCGGCAACCTCGACGTCCTGCCGGACCTCCCGCCGGACGCCATCGCCTCGGCCGAGGACGTGCTCGGTGACCGCTTCCTCGAGGCGCCGTCTTCCGGGTTCACCTACCTCGGGTACCCGACCTACGACGAGCGGTTCTCCGACCCGCGCGTGCGGCAGGCGCTGTCCATGGGCATCGACCGGCAGGCGATCTCGGACGCCATCTTCGCCGGTAGCCGCGAGCCCGCCGACGCATTCGTCGCGCCCGTCGTCGACGGTTACCGCGAGGGTGCCTGCGAGTACTGCGATCTGGACGTCGACGCCGCGAACGCACTCCTGGACGAGGCCGGTTTCGACCGCAGCCAGCCCGTCGAGCTGTGGTTCAACGCCGGCGCCGGCCACGACGCGTGGGTGCAGGCCGTCGGCAACCAGCTCCGCGAGAACCTCGGCATCGACTACGTCCTCCGGGGCGAGCTGGACTTCGCCGAGTACCTGCCGCTGCTCGACGAGCAGGGCGTGACCGGTCCGTTCCGCCTCGGCTGGGCGATGGACTACCCGAGCCCGCAGAACTACCTGGAGCCGCTGTACTCCACGGCGGCGCTGCCGCCGGCGGGTTCGAACGCCACGTTCTACTCGAACCCGGAGTTCGACGCGCTGATCCAGCAGGGCAACAGCGCCGAGAACAACGAGCAGGCGATCGAGTTCTACAACCAGGCGGAGGACATCCTGCTCGAGGACATGCCGAGCATCCCGATGTTCTTCGACGTGGAGCAGGCCGCTCACTCGGAGAACGTCAGCGACGTCGTGATCGACGTCTTCGGTGACATCGACATCGCCAACGTGGTTCCCGTCAGCTGACGCGACCGCACACCGCAGGCCGCCGCCGGGGACCCTCGCCCAGACCGGGCAGGGCTCCCCGGCGGTCGGCCGCTCGGGCTCGTCCCGCATCATGGACGACGCGTCCGCGCCCACGACAGGGGCCGGCGTGTCCTGACCGAGGAGCGACATGGGCCGCTACATCGCGCGCCGCCTTCTACTCACGATCCCGGTCATGCTCGGGGCCTCTTTCCTGATCTTCGCGCTGGTCTACGCGCTGCCGGGCGACCCGATCCGGGCCCTGGGTGGTGACCGACCGCTCGCGCCGGCCGTGGTGGCCCAGCTGACCGAGGAGTTCAACCTCAACGACCCGCTGTGGCTGCAGTACGTCAAGTACGTGGGCGACCTGCTGCAGGGTGACTTCGGCACCGACTTCCGCGGCCGCGAGGTGCTGGACACGATCACCCAGCGGATGCCGGTCACGGTGAGGCTGGCGCTGGTCGCCATCGCCTTCGAGATCGTCATCGGCATCGTCGCCGGCGTGATGGCCGGCATCCGCAAGAACGGCTTCTTCGACAACGTGGTGCTGGTGAGCACCACGCTGATCGTCTCCATCCCGATCCTGGTGCTCGCCTTCATCGCGCAGTTCACCTTCGGGCTCCAGTTGGGCCTGTTCCCGATCGCCGGCGTCAACGACGGGTGGTACAGCTTCCTGCTGCCGGGGCTGGTGCTGGCCGCCGGGTCGCTGGCCTACGTGGCCCGGCTGACCCGGACGAGCATCGCCGAGAACATGCGGGCCGACTACGTGCGGACCGCGCGCGCCAAGGGCCTGCCCCGCCGGGACGTGATCGTCCGGCACACGCTGCGCAACAGCCTGATCCCGGTCGTCACGTTCATCGGCGCCGACATCGGCACGCTGATGGGCGGCGCGATCGTCACCGAGACGGTGTTCAACCTGCCGGGCATCGGCCGGGCGGTCTTCGACGCCGTGCGGGCCCAGGAGGGCGCCGTCGTCGTCGGCATCGTGACGCTCCTGGTCTTCGTCTTCATCTTCTTCAACCTGGTCGTCGACGTGCTGTACGCCGTCCTCGACCCGAGGATCCGCTATGAGTGACCCGAAGCTGACGGCCGTCGGCCACGACGAGGTCGGCGCCGGCGGCGTGACCGGTACGCACGACGAGGAGGCAGGGGCCCGCCAGAACAGCCTCTGGAGCGACGCCTGGCGCCAGCTCCGGCGCAACGTCCTGTTCTGGATCGGCGCCGTGCTGGGCCTGCTGTTCGTCGGGATGGCGCTGCTGCCGGCGGTCTTCGCCCGCGGGGTCGACCCGCGGTCGTGCAACCTGTCCAACTCCAACGCGAAGCCGTCGGCGGAGCACTGGTTCGGCTTCGACCAGCAGGGCTGCGACTACCTGGCCAACGTCGTCTACGGCGCCCGGAACTCGCTGATCATCGGCCTGCTGGCCGTGATCGTGATCCTGGTTCTCGGGGTTTTGGTGGGCGCCATCTCCGGCTTCTACGGCGGCGTCACCGACAGCATCCTGAGCCGGATCGCCGACATCTTCTACGCGCTGCCGCTGATCCTGGGCGCGCTGGTGGTCCTGCGCAGCGGCATCCTCGGCCGCGGCGTCGTCGCGGTCGCGATCGCGCTCGCCCTGTTCGGCTGGATGACCGCCATGCGACTGGTCCGCTCGCAGGTGATCGCGATCAAGAGCTCGGACTACGTCGCCGCGGCCCGGGCCATGGGTGCGTCCGACGCGCGCATCCTCGTGCGGCACATCCTGCCCAACGCCGTGGCGCCGGTACTGGTCTACGCAACGATCACCATCGGCATCCTCATCGCCGCGGAGGCGACGCTGACCTTCCTCGGGGTGGGCCTGCAGCCGCCGGCGATCTCCTGGGGGCTCCAGATCGACACCGGGCAGTCGTTGCTGCGGACCGCGCCGCACGCCGTCCTCTTCCCGAGCCTCATCCTCACCCTGACGGTGATGGCCTTCGTCCTCATGGGTGACGCT
Organism: Blastococcus sp. DSM 46786; assembly: GCF_900109665.1. GTDB lineage: Bacteria > Actinomycetota > Actinomycetes > Mycobacteriales > Geodermatophilaceae > Blastococcus > Blastococcus carthaginiensis. Next base: position 20,784 of record NZ_FOAO01000005.1, read on the forward strand.
CTGCGCGACGCCCTCGACCCGAAGCAGCGTTCATGAGCACCGCGTCCACGTCCCTCCCGTCCGGCCCCGCCCCGCGCGGCGCCGGGGCGCCCGTTCTCGAGGTCGACGACCTGCGGGTGCAGTTCCGCACCGACTCGGGGCTGGTGAACGCCGTCAACGGCGTGAGCTACACCGTCTCGGAGCGGGAGACCCTCGCCATCCTGGGCGAGTCCGGTTCGGGCAAGTCCGTCTCCGCACAGGCGATCATGGGCATCCTCGACTCGCCGCCGGCCGAGATCACGAGCGGACGCATCGTCTTCGAGGGGCGTGACCTGCTCACGCTGCCGGAGGAGGAGCAGCGCAAGGTCCGTGGCCCGGGGATCTCGATGATCTTCCAGGACGCGCTGTCCTCGCTGAACCCGGTGTACAGCGTCGGCTTCCAGATCGGCGAGATGTTCCGGGCGCACCGGGGCACGTCGCGCAAGGAGGCCAAGCAGAAGGCCGTCGAGCTCATGGACCGGGTCCGCATCCCGGCCGCCAAGCAGCGGGTGGACGACTACCCGCACCAGTTCTCCGGCGGCATGCGCCAGCGGGTCATGATCGCCATGGCGCTCGCGCTGGACCCGCGCATCCTCATCGCCGACGAGCCGACCACCGCGCTCGACGTCACCGTGCAGGCGCAGGTGATGGACCTGCTCAAGGACCTCCAGCGGGACACCGGGATGGGGCTCATCCTCATCACCCACGACCTCGGTGTGGTCAACGAGGTGGCCGACAACGTGGCCGTCATGTACGCCGGCCGCATCGTCGAGCGCGGAACGGTCGACGAGGTGTTCGGCAACCCCGCGCACCCCTACACCGACGGGCTGATGCGCTCCATCCCGCAGGTGGAGGTCAAGGGCGGCCGGCTCCAGCCGATCGGGGGGCAGCCGCCCAACCTCGCCGCCATCCCGTCGGGCTGCCCCTTCAACCCGCGCTGCCCCCGGCGCCGCACCGGCGCAGAGGCCGCCACCGGCCGCGACTGCGTCACCGACGTCCCGCCGCTGCGGCTGGTCGTCCCCGGGCGCGAGGCGGCCTGCCACTACAGCGAGGAGGTCTTCGGTGCCTGACGCCAGCTCCGGGAGCAGCGCAGCCGACCCGTCCGGGGAGGTGGACCGGGCGCTGTCCGAGGCGGCGGCGAGCCGCCCGGTGCACACGCCGGGTGACGTGCTGCTCGAGGTCAGGGACCTCAAGAAGCACTTCCCGCTCACCCAGGGGATCGTCCTCAGGCGCACGGTCGGCCACGTCCGCGCGGTCGACGGCGTCAACCTGACGCTGCGCCGGGGTGAGACCGTCGGTCTGGTCGGCGAGTCCGGGTGCGGCAAGTCGACGGTCACCAAGATGCTGGTGGCCCTCGAGAAGCCGACCAGCGGGCAGATCCTCTACAAGGGCGAGGACGTCACGAAGATGAGCGGCCGCGCGCTCAAGCAGTACCGGCGCGAGGTGCAGATCATCTTCCAGGACCCGTACGCCTCGCTGAACCCGCGCATGACCGTCGGCGACATCGTGGCCGAGGGCTGGTCGGTGCACGCCGACATCGCGCCGAAGAAGGGGCGGCTGCAGCGCACGCAGGAGCTGATGGAGCGGGTGGGCCTCAACCCCGACTTCGTCAACCGGTACCCGCACCAGTTCTCGGGCGGGCAGCGGCAGCGCATCGGCATCGCCCGGGCCCTCGCCCTGCAGCCGGAGGTCATCGTCTGCGACGAGCCGGTGAGCGCCCTGGACGTCTCCGTCCAGGCGCAGGTCGTCAACCTGCTCGAGGACCTGCAGAACGACTTCGGGCTCTCCTACCTGTTCATCGCCCACGACCTGTCGGTGGTGCGCCACATCTCCGACCGCGTCGCGGTGATGTACCTGGGCAGCATCGTGGAGGAGGGCACCGACGCGCAGGTCTACGGCTCTCCCGCCCACCCGTACACGCAGGCGCTGCTCTCGTCCGTGCCGGTGCACGAGCCGCACCTGCGCGGGCTCAAGGAGCGGATCCTGCTGCAGGGCGACGTCCCGAGCCCGGCCAACCCGCCGTCGGGGTGTCGCTTCCGCACCCGCTGCTGGAAGGCCCAGGACATCTGCGCCACCGAGCCGCCGGCCCTGGTCGACCGCGGGCAGGGCCACCCGTCGGCGTGCCACTTCGCCGAGGCGCGCGCCGTCGTCCCCACGGAATGATCTGTCGTCCTCCGGACGACACCGCGGTCAGGTGCCGTCCCGACCGGCGCTGAGCCGTTGCCCATGTCCCGGTCGGGAGGCCCTCCGGGCCCCCGCGACCGGTCCACTCCGGCTGCGCGCTGTCCGCGTCGGGCACCGACCGCCACCTGGGAGGATGCACGGGTGACCGCCGACCGACGCCTGCTGCTCGTCCACGCGCACCCCGACGACGAGACGATCAACAACGGGGCCACGATGGCCCGGTACGTCGCCGAGGGCGTCGGGGTCACCCTGCTCACCTGCACGCTGGGGGAGGAGGGCGAGATCCTGGTGCCCGAACTGGCCCAGCTCGCCGCCGACCAGGCCGACCAGCTCGGCGGCTACCGGATCTGGGAGCTGCGCGAGGCGATGGCCGCCCTCGGGGTCGAGGACGTCCGCTTCCTCGGCGGACCCGGGCGGTACCGCGACTCGGGGATGATGGGGACACCGGCCAACGAGCACCCGCGGGCCTTCTGGAACGCCGACCTCGACGAAGCGGTGGCGCACGCCGTCGCCGTGGTGCGCGAGGTGCGCCCGCAGGTCGTCGTCACCTACGACGAGTTCGGCGGGTACGGCCACCCTGACCACATCCAGGCGCACCGCGTGGCGATGGGGGCGGTCGAGGCCGCCGCGGACCCGGGCTACCGCCCCGACCTCGGCGCGGCGTGGGAGGTGGCGAAGGTGTACTGGAACGCCATGCCCCGCTCGGTGCTGCGCGAGGGCATCGAGGCCATGGCCGCCCTCGGCGAGGCCTCGCCCTTCGAGGGGCTGGGCGATCTCGACGACATCCCGTTCGTGGTGCCCGACGAGGTCGTCGCCTGCGCCGTGGACGCCCGGGCGTACGCCGGCCGCAAGGACGCCGCCATGCGCGCCCACCCCACCCAGATCACCGTCGACGGCCCCTTCTTCGCGCTGTCGAACAACCTCGGCCAGGAGGTGCTCGGCGTCGAGTACTACCGGCTGGTCGCGGGGCGGCGCGGCCCGGCCACCGGTCCCGACGGCCGGGAGGACGACCTCTTCGCCGGTCTCGAGGGGTGAGCGGCCGGGGGCCGGGCACGGTGGCCCTGGGCGTCGTCGCCGTCGTCGTCGCGGCCTGGCTGGCCGTCGTCGAGGTGCTCTGGCTGCCGCTGCGGGTCGGCGGCGTCCTGGTGCCGGTCTCGGTGGTGGCCGCGGTGGCGGGCAACCTGCTGCTGGTCGGCGCGGCGCTGCGGCTGAGCGGGTCCAAGGTGGTCGCTGCCCTCCCCGCCGTCACGTGGCTGGTGGTCGTGGTCGCGGCCATGGCGCGGCGGCCCGAGGGGGACCTGCTGCTGGTCTCCGGCGGCGCGCTCGGCCTGGTGAGTACCGCCTTCCTGCTGCTGGGCGTGCTCGCCGGCGCCCTCGCGCTGGGGCTCGCGCTGGGCACGCCCGCCCGCCGGATCAGCTCGGCGGGGCCCACCGGTAGTGGTAGCGGTGGTGCTCGGTGAACCCCAGCCGGGCGTAGAGGGCCAGCGCCGGGGTGTTCGACGCGGTCACCTGCAGCAGGCAGGACGTCGCCCCGCGGGTGCGGGCCTCGGTGGCCAGCGCCGCCATCACCGCCGTCGCCAGACCACGCCGCCGGTAGGGCTCGTCGACGGTCACGGCGCTGACCACGAGGCAGCCGTCGCTGACCACGCCTCGGGCGACCGCGGCCGGCCGGTCCGTCGCGGGGTCGGGCCGCACGGAGGCGAACAGCGGCCGCTCGGCGTGGCGCAGGACGGCCGCCGCGACGGCCGGGAGGGCCGCGCCGCGGTGCCGGTAGCCGGCCAGCCACACCTCGTCGGGGGCGTCGTCGAGCAGCACCGGGTCGTCGGCGCCGGGCCAGGGGTCGGCCGGCCCGACGAGCACCAGCGTGTCCTCGTCGCGGGTCCAGCCGGCGGCGGCGAAGGCGGCGTCGGCGGCCTCGCCCCCGGGGGTCGGGACGGCGGCGCAGGCGCGCAGCCCCCGGTCGGCGTACCAGGCGGTGACCGCGGCGACGGCGGCGCGCAGGCCCTCCGGCGGGTCCCCGGTCACGAGCACGGAGTTGGCCCGGCCGGTGAACCCGCCGCCGGCGCGGAGCAGCCAGTCGCCGTAGGGCTCCTCCTCCAGCCCCCGCCAGGTGCGGGCGGCCAGGCGTTCCAACTCGGCGACCCGGGTGGTGGCGGCGGCGGTCACGGCGACGATCATGGCGTCCGGCACCGCCGGGGTGGAGGCGCCCCTGCTCAGTCCCGCCGTGGTGCCGCGGCGGGCAGGGGGCGGGCGTTGAGCCAGCCCAGCACGCGCTCGGCCGGCATGGGCCGGGAGATGTGGTACCCCTGCGCGACGTCGCAACCCCACTCGCGCAGCGCGCCCAGCGCGTCGGCGTCCTCGACGCCCTCGACGACCATGCTCATCCCGAGGTCGCGGCTCAGCTGCAGGGTGCTGCGCACGATCGCCGCCGCCCGCGGGTCGGACGTCAGGTGGGTGACGAAGCTGCGGTCGAGCTTGAGCTCGTCCACCGGCAGCGCCCGCAGGTAGGAGAGCGACGAGTACCCCGTGCCGTAGTCGTCCACCGAGAGCCGCACGCCCAGCCGGCGCAACCCGGCCATGACCTGCTGGCTGCGGGCGGCGTCGGCCATCAGGACGTCCTCGGTGATCTCCAGGACCAGTGAGCTCGCCGGCACCGAGCACGTGTCGAGCAGCATCTCCACCTGCTCGGGCAGGGCGACGTCCTGCAGGTTGGACACCGAGAGGTTCACCGCGACCGACAGGTCGTGGCCCTGCGTGCGCCAGGTGTGCAGGTCCCGCAGCGAGCGCTCGAGCACCCGCAGCGCCAGCCGGCGCATGAGACCCGCCTGCTCGGCCAGAGGCAGGAAGACGTCGGGGTAGAGCAGGCCGCGGTCGGGGTGGTCCCAGCGGACCAGTGCCTCCACCCCGGCGACGGACCCGGTGCGCAGGTCCAGCTGGGGCTGGTAGTGGTTGACGAGCTCCTCGCCGTCGAGGGCCGATCGCAGCTGCTCCAGCGTCTGCAGCCGGTCGCGGGTGGCCGGGGTGCCGTCGGGAGCCCACACCTCGTAGCCCCGGCGCCCGCGCTTCGCCGCGTACATCGCGGAGTCCGCCCGGGCGAGGAGCAGCGAGCGGTCACGGCCGTGGTCGGGGCAGAGGGCGATGCCGATGCTGGCGTCCACGTGCAGCGACATGCCGGCCAGGACGAAGGCGTCGCGCAGCGCGGCGCCCAGCCCGTCGGCCACCTCGCGGGCCCGGTCGGCGTCGGCGTCGGGCAGCAGGACGGCGAACTCGTCACCGCCCATGCGGGCCAGCAGGTCGCCGGGGCGCAGCGTCCGCTCCAGGCGGGGGCCGACCAGGCACAGCAGGTCGTCGCCGACGCTGTGCCCGAAGCTGTCGTTGATCTCCTTGAACCGGTCGAGGTCGACCATGAGCAGGGCGCACCGCCGGGCGCGGTCGCCGTGGACGGTCGTCTCGACGGTGTCGATGAACTTGCGGCGGTTGGGCAGGCCGGTGAGCGGGTCGTGGTGGGCCTCGGTGGCCAGCTGGGCCAGGCGCTCCTGCTCGGTGGCGCGCAGCTCGGCGTTCTCCACGACCAGCGCGCCCTCGAGGGTGACCTGCCGGACGGCGTCGCGCACCGAGGGGCTCCAGGTGCGGCTGCTGCCGACCGATCCCGTGACGACCAGGCCAAGGAGCCGGTCGCCGGACATCAGCGGCACGCTGATCCAGGAGCTCACCCCGAGGGCCCGCACGAGCTCCGGGTCGAGCAGGTCGGTGCTGGTCGCGTCCTCGACGAAGACGGGGGCACGCTCCTCCGTCGCGAGCCGCCACAGGGCCACGCCGGACGCCGGCCGGCCGACCAGCCGGTCCTGCACGACCTGCTTGTGCTCCTCCGGCCAGTCGACGTGCCGGACCTCGCGGATGCGGTCGTCGGCGTCGACCAGGTAGGCGGCGCTGCGGTCGGTGCCGGCCAGCCGCTGGACGGCGCGGGCCAGCACCTCGGCGGCGGCCGCCGCCCCGGTGACCGCCGAGCCGTCGACGAGCAGCTGCCGGACGACCCGGGCGGTCGCGAGCGAGGCCGCGCGGGCCTGGCTGGTGCGGGCCTGCTCGATGACGCCTCCCAGGTGGGCACCGGCGGCGGCGGCCAGCCGGCGGACGTCCTCGGAGAACGGTCGCACCTGCGTGCTGTCCAGGGTGAGGACCCCGGCCAGCTCGGGGCTGCGGCCGAGGGGGACGGCGAGCGCGGAGGCGACCTGGAAGGAGTCGACCCACCACCCCGAGACCAGGTCGGAGTCGCGGTCGGCGGTGAGCGGGGTGCCGGTGCGCAGCACCGTCTCGGCCAGCTCCAGGGCCACGGGTGCGGCGCGGAACTGCTGCCAGGTGGCGAGGTCGCGCCGCCCGTCGGCGTAGGCCGCCATGCGGGGCACGAGGCGGCCGTCCTCGAGGAGGAAGACGCAGGCGCGCTCGACTCCGCCGAGTTCGGCGAGCTGGCGGCAGGCCGAGCCCAGCAGGTGGTCCATCGACTGGGCCTGCGCGGCGGACTCGATCAGCGTGAGCAGGACGCCGGCCTGGTCCAGCCGGCGCTGCTGGGTGCGGCGGGTCCAGGCCTCGGCCAGCGCGGCGGCGATCCGGGGTGCGACCTGGCGCAGCAGGTGCGGGGCCGCGGCGGCGGCCGGCTCGACGGTCAGGACGCCGACGACCTGCCCGTCGAGCAGCAGCGGTTCGCCGTGGCCCGAGCGGATGCCGACCTCGGCGAGCTGGCGGTCCTCGGCGCGGCGGCCGTCGGCGTGGGCGACGACGGCCCGGCGACCGGTGACGACGGCGGACAGGAAGGGGGAGTCGCACAGGTTCGCGGGGGTCCGCAGGGCCGGGTGCAGGGGCAGCGGTTCGCGGGTGGCGGCGGTGGACTGGCGGAACGGGACGACGAGCTCGGTGGTGGCCTCGTGCACCCACACCGACACCCGGGTCGCCCCGGAGGACGCGCGCAGCCGGGCGAGCAGGTGCAGCAGGGTGGCGTGGGCGTCGAAGGGCGACGCCGGCGGCTCGAACCGCGGCGCTGCCTCGTCCTGCGTCGTCCCGGGCACGAGGTCGAGATCGGCGTCCGGGCCCGGTGCTTGAGCGGCGGGCGGGGGCCCACCCCCCTTGGGGGGACACCTGGGGCAGCCGGTGCGCGGCCCGCCGCGGTGCCCCGGGCGGGGGACCCGTCGGGTGGCCCGTGGCACGGGAACCGGCGCCGGAGGTGATACTAGGTGCGCATCTGGCACGACCGGCTCCGGCCGGCGCGCCGCCCGAGCGTCCCCGGGAGGGAAACCCCGTGACCTACGTCATCACCCAGGCCTGCGTCGACGTTCTCGACAAGGCGTGCATCGACGAGTGTCCGGTGGACTGCATCTACGAGGGCGACCGGATGCTCTACATCCACCCCGACGAGTGCGTCGACTGCGGCGCGTGCGAGCCGGTGTGCCCGGTGGAGGCCATCTACTACGAGGATGACGTCCCGGACAAGTGGAAGGACTTCTACAACGCCAACGTGGAGTTCTTCTCCGACCTGGGCAGCCCGGGCGGTGCCGCGAAGACCGGGAAGATCAGCAAGGACCACCCGCTGGTGGCCGCGCTCCCGCCCCAGGGCGAAGGTCACTGACCGCTCCGGTCCCCGGCGCGCCGCGGGCGCTGCCGGACTTCCCCTGGGACTCCCTGGCGGGTGCGCGGGCGCGGGCCGCCCAGCACCCCGGTGGCGTGGTCGACCTGTCGATCGGCACGCCGGTCGACAGCACGCCCGCGGTGCTGCGCGAGGCGCTCGCCGGGGCGGCCGACGCCCCCGGTTACCCGACCGCGCTGGGCACCGTGCCGCTGCGCACGGCCGCCGCGGGCTGGCTGGCCCGGCGGCTGGGCGTGCACGTGGCCGACCCGCTCGGCGCGCAGCCCTCGCTGATCCCGACGGTCGGCTCCAAGGAGCTCGTCGCCCTCCTGCCCACCCTGCTGGGGCTGCAGGGTGGTGCAAGCACCGTGGTCGTCCCGGAGATCGCCTACCCGACCTACGAGGTCGGCGCGGTGCTGGCCGGCCTCGCGGTGCGCCGGAGCGACACCCCGCCGGCGGACGCGGCCGGCGCCTCGCTGGTCTGGCTGAACTCCCCGGGCAACCCCCACGGCCGGGTGCTGACGGTCGACCAGTTGCGCACGTGGGTCTCCTGGGGGCGGGCGCACTCCGTGCCCGTCGTGGCCGACGAGTGCTACATCACCCTGGGCTGGGACGTGGAGCCCCGCTCGATCCTGCACCCTGACGTCGCCGGTGGGGACCACACCGGGCTGCTGGCGGTGCACTCGCTGTCCAAGCAGTCGACGGCGGCCGGCTACCGGAGCGGCCTGCTCTCCGGGGACCCGGAGCTGGTGCGCCGCGTCTGGGAGGTGCGCCGCCACCTCGGGCTGCTGGTGCCGGGGCCGGTCCAGGCCGCCATGGCGGCCGCGCTGGACGACGACTCCCACGTCGACGCCCAGCGCGAGCGGTACCGCCGGCGGCGCGATCGGCTGGCCGCCGCGGTGCGCGCGGCCGGGATGCGCATCGACCACTCGGAGGCAGGCCTCTACCTCTGGGCCACGCGCGACGAGGACTGCTGGGCGACGATCGAGCGGCTGGCTGCCCTGGGCATCGTCGCCGCTCCGGGCAGCTTCTACGGCCCGGCCGGCGCCCGGCACGTCCGGATGGCGCTCACCGCGGCCGACGAGCGGATCGACGCCGCCGTGGAGCGCCTGACCAGCTGAGCTGCCCGGACCACAGCCGCCCACCTCACCGCACGGTCGCCGTCCTCCTGCTGCAGCACGAGGACGGCGACCCGTCGGTGAGGTCGGTGCCCGGGGGGAGTCTTTCGATCAGGAGCAGTTGAGGGTGCCGTCGGCCAGGGCTGTCGTCAGCTGCTGGGCCATGCCCTCCCACTGCTGGTACAGCTCGGGGAAACCTGAGCGCTGCACAGCTTGGGCCACCTCGGTGAGCCGGCCGGTCTCCCACCCGGGAACGGTCACGAGCCGGTCGTAGAACTGGCCGGCTGCGTAGACCGGGTCCTGCACCTGCTCCGGTGTGCCCCAGCCCTGGGAGGGGCGCTGCTGGAAGAGCCCGAGGGAGTCCCGGTCGCCGTGGTCGAGGTTGCGCAGCCGGGACTCCTGCTGCGCGGTGGCCAGCGCGATGACGACGGCCCGGTCCGGCAGCCCCCGCTCCCGGCCGACCCGGGCGATGGTCGCGGCGTTCCCCGCCTGCTCCGCGGTGACCTGCACCGAGCCGTCGGGCACGGCGCAGGACCCGGTCGCCGGAGCCACCCACTGCCGCTCGGTGCCCCAGGCGACGGCGGCGAAGAGGACGGCGCCCACCAGCAGGGCCGGCCACCACCGCAGCACCCCGGTGGCGCCCGACGGGCGGCGGGTCCTCCCGCGCGGGCGGCGACCGCTCGACCGGCGTGGGCCACGTCCGCCCGGCCGTCGGCGGGCCGCGGTGCGCGGCCGTGCCGCGGCACCGTGGGTCGCGGGTCGGACGCTGGTCATCGCCTGCCGACTGTAGGTGCCGGACCTGACGGTTCCCTGCACGCGGCCGCGCTGCCTCGAAGGGCGACGGCGGAACGGCCACCCTCCGGGGGCTCGCGCCGATAGCGTGTGCCCGCCGTCGAGGAGGAGCCATGGCCGACACCCTGCTGCCCGGGATCACCGCCACGCGGGTGACCACCCCGCGACTGACCCAGAACGTCGTCCACCCGTCCACCGTGGAACCGGGGGAGCTCGGCTCCGCCGGCGGCGAGGTCGTGCTCTTCGTGCACGGCAACGTCAGCTCCGCGCTCTTCTGGCAGCAGCCGCTGCTGGCCCTGGCGGAGGAGGCGCACCTGCGGCCGCTCGCGGTGGACCTGCGCGGCTACGGCGACACCGATCCGCTGCCCGTGGACGCGCGCCGGGGCGTGCGCGACTGGGCCGACGACGTCGCGGCGCTGGTGGAGACCCTCGGCGTCGGACGGGTGCACCTGGTCGGCTGGAGCATGGGCGCGGGCGTCGTCCTGCAGCACCTGCTCGACGCGCCCGCGCGGGTCGCCTCGGTGGCGCTGGTGGCCCCCGTCTCGCCGTACGGCTTCGGCGGCACGGCCGGGCCGGAGGGGCGCCGCCTCGCCGAGGACGGCGCGGGCTCCGGTGGCGGTGCGGCCAACCCCGAGTTCGTCGCTGCGCTCGCGGCCGGCGACACGGGCGACGGCAGCCCGACCAGCCCGCGGTCGATCCTGCGGGCGTTCTACGTGGCGCCGGGGTCGCTGCCGCTTGACCCCGCGATGGAGGACGTCTTCGTCGCCTCGATGCTGTCCACCCGCACCGGCGCCGACCACTACCCGGGCGACTCCGCGCCCAGCCCGACATGGCCGGGGGTCGCGCCGGGGCACCGCGGGGTGCTGAACACGATGGCGCCGACGGTCATGGACGTGTCGGGTGTCGAGGGGCTGGCCGGCAAGCCCCCGGTGCTGTGGATCCGCGGGGACGCCGACGCGATCGTGTCGGACACCTCGGTGTTCGACCTCGCCCGCCTGGGGCAGCTGGGGGCGGTGCCGGGCTGGCCGGGGGAGGCGGTCTGCCCACCGCAGCCGATGGTCGCCCAGACCCGCGCGGTGCTGGAGCGGTACGCCGCGGCCGGGGGCAGCTACCGCGAGGTCGTCCTGCCCGGGGTCGGGCACTCCCCGCACGTCGAGCGGCCGCAGGAGTTCCTGGTGGCCCTGCTGGAGCATCTCGATGTCGCTGCGGACGCCCCAACCCACCCTCACCCGAGGTGAGGCATAGGAAGCTTTACCTGCGTCTCGGGTCGGGAAGGCGCAGGTAAAGCTTCCTATGCCTGGGTCAGTTGGCGTGGAGTTCGGCGTTGAGCGCCCCCCAGTCGCCGTCGCGGGGCAGCGCCTCGAGGGCGCCGCTGACGCTGTTGCGGCGGAAGAGCAGGCCGTTCCGGCCGGAGAGCTCCGCGGCCTTCACCACCGAGCCGTCGGGCAGGGTCACGCGGGCGCCGGCGGTCACGTAGCACCCGGCCTCCACGACGCAGCCGTCGCCGAGGGAGATGCCGATGCCGGCGTTCGCGCCCAGCAGGCAGCCGCTCCCGATCGAGATGACCTGGGTGCCGCCGCCGGACAGGGTGCCCATGATCGAGGCGCTGCCGCCGATGTCGCTGTCGGCGCCCACGACGACGCCGGCGCTGATCCGGCCCTCCACCATCGACGGGCCCAGCGTGCCCGCGTTGAAGTTCACGAAGCCCTCGTGCATGACCGTCGTCCCTTCGGCCAGGTGGGCACCCAGCCGGACCCGGTCGGCGTCGGCGATCCGCACGCCCGAGGGGATGACGTAGTCGACCATCCGCGGGAACTTGTCGACGCTGAAGACGGTGACGTGGCCGACGGCGGCCCGCAGCCGGTGGGCGTTGAACGTCGCCGCCTCCACCGGGCCGGCGCTGGTCCAGGCCACGTTGGTGAGCAGGCCGAACACGCCGGTCATGTCCGCCCCGTGCGGCTGGATGAGCCGGTGCGAGAGCAGGTGCAGCCGCAGCCAGACGTCGTGGGTGTCCACCGGCGGCTGGGCGAGGTCGGCGATGACGGTGCGGACGGCGATGACCTCGACCCCGCGGGCCTCGTCGCGGCGCACCAGGCCGCCGTAGTCGGGGCCGAGCTCGCCGGAGAGCTCCAGCGCGCCGAGGCGGGTGGTCTTCGTGGCCGCGCCCGCGGGCGCGCCCAGCCGGGGCTCGGGGTACCAGGTGTCCAGCACGGTGCCCGAGGCGGTGACGGTCGCCAGACCGGCGGCGACGGCGGAGACGGGGGCGGGCGCTGCGTCAGTCACGCCCGGAACGCTACCGAGGCCGATCCGCGGCGGGGCGGGCCGGTCGGTGAGGTGCTGGAACGAGGTGCTGGAACGGCCTGGCTGCAGGGGCCCGGGGCGAGCGTCAGCGAGTTCCGGGGGGCAGCCAGGTCCTCTTACTAAGCTCGGCAGTCGTGAGCACCCCGCCGCAGCTCGACCTGTCCACCGACGTCCTCGCGCTGACCCGCGCCCTGGTCGACGCGCCCTCGGTCTCGGGCAGCGAGACGGCGCTGGCCGACGCGGTGGAGGCGGCGCTGCGGGCGCTGGGCGGGCTGGAGGTCGAGCGCGTCGGCGACGCCGTGCTCGCCCGCACCAACCTCGACCTGCCCACCCGGGTGGTCCTCGCGGGGCACCTGGACACCGTGCCGATCGCCGACAACGTGCCGAGCCGGCTCGACGAGGCCACCGGCCGCCTCTACGGCTGCGGCACCAGCGACATGAAGGCCGGCGACGCGGTGATGCTGCGGCTGGCGGCCACCTTCGGCGTCCCCGGCGCGGCGCCGGCGCACGACCTCACCTTCGTCTTCTACGACAACGAGGAGGTCGAGGCCGTGAAGAACGGCCTCGGCCGGGTGGCCCGGGAGCGGCGCGGCTGGCTGTACGGCGACCTCGCGATCCTGCTGGAGCCGACCGACGGCGAGATCGAGGCCGGCTGCCAGGGCACCCTGCGCGCGGTGCTGGCGACGACGGGCCGCCGCGCGCACAGCGCCCGCAGCTGGCTGGGGGAGAACGCCGTCCACGGGCTGGCCGGTGCGCTGGCCACGCTGGCGGCGTACCAGGCGCGCGAGGTGGAGATCGACGGCTGCACCTACCGCGAGGGGCTCAACGCGGTGGGCATCTCCGGCGGGGTCGCGGGCAACGTCATCCCCGACGAGGCCTCCCTCACCGTCAACTTCCGCTACGCGCCCGACCGCGACGAGGACGCCGCCGCGGCGCACGTCCGCGAGGTGTTCGCCGACGCGATTGTGGCCGGCGCGACGCTCACCGCCGTCGACAACTCCGGGGGAGCGCTGCCCGGGCTGTCCGAGCCGGCCGCCGCCGCCTTCATCGCGGCCGTGGGCCGCCCGGCCCGGGCCAAGCTGGGCTGGACCGACGTCGCCCGGTTCGCCGCCTTCGGCATCCCCGCGATCAACTACGGCCCGGGTGACCCGCAGCTGGCCCACACCCGCGAGGAGCACGTCCGGGTGGATCGGCTGCAGCCCGCCGTCGACGCCCTCACTGCCTACCTCTCCGGGAGGACCGCATGACCGCCACGCCACCGCCGGAGGGCCGGCGCCCGCGCCCGACCCGTCACCGCGGGCCGATCATGCTGCGCGGCGGGGAGCCGGACCCGCAGGCCCAGGGCAGCACGACCGACCAGCGGCTGCTGGACCGGCGGGGCCCCACCGACTGGGTCCACACGGACCCGTGGCGCGTCCTGCGCATCCAGAGCGAGTTCGTCGAGGGCTTCGGCCTGCTCGCCGAGCTGCCCCGCGCGGTCAGCGTGTTCGGCAGCGCCCGCACCCCGCGGGAGCACCCGCACTACGCCGCGGGCGTGGAGATCGGCGCCGCGCTCTCCCGCGCCGGGTACGCCGTGATCACCGGCGGCGGGCCGGGGGCCATGGAGGCGGCCAACCGGGGGGCCTCGGAGGCCGGCGGCCTGTCGGTCGGGCTGGGCATCGAGCTGCCGTTCGAGCAGGAGCTCAACGAGTGGGTCGACGTCGGCATCTCGTTCCGCTACTTCTTCGTGCGCAAGACGATGTTCGTCAAGTACGCGCAGGCCTTCGTGATCCTCCCGGGCGGCTTCGGCACGCTCGACGAGCTGTTCGAGGCGCTCACCCTGGTGCAGACCCGCAAGGTCACCCGCTTCCCGGTGATCCTCTACGGCACGGAGTACTGGGGCGGCCTCATCGACTGGGTGCGCGGCACCATGGCCGAGCACGGGGCGATCGGTCCCGCCGACGTGGACCTGCTGCACTGCACCGACGACGTCGAGGAGATCGTCGCGGTCGTCCAGGAGGCCGAGAAGGCGCGGGTGGCCGGCGACAACGGCGGCGGGATGCGCGCCGCGGCGAGCGGCCCGTCCGACGCCTGACGTGCTCTCCTTCGTCCTGTTCGTGGTCGCCGTCCTGCTGGTCGGCGGTGCGCTGTTCCTCGTGGCCTCGCTGCTGCTCGGTCGCGGTGAGACCCAGCTGCCGGCCGACCCCGACCGGTCGCCGGTCGAGCTGCCCGACGACCGGCGCGTGGTGGCCGACGACGTCCGGGGGCTGCGCATCGCGGTGACCGCGCGCGGCTACCGGATGGTCGAGGTCGACTGGCTGCTCGACCAGCTGGCGCAGACCCTGGACGAGCGGGACGCGGAGATCGCGGCGCTCCGCGGCGAGCTGGCCGCACGCAGCCGGCTGGAGACGCCGACCGACCCCGGCGCGGGGCCGGCCGACCGGGAGGGGACGCGGGATGCCTGAGCTGGTGGAGCGGGTGGAGATTGCGGCGCCGCCCGAGCGGGTGTGGGCCGCGCTCACGGACTGGACGCGGCAGGGCGAGTGGATGCTCGCCACCGACGTCGAGACGGTGGGCGGGCCGGCCCAGGGGGTCGGCGGACGGCTGGCCGCCCGCACCGGCCTGCCCGTGCCCGGTCGGCCCCGCCTCGGGATCCTCGACACGATGGTCATCACGGCGTGGGACCCGCCGCGCCGGGTCGAGGTGCAGCACACCGGGCGGCTGGTGCGCGGGCCGGGCATCTTCGAGATCGAGCCGCGCGGCGAGCAGAGCACCTTCGTCTGGACCGAGCGGCTCGACCTGCCCTACGGGCTCCTCGGCCGGCTCGGCTGGGTGCTGGTCAGGCCGTTCGCCCTGCTGGGGATCCGCTGGTCGCTGCGACGCTTCGCCGATTTCGCGCGGGGACAGCGGGCGGGCTGATCAGTCGGGCCGGCCGGCGATCGCGGCGGCGACCTCCGCGACCACCCGGTGGGTGCGGGTCCCGGGACGGCATTGCCGGGCCACCGCGATCGCGTCGGGGAAGTGGTCGATGTCGGTGAGCACCGGCAGGTCGAGCACCTCCAGGCCGACGTGCTCGAGGGCCGCTCGCGTCCGCTCGGCGGTGTCCTCCCGCGACATGGGCACCTCGGCCAGCACGGCGGCCGGTGCGGGCGCGCGCAGGCCCAGCGCCCACCAGCCGCCGTCCGGGGCGACTCCGAGGACGGCCGACCCCGGGTCGGCCGCGACGAGCCGGTCGAGGCAGCCGGCCAGCAGGTCGGCGGTCACCTGCGGGGTGTCCATGCCGATCAGCAGGGTCGGACGGGCGGCGTCCGCCCCGGTCATGGCGGCGTCGAAGGCGGCGGCCAGCCGCCGGCCGAGGTCGCCCTCGACCTGCGGGACGACGGTGCAGCCGGCGAGGTCCAGGTCGCCCGGGGCGCCGTCGAGGGCGACCACCCGGCGGGCGACGGGGGTGGCGCGTACCGCGTCGAGGGTGTCGCCGACCGCGGCCGCGGCGATCGCGGCCGCCTGCTCCGGGGTGCACGGTGGCGTGAGCCGGGTCTTGCTCCGGCCGGGCACCGGGGCCTTGGTGATGACCAGCAGTTGCGCGTCGCTCATCTGGCGAGCACCTCCCGCATGTCGCGGATCGTCCGGACCGTGCCCAGCACGGTCCCGGTGACCTTCGACCGCGTCCCCTCCGCACGTGGCGCATACGGGACGTCGACCTCGCGCACCCGCCACCCGGCGTCGGCAGCCCGCGTCACCATCTCCAGCGGGTAGCCGAACCGTCGGTCGGTGATCCCGAGGCCGAGCAGTGCGGTGCGCCGGGCGGCGCGCATCGGGCCGAGGTCGTGCAACGCCAGCCCGGTGCGGCGGCGCAGCATCACGCCCAGCGCGACGTTGGCCGCCCGGGCGTGCAGGGGCCAGGCGCCGCGGTCGGTGGGGCGTCGGCGTCCCAGCACCAGGTCGGCGTCCCCGGCCAGCACCGGGCCGGCGACGCTGGGCAGGTCCGCGGGATCCATGGAACCGTCGGCGTCGCAGAAGCAGACGACGTCGTCGGTGGCCGCCTCGAGGCCGGCGTGCGCAGCGGCGCCGAAGCCTCGCTGTGGCACGTGCACCACCGTCGCGCCGTGCCCGGCCGCGATCGCCGGCGAGCCGTCGGTCGAGCCGTTGTCGGCCACGATCGCCCGGTAGCCCTCGGGCAGCCGGGAAAGGACCCAGGGCAATGCCGCGGCCTCGTCGAGACAGGGCAGGACGACGTGCGGCACGTACGGACGGTAACGGCCGACGGCGATCACCGCCCCTCGTCCGGTCGGCGCCCCCGCCGGTGCGGCCCGGCGGCGAGGGCGCGACCGGCTGGCTAGGCTGCCGTCGATGACCAGGTCCGCCGCCGATGTCGAGTCCGCGGCGGACCCCCCGGACGAGCGCGACCGGGCGCCCGTCGTCGCCGTGCTGGTCGCCGCCGTCGTGATCGCGGTCACCGCGGCGGTGGGCGGCTGGCTGGCCGTCGGCGGGGTCGACCTGCACCTGCTCGGCGGCACCGTGCTGCGTGGGCGGTACGACGTGCACCTGGACCCGGCGGTGGCGTTCCCCGTCGCGGTCGGCCTCGCCGGGGTCCTGTGGGGGCCGGCGCTGGCCCGGTGGGCACCCTGGGGGGCGTTGCTGCCAGGTTCGGCCGGGGCCGCTGCGCTGTGGGCCGTGGCGTTGGCGGTCAGCGGTGGCTGGCACCGGCTGACCGAGCCGCTGGCGAGCCGCTACGAGTACCCCTACGACGTCGACCGGGTCGGTGCGCTCGGTCCGTTCCTCGCGACGTTCAACGACCACGTCCCGGCTGCCTCCGCCGATCCCTGGACGACGCACGTCTCGGGCCACCCGCCCGCGGCCCTGCTGGCGTTCGTGCTGCTGGACCGCACCGGCCTGGGTGGGCTGGGTTGGGCGGCGGCGCTGTGCATCGCGGTCGGCGCCCTCGCGGTGCCGGCGGTGCTGGTGGCCGTGCGCACGGTCGCCGACGAGCCCACCGCACGCACCGTGGCACCGTTCGCCGTCCTCGCGCCGACCGCGCTGTGGATCGCCACCAGCGCCGATGCGATCTTCGCCGGGGTCGCCGCCTGGGGGGTGGCGGCGCTCGCGGTCGCCGCGGCCAGGGAGCGACGTCGGGCACCGTGGGCGGTGGGCGGCGGGCTGCTGCTCGGGCTGGCGCTGTTCCTGTCGTTCGGTCTGACGTCGCTGGGGCTGCTGGCGCTGGCGGTCGTGGTCGTGCAGTGGCGGGCGATCGGCAGGGCCGGCGTGGTGCAGGTGCTGGTGCTGGGCGCGGTCGGCGTGCTGGTCGTCTTCGCCGCGTTCGCCGCCGGCGGTTACAACTGGTTCGACGGTCTGTCGGTCACCGCCGACCGGGTCCGTTCGGGGCCGTCGTACACCGACCGGCCGCTGGCGTTCTTCCTGGTCGCGAACCTCGCCGCCGCGGCGATCGCGGCCGGCCCGGCGGCCGTGGCGGGCCTGGGCGCCCTGCGACGGCGCGCCTTGGCGCTGCTCCCGGCGGCGGTGGTCGCCGGGATGCTGGTCAGCGACCTCACCGGCCTGGTCCGGGGCGAGACGGAGCGCATCTGGCTGCCGTTCACCGTCTGGCTGGCCGCGGCCACCGCATTCCTGCCCGCGCGGCAGCGTCGCGGCTGGCTGGCCGCCGCGGTCGTGGTCGCACTCGTCGTCGAGGTCACCGTTCGCACCGAGTGGTGACGGGGCGCCCGCGCGACCGCCGCAGGCGGCACGGCAGGATGTCGGCGTGACCGCCGCCGCTGGTGGAGCGTCGCGGTGAGCCGGCGCGGATGGACCCTCTTCCTGGCCATGTCGCTCATCTGGGGCCTCCCGTACCTGCTGATCAAGGTGGCGGTGGCGGACCTGGCACCGGTGGTGGTCGTCTTCGGCCGGTGCGCGGTGGGGGCCGCCCTGCTGCTGCCGTGGACCGTCGCGACCGGGCAGCTGCGCCCGGCGCTGCGCCGCTGGCGGCCGCTGCTGGCCTTCACCGTGCTCGAGATGACGGGGCCGTGGCTGCTGCTGGCCTACGCCGAGCAGTCGTTGTCCAGCTCGCTCACCGGGCTGCTGGTGGCCGCGGTGCCGTTCGTCGCAGCTCTGGCCGCCCGGCTCACCGGCGACGAGGACCGCCTCACCCGGGTGCGGGTCGCCGGCATGCTGCTCGGGCTGGCCGGCATCGTCGCGCTGCTGGGGTTGGACATCGAAGGCGCCCAGCTGCTCCCGCTGGCCGCGGTGGCGCTCACCGTGGTCGGCTACGCGACTGCGCCGCTCGTGATCAGCCACCGGTTGCCCGACGTCTCGGGTGTCGCGGCGAGCTCGATCGCGCTGTTCGTCACCGCCGTCGTCTACGCGCCGTTCGCCGTACCACGGCTCGACCGGCTGGACGACGCGAGCGGTACGGCGGTGCTGTCGGTCGTCGTCCTGGGCCTGGTGTGCACCGCGCTGGCGCTGGCGCTGTTCTTCGCGCTGATCCGCGAGGTCGGCCCGCAGCGGGCGCTGATCATCACGTTCCTCAACCCCGCCGTCGCCGTGCTGCTGGGTGTCGCACTGCTCGACGAGCCGTTCACCCTGGGGCTGGCGATCGGGCTGCCGGTCATCCTGCTCGGGTGCCTGCTGGCGACCTGGCGCAGCCGGCCGCGCGGGGCGATGCCGGTGCCGGCCATCGACGCAGCCGCCTGAGAGCGGCCCGGTCGAGCGCCGGGCCCGTCCGCCAGGCGGGGTCAGGTCGCACCGCTTAGGTTCGAGAGCGCACGTCCGGGTCGTCCCGCTGAGCACCGTCACGGGGGATGCCCGCGCCCACCCGACTCGAGGACGGAGCCGTGAGCCCGATGGCCGATCGCCCCGACGGCCAGGCAGCGGCCGGCGCATCGCAGCACGGAACGGCGGGAGGGCGGCGGGTGACCGGGCAGCATGCGCCGCCGGGCCCGTTCCGGCGCGAGAACTGGCGCAGCCCGGTGCGCGGGCCGTGGCTCACCGCGGTGCTCAACCTCGTGCTGCTCGTCGGGTTGCCGATCGTGTTCGTCACCGGACTGCTGTCCTACGCCGCCTACAACCCGGACCTACCCGGCAACGACATGACCCCGGGCAAGGGGGTCTTCGGGTTCTACCTGTTCGACTGGCCCACCGAGCCCTACTGGCTGTACCGGGTGACGCAGGGCATCCACGTCATCCTCGGGCTCGTCCTCATCCCGGTCCTGCTCGGCAAGCTCTGGTCGGTCATCCACAAGCTGTTCGAGTGGCCACCGGTCAGGTCGCCGGCTCAGTTCATCGAGCGGATCTCCATCGCGCTGCTCGTCGGCAGCGCGGTCTTCGAGTTCGTCACCGGGCTGCTGAACATCCAGTACTGGTACGTCTTCCCGGCGTCCTTCTACACGATGCACTTCTACGGGGCCTGGGTGTTCATCGCGGCGCTCGCCGTGCACATCGGCCTGAAGATCCGCGTCATGGTCGCCCCGCTGCGCTCGCGGCGGCTCCGTGACGAGTTGCGCACCGACACCGCCCACACCGCGCCCGAGTCCCCCGACCCGGACGAGCTGGTCAGCGCCGATCCGGCCCGGCCGACGATCTCGCGGCGCGGAGCCCTCGGCCTGGTCGGCGCCGGCTCGCTGGCGGTCCTGCTGCTCACGGCGGGGCAGAGCATCGGGGGTGCGCTGCGGTCCACCGCACTGCTGGCGCCGCGCGGCCAGGACCTGGGCTCCGGCCCCAACGGCTTCCAGGTCAACAAGACGGCGGAGTACCGCGGGATCAGCGAGTCGGACACCGGCAGCAGCTGGCGGTTGACCCTGCGCGGCGGAGGGTCGCCGACGACCCTCACCCGCGATGACCTCCTGGCGATGACCCAGCACACCTCGCACCTGCCGATCGCCTGCGTCGAGGGCTGGTCGACGACGAACCAGGCCTGGGTCGGTGTGCGGCTGCGTGACCTGGCCGAGCTGGCCGGTGTCCCCGAGCCGGCGTACGTGCGCGTCGAGTCACTGCAGCAGGGCGGCTCGTTCGGCGCCGCCAGCCTCCGGCGCAACCAGATCCTCGATCCCGACAGCCTGCTGGCCCTGGGGGTCAACGGCGCCGACCTCTCGCTCGACCACGGCTACCCGGCCCGGGTGATCGTGCCGAACAACCCGGGGGTCCACAACACCAAGTGGGTCAGCCGGATGACCTTCCACGTGTCGTGATGCGCGGCTTCCGGGCGCGCTACGGCGCGCATCCCCTCCACCTGTTGGCGCTGCTGGTCAGTCTGGCCGTGGCCGGCTACGCCGCGCTGAAACTGTTCCCGGCCAACCCGATCGGCATCGCCGTGTGGCTGGTCGGGTCCGCTGTCGTCCACGACTTCGTCCTGCTGCCGCTGTACACCGTCGTCGACCGTGGGCTGATCCGCGCCTGGCGGCGGTGGCGCGGTCCCGCCACGGAGCTGCCGCGCGCACCCTGGATCAACTTCGTGCGGGTGCCGTCGGCCGTCTCGGGGCTGCTGCTGGTGTTCTTCTTCCCGCTGATCTTCCGGCTCAGCCCGAACTACACGGGGATCACGGGCATGCCCATCGAGCCCTATCTGGAGCGCTGGCTGCTGGTCACGGCCGCGCTGTTCGGCCTGTCCGCCCTCTGCTACGCCGTCCGGTTGAGGCGGGCGCCGGCACCGCACCGGCCGCAGGCCGCTGGCAGCCCCAACGCCCCCGGCTCCTAGAGTGCTGCACCCTGGACGTCGCCTCGGTGTGGTCCGCCGTCGACGCGAACGTGTCGCCGGCGGTGCGGGGGTACGGGCCCGGCTCAGCCGCGCGGGGCGGGGCGCAGTTCCGCGGTGGCGAACTCGCGCATGCCGTCGAGGAAGTCGACCTGCGCGCGGAACCCCAGCTCGGCCTCCGCCCGGTCGGGGCCGGCCACCACGTGCCGCACGTCGCCGAGCCGGTACTCGCCGGTCACCACCGGCTCCGGGCCGCCCATGGCGTCGGCGAGGGCCCGGGCCATGTCGCCCACGGTGTGCGGCCGCCCCGATGCGACGTTGTAGGCCCGCAGCGAGGACTCCGCGGGCGGGTGCTCCAGGGCGCGGAGGTTGGCCGCGGCCACGTCGGAGACGTGCACGAAGTCCCGCTGCTGGCCGCCGTCCTCGAACACCGCCGGAGCCCGGCCGGACTCCAGCGCGCTGCGGAAGATGGACGCGACGCCGGCGTAGGGGGTGTCCCGGGGCATCCGCGGGCCGTACACGTTGTGGTACCGCAGCGCGACGACGCTGCCGCCGGTCGTGCCTGCCCACGCGGCCGAGAGGTGCTCCTGTGCGAGCTTGGTGGCGGCGTAGGTGTTGCGGGGGTCCGGGACGTCGTCCTCGGTGACGAGGTCCCAGCCCAGCTGCCGGCCGCAGCGGGGGCAGGGCGGCTCGAAGCGGCCGGCATCGAGGTCGGCGCGCCGGCGGGGGGCGGCCGGGACCGGCCCGTGCTCGGGGCAGGAGTAGCGCCCTTCGCCGTAGACGACCATCGAGCTGGCGAGGACCAGCCGGCCGGTGCCGGCGCGGGCCATCGCCGCGAGCAGCACCGCGGTGCCGAGGTCGTTGATGCCCGCGTAGGCGGGCATGTCCTGCACGTCCACGCCCAGGCCGACCATCGCGGCCTGGTGGCAGACCGCGTCGACGCCGTCCAGCGCGCGGTCGACCGCCGCCGCGTCGCGCACGTCGCCGACGAGCAGCTCCACCTCCTCGGGCACCGGGGGGCCGTCGGGGTAGTCGGGGTGGACGGCGGGCAGCAGGGCGTCGAGCACGCGCACCTCGTGGCCGGCGTCCCGGAAGGCGGGGACGACGGCCGATCCGATGAAGCCGGCACCGCCGGTGACGAGGACGCGCACGAGCCGGGACGCTACTGGCGCGGGGCCGGCGCCGCTGCCCGGCCGGGACGTCGGTGCCCGGCGCTAGCGTCCGGGGCGTGCTGCGCTGCGCCTGGGCCACGAGCGCCCCCGAGTACGTCGCCTACCACGACGAGGAGTGGGGGGTGCCGCTGCACGGCGACGACGCGTTGTTCGAGCGGCTGTGCCTCGAGGCGTTCCAGTCGGGGCTGTCCTGGATCACGATCCTGCGGAAGCGGCCGGCCTTCCGGGCCGCCTTCGCCGGGTTCGCGATCGACGCCGTGGCCGCGTTCACCGACGAGGACCGGGCCCGGCTGCTGGCCGACGCGGGCATCGTCCGCAACCGGGCCAAGATCGACGCGGCGATCGGCAACGCGCGGGCGGCGCAGCAACTCCCCGGGGGGCTGTCGGAGCTGCTCTGGTCCTTCGCGCCGCGGGGCCCGCGCGCCCGCCCGGCGACGCTCGCCGACGTCCCCGCGACGAGCCCCGGGTCGGTCGCCATGGCCAGGGAGCTCAAGCGGCGCGGCTTCGTCTTCGTCGGCCCGACCACGGCCTACGCGCTCATGCAGGCGACCGGGATGGTCGACGACCACGTCACCGGCTGCTTCCGCGCGTCGCTGCCGGAGGACGACGCGACGTCACCCTGACGGGCCTCGTGTTGGACGGAACGCACGCATGCGGGATCATTGCCGCGGAGCTCACAGCATCGGACACCGCACGCCTGCCAGAAGAGGCAGACGTGCGGCTGGCGAAGGAGGCACGCATGGCGGCCATGAAGCCGCGCACGGGTGAAGGTCCCCTCGAGGTCACCAAGGAAGGGCGCGGCCTGGTCATGCGGGTGCCGCTGGAAGGTGGCGGGCGTCTGGTCGTCGAGCTGTCGCCCGACGAGGCGGCCGCGCTCTCGGAGGCGCTGAAGGGCGCCACCAGCTGATCTCGGCGCGGGGCCGCCTCCGGGCGGCCGCGCGCAGGGCACGACCCGGCCCCGGTCGACGGCAGCTCGCCGTCGACCGGGGCCGGGTCGTCCCACGTGTTCAGGCGGCGCCGGGGACCGGCGGGCGGCGGAGCGCGGCGAACCAGCGGCCGCCGTCCTCCCAGGAGTCCACGAGCGCCAGCCCGGCCCCGGTGGCGATCCGTTCGATGGCGTCGCACCCCACGTGCGCCCAGTCGAACCAGGAGCTCACCTCGCCGGCCCGTTCCAGCCGCAGGCGGGTCGTGCGCTGGCCCGCACCAGGGCCCTCGGTCTCCACCAGCACCAGGCCGCCGGGGGCGACGATGACCCGGCAGCGGCGCAGCAGCGCGGTGGGGTTCCCACCGATGCCGATGTTCCCGTCGGCCAGCAGCGTCGTCCCCCACAGCCCTTCTGCGACGACGGGCTCGAAGACCGACCGCCGGATCACCGTGGCCCCCGAGCGGCGGGCCAGCTTCAGCGCCGTCGGCGAGATGTCGACGCCGAGGGCGTGCACCCCGCGGCGGGTCAGCTCCGCGGCCAGCCGCCCCGGGCCGCAGCCGACGTCGAGGACGGTGCCCCGGGCCCGCGCCAGGAAGCGGCGGTCGACCTCGTCCGCGTCACCGGTCCACCGCTCCAGGGCACCGGCGAGCGAGTAGGTGCGGCCGTCGGCGTCCCGCACCGACCACGGTTCGGGTGCGGGGGCGTCCGCGGTCCCCGCGGACTGCAGGGCCGCCGCGTAGAGGTCGGTGGCTGCAGGGGGCATGGCGGGCTCGCTTCCGTGGCGCGGTGGACGGGGCCGACCGCCCTCCCGGCGCGGGCGGGCGGCAGGAGGGCGGTGGGTGCGGGTGGGCATAGCCAGAATCGGACGTACTCAACCCAGTGGCGCTCCGGACGACCCGATCGGGTCCCCGGGGTGACCTGCGCTGGCCGCGCCCGGGGAGCCGGGAGAAGCTGGGCCGATGGAGCAGGGCGCATGAGCGAGGACCGGGGGGTCGTGTTCCCCGCGGGGACGGACGGCCGGCGGAGCACGGCGGCCCTGGGCCGGGCCGTCGTCGCGGACGCGCTGCGCCCCGTCGACGCCGCCGGCGCGCTGGCCGCCGAGCGCGAGACCAACTGGCGGGCGGGGTACCTGACGCACTTCCGCCGGCTGGTCGAGGCAGGCCTGCCCTCGCCCGCCGCGGCGCGGTCCATCGCGGGCGCCGGGCTGACCTCCCTGCACGCGCGCATGCGGGTGGCGGGACCCGAGGGGGAGACCGGGCTCGCGGAGCTGACCACCGCACCCGCCGGCCGCGCGCTGCGCACGGCGGAGATCACCGGCACCGCCGAGCCGGAGCGGGAGCTGTCGCTGCCGTTCCGCGGCGGGCGGCTGCGGGGAGATGCGCTGCTGCGCCGCCTGGACGACTGGGTCGCCGCCGGCGTCGTGGAGCCCTCGTGCGCGGAGGCGGTGCGCGCGGTCGCCGCGCACCCGGAATGGCTGTCGCTGCCGGGCCGCACCGTGGTGGTCCTGGGAGCCGGTGCCGAGATGGGGCCGCTCACCGCGCTGCTGCGCTGGGGAGCCCGCGTCGCCGGCGTGGACCTGCCCCGGGCGCCGCTCTGGGAGCGGGTACTCGACATCGCCCGCGGGGGCGCGGGCACCCTGCTGGTGCCGGTGGACGAGCCGGGAGCGGAGCCGGACCCGGCGCGCGCCGGCGCGGACCTGATCGCCGAGGTGCCGGCGGTCGCCGAGTGGGCGGCCGGGCTGACGGGCGACCTCGTGCTCGGCAACTACGTCTACGCCGACGGCGCCACCAACGTGCGGGTCTCGACGGCGGTGGACGCGCTCACCGTGCGCCTGGTGGGGGAGCGGCCGGAGCTCGCCCTGGCGTTCCTGGCCACGCCGACCGACGTCTTCGCCGTCCCCGCCGACGCGGTGGCCCGGTCGGTCGAGGCGTACGCCCGCCGCACGCGCACGGCGAAGCTGCTGGGCCGCCCGCTGCGGACGGTCTCGGGCGGCCGGCTGTTGCAACGCGCCTACGTGCCCGGCACCGACCCGGGCATCGCCGACAGCCTGGTGGCCCAGCAGGGGCCCAACTACGCGCTGGCCAAGCGGCTGCAGCGCTGGCGGGCGACCACCGCGCGCGCGGCGGGTGCCACCGTGTCGATGAACGTCGCCCCGCCCACGCGGACCCGTTCGGTGCTGAAGAACCGGGCGCTGGCCGCGGCCTACGCCGGCGCCCACCGGTTCGGCGTGGAGATCTTCGAGCCGGCCACCTCGAACGTGCTCATGGCCGCGCTGCTGGTGCACGACCTGCACACCGGCGGCGGTCCGGTCCAGGAGCACCCGTGGCAGGACGAGGCCCACGAGGCGGCGCACGGCGGGCTGTGGCGCACGGCCTACCAGCCGCGCAGTGCGCTCGGGCTGGCCGCGCTGCTCGGGTACGGCGCCGCCCGCGGCTGACCTGCGGGCGGGGCTGGTGCCGGCCGCGCCGGCGCGGCACAGTGGGGCCCGGCCCACCGGTGGGAGCGGACATGACCCGGCTGTTCGGCGCACGGACCCTGCTGACCGTCCTGCGGACCGGGAACGCCCGTGCCCGCCTGCGCGCCACGCGTGACGGGCAGGCCGCCGTCCGGTTGAACCTCGGGGCTGCCGGGCTGGCCACCGGGGTCCTCGACACGGTCGGGAGCGGGGCGTCGGCGGCTCCCGACCTCGCCCACCGGCTCGGGGTGCCCGACGAGGCGCTGCTGGGCGCCTTCCTGCAGGTGCTGGCCGCCGCCGGGCTGGTGCGGGAGGACGCCGGGCGCTGGTACCTGGCGGACGCCGGTCGGGCCGTGGTGGGCGACGATCTGGTCCGGGCCTCCTACGAGGCGTTCGCCGGGTTCCACACCGACCTCTACCGCCACCTCGGGGAGCTCCTGGCGGGCGGGCCCCGGCGGCGGGACGTCGCCGAGCAGGGAACGGTCATCGCGCGGATCTCGGCGGCCTTCGAGCCGTTCGTCGACGACCTCCTGCGGGAGGTGGTGGCCACGGTCGCGCCGCGGCGGGTGCTCGACGTCGGCTGCGGCGCGGGGTTGCAGCTGGCCACGATGCTGACCGCGGCGCCAGGGGTCGAGGGGGTCGGGGTGGACGCCGACGCCGACGCCGCGGCGCTCGCCCGGCGGACGCTGGAGCAGCGCGGCCTCGGTGCGCGGGCCACGGTCGTGCAGGACGACGTCCGGCGGCTGGCCGACGACCGTCCGTTCGATCTCGCGCTGCTGGCGAACGTCGTCTACTACGTCCCGGCCGGGGAGCGGGCCGCCCTGTTCGCCGACGTGGCCGCGCGGCTCGCTCCGGGGGGCACGCTGATGGTCGTCACGACGGTGGCGACGCCGCAGCTGTTCAGCCGGCACTTCGACCTGCTGCTGCGGGCGCAGGAGGGCGACATGTCGCTGCCGGCGGTCGACGACCTCACGACCGGGCTGCGCAGCGCCGGCCTGCGACCGCGGGAGCCCCGGCGGATCGCACCGGGTGCGCCCCTCGTCGCCGTGACGGCGGTCCGGCCCACCTGACCGCCGGCCTCAGGCAGGGCCGACGAGCCCGGCCACGATCTCGGCGGACAGCCCCACCAGCGGCAGCCCGCCGCCGGGGTGCGCCGAACCGCCCACCAGGAACAGCCCGGGGACGCGGGAGGCGTTGCCCGGGCGCAGGAACGCCGCGCGCGAGCCGTTGCTGGAGCTGCCGTAGATCGACCCGCCCACGCTGCCGGTGCCGCGCGCCAGGTCGGCAGGCGTGCGCACCACCCGCCAGCGCAGCCGGTCCCGGACGTCGAGCCCGCGCCGGGCCATGACGTCGAGCACCCGGTCGGCGTAGCCCTCGGCCAGCCCTGGGGTGTCCCAGTCCACTCCGTGCACCGGGTCGTGCCGCGGCGCGTTCACCAGCACGAACCACGACTCGCTGTCGCCGTCGGGCACCAGCGCGGGGTCGTCGGGCGCGCTGACGTAGACGGTCGGATCGGTGACGGGGCAGGGCCGGCCCGCGTGGCGTCCGGTACCGAAGACGGCGTCGAACTCCGCGTCGTAGTCCTCGGGGAAGAGGACGGTGTGGTGGTCCAGCCCCGGGGTCCGGCCGCGCAGCGCCAGCAGCAGCACGAACCCCGACAGCGAGGGCGTGGCGCGGGCCAGGTCCCGCCGGACGCGTCGCGTGCGGGGGTCCGGCGCGAGCAGACCGGCGTGCAGGGCCGTGGCGTCGACCCCCGAGACGACGACGTCGGCGGGCAGCCGTCCGCCGTCGGCGAGCTGGACGCCGGCGACCCGGCCACCGGCCACGAGGACCCGCCGCGCCGTGCACCCGGTGCGCAGCACGGCGCCGTGCGCGAGGGCCCGGTCGAGCACCGCCGGCCCGAGCCGGTGCAGCCCGCCCCGCACGTACCAGGAGCCGAAGGCCTGCTCGGCGTACGGGACGGTCGCCAGCACCGCCGGTGCGCGGCGCGGGTCGGAGCCGGAGTACGTGGCGTAGCGGTCCAGCAGCGTGCGCAGGTGGGGATGGGCCAGGTGGCGCCGGCCGAGACCGCGCAGCGTCTGCCAGGGCGCGATCGCGGCGACGTCGGCCGGGCGGCGGGCCAGCCGGGCCAGCGTCGTCGCACCGGCCAGCGGGGTGCGCAGGAACGGTTGCTCGCTGATCCGCCACATCGCGGCAGCCCGCTCCATGAGCGCGGTCCACTGCGCGCCGGCGCCGGGGCCCAGCGCCTCGTCGAGGGCCGCGGGCACGGCGTCCGCGCGCCCGGGCACGGTCAGCCGGGTGCCGTCGGCGAACCGGTAGCCGACCGCCGGGTCCAGGCGGACCAGGTCGACGGCGTCCTCGAGCCGGCCGCCGGTCGCGGCGAACAGGTCGCGGTAGACCTGCGGCAGGGTGACCAGGCTCGGCCCGGTGTCGAAGGCGTGCCCGTCGCGGGCGAACCGGCCGAGCTTCCCGCCGACGGTGGCGGCCTGCTCCACGAGGGTGACGGCGTGGCCGAGGGCCGCCAGCCGGGCCGCGGCGGACAGGCCGCCGAGCCCGGCTCCCACGACCACCACGCGCGCCACCGGCCCACCGTAGCCAGCGCCGCCGTGCGGACCAGGCTCAGCGCGGGACGGAGAGCGCCAGCACGGCGAGGTCGTCGGGCTCGTGGCGGGATCCGGAGAGCTGCCGCTCGACCGCGTCGGAGACCGCGGCGACGACGGCCTCCGCGTCGGCGACCGGGGCGCCGGCGACCACCCGGAGCAGCGCGTCCTCCCCGAACTGCCGGCCGGCGTCGTCCCGGGCTTCGGTGACCCCGTCGGTGTAGAGCACGAGCGTGGCCCCCGGCGGCAGGTCCAGCGAGGTCTCGCCCAGCTCCAGGTCGGCGTCGATGCCGAGGGGGCGCCCTGCGGTGCCCACCGCACACGCCCCGCCCTCGGACGTGGTGAGCAGCGGCAGCGGGTGGCCGGCGACGGTCAGGCGCAGCCGGAGGCCTTCCCTGGCCGGCTCCAGGACCAGGCAGCAGGCGGTGACGAACCGCAGCGGTCCGGCGCCTTGCTCGTGCAGGAGGGCGCCGTTCACCGCGCGCAGAATCTCCGCCGGGCTGCCCGTGGCCGCCGCGCGAGCGGTGTGCCGGGTGACCGCGGTGACCGCGGCCGCCTCCGCCCCGGTGCCGCACACGTCGGCGATGAGGACCATCCACCGGCCGTCGGGCAGGGGCGTGACGTCGTAGGTGTCACCGCCGACGAGGGCGGTCCCGCCGCCGGCCCGGTACGTGGCCGCGAGCTCCACCCCGGGGATCGTCGGCAGGTGGGAGGGGAGCAGGCTGCGCTGCAGGGTGTCGGCCAGCTCGCGCACCACCGACTCGGCGCGCAGCCGCGCGAGGAACTGGCCGATCTGCCGGCCGGCGTGGGAGAGCACCTCGGTCAGCTCGGGCGGCACCGGCCGGTGCGTGGTGGAGAACAGCTCGCAGACGGCGAGCAGCATGTTGCCGCTGAACACCGGGAACGCCACGCCGGTGCGCAGCCCGTCGTCCCGCGCGGCCTGCACGCGGACGACTGCGCGCTCATCGGAGAAGTCTTCGACGCTGACGGTCGCGCGCTGCTGCCAGGCCTCGCCGGGCAGCCCCTCGCCCCGCCGGAAGGTGCGTCCGGCGGCGTCGGCCTCCAGCGCGGGAACCGTTGCGCCCGGAGCGGTCCAGGTGCCGGCGTGCACCAGCCGGCTCCCATCGCCGTCCGGCTGCCACAGCTGGGCGGCGTCCCAGTCCAGCTCGGTGCAGAGCGTGGGCAGCAGCTCGGCGAAGGCGACGTCGGCGTCGGGGGCCTCCGTCAGCGCCGCCGTGATCCGCAGCGTCGCGGCCAGGTACCGGCTGACCTCGAACTGCCGCTCCAGCAGGATGGTGGTGCTGGCATCCCGGAGGACGGCGACCACGAGGGCATCCATCTCCTCGCCGGCGATCGGCGTCAGGCGGGACAGCGTCAGGTCGACCGGCACCTCGTGCCCGGCCGCGTGCAGGGCAGGCACCCGTGTGGTCGCACCGACGAGCTTCCCCTCGCCCGTCGCGCGGTACCGCGAGAAGCCCTCGGTGTGGCCGTGGCGCAGTCGTTCGGGCATCAGCACCTGCAGCGGGAGGCCCGTGACCGCGGCCGGGTCGTGCCCCAGCAAGCTCGTGACCGACGGGCTCACGTAGGCGATGCGTCCTTCGCCGTCGGCGACGACCACCGTGTCCGCCAGGGCGGCCAGGAGAGCGTCCGCAGGCAGCATCGGACCTGTCCCGGGCATGGTTCCCCCTTGAGCATGACGTCCCCCGACGGGTCGTCCGCGCTCCGCCTCGGGCAGCAGCTTCTCACACGCGCGGTGAGGGCGCCGGTACAGAACGTCGACATGTGATCATGTCGACACGGCGACATGTCGCCGTCACAAGGCGTAGCGGATGCCGAGCCACGGCGCCTCCCGGAAGACCAGCCCGCGCAGCCGCTCGACGGCCGCCGCTCGGCCCCCGGCGCGGTGGCGCACGTCATCCGCCCCGTCGGAGCTCCGCTCGGGTTCCGGCAGGTCGGGGCGCCGCAGCAGCTGCTCCGCGGTGGGGTGCCACCCGAGGTCCACCTCGTGCAGGGCCTCGTCGTGGGTCGGCAGGATCACCTCGGCGGCTCCCCTGCCGGTGCGGCGCCGGGGCGGCCGAACCGGTGCGAGACTGCGCGCGTGACCGCACCCGGCGCTCCCCGCATCGACCTCAACGCCGACCTGGGGGAGGGTTTCGGCGTCTGGCGCCTGGGCGACGACGACGCGCTGCTGGAGGTCGTGAGCAGCGCCAACGTGGCCTGCGGCTTCCACGCCGGGGACCCGGTCACGATGCGCCGCGTGTGCACCGCCGCCGTCGCCGCGGGGGTGGCGATCGGGGCCCAGGTGTCCTACCGGGACCTCGCCGGCTTCGGGCGGCGGTTCGTCGACGTGGCGCCGGGCGAGCTGGCCGCCGACGTGCTGTACCAGCTGGCCGCGCTGGACGGCGTGGCGCGGGCGTGCGGGGGTCGGGGCGCCTACGTCAAGCCGCACGGCGCCCTCTACAACGCCGTGGTGCACCACGCGGCGCAGGCGCGCGCCGTCGTCGAGGCGGTCACCGACTACGACCCCGGGCTGACCGTCCTCGGCCTGCCCGGCTCGCTCCTGCTGCGCGCCGCGGTGGACGCCGGCCTGCCGACCGTGGCGGAGGGGTTCGCCGACCGCGGCTACGCCCCTGACGGCACGCTCGTGCCGCGGGGATCGGAGGGGGCGCTGGTGCACGACCCGGCCGCGGTGGCCGAGCGAGCGGTGCGCATGGCCACCGAGGGCACCGTGGTCGCCGTGGACGGCAGCCCGGTGCGCGTGGAGGTGGGTTCGGTGTGCGTGCACGGGGACACCCCGGGTGCGGTGGACCTCGCGCGGTCGGTGCGGACGGCGCTGCAGGCGGCCGGGCTGCGGGTCGGGCCGTTCACGGGGTGACCGGTCAGTCGGCCGGGCGCAGGTCCTCCAGCGAGCGGCGGCCGTCGAGCAGGTCGGCGGCGACCGCGTCGACGGACCGCCCCGACGTGTAGGCGTCGGTGCGGAGCAGGGCCAGCCCCTCCGCCGGGTCGACGTCGAGGGCGACGCTGAGCTCGCCCACCGCCTCCCACACCGCTGCCCGCTGCCTCGGTGCCGGCCCGTGCAGCCAGTCCGGCCCCGCCGCGGGCGTCCAGGTCGACCACAGCGCGGCGTCGCTGAGCGCCGACGTCACCAGTTCCCCCACCGCGACCGCCTCGAAGACGTCGAGCGCGGCGACGTCGGCCGGCTGCGTGAAGAACAGGTCGAGCGCCCCCGGTCCGGCGGGTCCCGGGCGCAGCGGCAGGGCGACGACGGCGCGGAAGGGCGTGCTACCCAGCAGCAGGTCGGCGAACAGCGGCCAGCGGCGCCGGAGGTCCTCCTCGACGGCGAACACCGGCTGGCCGGTGGCCTCGGCGGTCGCGCACGGCCCCTCGCCGGCGGTGAACTGCATGCGTTCGGCACCGGCGGCTTCCGGATCGCTGGCGCCCAGCGGGACCCGCCGGCCGCTGCCGTCGACGAGGGTCAGACCGGCGCCGTCGACCCCGAGCAGGTCCGCGGAGGCCCGGCTGAGCCGCTGCGGCAGGGCCTCGGGCCCGGCCAGCGCGGGGTCGTGGTGCTGCGCGAGCGCCGCCTCGAACCGCCTCGCGATGGTCACACCCGATTGTCCGCCCGCACACCGGGATCCACATCCCGCGCCGCGTCGCCCCTCCGACCCGGACCATCCGCAGGGCCGGGGCGGTGACCGGTGCCCGATCATGGTGCGGTGACGGGCAGCGAGGGCCTCCGCCGCGCGACGGTCTACGGCGACCGCGCGGTGCTCGTCGAGGTCGCCGACCCCGCCGACGTGCCGGGCCTGCGCGCCGCGCTCCTCGCCGCACCGCTGTCCGGGCAGGTGGACCTGGTGCCCGCCGCGCGCACCGTCCTGGTCGTGCTCGACCGGCCGGTGACCGATCGCGACGTGGCCGTCCTGCGCCGGCTGGCCCCCGCCGTCCCGCACGGGGGACCGGCCCCCGACCCCGTGGTGCTGCCGGTGGTGTTCGACGGGCCGGACCTGGCCGAGGTCGCCCGGCGCACCGGCCGCACGGAGGAGGGCGTCGTCGCCGCGCTGACCGGCGCCGCGCTCACCGTGGCCTTCGGCGGGTTCGCGCCCGGCTTCGGCTACCTGACCGGGCTCCCGGCGGACCTGCACGTGCCGCGCCGGGCCACCCCGCGCACCCGGGTGCCGGCCGGTTCGGTGGCGCTGGCCGGCCCGTACGCCGGGGTCTACCCCCGGGCGTCCCCGGGTGGGTGGCAGCTGGTCGGGCGCACCGACGCGGTGCTCTTCGACGTCGACCGGGACCCCCCGGCGCTCCTCGCGCCCGGCACGGCGGTCCGCTTCCGGGAGGTGGGCTGAGTGCTCACCGTGCTCACGCCCGGCCCGTTCGCGACCGTGCAGGACGCCGGCCGGACCGGCTGGGCATCGATCGGCGTGCCGCGCTCCGGCGCGGCGGACCGGCCGGCGGCGGCGCTGGCCAACCGGCTGGTGGGGAACGAGCCCGCGGCCGCGGTGCTCGAGGCGACGGCCGGGGGGCTGCGGGTGCGCGCCGAGCGCACCCTGCTGGTGGCGGTCACCGGTGCGCCCGTCCCCGTCGTCGTCGACGGGCGGCCGGCGCCGTTCGCCGCGCCCACCACGCTGCGACCCGGTGCCGTGCTGGGGCTCGGGACCCCGAGGGCGGGGCTGCGCAGCTACCTCGCGGTGCGGGGTGGCATCGACGTCCCGCCGGTGCTGGGGTCGCGCAGCACCGACACGCTGTCCGGCCTCGGTCCGGCCGTGCTGACGGCGGGGACGCGGCTGCCGGTCGGCGGGCTGGCGGGGGAGGAGCCGTTCGTGGACGTCGCCCCCGTGGCCGCGCCGCCGCAGCGGCCGGTGCTGCGGGTGCTGCCCGGTCCGCGGCGGGACTGGTTCGACGAGGCCGCGTGGCCGGCCCTGCTCGCGGGGGCCTGGGAGGTGGGCGCCGACAGCGACCGGGTGGGCCTGCGGCTGGCCGGGCCCCGGCTCGTGCGGGCCCGGGACGACGAGCCGGCCAGCGAGGGGCTGGTGCCCGGCGCCCTGCAGGTGCCGCCGGACGGCGCCCCGGTGCTGTTCCTGGCCGACCACCCGGTCACCGGTGGCTACCCGGTGCTCGCCGTCGTCGTCACCGCGGACCAGCCGCCGGCCGCGCAGCTGCGGCCCGGGGACGTGGTCCGCTTCCGCGCGGCGCGCTGACCCGTGGAGCCGGTGGCGGTCCGGCCGAAGGGGTCCTGGCTCACCGGGCGGGGTCCTGGCTCACCGTCGACCGTGAGCCAGGACCCCGGACGACCAGGTGACCTGATCATCGAGGAACCGGCGGAGGGTGACCGGGAGCGCCCCGAAGCCGCGCAGGGTCCCGACCGCCTCAGGCGCCGCGCACGGGGAGGACGGCCGGGCCGTGCGGTCCCGGGACGATGCGCGCGCGGGCGCCGTAGTGCTCCGACAGCACCGCGGCGGTGAGCACCTCCTCCGGGCTCCCCTCGGCGACCACCCGCCCCTCGGCGAGCAGCGTGAGCCGTTCGGCGTACTGCCCGGCGAGGGTGAGGTCGTGCAGCGTGCTCACCACGGTGAGCCCGTCCTGCCGGCGCAACCGGTCGAGCAGGTCGAGCACCTGCTGGGCGTGGCCGAGGTCGAGGGCGGCGGTGGGCTCGTCGAGCAGGAGCACCCGCGGCTGCTGGGCCAGCGCCCGCGCGAGGACTGCGCGCTGCTGCTCCCCGCCGGAGAGGGTGACCACGGCCCGGTCGGCCAGGGCCTCGAGCTCCAGCCGGCCCATGACGTCGGCGACGACCTCCCGGTCGACCCGGCGGGGTGCGGCCAGCAGCGGGCGGTGCGGGGTGCGCCCCAGCAGGACGTAGTCCCGCGTGCTGACGCCCTCGGGCAGTACCGGGAGCTGCGGGGCGTAGGCGAGCAGGCGGGCGCGGTCGCGGCGCGGCATGGCGGTGAGGGGCAGCCCGTCGATGCGCACCTCCCCCTCGTGGGGGTGCAGGCCCAGCACCGAGCGCAGCAACGTGGACTTCCCCGACCCGTTCGGGCCGATGATGCCCAGCCAGCCGCCGGCGGCCACGGTGAACCGGACGGCGGAGAGCACCGGACGCCGTCCGTAGCCGGCATCCAGGCCGACCACCTCCACCCGCGCGCCGCCGCCGGGCTGCGGTGCCGGAGCCCGTCCGCTCACCGCCGCCGCGCCCCCGCCCACAGCAGGCCCGCGAAGAACGGGGCGCCGACGAACGCGGTCACCACCCCCAGCGGCAGCTCCGCGGGGGACAGGACGGTGCGGGCGAGCAGGTCGGCGAGCACCAGGAACGCCCCACCGGCCAGCAGGGACACCGGGAGCACCCGGGCGTTCGCGGCGCCGACCAGCCGCCGGACGACGTGCGGCACGACCAGCCCGACGAAGCCGATCAGCCCGCTGACCGCGACGGCGGACGCGGTGGCCAGCGAGGCGGCGACCACCACGAGCAGCCGCAGCCGGCCGGGGTGCACGCCCAGCGAGCGGGCTTCGTCGTCGCCCACGGCGAGCACGTCCAGCGGGCGGGCGCACAGCAGCAGCGTGCCCACCGCCACCCCGAGGTAGGGCAGCACCAGGCCGACGTCGGACCACTGGGCGCCGCCCAGGTGCCCGAGGAGCCAGCCGTAGATCTCCCGCAGGTCGTCGGTGTTCTGCTGCTGCACCAGCGTCTGCGCCGCCGCCAGGAACGCGGCGACGGCGATACCGGCCAGCAGCAGCGACGCGCTCTGCGACCCGCCGGCGACGTGCCCCAGGGCCAGGGCGCAGCCCACCCCGACGAGCGCCCCGACGAAGGCGGCCAGCGGGACGACCCCGACCGGGCCGACGTGCTGCCCGGGTGCGTAGGCGATCACCAGGGTGGCGCCGAGACCGGCACCGGCCGCGGCACCGAGCAGGTAGGGGTCGGCGAGCGGGTTGCGGAACACCCCCTGGTAGGCGGCGCCGGAGACGGCGAGCCCGGCGCCGACCAGCACCGCGAGCACCACGCGCGGCAGGCGGAGCTCGACCAGCACCGCCGCGCGGGTCCCCTCCAGGGCGCCGGGCACGTCCAGGCCCAGCGGCGCCAGCGCCCGGTCGAGCAGCGTGGCGACGACCGCGCCGGGCGGCAGCGGCACCGCGCCGACCCACACGCCGGCCAGCACCGCAGCTCCCAGGACGACGGCGGTGCCGGCCCCGGCGAGGAGTGCGGAGCGCCGCGACCGCACGGCACCCGGCCCGGCCGCGGTGCGGCCGGACCGGGTGCCGGGGGCTGCGGTGCTCATGCAGGGGAAGTCCTCAGCCTTGCAGGGCCTCGGCGACGGTCTCGGCGAAGTCCGCGACGCGCGGACCCCAGCGGGACACGACGTCGTCGTCGGCCTCCACGATCCGGCCCTCCACCACCGCGGGGACGCTGCCGAAGGCCGGGCGCTCGGCCACGGTCTCCGCGCTCTGGCCGCAGCACTTCGTGTCGGCCAGCACGATGATCTCGGGCGCCTGGTCGACGACGTACTCGGCCGAGAGCTGCGGGTAGCCGCCGCTGGCGTCCGCGGCGCCGTCGGCGATGTTCTCCAGCCCGAACATGCTGTAGATGCTGCCGATGAAGGTGCTGCTGTCCGCGGAGTAGAGCTCCGGGCCGAGCTCGTGGAAGACCCGCTGCCCAGCGGCGTCCGCGGGCACGGAGCCGACGGCGGCCTGGATGCGGTCGCGCACGTCGGCGACGACCTCGGCCGCCTCCTCCGGGTGGCCGGTGGCCTCGCCGAGCAGCTCGATCTGCCCGTAGGTGTCGTCGAGGTCCTCGGCGGCCTCGAGCAGCAGCACCGGGACGTCGAGGGTCTCCAGGGCGTCCACGATGCCGTTGGTGTCGTTGCTGAGCACCACCAGGTCGGGGTCGTACCCCGCGATCGCCTCGGCGTTGGGCGTGAACGCCGACAGGTCCGTCGTCGGGGCCTCCGCCGGGTAGTTCGAGTTGTCGTCGGCGGCCTCGACCTGGTCGCCCGCACCGATGGCGAAGAGCATCTCCGTCGCCGTGGCCGACATGGAGACGATGTCCTCGGGGCGCTCCTCGAGGGTCACCTCGCCGTTGTCGCCGGTGACCGTGACCGGGAAGTCGCCGGCGGCCGACGACGGGGCCGGCTCGTCGGCGGCCGTGCCGGACGACCCGCCGCAGGCGGTGAGCGCGAGCAGGGGAGCGGCCAGCAGGCCGACGAGGGCGGGAGAGCGCCGCCGCGGGGCGGACGCGCTCGACCGCGCCGCGCGGGGGGAAGTGCCGGGCAAGGAGGGCCTCCACGGGAGGCGGCGAGCGTCGTCGCCCGAGCTGGTCCGACGGCCCGATGCGCGACCCTTGCCGCGAGGGTCGGATGCACGGCGCAGGGCAGGCGATCTGGCTCGGCCCCCGTGGGAGACCTTCACAGTTGCGGGACAGCGCCGGGTTCGCACCGGACTTCGCTGCTGCTGCACCGCCGGCACGGAGCCGGCGGGCAGAAAGGTACCAGCGCCGGCGGTCCCGGCCGTCCGGGGCGCGGAGCCGGACGGGTCAGCAGGGCGTGGTGGGCAGCGTGCGCGGACGGGGCCAGGTCGTGGCGAGCACCACCCCGCGGAGCCGCGACTCGTCGACCGGTCCGAAGACGCGGGAGTCGATGGAGCCCTCCGCTCGTCGCCGAGCAGGAAGACCGAGCCGTCGGGGACGGTGACCGGCCCGAACCACACGCCGTCCAGGCGCGCCGGATCGCTCCAGGGTTCGCAGACGGCCGCGCCGTCCACCACGAGGACGCCGTCCTCCACGGCGACGGATTCCCCGCCGAGCGCCACGACCCGCTTGACCAGCGGGGCGGCGCCCGGCTCCGCGGGGTCGGCCACGACGACGTCCCAGCGGTCCACCGACACCGGCCACCGCAGGACCAGCACCAGGTCGCCCACGTCGATCGTCGGCGCCATGCTGCCGGACGCGACGCGCACCAGCTGGACCGGGAACAGGCCGAGCACGGAGAGGACCAGGCAGACCAGGACGGCGGCACCCAGGCGCACCCGCAGGGGCGACCGGTTCCGGACCGCGGCGCGCGGTGCCGCGTGCCGCCCGGGCGGGCGGGGAGCGCGATCAGCCACGGCGCCCGTACCCGGCGACGTCCATCTCGGCTTCTCCTGTTCACTGCCGCGGTCCTGCGCGGTGGGGACACGGTGCCCTGCGGCACCCCGTCCCGGCAGCCGCGCCCTGGGGCATCCCTGCACCCCCATCCGGGGGGCACCGCTCAGGGGCGGGTGCGCGTCACACCTCGTGGTCGACGGGGAGGTGGACCGCGATGCGGGCCCCACCGCCCGGCCGATCGCCCATCTCGAGCCGGCCGCCCAGCGCGGCGACCCGGTCGGCCATGAGCCTCAGCCCCAGGTGGCCGTCGGGGCTGCCCCGGTGGGCCGGGCCGAAGCCGACGCCGTCGTCAGCCACCTTTAACCGGACCGTCGTCTGCCGCCCGGAGCCCTCCGCCTCCAGCGTCACCCAGACGCAGGCCGCCGGGCGTGGTGGACCACGTTGGCCAGCGTCTCCTTGGCGGTGCGGTACAGCGTCGCGGCCTGCTGGGGGCCCAGCGGCGGCAGCGGACCGGTCCGCACCACGCCCGCCAGCCGGTCCCGTCAGGAGCGAGACCCTCCGCAGGCTGCAGCTTCCGGCCAGGCGCTGCCCCCGTCGGCGACGGCGCGGATGTGGTCGGTGAGGGCGTCGGAGTCCTCGCCCTTCGAGAGGAAACCGGCTGCGCCCAGCGCCTTGGCCTCCGCCATGACGCTCGTCAGGACCGTGCCGGTCAGCAGGACGACCCTGACGTCGGGGCACTCCTGGCGCAGCTGCGCGGCGGCCTCCAGGCCGGTCATCCGGGGCATGACGTGGTCCAGCAGGGCGACGTGCGGACGGGTGGACCGGGCGGCCGGCAGGACCTCGTCGCCGTCGGAGCAGGCGGCCACGACCGCGATGTCGTCGGTGGACCCGAAGAGGTCCACCAACGCGAGCCGGACCCCGGTGTGGTCGTCGGCGATCAACAGGCGGATCACGTGCGCCCCTGTTCTGAGGTGGCCGGGGGCGCCGGTGGTTCCGGCGCGTTGCGGCGGTGGGTGGTGGCCGGCTGGCAGTGTGCTTCCCCGGTTGCCGGAGCGCCAACCGGAGGAAGGCGCGTCCCGGGCCTGCGGGGCCGCCGAGGTGGTCGGGGCGGCTCCGGGCGGTGGTCCGCTACCGGGCCACGACAGGGGCGACGGCCCCGCGGCCCGCCCGGGCGCGCGCAGCGGCGGCCCGACGGCGACGGAGCTGGGTCACGGCGACATGCGGACGGGCGGGGAGTGGCTGCGGGACGGCATGCGGTCCTCCTGTGCGGGCCGGTTCCGGTGCCCCTCCCATGGGGCGGGACCATGCGGAGAGTCTCGACGCGCCGGGGAACCGCGGACAGCCGAGGGGTGGGGGCCTCTCACCGCGCCCGCCGCGGCCGGCCGGTCGGACGGTCACCGCCGAGCGGCCAGGACTCCCGCGTAGACCTCCACCGTCTGCCGGGCGATCGCCTCCCAGCCGAAGTCGGCGACCACCCGTGCGCGGCCCGCGGCACCCATGGCGGCGGCGCGATCCGGAGCGGCCAGCAGCTCGCCGGTGCGGGCCGCCAGGCCGGCGGCGAACCCCGCCGGGTCGCTCTCGTCGTAGGGCACCAGCAGGCCGGTGCGGCCGTCGTCGACGACCTCCGGGATGCCGCCCACCGCGCTGGCCACGACGGCGGTGCCACAGGCGGCGGCCTCGAGGTTCACGATGCCCAGCGGCTCGTAGACCGACGGGCACACGAACACCGTCGCGCCCGTGATGAGCGGGACCAGCTGCTCCCGGGGCAGCATCTCCTCGATCCAGACCACGCCGTCGCGGCGGCGCTGGAGGGCGGCGACCGCATCGGCGACCTGCTGCCGCTCGGCAGGGGTGTCGGCGGCCCCCGCACAGAGCACGAGACCGGCGTCGGCGGGCAGCTGGTCGGCCGCGGCGAGCAGGTGCACCAGCCCCTTCTGCCGGGTGATCCGCCCGACGAACAGCGCGTACGGCCGGTCGGGCTCCACGCCGAGCCGGCGGACGACGTCAGGGGCGGGTACCGGCCGGTAGGCCCGGGCGTCGACGCCGTTGCGGACCACGTGCACCCGGGCCGGGTCGAGCTCGGGGTAGACGGCGAGCACGTCCTCGCGCATGCCGGAGCTGACCGCGACGACCGCATCGGCGGCCAGGTAGGCGGTGCGCTCGGCCCAGGAGGAGAGCCGGTAGCCGCCACCGAGCTGCTCGGCCTTCCACGGCCGGCGCGGTTCCAGCGAGTGCGCCGTGACGACGTGCGGGACGCCGTGCACCAGCGAGGCGAGGAGGCCGGCGGTGTTGGCGTACCAGGTGTGGCTGTGCACCAGGTCGACGCCGGCGAGCGCGGCGGCGATGCCGACGTCGACGCCCACCGCCTGCAGCGCGCCGTTGGCCTCGGAGAGCTCGGCGGGCACGGCGTGGGCGGTCGCGTCCGGCCGCGGCCCGCCGAAGCAGTGGACGTCGACCTGGAGGTCCTGCGCGCCCCCGGTCCCGTCGGGCAGGGCGCGCAGGGCCGCCACCAGGTGCTCGACGTGCACCCCCGCGCCGCCGTAGACGTCCGGCGGCCACTCTCGCGTGACGATCCCGATGCGCACGGCGCCACCCTAGAAGGACCCCGCTGCCCCCCGCCGCTCGCAAGCTCGCGACGGGTCCCTGCAGCGGGGCCGTTCCATCCGGTCACGTGCTCAGGGCGGTGCCCTGGACGAGGCCGTTCCAGCACGTCACCGGGCTCGCGACGGGTCCCTGCAGCGGGGCCGTTCCATCCGGTCACGTGCTCAGGGCGGTGCCCTGGACGAGGCCGTTCCGGCACGTCACCCGTTCGGGGCCGAGGGGAGAGAGCGCGGGGCCGCGTGCGGCGGGGGCGCGGTCCAGCGGCTACGTTGCGGGGATGCGCGGCGGTCCACGGGTTCTGGGCATCGTCCTGGCGGGCGGTGAGGGGAAGCGGCTGGCTCCGCTGACCCAGGACCGCGCGAAGCCGGCCGTCCCCTTCGGGGGCAACTACCGGCTCGTCGACTTCGTGCTCTCCAACCTGGTGAACGGCGACATCCGGCACATCGCCGTCCTCACCCAGTACAAGAGCCACAGCCTCGACCGGCACATCAC
Organism: Blastococcus sp. DSM 46786; assembly: GCF_900109665.1. Taxonomy (GTDB): domain Bacteria; phylum Actinomycetota; class Actinomycetes; order Mycobacteriales; family Geodermatophilaceae; genus Blastococcus; species Blastococcus carthaginiensis. The sequence continues at coordinate 60,785 of NZ_FOAO01000005.1, forward strand.
CCAGACCTGGCGGATGTCCAGCCTGCTGGGCAACTACGTGACCCCGGTGCCGGCGCAGCAGCGCCTTGGCCCGCGCTGGTACACCGGCAGCGCCGACGCGATCTTCCAGAGCCTCAACCTGATCTACGACGAGCGCCCGGACGTCGTCGTCGTCTTCGGGGCCGACCACGTCTACCGCATGGACCCGGCGCAGATGGTCGACCAGCACCTGCAGACCGGAGCGGGCGTGACCATCGCCGGGCTGCGGGTGCCGCGGCGCGAGGCGACCGAGTTCGGCGTCATCGACTCCGACGCCGAGGGGAAGGTGCGCGGGTTCCTGGAGAAGCCGGCGGACCCGCCCGGGCTGCCCGACTCGCCCGAGGAGAGCTTCGCCTCCATGGGCAACTACGTGTTCACCACCGACGCCCTGCTGGAGACGCTGCGCGCCGACGCGGAGGACCCCGGCTCGGTGCACGACATGGGCGGCTCGATCATGCCGATGCTCGCCGAGGCCGGGGAGGCGTGGGTCTACGACTTCTCCACCAACGTGGTGCCGGGGGCGACCGAGCGCGACCAGGGCTACTGGCGCGACGTCGGCACGATCGACTCGTACTACGACGCCCACATGGACCTGGTGTCGGTGTCGCCGGTGTTCAACCTCTACAACGACCGGTGGCCGATCTACACGCTGCCGCCGCAGCGCCCGCCGGCGAAGTTCGTGCTGGGCGGACGCGCCGAGGAGTCGATGGTGAGCGCGGGCGCCATCATCGGCGGCGGCTCGGTGCACGGCTCGGTGATCTCGCCGGGGGTGCGCGTGGAGCGCGGTGCCCGGGTCGAGGACAGCGTGGTCATGGACGGCGCCTACATCGGCGAGGGCGCGCACGTCCGCCGGGCCATCCTGGACAAGAACGTCGTCGTGCCGGCCGGGGCGCGGATCGGCGTCGACCACGAACTGGACCGCGAGCGCTACCACGTGAGCGCCGGGGGCATCACCGTGCTGGGCAAGGGCGTCCGCGCCTACCTCTGAGACCCCCGGGGCCGCCCCCGGACGGTGGAAGTCGTCGGTTTCCCTTCACAGCACCCGAGGAGGCCCGGTGGCACGGGACGTCGACGTGGTCACGGAGGCGGTCATCCACCGTCCGCGGGCCCAGGTGGCGGCGTTCGCGGGCGATCCCGGTCGCGCGCCGGAGTGGTACCGCGCCATCGACTCGGTCGAGTGGCGGACCCCTCCTCCCGTCGCCGTCGGATCGCGGGTGGACTTCGTGGCCCGGTTCCTCCGGCGACGGCTGGCCTACACCTACGAGGTGGCGGAGCTCGTGCCGGGCGAGCGGCTGGTCATGCGCACGGCGCAGGGACCGTTCCCCATGGAGACCACCTACACGTGGGAGGAGCTCGCCCCGGGCAGCACCCGGATGACGCTGCGCAACCGCGGCCGTCCGGCGGGCTTCTCCGCCCTCGCCTCCCCGTTCGTCGCCGCCGCCGTCCGGCGGGCCAACCGCGCAGACCTCGCTCGTCTGCGCGACCTGCTCGAGCGGGGATGACGCTCAGCTGCGCTTCGTGGCCACCAGCAGCCCGGTGCCGATCGGCAGGACGGCGGGTAGCAGCGTCTCGTCGTCGCGGATCGTGCGGGCGATCTCGCGCCAGGCCACCGACTGCGGGTCGCGGGCGGTGCGGTCGGCGACGCGGCCGCTCTCGAGCAGCCCGTGGCAGGTGAGCGTGCCGCCGATCCGCACCAGGCCGAGCAGTGCGGCGAGGTGCTCGGAGTACTCGCGGGGCGGGCCGGCGCAGCAGACCATGTCGTAGCCGCCGGGGGAGAGCCGGGGGAGCACCTCACCGGGGGTGCCGAAGATCAGCCGGGCCCGGCTGGCGGGCACCTTCGCCTCGGCGAGCGCCGAGCGCGCCGCCCGGAGCTGCTCGGGATCGGCGTCCAGCGCGGTGAGGACGCCGTCGGGCCGCATCCCGCGCAGCAGCCAGAGCGCGGCCAGGCCGCCGCCGCTGCCGATCGAGACGACCGAGCGGGCGCCGCTCGTCGCGGCCAGCACGGCCAGGGTGGCGCCCACCGGCGGCTCCACCGGGGTGGCGCCGGAGAGGAAGTGCGCGCGCCGCCGGGCGGCCACCATCTCTGGCGACTCGGCGGCGAAGCGGTCGGCGTAGGCGGCGCCCTGGTCGGTGCCGCCCGCGGGCGGCGGCTGATCGGCGCTCATCACCGGCCGAGGGTAGTGGCCCGGGGCCCCGTGCCCGAGTGCGCGGGCGGACCTGTGCGTCTCCTGGGAGTCCCGGTGCGCGGGAACACGGGTGTGCCCACCGTCCGTTGATCACGACGTGCGCCTGATGCGACCCGTGTCCCGACCCGCCGACTCCGGGGAGGTAGTGGGCGGTCCCGTCTGCGATCCTGGTGCCGTGCCCGAGGCCACCACCCCGACGTCCGCTGCTGCCGCGGCGGAACAGGAGGGCTGGGTGGCGCCCACGTGGGAGCAGGTGGTCCGCGACCACTCGGCCCGGGTCTACCGGCTGGCCTACCGCCTCTCGGGCAACCCTCAGGACGCCGAGGACCTGACGCAGGAGACCTTCGTCCGGGTGTTCCGCTCGCTGGCCGACTACTCGCCGGGCACTTTCGAGGGCTGGCTGCACCGCATCACCACGAACCTCTTCCTCGACATGGTCCGCCGCCGGCAGCGGATCCGGTTCGACGCGCTGCCCGACGACACCGAGCGGCTGCCGGGCCGGGCGCCGAGCCCCGAGCAGGTCTACGCGGACACCCACCTCGACCCGCAGGTGCAGGCGGCGCTCGACGCGCTCTCGCCGGAGTTCCGGGTGGCTGTCGTCCTGTGCGACATCGAGGGGCTCACCTACGAGGAGATCGCCGCCACGCTGGGCATCAAGCTCGGCACCGTGCGCAGCCGCATCCACCGGGGGCGGGTGCAGCTGCGCGAGGCGCTGGCCCACCTGGCCCCGCGCCGGACAGGTGTCACGGGGGAGGGCTCGTGAGCGAGCTCGCGAGCTCACCATGGAGCACAGCAGCACCGCGAACGCGGCCGACGAGCGCTAGCGAGGAGGGCTCGTGAGCATCCCGGAGAGCCACCTGGCCCAGGAGGCGATCGCCGCGCTGGTCGACGGCGAGCTCTCCGCCGGCCCGGCGGGCCGGGCGGCCCGCCACCTCGCCGGCTGCACCACCTGCCGGATGGCCGTGGCCGCCCAGCGGGAGGCCAAGGAGGCGCTGCACGGCTCCGCCGACGTGGCGATGCCCGGTGACCTCATGTCGCGGCTGTGCGCGATCCCCTTCACCGCCGAGGTGCCGGGTTCGGGCACGGGCCCCGGTGACGTGCGCGCCTCGGCCGGGGAGCTGACGGTCACCGGCAGCTCCGGCGCCTTCTCCCTGGACCTCACCGAAGGGGCGCACCGACGCGGTTCGGCGGGCGGCCGCTGGTTCCGCCGCGGGGTCGCCGGGACGATCGTCGGTCTGGGCGCCGGCGTGACGGCGCTCGCGCTCACCCTCCCCGGCGACACCGGCCGCGCGCCGGCGGCCGACCCGGTGCAGCCCCAGCAGCACACCGAGGTCGCGCCGCCCGTGCTGCGGACGGTCACCGTCGGCAGCCCCGGCGGGCTCGGCGCCCCGGGCGGCACCCCCTGAGCAGCGCGCGGTACGACCCACCAGCCGAACCGGGCCCCGGCGACGCCGCCGCGTACGGGCGGCCCGACGGGCAGTCGGGCGCCTTCGACGAGACGACGGCGCCCCGGCTGGAGGCGCGACCGGTGCACGCTCCCCGGCCCACGCCCGCCCAGGCGGGTGCCTTCGGCCGGCCCGAGCAGGTGGCGGGCAGCTTCGCCGGCGACCGCCCGCCGCCGGCACCGCGCCCGGTCCCGCCGCCACCGCCCGAGGCGCTGCTGCGCGCCTTCGGCCCGCCGGCCCCCGGTCGGAGCGGGCTGCAGGAGCCGCCCGGGGGACGTCCCGGTCGGCGGCGCACCGCCACCGGCCCGTGGTGGAAGGCGGACGCCCGCGTCGACCCGTGGCGCGACCCGTCGTCCCCGGCCGGCCTGGGTGCCCCGGCCGTCTACGACGACGAGGACAGCCAGCCCGGCCCGGTCGTCATCGACCCCCGGGGACGCCGCAAGGTGCGGCTGCGCGACCTCTCGGTGCGCCTGACCACGCTCGTCGTCCTCGGGCTGCTGGTCGTCGGGATCCTCGGCGGCGGTGTCGGCTGGTACCTGACCCGCACCGCGGACGAGGCGCCGCTGTTCACCCCGGGCACGACGCTGGCCCAGGTCGAACCGCGCGGCACCGGCGAGCGCAGCTCGGTCTCCGACATCGCCGAGGCCGTCATCCCGGCCGTCGTCTCCATCGAGGTGCGCGTCGGCCAGGCCGGTGCGACCGGTTCCGGTGTCGTCATCGACGGCGAGAACGGCTACATCGTCACGAACAACCACGTCATCTCCGGCGCCGACGGCGTCGAGGGCGCCGAGATCCGGGCGGTCTTCTCCGACGGCAGCGGGTCCGCCGCGCGCATCGTCGGCCGGGACCCGGCCAGCGACCTCGCCGTCATCAAGGTGGAGAAGCCTGGCCTGGTGACGGCCGAGCTGGGCCGCTCCGGCGACGTCGTGGTCGGCGACCCGGTGGTGGCGATCGGCTCGCCGCTGGGTCTGGCCGGCACGGTCACCAGCGGGATCGTCAGCGCGCTGGACCGCCCGGTGCGGCTCTCCGGCGAGGGCACCGACACCAACGCGGTCATCAGCGCCGTCCAGACCGACGCCCCGATCAACCCGGGCAACTCCGGCGGGGCGCTCGTCGACGCGAGCGGAGCCCTCGTCGGCATCAACACCGCGATCGCCTCGACCGGCGCCGGCGGGTCCATCGGCCTGGGCTTCGCGATCCCGGTGGACACGATGAAGCGGATCGTCGAGCAGCTGATCGCGACCGGCTCGGCCGTGCACGCCACGCTCGGGGTGAACGCCCGCTCGGTCACCGACGGCACCCGCGACGGCGCCCTGGTGCTCAACGTCGAGCCCGGCAGCCCCGCGGCCCAGGCCGGCATCCGCGAGGAGGACGTGATCATCGCCGTCGACGAGACGCCGGTCGGCAGCTCCGAGGAGCTCTCCGTCGCCGTCGACGCCCGGCAGCCCGGTGACGTCGTCACGGTGGAACTGGTCCGCGGTGGCAGTTCGCGCACGGTCGAGGTGACGCTCGGGGCCGCATAGCCCCGAGAGGCGGCTACGCTGACCCCCGGCAGCGCTGGCGGTCGGAAGGACAGGGAGCGCGGTGTTCGACTCGATCGGCTGGGGCGAGATCCTCGTCCTGGCGCTCGCCGCGCTCTTCATCTTCGGTCCCGAGCGGCTGCCCGACCTCGCGAAGGAGGCGGCCGCCGGGCTCAAGCGGATGCGCGGGGCCATCACCGGCGTCCGCGCCCAGGTCAACGAGTCCCTCGGCGACGACTTCGACGGGCTGCGCGACCTCGACCTGCGCAAGTACCACCCGCGCACGTTCATCCGCGAGCAGCTGCTCGGCGACGACGAGCCGCCGATCTCCCCGGCCCGGGCCGGTGGCGCCACGGCCGCCACTGTGGTCGCCGCGCAGGTGCGCGACCGCAACGTCCCCCCGCCCTTCGACGTCGACGCGACCTGACCCGCACCGTTCCCGGCGGCGGGGACCAGGTGACCTGATCGTGGAGCGTCCTCCCGCAGCGCAGACGGTGAGGGAGGACGCTCCACGGTGAGGGAGGACGACGCCGCGCGGACGGCGACGGGGTCGCGCGGCTGCTAGCGGCGGACGGGGGTGAGCCCCAGGGACATCCCCTGCAGCCCGCGCTGGCGGACGGCGAGCCCGTCGGCGATCTTCTCCAGGGCCTGCGCCGCGGGGGAGTCCGGCTCGGCCAGCACGATCGGCGCACCGGCGTCGCCGGCCTCGCGGAGCCGGGTGTCCAGCGGGATCTGGCCGAGCAGCGGCACGCGGGCACCGAGCGTGCGGGTGAGCGCGTCGGAGACCGTCTGCCCGCCGCCGGAGCCGAAGACCTCGACGCGCGAGCCGTCGGGCAGCTCCATCCAGCTCATGTTCTCGATGACCCCGACGACCTGCTGGTGGGTCTGCGTGGCGATCGCGCCGGCGCGCTCGGCGACCTCGGCCGCGGCCAGCTGCGGGGTGGTGACGACGAGGATCTCGGCGTTGGGCAGCAGCTGGGCGATGGAGATCGCGACGTCGCCGGTGCCGGGCGGCAGGTCCAGCAGCAGGACGTCGAGGTCGCCCCACCAGACGTCGGCGAGGAACTGCTGCAGGGCGCGGTGCAGCATCGGCCCGCGCCACACGACCGGGGTGTTGCCCGGGGTGAACATGCCGATCGAGATGACCTTCACGCCCAGGGACTGCGGCGGCATGATCATGTTGTCGACCTGCGTGGGCTTGTCGTCGACGCCCAGCATCCGCGGCACCGAGTGGCCGTAGATGTCGGCGTCCACGACGCCGACCGAGAGCCCGCGCTTGGCCAGCGAGGCGGCGAGGTTCACGGTGACGCTGGACTTGCCGACGCCGCCCTTGCCGGAGGCGACCGCGTAGACGCGGGTCAGCGAGCCGGGCTGGGCGAAGGGGATGACCGGCTCGGCGGTGTCGGAGCCGCGGACGGTCTTGCGCAGCTCGGAGCGCTGCTCGTCGCTCATCACGTCGAGGGCCACCTGCACCGAGGTCACCCCGGGGACGGCGCCCACGGCCTGGGTGACCCGGTTGGTGATCGTTTCCCGCATCGGGCAGCCGGCGACGGTCAGGTAGACCTCGACGGCGACCGAGCCGTCGGGCCCGATCCGCACGTCCTTGATCATGCCCAGCTCGGTGAGCGGGCGGTTGATCTCGGGGTCCTGGACGGTGGCCAGAGCGGCGTTGACGGCGTCGAGCGCCGGCGTGCCGGTCAGCTGGTCGGACATCGTGTTCGTCTGTCTCCTCACGAGCGGGGGACCGGCGGCGTCCGGTGGTCGCGGCCGGAGCGGCGACCCGCGCGATCGGTCGCCTGCCACTCTACGGCGGCACGCGGACCCGACGGCCCGGCGGAGGGTGATCTGGCGCGCACCGGGGCGGAACTAGGGTCGTCGTCGTGCAGCCCGACCGTGCCGAGACGCTGCGGGACGCGGTGGGCCTCGGGCTCGCCGTCGGCCTCTACGGGGTGGCGTTCGGCGCCGCGGCCGACGCCGCCGGGCTCGACGTCTGGCAGGCGCTGGTGCTCTCGGCGGTGATGTTCACCGGCGCCTCGCAGTTCGCCCTCATCGGCGTCCTCGGCGCGGGCGGCAGCCCCCTGGCCGCCGTCGGCAGCGCGCTGCTGCTGGGTACCCGCAACACCGTCTACGGCGTCCGGCTGGTGCCGCTGCTCCGGCCGCGGGGCCCGCTCCGCCGCGCCGGGACGGCGCACTGGGTCATCGACGAGACGACGGCGCTGTCGCTGGCCGCCCCCGACCGGGCGCTGGCCGGGCTGGCGTTCCTGGCGGGCGGGGCGACGCTCTACCTGACCTGGAACGCGACGACCGTGGTCGGCGCGCTCGGTGCCGCCGCGCTCGGCGGCACGGCCCGGGCGGCGCTGGACGCGGTCGTCCCCGCCGCGTTCCTCGCCCTGCTCTGGCCGCGGCTGGGCCGGGCGTTCCCCGAGCCCGCCGTGCAGCGCCGGGTGGCGCTCGGCGGCGCGGTGGTCGCGCTGGCGCTGACCCCGTTCGTGCCGCCCGGCGTGCAGGTGGTCGCCGCGGTGGTGGCGGTCGCCCTGGCCGGTCGGCCCCGCCGTGCGGTGGCGTCGTGAGCGGGACCTGGACGGCGGTGCTCGTCGCCTCCGTCGGCTGCTACCTGCTCAAGCTGGCCGGGCTGTCGGTGCCGGCGTCGTGGGTGGAGCAGCCCTGGGTGGCGCGCGTCGTCGACTTCGTGCCGGCGGCGCTGCTCGCCGCGCTGGTCGTCGTCCAGGGGCTGACCAGCGGTGACGACATCGTGGTCGACGGCCGGCTTGCGGGGCTCGCCGTCGCGGCGCTGGCCCTGGCGCTGCGTGCGCCGTTCATCGTCGTCCTGCTGCTGGCGGGGGCGGCCGGCGCCGGGGTGCACGTCCTCACCGGCTGACGCGTCGCCGTCCCGGTGCGGCTCCAAGAACACCGGCAGAGCCGCCCAAGAGCTCTTCCCGACGCTCGGGTCCTGATCGACCCACACCGTCCCGAGGAGAGCACCATGACCACCACCGACAGCACCACCACGATGACCACCGGCAGTCCGGCGGGCCCTGCGGAGAGCCTCCGTGGCCTGATCGGTGGCTTTGTCCACCTGCCCGGCGACGCACCCTACGACGAGTTCCGCACCGCCTGGAACCTCGCCGTGGACCAGCGCCCGGCAGCCGTCGCGGTGCCCGCCGGCACCGACGAGGTCGTCGCCGTCGTCCGGGCCGCCGCCGCGGCCGGCCTCCGCATCGCTCCTCAGGGCACCGGGCACAACGCCGGACCGCTCGGTTCCCTGGACGACGTCGTCCTGCTGCGCACCTCCCGCATGCGCGAGGTGACCGTCGACCCAGTCCGTGGCCGCGCCCGCGTGCAGGCGGGCGCGCTCTGGGACGACGTCGTGCCCGAGGCGGGCCGGCACTGCGTGACCGTGCTGCACGGGTCCTCGCCCGACGTCGGGGTCGTCGGCTACTCCCTGGGCGGCGGGATCGGCTGGTACGCCCGTGCGCTGGGCCTGCAGACGAACAGCATCACCGCCGCCGAGGTCGTCACCGCCGACGGCACCGTTCTCCAGGTGGACGCCGACCGCCACCCCGAGCTGTTCTGGGCCCTGCGCGGTGGCGGCGGCAACGTCGGCATCGTCACCGAGCTGGAGTTCCGCACCTATCCCTTCGACACCGCCTACGCCGGCATGCTCGTCTGGGACTGGGCGCACGCCGAGCAGGTCCTCGGGCGCTGGGCGGAGTGGGCGGTCAGGGCGCCGGACGAGGTCACCACCGCGTTCCGGATCATGCAGCTGCCGCCGCTCCCGGACATCCCCGAGCCGTTCCGCGGCCGGCAGCTGGTGATCATCGACGGCGCGGTGCTGGCCGACGACGAGCGCGCAGCCGGCCTGCTCGCCCCGCTGCGCGAGCTGGCACCGGAGCTCGACACCTTCGGCCGGGTGCCCACCGACACTCTGTCCCGGCTGCACATGGACCCGGAGGAGCCGACGCCGGAGGTCAGCTCGACGAGCATCCTCGGCTCGCTGCCGCCGGAGGGCGTCGCTGTGCTGCTCGGCGTCGCCGGTCCGGGATCGAGCTCCTCGCTGTTCATGGTGGAGCTGCGGCAGATCGGCGGAGCACTGGCCCGGCCCGCCCCCGGCGCCGGGGCCGTCCCGTGCCTCGACGGGCAGTTCGTGCTCCTGGCGGGCGCGCTGGCGCCCACTCCCGAGATGGCGGCGCAGGGTCTCGCCGAGGCCGACGCCGTGACAGCGGCTCTGTCGCCGTGGGCCAACGGCCGCCACTACCTCAACTTCGCCGAGGACGCCGTCGACGCCGCCACCGGCTACCGGCCCGAGGACTGGCGCCGGCTGCAGGCGATCCGCGCCGTCGTCGATCCCGACGGCCGGATCGTGGCCAACCACCGGGTGCGCCCGGCCGCCGGGTGAGCGGAACCGCCCCACTCCGCCCGTGGCCGCAGTAGTCTCGCCGCCGCTCACGGCCGTCGTGCGGGAGGGCGGATGCGCGTCGAGGTGCTGGGCCCCTTGCGGGTCGAGCGGGACGGGGTGCCCCTCGCCCTCGGGGCGCGGCGGCAGCGCGCGTTGCTGGCCCGGCTGGTGCTCGACGCGGGGCACCCCGTCTCGGCGGCACGGCTGGTCGACGACCTGTGGGGCGAGGCGCCGCCGGAGAAGGTCACGTCCTCGCTGCAGGCCTACGTGTCCAACCTGCGCCGGGTGCTCGAGCCGGATCGCCGGCTGCGCGACACGGGCGGGCTCCTCTGCTCCCGCGATCCCGGCTACCTGCTGGACCTCACCGGCCACGTGCTCGACCTCGCGGAGTTCTCCGCGGCGGCCGCACACTGCCGCGACCGAGCCCGTGCCGGCGACCTCGTCGCTGCCCGGGAGGCGGGGGAGCAGGCTCTCGCCCTGTGGCGCGGGCCGGTGCTGGCCGACCTGGCCGAGGACTACGAGTTCGCCCGGCAGGCCGCCGACCGGTGGGAGACCGAACGGGCCGCGGTGACCGAGGAGATGCTCGCCGTCCGGGTGGCTGCGGGAGACCATCTGGCGGCGCTGCCCGACCTGGCCGACGGCGTGCGCCGGCACCCCTTCCGGGAGCGGGGCTGGGAACTGCTGGTCCGGGCCCTGTACCGATCCGGGCGGACGGCGGAGGCGCTGGGCCGGCTGAGGGAGGCACAGCGGCTGTTCCGGGAGGAGTTGGGCGTCGAGCCGGGTGCGGCGCTGCTGGCGCTGGAGTCGGCGGTGCTGCGGCGTGACCCCCGGCTCGAGCCCCCACGGCGCGAACCGGTGCCCGGGCCCTCGCCGCGCGAGCCCGGACCGGCCGACCCGCCCGGGCGGTCGGCGGCGCCCGTGCCGCTCGGGTCGGTCCCTCCCGAGCCGGTGGCCGAACTGGTCGGCCGGGACCGGGACGTCGTTGCCGTCGCCGACCTGCTCCGCCGCGGGCGGCTGGTGACCATCACCGGGCCGGGTGGGGTCGGGAAGACGACGCTCGCCCTCGCCGTCGGCCGTGCGGTACGTCCCGGCTTCCCCGGCGGCGTGTTCCTCGTGCCGTTGGCGGCCCTCACCGATCCTGCCCTCGTGTTGCCCACCCTGGCGCGGACCCTGGGTGTCGAGCAGCCGACCGGCGATCCCTTCGACCTGGTGCGCGCCGCCGTCGGCGGACGCCGGGTGCTGGTGGTCCTGGACAACGTCGAGCACGTCCTGCCGGCAGCGGTGGACCTCGCCCGGGTGCTGGAGATATGCCCGTCCCTGACCGTGCTGGCCACCGGGCGCTCGCCGCTGCGGCTGCGCGGGGAGCGGGAGTACCCGCTGGCCCCGCTGGCGGCACCCGACGCCGAGCAACGCGTGACCGCCGCCGACCTCGATGGCTTCCCCGCCGCGCGGCTCTTCCTCGACCGGGTGGCGGCGCGCGTGCCCGGCTACCGGGTGGAGGACGATCCCGAGGCCGAAGCGGTCGCCGGCATCTGCCGCCGGCTCGACGGGCTGCCCCTGGCCCTGGAGCTGGCCGCCGCCTGGATGCGGGTGCTCTCGGCGGAGGAGCTGCTGGGCCGCCTGGACCGGGCGCTGCCCGTCCTGGCCGACGGTCCCCGTGACCTGCCGGAGCGGCAGCGCACCGTCCGCGACACCGTCGCCTGGAGCTACCGCCTCCTGGGCCCGGCCGAGCGCCGGCTCTTCGGCCGGCTCTCCGTCTTCCGGGGCGGCTGGACGCTCGAAGCGGCGCAGGCGGTGTGCGACGACGGGGCGGACGGCGGTGCCGCGGTCGATCTGGTCGCCGGCCACGCCGCTCTGGTCGAGCGCAGCCTGGTCACCCGGGTCACGCCTGACCAGGGAGATCCGCCCGGCCACGTCGGCGGCCGCGGCCGGTTCACGATGCTCGAGACCGTCCGCGAGTTCGGCGTCGAGGTACTGGCATCCGAAGGGGCGGACGAGGAGGTGCAGCACCGGCACGCGGCGTTCTACCGCGCGCTGGCCGACCGCGCCCGGCAGGGGCTCCTCGGTGTGGAACAGGGGGTGTGGCTGGCCCGCCTGGCCCAGGAGCACGCCAACCTGCGGGCGGCCTTCGGGTGGTTCCTCGGGCACGGCGATCCCGACTCCGTCGCCGTCGCGGCGTGGGGCATCCGCTGGTTCTGGCACATCCGCGGCTTCCAGGCAGAGGGCCGGCGGTGGATGCGCGAGGCCTTGGCCGCGGACGGCCTCTCCCCGCGGGGCCGGGCCCGCGCCCGGCTCGTCGAGGGGCAGTGCGCCTTCGGGCAGGGCGCGTGGGAAGAAGCGCTGGCGACGCTGGCGGTGGCCACGGAGGAGGTCGCCGCTGCGGACGTCGACCCCGAGATCGCCGCGGTGACCGCCGCCATCGCGGGTCACGCCGCGATCGGGGCCGGGGACTTCCCCGCGGCGGCACGCTGGTCGGAGCGTGCCGACGCCGCCTACCGCGACCTCGACGACCCGGCCGGCGCGGGGATCGCGGCCCTGGTCCCCGTCCAGGTCGCTGCGGCCTCCGGCGCCCTCGCCGACGCCGACCTGCTGCTGGACACCGCCGAGCAGCTGCTCCGGCGGGCCGGCGGGAGCTGGGGGATCGCCGTCACGCTCAACATCCGGGTGATGATCGGCCAGCTCGCCGGGCAGGGACCCGAACTGCTGCCGCTCCTGCACGAGAGCGTCACCCGCTCGGCGGCACTGCGGGACAACGCCGCGTTCCTGTACGGCCTGACCAGCCTCGCCGAGGTGCTCGTCGACAAGGGCGACGGCCCGGTCGCGGCCCGCCTGTTCGGTGCGGCGGAGTCGCTGGCCGAACGCACCGGGTTGTCGATGCAGCCGCCGGCCAGCCGCGCGCTGCACGAGGGACGCGTGGCGCGGCTGCGCGCGGAGCTCGACCCGGCGGTCCTCGCGGCCGCCTGGTCGGCCGGGCGATCGCTGTCCCCCGACCAGACCTACGCCGCCGCCGTCGCCGCATCGACCTGAGCTCGGCCCGGTTGGACCGGATGCAAGACGGCAACCGGTGCGGCTCAAGAACCCCGGATCACCGTCCTCCCCGACGGCGGCTACCGAGCGCGCCGCGGACAGGAGGAACCGCCATGAGCACCGACACGACCACCCGGCCCGGCAGCATCACCGCGCCCCGATCCGTCGCGTGAACCGCGGCCCGGCCCGCCGGGCGCACCCTCGTCCGGGGCGCCCGGGTCCTCACCATGGACGGCCGGCCCGACGACGGGCAGGTCGCCGACGTGCTCGTCGAGGGAGGCCGGGTGCGGACGGTCTCCGCCGAGCCGCTGCCCGTCGACGGCGCCGCCGTCATCGAGGGCACCGGGCGGATCCTGCTGCCCGGCTTCGTCGACGGCCACCGGCACGTGTGGCAGACGGCGCTCCGCGGGCTGGCCGGCGACTGGAGCCTCTTCGAGTACCTGGTGCACGTGCGCAACGTGTACTCGCCGCGGTACACGGCCGCCGACGTGCACGCCGGCAGCTACGCCGGGTACCTGGAGGCGCTCGACGCCGGCATCACCACGGTCGTCGACTTCTCGCACGCCATGCGCGCACCCGGGCACGCCGACGCGGTGGTCGACGCGATGCAGTCGTCCGGCATCCGCGGGGTGCTCGCCTACGGGATGTCGCACGTGCCCGAGCCGGGGGAGAACCCGCTGCGCGCCCAGGTGGAGAGCACGTGGCGCCACGACGACGTCCGCCGGTTGCGCGGCGGCCCGCTGGCCTCCGACGACGGGCGGGTGCTGCTCGGGCTGGCCACCGCCGATCTCGGCGAGTTCCTGCCCCTGCAGATCGTGCGCCGGGACCTGGACCTGGGGCGGGAGCTGGGGCTGCGCCGGATCACGATCCACGCCTCGCACGGCGCCGCGACCCGGCACGCCCGGCTGGTGCGCCGGCTGCACCGTGCCGGGCTGCTGGGCACCGACCTGCTCTTCGCGCACGGCACCGGCTGGTCGACCGACGAGCTGCGCTACCTGGCCGACAGCGGCGCAGGCGTCGTCTCGACCCCGGAGTCCGAGCTGCAGATGGGCATGGGGTTGCCCGTGCTGGCCCGGGCGCAGGCGCGCGGCATCCCCGTCGGCCTGGGCGCCGACGTCGTCTCGGGCAACGGGGGCGACCTGTTCGCCCAGATGAGACTGGCCCTGCAGGCGACGCGGTTCAGCGACAACGAGCAGCTGGCCCGGTCGGGACGGGTGCCGGCCCACCTGACCCTGCGCGCGGTGGACGTGCTCCGCGCGGCCACCGTCGACGGGGCGCGCGCGGTCGGGCTGGGGGAGGTCACCGGCAGCATCACCCCCGGCCGGGCCGCCGATCTGGTCCTGATCCGAGCGGACGGTCTGGCCACGGCCCCGGTGAACGACGCGGTGGGCACCGTCGTCCTGCAGGCCACCCCGGCGACCGTGGAGACCGTCCTGGTCGGCGGCGAGGTGGTCAAGCGCGACGGCCGCCTGGTCGGCGTGGACCGCCAGGCGGCCGTGGCGGCGGTCGAGAAGTCGCGGGACCGGCTGCTGGCTGACGTCGACCCGGCGGCCGTCGCGGCGCTCGAGCGGGCGTTCGCGGCGACGATGCCGCTGGACCGGACCGGGGCGGCGATGTCCCGGCTGGCCGGGGCCATGCTGCAGCACGAGAGCACCGCGCGCCGGCTGCTGCGCACGATGCAGGCGTCCTTCGACCGGACCCGACCCGAGTGACCGAGCCGCCCGGTGCACCTGCCTCGCTCGGTGCACCGGGCAGCGCCGTGGTGGCCGTGCTGCGTGCGCTGGGCGCCCGATCGGGGCGCGGCAGCGGTGCCTAACCCGACGATCGGAGGAACTCCGTGCCGTACCGCGAGACCACCACCCCGGGGACCATCGCGGGCGGCGGAAGCATTTACGTCGTCAGCATCGACGAGGGGACGACGCGGTGCCGGCGTCGTCGGGCTGCCCTGGTCGAGCGGGACCGCGCCGAGCGCTGAGCGGGCTCAGGGGACCGGGTCGCGCTTCTTCTTGCTCTTCCTCTCGCGCCGCTCGGTGTCCTCGCCGTCGTCGCTGGCGAGGCGGTTGAGCTCGCCGCGGATGAAGTCGCGGGTGGCCAGCTCGCCGACGGCCACCCGCACCGCCGCCAGCTCGCGGGCGAGGTACTCGGTGTCGGCGCGGGTCGACGCCGCCCGGGCCCGGTCCTCCTCGGCTTGCACGCGGTCGCGGTCCGCCTGCCGGTTCTGCGCCAGCAGGATCAGCGGCGCGGCGTAGGCGGCCTGGGTCGAGAAGGCCAGGTTCAGCAGGATGAACGGGTAGGGGTCCCAGCGCAGTTGGACGGCGAAGATGTTGAGCGCGATCCAGACGATGACGACGATCGTCTGGACGGCGAGGAACCGCCCGGTGCCCAGGAACCGCGCGATGCCCTCGGCGAACTGGCCGACGGCGTCGGGGTTCAGGCGCAGGAAGCTGCCGAACCGGCGGGCGCCGCTGCGGGGGACGTCGAGCCGGGGGCCGTCAGCCACGGCGGGCACGCTCCCGCCAGTCGTCGGGCAGCAGGTGGTCGAGCACGTCGTCGACGCTGACCGCGCCCACCAGCCGGCCCTGCGCATCGACGACCGGCGCGGCGACGAGGTTGTAGGTCGCGAAGTAGTGGGTGACCTCGGCCAGCGGGGCCTCGGGCTTCAGCGGCTCCAGGTCGTCGAGCACGCCGCTCACCAGCGTGGACGGTGGTTCGCGCAGCAGCCGTTGGATGTGGGCCAGCCCGAGGTAGCGGCCGGTCGGTGTGGCCGAGGGGGGCCGGCAGACGTACACCTGGCTGGCCAGCGATGGGGTGATCTCCTCCTGACGCACCCGGGCCAGGGCCTCGGCGATGGTCGCGTCGGGCGCCAGGATCACCGGCTCGCTGGTCATCATCCCGCCGGCGGTGTCCTCGGAGTACTTGAGCAGCTGGCGGACCGACTCGGCCTCGTCGGGCTCCATCAGCTCGAGCAGGCGGTTCCGGTCGACGGCGTGCAGCTCGGAGAGCAGGTCCGCGGCGTCGTCGGGGTCCATCTCCTCGAGGACGTCGGCGGCGCGGCTCTCCTCCAGGGTGCCCAGGATGGTGATCTGCTCGGTCTCGGGGAGCTCGCCCAGGACGTCGGCCAGCCGCACGTCGTCCATCGCCTCGGCCACCTCGTGCCGGCGCTTGATCGGCAGCTCCTGCAGCGCGTGCGCCATGTCGGCGGCGTTGAGCTCGCGGTAGGTGGCGATGAGCGTCTCGGCGCCCTGTCCCGTCTGCGGCAGCGCCAGGCCGGTGACCTCGTCCCACTCCAGCTGGTGGGACTGGCCGCGCCGGCCCAGCCGGCCGGGCTCCTGGACGGCGACCCGCGAGAGCAGCCAGTCGCCGGTGCGGGTCTGCTCGATGGCGGCGTCGACGACCGTCGCCGGGCGACCGGACTCGTTGACCGTCACCCGCCGGTCGAGCAGTTCGCCGAGCACGAGGGTCTCGCCGGCCCGCTGCTCGAACCGCTTGAGGTTGAGGGTGCCCGAGGCGAGCAGCACCGCACCGGGGTCCAGCGCCGTCACCCGGCCCATCGGCACGAAGATCCGGCGGCGCGCGACCACCTCCACCACGAGGCCCAGCACGCGCGGGCACGCCGTCCCGACCCGGAGGCCGACGACGACGTCGCGCACCTTGCCGACCCGGTCGCCGTTGGGGTCGAAGACGGTCAGCCCGGCGAGCCGGGAGACGTACGCCCTGGTCGCCGTGGTCACGGTTGGAAAGGCTACCGTCGGGGCCGTGGCTGCCCCGGTCGAGCTGGAGTACGAGGTCGTCGACGTGTTCGCCCCGCGGGCGTTCGCCGGGAATCCGCTGGCCGTGGTCTTCGACGCCGACGAGCTCACCACGGAGCAGTGCCAGGCGCTGGCCAACGAGTTCGCGCTCTCGGAGACCTCCTTCCTCTGCGCCCCCACCGAGGCCGGCGCCGACCACCCTGGCGGACCCGGCGATCCGAAGGCCGACTACAGGGTGCGGATCTTCACGCCCTACGCCGAGCTGCCCTTCGCCGGCCACCCGAGCGTCGGCGCGGCGCACACGCTGGTGCGCACCGGGCGGCTGCCGGCGGGGACGCTGCGCCAGGAGTGCGGCGCCGGGGTCCTCGACGTGGTGGTGGACGCCGACGGCGCGACCCTCTCCGGCGGCCGGCCCACGCTCCAGGACGGCCCGGCGCCCGCCGAGCTCGCCGCGGCGATGGGCCTGGACGCGGCCGACCTCACCGGCGTACCCGCGGACGTCGCCGGCTGCGGCCTGCCGTTCGGGTACCTCTCCGTCTGCCCCGACGCCGTCGACCGCGCCGTCCCCGACCCGCGGGCGCTCGCCGGGGTCGACGTGGGCGAGGGGGTGTCGGTGCTGTCCTGGGACGCCCCGACCGCGACCGCCCGCGCGCGGGTGTTCGCCCGCGACCTGGTCTGGGGCGAGGACCCGGCCACCGGCTCCGCGGCGCTGGGCGCCGGGGTGTGGCTGGTCGAGAGCGGGCTGCTGGCCGGTGAGGGCACGTCGAGCTACACCGTGCGGCAGGGCGAGCGGATGGGACGGCCCTCCGTCCTCGACTGCACCGTCACCGCCGCCGGCAGCCGGGCGGTCGCCGCGACCGTGCGCGGCGCCGTCGTGCCGGTCGCCTCCGGCCGGATCCGGGTGCCCAGCTGGTGAAGGACCCCGTTCCTCTCACGCCTCGCTCCGCTCGGCGCGAGCCTCTGAACGGGGCCGGCGCCGCCTGGGCGCTGCACCGGCCGGGGGGCCGGGAGTCCGGCCTGCTCTTCCTCGCCGTCGTCGGCGTCTCGCTCTCCGCGCCGCTGACCGCGATGGTCACCGCGCCGATGCTGGCGCTGGCCTTCTGGCGGAACGCCGCCGGCGCCGCCGCGCTCCTCCCCGTCCTGCTCACCGGCGAGCGCGCCACCCTGTCCGGGCTCCGGTGGCGCGACCTGCGCAGCTCCGTCGTCGCCGGGCTCTTCCTCGCGGCCCACTTCGCCGCGTGGCTGCCGAGCTTGTCGATGACGACGGTGGCCGCCTCGGTCGCGCTGGTCACGACCACGCCGATCTGGACGGCGCTCGCCGCGCGCGTCTCCGGGGTGCGGCTGCCGGCCGCGGTGTGGGGCGGCCTGCTCCTGGCGTTCGCCGGCGTCGTCCTGATCGTGGGGGTGGACGTGACGGTGAGCACCGAGGCGCTCGCCGGCGACGCGCTCGCCCTGCTCGGGGCGATCTGCGCCGGGGGCTACGTGCTCGCCGGGGCCCGGGCGCGGCAGCGGCTGGCGACCTCGGCGTACGCCGTCGTCTGCTACTCGGTGTGCGCGGTCGTGATCGCGGTCGCGGCGCTGCTCGTCGACGCGCCGCTGACGGGTTTCGAGGCGCGCGACTGGTGGCTGATCGCGGCCATCACCGTCTCGGCGCAGCTCTTCGGCCACACCGTGCTCAACCTGGTGCTCTCGTCCGTGGGTCCCACGGTGGTGAGCCTCGCCGTCCTGCTCGAGGTGCCGGGCGCCCTGCTGTTCGCGCTCGTCCTGCTGCAGCAGGTGCCGCCGCTGCTGGCGCTGCCCGGGGTGCTCCTCGTGGTGGCCGGGGTGGCGCTGGTCGTGCGGGCGGGCCGGCCGCCGACGCTGGTCGAGCCCGCCACCTGAGCACCGGCCGGGCGGTCGTGGTCGCCCGGTCCGGTGAGCCGGCGCGTGTCGTCGGCCACACCCGCCCGTGCGCCGAGGCGGTCCGGGCGGTGGCCGGAGGGCGACGTGATCACGCCGTCGCTACCCTCCGGTAGCCGAGAAGACGATCCGCCCAGCAGTGTTGTCCACCCACCCCACCACCCCAGCGGAGGCACCGTGGCCGAGCTCCGATCCCGTCGTTCCAACCTCGCCGTCCCCGGCAGCAACCCCCGGTTCCTGGAGAAGGCCAAGGGCCTGCCCGCCGACCAGGTCTTCCTCGACCTGGAGGACGCGTGCGCGCCGCTGGCCAAGCCCGGCGCCCGCAAGAACATCGTCGCGGCCCTGAACGAGGGCGGCTGGGGCGAGAAGATCCGCACCGTCCGGGTCAACGACTGGACGACGGAGTGGACCTTCCAGGACGTGCTCGAGGTCGTCGGCGGGGCCGGTGCGAACCTCGACTGCATCATGCTGCCGAAGGTCCAGGACGCCGCCCAGGTCAAGGCGCTGGACATGCTGCTCACCCAGATCGAGAAGGCCAACGGGCTCGAGGTCGGCCGGATCGGCATCGAGGCGCAGATCGAGACGGCGCAGGGCCTGATCAACGTCAACGACATCGCCAACGCCTGCGACCGCATCGAGACGATCATCTTCGGCCCGGCCGACTTCATGGCGAGCATCAACATGAAGTCCCTGGTCGTCGGCGCCCTGCACCCCGATTACCCGGGCGACCCGTTCCACTACATCCTCATGCAGATCCTCATGGCCGCCCGCGCCCGCGGCGTGCAGGCGATCGACGGCCCCTTCCTGCAGGTGCGCGACGTGCCCGCCTTCGAGGAGGTCGCCAAGCGCTCGGCGATGCTCGGCTTCGACGGCAAGTGGGTGCTGCACCCGGGCCAGATCGACGCCGCCAACGAGATCTACGCGCCGTCGCAGGAGGACTACGACCACGCCGAGCTGATCCTCGACGCCTACGACTGGGCGACGTCGGAGGCCGGCGGCAAGAAGGGCTCGGCGATGCTGGGCGACGAGATGATCGACGAGGCCAGCCGCAAGATGGCCCTGGTCATCGCCGGCAAGGGGCGGGCGGCCGGTCTGCAGCGGACGTCGTCCTTCACCCCGCCGGAGGCGTGACCCGGGCATAGGAAGCTTTACCTGCGGATCCGACCCGCGATCCGCAGGTAAAGCTTCCTATGCCTCGCGCGATCAGGGGCCGAAGCCGGTGCTGCTCAGCGTCGTGAAGGCGACGACCCAGAGCAGGATGATCAGCACGAAGAAGCCGGTGACCAGGCCGCCGACGATGATCCCGGCCAGCGCCAGCCCGGCCCCGTCCTCGCCGGTCCGGCGGATCTGCTTGCGGGCCACGATGCCCAGGACCAGCCCGGCCGGCGCGAAGACGAACGCCATGACCAGGGCCAGGATGGCCAGCGTGTTGGTCGGCCGGCCCCACTGCGGTGGGCCGTAACCCGGCGGTGGGCCGTAGGGCTGCCCGTAGCCGGGCGGGGGTCCGTAGCCGGGCGGCGGCCCGTAGCCGGGGGCGGCGCCGTGCGGCGGCTCGTCGCGGGAGGTCACCCGCGGCACGCTAGCCCGCGCCGGCCGCCGGTGGTCCGATCACCGCACCTCTGCCGGGCATGCCGTCCGCTGCGCGCGGGAGTGACCGAGCGCACGCAGAGGGTGCGGTCCCGGTACCTCATACTCGCCGGTAGCCCGGACACCGGAGTCCCCCGAGGAGTGAACCTGTGACGCGACTGGCCCAGACCGCCGACCTGACCGACATCCAGCAGGAGATCCTGTCGACGGTCAGGAGCTTCGTCGACAAGGAGATCATCCCGCACGCGCAGGAGCTCGAGCACGGCGACGTCTACCCGCAGGAGATCGTCGACGGGCTCAAGGAGCTGGGCATCTTCGGGCTGATGATCCCCGAGGAGTACGGCGGCCTCGGCGAGTCGCTGCTCACCTACGCGCTGGTGGTCGAGGAGATCGCCCGCGGGTGGATGAGCGTCTCCGGCGTCATCAACACGCACTTCATCGTCGCGTACATGATCAAGCAGCACGGCACGCAGGCGCAGAAGGAGCACTACCTGCCCCGCATGGCCACCGGCGAGGTGCGCGGTGCGTTCTCGATGTCCGAGCCAGGGCTGGGCTCCGACGTCGCCGGCATCCGCACCAAGGCGGTCGAGCAGGCCGACGGCGGCTACGTCATCGACGGCCAGAAGATGTGGCTGACCAACGGCGGCAGCTCCACCCTGGTCGCGGCGCTCGTGCGCACCGAGCTGGGCGCGGAGAAGGCGCACCAGAACCTGACCACGTTCCTCGTCGAGAAGCCGGCCGGGTTCGGCCAGGTCAAGCCCGGGCTCACCATCCCCGGCAAGATCGACAAGATGGGCTACAAGGGCGTCGACACCACCGAGCTGGTGTTCGACGGCTACCGGGCCGAGGCCTCCGACATCCTCGGTGGCGAGCCGGGCCGCGGCTTCGCCCAGATGATGGACGGCGTCGAGGTCGGCCGGGTCAACGTCGCCGCGCGCGCCTGCGGCATCTCCATCCGCGCCTTCGAGCTCGCCGTCGCCTACGCCCAGCAGCGGGAGACGTTCGGCAAGCCCATCGCCGCGCACCAGGCGATCGCCTTCCAGCTCGCCGAGATGGCGACCAAGGTCGAGGCCGCGCACCTGATGATGGTCAACGCCGCCCGCCTCAAGGACGCCGGCAAGCGCAACGACGTCGAAGCCGGCATGGCCAAGCTGATCGCCAGCGAGTACTGCGCCGAGGTGACCACGCAGTCCTTCCGCATCCACGGCGGCTACGGGTACTCCAAGGAGTACGAGATCGAGCGGCTCATGCGCGAGGCGCCGTTCCTGCTCATCGGCGAGGGCACCAGTGAGATCCAGAAGACGATCATCAGCCGGGGTCTGCTCAAGACCTACAAGCTGAAGGGCTGAACGCCCGGACCGGCCCCGCTCCTCGCCGAGGAGCGGGGCCGAGCCATGTCCGGAGGACGGTAGCGCTCTGCCCCGCCGGGGTGGGCAGAGCGCTACTGCCCCGGAGTCCTGTCCGGGCCCGGTCAGCCTCCGGCCCGAGCGGGGCGGCGTTCGTAGTTCGCCCGCGCCCAGAGGTAGCCGACGAGCGCGATGCCGGCGCACCAGCTCACAGCCGCCAGTCCGCTCGACCCGATCGCGGTCCCGTTCAGCAGACCACGGACGGTCTCGATGATCGGGGTGAACGGCTGGTGCTCGGCGAACCAGCGCAGCCCAGACGGCATGGACTCGACCGGCACGAACCCGCTGCCGAAGAACGGCAGCAGCATCAGTGGCATGGGCAGGTTGCTGGCCGCCTCGACGGACTTCGTGTACATGCCCATCGCCACCGACAGCCAGGAGAGCGCGAAGCTGGTCAGCGCCAGGACGGCGACGGCCCCGAGCCATCCCAGCGGCCCGGCGTCCGGCCGGTAGCCGAGCAGCAGGGCGACCGCGACGACGAGCGCCAGCCCGACCACCGTCTGGATCACCGCGCCGACCACGTGCCCGGTGAGCACCGCCGCGCGGGCGATCGACAGGGTGCGGAACCGGCTGATGATCCCCTCCGTCATGTCCATGGCGATCCCGATCGCCGTGCCCTGCGCCCCACCGGTGATCGCGAGCACGAGGATCCCGGGGACGACGTAGGAGAGGTACTCCGCCCGTCCGCCGGCGGGGGCACCCAGGCCGGCTCCCAGGGTGCCGCCGAAGACGTAGACGAACAGCAGCAGGAAGACGATCGGCATCACGGCGACGATCACGGTCAGCCCCGGGTAGCGCAGCGCGCGCCTGAGATTGCGGCGGAGCATCGTCGCCGAGTCGTCCAGGGTCAGTCCCAGTGCGGTCACGAAGGCACCTCTTCTGCGGCGGGCCGGCCGGTCAGGGCCAGGAAGACGTCGTCCAGATCGGGGGTGTGCAGGCTCAGGCCGGCCACGTCGAGGCGGGCGTCGTCGAGCCGGGCGAGCAGCGCCTTGAGGGCGGCGACGCTGCCGTCGCCGGGGACCTCGAGGGCGAGGGCGGCGCGGTCGGCCACGGGGACGCCGAGCACGCGGGCGGCCTCCTCGAGGTCGGGGGCCGCGGTGAACTGCAGCCGCACGTGCCCGCCGGGGACCGTGCGCTTGAGCTCGTCGGAGGTCCCCTCGGCGACCAGCCGGCCGCCGTCCAGGACGCCGATCCGGTCGGCCAGCTCGTCCGCCTCGTCCAGGTACTGGGTGGTGAGCAGGATCGTCACGCCGTCGGCGACCAGGTCGCGGACTGCGTCCCACATGGCCCGGCGGCTGCGCGGGTCGAGGCCGGTGGTCGGCTCGTCCAAGAAGACGATGCGCGGATCACCCATCAGGCCCATGGCCAGGTCGAGCTTGCGGCGCATGCCGCCGGAGTAGGTGACCGGCGAGGTGGACGCGGCCTCGCCCAGGTCGAAGCGCTCGAGCAGGGCCGCGGCGCGGGCCCGGCCGGTGCGCCGGTCGAGGTGGAGCAGGTCGGCCATCAGGCGGAGGTTCTCCGCGCCGGTCAGCAGGTTGTCGACGGCCGAGAACTGGCCGGTCAGGGCGATCGAGGCGCGCACGGCGTCGGGCTCGCGCCGCACGTCGTGGCCCGCGATGCGCGCCTCCCCGGCGTCCGCCGGGGTCAGCGTGGACAGGATGTCGACGGTGGTCGTCTTGCCCGCCCCGTTGGGGCCGAGCAGGGCGAAGACCGATCCTTCCGGCACGGCGAGGTCGAGGCCGTCGAGGACGACCAGGGAGCCGAAGGACTTGCGCAGTCCCCGTACGGAGATGGCGGCGGTCATGGTCAGGTCCTCTCAGGCCCGGCGGATCAGGATGTCGCCGTAGGAGGTGCGGGCGTGGATCTCGACGGTCTCCGCCGAACCCTCCGGCCCCTCGCTCTCGGTCAGCAGGTTGCGTACGCGGCCCGCGCCGGAGGAGACGTCCAGCCAGGCGGCCGTCCCCTCGGGCACCCCCGCCTCGACCTCGCCGTAGGCGGTCTCCAGGACCAGCGAGCCGCGGACGGCCCGGCCGACACGCACCTGGCCGTACTTCGTCGTGCCGGTCAGCGATGCCAGCGCGCGTTCGACGGTGACGTTGCCGTAGCCGGTCTCCAGCCGCGCGGGACCGGCGGTCTCGCCCACCCGGACGTCGCCGTAGGCGGTGGTCGCGTCGGTCTCGCCCTCGACGGCACCGGCCGAGATGTTGCCGCTCGCGCTCCGGGCGCGCAGGCTCCTCGCCTGGTCGAGGCGGACGCCGCCGTACCGGCTCTCCAGGTCGGCGGCGCCGAGCCGGCCGGTGCAGGTGACGTCGCCGGCGGTGGTGCGGACGTCCAGGGAGGATCCGGCGGGCAGCACGACGTCGACCTCGATCTCCGGGGCCGAGCCGAAGAACGGCAACCGCGGCCGGCTGGTGGACCGGACGAGCAGCTCGCCGTCGCGGAAGGTGACCTCGGTCTGCTCGGCGGCGGTGACGTCGGCGGGCTTGGCCGCGTTCCGCGGGCGGACGGTGACGGTGGTGTCGTACCGGTCGTCCGCGCGGACCTGCACGGCGCCGTGGACCACCTGAATGCGGGCCGTGATCGGCCCGGGGGTGTCGAACGTGGGCATGGCTGCGCCCTCCTCGGGGCAGGGGGGATCGCCCCCGGACCGGTCGGCCGGGGTCGGTGGTGCTCGGTGCTGAGGTGCGGGCGGGGCTAGCGCGCCCAGCCCGTGTACTGGGAGCCGTGGGACCGGCGGCCGCGACGGGCGTCGGAGGACGGGCGCGGCTGGGGCTCCATCGCGGTGGCGACGGCCCGGACCAGCCAGGTGTTCACCGAGACGCCGAGGCGGGCGGCCGCCTCGTCGACGCGGCCCTTGAGCTGCTCGGGGAGCCGCAGCGTGATGCGCACGGTGCTGCCCTCGTCCAGGTCGGCGGGCGCGGGGCCGGCCGGCTCGGGGGGGTCGGTGTTGGTGGCCGGGCCGGCGGGCGGCTCGGCCGGGGGGTGGGTGATGGCGAAGCCGAGGTCGCTGCCGCGGAGCCGGACGTCGACGGCGCCGGGGGCGAACTGGCCGGTGAGCTCCTCGGCCGCCTGGGACAGGGCGCTGAGCAGTGCCAGCCGGATCGAGGACTCCAGCGGGGCGGTGAGCCGCTCCGCCAGCGCGCGGGCCTCCTCGCCACCGGCGTCGGCCGCGGTCAACAGGTCGCGGCGGAGCTGGTCGACGAACGGCGTCAGATCCATGGCGTCACTGTGACACCATTCTGACGTCAGTGCAAGAACTTCATGACACCACCAGGTGCGCGGGCCTGCCGAGGCGTTTCCCGGGGCCCGGGTGTAGGCAGGGAGGCATGCGCGCAGCGGGAGTGACCGAGTTCGGTGGGCCGGAGGCCCTGCACATCGTCGACGTCGAGCCCGAGCCCCTCGGGCCGGGGCAGGTGCGGTTGCAGGTCCAGGCGGCCGCGGTCAGCCCCACCGACACCCACGCCCGCAGCGGCGCCTACGCCGAGCGTGACCCGGTGAAGACCCCGCCGTGGGTTCCCGGCATGGACGTCGCCGGCGTCGTCACCGAGCTCGGCGAGGGCGTCGACCACCTGGCCGTGGGCGACCTGGCGATGGGGATCGTCGTCCCGTTCGGGCCCTACGGCGCCTACCGGGAGGACAAGGTGCTGCCCGGCGACTCCGTCGTCCGCGCGCCGGCCGGGGCCACCGCCGTGGAGGCCTCGACGCTGCCGATGAACGGGCTCACCGCCCGGCTCTCGCTCGACCTCATGGGGCTGCGGCCCGGGGAGGTCCTGGCGGTGACGGGCGCGGCCGGGGCCTACGGCGGCTACGTCGTCCAGCTGGCGAAGGCGGACGGGCTCACCGTGGTGGCCGACGCCGCCGAGGCCGACGAGGAGCTGGTGCGCGGGCTCGGCGCCGACGTCGTCGTCCGCCGCGGGGACGACGTCGCCGAGCGGATCCGGGAGCACGTCCCGGAGGGCGTGCACGGGCTGGCCGACGGCTCGGTGCAGGACGAGGTGGTGCTCGCGGCGGTACGCGACGGGGGAGCGGTCGCGACCGTCCGCGGCTACCGCGGCAACGGAGAGCGCGGGCTGCGCTTCTTCCCGACGATGGTGCGCAAGGTCGCCACCGACCGCGCCGCCCTCGACCGGCTCCGGCAGCAGGCGGAGGAGGGTGCGCTGACGCTCCGGGTGGCGCGCACCTTCCCGGCCGAGCAGGCGGCCGAGGCCCACCGGGTGCTCGAGGCCGGCGGCGTGCGCGGCCGGCTCGTGCTCACCTTCTGAGGTCGCGCCGGGCACCACCGAGCTGGTTGGCTGCGCACCTGGACCGGGCGGCGGAGCCCGGGGAGAGCGGAGGTCGGATCAGATGGTGCACAGGCTGGTGGTCAGCTACGGGACGCCCGAGGACCCTGCGGCGTTCGACGCCTACTACCGGGAGACGCACGTCCCGCTGGCGCTGAAGCAGCCCGGCCTGGTGCAGGTCACCTTCGGGCACGGCAAGGCCATGGACCCGGCCCAGCCGGCGCCCTACCTCGTCGCCGAGCTTGACTTCGACTCCGAGGCTGCCATGGGGCAGGCGCTGTCCTCGCCCGAGGGCCGGGCCGCCGGCGCGGACCTCGCCAACTTCGCCACCGGCGGGGTGTCCTTCGTCCACTTCGAGGTGCAGACCGCCACCTGATCCGCCCGGGCGGGTGTCCCGCGCCCGGGGGTTTTCCACAGCGTCCGTGGCCCGGGACCGGCGTGTCCGCCTACCGTCCGGGCGTGCGGGTCCAGCTGAGCATCGCGCAGGACGACGGCACGTCGCTCGACGTCGTCGTCGACGTGGACGACGACCTGCCGGTCGGCCGGGTCGGCGCGGAGCTGGCCCGCGTGGCCGGGAAGCCCTTCGAGGGGGTGTGGCTCGCCGGCTCCCGGCTGGACGACGAGCAGCCGGTGGGGGAGAGCGACCTCGTCGACGGCGCCGTCGTCCACCTGGGCCCCTCCGCTGCCGCGACGCCGGCCCGCGGCTGGCAGCTGCGGGTGCTCAGCGGCCCGGACAGCGGCCTGGTCGCCGGGCTGCCGGTGGGGGAGCACGAGCTCGGCCGCAGCGGCGCGTCCGGCTTCGCGGACCGCGCCATGTCCCGCCGGCACGCCCTGCTGCGGCTGGGGGCCGATGGCGCCACGCTGCGCGACCTCGGCTCGGCCAACGGCACCACGCTCGAGAGCGAGCCCGTGCCCGAGGACGACGACGTGCCCGTGGCACCCGGGCAGGTGGTGCAGCTCGGCGACACCCAGCTGGTGATCGGGCCGGCCCCGGTCGCCGACGCCGCGGTCGAACCGGCCGGCCCGGGGACGCGCGCGTTCGTCCGCGCCCCCCGGCTGCTGCCGTCGGCGCGCGAGGTGCGCGTGCAGCTGCCGCAGGCGCCGAAGGGGCACGAACCCCGCCGGCTGCCCTGGCTGATGGTGCTGGCGCCGCTGCTGGTCGGCGTGGTGCTCGCCGTCGTCATGCGCTCGCCGCTGTACCTCGTGTTCGCCGTCGCGAGCCCGGTCATGATGATCGGCAACGCCGTGGCCGACCGGCGGCAGAGCGCGCGCGAGCAGCGCCGCGAACAGGAGGAGCACGAGCGGGAGCTCGCCCGGGCGCGGGAGCGGATCGAGCACGCCGTGGCCGAGGAAACTGCGCGCCGGCGCGATGCCCACCCCGACCCGGCGACCGCGCTGCTCACCGCCGTCCTTCCCGGTCGCCGGCTGTGGGAGCGGCGCCGCACCGACCCCGACGCCCTCGACCTGCGCCTGGGTGCGGCGGATCTGCCCGCACGGGTGGTGGTCACTGATCGCTCCGGCGACGAGCCGCCGGAGCAGCGCACGGTGCACGCGGTGCCCGTCGTGGTGCCGCTGCGCGAGGCCGGCGTCGTCGGGCTGGCCGGGCCGGCCGGGCCGCTCGCCGGGCTGCTGCGGTGGGTCGTGCTGCAGCTCGCGGTCACGCACCCGCCGCGCGACCTGGGGCTCACGCTGCTCGCGGAGCGGGGGAGGGCGGGCTGGAGCTGGGTGCGCTGGCTGCCGCACGCCCGGCCGGTCGACGGCGAGGGGCCGGTCGCATGCGTCGGGAACGACGCCGAGACGGTGACCGCCCGCGTCGCGGAGCTGACGGCGCTGGTCAGGGCCCGTCGCGCCGCGCGCGCCGGAGGTGGGGTCCTGCCGGAGTCCTTCCCGGCGCACGTGCTCGTCGTCCACGGCTTCCGGGCGCTGCGCGCCACCCCCGGGCTGGCCCAGGTGCTGCAGGACGGACCGGCGGTCGGGGTGTACGCCGTCTGCGCCGACGAGGAGGAGCGCTTCCTGCCCGAGGCGGCGACGGCGACGGCGGTGCTCGACCCGGCGGAGGAGGCCCGGTTGGTCGTCCGGCGCAGCGGGCACGACCGGGTGCCGGGGGTGCTGGCCGAGCCGGTGCCCGTGGAGCTCGCCGAGCGGGCGGCCCGGGCGCTGGCCCCGCTGCGCGACGTGAGCCTGGAGGAGGACGACGCCGTCCTGCCGGGCAGCGTGCGGCTGCTCGACCTGCTGGGCCTCGAGCCGCCCACCGCCGACGGCGTGCGGGCGCGCTGGCAGCTGGAGGGGCGCACCACCCGGCTGGTCGCCGGCGCCGGCCTCCACGGACCGTTCACCCTCGACCTGCGCACCGACGGGCCGCACGGGCTGGTCGCCGGCACGACCGGCGCGGGCAAGTCCGAGCTGCTGCAGACGATCATCGCCTCGCTGGCGGTGGCCAACCGGCCGGACGCGCTCAACCTCGTGCTCGTCGACTACAAGGGCGGCAGTGCCTTCAAGGACTGCGTGCACCTGCCGCACACCGTCGGCATGGTCACCGACCTGGACACCCACCTCGTGCAGCGGGCGCTCACCTCGCTGCGGGCCGAGCTGACCCACCGGGAGCACCGCCTGGCCGCCGCCGGGGTGAAGGACGTCGAGGACTACGTCGAGCTGCAGGCCCGCGAGCCCGGCCGCCCGCCCCTGCCGCGGCTGCTCATCGTGATCGACGAGTTCGCCTCGCTGGCCCGCGAGCTGCCCGACTTCGTGACCGGTCTGGTCGACGTCGCGCAGCGGGGGCGGTCGCTGGGCATCCACCTGCTCCTGGCCACCCAGCGGCCCAGCGGCGTGGTGTCGCCGGAGATCCGCGCCAACACCAACCTGCGTATCTCGCTGCGGGTCACCGACGGCGCCGACAGCAGCGACGTCCTCGACGCGCCCGATGCCGCCCGGCTCCCGAAATCGGCGCCGGGCCGGGGGTTCGCCCGGCTCGGGCACGGCGCGCTGGTGCCGTTCCAGGCCGGTCGCATCGGGGGCCGCCGGCCCGGGCAGCGAACCGTCGCCCCGGCCGCGCCCTTCGTCGTCCCGGTGGGCTGGCACCAGCTCGGCTACGCGCCGCCGCGGAAACCGGCGACCGCGGCCCGCTCCTCCGACGTCGAGGTCACCGACCTCTCGGTGCTGGTCGACGCCGTGCGCGCCGCGGCCGAGGCCGACGGCGTGCCCGCGCAGCGCAGCCCGTGGCTGCCGGCGCTGCCCACGCGGGTGGCGGCCGCCGACCTGGCGGCACCGGCCGGCGCCCCACCCACCTGGCTGCCCTACGGCCTCCAGGACCTGCCGGCGAGCCAGGAGCGGCGGGTGGCCGCCTTCGACCCCGCGGCCGACGGGCACCTGCTGGTCGTCGGCTCGCCGAAGAGCGGGCGCTCGCAGCTGCTGCGCACGCTGGCGGGGGCCCTCGGCGCCCGCTGCTCCACCGCGGACGCGCACCTCTACGCCATCGACTGCGGCAACGGCGCGCTGCTGCCGCTGGCCGACCTGCCGCACTGCGGCGCGGTGGTGCCCCGCACGCAGACCGAGCGCGCCGCCCGGCTGCTCGACCGGCTCGCCCGGGAGCTGGAGCGCCGCCAGCAGGTGCTGGCCGAGGGCGGCTTCGCCGACGTCGCCGAGCAGCGCCGCTCGGTGCCCGCCGAGCAGCGGCTGCCGCACGTCCTGCTGCTGCTCGACCGCTGGGAGGGCTTCACCCCGGTGCTCGGCGAGGTGGACGGCGGCCGGCTCACCGACGTCCTCACCGCCCTGGTGCGCGAGGGGGCCTCGGCCGGGATCTCCGTGGTCATCACCGGTGATCGGTCGCTGGGCACCGGACGGCTGTCGTCGCTCACCGACGGCCGGTTGGTCATGCGGCTGGCCGACCGGGGCGACTACCCGATGGTCGGCGTGCCCGGCCGGCAGGTGCCCGAGTGGCTGCCGCCGGGCCGGGCGGTCACGGTCGACGGCGCGGTGGAGACGCAGGTCGCGCTGCTCGGCGAGGACGAGTCGGGGCAGGGGCAGGCGGCGGCGCTCGCCGCGATCGCGAAGGAGGCGCACGTGCGGGACGCGCTGGTGCCGCGGTCGGCCCGCCCGTTCCGCGTCGACGTGCTGCCCTCGCGCCTGGCCTTCGAGGCCGCCTGGGACCTCCGTCCGGCCGGCGCCGGCGCCGGGTTCGCGCTGGTCGGCGTCGGCGGCGACGAGCTCGCGGCCACCGGGCCCGACCTGGTCGAGCGGGGGCCGGCCTTCGTGGTCGCCGGGCCGGGGCGCTCGGGCCGGAGCACGCTGCTGGCCGTGATGGCCGAGTCGCTGCTGCGGCAGGGCACCCCGGTCGTCGTCTGCGCGCCGAAGGCCTCGCCGCTGCGGGCGCTGGCCGGCCGCCCCGGGGTGCTCGACGTCGTCGTCGACCCCGCGACGCCGGCCGACCGGTGGCGGGAGCTGCTCGCCGCCGGGCCCGGCCGGCCGCTGGTGCTCCTGCTCGACGACGGCGAGGTGCTGCGGGACTGCCCGGCGGCCGAGGTGTTCCGCGAGGTCGTGCGGGGTGCGGTGCCCGGACGGAGCATGGTGCTGGGCGGGCACGCCGATGCGCTCTGCACCGGGCTGTCGGGCTGGCAGGTGGAGGCGAGGAAGGCCCGCCAGGGCGCGCTGCTCTCGCCGCAGGGCAGTACCGACGGCGACCTGATCGGCGTGCGGGTCCCGCGCTGCGCCGTCGGCGGGGCGGTGCGGCCCGGGCGGGCGCTGCTGCACCTCGGCGACGGCGGCCTGCGCACCGTCGCCGTCCCCATGCTCTGACCGCTGCCGGCCCGGGGAACGGCGACGGCCGCCTCGCGCGGGGCGGGGCGGCCGTCGGAGAAGGCGGTGCGGTCAGCGGCCGAGCGCTCCGGCCAGCTGGGCGTCGGCGTCGCGGAAGGCGGCGGCGGCCTGGGTCAGGTACTGGGCCATGCCGTCGAGGCCGGCGACGGCGTTCCGGGCGCCGGTGGTGAACTCGTCGTAGGAGGCGGAGAAGCTGCGGCTGGAGGCGTCGGTGACGTACCCGTCGGCGACGAGCTGGTCGACCAGGCTCTTCAGCTGCGCGAGCATGCCGTCGATCTCGGCCCGCCCGTTGGTGAGCCGGCCGGCGGCGTCTTCCATCTGCTGGTAGGTGACGTTGACGTTCGCCATGGTGGGTTCCAATCGGGAGGTCCGGGTGCACCGGGCACCGGCGGGAGCGGATACGCGGCGGAACGTAACAGCGGGATCGGGCCCCTCCCGGAGTTGTCCACAGGCCGCGGAAGCGCAGGTCAGGAGCGCGGCGGGGGCTCCGGTCGCTGCCGCGCGGAGGGCGTGCCAGGGTCGGCAGGTGTGAACGGCGCACAGGCACTGATCCGGACCCTGGTCGACGCGGGCGTCGACGTCTGCTTCGCCAACCCCGGGACGTCGGAGATGCACTTCGTCGCCGCCCTGGACGACGTCCCGGAGATGCGCGGCGTGCTGACGCTCTTCGAGGGCGTCGCGACCGGCGCCGCCGACGGCTGGGCGCGCATGACCGGCCGGCCCGCCGCGACGCTGCTGCACCTGGGCCCGGGCATGGGCAACGGCCTGGCCAACCTGCACAACGCCCGCCGGGGCCGGGCGCCGATGCTCAACGTCGTCGGTGACCACGCGCGCTCGCACAAGCGGTTCGACGCGCCGCTGGAGTCCGACATCGACGCCGTCGCCGGCACCTTCTCCACGTGGGTGCGCCGCTCGCTGTCACCCGCCGACGTCGCCGCCGACGCCGTCGACGCGGTGGCCGCGGTCGCCACCGGCGGCATCGCGACGCTGATCCTCCCCGCCGACGTCTCGTGGGAGGAGGGCGCCGCCGTCGCCGGGCCGCGCCCGGCGCGGCCGCTCCCGCGGGTCGCGCCGTCCGTGGTCGACGACGTCGCCGCGGTCGTGCGCGCCGACGAGCCGGTGGTGCTCCTCCTCGGTGGCGACGTCATGGGGGAGGAGGGCCAGCTGGCCGCCGCCCAGGTCGCCGCGGGCACCGGCGTGCGGCTGATGGTGGAGACCTTCCCGGCCCGGTCGGTGCGCGGCGCGGGGCTGCCCGACCTGCACCGGCTGCCCTACCCGCCGGAGATGGCGATGGCCGCCCTCGCCGGCACCCGCCACCTCGTGCTGGCCGGCGCGACCGCGCCGGTGCACTTCTTCGGCTATCCCGGGGTGCCCGGCCACCCGGTGCCCGAGGACTGCACGGTGCACGTGCTCAGCGCCCCCGGGGAGGACGGCACCGCCGCGCTGCGGGCGCTGGCCGACGTCGTCGCGCCGGACGCGAAGCCCGAGGTCGCCGAGTTCGAGCGGCCCGAGCTGCCCACCGGCCGGCTGACCCCGCGCACGATGGCCGCCGTCGTCGGTGCGCTGCTCCCGGAGGACGCGATCGTCGTCGACGAGGCCCTCACCTCCGGTGCCGGGCTCACCGAGATGACCTCCGCCGGCCCGCGGCACGACTGGCTCGCGCTCACCGGTGGTGCGATCGGCGACGGGCTGCCGATGGCGCTGGGCGCGGCGGTGGCCTGCCCGGACCGGCCGGTGATCGGGATCCAGGCCGACGGCAGCGCGATGTACACGATCTCGGCGCTGTGGAGCTACGCCCGCGAGCAGGCCGACATCACGACGATCATCTGCGACAACGGGTCGTACAAGATCCTCGAGCACGAGCTCTCGCGGGTGGGGGCGGCCAACGACGGCGAGCGGGCCCGCACGCTGCTGGACCTCGGCGGCCCGCGGCTGGACTTCGTCGGGATCGCCCAGGGGATGGGCGTGCCGGCGAGCCGGGCGGCGACGGCGGAGGAGCTGGCCGACCAGTTGCGGCAGGCGCTGGCCGAGCCCGGCCCGCACCTGATCGTCGCCACGCTGCGCTGAAAGCCTCGATCCCGAGACCCGGATTTCCGACCCCCGGACGCGTGAGGTAGACAGAGTCGCCCAGCTGTGACGCGCAGCACAGTGTCGACGAAGGAGTCGCATCTTGTCCCTGCACCGCAACCGGTTGGTCCCGCTCGCGCTCGCCGCGGGAGTGGGGCTCGGGGGGTTCACCATCGGTGGCCCCGCCCTCGCCGCCCCGGCGGACCAGCAGTCGGCCGACCCGGAGTGGCAGCCGGTCCAGCAGTCCCCGAAGGAGCGGGTCTACAACCTGCGCTGGACCGTCGCCGACCCGCAGTTCGACTACGTGAACGGGCAGGCGGGCGCCGAGTTCGTGCCGCTCACCGACGAGGCCGGCAACCCGATCAGCAAGGTCCTCTACGGCATCGACCGCGGCTCGGCCTACCGCATCGAGGTGCCCATGGACTGGAACGGCGACGTCGTCTTCTGGGAGCACGGCTACCGCGGCACCGGCACCACCGTCTACGTCAGCGACCCGAGCTACGACCTGCGGCGCACCTACATCGAGAACGGCTTCGCCTGGGCGGCGTCGTCCTACGGCGAGAACCGGTACGACATCGAGGCCGGCGCGCTCGCCACCGAGCGGCTCGCGAAGGTCTTCGACGCGCGGGTCGGGAAGGCCGACCAGCGCTACCTGCAGGGCGTCTCGATGGGCGGGCACGTCATCGGCACGCTGCTCGAGCGCGACCGCGGCATCGAGTGGGACGGCGCGGCGCCGATGTGCGGCGTGATGGGCGACTACGAGCTCTACGACTTCTTCCTCGACTACAACCTGCTGGCGCAGACGCTGTCCGGGGTGGACGCCTACCCGTTCCCCTCGCAGGCGGAGTACTTCTCGCAGGCCGTGCCGCAGTTCAAGGCGGCGCTCGGCACCCCGACCACGCCGACGCCGGTGTACTCGGGTCTCACCGAGGAGGGCGAGGTCTTCCGCGACAACATCACCGCGATCACCGGCGGCGAGCGCCCCGGTGACGACGAGGCCTTCGGCTACTGGGAGGGCCAGAACTTCGTCTACGGCGTCGTGACCACCGAGCCCGGTGGTCTCGACGGTCTGACGCCGGGTGCGCTCTGGTCGAACGTCGACACCGACTACCCGATCGACCACACGTTCGAGGACGGCGGCACCCTCGACCAGCGCATCGAGCGGGTGGCGCCGGCCCCCAAGTCCCGGAGCACCTACCTCTCGGTCCCGGTCCCTGCGATCACCGGTGACATCGACGTCCCGGTGCTCTCCTCGCACACCCTCGGCGACTACTACGTGCCGTTCTCGATGGAGCAGTACTACGCCCTCGACGTCGCCGCGCAGGGCAACGCGGAGCTGCTCGTCCAGCGGCCGATCCGGGCCGCCGGGCACTGCGAGTACACCCCCGAGGAGGCGGCGGCCCAGTTCCTCGACCTCGTCGACTGGGTGGAGAACGGGATGAAGCCGGCCGGCGCCTCGGTGCTCGACCCGGAGGTCGTCGCCGACCCGAACTACGGCTGCGAGTTCACCACCCCGGTGCGCACCGGTACGCGGGTCTTCTACGAGGAGTGCCCGACCCCGTGAGGCGTCGGTTGACGCACCGCACTCCCGCATGACCTGAGGGCCCTCCTCCCCACCCGGGGAGGAGGGCCCTCGGCCGACCCGGGTGGCCGGCGCCTGTGTTCCCCCAGATGCGTCTGCCGGCGGTCATGGGGGCTCGCTGAACCGCCGCGACGCGTAAGGCGGCGGGATCGACCGCGCCCGACCCCGGGTGGCCGGCGTCCGGGGGCGCTGCCTACATTGCGTGGAAGTGGACGGCGCGGAGCAGGATCCCGGACCCGCTACTCCCCGCCCGTCGCGGCGACTGGTCACCGATCCCGTCTTCGGGCCCTACTGGGCCGGCAAGCTGCTGGCGAACGTCGGCATCTGGATCCAGAACATCGCGAGTGCCGCGCTGGTCTGGCAGCTCACCTCGTCGGCGTTCCTCGTCGGGCTGGTGAGCTTCGCGCAGTTCGTGCCGCAGCTGGTGCTGACCCCGATGAGCGGGGCGATGGCCGACCGGGGCAGCCCGCGCCGGCAGATCCTGCTCGGCCGGACGCTGTGCACCCTCGGCGCCGCGATACTGGCCGGCTGGGTGCTGCTGACCCCCGACGTCGCCGACGTGCCCCCGTGGGTGGTCATGGTCACCGCGCTGATCGTGGGGATCGGATTCTCCGTCGGCGGGCCGGCGATGCAGGCGCTGCTGCCGTCGCTGGTACGGCCGGGCGAGGTGGCCCGGGCCGTGGCCCTGGACAACCTCACCTTCTCGGTGGGCCGGGCGGTCGGGCCGGCGGTGGGCGGCGTGGTGGCCGCGACCGCGGGCTACGGCGTCGCCTTCGCGCTCGCCGCCGTCGGTCACCTCGTGTTCCTCGTGACGGTGTTCCGGCTGCGGACGCCGGGCGCGGCCGCCGCACCCGGCCCGCGGCTGTCGGTCATCGCCGGGGTGCGCTACCTGCGCACCGACCCGGTGGTGGGCGTCCTGCTGCTCGGCGTCACCGCGGTGGGTGTCGGAGCCGACCCGGCCGTGACGCTGGGGCCTTCGCTGGCGGACGTCCTGGGCGGCGGTCCGGAGCTCGTCGGCGTGCTGGCCTCGGCCTTCGGCGCCGGCGCGTTCCTCGGCTTCTTCGCGCAGGTGGCGCTCATCCGGTTCCTCGACCACGCGCAGCTGGCCACGACCGGGCTGGTGCTCCTCGCGGGCTCGGCGGTGGGGCTCGCGGCGAGCTGGAGCGTGCCGGCCGCCGTCGTCGCCTTCGTCGTCGGTGGTCTCGGCCTGACGCTGGCGATGAACGGCATCACGACGCTGCTGTACGACCGGGTCCCGCGGGAGTACATCGGCCGGATCATGGCGCTCTGGCTCATGGGTTTCGTCGGGTCGCGGCCGCTGGCCGCCGCGCTGAACGGCGCGCTGGCCGACCTGCTGTCGGTGGGGGCCGCCCTGGTGGTGACGGCGGTGATGGTGCTGGGTGCGGCCGTGGTGTGCCGGCCGTCGGTGCTGCGGCGACCCGTACCGGGGCGGTGAGGGCGGGCATCATCGGGCGGGTGATCCGGTCGGTGCTGGCGGGCGCCGGGGTGGTGGTGCTGCTGCTCGCGTCCCTGGTCGGCCTGCTGTGGGTGTTCCAGCGCTCGCTGATCTACCTGGCCGACGACGGTCCGGTGGGGAGCGTCGCCGACCTGCTCCCCGGTGGCCGCGACGTCGTCCTGCACACCTCCGACGGGCTGGATCTCGACGGCTGGTACATCCCTGCCTCCGACGAGGGCGCGGCCACGGTGCTGGTCGCCAACGGCAACGGGGGGCACCGCGGCATGCGGGCGCCCCTGGCCGACGCGCTGTCCGACGCCGGGCTCGGCGTCCTGCTGTTCGACTACCGCGGCTACGCCGGCAACCCCGGCAGCCCGACCGAGGAGGGGCTGGCGCGCGACGTCCGCGCGGCCCGCACCTTCCTGCTCGAGGACGCCGGCGTTCCCGGGGACCGGCTGGTCTACTTCGGCGAGAGCCTGGGCGCCGCCGTCGTGGCCGAGCTCGCGACCGAGCACCCGCCGGCGGGCCTGGTGCTGCGGTCGCCGTTCACCGACCTGGCGTCGGTCGCCGCCGAGCACTACCCCGTGCTGCCGGTGCGGGCGCTGCTGCACGACCGGTTCCCGGTGGTCGAGCACGTCGCTCGCCTGGACGTGCCGACCACGGTCGTGCTCGGCTCGGCCGACTCGATCGTGCCGCCGGAGCAGAGCCGCGCCGTCGCCGCTGCCGCCGGGCGGCTGCACCGGCTGGTGGAGGTGCCGGGGGCCGGTCACAACGACCGGGCGCTGCTCGACGGCGACGCCCTCGTCGACGCCGTCCGGGACCTGGCCGAGCACACCACCGGCTGATCCGGGCCGTGACCACGCCGTACCCGCGTCCGGGGGTAGCACATCCCGGGCACGGGTACCGCGCGCTGACCGGCGTCCGGGGAGGAACGAGTGCCTGATCTGGTGGGGCGGTCGACCCGCGAGGTGTTCGAGGACCATCTCCGGCTGGCCGCGGCCGGCGATCTGGAGAGCGATCTCGCGCGCAACGTGGCCGAGGACGTCGTCGTCCTGTGCGGCCGCGGGACCTTCCGGGGTCACGAGGGTGTCCGGGAACTCGCCCGGCAGCTGATGGACGAGGTGCCGGAAGGTCGCTGGAACTACGTCACCCGGCTGGTCGAGGGACGGCTGGCCTACCTGGAGTGGACGGTGGACGACGGCCCGGTGCGGGTCCGCGACGGCGCCGACTCCTTCCTCGTCGAGGGCGGGAAGATCCGCGCGCAGACCATCCACTACACCGTCGAGGACGAGCACGGCACGGTGCTGGTGCGGCCCGACGGGAGCCGGCCGAACTGACCGGACCGGACCAGCGCGCGGCGACGTCGTCCCGGCTCGCGGCGCGGACGGTATCCGCGGGCCGGGGCGCGCCTCCGAGGCCTGCCGGTTGGTCATGCCCGAACACCGGCTCCCGCATCCGGGTCGGGGATCAGGGCACCGGAATCAGGGTCCGGCCAGGGTCCTCCCCGATGTGACCGGAGGGCCGGAGCGCGAATGCTCGAGGCATGGCAGCAGCGGTCCTCGAGCGCTCCCCGCTTCCCCGGGTGGGCATCGGCATCGAGGTCCGCTCCGCGCCCGGCGCCGTGTGGCTGCGGAGCGACCGGACGCCGGCGCAGTTCGCCCGGTTCGTGCTCGTCGGTGGCTCGGCCAACCTCGTCTACCTGGGGCTGTTCCTGTTCCTGGCGGGCCTGGGCGACCAGGCGGCCAACCTCGGGGGCGTCGTCGTCTCGACCGCCGTCGCCAACGAGCTGCACCGCCGGCTGACCTTCCGGGCCGCCGACCGCGCCGGCTGGGCGACGGCGCAGTGGGCCGGCGGGGGGCTGGCGCTCGCGGGGCTGGCGGCCACCAGTCTGGCGCTGGCCGCGCTGGACCCGTGGACCGCCTCGGCCGGCCCGCTGGGGGCGGTGGGCGTGGTGTGGGCGGTGACCGCGGTCGTGGGGGTCGCCCGGTTCGTGGGGCTGCGGTGGGCGGTCGGCGGCGCAGCCGGCCCGAGCCGGGTGATCCTCGGGGGGCGCTGAGGCCGCCCCCTGGCGGAGCACCTCCTCACCCCCGACGATGGGTGTGCCGCCCGCCGAGGTCGGTGACGCACCGGGAGGTCGGATGGACGCCGCACGACTACGCGAGATGCAGGCCCCGCTCAAGCAGCGCTACCGCGACGACCCGCCGTCGGCGTGCGCGGAGATGGAGGCGCGCGCCGACTTCGCCGACCCGGACATCACCTGCACGGTGCAGACGTGGGCGGGGCCGGCCCGTGCGGGCCTGCACCCCGCCACCGGTGGCGACGGCTCGGACGCCTGCTCGGGCGACATGCTGCTGCAGGCGCTGCTGGCCTGCGCCGGCGTGACCATGCGCAGCGTGGCGACGGCGATGGGTGTGGACATCCGGTCGGCATCCCTCACGGCCCGCGCCGCCATGGACGCCCGGGGCACGCTCGGCGTCTCGCGGGAGGCACCGGTCGGGCTCGGCCCGATCACCGTGGACGCCGAGCTGGACACCGACGCCGACGACGCGACGCTGGCGAGACTCGCCCAGCTCACCGAGCGGTACTGCGTGGTCGCCCAGTCGCTGGCCGGACCGCCGCAGCTCACGGTGCGCCGCACGGGCTGACCGGTCCCGGGTCGGGTCAGGCGGCAACCGGCTCCTGCGCCGGTCGCCGTCCGCGCTGCACGGCCAGCACGCCCACGACGGCTACCAGCACGCCCACCACCGGCGGGATGAACCACCCGGCCTCGCTGCTCCACCAGGCGGCGAACGCGGCCAGCACGTAGACGGCGAGGTTGCGCCACTCGAACGCGGGCAGCGTCGAGGCCGCCGGCATGCCGGCCCGCCAGCGGGCCAGGAAGTCGCCGATGACGACGCCGCCCAGCGGCGGGATGAGGATGCCGAGCCACACCAGGTACTGGATGAGGTTGTCGTAGATGCCGGTGATGGCCAGCAGCGTGCCCAGCACGACGCCGCCGATGACGAACGGCTTCTTCGACCGGGAGTTGGCGATCTCCGCGCCCGCGACGCCGAAGTTGTAGGCGGTGTTGTCGTTGGTGGTCCACAGGTTGGCGACGAGGAAGACCAGGCCCCAGCCGACCAAGCCGAGCTGGAACAGTACTTCGACGAAGTCGCCCTCGCCGAAGGAGATCGCGCCGATCGCGCCGAACCCCAGCATGAGCAGCTCACCGATCAGGAACGCGATGAGGCAGGCCCAGAAGCCGGCCGACGGCGTCTTCGCGAACCGGGTCCAGTTCGGTGCCTGGGTGCCGCCGGAGGCGAAGGTGCCGACGACGATGGTGACCGCAGCGGCGATCGTCATCGTCTCGCTCGGCACGATCGCGGACAGGCCGCTCCACCCGCCGACCTCGTCCAGCGACCGCCAGGTCACCCAGCCGGCCAGGATCAGCAGCAGCGGGACGGAGACGACCGACAGGGCGTACATGCCCTTGTAGCCGTAGTAGGCGGTGACGCCCATGATGGCGCCACCGGCGATCATGAGCGCTATCTCGATGCCCCGGCCCGACCAGTCCAGCGCGCTTGCGGTGAGCCCGGCCAGCGTCGCGACCGTGACGCCGTACCAGCCGACCTGGGTGCCGCCGAGCAGCAGCGAGGCGAACTTGGCGCCCGTGGTGCCGAGCGAGTAGCGGCACATCATCACCGTCGTCAGCCCGGTGCGGGCGCCGATGCCACCGATGGCGGCGACGTACACGCCGAGGACGGCGCTGCCGAGCAGCAGCACCCAGATCAGCGTGCCGACCTCGAAGGCGGCCCCGATCTGGGCGCCGGCCAGCATCGTCGGCGTGAAGAAGGTGAAGCCCAGCAGCACGATCGCCAGGGAGAACAGCGACTTGCGGGCGTGCCGGGGGACCGGGTCGATGGGGTAGTCGGGGTCGATCTCGCCGGCCACCTGCGCGACGTCGTCCCGGCTGCGGGTGCTGCTCATCTGCCGACCTCCAAGTTGACGGGGTCGTGGGCCCCGATCGCGACCTCGGCGGCGCCGAGGTCGTCCTCTCCGATGTCCTCTTTCCAGACCGCCGGGTGCGCGGCGATGAATCCGGTCATCAGCTGCGCGCACTCCGGGTCGTCGAGCACCACGACCTCCACGCCGTGCTCGGCCAGCCAGTCGTGCCCGCCCGAGAAGGTCGTGGCCTCGCCGATGACCAGCCGGGAGATGCCGAACTGGCGCACCAGCCCGCTGCAGTACCAGCACGGCGACAGGGTGGTGACCATGGTGGTGCCCCGGTAGGTCGGCTGCCGCCCGGCGGCCCGGAAGGCCGACGTCTCGCCGTGCATGGAGGGGTCGCCGTCCTGCACCCGCCGGTTGCGGCCGCGGCCGAGCACCGCGCCGTCGGGGCCGATGAGGGCCGCGCCGATGGGGATGCCGCCTTCGGCCAGCCCGGCGCGAGCCTCCGCCACCGCCACCGCGAGCCACGATCGGGCCGTCGCGTCGTCCAAGGGAACCGTCACGTGCCGTTGTCCTCTCACCCGGGCGCCTGCGCTCTCCGCCGCGCCGACGAGCAAGAGGCTGGCCGAGGTCCGATCCGGTAGGCAATGCTGCGACCGTCAGAGATCGGTGCAGAGATCCACGACAGAACGTCGGGAGGTGTCGCTCATGGGCCTGACGCTGCAGGGGTTCCTCGACCTGCCGTCGGTCCGCGACGCCCGGCTGGAGGAGGCCGTCGCGCCCGGTGCGCCGGACCTCGCCGTCCGGTGGGTGCACTCGAGCGAGATCTACGAGATCGGTCCGCTGCTGTCGTGCGGCGACCTGCTGCTGACCACGGGACTCGGCCTGGCCGGCGTGGACGCCGGGGCGCGCCGGCACTGGGTGCGCGAGCTGGCCGCGCGCCGGGTCGCGGGGGTGGCGGTGGAGCTGGGCAGGTCGCTGCCCGACCTGCCGGCGGAGGTGCGCGACGAGGCCGCGCGGCAAGGCCTGCCCCTGTACGTCCTGCGGCAGGTGGTGCCGTTCATCCGGATCTGCGAGGAGGCCAA
The DNA here is from genome assembly GCF_900109665.1 of Blastococcus sp. DSM 46786. Lineage (GTDB taxonomy): Bacteria > Actinomycetota > Actinomycetes > Mycobacteriales > Geodermatophilaceae > Blastococcus > Blastococcus carthaginiensis. The sequence goes on from NZ_FOAO01000005.1 coordinate 101,227, forward strand.
CGGCGCGATCCTGCATGCCGACGCGCCGAGGTTGCGGATGGTCGACCGGGTGCTGGGCGAGGTGCACGCCGCGCTCGCGGCGGGCGGCGGGACGCCGGAGGTCGTGTCCTGCGCGGCCGCCGCGACCGGCGGGCCGGCGGCGCTGGTCACCCGGTCCGGGCAGCTGGTCGCCGCCGCCGGTGTCGGCGGGCAGCGGGCGGCCGAGCGGCTGCTGCGCCGCCCCGCGGCCTCGGCGCCGGTGCGGCTCTGGGACGTCGAGTGGGGGGCGGTGCTGCTCGGGACGGGTCCGGGCACCGACCCGGCGGGGCTGCAGCTGCTCGCCGCCCGCCTGGCGAGCGTGGCGGCGGTCGCCGTCGGCCAGTCCGGCGCCGGGTCACCCGGCGCGGTCGCGGCGCCGCTGCTGTCCGACCTGCTCGCCGACGCCGTCCCGGGCACCCGCGAGCTGCTGGTGCGGGCCGGGCTGGCCGGCTTCCATCCCTCACCGGAGGCGCGAGTGCTGGGGATCGCCGCGTCCGCGCCCGACCCGCGGCAGGTGCTGGCGTCCTGGGCGCACCTGGCCGTGTCGGCCGGCCTCGAGCTGCTGGCCGACCGGGTCCGGGGCGAGGCGCTGGGGCTGGTCGCCGTGCCGGCCGCGGCGAACCGGCCGGATCCGGCGGGTTGGCTGGCCGCAGCGCTGCCCGAGGACAACGCGGTCACCACCGTGGGGCCCGTGGTGCCGCTGGCCGAGGCGGGTCACTCGCTGCGCGAGGCGCACGACGCGCTGCCCATCGCGACCCTGCTCGGCCGGGGTTCCGTCGTCACCCGCGACCTCACCCTCCTGCGGCTTCTGGGCCGGCTCGACGACCGGGCGCTCACCCGGATCGTCGAGGACGCACTCACGCCGCTCACCGCCTGGGACGCTGCCTACGGCAGCGACCTCGTGCGCACCCTGGCGGTGCACCTGCGGTACGGCGGCAGCAGGACGCGGACCGCCGAGGCGCTGCACGTGCAGCGGCAGTCGCTCTACCAGCGGCTGGCCCGCATCGAGGCGCTGCTGGGGCGGCCGGTCGACGATCCGACGTCGCACGAGCACCTCGTCGTCGCCACCAGCGCCGTGTCGCTGCTCGACGCCCGGGCTCGGCAGAGCGCGGGCGTCCGCCGCAGGCGTTGAGTGAAGGGACTGCCCACGGGCCCCGGAGAGGCCAGGATGGCGCCCGGCGGCGGGCCCGGGACCGGGCGGCGGGTGGACGGTGCGCTGCCCGAGGACGGCGGCGGCCTGGACGGCGTCGTCGAGGAGCTGGCCGCCCTCGCGGCCGACGGCTGCCGCATCGGCGACCCGGGGTTCACCGACTACATCACCACCAGCGGGACGACGTCGGCGGTGGCTGCGGCAGTCGTGACGGCCGCCGCCGGGGGACAGCGCTACTTCTTGCACGCCTTCAACGCGCTGGAGCACGCGGCGCTGCGCTGGCTGGCCGACCTCTGCGAGGTGTCGGCGTCGTGGCAGGGGGTCTTCACCAGCGGCGGGTCGACGGCGAACCTCGTCGCGCTGGGCGCCGCCCGCCAGTGGGCCTACGAGCAGGTGGGGGCCGACGTCGGGGCGGACGGCGTCCCGGGCGGGCGGCCCGGGCGGATCTACGTCTCGGTGGAGGCACACCGGACGGTCCACCGGTCGGGGGCGGTGCCCGGGCTCGGCCGGGCAGCGTCCGCGAGCTGCCGGTCGACCACCGTCGGCCTGTTCGGCTTCCTGCTGCCGCAGGTCCAGGTGCGCCGCCTGGCCAACAAGACGCGGTAGGTCACCCGGCCGGGTGCTCATCTCCCCGATCGGGCCCTGCTCTGTCCACAGATCGCCTGACGTCACCCCATCGGACTGATCCGTTTCCCTACAGTCCCGGGCGATTCGACTGCTCGCGGTTCGACGGGGGATGGGCGTGCCGACTGCTCTGGACGTCGTGGACGGTGAGGTCCGCGAGCTGATCCGCCGGCGTGGGCTGGACCCGTTCACAGATCCGGGCCCGGTGCGGCTGCTGGTGCGCGACGTCGTCGCCGACTACTCCGAGCGGTCGCTGACCTCGGCGCTGCCGCCGATCGGCGACGTCGACGCCGTGGTGCGGGACGTGCTGGACCGGGTGGCCGGGTTCGGGCCGCTGCAGCGCTACCTGGACGACCCGGAGGTCGAGGAGATCTGGGTCAACGAACCCGGCCGGGTGTTCGTCGCCCGGCGGGGCCGCAGCGAGCTGACGACGACGATCCTGGCGCCCGGTGAGCTGGCCGACCTGGTGGAGCGGATGCTGCGCACCTCGGGTCGACGGATCGACATGTCGACCCCGTTCGTCGATGCGATGATGCCCGACGGCTCCCGGCTGCACGTGGTCATCCCCGACATCACCCGCCGCCACATGGCGGTCAACATCCGCAAGTTCGTGCTGCAGGCCCACTCGCTGGACGAGTTAGTCGCGCTGGGCACGCTGACCGCGCAGGCCGCCCGCTTCCTCGAGGCCGCCGTCGCCTCCGGGCTCAACATCCTGGTCTCCGGTGGCACGCAGGCCGGCAAGACGACGCTGCTCAACTGCCTCTGCGCCGCCGTCCCGGCCCGGGAGCGGGTGATCACCTGCGAGGAGGTCTTCGAGCTGCGGGTGCCGCTGCCCGACGTCGTCTCGATGCAGACCCGCCAGCCCAACCTCGAGGGCGCCGGGGAGATCCCGCTGCGCCGGCTGGTGAAGGAGGCGCTGCGCATGCGGCCCTCCCGCATCGTCGTCGGCGAGGTGCGCCAGGAGGAGTGCCTGGACCTGCTCATCGCGCTGAACTCCGGGCTTCCCGGCATGTGCACGCTGCATGCCAACAGCGCCCGCGAGGCCGTGGTGAAGATGTGCACGCTGCCGCTGCTGGCCGGCGAGAACATCGGGACGTCGTTCGTCGTCCCCACCGTCGCCTCGAGCGTCGACCTGGTCGTGCACGCGGGCACCGACGCCGACGGCCGGCGCCGGGTGCGCGAGATCGTGGCGCTGCCCGGCCGGGCCGAGGACGGGGTGATCGAGACCGCCGACGTCTTCACCAGCCGGGACGGTCGCCTGGTCCGGGCCGACGGCTACCCGCCGCACCCCGAGCGGTTCGCCGCCGCCGGTTTCGACCTCGCCGGCCTGCTGGCATGACCGGGCAGTTGAGATGACACAGTCCGGCGCGCTGCTGGGGCTGCTGCTCGGGGTCGGCCTGCTGCTGATCTGGCGCAGCGGGTCCCGCGTGCCCAAGCCGCGCACCGAACCGCGCCGGCCCGGGCGCCGGCAGGAGCTCTTGGCTGCCGCCGGGCTCACCGGCATCAACGGCGCCCAGTTGCTCGCCCTGCAGATCGGGCTGGGCCTGCTGGCCACCGTCGTCGTCCTGGTCAGCACCGGCACGGTGACCGTCAGCCTCGCGTTCGGCCTCTTCGGCTTCCTGCTCCCGCACGTGCAGGTGCGCCGGCTGGCCGGCAAGCGCCGCGCCGACCTGCGGGAGGTGTGGCCCGAGGTCGTCGACAACCTCGCCTCGGCCGTGCGCGCCGGCCTGTCGCTGCCCGAGGCGCTGGCGGCGCTCTCCACCCGCGGGCCCGAGGTGCTGCGGCCGCCGTTCGCCCGGTTCGCCGCGGAGTACCGCTCCAGCGGCCGGTTCGGGCCGTGCCTGGACCGGCTCAAGGACGACCTCGCCGACCCGGTCGGCGACCGCATCGTGGAGACGCTGCGGGTGGCCCGCGAGGTCGGCGGCACCGACCTCGGCCGCGTGCTGCGGACCCTCTCGACCTTCCTGCGCGAGGACGCCCGGGCGCGGGCGGAGCTGGAGACCCGGCAGGGCTGGGTGGTCTCGGCCGCGCGCCTGGCCGTCGCCGCACCGTGGGCCGTGCTCCTGCTGCTGGCCACCCAGTCGACGACGCTGGCCGCCTACGACTCGGCGATGGGCACGGTGATCCTGCTCGGCGGCGGGGCGGTGTGCCTGGTGGCCTACCGGCTGATGCTGCGGATCGGGCGGCTGCCCGAGGACGTGCGGGTGCTGCAGTGAGCGGGGTGCTCCGGTGAGCGCCGCCGTCGTGGGCATGCTGCTCGGCCTGTTGGCCGCGACCGGGCTGGTCCTCGTGCTGGCCTACGCGCCGCCGTTCCGGTCGGTGCGCCTGGTCGACCGGCTGGCGCCCTACGTGCACGACACCCCGCCGCCCTCCCGGCTGCTCGGCACCGCGACCGAGCCCGGCCTGCTCACCGCGGTGCGCCGCATCGCCGGCCCGTCGATCAGCAACGGCGCCCGGGTGGTCGACCGCCTCATCGGCGGCCGGGCCGCGGTGCGCCGCCGGCTGGACGCCCTCGGCGGAGAGCTCACGGTCGAGGACTTCCGCATCGAGCAGGTCGTCTGGGGTGGGCTCGGGCTGCTCGCGACGGCGCTCGTCGTGACGGTCGGCTCGGTGGCCGCCGGCGACCTCGACGTGCTCTCGGCCGGGTTGTTCTGCGTCGCGGGCCTGGTCGGCGGGGTGCTCGGCCGCGACTGGTGGCTCACTCAGCAGGTCAACCGGCGCGAGGAGCTGCTGCTCGCCGAGTTCCCGGTGGTCGCCGAGCTGCTGGCGCTCGCGGTGACCGCGGGGGAGAGCCCCACCGCCGCGATCGCCCGGGTCACCCGGCTCTCCGGTGGCGAGCTGGCCCGCGAGCTGGCCGCGGCGCTGGGCCGGGCACGGGCGGGCGTACCGCTGACCGACGCACTGCAGCAGGTCGCCGACCGGACGTCGCTGGAGCCGCTGGCCCGCTTCATCGACGGGCTGCTCGTGGCCATCGAACGCGGCACCCCGCTGGCCGAGGTGCTGCGCGCCCAGGCCGCCGACGTCCGGGAGGCCGGCAAGCGCCGGCTGCTCGAGGCCGGCGGGCGGAAGGAGATCGCCATGATGGTGCCGGTCGTCTTCCTGGTGCTGCCGGTCACCGTTCTCTTCGCCCTGTTCCCGGGGTTGATCAGCATCGTCTCGCTGTCGCAGTGAGCAGCGGGCGAACGACAGGAAGGACGACGATGCGCGCACTCGCGTACCTCGACGCGGCGCTCACCTCGCTGGCGGCCCGCCTCCGGGGGGAGGACCCGGAGCGCGGCGACGTGCCCGGCTGGGTGATGGTGACGGTGATGACCGCAGCCCTGGTGCTGGGGATCCTGACGGTGTTCCAGGAGGCCGTCGTCACGGCGGTGCAGAACGCGCTGAACTCCGTCACCGGTGCCGGCTGAGCAGGAGGCCCGGGCGCGGGACGACGAGCGGGGCAGCGCCGTCGTCGACTTCGTCATGGTCTCGATGCTGATCATGGCGCTGCTGCTGGCGGTGCTGCAGGTGGCGGTCTACGTGCACGTGCGCAACGTCGTCACGGCCGGCGCCCAGGAGGGTGCGCGGTACGCCGCCAACGCCGACGTCGACTCATCGGCGGGGGCCGGGCGCACGGTCGAGATCGTCGCCCGGGCCACGTCGGAGCAGACCGCGCGGGGGCTGGCGTGCACCTCGGGGGAGGAGCTCGACACCTCCGGCGCGACGCTGGTCGTGGTGCGCTGCTCGGGCTCGGTGCCCGCGCTGCTGGCGGTGCTGGGCAACCTGCTGCCGCTGGAGGTCACCGGCCGGGCGATGAAGGAGGCCGCGTGAGGTGGCTGCGCCGCCGGCTGGGCATGCTCGCCGGTGAGCGCGGGTCGGCGCTGGTGGAGTTCGTGTTCATCGCGCTGGTGGTGTTCGTGCCGCTGGTCTACGTCATCGCGGGGTTCTCGGCGGTGCAGCGCGGGGTGTTCGCCTCGCAGGCCGCGGCGCGGGAGGCCGGGCGGGCGATGGGCACCGCCCCGGACCCGGTGACCGGGCACGAGTGGGCGCTGCGGGCCGCGCAGCTGGCGGTGGAGGACCAGTCGGTGGACCTGGCCGACCTGCGGGTGACCTACGCGCCCGCGGGTGCGGACTGCGACGCCGCAGGGGGCTACTCGCCGGCGCTGCTGCCCGGGGAGGAGTTCTCCGTCTGCGTGACCGTCACCGTGCGCATCCCGCTGCTGCCGGAGTTCGTGGACGCCAACACCGCCACCGGCCAGTTCGTCGTCGAGCGCGACCGCTACGTCGACCGCTGACCGCACGCTCGGAACGGGCGCGCGCACGGCGGCACGTAGCGCAGCGGTGGGAGATCGACGAGATGGACTGGCTGATCGAGGGCATCCGGGCCAACGGCGAGGCGGAGATGCCCGAGGAGGCCAGGCAGCGCCCGATCCCCGAGTTGCCGGCCGAGGCGCTGCGGGACTGCCCTCCGGCGGGCTGACGACCTGAGCGCCTGGCCGCCGGGCTGCGGTGGGGCGCTCCGGCCTCGCGGACGGGGACTCTCGACCCTCGTGCGCGGGTCCTGTCGGGAGCAGCCTGGGAGCGGGTCCGGAGAGGACCCGTCCGGGCGCCGGCCGGCGCCCGTCGGTCCTGCACAGGGAGCGGTCATGAGCGTCCACGCACACCACCCCGGCGTCGTCCCGCCGTCCGCCGCCCAGGAGCCGCCGGCGGCCGAGCGCCCCGTGGAGAAGCAGGCGGCGGAGGACCACGCGTGGCTGCTCGGCCTCGGGGTGCTCGCCGCGGTGGTGCTGGTCTTCACCGCCATGGTGGTGCTCACGATGCTCGCCGGCGGGGACGGCTACGTGCGGTGAGCCACCGCCGCTGACCCCGCCCCAGCGCGACGGTGATTCCCGTATCCCGTGGCGGCCGCGGCGGGCCGGCCGCACGCCGGGTCGGGGATCTGGCCGACGGCTCCGGTGCCGCTGGGCAGGGCGGCGCCCGTCGCCCGGAGAGCGGGGCGTGGTCACGGACGGTCAGGTCGTGCGCACCAGGTTCGCCCGGTCGGGTGGACCAGCTCCCTCGTGACAGGAGCGAGCCCCTACGTTGAGCGACGTGTTCGCCGGCAGATCCGTGTCCGTGGGTCTGCTCGCCGTCCTCCTCTGCCTGGCCGCCTGCGACTCGGACGCGGCGCCGGCCCCGGCCGCCGGGGCGCCGGGTGCGCTCCCCGGCTACCAACCCCCGGCGGGGGCGCCCGACCTCTGCGCGGGCGTCGCCGGGTCCCGGCACTTCGTCGACATCCCCCTGGCCATGGGGCAGCTCGCCTCCGGCGTCGCCGTGGTGGACGGGCGGCGCCACCTCGCCGCGGCCCGGGGCGAGCTGCGAGGGCTGGTCGACGACATGCCCGTCGACGAGGACCCGGAGCTGCGCGCGGCGGCCGACCGGGTGCTGACCGCGCTGCTCGCGGTCCTCGACCCACCGCTCACCGAGGAGGTCCGGACGGCGGTGCTGGCGAGCATCGACGACTTCGTCGCGCGGCTGCAGTCGACCTGCCGGTTCCCGGCGTGAGGCGGCTCGCCGGGAGCGCACTCGCGCTCGCCGTCTGCGCGGGCGTGCTCGGCACCCCCTCGGTCGCGACCGCGGCGCCCGCCCCGGGGCTGTGCACCCCGGACCCTGCAGGCGGTGCGGTGCCGGCCGACTTCGTGCTCGACGCCTGCGTGGAGGCCGGTGGGATCGTGCTGCGCAACTCCCTCGCCGTCCCGGTCACCGTGCGCCGGAGCGGCGACGTCGGTGCACCGGAGCGGCGCGACGCCGCCGACGATGCCACCGCGGCCGTCCTGCGCCGCCTGCCGGGCGCGTTCGTGCTCGCGCCCGGGGACGTCGCGCGGTGGCCGCGGGGCGCCGGTGCGGGCGAACTCGTCGTGGGCCCGCTCGCCCCGGTCGCCCCGGTCGTGTCCGCGCTCCGGTCGCTGCTCCCGCGCCTCGGCGAGGACGAGGCGGCCGCCCAGCAGGTCCTGGTCGAGCTCTCCGTCGACATCGGTGCCGCCGTCACCGCGCGTATCGCGTGCAGCGAGGGGAAGAGCGTCATCGAGCGGGTCGCCTGCGACCTGCACGCCGCGGACGCCATCGCCCGCGCCGTCGCCGGTGGGATCCCCGGGGACGCCGTGCGGGCCGTCACCGAGCAGGTGCTGCAGCCGGCGCGGTGGGACACCTGGGCGTCGGCGGCCGAGGAGGCGCGGGCGGCCGTCGACCGCGGGCAGCAGCAGCTGAGCCACGGCGTGGCCCCGCCACCGCCGCCTCCGGCGGCTCCCGCACCGGCCCCTGCACCGGCTCCCGCACCGGCGCCGAACCGGGCCCCGGCACCCGCGCCCGTCCCGGCCCCCATCCCGGCCCCCATCCCGGCCCCCATCCCGGCCCCCGTCCCGGCACCGGCGCCAGTCCCTGTGCCGGTGCCCGTGCCCGTGCCGCCCCCGGTGCCGCCGGCGGCCGACCCGCGGGAGGAGTTCCGGCGCTGGCTGCAGGAGCTCGCCGAGGAGGTCGACCGGTTCCGCGACGGCGCACGCGAGTGGCGCGAGCAGCACGGGCACCGCGGAGGCGGCCGGGACGGCTGACCGGCCCGGCCGGTCGTGCGGTCAGGCGCCCCGTTCCACCTCGGCCTGCACCACGCCCCGCACCGCGCGCAGCAGCGATTCGTCGGACGTGTCGCCGTTCGCGAGGGCGGTGCGGGCCTGGTCGTCCAGCAGGCTCCCGTCCACCGACTCGAGCCAGGTCACGTCACTCCCGACGCGGCGCCCGACCCGCAGGCCCTCGCCCGCGGGGGTCACCACGTAGTCGTCGCCGTCCAGCTGGATCGTCATCTCGTCGCTCATGCCGGTCCCCCTACCCCCGTCGCCCCCGGTTCCACGCAGGGCGGCGCGCCACGGGCAGGATCCGGGCATGGACGAGGAGTTCTGCGAGGTCGTGGTCACCGCCGCGGACGCCGACTGGCTGGCCGGCTGCACCCGCACGCTGGTCGAGGAGCGCCTGGCCGCCTGCGGGCAGCACATCGCCCCGATCCGGTCGGTGTACCGCTGGCAGGGGGCGGTGCACGACGAGCCCGAGGCGCGCGTGGCCCTGCACACCCGCCGGGACCTGCTGCCCCGGATCGTGGCGCGCACCCACGAGCTGCACCCCTACGAGGTGCCGTGCGTCATCGCCCTCCCGCTGGTCGGTGGCAACCCCGACTACCTGCGGTGGATCGACGAGGAGACGCGGCGGCCCTGACCGGCCGGTTGCCGGTCCCCCCTTCCCGGGTACTGCGGCGCGATCGGCTCGACCCGCGCACCCTTCCTGCCGATGCAGACGGGGAACGGCGGACGGTGCCCCGCGACGCGGCGGAGGGGGATGTGACGACGACACCTGGCGAGCGCGAGCTGCCCCTGGACGTGCGCCGCAGCACGGGCTCCTCGGGCCGGGACGCCGCCCTCGTGGAGGCGGTGCTCGACGCCCTCGCGTCGCCCACCGTGCTCCTCGACCCGGCCGGCCGCGTCGTCCTGGCCAACTCGGCGTGGACCGCAGCGGGGGTGGAGCGGCAGGCGCCGATCCTCCCGGGTGCGGACTACCACGCGCTGGCCCTGGCGCTCCGGGACGACGAGGACGCCCGCCGGCTGGTGGGGGAGCTGCGGGAACTGGCCGACGGCGAGCGCACCGAGGTGTCGGTCGACCGCTCCGTACCGGACCCCACGGGTGCGGCCACGAGCTGGTTCCACGTGCAGGGCTCGCGCATCGACCAGGTGGGGCACGTCGTCGTCACCCACGTCGACATCACCGCTCGCGTGCTGGCCGAGAAGGCCTCCGCCTGGCAGGCCCGCCACGACTCGCTCACCGAGCTGCCCAACCGCAGCCACCTGCACGAGCTCATCGACGCCGAGCTGCGCCGCCCCGGCCGCCCCGCCGTCGCCGTGCTGTTCCTCGACGTCGACGGCTTCAAGGACGTCAACGACTCCCTCGGCCACGAGGTGGGCGACGAGCTGCTGCGCCAGCTGGCGGGGCGGCTGCTCGCCGTCACCCGCGGCCAGGACACCGTGGGGCGGCTCGGCGGCGACGAGTTCGTCGTCCTCTCCCGCGACTGCGAGGCCGACGGCGCCGAGCTGCTGGCGCAGCGCTGCCAGGCCACCTTCGAGCAGCCCTTCGACCTCGGCGGCCGGACGCACCGGCTGAGCGCCAGCATCGGCATCGCCGCGGTCCCGGCCGGCTCACCCGCCGAGGTGCGCTCGACGGATCTCGTCCGGGACGCCGACCTGGCGATGTACGCGGCCAAGGCCGCCGGGCGCAACCGGGTGCGGGTGTTCAGCCCCGAGCTGCGGGACAGCGTGCAGCGCAAGGTGCAGCTCGCCTCGGAACTGCGGGACGCCATCGCCGACGGCGGGCTCACGCTGCACTACCAGCCGGTCGTCGAGGTGGCGACGGGGCGCGTCACCGGCGTCGAGGCCCTCGTGCGCTGGCAGCACCCCGAGCGCGGGTGGATCGGGCCGTGCGAGTTCGTGCCGGTGGCCGAGCAGCACGACCTGGTCATCCCGCTGACCCGCTGGGTGCTCGGCGAGGCCTGCCGGCAGACCGCGGCGTGGCGTGACGACGGCGTCCTCGTCGTCACCGGGGTCAACATCAGCGCCGTCCACCTGGTGACGGGCACGCTCGTCGACGACGTCCTCACCGCCCTGCAGGGCGCCGGCCTGGACCCCCGCCAGCTGGTGGTGGAGCTGACCGAGACCAGCGCCGCCGAGGACCCGGCCCGGGCGGCGCAGCAGTTCCGGCGGCTGCGCGAGCTGGGCGTGGAGTCCTGGATCGACGATTTCGGCAGCGGCTTCTCCTCGCTGGGCCGGCTGGTCGCCATCCCCGCGGGCGTGCTGAAGATCGACCGCAGCCTCGTCACCGGTGCCGACGGGCCCGCCGGTGCCGCGATCGCCGCGGTGGTCGGGCTCGCCCACGGGTGCGGCATGCGCAGCCTGGCCGAAGGCGTGGAGACGGCCGCGCAGCTGCGGCGGGTCGTCGACCTGGGCTGTTCGTACGCCCAGGGATTCCACCTCGGCCGGCCGGTGCCGGCCGAGGAGTTCCTCGGGTGGATGCGCGCCAACGGCGGGCGGCTGGACCTCTCCGCCGGCTGAGGCGTCAGCAGGGGCGCGCTCGGCCGGGGGAAGTCCCCGCCCGTCATGGATGACCGCCGGTTCCGGGTCGGGATCGCCCGGCAGGGGGTCGCTGCACCATGTCCGCTCGCGGGTCGAGCCGGGCCAGGGAACGTCGAGCCGCGTGGGAACGCGGCTGGACGTTCCCTGGAGCGGCCAGAGGTGTCCCACCTCCCTGTGGCACCGACCACAACCCTCCGGGCGCCCGCTCGTTGTGCCCGGCGAGCGAGCGCGCGAGGGCGCGCCCCGGCCCGAGGAGACGCCCGATGCAGAGGTCCCGGCTGCTGACCGCACTGACCGCCGCGCTGGCCGCCGTCGTGCTGACCGGTGGCGCCGCCACGGCCGCGCCGGCCCCGACGACGGGGGAGTACGCCCCGCTGGACCAGCGCGGCCCGGCGCTCTCGGTTCCGCAGACCGACCTGCGGGCGAGCCTCACCTGCAACGGCTCCCTGCGCGGGCTGCGGCAGGACCCGATCCTGCTCGTGCCCGGCACCACGATGGATCCCTACGTCGGGTTCGGCTGGAACTACATGCGGGCCTTCGACCAGCGCGGGTGGCGCTGGTGCGCGGTGACCCTGCCCTTCGACGCCACCGGCGACATCCAGGTGGCCGGTGAGCACCTCGTGCACGCCATCCGGACGATGAGCCAGCAGGCGCGGCGCGACGTCGACGTCGTCGGCTGGAGCCAGGGCGGGATGGTGCCGCGCTGGGCGCTGCGCTTCTGGCCGGACACCCGGGATCTCGTCGACGACCTCGTGGGCCTCTCCCCGTCCAACCACGGCACGGTGCTGGCCGACGCGTCCTGCGGCACCGGCCCGTGCACGCCGGCCAACCACCAGCAGGCCTCGCAGTCGGAGTTCCTGCGCGCGCTCAACAGCGGGGCAGAGACCTTCGCCGGCGTCGACTACACCGTCGCCTACACCGCCGCCGACGAGATCGTCGTCCCGAACACCCCGCCGGTGGCCAGTTCGGCGCTGCGCACCGGTGCCGGCCGGATCGCCAACATCGCCACCCAGGAGGTGTGCCCGGCCAACGCGGCCGACCACTTCGCCATCGGCAGCTACGACCCGGTCGGCTACGCGATCGTGGTCGATGCGCTCACCCACGACGGGCCGGCCGAGCGCGGCCGCATCCCGCTCACCACGTGCGCCCAGGTGTTCCAGCCCGGCGTGGACCCGGCGACCTTCGCGGCCGACCACGCCGCCTTCGTCGGGTACGCCGTCGACAGCGAGGGCGACGCGCCGGAGGTCGACGACGAGCCGGCGCTCGCGCCGTACGTGCGCGCCCGCCGCTGAGCCGGCGCCCGGGCTCGCTGTCAGCCCGGTTCGCCGCGCGCCTTGCGCCGCAGCACCACCACCAGGTCGACCGCCGCGACGACGGCGAGCACCAGCAGGACGATCCCGGGCCAGGTGGGCAGGTCGGCCACGGCCAGCCAGCCCAGCCCGGCGAGCAGGCAGAAGACGAGGCCGAAGCCGGCCAGCACCGCGCGCAGGGTGAGCGCCGAGCGGGCCGGGCGAGCCCCGCCGATGCCGGCCGTGGGGTCGTGGTGGTCGGGCAGGCCGCGCGCGTAGTCCTCCCGCGAGCGGGGTCGGTCAGGTTCGCTCATGGCACGCCTGCCTACCCGCGGCGGGGGCGCACTACCCTGGGTCGACGTGGCCGCTGACTTCTCCGTCGTCCTGGACGAACTCGACACGACCCTGACGTCGATCGAGGCCGTCCTCGACGTCGACCGACTCCGCCGCGAGGTGGCCGAGCTCGAGCAGCAGGCCGCCGCACCGGACCTCTGGGACGACGTCGAGGCCGCGCAGGCGCTGACCTCCAAGCTCTCCTACATGCAGGGCGACGTGCGCCGGGTCGAGGAGCTGCGGAGCCGGCTCGAGGACGTCGGGCTGCTGCACGAGATGGCCGCCGAGGAGAACGACGACGCCACGACCGCCGAGACCGAGCGGGAGCTGGAGAGCCTGCGCAAGGCCATCGACGAGCTCGAGGTGCGCACCCTGCTCTCCGGTGAGTACGACTCCCGCGAGGCGCTGGTGACGATCCGGTCCGAGGCCGGCGGCGTCGACGCGGCGGACTTCGCCGAGATGCTCATGCGGATGTACCTGCGCTGGGCCGAGCGCCACAAGTACCCGACCGAGGTGCTCGACATCAGCTACGCGGAGGAGGCCGGCATCAAGTCGGCCACCTTCTCGGTCAGGGTGCCCTACGCCTACGGCACCCTCTCGGTCGAGCAGGGCACCCACCGGCTGGTGCGCATCTCGCCGTTCGACAACCAGGGCCGCCGGCAGACCTCGTTCGCCGGCGTCGAGGTGCTGCCCGTCGTCGAGCAGACCGACCACGTCGACATCCCCGAGAACGAGATCCGGGTCGACGTCTTCCGCTCCTCGGGCCCCGGTGGGCAGAGCGTGAACACCACCGACTCCGCCGTCCGGATGACGCACATCCCCACCGGCATCGTGGTCTCCTGCCAGAACGAGAAGAGCCAGATCCAGAACCGCGCCGCGGCCCTGCGCGTCCTCCAGGCCCGGCTGCTCGTGGTCCGCCAGCAGGAGCAGAAGGCGGAGATGGACGCGCTCAAGGGCGAGGGCAGCAGCTGGGGCAACCAGATGCGTTCCTACGTGCTACACCCCTACCAGATGGTCAAGGACCTGCGCACCGAGCAGGAGACGGGCAACACGACCGCGGTGCTCGACGGCGACATCGACGCGTTCATCGAGGCCGGCATCCGGTGGCGCCGTCAGCAGGAGGCCGTGCCGTCGTCCTGACCCGGCCTGTCTCCTGAGCCGGCGTGCCTCGCTGATCGGGGCATCCGGACCCGTCGTCCCCGTCACAGGAAACTGACAGTTCCTGGGTTTGACGAGGCCAGCGGGGCGGGCAAGACGACGTGCTGCGCGCGTTCCTCCCGGAACGGCGCATCCTGGGTCGCGGGGCAGGTACCGTGGCCCCTCGTGATCGAACTGCAACACGTCACCAAGCTGTACCCGGCCAGCGGCCGGCCTGCCCTCGACGACGTCTCCACGGAGATCGAGAAGGGCGAGTTCGTCTTCCTCATCGGGTCGTCGGGGTCGGGCAAGTCGACCTTCCTGCGGCTGCTGCTGAAGGAGGAGGACCCGACGTCGGGCACGATCACGGTGAACGGTCAGACGCTGGGCACGCTCAGCAAGTGGAAGGTGCCCAAGCTCCGCCGCACCATGGGCTGCGTCTTCCAGGACTTCCGCCTGCTGCGCAACCGCACGGTGGCGCAGAACGTCGCGTTCGCCCTCGAGGTCATCAACAAGCCGCACCGCACCATCAAGCGGGTCGTCCCCGAGGTGCTGGAGATGGTCGGGCTCGAGGGGAAGGCCAACCGGCTGCCCGGTGAGCTCTCCGGTGGTGAGCAGCAGCGGGTCGCGATCGCCCGCGCGTTCGTCAACCGGCCGCTGGTGCTCCTGGCCGACGAGCCGACCGGCAACCTCGACCCGGAGACCAGCGAGGGCATCATGCTGCTGCTCGAGCGGATCAACCGGACCGGCACCACGGTGCTGATGGCGACGCACGACTACCACATCGTCGACTCCATGCGGCGCCGCGTCATCGAGCTCAACGGGGGAGTCCTCACCCGCGACCAGTCGCGCGGTGTCTACGGCGTGGGCCGCTAGCAGCGCCCGCCGCACCACCGCCGACCGCGTCCGAACGCACTCCACGACAGGGAATCCATGCGCGTCAACTTCGTGCTCTCCGAGGTGGCCACCGGGCTTCGTCGCAACCTGACCATGACGGTCGCGATGATCCTGACGACGGCCATCTCGCTCGGCCTCATGGGCACCGGCCTGCTCATCGCCGGGATGATCTCCGAGATGAAGGAGATCTACTACGACAAGGTGCAGGTCTCCATCTTCCTCGCCGACGACGTCACCGACGAGCAGCGGCAGGCGATCCAGGGCGAGCTCGAGTCCTCCGAGGAGGTCGCGAGCTTCCTCTACGAGTCGCGCGAGGAGGCCTACGCGCGCTTCCAGCAGCAGTTCAGCCAGCAGCCGGAGCTGGTGGCGAACACCCCGCCGGACGCGCTCCCGGAGAGCTTCCGCGTCGAGCTGGTCAACCCCGAGCGCTACGAGGTCATCGCCGCGCAGTTCCCGAACGGCGAGAACGGTGTCGACCAGGTGCGCGACGAGGGCGAGTTCCTCGACCGGCTGTTCAGCCTGCTCAACGGCGCGCGCAACGCGACCATCGCCGTCGCGGTGGTGCAGGCGCTGGCGGCCCTGCTGCTGATCTCCAACACCATCCAGCTCGCGGCGTTCAACCGGCGCAACGAGACGAACATCATGCGGCTGGTCGGCGCCTCCCGCTGGTACACCCAGCTGCCGTTCATCCTCGAGGCGGCGATCGCCGGTCTCGTCGGTGGCCTGCTCGCCGCGGGCGGCCTGATCCTCACCAAGGTGCTGTTCATCGACCGCACGCTCTCCGGCCCGATCCGGGCGGGGATCATCCCGCAGGTCGAGTGGGACGCGATCATCACCAACAGCGTGATCGTCTCGGGGGTGGGCGTCGCCCTGGCCGGCATCGCCGCCTACGTGACGCTGCGGCTCTACGTCCGCATGTAGCCCTGGGCGGTCTGGCCGTCTCGACCGGTCCGCCGGCACGCCGAGTGCGACGAACTCGTGGTCATCGAGCGCTGATGGCCACCAGTTCGTCGCACTCGCGATCCGCGGGGAGGGGCGCGCGCCGCCCGGTAGCCTGGTGCCCATGCCGCGGGAACAGGGGCGCAAGTTCATCGCCCAGAACAAGAAGGCGCGGCACGACTACTCGATCCTCGACACCTACGAGGTGGGCCTGGTGCTCACCGGCACCGAGGTGAAGAGCCTGCGGGCCGGCCGTGCCTCGCTCGTCGACGGGTTCGCCTCGATCGACGACGGCGAGGTGTGGCTGCAGCACGTGCACATCCCCGAGTACACGCAGGGCACCTGGACCAATCACGCCCCGCGCCGCAAGCGCAAGGTGCTCATGCACCGCGAGGAGATCGACAAGCTGATGGGCAAGACCCGCGAGGGCGGCCTGACGCTGGTCCCGCTGGACCTGTACTTCAAGGACGGCAAGGTCAAGGCCACCCTCGCCCTCGCCAAGGGCAAGAAGTCCTACGACAAGCGGCACGACCTCGCCGAGCGCGATTCCCGCCGGGAGATCCAGAAGGCGTTCGGCCGCTACGTGAAGGGCCGTCGCTGAACCTCGCCTGAACGGCGTCCGGGGACGGGCATGCGGCGCTGACGGCGGCGCGCATACGGTGAGCCCATGAGAGGCATCGCCTACGACCGGTTCGGCGGGGTCGACGTGCTGCGGCTGCGGGACGACCTGCCCGAGCCGCCCGTCGGCCCCGACACGGTGCTGGTGCGCACCCGCGCCGCGGGCGTCAACCCGGTCGACATCGGCATCCGCGAGGGCGGGCTGGCCGCGTTCTTCCCGCACCACTTCCCGATCGTGCCGGGCTGGGACCTCGCCGGCGTCGTGGAGTCCGTAGGCCCGGCCGTCGTCGACTTCGCCCCCGGCGACGAGGTGTTCGGCTACCTGCGCCGCGACGACGTCCAGTGGGGGACGGCGGCCGAGCTGGTGCCCGCCCCGCAGCGCTGCCTGGCGCACAAGCCGGGGTCGCTGTCGTTCACCGAGGCCGGGGGCGTGCCGCTGGCCGGGCTGACCGCCTACCAGGCGCTCACCGAGGCCCTCTCCGTCGGCGAGGGCGACCGGGTGCTGGTGCACCGTGCATCCGGCGGCGTCGGCTTCTTCGCCGTGCAGATCGCCGTCGCCCTCGGCGCGCACGTCATCGGCACCGCGAGCCCCCGCAACCACGGCTTCCTCGCCGAGGCCGGCTGCGCCGAGGTGCTCGACTACTCGGCCGGCCCGATCAGCGGGCAGCTCTCCGAGCCCGTCGACGCCGTCCTGGACCTCAACGGCGGGGACACGCTGGCCGACGCGCCGAAGCAGGTGCGTGACGTCTCCCGGATCGCCGGCGTGGTGGACCCCTCGGTCAACGGGATGGGCGGGCGCTACGTCTTCGTGCGCCCGGAGCGGCACGACCTGGAGGAGCTCGCCCGGATGGCCGACGCCGGCCAGCTGCGGGTCGCCGTCGCCAGGGCGTTCCCGCTGGAGCAGACCGCGCAGGCCCACGAGCTCGTCGCCGGTGGCCACGTGCGCGGCAAGGTCGTCGTCACCCTCTGATGACGGTCCAGCCACCCGTCGACGACGGCGACGTCCCGCGGTACTGGCGCGAGCTGGGGCTGCCCGGGCTGGTCGACGTGCACGTGCACGTCCTGCCCGAGCGGGTGCAGGCGAAGGTCTGGCAGTACTTCGAGGCGGCCGGCACGCACTACGGCGCGGAGTGGCCGGTGGCCTACCGGCTGCCCGAGGAGGAGCGGCTCGCGGTCCTGGAGCGGCTGGGGGTCCGCGCCTTCCCGACGCTGCCCTACCCGCACAAGCCGGGCATGGCCGCCTGGCTCAACGAATGGTCGGCCGGGTTCGCCGCGGGCCGCCCGCAGGTCCTGCAGTCGGCGACGTTCTTCCCCGAGCCGGGCGTCGCGGGCTACGTGGCCGAGGCGCTCGACCGCGGTGCCCGGGTGTTCAAGGTGCACGTGCAGGTCGGCGCCTTCGACCCGCGGCACCGGCTGCTCGACGACGTCTGGGCGCGGCTGGAGGAGACCGGCACACCGGTGGTCATCCACTGCGGCTCGGGACCGCTGGCCGGCGAGCACACCGGCCCGGCACCGATGAGCGGCCTGCTCGAGCGGTTCCCGCGGCTGCAGCTGGTGATCGCCCACCTGGGCATGCCCGAGTACCGGGAGTTCCTCGGCCTCGCCGAGCGCTACGAGCGGGTGCACCTGGACACCACCATGTTCGCCACCGACTTCACCGAGCGGCTGATGCCCTTCGACCGGGCCGACCTCCCGCGGCTGGCGGCGCTGCGCGACAAGGTGCTCCTCGGCAGCGACTTCCCGTCCATCCCGTACCCCTACGCCCACCAGCTCGCCGCGCTGCACCGGCTCGGGCTGGGGGAGGAGTGGATCCGCGCGGTCCTGTGGCGCAACGGCGCCCGGCTGTTCACGATCGAGGCGTGACCCCGAGCGCCCGGCTGACCGCGACCGTCCTCGGCACCCCGGACCCCCAGGGGCTGGCCCGCTTCTACCAGCGCCTGCTGGGCTGGCCGATCCGCGACGACGACCCGCAGTGGAGCACGCTGCGGCCCGAGGACGGCGGCCCCGGGTTGTCCTTCCAGCGGGAGGACGACCACGTCCCGCCGGTGTGGCCGCCCGAGCCCGGCACCCAGCAGATGCAGCTGCACCTCGACCTCCAGGTCGACGACCTGGACGCCGCCTCGGCGGTCGCGGAGGAGGCCGGTGCGCGCCGGGTCGGCGGGCACACCGACGCCGATGAGGACGTCCGTGTCTTCACCGACCCCGCCGGCCACCCGTTCTGCCTGTTCGTGCGGCTGTAGAAAACCGCTCGTCCCGTAGCGGGTGGCTGCCTACCCTCTGGACCGTGCCCGCGCTGCCCGCCGTCCCCGACGCCCTCACCGTCCGCCCGCTGAGCCCCGACGACGCCACGGCGGTGGCCGAGCTCCTGGGCGCGGCCGAGGCGCTCGACGACACGGGGGAGTTCCCCGACGCCGACGACATCGCCGAGGAGTGGACCGGCTGGGGCGTCGACCCCGCGCGCGACGGGGTCGCCGTCACCGGCGCGGACGGCGCGCTCGCCGCCTACGCGGTGGTCTCCGCCAGCCCCACCTTCCGCGGCTCCTACCGGATCCACCTCGACGGCCGGGTGCACCCCGACCGGCGCGACCGGGGCATCGGGACGGCGCTGCTGGGCTGGGAGCTCGCCCGCGGCACGGAGGTGCACGCCGAGCGGCACCCGGAGGCCCCCGCCCAGCTGGTGGTGGGCGTCACGGGCACCCAGCCGGGGCTGGAGCGGCTCGTCGAGCGCAGCGGGCTGACGGCCGAGCGCTGGTACCGCACCATGGAGCGGCCGCTCACCGACCTGCCGGAGGCCCGCCAGGTCCCGGGCGTGCAGGTCGTGCCGTTCTCCTGGGACCGCGACGACGAGGTGCGGCGCGCGCACAACGCGGCGTTCACCGAGCACCACGGGTCCAGCGAGCGCGACGCCGAGTCGTGGCAGCGGCTGTTCACCGGCAGCCGCGCCTTCCGCCCCGACCTCTCCGTGTTCGCGGTCGCCGACGGCGCCGTGGCCGGCTACCTCCTGGCCTACGTGTACGAGGCCGACACCCGGGCGCGCGGCTACCGGGAGGTGGTGCTCGGCCAGATCGGCGTGCTGCCCGGGGCCCGCGGCCGCGGCCTGGCATCGGCGATGATCGGCGAGAGCCTGCGCGCGGCCGCGGCGCAGGACTGCCGCACGGCCGCCCTCGACGTCGACAGCGACAACGTCACCGGGGCGCTGCGGCTCTACGAGAGCCTCGGCTTCGGCACCGTGCGGACCCGCGTGGCGTGGTCCCTGTCACTGCCGCCGGTGGCCGCTGGCTAGGGTGCGCCCATGGTCAGCGCCGAGCAGCCCGAGCCCGCCTTCGACCCCGCCCTCGTGGGCCGCGCCCACCGCGCGATCGACCCGCTGCACTCGCAGCTCTACTTCGCGCCGGAGCAGGACGAGCACCTCGGCGCCCTCGGGCTCCGCACGGGCCGGATGGTCTACTTCGCCGGCCGGGCGGCCGCCATGGGCGCCGTCGGCGCCGGCGTCGTGACGGCCACCTTCTACAACTTCGCCCCGTCGCTGGTGGCGCACATGATCCCGCGCGCCTGGACGCTGGCCACGCCCGAGCAGGTGCTCGCCGCCCGCCTGGACGCCGCACGCGCGTCGCTCACCCGGCTGCTCGGCGAGGAGGTCGCCGGATCGCCCGAGGTGGCCGAGCTCGCCGGGCTGCTGCGCGAGGCGTGCGCCGACCTCAGCGCGGAGGGCCGCCCGCTGTTCGCCGGGCACGCCGACCTGCCGTGGCCCGAGGAGCCGCTGCTGGCGCTGTGGCACGGCACCACCCTGCTGCGCGAGCACCGCGGGGACGGGCACGTCGCCGTCCTGGTGCACGCCGGGCTGACCGGGCTGGAGGCCCTGATCACCCACTGCGCGACCGGCCGCGGGTTCACCGTGCCCGCGGCCAAGGCGACCCGCGGGTGGAGCGACGAGCAGTGGGACGCCGCGTGCGCCGCGCTGGCCGAGCGCGGTCTGCTCGACGACGCCGGCCTGACCGAGGAGGGCGAGGAGCTGCGCGCCCGCATCGAGGTGCAGACCGATGCGCTCGCCGCGGATCCGTGGCTGCAGCTGGGGGCGGAGAGGACCACGCGGGTGGTCGAGCTCGGCAAGGGCCTGTCGCGCGTCATCACCGCCAACGGCGCCTTCGGCCAGGGCATCTTCGGTCGCTGACCCGGCCTTCCGACCCCCGCTTCGGCCACCCGTAGGGGCCCGCCGCGAGCCTGCGAGTGGTGGGGAGCGGGGGGTCCTTCTAGGGTCATGCCGGATCCCGGCCCGAGGGAGGCGCCATGACCGCGACCGAGCGCGAACAGGGTGGGGTCCAGGCCGCCGCGCACGGGGGCCCCGGGTGGCGCACCGACGTGGACGCCGCATTCCGCGGCAGCGCCACCTACCGCAGCCTGGGGGAGCAGCAGCTCAGCCCGGCCGAGGAGCGGTTCGAGAAGGGCCGCCGCACCGTCGGCCTCTTCCTCGCGCCGCTGGTCACCCTCGTCTTCGCGCTGGTGCCGATCGACCTCCCGCGCGACCAGCACCTGCTGGCCGCGATCCTGCTCGGCGTCATCGTCCTGTGGATCACCGAGCCGGTTCCCATCCCGATCGGCGGCCTCATCGGCGTCGGCGCGATCGCCGTTCTGGGGGTGGTGCCGGCCGACGACGCGCTGGCGCCGTTCGGGTCGACGACGGTGTTCACCTTCATCGGCGCGTTCATCCTCGCCGCGGCCATGCTCAAGCACGGGGTCGCGCGGCGGTTCGCGATGTTCATCCTGTCGCTGACGTGGGTCGGCGCCTCCACCGCGCGCGTGATCATCGCCTTCGGCTTCATCACCGCGGTGCTGTCGGCGTTCGTGTCCAACACCGCGACCGTGGCCATGCTGCTGCCCACCGCGATCGGCATCCTGTCGGTCATCGCCAAGCTGCTGCAGGACAAGGAGCTGGTGAAGCCCGACTTCGACCCGCTGCGCCTGCGGGTCGGCGTCGCGCTGATGCTGATGCTCGCCTACGGCGCCGGCGTCGGCGGCCTGCTCACCCCGGTCGGCAGCCCGCCCAACCTGATCGGCCGCGGGCTGATCGAGGAGGCCACCGGCGAGCGGATCGGTTTCCTCGACTGGATGCTCATGGCGCTGCCGATCTGCGCGCTGATGTTCGTCGCGCTCGTCATCGTGCTGCTGCTGGTCAACAAGCCGGAGATCAAGCGGATCGAGGGCGTGCACGAGTACGTGCAGAAGGAGCGGGCCGAGCTCGGCCCCTTCTCCGGCGCCGAGCGGAACACCCTCATCGCCTTCGGCGTCACCGTGGCGCTGTGGATCTTCCCCGGCGTCATCGCGCTGACCGCCGGCACGGAGTCCGACCTCTACGCCACCATCAGCGACCGCCTCGACGAGGGCATCGTCGCCGTCCTCGGGGCCTCGCTGCTGTTCCTGCTCCCCACGGACTGGAAGCGCCGGGAGTTCACGCTCAACTGGAGCGATGCCGCCACGATCGACTGGGGCACGATCCTGCTGTTCGGCACCGGCATCATCTTCGGCTCGCTGCTGGCGAGCACCGGGTTGGCCGAGACGATCGGCCAGGCCTCGGCCGACGGGCTGGGGCTCACCAGCACGATCGCGATCACCGTCTTCGCGGTGATCCTGGCGATCATCATCAGCGAGACGACGTCGAACACGGCGTCGGCCGCCGTCGTCGTGCCGATCATCATCCCGGTGGCCGTGGCCGCGGGCATCAACCCGTTCGTACCGGCGCTGGCGGCCACCTTCGCGGCGTCGTTCGGGTTCATGCTCCCGGTGTCGACGCCGCAGAACGCCATCGTCTACGGCTCCGGCGTCGTGCCGATCACCAAGATGATCCGGTCGGGCATCTCCTTCGACGTCCTCGGCGCGATCCTCATCGTGCTTCTGCTGCCGCTGCTGGTCGACCTGGTGCTCGGCGTCGCGGGCTGACGGCGGAGCCGCCCCCTCACCCGTGTGGGCCATCGCACGTCCGGCTCCCCGTGGTCGGCGTGGGACGATGGTCGACGGCCGAGAACACGTGGGCGGAGGCGCCCGGACCCGGGAGGGGGACGTCGTGCGCAGCGAACCTCCCAGTACCGATCCCCAGGTCCTCTCCGCCGGCTGACCGGTCTCCCCGCGCCCGCCCCGCACGCCGTGCCGGGCCCGCAGGGGAGGCCGCCCGTCCCGCCCTGCCCGCACCCGGGCCGGGGCGGCCACGGGGGCGAGGAGGGCCGCTCCGGTGCCCACCGCCGTCCCCTCGCCCCGGGAGCCCGTCATGACCGAGCGCCGCCTCGCGCCGCTGACCGCCCTGACCACGCTGGGCCGCCGCCCACCGCGCCCGGTCCCCGTGCCGACGCCGAGCGGCGCCACGGCGTCCGCGGTGCTGTCCGACGCGCCGGCCGTCCCCTCGCGGATCGTGGACAACGCCGTGTACTCCGAGGGCCGCCGCGTGGCGACGCCGGAGTCGCCCGCCGAGAGCCGGGAGGAGCTCCTCCACGGGGAGGGGCGGCTGGCCTGGCTGGGGCTGTACCGCCCGGGGCCGGGGGAGCTCGGAGGCCTCGCGGAGCTGTTCGACCTGCCGGAGCTGGCGGTCGAGGACGCGATCAAGGCCCACCAGCGGCCGAAGTTCGAGCGCTACGGCAGCACGTTGTTCGTCGTCCTCAAGGCCGCGCGGTACCTGGACGCCGCCGAGGAGGTCGAGTTCGGCGAGCTGCACCTGTTCCTGGGGCCGGACTTCGCGATCACCGTGCGGCACAGCGAGTCGCCGGACCTGTCGCGGGTGCGGCGCCGGCTGGAGAGCGACCCGGAGCTGCTGGCCCGGGGCAGCGAGGCGGTGCTCTACGCGACGCTGGACGCCGTCGTCGACGGGTACCGGCCGGTGGTCGACGGGCTGGCCAACGACATCGACGAGATCGAGACCCAGGTGTTCGGGGGCGACCCCGGCGTCTCGCGGCGCATCTACGAGCTGTCCCAGGAGGTGCTGGAGTTCCAGCGGGCCGCCCAGCCGCTCACCGGCATCATCGCCGCGCTCACCGCCGGGTTCGACAAGTACGGCGTCGACGAGGAGCTGCGCAGCTACCTGCGCGACGTCGCGGACCACGTCATCCAGGTCAACGAGCGGGTGGAGGGCTTCCGGCTGCAGCTGCGCGACATCCTCACCGTGAACGCGACCCTGGTGGCGCAGCGGCAGAACGAGGAGATCCGCGAGCTCACGGAGACCTCGATCGCCCAGGGCGAGGAGGTCAAGAAGATCTCGGCCTGGGCCGCCATCCTCTTCGCGCCGAGCCTCGTCGGCGGCGTCTACGGGATGAACTTCGACCACATGCCCGAGCTCGACGAGGTCTGGGGTTACCCGTTCGCGCTGCTGCTCATGGTGGGCGTCAGCCTGACGCTCTACCTGGTCTTCAAGCGCCGCGACTGGATCTGAGGACCGGCCTTCCCCCACGCCTCGCACGCTCGGCGCGGGACCTCGAAGGCCGGCCGGCGCAGGCTCGGGACGGCAGCCCGTCCCCCGGGGTCCGACGGCCACCCTCCTCCCCGGCCAGGCCACCCGCGCGGGACCGACCCCGGCGGTCAGACGACCGGGGTACCGCTGCTCGCGGTCAGCTCCCCGTAGGCGGCCGAGAGCTGCCGCGTCAGGAGGCCCGGCTCGCCGGTGCCGATCCGCCGCCCGTCGACGGCGAGCACGGGCGTGAGCTCACCCATCGTGCCGGTGACGAACGCCTCGTCGGCCGCGTACAGCTGGGTCGCCGAGAAGTCGCCGACCTCGGTGGGGATGTCGGCCGTGGCCAGCCGGAGCACCGCGGCGCGGGTGATGCCCTCCGGGCACGCCCCGGTCGTCGGGGTCCGCAGCACGCCGCCGGCGGCGAAGAAGACGTGCGTCGCGTTGGTCTCGGCCACGAAGCCGCGGGCGTCGAGCATCAGCGCGTCGTCGGCGCCGGCGACGTTGGCCTCGATCTTGGCGAGGATCGAGGTGAGCAGGTTGTTGTGGTGGATCTTCGGGTCGAGCACGTCGGGGGTGGGCCGGCGGACGCTCGAGGTGACCAGCGTGATGCCGCCGGTGTCGTAGACCGGTGGCTTGTGCTCGGCCAGCACGATCAACGTCGGGCCGCTCCGGTTGAGCCGCGGGTCCATGCCGCTGGTCACCTTGGCGCCGCGGGTCAGCGTGAGCCGGACGTGCACGCCGTCGGTCATGCCGTTGGCGGCCAGCGTGCGGCGGATCTGCTCCACGATCGCGGTGTCGTCGGGGATCTCGGCGAACGCCAGGGCCTGCGCCGAGCGGCGCAGCCGGGCCAGGTGCTCCTCGAGGGCGAAGATCCGGCCCTGGTACAGCCGTAGGCCCTCCCACACCGCGTCCCCGCCCTGGACGACGGAGTCGAACGGGCTCACGCCGGCCTCGTCGCGGTGGGCCAGCCGGCCGTCCACGTTGACCACCAGGTCGCGGTTGCGCTCGTCGAACTGCTGCAGCACGGGTCAGCTCCTCAGCCGGCTGTCGGCCAGCTCGTCGTAGTGGGGGAGGCACTCGGCGGCGAGCCCGGCCAGGGACCCGGGCAGCTCCACGGGTGCGTCGCGGTACGGGCCGAAGCCGGTGGAGGTGTCCACGCTCGCGTACCAGTGCGGCGCCCACACGCCGTCGGTGTCCCGGCGGCCGGGCGGCCAGGACAGCATGCGTTCGTCGAACGGGACGTCCAGCGCCGCGCACAGGGCGGTGAGGACGCCGCGCGGGTCGCGCAGCAGGTCGTCGGAGTCCACGACCGGGCCGCCGAAGCGGCGGTGCAGCGCGACCTGCTGGGCGAGGCCGAGGTCGGCCAGGGTCGGCTGCTCGCGCACCCGCGCGTAGGAGGCGAGCAGCCGGCGCGGGTCGCGGATCAGGAAGGCGTGCCGCAGCCCGGCGAAGGCGTCGAGGTCGACCTCCGGCAGCACGTGGTGGGTCATGTGCTTCTGGTAGGAGAGGGTGGCGCCGTCGGGCAGGTCGTCGTCGGTCAGGGTGCGGACGACGGTGCGCCAGTCGGTGGGCTGGCTGGCGATCACCTCGTCGCGGCCCGGGTGGTCCAGTCCGGTCGCGGCCAGGTAGTACGCGTAGAGCGGCTCGTCGACGACGACGGTGTCGGGGCGGTTCTCCCAGGCGCGCATGGTCGCCGTCGACAGGGTGCGCGGCCCCGACCACATCGCGATCCGCACCGGCGTCGTCGTCCGGCCGGTCCCCGTCATGCAGGCATCGTGCCGGACGGCGGGCTGGTGGGCAGCAGAACGCCGGGAACAACCGGCTGGACGGGGCCGTTACCCTGACTGCACAACTGCACAGGGGGTGATTGGTCTCGACTTCGGTCGGGTGTCCAGGGGAAGCGAGCCGAGGAAGCCAACGATGAGCTCGTTAACCACGCGTTGGAAACAACACAAGCGCCGACTCCAGTCAGCGCGAGTTCGCCCTCGCTGCCTAAGTAGCGAGGCGACTCTGTCAGCCCGGGTTCGTCATCGGCCCGGATCCTGGCATCAGCTAGATGACTCACCGTGAGTGCCGGTCGCGGGCGTTCACGGGACATCTCACAGCGACTGGGCCCGTCACATCGACTCGTCCGCGAGATCGATGGGGTCGAGCAGAGGCAGTAGCGGACTGCGCTCGGAGAAGCCCTGGATATGCGTCGAAGGACGCGGGTTCGATTCCCGCCACCTCCACCCCGCTCCACCACGAAGGGCCCGGTCGGCAGACCGGGCCCTTCGTGCGTCCGGGGCCCGCGTGCAGCGCGCCCGTCGGTCAGGAGGGCCGGCTCGGCGGCGCCCCACCGGATCCGCCCGGGGCAGTGCCCATCCCGCCGCCGCTCGGCGTGGTGGTGGTGTCGCGCTTGGGTGTGCTGTGTGAGTGACGTCGCAGGTCGCGGACGAGAAAGGCCCCGACCTCCTCCGTAGACTCGCTCCCGCAACCATCCGGAGCGGCTGAGAGACCTGGCTCGTCGACGTCGCAGCAACCCCCCGCATCGGCGGGCGCGGGTGCTACTGCCAGGACCGATGGAGGAACACCATGCGGTACGAGCTGCTCTCGTGGGCCCGCCGGCACGTCGACCTGTGCCGGACCGGCACAGCCATGTGCCGCTGAGGCCTCCCGCCTCCCGCCTCCTGGCGTCGCCCGCCCCACCGGACGGCGGGCGCGCACCCCAGCCACCGCGCACCCCAGCCACCGCGCACCGCGGGCGACCACGCCCTCGCCGGGGACCCCCGGCGGCGTCGCCGCGCGCCCGTGCCTGCTCAACCCCGAGGACCGCACCCCGTGATCGAACTGAACGACGTCCGCAAGGTCTTCCCTGCCCGCGGGCAGGCCGGCGAGGTCGTCGCCGTCGACGGCGTCAGCCTGGCGGTGGACCGCGGCGAGTTCGCCGGCGTCGTCGGCCCCAGCGGCTCGGGCAAGAGCACGCTGGTGCGCCTGGTCAACCTGCTGGAGCGGCCCACATCGGGCTCGGTGACCGTCGACGGGCAGCTGCTGACCGAGCTGCCGGACGAGCAGGTCCGGCAGGCGCGGCGCTCCATCGGGATGGTCTTCCAGCACTTCGAGCTGCTCGACTCACGCACCGCCGCGGGGAACGTGGAGCACCCGCTGGAGCTCTCCGGCATGGGCCGGGCCGAGCGCAGGCGGCGGGCCGGGGAGCTGCTGGACCTCGTGGGGCTCGGCGACCGCGCCGGCGCCCGCCCCGCCCAGCTCTCCGGCGGCCAGAAGCAGCGCGTGGCCATCGCCCGCGCGCTCGCCGTCCGGCCGACGGTGCTGCTCTGCGACGAGGCCACCTCCGCGCTGGACCAGGCGAGCACCACCGGCGTCCTGGAGCTGCTGCGCCGGGTGCGGGACGAGCTCGGCCTCACGGTCCTCCTGATCACCCACGAGATGTCCGTCGTCAAGGCCGTCTGCGACAGCGCCGTGCTGCTGGACCGGGGGCGGGTCGTCGACGGCGGCCGGCTGGCCGACGTCCTGACCCGGCCGGGTTCGCCGCTGGGCGACGCCCTGCTCCCGGCGCCGGTGGCGGACGCCGGTGCCGCGCACGACGGCGCCCTGCTGCGGGTGACCGTCACCGACCGGACGCCGGAGACCCTCGTCCTCCAGACGCTGATCGGCGAGCTGGGCCTGGCCGTCGAGATCGCCGGCGGGTCGGTGGAGACCGTCGCCGGTGGCCGCTACGGCCGGCTGCTCCTGCGGGTCACCGGAGGAGTCGCCGGGCTGGACGACGCCGTGCACCGGTTGCGGGCCGGCGGCGTCCTGGTCGAGCGCGTGGCCGCGACCGCCGAGGTGGCCCGGTGAGCGACTGGAACCGCATCTGGCCCCAGCTGCTGGACGCCACCTGGGAGACCCTCTACATGGTCGGGGTCGCGGCCCTGGTCACCGTGCTCCTGGGCGTCCCGCTGGGCGTGCTGCTGACCGTCACCGCGCCAGGCGGGCTGGCTCCGCGGCCGCTGCTGCACCGGCTCGTCGGCCTGGTCGTGAACCTCGGCCGCGCGCTGCCGTTCATCATCCTGCTGGTCCTCGTCGCCCCGGTCACCCGCGGCATCGTCGGGACGACGATCGGCTCCACCGCGGCGATCGTGCCGCTGACCATCGGCGCCGTCCCGTTCCTCGCCCGGCTGGTGGAGACCAGCCTGCGCGAGGTCGCCGCCGGCAAGGTGGAGGCGGCGCTGTCGATGGGCGCCCGCCGGCGTGACGTCGTGCGCACCGTGCTGCTGCCGGAGGCCCGGCCGTCGCTGGTGGCCGGCATCACGGTCACCGTCGTCGCGCTGATCAGCTACTCGGCCATGGCCGGTGCAGTCGGCGGCGGCGGGCTGGGCGACTTCGCCATCCGCTTCGGCTACCAGCAGTTCCGCACCGACATCACCCTCGCGACCGTCGTCCTCCTGCTCGTCATCGTCCAGGCCCTCCAGTGGGCCGGGGACCGCTGGGCGCGCTCGCTCGCGCACGCCTGATCCGACCGCCACGGCGTCCGCCCGGCCGCCGTCCCACCCCGCCACAGAGGAGAAACACCACCATGCGCACCCGCTTCCCCGCCCTGCTGGCCGCGTCGGCGATGACGGCCCTGCTCGCCGCCTGCGGCGGCGAGGCCGAGCTCTCGGCGGCCGACGAGCCGCTGCGGGTGGGCGCCTCCCCGGTCCCGCACGCGGAGATCCTGCGCTACATCGACGAGAACCTCGCCGAGGACGCCGGGCTGGACCTGGAGATCGTCGAGTTCACCGACTACGTGCAGCCCAACGTGGCCCTGGACGACGGCTCACTGGACGCCAACTACTTCCAGACCACCCCGTACCTGGAGGAGCAGGAGGCCAGCGCCGGATACGACTTCGAGGCGCTCGACCCGGTGCACATCGAGCCGCTGGGCATCTACTCGAGCACGCTGACCGACCTCGCCGACCTGCCCGACGGCGCGACGGTGGCCATCCCGAACGACCCGACCAACGCCGCGCGGGCGCTGCGGCTGCTGGAGGCCAACGGCCTCATCACCCTCGCCGACACCGGCGACGCCGCGCCGACCTCGCTGGACATCGAGGGCAACCCGAAGAACCTCGAGATCTCCGAGGTCGAGGCCGCGCAGGTGCCCCGGTCCCTGGCCGACGTGGACATCGCGGTCATCAACGGCAACTACGCCATCGAGGCCGACCTGGTCCCGGCCGAGGACGCGTTGGCGCTGGAGGAGGGGGAGGGCAACCCCAACGCCAACCTCCTGGTGGTGCGCACCGGCGACGAGGGGGACGAGCGCATCCAGGAGCTGGAGGGGCTGCTGCACTCGGACGAGGTGCGCCAGTTCATCGAGGAGAACTACGAAGGAGCCGTCCTCGCCGCGTTCTGACCGCCGGGGCGGGGCACCTGCACGGGCGTCCCGCCCCGCGCACCGGCACCCGCGGCGTATGTGTACGCTCGTTCCTATGAGCTCCCGGCCCGGTGCGGGCGATCCCCGGACGATGCGCGAGCGGATGCTCGCCGGCGACCTCTACATCGCCGACGACCCCGAGATCGCCGAGGAGAGCGCCCGGGCCCTCGACCTGGCCGACGCCTACAACGCGACGTCGGTCCGCCAGGGTTCGCTGCGCCGGCAGCTGCTGGCGGAGCTGCTCGGCGCGGTGGGGGAGGGGACGGAGATCCGGCCGCCCCTGCGCGTCGACTACGGCAGCAACATCCGCATCGGCGCCCGCTGCTTCGCCAACTTCGGCCTGGTCGCCCTCGACGTCGCCCCCATCACCATCGGGGACGACGTGCAGATCGGGCCCAACGTCCAGCTGCTCACGCCCACCCACCCGGTGGAGCCGGGCCCCCGTCGGGACAAGTGGGAGGCGGCCGAGCCGATCGCCATCGGCGACAACGTCTGGCTCGGCGGCGGGGCGATCGTGCTGCCCGGCGTCACCATCGGGGAGAACACCGTCGTCGGCGCCGGCGCGGTGGTCACCCGCGACCTGCCGGCCGACGTGGTGGCGGTCGGCAACCCGGCACGCGTCGTCCGCCGGCTGGACGACCCCGCCCGGTGAGCGCCGACCCGACGACGGTCCGCCGTCCCCGTCGGCACGACCCCGGGCGGCGCGACCGGCTGGTCGACACCACGCTCGACGTCATCGCCGCGCAGGGGGTCGCGACGGCCACGCACCGGGCGATCGCCCGCGCCGCCGACGTGCCCCTCGGGTCGCTGACGTACCACTTCGGCTCGCTCACCGAGCTGCTCGCCGCCGCCTTCACCCGGCACGTGGACGACGTCGCGGCCCGATTCGACGCGCGCATGGCGGCCGCCCCGGATCGCGCGGCGGCGCTGGAGGCGCTCGTCGAGCACCTCACCGGCGACCTGCTGGGCTCGCAGCGCGACCTGGTGCTCGCCGTCGAGCTGTACGTCGCCGCGGCCCGCGACGCCGAGCTGCGCGCGGTCACCCAGGACTGGATGTCGCGGAGCCGCCGCAGCCTGGAGCGGCACCTCGACCCGGTCACCGCCCGCGAGGTCGACGCCCTCGTCGAGGGGCTGGTCCTGCACAGCGCGCTGTCCACCGACCCGATGGACGCCGCGCAGATCCGTGCCGCGCTGCTCCGGTTCGCCGGCTGACCGGGAGCTGGAGCCCGCCATGTCCTTCGCACCCGCGTCCGTCGAGCCCCCGCGGCTGCGTCGCGCCCGCCGCGCCGTCGCCGCCTGCTTCTTCCTCAACGCCGTCTTCTACGCCGGGCTCGTGCCCCGGCTGCCCGCCGTCAAGGCCGAGCTCGAGCTGAGCAGCACCGCGCTGGGCGCCGCGCTCGCGGCCGTGCCGCTGGGCGCCCTGGTGGCCGGGCTGTCGTCGGCGGCGCTCAACCGCCGGTTCGGCTCGGGCCGGGTCGCCTCCTACGGTCTGGCGCTGCTCGGCGCGGTCGTGTGGACGGTCTCCGTGGCGCCGAACTGGCTCGGCCTGGCCGCCGCCTTCCTGGTGGTCGGCGCCCTCGACGCCGTCGTCGACGTCGCGCAGAACGCGCACGGCCTCCGCGTGCAGCGGCTCTACGGCCGCTCGATCATCAACTCCTTGCACGGCGTCTGGAGCATCGGCGCGGTCACCGGTGGGCTGCTCGGTTCCGCGGCGGCCGGGCTGGACATCCCGCTGCCCGTGCACCTCGGCGCCTCGGCCGTGGTCTTCGGCGCCGTCGCCCTGGTCGTCTCCCGTGGCGTGCTGCCCGGTTCCGACGAGCCCGAGCCGGTCGCCGAGGAGGCGCCGCGGGAACGCCCGCGACGGCGGGCCGCGGTCCCGGCCCTGGCGGTGCTCGGCCTGCTCGCCGCCTGCGGCGCGCTGATCGAGGACGTCGGCGCGTCCTGGAGCGCGCTCTACCTGCGCACCGAGCTCGCGGCCGGCGCGGCCGTCGCCGGGCTGGGCTTCGTCGCGCTGTCGGCGGCGATGACCGTCGGCCGGCTGACCGGCGACCGCGTGGTCGACCGGTTCGGCGAGCGGCGGGTAGCGCAGGCCGGAGGTGCGCTCGCCGCGGGCGGCCTCGGCGTCGCGCTCGCCTGGCCCTCGGTGCCCAGCACGCTGATCGGGTTCGCGCTGGCCGGTCTCGGCGTCGCCACCCTGATCCCGGCCGTCTACCACGCCGCCGACGAGCTCCCCGGCCTGCCGCACGGCCAGGGTCTGATGGTGATCAACTGGCTGCTGCGGATCGGCTTCCTGCTCTCCCCGCCGCTGATCGGGGTCGTGGCCGACGCCTTCAGCCTGCGGGTCGCGCTGCTCGGGGTCGTCCTCGCCGGCATCGGCGCGCTGGTGCTCGGGCGTGCCCTGCCGGGTCGTCCCGCCGCCGCTCCCACCCCGGCGGGGAACCGGCCGGACGGGGGCGGGTCCGCTCGGTGATCATGGTCCGGTGACCTCGATCGGGTGCCCGCCCGTGCCGTGCGCGGGCCGCGCTCGTTGAGCCGGACGTGACCACCGCGGGCGAGGACGTGCGCCGCCGGCTGACCGGCATGGCCGGGTGGGCGCCGAGCGGCCGGCTGGCCGTCCCGGTCATCGTGGGCCTGGTCATCGCGGCCAACCTGGTCGGCGTCGGCACCGTGGTGGTGCTGCTCCTCGGGGTCGAGGGCGACCGGGGCAGCACCGGCCGCGCCGAGGTGCTGTGGGCGGCCGCGGCCTACCTCGCGGTCGCCCTGCCGCTGGCCGTGCTCGC
The DNA here is from genome assembly GCF_900109665.1 of Blastococcus sp. DSM 46786. Classification (GTDB taxonomy): domain Bacteria; phylum Actinomycetota; class Actinomycetes; order Mycobacteriales; family Geodermatophilaceae; genus Blastococcus; species Blastococcus carthaginiensis. The sequence continues at coordinate 132,952 of NZ_FOAO01000005.1, forward strand.
CGGGCTGGGGCGCCAGCGGGCCACGAACCGCTGGCTCACGGCCGGCCGCGGGCCCACGGTCGAGGAGGCGCGGCAGGCGCTGCGGCTCCCGCTGGACACCGCCCTGGTCGCCGCCGTCGTCTGGCTGCTGGGTGCGGTCCTGATGGGAGCGGTCGCGGCGCTCACCTTCCCCGACGCGCTGGTCGGCGCCCGCGTCGCCGTCGCCGTGCTGCTCGGCGGGGTGGTCACCGCCGGCGTCACCTACCTGCTGGTCGCCCGGGCGGCCCGCGCCGTCACCGCCCGCGCGCTGGCCGCCCACCCGCCCGCGGGCGCGCTCACCCTCGGGGTCCGCATCCGCCTGCTGCTCACCTGGGGGCTCACCAGCGGGGTGCCGATGGTCGGCGTCGTCCTGCTGTACCTGGACCCGAGCAACCCCGACGGCCCCGGGCGCGCCGCCGTCGTCTTCCTCGTGGTGGTCGCGCTGCTGGTCGGCGCGCTGGCCACCGTGCTCACCGCCCGCGCCGTCGGGCAACCGCTGCGCGACCTGCGCCGGGCCGTGCAGCAGGTCGGCGCCGGCGACTACGCCGTCGACGTCGTGGTGGACGACGCCGGGGAGATCGGCCTGCTGCAGGAGGGCGTCAACTCCATGGCCGCCGGCCTGGCCGAGCGGGAGCGGTTGCGCGACCTGTTCGGCCGGCACGTCGGGACGACGGTGGCCCAGCGGGCGCTGGCGACCGGTGTCTCGCTGGGCGGGGAGGAGCGGACCGTCGCGGCGCTGTTCGTGGACGTCGCCGGCTCCACCGCGCTGGTGCGCCGCACGGGGCCGGAGGAGATGGTCGGCCTGCTCAACCGGTTCTTCGGGGTCGTCGTCGACGCCATCGAGGACGAGGGCGGGCTGGTGAACAAGTTCGAGGGCGACGCCGCCCTCTGCGTCTTCGGCGCTCCGGCCGACCACCCGGACCCGGCCGGGGCCGCGCTGCGGGCGGCCCGGCGCATCTGCGACGCCGTCGCCACCGCCGGGGAGGTCGACGTGGGGGTGGGCGTCGCGTGCGGCCGGGTGTGGGCCGGTCAGGTGGGGGCGGCCAGCCGGCTGGAGTACACGGTGATCGGCGACCCGGTGAACGAGGCGGCGCGGCTCACCGACCTGGCCAAGGAACACCCGGGCCGCGCGGTCGCCAGCGAGCCGACGGTGCTGACGGCGGCACCGGGGGAGCAGGTGCACTGGCAGGCCGACCGGGAGGTGCATCTGAGAGGACGGGACGAGCCGACCCGTACCTGGGTGCGGGTGCGCTGACTGCAGGGTCGTCCCGAGTGGGCCCCGGAGGGTCCCCGAGGCACGGCCTGGACTCCGCGCAGCGGGTCCTGACGACGGGGGGCCGGAGGCTCCCCAGAGGAAGGACGGGCAGGGCTCAGCGGTGCAGGGGAACGGCACGTGGCCGCGGTGTCGTCCGGAGGACGACGATGTGATGGCGGTGCGATCCGGAGGATCGCGATGTCACTGCGTCGGCAGCTGCATCGCCTTGCCGGGCTCGTGCGCCTTCACGACGACGAGCACGTCCTCGGGCTGCAGGGTGCCGATCAGCGGGTCGTCGAAGCGCAGCGTGCGCCCGCCGCGGGTCACCGACAGCACGATGTCGCGCAGCTGGCGCGGGCCGAGCCCGACCTCGTCGGCGGTCGCCGTCCGCTGGTGCAGGTCCAGGCCCTGGCCGCCGGTCACGAGGTCCTCGACGACGGCGACCACCCGCGGGCTGTCGGTGGAGAGACCCAGCAGCCGGCCGGACGTCGCCGACGTGGTGATGACGGTGTCCGCACCGGACTGCCGCAGGAGGTTCGCGTTCTCCTCCTCGCGGACGCTGGTGGTGATGGGGACGCTCGGGTTGAGCTGCCGCACGGTGAGGGTGATCAGCACCGAGGCGTCGTCCCGGTTGGCCGCGACGATGACCGACCGGGCTCGCTCGACGGCGGCCCGGCGCAGCACCTCGGTGCGGCCGGCGTCGCCGACGATGCCGGTGAGGCCCATGGCGTTCGCCTCGTCGATGGCGCGCGGCTCGGGGTCGACCACGACGATCTTCTCCAGCGGGGTGCCGCTGGCCTGCAGCGAGCGGATGGCGCTGCGGCCCTTGGTGCCGTAGCCGCACACGATGACGTGCTGGCGCACGCGGGACCTCCAGCGGTGGATGCGGAACTCCTCGCGCGAGCGCGCCGTCAGCGCCTCGAGGGTCGTTCCGATGAGGACGATCAGGAACATGATCCGCAGCGGCGTGATCAGCAGGACGTTGGTCAGCCGTGCTCCCGGGGTGACCGGCGTGATGTCGCCGTACCCGGTGGTGGAGAGCGAGACCGTCGCGTAGTAGGCGGCGTCGAGGACGGAGATCGGGCCGCCCTTGCTGTCCTCGTAGCCGTCCCGGTCCAGGTAGACGACGAGGATGACCACGGCGAGCACCACCGCCGCGATGACGACGCGGCGCCACACCTGGCGGACCGGCGTCTGCTCGACGTGCGCGATCCGGACACCGGTGTGCTCGGTCTCCAGTCCGTTCCGCTGCTCGTCCACGCCGCGGACGATAGTGAGTGCGGCGCCCGGCCGCGTGCCGCCGCACCCGAACGGGTACGGCGGCACGTGCCGGCTCAGCCCTCGACGGCCTCGCGCTCGCGGGCGGCGAGCTCCCGCTTGAGCACCTTGCCGGCCGCCGAGACCGGGATCGCGTCGATGAACCGGACGTCGCGCAGCCGCTTGTAGGGGGTCACCTTGCCGTTGACCGCGGCCATGACGGACTCGATGGTCAGCGCTGCGCCGTCCGCGTCGTCCTTGCGCACCACGTAGGCCACCGGCAGCTCGCCGGCCTCCTCGTCGGGCCGGCCGACCACCGCCGCACCGGCGACCCCCGGGACGCCGAAGAGGACCTCCTCCAGCTCGCGCGGGAAGACGTTGTAGCCCTTGTAGAGCAGCATGTCCTTGGTCCGGTCGACGATCGAGAGATAGCCGTCCTCGTCGAGGATGCCGACGTCGCCGGAGTGGAACCAGCCGTCGGCGTCGATCGACTCGGCCGTGGCCTCGGGGCGGTGCGCGTAGCCGCGCATCACCTGGGGGCCGCGGATGCAGACCTCGCCCCGCTCGCCCGCCGGCAGCGGGTCGCCGCCGCCGAGCGGGCGGATGGTGATCTCGGTGTCGAAGATCGGCACCCCCACGGTGCCCGGCTTGCGGGTGCCCGAGCGGAAGGTCGGGTTGCCGGTGGCCATCATCGTGACCTCGGTCAGCCCGTAGCCCTCGCCGATCGTGGCGTTGGGCATGAGCGCCTGCATCTTCTCGATCAGCGTGACCGGGAGCGGAGCGGCGCCGCTGCTGATGCCGCGGACGCGCGAGAGGTCGGCCTCGGCGAACCCGGGCACCTGCAGCAGCGCCACGAAGACCGGGGGCGCGCCGCCGATCGAGGTCACCTCGTACCGGACCATGTCCTCGACGTACTTCACCGGGTCGAAGCGCATGTGGATGACGGTCATCGTGCCGCCCATGACCATGCCGTTGAGGTAGCCGATCGCGCCCATCGCGTGGAACCACGGCGTCAGGTTGATGATCCGCGCCTCGCCGAGCCGGGTCGGGCACTCGTCGGGGCCGAGCACCTGCTGCAGCGTCACGTCCCCCTCCTCGTCGAGCGCGGGGAGGGCCCCGGAGGTCCAGCAGCCCGACTGCAGGACGTTGGTCACGACCTGGCGGTGCGGCAGCTCCACGCCCTTGCTGACGCCGGTCGTGCCGCCGGTGTAAGCCAGGTGCGCCAGGTCGGTGGCGACGTCGATGCCGGCGTCCAGGTGCCGGTCGGCCGGGTCACCGGCCAGGAGGTCGGCGAGGTCGACGTCGGTCGGCTCGAGGCTGTCGAGGCGGGCGGCGAAGTCGAGGGTGTGCGCCTCGCCGGTGACGACGACCGTCTCGACCCGGGTCTGCGCGATCGCCCCCCGGACGAAGGGCAGCACCTGGTCCCAGGTGATGAGCGCCTTGGCGCCGGCGTCGTTCAGCTGGGCGGCGAGGTCGGCGGCCGGCAGCAGCGGGTTGGTGGGGGAGAAGGTGGCGCCCGCCAGCATGATCCCGTAGTAGAGCGGCGGGTACTGCCGGCAGTTCGGGATGTGGACGGCGACGACGTCGCCCCGCCCGATGCCGTGGTCGGCCAGCCAGCCGGCGACCGCGTGCGCGCGGGCGCCCAGCTCGGTGAAGGTGAGCGCCACGTCGTGGTCGACGAAGGCCGTCCGGTCGCCCCACCGGCGCACGGCGGCCCGCAGGATGGAGCCCACCGGCGCGCTCGGGTAGTCCAGGGACCGGGGCAACCCGGGCGGCCAGCTGGCCGTCGTGGGTGCCGGGGCGGACTGCACGGTGGTCATTCGTTTCCTCTCGTCGGGTGAGCTGAGCCACAGGGTGGCCCAGCTCACAGCGCCTGTCGAGGGGTCTGTGAGGATGAGCCGCATGAGCGACCAGCGGACCGCCCTCGTGCTCGGCGGCGGGGGCATCACCGGCATCGCCTGGGAGATCGGCGTGCTCGCCGGGCTGGCCGAGGCCGGGGTGGACCTCACCGCGGCGGGTCTCGTCGTCGGCACCTCGGCCGGCTCGGTCGTCGGCGCGCAGCTCACCAGCGGCGCCCCGCTCGAGGAGTTGTACGCGCGCCAGCTGGAGCCCCCGGCACAGGAGAAGGTGGCCCGGATGACGCGCAGCAACCTCGCGCGCTACGCCTGGGCGATGGTCGTCAGCCGCGGCCGCGACGTCGAGTTCCGGCGGCGCGTGGGCTCGCTCGCCCTGGCCGCGGAGAAGGCCGGCGCCACGCCGACCGAGCAGGAGCGGCTCGACGTGATCGGCTCGCGGCTGGTGTCCCGCGAGTGGCCGGAGCGGGAGCTCCTCGTCACCGCGGTGGACGCCACCACGGGTGAGTTCCACACCTTCGGCCGGGAGTCCGGCGTCCCGCTGGTGCAGGCCGTCGCGGCGAGCTGCGCGGTGCCCGGCGTGTACCCGCCGGTCACCATCGACGGCCGCCGCTACATCGACGGCGGCATGCGCTCGGCGGCCAACGCGGACCTCGCCCAGGGCTGCGACCGGCTGGTCGTCCTGGCCCCCATCCCGCGCGGGGTCGGCCCGATGGCCAGCGTCGACGCGCAGGTCACCGGCATGGTGTCGGCCCGCGTCGCCGTCGTCGCCCCGGACGAGGCCGCCCGCGCGGCGATCGGCCGCAACGTGCTGGACCCCGCCGCCCGGGAGCCCGCCGCCCGGGCCGGGCGCGCCCAGGCGGCGTCGGTGCTGGCCCGCGTGGGCGAGGCCTGGGCGGGCTGACCGGCGGCACGGGCGCGCCACCAGGTCGTCACCGGGAGTTGTGGCGGGTGACGCGGCCCCGGCACCTGGGCTCGCTGGGATCAGCGCGCGGAGCCGCCGGCGAGGGTCGCCGTCCGAGCCCGCGGGAGTCCCGATGTCCCGAGCACGCCGCCTGCGTGCCACGGTCGCCGCCGTCGCGGTCGCCGTCCCCCTGTCCCTCGCCGTCCCGGCGGCCGTGCCCGCCACCGCCGCGCCGCGGCCGCCGGCTCCCGAGCCCGGCACGGCGCTGGCCGACGACCTGCTCGTCGTGGGCCACCGGGGGGCCTCCGGCTACCGGCCGGAGCACACCCTCGCCGCCTACGAGCTCGCCGCCCGGATGGGCGCCGACTACATCGAGCCGGACGTCGTGAGCACCGAGGACGGCGTGCTCGTCGCCCGGCACGAGAACGAGATCTCCGGGACGACGGACGTCGCGAGCCGGCCGGAGTTCGCCTCCCGCCGCACCACCAAGGTCATCGACGGCGCGCCGCTCACCGGCTGGTTCACCGAGGACTTCACCCTCGCCGAGCTGCGCACCCTCCGGGCCGTCGAGCGGCTGCCCGAGGTGCGGGAGGAGAACACCCTCTACGACGGCCTCTACCAGGTGCCGACCCTCGACGAGGTGCTCGAGCTGCGGGCCCGGCTCACCAAGGAGCTCCGCCGCGAGATCGGCGTCTACGTCGAGACCAAGCACCCCACCTACTTCGATGGCATCGGCCTCTCCCTCGAGGAGCCGTTGATGGCCGACCTGCAGGAGGCGCGGGTGCACAAGCACACCTCGCCGGTCTTCATCCAGTCCTTCGAGACGGCGAACCTGCGGGAGCTGGAGGAGAGGGGGGTGCGCGTGCCGCTGGTGCAGCTGCTGTCGGGCTCCGGGCAGCCCTACGACTTCACCGCCGCCGGTGACCCGCGCACCTACGCGGACCTCACCACCGCGGAGGGGCTGCAGGAGATCGCCGGGTACGCCGAGGGCGTGGGGCCGGAGAAGAACCAGGTCATCCCGCGCGACGCCGACGGCACGCTGGGCACCCCGACCGCACTCGTCGATGACGCGCACCGCGCCGGGCTGCTCGTGCACCCGTACACGTTCCGCAACGAGAACGTGTTCCTGCCGCCGGCGCTCCGGGACGGGGCCGAGGCCGACGACTACGGCCGGGCGCTGGAGGAGCACCTCGCCTTCTGGGAGGCCGGCATCGACGGGATGTTCACCGACAACCCCGACACCGGCGTGGTGTCCCGGGACCTGTTCGAGACCGACGCTCCCTGACCCTGCCGCCCGGGCGCGACGGTGTGCGCGGATGTGCGGTTCCGGACGCAGTCCCTGCACATCCGCGCACATCGTCGCCGGGGACGGGGCAGGCGTCAGACGACGGGGTCGGCGACGAGCGAGCCCGCCGAGTGCTCCTGCCGCAACGCGGTCTTGAGCACCTTGCCGCTCGGGTTGCGGGGGAGCGCCCCCACCACCGAGTACTCCCGCGGGTTCTTGTAGCGGGCCAGCCGCTCCCGGCAGAACGCGGCCAGCTCCTCGGCCGTCGGCGGGTCGGCCGCGTCGCGCGGGGCGACGACGGCCAGCGGCGCCTCGCCGTAGCGGGTGTCGGGCACGCCGATCAGCGCGACCTCGGCGACCTTCGGGTGGGCGGCCAGCACGTTCTCCACCTCGGCGCAGTAGATGTTCTCCCCACCAGAGATGATCATGTCCTTCTTGCGGTCGACGACGTAGAAGTAGCCGTCCTCGTCCTGGCGCACCAGGTCGCCGGAGTGGAACCAGCCACCGGCGAACGCCTCCGCGGTCGCCTCGGGCTTGCCCCAGTACTCCTTCATCACCATCGGGCTGCGGTAGACGATCTCGCCGACCTCGCCCTGCGGCACGTCCTCCATCAGCTCGTCGACGACGCGCACCTCGACGTTGAGGATCGGGGTGCCGACCGAGCCGATCTTGCGCACCGCGTCCTCCCCGCGGAGCAGGCAGGTGACCGGGCTGCACTCGGTCTGCCCGAAGGCGGTGACCACCTCCGCCTGCGGGAAGGCGTCGATGAGCGTGCGCAGCAGGGTGGTGGACGCCGGGGCGGCGCCCCAGGAGACCCGGCGCAGGGCGGAGAGGTCGCGCGCGGCGAGGTCGGGCACCGCCAGCACCGCGGCCCACATCGCCGGCACGAGGAAGATGCTGGAGACCTTCTCCCGCTCCATCAGGTCGAGGGTCGCCGCCGGGTCGAAGGCGCCGGACCGGAGGATCACGTGGACGCCGCCGAGCAGCAGCGGCGGCAGGCCGCCGGCCAGCCCGGCGATGTGGAACAGCGGCGCACCGGGGACGGCGACCCGGTCGTCCGGATCCCAGCCCAGCGTCGTGATCTGGCTGAACGCATGCATGATCAGGTTCCGGTGGGTCAGCACCGCGCCCTTGGGCCGGCCGGTCGTCCCCGAGGTGTACATGACGAAGGCGGCCTCGTCCTCGTCCACGGCGACGTCGAGCGGCTCCCCCTCGGCCGCGGCGAGCGCCGACGCGTAGTCCTCGCTGCCGGGCCCGGCGTCACCGCCGTCGATGACCAGCGCCGTCGCGACGTCCGGGGCCTGCTCGCGCGCCTTGGCTGCGACCTCCGCCAGCGGCGCGTCCACGACCAGGGCGACGGCGCCGGAGTCGGTGAGCACGTAGGCGACCTCGTCGGCGACCAGCCGGAAGTTGACCGGGACGACGACCGCCCCCAGCCGGATGCCGGCGAGGTAGGCCTCCCACGTCTCCGGGCCGTTGAGCGCGAGCACGGCCACCCGGTCGCCGGTGCGCACCCCGCGCGCGTGCAGCGCCCGGGCCAGCCGGTCCACCCGCTGATCGAGCTCGGCGTAGGAGCGGCCCGATCCCTCGAAGCGCAGCGCCGGCGCGTCCGGGCTGGTGCGGGCGTGCCGGGCCAGCATGTCGCTCATGGTCATGCCGCGGCCGTGCAGGACGGGGATCTGGACGCTCACGGGCTTCTCCTCAGCCGGGGCAGTGTGACCCGCGTCATGCTGGTGGCCGCGAGCCGGGGCGGTCAACCCTGACTGTCGAGGTCGAGCAGGCGGGCGGCGAGCCGCTTCCAGAGCGCCAGGTGCGGGTCGGTGGCGGCCGGCCGGTCCTGGAACGCGTAGACCAGCGCGACCCCGCGCATGCTGGTGAACAGCAGCTCGCAGAGGTCGGCGTAGGCGGGGGCGCCGGCGATCTCGGGCCCCCAGATGCCGTCGGCCACGGCGGCGATCGAGGCCCGCAGCCGGCGCTCCTCGCCGCGCAGCGCCGCCCGCAGCTCGGGGTCGGTGCGGGCCGCCGTCCAGAGCTCCATCGCCGCCCAGAACGGGGGCTCCTGGAAGGTCGCCCACATCAGGTCGATCGCGCGGTCCACCCGCTCGCGCCCGGTCGGCCCGTCCTCCATCAGCGCCGCGGCCCGGCGGCGCACCTCGTCCAGCTGCGTCGTGGACAGGTGCTCGGCGGCGGCGACCAGCAGCTCGGCGCGGGACGGGAAGTGGTGCAGCAGCCGGCCGCGGGAGACCCCGGCGCGGGCCTGCACGGCGAGCGTCGAGGCGCCGGCGAACCCGTCCTCGACCAGGCACGCGACGGCGGCGTCGAGGATCAGCAGGCGGCTGCCGGCGGTCCGCTCCGCGCGCGAGCGGGGCCCGGGAGCGGCGCCGGCGGCGGCGGGCTCGGCGCTCATCCGCGGAACAGTAGGCGGTGCACGCGGCCCGGAACAGTCACCGTTGACCGTTCCGGGTGACGCCTGTCACGCTGCGGCCGATCCCCCGCTCACCGACGAGAGGCGTGCCCGTGGACTTCGACGACAGCCCCGGCGAGGCCGGGTACCGGGCGCGGGTGCGCGCCCTGCTCGAGGAGCACGCCGGCGAGCTGCTGCACCTCGCGCCCGGCCAGGAGGGCATCGACGCCCGCACGCACGAGGCGGAGATGCGCCGCACCCAGCGGGTGCTCGCCGAGGCGGGGCTGGTCGGCGTCACCTGGCCCCGCGAGTACGGCGGGCAGGGGGGCACGCTGGTGCAGCAGGCGATCGTCGCCCAGGAACTCGCCCGCGCGCGGGTGCCCGGTTTGATCAACCACATCGGGATCGGCATGTGCGGGCCGACGGTCATCGCCCACGGCAGCCAGGAGCAGCGCGACCGCCACCTCGCCCGGCTGCTGCGCGCCGACGACGTGTGGTGCCAGCTGTTCAGCGAGCCGGCCTCGGGCTCGGACCTCGCCGCGCTGCGCACCACCGCCGTCCGCGACGGCGACGGCTGGGTGGTCAACGGCCAGAAGGTGTGGACGACGCTGGCGCACGTCTCCGACCACGGCATCCTGCTCACCCGCACCGACCCGGAGAAGCCGAAGCACGCCGGTCTCACCATGTTCGTCGTCGACATGCACGCCCCCGGCGTGACGGTGCGCCCGCTGCGCCAGATGGGCGGGCGGGCCGACTTCAACGAGGTCTTCTTCGACGACGTCCGCATCCCCGACGAGGAGCGGCTGGGCGAGCCCGGCGAGGGCTGGCGGGTCGCGCTGACCACGCTGATGAACGAGCGGGTGGCCATCGGCGGGGCCGGGGGCGCCATCGGCGCGCCGGTGGAGGAGTTCGCCCAGCACGCGCGCGAGCGGCTGCCGCGGCTCGACCCCGAGCGGCAGGTGCTGGCCCGGCAGGCGGTCGGGCGGGCGGTGGTCGCGGCGCTCGCCGCCCGGTACACCGGCTACCGACGGCTCACCGTGCTCAGCCAGGGCGGCATCCCCGGACCGGAGGCCAGCGCGGGGAAGCTCGCCGGCACCGAGGCCGGCCTGCTCATGGCCGACGCCGGGGTGCGGCTGCTCGGCGACGACGCAGTCTACGCCGCCACGGCCGACGGTGACGACCGCTGGCAGCGCACCCAGTCGTGGCTGCCGGGCATCAGCATCGCCGGCGGCACCGACCAGGTCCTCCGCAACATCCTCGGCGAGCGGGTGCTGGGTCTGCCGCCGGAACCCCGCAGCGACAAGACCGCTCCTTTCTCGGGAGGGAAGCGATGAACTTCGACCTCGACGCCGACCAGCGCGACATCGCCGACGGCGCCCGCGACTTCTACCGCGGCAACGCCTCGCCGGCCGCGGCGCGGGCGGGTCTGGAGGGCGGGCGACTCGAGCCCGGCCGCAAGGCGCTGGCCGACATCGGCTTCCTGGGCATCACCGTCCCCGAGTCCGCCGGCGGCTCCGGGCGCCCGCTGCTGGACCTCGCCGTCGTCGCCGAGCAGGGCGGCGCGGTCCTCGCGGCGCCCTCGCTGGTCACCGCCGCGCGCGCCGCCGTCCTCCTCGCCGACGCCCCCGACCTGGCCGCGCAGCTGGCCGACGGGTCGACGGCCTTCGCCGTGCTCGACGGCGCCGTCGACGGCTCCGCCCCGTCGGTGGACGCCGCCGACGCGACGCTCTTCCTCGGTCTCGACGGCGGTGACCTGGTCGTCGGCGAGGGCGAGGTCCTGCCCGGCCGGCCGGTGGACGCCACCCGCGGGCTGGCGTCGGTCCGGCTGACCTCCCGCCGGGTGCTGACCCCGGACGCGGGCGAGCTGTGGGCCCGCGCCCGGCAGGTGGGCGCGGTCGTCATGGCCGCGGAGGACCTCGGCGGCGCCGAGCGGTGCGTGCAGCTGGGCGTGGCCTACGCCCAGGAGCGGGAGGCGTTCGGCCGCCGGATCGGCTCCTACCAGGCGATCAAGCACATGCTGGTCGACGCGTGGGTCGGGGTGGAGCAGCTGCGCTCGCTGGTCTGGTGGGCCGCGTGGGCGGCGGACTGCAACCCCGACGAGCTGCCGCTGGCGGCATCGGCGGCGAAGGCCTGCGCGGCGGTGACCTTCGAGCGGGCAGCGAGCACCCTCATCCAGGTGCACGGCGGCGTCGGCTTCACCTGGGAGCACGACGCGCACCTGTACTGGCGGCGGGCCAAGGTCGACCGGCTGCTGCTGGGGGACGAGGCCGAGCACCTCGACGCCGTCGCCCGCCTGGCCGTCACCGGCGCCCTCGGCAGCTGACCAGGCCGCGGCACCCTCAGGCATAGGAAGCTTTACATGCGGCTCTGGCCCCAAAACCGCATGCATAGCTTCCTATGCCCTGAGGGGTCAGGTGACGGCTGACCACCCTTGCCATTCGCTGACAGGAGGAAGACCACGGACCTCACCGAGCTGCGGTACGAGGTGGCCGACGGCGTCGCCACGGTGACGCTGCACCGGCCCGACCGGCTCAACGCCTTCACGCTGACCATGGCCGACGAGCTCACCCGGGTCGCGGCGGCCGCCGACGCCGACGACGACGTCCGGGTGGTGGTCGTGACCGGCGCCGGGCGGGCGTTCTGCGCCGGCGCAGAACTCGCGGGCGGTCCCGACACCTTCGGTGACCGGCGCACCCGCGTGCGCCCGCCCGGCCCGCTGAGCGAGGAGATCGGCGGCTACCCCCGCGACGCCGGGGGAGTCGCCTCGCTGCCGTTCGCCGCGCTGCGCAAGCCCGTCATCGCCGCCGTCAACGGGCCGGCGGTGGGCATCGGCGCGACCCTGACCCTGCCGATGGACATCCGGATCGCCGCGGAGTCGGCCCGGTTCGGGTTCGTCTTCGGCCGGGTCGGCATCGTGCCGGAGGCGGCGTCCTCGTGGTTCCTGCCGCGGGTGGTCGGCATCAGCCAGGCGATGGAGTGGGTGGCCACCGGCCGGGTGTTCGACGCCGCCGAGGCGCTGCGCGGCCGGCTGGTCTCCCGCGTGGTGCCCGATGACGAGCTGCTGCCCACCGCGTACGCGCTCGCCCGGGAGGTCGCCGACAACACCAGCGCGGTCGCCGTCTCCGCTGCCCGGCAGCTGCTGTGGTCGATGCTCGGCGCCGCCTCGCCGTGGGACGCGCACCGCGCGGAGTCCCGGGCGCTGGTCGAGCTGGGGGACGGGCCGGACCCGGCCGAGGGAGTGGCCGCCTTCCTGGAGAAGCGGCCGCCGCGCTTCCCCGGCCGGCTGCCCGACGGCGAAGTCGCCGGCGTGCCCCGCTGGCCCCTGCCGCCGGACGACGTCACGCCGTCGTCCGGAACCTGACCTTCAGCCCCCCAGGCCGGCCTCCCGCGCGCGGATCATCGCCTCGGCCCGGTCCCTGACCTGCAGCTTGGCGAAGATCGCGGAGACGTAGTTCGCCACCGTCTTCGGGCTCAGCGACAGGGCGCGGGCGATCGACGGGTTGGGGTTCCCCTGGGCCAGGAGTCGCAGGATCTCCCGCTCGCGGTCGGTCAGCGACGGGAACACCTGGGGAGCCGGCCGGGGCTGGGCGAAGAACGCCAGCACCCGGCCGGCCACGGTCGGGCTGAAGATCGCCTCCCCGCGGGCCACCGCCCGGATCGCCCCGGTCAGTTCCTCCTCGTCGGCGTCCTTGAGGACGTAGCCGCGGGCGCCGGCCCGCAGCGCCATGAACACCGAGTCCTCGTCCTCGAACAGGGTGAGCACCAGCACGCGCACGTCGCGGACGGCGGCGGTGATCGCCCGGGTGGCCTCGATGCCGCTCATGCCCGGCAGCTGCAGGTCCATGAGGACGACGTCGGGCCGCAGCTGCCCCGCCTGCGCCACCGCGTCCTCGCCGGAGACCGCCACCCCGACGACCTCGAGGTCGGCCGCCGTGTCCAGCAGCGCCAGGACGCCCTTCCGGAACAGCGGGTGGTCTTCGACCACCAGCAGGCGCGCGACCACGTCAATGCCCTCCGCTCAGTGGCAGCCGGGCGCGCACGCGGGTGCCGCTCCCCGGCGCCGGCAGCACGTCGCACCGGCCGCCGGTCTCCGCCGCCCGCTCGCGCATCGACGACATCCCCACACCGGGGAGCAGCTCCGCAGGGAGCCCGCGACCGTCGTCGACGACCTCGACGGTCAGCTCGCCGTCGTCGGCGGCCAGCCGGAGCGTGCAGGTTCGGGCCGCCGCGTGCCGGACGACGTTGGTCAGCGCCTCCTGGGCGATCCGGTAGGCCGCCACCTCGACCGCCGCGGGGAGCGGGGGCAGCTCGCCGTCGACCTCGACGCCCGCTCGGAGGCCGTCGCCGTCGGCGCTGCACCGCTCGGTGAGGCGCTCCAGCGCGCCGACCAGCCCCAGCTCGTCGAGGGCGGGCGGTCGCAGGTCGTGCACGAGCCGGCGCACGTCGGCGATCGCGGTGCGCAGCTCGGCGCGCAGCTCCCCGGCCAGGGCCTCGGCGCGCGCGGGATCACGGTGGATGAGGGTGCGCAGCACGCCGGTCTGCACGGTGAGCCCGGCCAGCTGGGCACCCAGGCCGTCGTGCAGGTCGCGGCGCAGCCGGCGGCGTTCCTCCTCCCGCGCGGTGACCAGCCGTTCCCGCGAGCGCCGCAGGTCGGCGGTGAGCCGCACCGCGGAGACGGCCACCCCGGCCTGGCGGGCCAGGTCGGAGAGCAGCCGCCGGTCGGCGGCGGAGAACGCGGTCTCGCCGGGTCGCAGGCCCAGCCGGAGCTCGCCCACCTCCTCGCTCCGGTAGAGCAGCGGGAGCGACCGGGTGCCCGGCACCGGGGAGCCCGACTCGACGGCCGGTTCGCCGTCCCCCAGCACGATGGCGGCGTAGGGCAGGCGGAGGGACTCCCGGACGGTCGTGACGATCGCCGGCAGGACGTCGTCCGGCGCCAGCGTGCTCTCCAGCCGCTCGCCGAGCCGGGACAGCGCGGCGTAGGGCTCGGTCCGCCGGCCGTACAGCAGCCGGTTCACCCCCCGCTGCAGCCGGTCGTGCGCCGGGGCGAACCCGACGGCGACCAGGCCGGTCGCCACCAGGGAGACCAGCAGGTCGTCGTCCCGGCGCAGGACCGCCCCGAGGTAGCCGACGACGAGCACGTACCCGCCGACGACGAGGGCGGTGAGCGTGCCGTAGACCAGCGTCCGGTTGAGGACGACGTCGATGCCCTCGAGCCGGTACTTCAGGACGGCGACCGCGATCGCCACGGGCAGGGCGAGCAGCAGCCAGACGAACACCGCGGAGCTGACGAGCGGGAGGACGCCGTCCAACGGCGCGAGGACTGCCGGCGCCACGGCGAAGAGGAACCACGTCATCTGCAGCCGCTCGTCGCCGCGCGAGCGCCGGAACCGGACGACCACGGACACGACGGCACCGATGATGCCGGCGGCCAGGACGATGCCGAGGACGGCGAAGACCGGCAGCTCCTCCACCGGCGCCAGGCCCGGGACCCCGATCGGGTTGTCGATCCGGTAGTCGACCTCCTGCCCGCTGAGCGAGCCGGTGAGCATCCCGAGGACGCAGATCGCGCCCAGGGCCGCGCCGGGCAGCACGGCGACCGGCCACCAGCGGGGGGAGGGCAGCCGCCCGTCGGGGAACAGCAGCGGGAGGTAGAGGAAGAGCAGCCCGAGGACCGCGTACCAGTACCAGCTCTGCAGCCAGGCGCCGGCGACGGCGAGGGCGTCGGGCCGGCCGCGGGTGGTCATCACCCAGGCCGCGTAGGCGTCGCCGGCCGGGACCACGCCGACGAGCAGCGCTGCCGAGGCCATCAGCCAGCCGACCGCGTTGTGCGGGCGGCGCAGGACCAGCAGCGCCCCCAGCGCCGCGAAGAGCCCGAACCCGCCGAGGATCGGCACCGCCTCGGCCGGATCGAGACCCGGGCCGCCCAGCCGGGCGTCGAGCACGAGGTACGCGACGGCGCCGGCCAGGTACACCGGGAGCACCGCCCAGGCGAACAGCCGGGGCAGCACGGCGGCGCCCGGCGGTCGGCCGCCGGCAGCCCGCCGCGGCGGGGCGGGGGCGGGCGCGGTCACGCGGGTCGTCACCTGGTCGCTCCCTTCGGCGTGGGCACGATGCGCGCCGGAACGGCGCGGCGTCAACGGAGGGCCGCGCCGGGCGGCGCGGCCCTCCGCGGGGGAGTGGGTCAGAACGCAGGTGCCGGCTCGTGCCGGATGGCCGGAGCCGACTGCAGCGACCGGCCGAGCAGCACCCAGGCGAGGCCGGCGGGCACGCTGATCGCGGCCCAGAACCAGGCGTCGTTCTCGGGGCTCACGAGGCCCCCGAGGGCGCCGATCCCGATGCCGAGCGGGAGGGCGAGGGCGAGCAGCAGACCACCGGCGCGGGCGAGCGAGCCGGCCCGCCGCCGGACCACGGCGACGCCGAGCAGCACGCCGCCGATCGTGGAGACGAGGAACCCGAGGAGGAAGGTGATGTGCCCGAGCGCCACCTCGGCGCCGCCGGTGGTGATCGACGCGACCTCGATCGCGTTGCCGACGGCCATGGCGGCCAGCCCGGCCCCGGTCAGCGCGGTGCCGACGGCGCCGGCCCGCCCCGCGTCGCCGCCCAGCGCCCGGCGGAGCGCGGCGAGCCCGGCCAGGATCAGCACCGGCGGCAGGACGAGGAAGACCCAGGCGGCGGTCGCGCTCGCGAGGGGGATGGCCCCGGCTCCGGCGCCGTCGGCCAGGACGGTGGCCCAGGCGACGGGCAGCAGCGCCCAGAGGGCGCCGCCGACGAGGCCGCCGGTGGCGGATCGGGAGGTCGTGGTCGACATGGGAGGTCCTTCCGGAGCGGGGGATCGGTGCGGTCCCGACGCTGCCGTCCGGGAGATCCCGGGTACCAGGGAGCGCGATCCCGATCCGGCCGGGAAGTTCGCCCGTCCGGATCAGCCGGCGACGACTCGGCCTCGCGTCTCCTCTCGGGCGCGGCCGCGCGCCGGCGGCGCACCGGTGACCACGGCACCGGGAAGACCGGCGGCGCCGACCCGACCGGCAGGCCGACTCCGGCCGACCGGCCCCGGAGGCGGGTGACCGTCGACCGCGATCCTTCGACGTCCCCGGCGCGTCAGGGCACGCGGTTGGGGTCCAGGTGGCGCAGGATGGTTTCCCCGAAGTCGCGCTTGGCGGCCACCTGCGCGCGGGGAAGCCGGTCGCACGGCTCGCGGCGGCGCCGGGGTGAGCTGCCGACGCCCGCGACCCCGAGGCCCGGAGGCGGGTCGTCCCGTCCTCGCGCAGCCGAGTCTTCGCGGTCCGTAGGCGCAGCGACCATGCGCACGTGATCGTGGACGCCTGGTCATCGGCGCGCGATTCGGGGAGGGGACGTCCCGGACGGCGCCCGAGCGGTGCGCGAGGCCGTTGACCGGCTCCCGGGGACAACAGAACACTGCCCAGCGCCAGCCGCCATCCGCAGAGAGAGCCCTCCGATGAGCGCTTCCCGCATCCGTCCCCGTCCCCTCCCCCTGGGACTGGTCCTCGCCGGCGTGGGCACCTGCGTGCTCGTCCCGACGGTCGCCGGAGCCGCGGAGAACGTGAGCAGCGACTACCGGGTGGGGTGCACCGTGGCCGCTGACGACTCATCCGGCTCGAGCGACGACCCGGCGGGGGTGTCGTACGACGGCACGCGCAACGACGTGGCCGCCTCCCCGGCGGCGCATCTCGTCACGGGCAGCACCACCGCCCGGTACTCAATGGGCTCCTTCCGCGAGGACTGCGACGTCAACGGCGGGTACCGGGACCAGCTCACCGTCCGTCCCGGAACCAGCGGGCTGTCCGAGGGCGAAGAGATTACGGTCCAGGTCACCATCGAGGCGCGCGGCTCGGTCGGGGAGGTGTGGGGCAGCGACGTCTCGTTCTCCACCCTGTCCCGGTACGACGCCGAGGCCTCCATCCGATCGCTGGACGACTGCACGTATGACGGCGAGGGCACCTTCTGCACCGAACCGCTCAACTTCTCGATGGAGCGCGAGCGGCAGGTCTACGGCAACGCGCCCGGCTCGGTCGACCTCTACTACGACCACTCCCACGAGCTCACCGCCGACGGCGCGGAGGTCTCCTACGACTCCGTGTCCGAGGAGTACACGCTCTGTTCCAGCTATCCGCACAACTGCGGCTCCGGGCAGGGAACTCCGCCGCCGGCTCCCGACGAGACCTTCGTGGCCACCGCGACGCTCGTCGTCGGCTCCACCTACCTGCTCCAGGGCGATGCCACCGCGCTGACCAGTGCCGGCTACTACTGGCCGAACGAGGGAGGTGACCAGCTGTCGGCGTCGGCCGCCGTGGACAGGTTCCTCCTCGAAGTGAATGCCACCGCCGAATTCGCGGATGTCGAGCTCGCGTACGCATCCGCCGGGGCGTCGGCGGACACGACTGCTCCGTACGTGACCGCCGAGATCTCGCCGGCGCCGGTCGGCGGCTGGAACACCACCGCCCCGACGGTCACGCTGACGGCCACTGACGGTTCCGGCGTCCAGTCGATCACCTACAGCGCGACCGGGGCCAAGACCACGGAGGAGACCACCGCCCCCGGGGACGCCGCGTCCTTGCTGATCGACGTCGAGGGCATCACCGAGATCACCTACCGGGCGATCGACGTGGCCGGCAACGTCTCCGAACCGCAGACGGTGACCGTCCGGCTCGACGCGACCGCCCCCACCATCACCGGCGCCGAGGACGTCACCGTCCGGGCCGACGAGCCCGGCGGCGCTCCGGTGACCTTCGAGGTCACCGCGACGGACAACCTGGGCGGCCCGGTGAGCGTGTGGTGCGTCCCCGCGTCAGGCACCACCTTCCCGGAGGGGCCGACCACGGTGACCTGCACCGCGACCGACGAGGCGGGCAACGCCTCCTCCGCCGGGTTCACCGTCACGGTGACTCCACCCGACCCGATGGAGGAGCTCGGCGAGGCGATCACCGAGATCGCCGTGCCGGCCGGCATCAGGAACGCCCTGCTGTCGAAGTACGACGAGGCGCTGGCGAGGTTCGCGGCGGGTGACACCGCAGCCGGCTGCGGGGCCCTGGGTGCTCTCGACAACCACGTGTCGGCCCAGGCCGGGAAGAAAATCTCGACCGCGGACGCGGCCCTCCTCCGCGACCTCGTCGACGGGGCACGCGCCGAGAACGGCTGCTGAGGGAGTCCGCCGGACGGCGGGCGCCCGACCCAGCGTCGGGGCGCCCGCCGTTCCGCGTCTCAGGGCATGCGGGTCGGGTCCAGGTGGCGCAGCAGCGTCTCGCCGAGGTCGCGCATGGCGATCACCTGCGTGGGGGAGAGCTGGTCGAACAGCTCCCGGCGCACGCCCTCGACGTGCACCGGCGCCGCGCCCTCCAGCGCGGCGAAGCCCTCGTCGGTCAGGACGGCGAGCTGGCCGCGGCCGTCCTCGGTGCAGACCTGCCGGCGCACCCAGCCGCGCTCCTCCAGCCGGGACACCGCGTGCGAGAGCCGGCTGCGGGAGGACAGGCACCGGTCGGCGAGCTCGCTCATGCGCATCATCCGCTCGGGCGTCTCGGAGAGGGCGACGAGGATCTCGTAGTAGGCGTGCGAGATGCCGGTGCGGTGGCTGAGCTCGCGGTCGAGCCGGTCGAGCAGCAGCTGCGCGCTGTAGAGCCAGGCCCGCCAGGCCTGCTGCTCCTCCGGGTCGAGCCAGCGCGGCTCACCCGTGGGGAGGGACTCCGGTGACACCGACGTGGTCATGTCGTCAGGATACTGGCGGAATAGTCAAGCGCTCAACTACGCTCTGGGTCAGCGAAGGTCCACCGCTCAACCACCTGGGAGACATCATGACCAGCAGCACCACCGTCCAGATCCCCGGCTACATCGCCGGCACCTGGGACATCGACGCCAGCCACTCCACCGTCGGCTTCTCCGTCCGCCACATGATGGTGAGCAAGGTCCGGGGTTACTTCCGCGAGTTCTCCGGCGAGATCGTGACCGCCGAGGACCCGGCGCAGTCCCGCGTCACCGCGCAGGTGGACATGGACTCGATCGACACCCGCCAGGAGCAGCGCGACGCGCACATCAAGTCCGCGGACTTCTTCGACGTCGGCAACCACACCGAGATGACCTTCCGCTCCACCACGGTGAAGACCGACGGCGCCGACTGGACCGTCGAGGGCGACCTGACGATCAAGGGCATCACCAAGCCCGTCGTCCTGGAGCTCGAGCTCAACGGCTTCGGCCCTGACGCGTACGGCGGCACCCGCGCCGGCTTCAGCGCCAAGACCGAGATCTCCCGCAAGGAGTACGGCGTGGACATCGACATGCCGATGGACGGCGGCGGCGTCGTCGTCGGCGACAAGATCACCGTCGAGCTCGAGATCGAGGCCGTGCTCCGCACCGCGTAAGAACGCCGAACGGTGTGCGTTGATGCGTAGTTCTTGACCGATTTCCTACGCATCCGCGCACACCGTCGGGTGCGCGCTCACCCACGGGGGGTCCCGGACGCAGCGGCGTCCGGGGCCTTTCGCGTCCGCGGGCTACGGAGCCCCAGGGTCGAGCACCTGGAAGAGCACGTGGTCCTGCCACCGGCCGGCGATGCGCAGGTACCGCGGCGCCAGGCCGTAGCGGGTGAACCCGTTGCGCTCGAGGACCTTCTGGGAGGCCGTGTTGTGCAGCAGCGTGCCGGCCTCCACCCGGTGCAGGCCGAGGTCGCCGAACGCCCGCCGCAGCATCTCGGCGACGGCGCCGGTGGCCAGCCCCCGGCCGTTGCTCGCCGAGGCGACCCAGTAGCCGAGGCTGCACGACCGGAAGGCGCCGCGGACGACGTTGTTCAGCGTCACCCGGCTCGCCACCGCGCCGGCGTCGTCCAGGACGACGCAGGGAAACGCGAGCCCGGCCGCGTGCCGGTCCAGCGCCGCCCGGACGTCGGCCCGCTGCCCCACCTCGGTGTACCACTGCTGGTCGCGGGCCGGTTCCCACGGCGCCTGGAACTCCCGGTCCTCGCGGACGAGGTCGGCCAGGGCGGGGGCGTCGTCGAGCGCCAGGAGGCGGGTCCGTGCGGGCACCCCGTGACCCTGCCAGGCGGCCGGGCGGCGCCGCGGTCGGCTCGTCGACAGGGACACTGGGGGACATGTCGACCTCCGCTCTCGCCCGCGTCCCCGCCTCGCTCCTGGTCGCCGTCGGTCTCGCCGCCGGCTTCGGGATCGCGCAGGGCACCGGCGTCCGGGCGCTCGGCGGCGCCGTCTTCGCCGTCTGCGGCGTCGGCGCCGCGTGGATCGCCGCCCGCCGGCGCGGTCCCGCCGTGACCGCGGGCCTCGCCGCCCTCTACGTCGGGGCCTTCGTGCTGGCGCACGTGCTCGCCCTGGGCGCCGGGTTCCCGGCCTGGTTCGCCGTGAGTCTGGTCACTGTTGCCGCCGCAGGGGTCACCTTCGGGGTGGTCGACCGGTCGCGGGCAGCGGTCCCCGCGCGCTGAGCCCCTAGAGTGGAGGGAAGGTCGCGGCTCCGGTCGCTGTTGACCTGATGCCCGCGCGCGTCCGCGCGGCGCGCCCCCGAGCTGCCCGAGGTGCCCTTCCGCATGCCCACCCGCAACGACCTGCGCAACGTGGCGATCGTCGCCCACGTCGACCACGGCAAGACGACCCTGGTCGACGCCCTCCTCCGTCAGGCCGGCGCGCTCGGCCGCGCCAAGGGCGAGGGGACGGACAACGACTCCACGCAGGACCGCGTGATGGACTCGATGGACCTCGAGCGCGAGCGCGGCATCACCATCCTGGCCAAGAACACCGCGATCCGCCTGGCGGACGAGGACGGCAACCCCGTCGTCGTCAACATCGTCGACACCCCCGGCCACGCCGACTTCGGCGGTGAGGTCGAGCGCGGCCTCTCCATGGTCGACGGCGTCGTGCTGCTGGTCGACGCCTCCGAGGGCCCGCTCCCGCAGACCCGCTTCGTGCTGCGCAAGGCGCTCGGCAAGGGGATGCCGGTCATCCTCGCGGTCAACAAGACCGACCGCGGTGACGCCCGCATCGAGGAGGTCGTCGACGAGAGCTACGAGCTGTTCATGGAGCTGCTCGAGGACACCGGGCTGGACGTCGACGCGCTCGAGTTCCCGATCGTCTACTGCAACGGCCGCACCGGGCAGGCGTCGCTCAACCGCCCGGAGAACGGCACCGTCCCCGACAGCCCGGACCTCGGCCCGCTGGTGAAGACGCTGCTGGACACCATCCCGGCGCCGGAGTACGACGCCGAGGAGCCGCTGCGCGCGCAGGTCACCAACCTCGACGCCTCGCCGTTCCTGGGCCGCCTGGCGCTGCTGCGCATCCACTCCGGTGAGATGAAGCGCGGCCAGCAGGTCGCCTGGTGCAAGGTCGACGGCTCGATCAAGAACGTCAAGATCACCGAGCTGCTGGTCACCGAGGGCCTCACCCGCACCCCGGCCGAGAGCGCCGGCCCCGGCGACCTGGTCGCCATCGCCGGCATCGAGGACATCATGATCGGCGACACGCTCGCCGACCCGAACGACCCGCGCCCGCTGCCACCGCTGACCGTCGACGAGCCCTCGATCTCGATCACCATCGGGATCAACACCTCGCCGCTGTCGGGCAAGGCGGGCAAGAAGCTCACCGCCCGCCTGATCAAGAACCGGCTCGACCAGGAGCTGGTCGGCAACGTGTCGGTGCGGATGCTGCCCACCGACCGCCCCGACACCTGGGAGATGCAGGGCCGCGGCGAGCTGGCGCTGGCCATCCTCGTCGAGCAGCTGCGCCGCGAGGAGTTCGAGCTCACCGTCGGCCGGCCCACCGTCGTCACCAAGACGATCGACGGCAAGCTGCACGAGCCGGTCGAGCGGGTCACGATCGACGTCCCCGGCGAGTACGTCGGCACCCTGACCCAGGCGCTCGCGGTCCGCCGCGCGCGGCTGGAGAACCTGGTGCACCACGACACCGGCTGGGCGCGGATGGAGTACATCGTCCCCTCGCGCGGGCTCATCGGTTTCCGCACCGAGTTCCTCACCGAGACCCGCGGCACCGGCGTCCTGAACCACAACCTCGAGGGCTACGAGCCGTGGATGGGCGACATGCGCGCCCGCCCGACCGGCTCGCTCGTCGCCGACCGCCAGGGCGCGGCGACGACGTACTCGATGTTCTCGCTGCAGGAGCGCGGCTCGCTCATGGTCGAGCCGGGCACCGAGGTCTACGAGGGCATGATCGTCGGTGAGAACTCCCGTCCGGACGACATGGACGTGAACATCACCAAGGAGAAGAAGCTCACCAACATGCGCAAGTCCACCTCCGAGGAGCTGGAGCGGCTGATCCCGCCGAAGATCCTCAACCTGGAGCAGGCGCTGGAGTTCTGCGCCGAGGACGAGTGCGTGGAGGTCACCCCGGCCGGCGTCCGCATCCGCAAGGTGGTGCTCGACCAGACCGAGCGCGGCAAGGCCAAGAACCGCAAGCCCAAGCCCTAGAAGGACCCGGCTGCCCCCCACGCCACGCTCCGCGCGGCGCGGGTCCCTGCAGCCCGGCCGTTCCAGCACGTCGCCGCTCCGCCCCTGTCTCGCACCGCGGGACGGGGGCGGAGTGCTGTGCGCGGAAGGTCACGAATCGTGATGACCGGCCGATGGAGCGCGGCACGCCAGCCCCACGCTCCCCAGGAGGGGTGTGTCGTCGCGCCTACGTTCTCCTCGGGGTCATGTGCCGTGGCCCGGGGACGAGTGGACGAGAGGCGGCCGACGCTCATGGCGACGATCACCCGTACGGGGCCGGCGACCGAGGGGTTCCGGGGTGGGATCGACGTCCGGGTGAGCCTGCGCGCCGACGCGGGGTCGGGTGGGTCGGCCTTCGACGGCGCGTGGTTCCCGCGCAGCCGCGACCTCGCCGTCGAGCTGCCCGAGTTGATCGCGGCCCTGGAGCGGCACGGCGTGCGCGTGGAGCGCTTCACGTACGCCCTCGACGCGTGGCAGCCGGCGCCGCGGAAGCTCGAGGTGCTCGGCCGGACGGTGCGGGCCGGTGGTTTCCGCAGCATGGACCCGCAGGTCGTCTGCCTCACCTGGGCCGGCGGCAACCGCCGCGCCGACCTGCTGGTCGTCCCACCGGAGACCGACGTGCTCACCGGCGCTCGGGCGCTGCGGCTGTGCACGCGCCGGGGCCTGCCCTCCTCGCCGCAGATGGTGCTCGCCGCGGCCCGCTCCACCCCGCTCCCGCAGGTGCCCACTCTGCCGGCGTCCCGCGCGGTGTAGCGGTTCGGCCCACGGCGGATCCGCTCTCGGCGGAGTCGCTGGACGCCGGGGGAGCGGTCGCGCTGGAGTGACCGGCATGAGACTCCTCGTCCTCGGCGGCACCCAGTTCCTCGGCCGGCACGTCGCATCCGCGGCGCTCGCGCGCGGCCACGACGTCGCCACCTTCATTCGGGGGGTGTCCGGGCCGCCCCCGGCGGGGGCCCGGGCGCTGCACGGCGACCGCGACGACCCCGAGGCGCTGCCCCGGGCGCTGGGGGAGTGGGCGCCCGACCTCGTCGTCGACACCTCCGCGCGGACCCGCGCCGCCGCCCGGCACGCCGCCGCCGTCCTGGGCGGGGTGCACGGGTACGCCTTCGCCAGCAGCCTCAACGCCTACCGCGGCTGGCCGCCCGGCCCGGTGGGGCCCGAGGACGGCGAACCCACCTGGGACACCGAGGACGACGACTACGGCCCGAACAAGGCCTTCGCCGAGCGGGTGATCGGCGCACGCGTGGGCCGGGGTTTCCTCACCGCGCGGGCCGGGCTGGTCGTGGGCCCCTACGACTACGTGCACCGGCTGGGCTGCGAAAGGACCTGACTGCCCCCCACGGCTCGCGAGCTCGCCGCGGGCCCCTGCAGCCATGCCGAGCCGATCGCGCTGGTCGACGCCCGGGACCTGGCCGGCTGGCTGGTGGAGGTGGCCGAGGCGGGGACCGGTGGCGCCGTGAACGCCACGGGCCCGGTCGGCATGACCACGCTCGGCGGCCTGCTCGACCTCTGCCGCGAGGTCACCGGGGGTGACGCGGAATGGGTGCCGGTGCCCGAGGCGGACCTGCTCGACGCCGGCGTCGAACCCCGGACCCACCTGCCGCTGTGGCTGCCTGCCGAGCTGGCGCGCACCGCGTGGGACGTCGACACCACGCGGGCCCGGGCCCTCGGGCTGCCCAGCCGCCCGCTCGCGCAGACGGTCGCCGACACCTGGGCCTGGCAGCAGGGTGACCGCAGGC
This sequence comes from Blastococcus sp. DSM 46786, assembly GCF_900109665.1. Taxonomy (GTDB): domain Bacteria; phylum Actinomycetota; class Actinomycetes; order Mycobacteriales; family Geodermatophilaceae; genus Blastococcus; species Blastococcus carthaginiensis. Next base: position 157,114 of record NZ_FOAO01000005.1, read on the forward strand.
CGGTGTACTCGCCCCACGGGCTGCCGCGGCCCGGTCTCCCCGCGGAGCTCGAAGCCGCCCTGCTGGGGCCGCGATGATCAGCTCACCTGGTCATGGCGCGTCCTCCCTCACCTCCTGCGGTGAAGGAGGACGCTGCACGATCAGGTTCGCTGATCCCAGCGGGGGTTCAGTCGCGCGGGGCGCTCGGACGGCCGGCGCCGACGGGCTCGTCGGTCGACGCGTCGGCGACGTTGCGCTCGGCGAGCTCCGCGACGGCGTCGGCCGACTCGATCGCGGCGTCCTGCCGGTACCGGCGGTAGGAGTGGACGACGGCCAGCACCCATACCACCCCGAGGAGGGCGTAGACCACCGCGTTCACGGTGTCGCCGGCGTCGATCCAGTCGCTGCGCAGCAGCGTGCGGGCGTTGGTCAGCACGATCATCCCGCCGACCAGGGAGCCCAGCAGCCGCGGCGGGATGTGCCGGACCAGCCACGCGGCGATCGGGGCGGCGACCAGGCCGCCCGCGAGCAGGCCGGCGACCCACATCAGGTCGATGCCCTGGGAGCCCAGCGCCAGCAGGAAGCCGGCGCTGGCCGCCAGCGCGACGAGGAACTCGGAGGTGTCGATCGAGCCGATGACCTTGCGGGGCTCCATCCGGCCGCTGGCCAGCAGCGCGGGCGTGCCGACCGGACCCCAGCCGCCGCCACCGGTGGCGTCGACGAAACCGGCCACCAGGCCCAGCGGGCCCAGGAAGCGCTTGCGGATGGGCTTGCCGACGTTGCGCCGGTCGATGCCGCGCAGCGTGAAGCGCACCAGGACGTAGGCGCCCAGCGAGACCAGGATCAGCGACATGACCGGCGCGGCGATCTCGGTGGAGAGGCCGGCCAGGAAGTGCGCACCGGCGAACGCGCCGACCGCCCCGGGCAGGCCCACCCGCGCGACGACCTTCCAGTCGACGTTGCCGAACTTCCAGTGCGAGAGCCCGGAGGCGAGCGTGGTGCCGATCTCGGCGAGGTGGATGGTCGCCGACGCCGCCGCGGGGTTGGTGCCGATGGCCAGCAGCAGCGTCGTCGAGGTGACGCCGTAGGCCATGCCCAGGCTGCCGTCGACGAGCTGGGCGCCCAGGCCGGCGAGGGCGAGCAGGATGAGGGTCTTCACGGGCGCTGACTCCGGCTCTCACGGGCACGGACGCGCAGGGGCGACCGCGTGGAGGGGGACGGTACGGATCCCGCCGGAACGGCGGGAGGGAATCAGCAGCCCGGACAGGCGGCGGTGCAGACGCGCAGCAGGTCGACGTGCCGGCGGCTCACAAGGAGCAGCATCGTCGTCCGCGTCACGGCGCAATGTCTACCAGATCGATGGACTTATGCGCACGGCCGTTCCCGGTGCGTGGGACGGACCCGGCAGGCGCGCGGCCGCCGGGGAGCACAGGTGTCGGCAGGTGGCCGACGCCTGTCGTGCGGTCAGCCGTGCGCGGTCCCGCTCCGGCCGGCGTCGTCGTTCACCCGGGCGAGGGAGTCCACGAGGTCGGCACGCGCCCGGGCGACGCGTGACCGGATGGTGCCCACGGGGCAGCCGGCGACCTCCGCGGCCTCGGCGTAGGGCAGCCCCAGCAGCTGCGTGAGTACGAAGGCCTCGCGCCGGTCGGGGTCCAGCCGGGCCAGCAGGTCGGCCACCGCCGCGCTCTCGCCGACGGCGTCCCCGACGCCCTGAGGGGCCAGCAGCTCCAGGTCGGCGGGCTCCCGGACCAGGGTCAGCCGCCGCCGGCGCCGCGAGCGCAGGGCGTCCGCGCAGACCCTGCGGGCGATGGCCAGCAGCCACGTGCGCACCGACGAGCGGCCCTCGAAGCGGTGCAGGGACCCGAACGCCCGCAGGTAGGTCTCCTGGGTGAGGTCGTCGGCCGAGGCCGGGTCGCCGAGTGCCGCGCAGAGCCGCCAGACGTCGGTCTGCGTCTGCCGCACGAGGGATGCCGCGGCCAGCGGGTCGCCGTCGGCGGCGTCCGCGGCCACGCGTGCCAGGTCGTCCATGTCCTCGTCGGGGTGTCGCGGGAAACTCCGGGGGAGCCGGGAACCGGACGGCGCCCGGCGGCGACTAATGAACCATGCCGTGCCACCTGTGCCGCGAGGCGCTCTCCTCGCGTCTCGACGGCGAGCCGCTCGGGATGCCCGCCGAGGAGCTCGACGCCCACCTGGCCGCGTGCGCCGACTGCGCCGTCTGGGCGGCCGCCGCCGAGCGCGTGACCCGCCGGGCGCGGCTGGCGCCGGCGCCCGCCGTCCCCGACCTGACCGCGACCGTCCTCGGGGCCCTGCCCCGCGAGCTGCCCGGTGCCCGGGCGGCCGCGCGCGCCCGGCTGACCGGCTCCGCGCTGCGCCTGGCGCTGCTGGTCGTGGGCGTGGCCCAGGCGACGCTGGCCTGGCCCCTGCTCGCCTCGGGCGCCGGGGCGATGAGCGCCCCGGTGCACATGGCACGCGAGAGCGGCGCCTGGAACCTGGCGCTGGCCGCGGCGTTCCTCGCCGTCGCGGCCGGCCCGCGGCTGGCCGCCGGCGCGCTCCCCTTCCTGGGGTCCTTCGTCGCCTTCCTGCTGCCCGTAACCGTCGCCGACCTGCAGGCCGGGCACGTGCACGCCGACCGGGCCCTGACCCACCTGCTGCTCCTGGCCGGCACCGTCCTGGTCTCGGCCGTCGCGTGGCGGGGCCGCCGCCGGGCCGTCCCCGCGGTCGCCGGCCGGCGGGTCCCCGCGTGAGGCGCACCGCGGTCCTGCTCGCGCTGCTGGTCGCCGGCTGGTTCGGCGTGGGCATCGGCACCGCCGGGCCGGCGGCCGCGCACGCCACGCTGGTCGCCACGACCCCGGGGGAGGGCGCCCGCGTCGACACCGCCCCCGACGAGGTGACGCTGCAGTTCACCGAGGGCGTGTCGCTGGGCGCCGGGTACGCCCGCGTGCTGGGCGCCGACCAGCAGCGGGTGGATGCCGGGAACGCCTCGGTCGACGGCGGGGTCGTGACCATCCCGCTGCGCGGCGGGCTGCCCGACGGCGGGTACCTCGTCACCTACCGCGTGATCTCCGCCGACTCGCACCCGGTCTCGGGGGCCTTCTCCTTCGCCGTCGGTGACGGCGAGCTCCTGGCCGCCGGGACCGCGGACGCCGGCACCGCCACCGATCCCGTCGTCGGGACGCTGCTGCCCGTCACCCGCTGGGTCGGCTACGCGGGGCTGGCCCTGGCGCTGGGCGTGCCGGTCCTGGTGGCGGTCTGCTGGCCCGCGGGCCGGGAATCCGCGCGGCTGCGGGGGCTGGCGACCGGCGGCGCGGCAGCCGTGGCGGTCTCCGCCCTCGCCGGGTTCCTCCTGCAGGGCCCCTACGCCGCGGGCACCGGGCTCGGGGCGGTCGCCGACCCGGCGCTGCTCGGCGCGACGGCGCGGACGGGGGTGGGCTGGGGTGCGCTCGCGCGCGTCGTCCTGGCCCTCGCCCTGCTGCTGGTGCTGCGCCGGGCGTGGCGGGCGGCGACCGGGCCCGGGCGCGGGACGACGGCCCTGGTGGCGGCGCTCGGCGGCGGGTTGGTGCTGGCCACCGCGGCGGTGGGCCACCCGGTCGCCGGGCCGTGGCCGGTCCTGGCCGTGCTGGTCGCGGCGGTGCACGCGGGGGCGATGGCGGTCTGGTTGGGCGGCCTCGCCGGCCTGCTCGCCGCCGCGGTGCGGCCGGGAGCCGAGCCCGCCGCGGTGGCCGCTGCGCTCCCCGGGTTCTCCCGGCTGGCGTTCGGCGCCGTCGTCGCGCTCGTGGTCTCCGGGGTCGTGCAGTCGGTGCGCGAGGTCGCGTCCCCCACGGCCCTGGTGGAGACGACGTACGGCCGGCTGCTCGCGGTCAAGCTGCTGCTCGTGGTGGTCGTCCTGGCCGCGGCCGGGATCTCCCGCGTCTGGGTGCAGCAGCGGCTGGGCGTCCGCCGTCCCCGCAGCCGCCGGACGACGACCGTGCACGCCTTCGCCTCGGGCGTGGCCCCCGAGCGCGCCGAGCCCGTCCCGGAGGAGGTCGCGGCCGCCGCCGAGCGGGACCGCGTCCAGGCGGAGGCCGCGGGCGAGCACCTGCCGGCGCTGCGCCGCTCCCTGCTCGTGGAGGCGGTGCTGGCCGCCGTCGTCCTGGCGCTGTCGGCGGTGCTGGTCGCCACACCCCCGGCCCGCACGGCGCTGGCCCAGCCGGTGGAGGTCGTGCTCCCGCTGCAGGGCGGCTCCGGGAGCACGTCGGGCAGCCTGCAGGTGCAGGTCGAGCCCGCGCGGCCCGGCGGGAACTCCCTGCACGTCTACCTGTTCGACGAGGCCGGGCGGCTCACCCAGCCGGCCGACATCCGCGTCACCCTCACCGAGCGCAGCCAGCAGATCGGCCCCCTCGACGTCGCGCTCCAGCCCGCCGGTCCCGGCCACTTCGTGGGCGACGGCATGACGATCCCGGGCGCCGGCACCTGGACCCTCACCGCCACCGTCCGGCTGGACGAGTTCACCGCCCTCACCGCGGCCACCGACTTCCCCGTGCGCTGACCGCCCCCTCGACCGCTCCACCCCGATGAGAAGGAGATCCATGTCCTCGACCCGCCTGCTGCCCCGGGCAGCGGCCGTGCTGCTCGCCGTCCTCACCGCGTTCTGCGGAGCCGTGGTGTTCGCCACGTCCGCCACCGCGCACGTCACCGTCTCCTCCGACGACGCCGCCCCCGGCGGCTACGGGAAGCTCACCTTCCGGGTGCCCAACGAGAGCGACACCGCCAGCACCACCGCCCTGCGGATCCAGATCCCCGAGGAGGCGGCGATGGGCTCGCTGCGGGCCCAGCCGGTGCCGGGCTGGACGATCACCACGGAGACCACCGAGCTGGCCGAGCCGATCGAGGTGCACGGCCGCGAGCTCAGCTCCTACGTCTCGGTCGTGGAGTACCGGGCGGCCGACGGCGGCGGCATCGCGCCCGGTCAGTTCCAGGAGTTCGCCCTCTCCGGGGGGCCGTTCCCGGAGGCCGAGCAGCTCAGCTTCCCGGCGGTGCAGAGCTACAGCGACGGTAGCGAGTCGGCCTGGATCGAGCCCGCGGTCGCCGGTCAGGACGAGCCCGAGCGCCCCGCCCCGGTGCTGTCACTGGCCGCCGGCGCCGCGCAGGACGGCCACGGCACCGCGGACGCCGAGGTCGCGGCGGCCGACGACGGGACGGCCGAGCACTCCGCCGACCCTGGCTCGGTCGCGCTGTTCCTCGCGATCCTCGCGCTGCTCGTCGCCGTCGCCGGTGTCGTCCTCGGCATCCGCGCGTCCCGACGTACCGTGTCCTCGTGATCCCCGCCGTCCGCCGACGCTCCCGCCGGGCCGCACCGGCGCTCCTGCTCACCACGGGCCTGCTGCTCGCGGGCTGCGGGGGTTCGGCGGACGGCGCGGCCGACCCCGCCGCGGCCGGGGGGCACGACCACTCCGGGGATGCTCCGGCGGTCGTCGAGGGGCCCGAGGACCGCTACGCCGGGCTCGACCTCCCCGAGCCCTACCGCCGGCCGTCGTTCACCCTGACCGACACCACCGGCGCGAAGTACGACTTCCGGGCAGCCACCGCGGGCCGCCCGACGATGCTGTTCTTCGGCTACACCAACTGCCCCGACATCTGCCCCACCACGATGGCCGACGTCGCGGTGGCGCTGCGTGGGCTGGACCCGGCGCTGGCCGAGCAGGTGCAGGTGGTCTTCGTGACCACCGACCCGGCGACCGACACCCCGCAGGTGCTCGGGGAGTACCTCGACCGGTTCGACGCCGACCTGCCCACCTCGTTCGTCGGTCTCACCGGCGACCAGGAGGCGGTGGAGCGGGCGCAGCTCGCGGCCGGGGTGCCGCAGGCCGAGGACAACGGCCGGCTGCACTCGACGATGCTGCTGCTGTACGGCGCCGACGACGCGGCGCACGTGGCCTTCAACGCGGGCAACACCCACCAGGACATCGCCGAGGACCTCCAGGTGGTGGCGGGCGCGTGAGCCGTGGCCTCGGCCGGCTGCTGGCGGTCCTGGCCGCCGTGGTGGCGGTCCTGGCCCTCGCCGGGCCGGCGTCGGCGCACGTCGGTGGCGAGGCGGCTGGCAGCGACTTCGACGCCCGCGTGCTGCAGGTGACCCCGCAGCTGCCCGGGGTGAGCGTGCGCTCGCTGCAGTTCGGCGACGAGCTGGAGCTGGTGAACACCACCGACGTCGAGGTGCTGGTCCCGGGGTACTCCGACGAGCCCTACCTGCGGATCGGCCCCGACGGGGTCTGGCGCAACGCGAACAGCCCGGCGACCTGGATCAACCTGGACCGCTACGGGCGGACGGCGCTGCCCGCCTCCGCCGACGCGGACGCCGCGCCCGACTGGGAGCAGGTCTCCACCCAGCCCTCCTACGTCTGGCACGACCACCGCACCCACTGGATGAGCGAGGGCGTCCTCCCGCCGCAGGTCGCCGCCGACCCCGGCCGCGAGCACGTGGTCTCGGAATGGGTCGTGCCGCTGCGGCACGGGTCGACCGAGGTGGAGGTCGCCGGCGTGCTGACCTGGAGCCCGCCGCCCCCGCCGTGGGGAGTGTGGCTGCCCGTGGCCGCGCTGGTGCTGGCCGCCGCGGCCGCGGGCCTGCTGGCGCGCACGCCGCTCCCGCTGGGGGCGCTCCTCGGCGTCGGTGCGCTCGCGGCGGTCTGGCACGCGGTGGCCACGCCCGAGCCACCCGTGACCGTCGGCTCCCACGCCGGTGCCGTCGTCTCGGCGCTCCTGCCGGCGGGGGCCACGCTGCTGTGCGCCGTCCTGGGGCTGCGGGCCGCCTGGCTGGGCCGGGGGGCGATGACCGGGCTGCTGGCGGTCGTCACCGGGTGGCTGCTGCTGGTGCAGGGCCTGCCCGACGTCGACGTGCTGTGGTCGGCGAACGTGCTCTCGGCTGGGCCGCAGCCCCTGGCGCGGGTGGCCGTGACCGTGCTGGCGTCCCTGGGCGTGGGACTGCTGGTCGGCGGCATCGCCGCGGTCCGCCGGTTCCGGGAGACCCCGGCCGCGCCCGCGGGAACCGCCGCCGGCCGGCCGTTGCCGGCGGCCTGACGGCGGGTCCCGCGGCGTCAGGCGATGTCGGCGACGACGTTCGCCGTCCCGCCGCCGAACAGCGTGTTGGCCCGCTGGAGGTCTCCCTCGAAGTCCACCTCGACCGCGGCGTACTGCGAGATGTCGACGGGGCGCACGCGCATGCCCGCCTCGGCGATCGCCGTCTCGATGCCCCGCTCGAAGTAGTCCTGGTGGGAGCAGGCCTCCAGGTGCTCGACGAGCAGGGCCTTGTCGGTCGAGGAGACGAAGTTGATGCCCACCGCCTCGCCGAGCCCACCGCGGACGGTCTTGGACAGCTCGCGGATGCACCCGTCGCCGTCGAGGGTGTACTTGACCTCCTCGTCGGCGACCGTGCTGGTGTCGACGCAGACGAAGCTCTGGTCGGCCACGACGTAGGGGAGGGCCACCTCGAGCACGGCCGGGTCGAAGACGACGTCGCCGTTGAGCCAGAGCACCCCGCCCTCCCGCGTGGTGCGCAGCCCGCGCAGCAGGCTCTTGGAGGTGTTGGTCGCCGCGAAGTCCGGGTTGTAGGCAAACAGCAGCTCGGGCGCCGCCTTCATGATCCGCTTGCTGCGGTAGCCCACCACCGCGGTGACCGACACGTCGGCGCCCAGTACGGCGCGCAGGCCCTCGAGCTGGCGCTGCAGGATGCTGCGGCCGTCGTCGAGCCGGGTCAGCGGTTTGGGATCCTGCCGGCCCAGCCGGGTGCCCATGCCCGCGGCCAGGATGACGACCTGCACCGACGGCGTCTGCTGGCGCCGGCCGGTCGTGCGGGCCGACAGGGGGGATCCACCCCGACGGACGGGGTTGAGGACGTGGTCACCGGTCCGCACGGACATCATCTCCCTCAGGGTTGGTGCTGGTGGTGTGCCCGGACGCGGCTGCGGTCGGGAGGAGGTCGAGGACGCGCTCGGTGGCGGAGCCGTCCTCGAGGTGGCAGAAGGTCTCGCGGAACCGGGCGTAGCGCCCGGCGTGCTCCGCGGCCACCGCGTCGACGCCCGCGATGGCGTCGATCAGCTCGTCGCTGGTGGCCAGCAACGGACCCGGTGCCACCGCCGCGAGGTCGAAGTAGAACCCGCGCAGCTGGTCGCGGTAGCGCGCCAGGTCGTAGACGAAGAACAGCACCGGTTTACCCGTGACGGCGAAGTCGAACATCGTCGAGGAGTAGTCGGTGACCATCAGATCCGCCGCCAGGTACAGCTCCGCGACGTCGAGGTGGTCGGAGACGTCGACCACCGGGGCGCCCGGCGGGAACTCCAGCCGGCTGGCCACCATGTTGTGCAGCCGCAGCAGGAGCACGTGGTCCCCGCCCAGCCGCGCGGTGAACGCCGCCAGGTCGATCGCGAGCGGGGGAGCCTCGCCGCCGCCCTGGAACACCAGGTCGTCGCGCCAGGTGGGGGTGTAGAGCACCGCGGTCCGCCCGTCGTCGAGACCGAGGTCGGCGCGGACCTCCTTCCGGACCGCGTCGCGCCGGGGGCTGCTCAGCAGGTCGTTGCGGGGATAGCCGGTCTCGGCGATCGGGCCGCGGTGCCCGAAGGCCACGCGCAGCCGGTCGGTCGTGGCCGCGTTCGGCGAGAGCAGCAGGTCCCACCGGGCGACGTCGAGGTCGGCGTTGGTCAGCCAGCCCTCCGGCCCGCCCTCGACGTCGTGGTGGATGCGCTTGAGCGGCGTGCCGTGCCACGTCTGCAGGTAGAAGGTCCCCGGCCGCTTGGTCCACGGCATGGAGATGCAGTCGTTGGCGATGACGAGGTCGGCCGTCTCCAGGGCGGCGCGGGCCTCCGGCGTCCCGTACAGCACCGTCCCGACGTCCGGGGGGAAGGTGTGCCGCGTCTTCTCGGTGCACAGCCAGGTGTGCTCGGTCTCCCGGTCGCCCCGGGCGGCGAGGGCCTCGTAGAGGGCGCGCGGGTTGTCGGCGTACAGCCCCCGGAAGCTGAAGTACGTGATCCTCACCGGCGGGGCGGAGGGGTCACGTGGTCAACGGGTCGGGCGTCGGTCAACGCAATCCCTCCTCCGGCCGTGTGCGGACACGATCGATCGCGGCGCCCCGGAGCGGGGGCCATGGGAACAGTGTGCGGGTACCGGCGCCGCTTGCGTCAGGTTCGCGTCCCGCGACGTCGACGGCGCGGCGCGGCCGACGGCGGGGACGTGCCGTCGGAGGCTCCTGAAGGGCGGCTTCGTGCCGGTGTCGGCGTCCATGATCGCCGATCGGCGCAGCGGCCCGACAGGCGGGTCGAACTACACCGGTGTCAGTTCTGCGTGTGACTCGTGGGGCACCAGGGGCTCGTGGTGCGGCTCGCGGCGGCGTGTCGCCGACGACGCGCCGAACAGGTGGTCACGAGCCAGTCACGGAATGTTTCGATGGGTGTGCCCCGATCGAGGGCGCGCACGTCAGGGAACGCGAGACGGACAGGGTGCATGGACGCTGGTATCGGCCCGGAGGCCCGCACGGAGCTGCTGGTGGCGGTGCGGCCCCGAACCGGTCGGGCGGCGCAGCGCCGGGCGCACCGGCGCCCGCCCCGCGCCGAGGCCCGGCGTAGCCCGGCGCTGCTCCTCGGCTCGCTGCTCCTCGGCGGCGTCGTCGCCGCGGGGGTGAGCCTGCAGGGCGCGCCCGCCGCCGAGGCCACCTCCGTGCTCGCCGCCCAGGACTCGCTGCTGACGGCCGAGGAGGGCCTCGAGGTGCTGCCGCAGGCCTCGATCACCGTCGCCGAGGCCCAGGCGCGCCTCCAGGAGGTCGCCGCCTCGCGTGCCGAGCGGCAGGCCGCCGAGGAGGCGGCGGAGGCCGCGGCGGCCGCGGCCGCGGAGGCCGCCCGCCCGAAGGCCGTCCTGCCTGTCGCCGGTGCCCGGCTGACCAGCGGCTACGGGAGCCGGTGGGGCACCTTCCACTACGGCATCGACCTGGCCGCGCCGATGCGCACGCCCGAGTACGCCGCCGCCGACGGCGTGGTGCTCCGCGCCGGCTCGGCCAGCGGGTTCGGCCTGGCGGTCTACATCCTCCACGAGAACGGCGACGTCACCGTCTACGGCCACATGGACAAGATCCTGGTCACGCCGGGGCAGTACGTGGAGGCGGGGGACACCATCGCGCTGCTGGGCAACCGCGGCCAGTCCACCGGTCCGCACCTGCACTTCGAGGTCCACAAGGGTGGCCTCGACGGCAAGCGGATCGACCCGATCCCGTGGCTGGCGGCACGTGGCGTCCGCCTCTGAGGCGTGCGCGGGCGTGGTCTGATCGCCCCGTGACCACCGCCGTCGAGGACAGCAACCGGCGGCTGCTGCGCGCGCGGGACGCCATCGACGCGCACTACGCCGAGCCGCTCGACGTCCCGACGCTGGCCCGCATCGCCCTGGTCTCGCCGGCCCACTTCATCCGCTCGTTCCGGGTGGCGTTCGGCGAGACCCCGCACCGCTACCTGCAGCGCCGCCGGGTGGAGCGGGCCATGTTCCTGCTGCGCACCGGCGACCGCAGCGTCACCGACGTCTGCATGGAGGTCGGTTTCTCCAGCCTCGGCACGTTCAGCCGCGTCTTCCGCGACGTCGTCGGCGAGCCGCCCAGCGCCTACCGGCGGCGGGGTCCGCTGCCGTCGGTGCCGACCTGCTTCGCGATGGCCTGGGCCCGGCCGGCGACGGATCGAGCAGTTTCGGAGAAGCAGCGACCGGCGCCGGCTCCCTAGCGTTCGCCCCATGCTGAAGACGATCTCCATCACCCAGATCTACGTCCCCGACCAGGACGCCGCCCTCGACTTCTACGTCGGGAAGCTCGGCTTCGAGGTGCAGGCCGACATGCACTTCGGGCCGATGCGCTGGCTCACGGTGAACCTCCCCGGCCAGCCCGACCGTGCCGTGCTCCTGGAGAAGCCCGGACCTCCGGCGATGAGCGAGGAGACCGCCGCCCAGGTGCGCGAACTGGTGAGCAAGGGGGCGGCCGGCGGCCACCTCTTCTTCACCTGCGACGACGCCTGGAAGACCCACGCGGAGCTCAAGGAGCGCGGCGTGGAGATCACCGAGGAGCCGGTCGACCAGCCCTACGGCATCGACTTCGGCCTCCGCGACCCGTTCGGCAACCACGTGCGCATCGCGCAGATGAAGGAGGCCTGACGGCAGGGCCGCCACGCGGTGCGCGGGACCGACCCCCTCCGTCGGTCCCGGTGACCGGCCCTGTACAGTTGCTCCCGGCTCGGCGGAAGCTCGCCGGGCCGGGATCGGGGCTGTGGCGCAGCTGGTAGCGCACCACACTGGCAGTGTGGGGGTCAGGGGTTCGAGTCCCCTCAGCTCCACCCCGATGACCAGGCCGTTCCCCTTCCGGGGAGCGGCCTGAGTCGTCTCTGGTTGCAGTTCGCCCATCGCGTCCAACTGGAGGCGGACGACATCGTCCGGCGATGCAGCGTCCAGCCGGATGTATCCGTCGTTGACGTTGCGGGAGAGCCCCTTCGGATCGACCTCCCTGATCCGGACGAAGAGGTCGGCGTGCGGGGTGTCGCTGTGGTGCGCCACTTCGACGACCGGGACGCCGACGACCTCGAGAGCCTCGGCCGGCGGGGGACCGGTGAAGCTGAGGACGTCCATCAGCCGGCAGCTCGCCCGCTGACGCCTTCGACCCGGGGAGTCAGACGTGCAGCTCGACGGCGTTGCCGCCCTGGTCGCCGGTGCGGCCTCGGGCCTCGGCGCCGCGACGGCGGCCGACCTGGCCGGCCGCGGTGTCACCGTGTGCGACCTGGACCTCGACAGAGCCGTCGCCGGCGCGTCCGCGACACCCGACCTGGCGCAGTACGGCATCCGGGTCATGACCATTGCTCCCGGCATCGTCGAGACGCCGATGATGGCGGGATTGTCCGCCGAAATCCGGGCCGGACTCGCGGCGACCGTCCCGTTCCCGCGCCGGCTCGCACAGCCGGCCGAGTTCGCCCGGCTGGTGGCGATGCTCGCCGACCTCGACGATCTCAACGGCGAGGTCATCGGCATGGACGGCGCTTCGCGGATGACGGCGCGATGACTTCCCGATCGGGGGCCCACCGGGCCACGAACCCGATCTCGACCACCAGCGGAGGTTCTTGAGGTGTCGAACGAAGAACGTGTCTTGGAGCTGCTGGCCGTCTACGACTCACCGGATGCCGACGCGGCCGAGCTGTTGTGTGACCGGCACCCGGCCGATGACGTGGCGTTCACGGTGGTCGAGGCGGACCTGTCCGCGCACGACCTGACCTACGGCCACCTGCGCCGGGAGTCGGCGCGGTTCGCCGCGGCCCTGGCCGATCTCGGCGTCGGGCCGGGTGACGCGGTGGCCGTGCTGATGGGGAAGTCGGCCGAGCTGGTGGTTGCGCTGCTGGGCATCTGGCGGCGCGGTGCGGTGCACGTGCCGCTGTTCACCGCCTTCGCCACCCCGGCCATCGCGCTGCGCCTGGCGGCGAGCCAGGCCAAGGTCGTGATCACCGACGCCGACCAACGGGCCAAGCTGCAGCCGGGACCGGACATGCCCGCCGACGCGCCGTGGCGCGTGGTCGTCGTGGGCGGCGCTCCGGAGGGGGGGCAGCTGTCCTTCCACGAGCTCGTCAGCGACCACGGCCCCGACGAGCCGGCCGGCGCCTCGGTGGCCGTCGGCGGCGACGGCCCGCTGGTGCTGCTGTTCACGTCGGGGACCACGGGCACGCCCAAAGGAGTGCCGGTGCCCGTCAAGGCGCTCGCCTCGTTCCAGGCCTACCTGGAGTTCGGCCTGGACGTCTCGTCCGAAGACGTGTTCTGGAACGCCGCGGACCCCGGTTGGGCCTACGGCCTCTACTACGCGATCCTCGGACCGCTGGCGGCCGGCCGCCGCAGCCTGCTGCTCCACGCGGGCTTCTCGGCGGCCCTGACGTGGCAGGTCGTCGAGCGGTTCGGGGTCACCAACTTCGCCGCCGCGCCGACGGTCTACCGCTCGCTCCGCGCGGATCCGACCCCGGCGCCTCAGGGGACCCGGCTGCGCCGCGCCTCCTCGGCCGGCGAACCGCTGACGCCAGAGGTCATCGACTGGGCCGAGGAACACCTGGGCGTCCCCGTCCGGGACCACTACGGCCAGACCGAGCACGGCATGATGATCGTCAACGGCTGGTCCGACGCCGTGAGGGAGACCGTCCGCCCGGGCTCGATGGGCAAGCCGCTGCCCGGCTGGTCCGCCACGGTCCTCGACGACACCGCGGTGACGCCGGTTCCGCCCGGGCAGGTGGGGCGGGTGGCGATCAAGGTCGCCGACAGCCCGCTCATGTGGTTCACCGGGTACGCCGGAGCACCGGAGAAGACCGCGGAGCGCTTCACCGACGACCGGGCCTGGTACCTCACCGGTGACGCCGGTAGCGCCGACGAGGACGGCCACTTCTACTTCTCCGCCCGCGACGACGACGTGATCATCATGGCCGGCTACCGGATCGGGCCGTTCGACGTGGAGAGCGTGCTGATCACCCACCCGCGGGTCATGGAGACGGCGGTCATCGGGGTACCCGACTCGCTGCGCGGCGAGGTGCTCGAGGCCTTCGTCGTCCTCCGCGCCGGGGACAGCGGGGGCCGGGCGCTCGCCACCGAATTGCAGCAGCTGGTCAAGGACCAGTTCGCCGCCCACGCCTATCCCCGGACGGTGCACTTCGTCGACGAGCTGCCCAAGACCTCCAGCGGCAAGATCCAGCGCTTCGTCCTGCGCCAGCAGCGACGCGCCGAGGTCGGGCCCACGTGAGGGCCGCCGCCAGGTCCTGCAACTACACCTGCCAGCCCCTCGGTCGCCCGTCTGCCAGGGGCGTGGCAGGTCCACAGCACCCTGGGCCCGCGCGGCTCAGCCCAGGGCGTCGGCGACGACGTCGGCCAGCACCTCCGCCCCCTCGGGGGAGGGGTGGGTGCCGTCGTCGCTCATCCCCTCGGCGAAGGTGCCGTCCGGATCGGCCAGCGGGGTCCAGAAGTCGAGCAGTTCGACGCCGCGCTCGTCGGCCCAGACCCGCAGCCGTTCGTTGAGTGCCACGGTCTCGTCGGGGAACTCCGCGCTCGGAGGGAGGGTGGCGAAGACGGGCGTCGCCCCGCCGGACTCGACCTTCTCGGCGATGCGGGTGAGGGTGTCGATCGTCCCGTCGGTGCGCCCCTGCCGGACGTCGTTGGTGCCGGCGAGCACCAGCACCGTGGCCGGGCGCGGGGCGAGCGCCTCGGGCACGCGGGCGAGGATCTCGTCGCTCCGCTCCCCGCTGACCCCGGCGTTGCCGCTGTACGTGACCGGGGAGTCCTCGCGGCAGCCGAGGACGTCGAAGTACGAGTCGTCGACCCCGATGTCCAGCGCCGCGACGTGGCTCCCCGCGGTGATGGAGTCGCCGAGGGCCACGGTGCCGCCCGGTTCGTCGGACGGGGACAGGAAGCACTCGAAGTGCGCGACGGCCTCGGCCAGCCGGCGGGTGGGGGTTCCGCGCACGAGCACGGAGGCCGCCAGCGCCACGACCACGACGGCCACGACGGCCAGCACGACGCGCCCCCGGCCCATGTCCCGACCGTAGCGGCCGGCCCGCGGGCGCTGCCGCCGCACCGATGCCTGTGTGACGCGCGTAACTGCCGGTGGTGTCGCACGTTGATCCGCGCACACCGCCCCCACCCGATCTGGAGGAGACGTGCGCCGTCTCGCTACCTGCGTCCTCGCCGCCCTCGCGGTCCTCACCGGCATCGTGGTCGCGCCCACGGCCCAGGCCGCGCCGGCCCCGCTGCGCTACGTCGCCCTCGGTGACTCCTACAGCGCGGCCTCCGGCGTCCTGCCGCCGGACCTGACCGCACCGCCGCAGTGCCTGCGCTCGGTCCGCAACTATCCGAACGTGATCGCCCGCGCGATCGGTGCCCAGCTCACCGACGTGACCTGCGGCGGCGCCGACACCGGCGACTTCTTCACCGGGCAGCACCCGGGGGTGGCCCCGCAGCTCGAGGCGCTCGGCCGGGACACGCAGCTGGTCACCATGACCATCGGTGGCAACGACAGCGGCGTGTTCATCAACTCGGTGATCGCCTGCAGCACCGCCGGCCTCGCCACGCTCGGCCAGGGCAGCCCGTGCAAGGACCGGTACGGCAGCTCGTTCACCGACACCGTGCGCAGCACCACGTTCCCGGCGCTGGTGGAGGCTCTGCGGGCCGTGCGGAAGGCGGCGCCGGACGCGCGCATCGCCATCCTCGGCTACCCCTGGATCGTGCCGGCCGGCGGCGGCTGCTTCGACCGCATGACCATCGCCGCGGGCGACATCCCCTACCTGCGCGACCTCCAGGCGACCCTCAACGACGTGGTGCGGCGGGCGGCGTCCATGTCCGGTGTCACCTACGTCGACCTGAGCCGCGTCTCGGACGGCCACGACGCCTGCCAGCCGATCGGCGTCCGCTGGATCGAGCCGGTGCTGCAGGGCCTCAACCCGGTGATCGTGCACCCCAACGCGCTGGGCGAGGCCGAGATGGCGGCGCGCACCATGGCGGTGCTGCGGCTCGACCGCCGCTGAGGGCGGCCGGCGGTGGCCCGGTGGAAGGGCCTCGGTCGGGCCGCCGTCGTCAGTTCGGGACGGCGCCCAGCTCCGGCTCGGGCGCGCGGCCGCTGCCGTGCCGGCGGGCGAGCCGGGCAGCCGCCGGCATGGCGGCGTACCCGTTGGTGAGCCGCGAGCGGGCGACGAGCGCACCGGCGCGGTGGGCGGCGATCGAGCGCAGGACCTCCTCGAACTCCGTCTCGACGACGTAGTGCGTGCCGTCGACGAGGTGGACGACCGTGTCGCCGTGGCGCTCGATCCGCTCGATGTGGTCGGGGTCGACGGAGAAGTGCTCACCGTTGCGGCAGGTCACAGCGATCACGAGGCGGTCCTTTCGCACTCGTCGGCCCGGGGACCGGTGGGCCGGTCCGGAAGGCGGTCCGGCACCGGGACCATCGGCATACCGGGGCCGGTGCCGGAGCGTGCGAGGGCGGGATGCGCCCGAACGGGTGAGCGGATCGCGCTCAGAAGCCGAACAGCAGCCCCAGCCCCCCGAGGGTGAACAGGACCATCACGACCACCAGCGGGAGCTGGTCGGACGCCCGCGCGTGCCGGGCCGAGAGCAGCGCCCTCTCGTGCGCCAGCGTCACCCCGACGACGTGGCCGGCGATGATCGCCCCCACCTGCACCAGCGCGATGGCGTCGGAGCCGACCGCGGTGAGGTCCACCCGGTTGCCGTAGGTGCCGAACAGGTCCACCCCGTCGGCGCCGAACGGGTTGCTCACCAGGATCCAGGTCTTCTGCCCGTCGAGGAGCAGCAGGCTGAAGTAGTGCGCGATCGTGTAGCCCAGCGCGATGGGGATGACCGTGGCCGCGTAGCGGCCCGGCTGCACGCCCGGGTCCTGGCCCGCCAGCCGCCCGGACAGCCGGGTGCCCAGCGCGTACAGGCCGGCGACCACGCCGATCGACGCCAGCAGGCCCACCGTGCCCGAGAGGGTGTCGTCCGCCGCGCCGGGGCCGGTCTGCCACCACACCGTGCGCGAGAGCCCGTCGAAGGCGGTCGAGCCCAGCAGCACCACCACCAGCGCGGACAGCCCGGGTTCGGACGGGGTGGCGAGCGCACCGGCCAGCGGGTTGCGCAGCACCAGCCGGCCGTCGTCCCGCCGTCCCCACGGGGAGAGCCGGGCGATCAGCGTGGACCAGGCCTCGAACCCGTCGCCGCGGGCGAACCAGCCCTCGCCGAACCACAGCGACAACGCCACGTGCACGACGGCGTGCAGCAGCAGGAAGACCGCCACCGTGCGCGGCTCCGCGCGGCCGGGGAAGACCAGCTCCAGCCAGACGAACACCAGCAGGGATCCCGCCGCCGGCCACAGCCCCAGCGCGGGCAGTCGTGCCGCACCGGGTGCGGTCGGCGCCACCGGGCGCAGCAGCCGGTGCAGCAGCCGCAGCGGGTTCGCCACCCGCCAGACCGGGCCGAGCAGCAGGCTCGCCGGCACCAGTCCCACCCAGAAGGTCACGTAGAGCACCCACGGGGCGAGGTTGCGCGAGGTCTCCTCCGGCCCCAGCAGCGCGACGGCGACGACGAAGACCGCGACGCCCAGCGCGAGCGCCTGGAGCCCCCGCCGCAGCGGCGCGCCGTCGAGCACCCGCTGCAGACCGGCGGGCAGCGGACGGCCGGAACCGGGGCCGCCCAGCCGCGGGGTGCGCCAGAACAGCAGCAGGACGGCGAAGCTCACCAGGATCGCCGCCCCCGCGCCGTAGAGCGCGAAGCCGATCGGGATGGGCAGGTCCGTGCGCGAGCCGACCCCGTGCGCGAGGGTGCTCACCCGACCTGCAGCGTCAGCAGCACCGTCCCGGCGTCGTGCAGCTCCAGCTCGAAGACGCCGGGGATCGTGGCGTCGAAGGCGAGCTCCGCCGGCTGCCCGGGCACGAGCTCGGCGAGGCGGTCGTACCCGTGCAGGTGCACCTCGTCGGCGACGTCGGAGGTGACGACGACGGTGACCGGCTCGCCCAGGGACACCGGCACCCGGCCCGTGTCGCCGGTGACCCGGCCGCCCGCGACTGCCACCTCGATGCGCTGACCGGCGGCCTCCGGCGGCGCCGGTGCCGGGGTGGTCCCCGTGGGCGCGCCCGTGGCGGGGGCGTCCGAGACCGACGCCGCCGTCCCTTCGGCGGCGGGGGCCGCCGTGCCGGCGCAGCCGGCGACCGGCAGCGCCAGGAGCAGCAGGGCCGCGGCCGCCCGGCGAGGGCTCACCGGGGCACCGCCGCGGAGGTCGTCGTGCCCTCCACGGGGCTGTCGGCGGGGGCGTCCGCGAACAGCTCGCGGACGGCGGCACGGCGGGCGTAGCGGCCCACGCCCCAGGCCATGGCGGCGATGAGCGCGAGCGTGCAGCCCAGCACCACCAGGTTGGACACCAGCCACAGACCGCCACCGCTGTCCTCGAGCTCGCGCTGCAGGATGTCGATCTCGGGGATCGCGCTGCGGGTCATGCCGTCCTCGGCCGGGATCTCGTCGGCGGGGATCGCCTCGTCCTGCGGCAGGTAGATGGGGAACGCGGTGAGCACGCGCCCGTCGTGCACCCGCAGCAGCGTCTTCCACGTGCCGTGCAGCGGCACCGGCTCGGTCGTGCGGTACTCGCCCTCGCCCACCCGCTCCAGCGGGGTCACGACCAGGCCCTGGCCCTGCCAGGCGGTGATCTGCACCCACGCGGGGTCGTCCAGGAAGTCGGCCGGGTCCAGCCGCACCCCGATGTCGGCCGTGCGGGGATCGGTGGTGACGTCCTCGATGGTGAAGGTCGCCTCGACGTCGTCGGGCACGGTGGCGACCAGGCCGTTGGCGACGGCGGCCGCGAGCACCGCGAGGCAGGCCAGCAGGGCGCCGCGGGCGACGGCCGGGCGTGGCAGCCGGCGGCGCAGGCCGGTCGCGAGCAGGGCACCCAGCAGCGCCCCGGCGACACCGCCGGCCAGCGCCATGAGCGTGCCCTCGACCAGGATGTCGCTGCCCCAGGTGAGCTCCTGGACGACGTGGGTCCAGCCCGCCTCGGTCGCGTGGCCGACGGTGCCGATCGCGACGCCGGCCGCGGCGCCGAACAGCAGCGGCCGGCGGGCCGGCGGCAGGAGCCGCGCCAGGAGCTCGACCAGGACCGCCGAGCCGAGGTAGAGGGGGAACGTCGGCACGAGCTCACCGAGGCCGGGCCCGACGACCAGGGCGATGAGGCCGCGGACGACGAGGAAGAATGCCGTCGCGGCGAGCGCGCCGCCCCGGCCGATGAACATGCGGGCCGCGATCAGCGCGATGCCGGCGGCGGCGGCGATCATGAACGGCTCCAGCACCAGCCGGAACTGCGGCACGTCGAAGTCGTACTCGCCCTGGAACACCGACATGCCCAGCAGCAGCCCACCCATGGCCGAGGCCTGCCGCAGGAACCGCGCCGTGCCCCCCCGGTCGCCGTCGCCGGTCGAGAGCCCGCCGTGCCCCTCCTGCTCGAGGACGAGCAGCCCGATGATCGACAGGCCCGCGCCGCCGATCAGCATCAGGTGCGTGGGGCCCCACAGGGTCACGTCCTGGCCGAACATGCGGTGCCACACGTCGTCGAGCGGGAAACCGAGCAGGGCGTAGAAGCCCGCAGCCGTGAGCAGGATGCCGCCGACCGGTACGTCCCAGCCGCGGACGAAGCGGACGGCGGCGGGGCCCGGTTCGCCGTCCAGCGGCATGGCGCAGGCGAGCACGCCGCCGGCGAAGACGCCGAAGAGGCCGAAGAGGATCAGGTAGTGCGCCGGGTTGGCCAGCGGCCCCTCGTCGCGGCCCACGCCGATGTGCAGGGCGATGTCCCACAGCATGCCGAGCAGGGCGGTGAGCAGGGAGAGGGTGGTGAGGACGGTCGGCAGGGCCACCCAGCCCGGCGCGCCGGTGGCGCCGCCCAGCCGGTCGCCCACCCGGGTGAGCAGGGTCGAGCGCCGGGTCCGGTGCAGGAGGACCAGTGCGAGCAGCGCGACCGTCAGGGCGACGCCGATCCCCGTCGCGAGGAGGACCTCGCCCAGGGCGGCACCTCCGGCCGGTCGTGTCTCGGCGGCGAGCAGCACGGCATCCCTTCCAGGCATGTAGCTATGTAACACCAGTAACGGTTACATCGGCAACTGTTCCATAGACCGAGTCGCATACCGTAAGGGCGACGAGCGAGAGGAGGACCCGGTGAGCGCAACCCAGCCCCGGCCGCCCGGCGACGACGCCGAGCACGAGCTGACCGTCGACGAGCTCGCCGCCCGCGTCGGGCTCACCGTCCGCAACGTGCGCGCATACGCCGCCCGGGGGCTCCTGCCGCCGCCGCGGATGGCCGGCCGCACCGGCTACTACGGTCGCGAGCACGTCGCCCGGCTGCTGCTCGTCCGGGAGATGCTCGCCGAGGGGTACTCGCTGGCGATGATCGAGCGGACCCTCGCCAGCGCGCCGCCGACCGCGAGCTCGGCCACCCTCGCGCTGCACCGGGCACTGCTGGCGCCCTGGCTCCCGCCGGAGCCGGAGGAGGCCACCGGCCCGGAGCTCGCCGCACGGATGGGCGTGCCGGCCGGTCCGGAGCTGATCGACCAGCTGGTGGCGCTGGGCATCGTGGAACGGCTGGACGGGGAGCGGCTGCGGGTGCTCGACCCGGCGCTCCTCGTGGCCGGGCAGCAGGTCGTGGCCCTCGGCGTGCCGGTGACGGCGCTCATCGCGGCGCAGGCGCAGGTCAACGAGCACGTGCGGGCGATCAGCCGCACCTACGTGCAGATGTTCGTGGGCACCGTCTGGCGGGGCTTCGTGGAGGCGGGGGCACCGCCCGAGCAGCTGGACGCCATCCTGGCCACCGTCGCCCGGCTCCAGCCCGTGTCGGCGCAGGCGGTGCTGGCGGCGTTCCGCACGGAGATGGCCGCGGAGGTGGCGGACGCCGTCGAGGTGGCGCTGGGAGAGCTCGGAGGCTAGCGGTAGGGGGCGTCGCCGTCGGCGATCTCCTCCCGGGCCGTGCCCCGGCGGTCGACCTCGGCCGCCGCCTCCCGCGCGCTGATCCGGCGGTCGCGGACGACGGCCCCCGCGACCAGCGCCACCAGGACGGCCGCGGGCACGAAGAAGCCGACGGTCCCGATGACGCTCAGGCCGTCCGTGGCGACGAGGTCGTAACCAGGCACGAGACCATGTGACACCGTCTGATGTCACGGTGTCAAACGGAGGTCCGTCAGTCGGAGTCGCGGCCCTCGCGCCAGTACCCCATGAAGGCCACCGACCGACGGTCGACGCCGGCCTCCTGGACCAGGTGCCGGCGCAGGCCCTTGACCACGCCGGCCTCGCCGGCGAGCCAGGCGTAGACGCCGGAGGAGCCCGCGGCGGTGCCCTCGGCGGGGACCTCCCAGAGGATCCCCGCGTCGACGTCCACGTCGGCCAGGTCGGGCGCGGGGGAGGGGGTGATCAGGTCGCCCAGCTCCCGCACCGCCGCGAGGACGGCCCCGGTGAGCAGCTGCCCCCGCGGCGCGGCGGGGGCCCCGTCGGCGGGCCGGCGGGGCAGCCACGTGATCTCCACGCCCGCCGGGGCGGCGACGTTCAGGACGTCACCGGCCGTCGGCACCTCGAGCAGGACCTTGGCGCGGCGGCCCGCGGGCAGCCCCTCCACGATCGCGCAGATGGCCGGCACCGCGGTCTCGTCACCCGCGATCAGCAGGCAGGAGGCGTCGGCCGGCGGGTGCCACTCGAAGCCGCCGGTCTCCCCGGGGAACCTGGCGTTCGGCGCCACCAGGACGACCTCGTCGCCGGGCCCGGCCTGCTCGGCCCAGGCCGAGGCGGGGCCGGTCGCGCCGTGCAGGACGAAGTCGACGTCGACCTCGCGGTGCTCGGGGCGCAGCGCCCGCACGGTGTAGGTGCGGATCGGCATCCGGCGCTCCGCGGGCAGGAGCCGCCAGGCGCCGTACCAGTCGTCGCCCGCCGGGCAGTCGAGGATGTCGCGCCCGGGCAGCGGCAGCATGACCTTGATCCGCTGGTCCCGGCCGTTGGACGTCAGGTCGCCCATCTCCGGCCCGCTGAAGGTGACCCGCAGGAAGCTCGGGCTCAGCCGCTGCACCCGTGCGACGCGCACCGGGAAGGTGCGGTAGGCGGGGATCTGCGCGGTCTCGACGGTCACGGCGTCTCCCGGGCTCGGTCGGTGGGTGCGGGCCGGCGTGCGACTTAGGCTAGCCTTGCCTGGCTTTCGGCAGTTTTCCACACGGTTGCCGACCGATCCAGCCGCATGCCCCGGGCATGTGCACCCGTTCGAAGGAGAACGATGACGATGCGCCTCATGCGGGCGAGCGCCCTCGCCGCGGCGGCCGCCCTGGCCCTGACCGCCTGCGGGGACGACGCCGCCCCCGAGACCGCGGCGGCCGCCGGTGGCACCACCGCCGGTGACGCCGCCTTCCCGCGCACGGTCGAGCACGCCATGGGCACGACCGAGATCCTGGCGGAGCCCGAGCGGGTCGTCGTCCTGGACACCGGGGAGCTGGACTCCGCGCTCTCGCTCGGCGTCACGCCCGTGGGCGCGGTCACCACCGACGTCTCCGAGGAGTTCCTCAGCTACCTCGCCGAGGACGCCGAGGGCATCGAGGTGGTCGGCACGATCGCCGAGCCGAACCTCGAGGAGATCGCCGCGCTGGACCCCGACCTCATCCTGTCCAACTCGGTGCGGCACGAGGACATCTACGAGCAGCTGTCGCAGATCGCCCCGACGGTCTTCGCCGCCGACGTCGGTGACACGTGGAAGGAGAACCTCCTCCTCGACGCCGAGGCGCTCGGCAAGGAGGAGGAGGCGGCGGAGCTCATCGCGGACTACGAGGAGCAGGCCGCCCGGCTCGGTGAGGAGATCGGGACCGGCACGACGATCAGCCCGATCCGGTTCGTCGGCGGCACCATCCGCGCCTACCAGCCCGACTCGTTCATCGGCACGGTGCTCGCCGACATCGGCCTCGACCAGGTGGAGCTCCCCGCGGGGCGCCCGACCTTCGCCGAGCTGAGCCCGGAGGAGATCACCCAGGCCGACGCCGACGTGATCCTGTACTCGTCCTACGGGCCGGTCGCCGACTCGGGGGAGGCTGCCGTCGTCGCCGGGCCGCTGTGGCCGATGCTCGCGGCGGTGCAGGACGGGCGGGCGTTCCAGGTCGAGGACGACGTCTTCTACACCGGCATCGGGCTGCGCGCCGCCGGCCTGCAGCTCGAGCGGCTGCAGGAGCTGCTGGCCGGCTGATCCCGGGACGCGACGAGGGCTCCCTCCCGGATGGGGAGGAAGCCCTCGTCACGTCGGGCGGTGCGCCGTCAGGGGGTCTCGGTGGCGATCTGCGCGGCGAGGTACTGCGGGGAGCCGACGCGCTCGATCGCGGCCAGCTGGGCCTCGAACCAGTCGGCGTGCTTCTCCTCGTCGAGGACCATCTCCTCGAACACCGATGCCGTGCCGTGGTCGCCGAGGTCGTGGCACTCCTTGGCGGAGGCGTTGAACTGCGCGACGGCGGCCTTCTCGCTGTCGAGTGCGAGCACCAGCATCTCCTCGGCGGTCTCGCCGACCCGGATCGCCCCGAGGCGCTGCAGGTTGGGGTGGCCGTCGAAGAGCAGGATGCGCTGGATGAGGGTGTCGGCGTCGCGCATCTCGTCGATGGAGAGGTCGTAGAAGACCTTGCCGAGCTTGGGCAGGCCCCACGCGTCGAGCATGCGGGCGTTCAGGAAGTACGTGTTGGTGACCGTCAGTTCGAAGGTCAGCGCGTCGTTGAGCAGTTCCACCACGCGGGGGCTAACGGGCTGCACCGGATACTCCCAGCTCTCGCTCGGCCGAACGCTCGGTCGCGCGCTCGGCCCGGACCGGGCAATGCTGACACACCAGGTCGCGGAGCGAGTCGACGCAGTTGCCGCAGGTGCGCCCGGCACCGGTCGCGCGGGCGACGTCGGCGACGCAGCGGGCGCCGTTGGCGATGGCCTCGAGGATGTCGCGGTCGGTCACCACGTTGCAGTGGCACACGTACATGGTGCGGGTCGCCTATCGCGAGACGGCAAGGGCGGCGCTGCTCCGGCGCCGAGCCCCGGGCAACGGGTGCAGGTTAGCCTTACCTGACCGGCTTCCGCCAGGCCGCTGGTCAGGGAACCGCTCCCCGGCGCCACGCCGCCGGTCGCGGAGCTGGAGCGGCTGGGCGTCGCCCGGGTCTCCACCGGACCCTTCGCGCAGCGCGCCGCCCTCACCGCCCTGCAGGACGTGACGGCGGCGCTGCTCGCGGGCGGGGTGCTGCCCCCGGGCACCCGGATGCTGAGCTAGGCGGTTCCCCGTGCGCGCGTCGGAGCGGCTGACCTGGGCGGCGGGGCTGGTGGACCCGGCGCCGGGGGAGCGGGTGCTCGAGGTCGGCTGCGGCCACGGCGTGCTGCCGCGGACCTGCCCTGGCGCTGGTTCGACGTCGTCGTCTCCTTCGACGTCCGCGCCTTCTGGACGCCCCCCGGCGCCGAGTGCGACGTCGTCGACCGGGTGCTGGCCCCGGCGGGCGCGTGCTCGTCGGCGAGGGCGACGAATCCTGCTGCTCCGCCCGCGAGCACTGAGCGACGGCTACGGCGAGTGCGACGAACCGGTGGTCATCAGAGTCCGATGACCACGACTTCGTCGCACTCGACAGCCATCGGGCCCGATGAAGGCCGACAGGCCGTCGCCACCGGGCAAGGCCGGAGCGGCCTGCAGCGGCGCTTCGAGCGCGACGCGCACGATGTTGGCACCAGTCGCCCCGGCTTCTCCGAGATGGGCCCGGACACCGTCGAACGGGTCCGCGCGGGGGTACGCCGGACGGCGGGGCTGCGGGGCTCCGCCGAGCACGCCGTGAACCGGGCGGCGACGGCCCCGCTGCCCGCGGCGGCGGTCGAGTTGCGGCGCGGACCCGGCGGGTAGGAGCCCGGGCCTCACCGACGAGAGGACACCCGCATGACCGACGACCTGGTACCCGGCGACCTCTACGCCTACGAGTCGTTGCTGGCCGACGACGAGCGCGCGGAGCTGGCCGGTATCCGCGCCTTCCTGCAGGAGGAGGTCCGGCCGGGGGTCAACGAGCACTGGGAGGCGGCGACCTTCCCGATGGAGCTGGTCCCGCGCTTCGCCGAGGCCGGCCTGGTCGGCCGCAGCTACGACACCGAGGGGTCACCGCGCGCCTCGCGGCTGTTCACCGGCTTCATCGCGCTGGAGACCGCCCGCGTCGACCCGTCGATGGCCACCTTCCTGGGCGTGCACAACGGCCTGGCGATGGGCTCGATCGTCACCCTCGGCTCCGAGGAGCAGAAGCAGCGCTGGCTGCCCGGGATGCTGGCGCTGGAGAAGATCGGCTGCTTCGCGCTGACCGAGCCGCACGGCGGCTCGGACGTCGCGCTCGGTCTGGAGACGACCGCGCGGCGGGAGGGCGACGAGTGGGTGCTCGACGGCGCCAAGCGGTGGATCGGCAACGGCACCTTCGCCGACCTCGTCGTCGTCTTCGCCCGGGACGTCGCCGACGACTCGGTGAAGACCTTCGTGGTGGAGAAGGGCACCCCCGGGTTCAGCGCCACCAAGATGGAGGGCAAGTACGCCCTGCGCACCGTGCAGAACGCCGACATCGCCTTCGAGGGCTGCCGGGTCCCGGCGGAGAACAAGCTCGAGGGCGGCAACACGTTCAAGGACGTCAACCGGGTGCTGAAGCTGACCCGCGGCGGCGTCGCGTGGAGCGCCGTCGGCTGCCAGATGGGTGCCTTCGAGGCGGCGCTGGCGTACGCGAAGGAGCGGGAGCAGTTCGGCCGCCCCATCGCCGGGTTCCAGCTGATCCAGGACCTGCTGGCCCGCATGGCCGGGAACGTCACCGCGAGCCTCGGCATGGCGGTGCGCGTCGCCCAGCTGCAGGAGGAGGGCGTCTTCCGCGACGACCACGCCGCGCTGGCGAAGAGCTACGTGACCAGCCGGGCGCGGGAGACGGTGGCGTGGGCCCGGGAGCTGCTCGGGGGCAACGGCATCCTGCTCGAGCGGGACGTCGTCCGGTTCTTCAACGACGCCGAGGCGCTCTACTCCTACGAGGGGACGCGGGAGATCAACCAGCTCATCGTCGGGCGGGCGCTCACCGGCGTGAGCGCGTTCACCTGAGCCGGCGAGTGCGCCCCGCCCCGCCCCGGGTCAGGGGGGCGGGCCGGGGCGCGGTCTCAGGCGCCGAGGACGGCGGTGCGCGCCAGGTACAGCAGCACCACGACGGCGACCGCCGCGGCCAGCCCGACCCACAGCCGGCGCTCGCGCACCCGGTCGGCCTCGGTCTCGTCGGCCAGCGCGACCGGGTCGGCCCACACCGGGGGCAGCCCGCCGCAGCGGGCGAGCAGCTCCTCGGTGAGCACGACCGGCGGGCTGACCCGGAACGGCTGCCCGGCCCCCACCAGGCGGTGGACGGTGCTCATGCGGTGACCCTCCCGGTCTTCTCGGTCTTGTCCCAGGTCATCGCCGCCCCGCGGAACTCCTTGACGTAGGCGTCCACGGTGATCGCGCACATCAGCGGCCCGAAGCCGACGAGGTAGAGCGCCAGCGGCGTCAGCGGCCGCCCCCAGCGGGTGCCCTCCAGCTTCCGCACGCCGTAGGCCAGCGGGATGCAGAGCACCAGCCAGCTGTAGACGAACAGCGTCCACACCGTCTCCGCGGTGCCCGACAGCGGGACGACGCCGGGGAAGGCGGCCGACAGCAGGACGACGAAGGAGATCGCGCCCGGGAACAGCAGCGCCTCGCGCCACACCGTGAACCCGGTGCGCGGGTCGACCGACATCGTCAGCGTGATCATGAAGACGAAGGTCGCGATCGGCACGAACACCGCCGCCCCGAACACCTCCGAAGCCAGTTCGCTGTCGAGCAGGTACAGCCCGGTGAGGCCGATCGAGGTGAGCAGCATCGCCACCGGCAGCAGCAGGATCGCGAACCAGAAGACGCCGAAGAAGAAGCCGCCCAGCCCCGGGTGCACCGACCGGCGGAACCACAGGTGCCGGTACATCGAGGTGATCTGCACGTTGCCGCGGGCCCAGCGCAGCCGCTGCTTCCACAGCGCGTCGACGCCGGCCGGCTCCTCGGCCAGCACGCGGGCGTGCGGCTCGAAGACGACCCGGCGCCCGGCGAGCTGGGTGCGGAAGGTCGTGACGGTGTCCTCGGCCAGCGACGAGGTGTCGATCTGGCCGCCGATCGCCACGAGGTTCTCGCGCGAGTGCAGCTGCGCGCCACCGGCCAGGCACGCCATCGCGCCGGCGACGTTCTGCGCCCGGCGGGAGGCGGCCTGCGCGGCCAGGTAGTCGAACCCGATGAAGCGGGTGATGCCCTCCGGGTCACCGCTGCCCTCGCGGATGTAGGCGGTGACCGCGCCGACGGTGGGATCGGCCAGGTGGCGGGTCATCTTGCGCAGCGAGGCCGGCTCGTAGATGACGTCGGCGTCCATGATCAGGAGCGCCTCCATCCAGTCGTCGGCGAGGATCTCGCGCAGCCCGTGGTTGAGGGTGTGCGCCTTGCCCTCGCCGCCCTTCTCGCGGCGCAGGTGCACGACCCGGCCCGGGAAGCGCGCGGCGCAGGCGGCGAGCACCGCGGGGGTGTCGTCGGTGCTGGCGTCGTCGACCACGTACACGCGCAGCCGGTCGGGCGGGTAGTCCAGCCCCATCAGCCGCTCGATCGACGTGGTGAGCACCGCGGCCTCGTTCCAGGCCGGGATCACCACCGCGACGTTGGGCAGGTACGGGCCGGTCTCCCGGTAGTGGTTGCGCACCGCGTGGAACGGGATGACGAGGAACTGCGCCAGCCCGGCCACGACGGGGACCGCCCCGACGCCGACCAGCACCAGCAGGAAGACGGTCAGCGCCGTCTCACCGATCGCGGCCACGTCGGTGCCCGCGGCGAGGATGGTCACCGGGCACCGACCAGCCGGGTCGCCGACGCCGCGTCCGCCACCCAGGAGTAGCGGCCCACGGTCGTCGCGTCGTGGCTGTCGGTGGAGCCGACCAGGGTCACGCCGGCGGCGGCGAGGGCCAGCACCACGCGGGGGCCGGGGCAGCGCCACTTCTCGTTGACCTCGACGGTCGTGCCGGTGCGCACCGCGGCGTCGGCGATCGCGGCCACGTGCTCGTCGAGCAGCTCGCTCTCGTGCAGCCCGATCTTGGGCAGCAGCGAGAAGAGGTGGGCGAGCTGGCCGCGACCGGCCCGCTCCATCGCCCGCACGGTGGCCTCGACGAGGATCGACAGCGCGTCCTGGCCGGACAGCCCGCCCTCGATCTCCTCGAGCGTGCGGCGGGGGCTCCACGGGCCGTCCGGCCCGGGGAACTGGTGGTCGGCGATGAGGATGCGGTCCACTCCGCCCGGCCCGACCACGAGGTCCTCGGGCACGTCCAGGCGCCCCGAGGCGTCCAGGATCTTCGCCTCGACGCCGGTGAGCACCTCCAGCCCCTCGACGCGGGGGAGCGCGGCCACCTCGGCGAGGAAGCCGGGCACCCACGTCGTCGTCGTCCGGACGTGGTCGACCATGCGGATGCTGGCCAGGCCCGTGTCGCGGGCGGCGACCAGGTTCTCCGCCGGCGCGCTCACCGCGTCGTCGGACCAGGTGGAGTGCACGTGGTGGTCGGTCAGCAGCAGGTCGAGGTCCTGCACGGCGGTGGTCATCGGGCGGCCTCCTCGGCGACGACGTCGGACGGGGCGAGGAAGACGTCCTCGAGGTAGCGGACGACGGCGAGCTCGCGGAACGGCACCTCGGCCGGCAGCGGCCGGCCCAGCGCCAGGTCCAGGGCGAGCGAGGGCATGTCGACGCCGGCGGCGACGGTCAGCGGCATCGCACCGGGGAAGCGCGGGTTGACCTCCAGCAGGGCCGGGCGGCCCTCGGCGTCGCGGCGCAGCTGCACGTTCGCCACCCCGACCAGCCCGATGGCGGCGGCCACCCGGCGGGCGGTCTCATCCAGCTCCGGGTCGGCCACGGTGGCCCCGGCGACCGAGACGCCCGAGTCGACCCGCAGCCGCGAGCGCGGGACGGCGGCGACCACGTGCCCGTCGGCATCCGCGAGGGTGTCGACCGAGTACTCGTCGCCGGGCAGGTGAGCCTGGACGAGGGTGTCCTCGTCGCGGCCGAGGGCGCGCAGCGCGGCAGCGTCCTCGACCAGGTGCACCCCGCGGGAGCCGGCGCCGCGGCGCGGCTTGACGATCACCGGGTAGTCCCAGCTGTCGGCGTCGGTCTCGCCCAGCAGCGCGGTGCGCGGGGTGGGCAGGACGTCGGCGCACCGCCGGGCCAGCGCGTACTTGTCCAGGCAGACCTCGAGGGTCTCCAGGCTCGGGGCGGCCAGCGTGGTGCCGACGGCGTCCAGGCGCTTGCGCTCGGCGGCCAGCCGCGGCAGCTCGACGTCGACGGTGGAGAACAGCACGTCGACCCGCTCGCGTTCGCACAGCGCGACCAGGTGGTCGACGAACTCCTCGCTCAGGCCCGGCCGGACCAGGTGCCGGGCACCGGCCTCGACCAGGTAGAGGCCGCTGGCAAGGGGGTCCATGTCCGCCGCGAGGAGCACGACGTCGTCGCGCCGGGCCAGCGAGCGCAGCACGGCGATGCCGGCGGGGCCGCCCGCTCCGGTGACGAGGACGCGGGTGGGGGTGGGGTCAGACACCGAAACGCTCCGGGGTGGTCGAGGTGGCGGGGGTGGGGTGCTGGAAGGCGGACTCGCTGGTCGCGCCGACGACGCCACCGGCGTCGCGGACCACCTCGAGCGGTTCGCAGTACTGGCCGCCGCTGCCGTAGCGGGACCAGTAGCGGGCGGTGGCCAGGACGAAGTCGTCCTGGAGGTAGGCGCGGATGCCGGCCTGCGAGCGGAAGCTCTTGAGCAGGTCGAGCTTGGTGCGCGTGAACCCGTCGATGGAGACGAAGCGGGACGGCCGGAAGTCGATCGTGGCCGAGGGGCTCTGGAAGCACGCGACGGTCGGCACGTTCCGGGTCGCGACGGTCGCGGCCTGGTGCACCGCCCGGTGGTCCTGGTGCCGGTCGTTGGCCGAGTGCGTGTAGACGATCGTCGGCCGCACCTCGGCCACGACGCGCTCGATGATCGACATGGTCGGGTCCATCGGGCTGATCCGGGTGTCCTCGAGGTCCTCGAGGAAGAGGCGGGCGCCGATCAGCTCGGCGGCGGCCAGCGACTCGTCCTGCCGGTCGTCGACCTCACCGCCGCGGGCGCCGCGGGAGAGCGTGAGGATGACGACCTGGTCGCCGGCGGAGCGGTGCGCGGCGAGGGTGCCGCCGACGCCGATCTCGACGTCGTCGGGGTGGGCGCCGATGGCCAGCACCGTCTGCCGCTGCGGAGCGGCGGCGCGCCTGGCCTGCGCGGTCTCGGCCAGCCGGCGGATCGTCGCGGCGAGGGTGTCCTTGGGCACCGGCTTGACGAGGAACTCGTCGGCCTGGCGGCGCAGGGCGTCCACGGCGTAGTCGACCGACGCGTGCGCCGTCATCACCGTCACCGGCAGGTCCGGGCGGAGCTGGCGGAGCCGATCGAGGAACTCCAGCCCGGTCATGCCCGGCATCTCGATGTCGGTGATCGCGGCGTCGAACTCGGTGCGGGCGGCGAGGGCGAGCGCCTCGAGCGGGTCCGCGCACGTGGTCACGGCCATGCCGCCCCGCTGCAGCACGGTGCGCACGAAGAGTGCGGTGTCGGGGTCGTCGTCGACGACCAGGACGTGCAGGGCACCGTCCACGGTTCCGGCTCCCGTCGGTCGGGTCCCCCGGGCGTGCCGGGAGGGGGAACGAGGTGTCCCCGCGGGGGTTGACGGCCGCACCGGCCGGTCCCATGAGCCGGGCTCCCCGCCCCTCACCCGATGGGGTGGGCCGGCCCGGCCGGGCGAACGGCCGCCTGCTCAAGCCGGCCGGCCGCCGTGCCGATCACCCGGTCAGGTGACCGGAGGACCAGCCTCCGCACGCTGAGCGAGCAAGCGAGGAGGAGGCGTCGTGCCGGATCAGTCCGTGCTCGTGGTGGAGGACACCCCGGAGATCCGCGAGCTCGTGACCACGGTGCTCGGGCGCGCCGGGTTGGCCGTGCGCGCCGTCGGTACCGGGGCCGAGGCCCTCGAGGAGGTGCGGCGCGACCCGCCGGACCTGATCGTGCTCGACCTCGGGCTCCCGGACGCCGACGGCACCGAGGTGTGCCGGCAGATCCGCGCTCGGACGCCCTGCTACGTGCTCATGCTCACCGCCCGTGCCGAGGAGGTCGACCTGCTCATCGGGCTGGCCGTCGGCGCCGACGGGTACATGGCCAAGCCGTTCTCGCCGCGCGAGCTCGTGGCCCGCGTGCAGGCGATGCTCCGCTTCCCGCGGACCGCCCCGCAGCCGGTCGCGGAGCCGGCCGCGGTGGCCGAGTCGGTGCGCCGGCTCGCCGAGCTCGAGGTCGACGAGGACAGCCGCGAGGTCCGGGTCGACGGCGAGGTCGTCGACCTGACCCGCACCGAGTTCGACCTGCTCGCCGCCCTCGCCTCGCGACCGGGCCGGGTGCTGCAGCGGGAGACGCTGCTGCGCGAGGTCTGGCACACCGACTGGGAGGGCAACCTGCGCCTGGTCGAGGCGCACATGTCCAACCTGCGCCGCAAGCTCGTGGCCGCCGGGCTGAACTCCCCGGAGATCAGGACCGTCCGCGGCGTGGGCTACCGCCTGGTCGCTGCCTGACCTCACGGAGGCATAGGAAGCTATCCACCCGTTTCGGGGCCGTGGAACGCCGGTAGAGCTTCCTATGCCTCGCGGGGTCGGGGTTCAGACGCCGGCGAGCTCGTGCAGCCGGGTGACCCGGGAGTGCGCGAGCACCCCGCGGCGGGCGTCGGCGGCGATCTTCTGGCAGATCGAGGCGACCTCCGGGTGGCCCAGCTGACCGCTGGTCCCGGCCAGGGTGTGCGCGGCGAAGGCGACCGCGGTGGCGTCGCCGGCGCGGGTGTGCCGGTCGATCGCCGACAGCCGCGAGGGCAGCGCGTCCGCGTAGACGTCCTGCAGCCGGGCCATCAGCTCGGCGTCGACCAGGTCGTCGTCCGCACCGGCGGCGTCCCCGGCCTGCGCGCCCGGCCCCGTGGTCCGGGCGCGCAGGAGGTCCAGGAGTGCCCGCGCCGTGACGGGGGCGGCCAGGGTGACCAGCGCCCCGGCGGCCGCGGCCTCGGCGCGGTCCTCGTCGGTCGGGTGCGGTGCGACCACCACGAACCGGGCGCGGGACCCGTTGCGCCGGATCCGGCGGAGCATCTCGGCGCCTGGGCCGCCGGGCAGCACCAGGCCGGTCACGACCAGGTCGACGTCGGTGACCAGGGCGAGGCGGACGGCGTCCTCGGGGCCGGCGGCCTCCCGGACGTGCCAGCCGCCGAGGCGGAGCAGGTCGGCGACCTGGCCGCGGGCGGTGGCGTCGGCGTCCACGACGAGGGCGGTCAGCACGACAGCACCCGGGTCAGGGCCGACGTGGCCGTCCAGTTGTAGCTGGTCATGGTCGTGACGGAGAGCCGCGGGCTGTACCAGAGGGCGTCGGCGTCCTCGTGGCCGTACGTGCTCGTGCCGGCCGCGCGGGCCAGCGCGTAGGCGGTCCCGTTCGACAGGTGCGCGGCCACCACGTAGTCGGTGACGCCGCGCGATCCGCTGGGCGCCCAGTTCACCGACACGTGCAGCTCGGTGTCCTTGTCGACCGTCGTGGTCGTGGTCTCGTTCGGGCCGGGGCCGGGTGCCGAGGTCGAGGTGGTGCTGTCGACGTTGGTGCTGCTGCCGGTGCTGTCCGAGGTCCGGCTCCACGCGGTCTGCGTCTGGACCCCGGTGACGGGGTCGGTGTAGACCGTCCGCTTGGTGGTGGTCGTGGTGGTGACGCACCAGTCGTCGACGGTGACCCCCGAGGGAGCCGCCACGGTCCCGGTGCTGATCGTCGCCTGGCCGGCGACGGAGTCGGAGAAGGTGGCCGACGCGGGGATGCTGCTCCCGACGATCAGGGCGACGGTCACGCCGACGAGGGCGCCGGCTCGGTGGAGCGCGTTCATGCCCGGGTCTCCTCTTCACGGGTGGGGCGCCAGATGGTGAGCAGGAGCCAGCCGGCAAGCAGGGCCGGGGCGCCGTAGAGCAGCACCTGGTTGACGACCGGGGTGCGCAGCAGCTGGACCAGGTGGCCGAACTCCGGGATGACGGCGCGGACCTGGTAGACGGTGTCGCCCTCCAGGCCGGCGGTCCACGGGTCGACCGCCTCGTTGGCGTCACCCTTGGTCTGCACGGTGACGCTGCCGTCCTCGGCCAGGTCGACCGAGACGACGCGGTGGGTGACGAGGCTGCGGTCGCCCACCGGCATGTGGTAGGTGATCACCATGCCCTCGGTGAGCTCGGTGACGTCGATCGGGGTGGCGACGGTGATGTCGCCCGGCTCGATCTCCGGCGCCATGCTCGCGGTCAGCATGGTCATCGTGCGGTAGCCGAGCACGTGCGGTCCGACGGCCAGGACGGCGAAGGCCAGGACGGCGATCCCCATGACCCCGCGGACCAGCCACGGGGCCGTGCGGCCCACGGTGCGGCGGCCCAGGTCGGCCGGGCGGCCGGCCGTGGAGCGCGCGTCCTCGCCCAGGGTCAGCCGAACGGCTGCCCCCGAGGCGCGGACGGGGAGGACGGTGGTCATGGCGTGGTCTCCGAGTGGTCGTCGGGCGGGGCTCAGCGGGCGGTGCCGCTGCGCTGGGTGCCGGTGAAGGTCAGCGTCAGGTCGGCGGTCTTGCCCTGGAAGGCGTTGTCGGCGGTGGCCGGCAGGCCGATCGAGAAGGCCAGGTGGTCGGTGCCGCCGACGTTCAGCGAGTTCACCGGGCCGAGGGCGATGGGGGCGAGCACGGCGCCCGAGCCGAGGATCGTCTCGCCGCCGGCGCAGGTCCAGGTCGACGCGGTGGTGCCCTGCGTCCAGGCCACGGGGCACGACTTGAGGGTCAGCTGCAGCCCCTTCGCGGCGTCGCTGGTCAGGATGCTCGACGCGGCGGCGGTCGCGCTCAGGTTGACCGCGCCGAGGGCGGTGTCGCCGTCGTTGACGAGGGTCACCGGGCGGGTGAGCACGTCGCCGGGGACGAAGCCGGCGGTGGTCACCGGGATGGCGGCGGGCTGGGTGAGGTCGATGGAGACCGTGCCCGAGCTGATGGTCGTGTCGACCGAGGTGGAGTCGGTGAAGCTGCCGAAGGTCCCCAGGCCGGCGACGGCGGCGGCCGCGCCGATCACGCCGAGCGAGCCGACGACCTTGCGGGCGGTGGAGGCGGTGGCGGTGGTCCTGGTGCTCATGTCCTGCATCTCCTGTGTCCGGGTGGCCGCCGGTGTTCCGGCGACAACGAGGACTCTGGCGGCCCAACCGCAGGCCACCCGCCAGCGATCCGCAAGGAATCCGCAAGGAATCAGCGTTCGACGCGCAGGTCCCCGGAACGCGCCGCGCCCCCGTCCCACAGGGGCGGGGGCGCGGGTGCGGGCTCAGGTCACCCGGCGACGGGCAGGGCCATCGTGAAGGTGGTGCCGACGCCCTCGGCGCTCACGAGGTCCAGCGTGCCGCCGTGGGCGGTCGTGATCGCCTTGGTGATCGTGAGCCCGAGCCCGACACCGGGGACGGCGTTGCGCTGGGCGTTCGACGTCCGGAAGAAGCGGGTGAACATCTGCCCCTGCTCCCCGGCGGGGATGCCCATCCCGGTGTCGGCGACCGAGAGCAGCGCCACCGGCACCGCGTCCTGCGACCGGTGGTCCACGACCGCCCCGTCGGGTGTCCGCCAGCCCCGCCGCAGGGCGAGGTCGATGCGCCCCCCGGCCGGCGTGAACTTGACCGCGTTGGAGACCAGGTTGTCGCAGGCCTGGCCCAGGCGGACGGCGTCGCCGGCGACGACCAGCCCGTCCTCGGGGACGTCGACGACGATCTGCACGCCCGCGGACGCCGCGGCGACCCGGGCGGTCTCCTCGGCCGCGCGTACCACGCCGGCGAGGTCGACGTCGGCCGGCTGCAGGGTGAACCGGCCGCTCTCCACCTGCGCGGTGAAGAGCAGGTCGCCGACCAGCCGGAGCAGCCGCTGGGCGTTGCGCTCCACCGTGGACAGGTACTGCCGCTGCTCGTCGGTGAGCGGTTGGTCCTCGTCGTCCATGACGAGCTCCAGGTAACCGAGGATCGAGCTCAGCGGCGTGCGCAGCTCGTGGCTGATGAGGCTCACGAACTGGTCCTTCAAGCGCTCGGTGGCGCGTGCCTCGGTCATGTCGGTGCCGACGAAATTCCAGCCGGCGTGCACGCCGCGGTCGTCCGAGCGCGGCGTGATGGCGACCGACACGGTGCGGTGGCTCCCGTCCGCGGCGACGTAGGTCCAGTCCCGGACGTCGCTGCCGTGCTGGCGAGCGGCGTGCACCAGCGCCTCCAGGCCCGTGCCGCAACCGCGGTCCTCGGCGGCGGCGGCGAGCTCCTCGGGCAGGTGGAAGTCGAGGATCGACCGGGTGCGCACCACGTCCGGGCGGGGGACGCCCAGCATCTTCTCCGCGCCGGGGTTCCAGACGCGGATGGTGCCGTCCCGGTCGGTGCCGATGATCGACTGCTCGGTGACGGCGTCGATCACGCTGGTCATGGTCTGGGCGCGGGCGGCCAGGATGCGCGAGGCGGTGTCCAGTTCGTCCGCGCGGCTCTGCACCTGGGCCAGCAGCGCGGCCTGCTCCCGCTGGAGCTGCGCGATGCGGTGCGACTGCGCGGCCAGGCGGCGGCTGCTCCCGTGGACCGCTGCGGTGCCGACGGCGACCGCCAGCGGCCCGAGCAGCAGCGCGCCGGGCAGGTCGTCGGCGGTCGGCGGGCCGGCGAGCGCGGGCGCCGCCAGCACCGCCGTCGTCCCGAGCACCGCGACCAGCACCCCGCGGCGGTCCGGCAGCGTGGCGAGCGCCCACAGCGGGCCGACGAGGAGGAAGAGGGTGGTCGCGGAGCCGGTGCCCGCGTGCAGGAGGGCGACGGCGCCCAGGTGCGCCGCCGGTACGGCGAGGGAGCCGACGACGGAACGCGACCGGCGGGCGGTCCACGCGACCCCGGTGGCGGCGGAGGCCGCGGCCAGGCCGGCGAGCACGAGGCCGCGGTCGACGACGGGAAGGGCACCCGTGAGCAGCAGGAGCGCGGCCGCGGTGTGCAGGACCGTGCACAGCAGCGGCCCGTGGACGGCGGCGGGCCGGCCGGCCGGCTCGGTGAGCCGGCGGATCCAGGGGTCACCGGCGTCCTGCCGGCGGTCGAGGACGGCGAGGCTCATGCCACCGGCTCCCGCACGGCGAGCGCCCGCACCTGCCGCACGAGACCCGACACCGTGAACGGTTTCGGCAGGTAGGCGTCCGCGCCGGCGGCCAGGCCACGGGCGACCTCGTCCGGCGAGGCGCCGGCGGACAGCAGCAGGATCCGGGTGCCGGCGGTCGCGGGCGCGGAGCGGAGGGCCTCGCAGACCTCCAGCCCCGTCGCACCCGGCATGGAGACGTCCAGGACGGCCAGGTCGGGCAGCTCGGCCCGCGCCGCCTCCAGCGCCGCCGTGCCGTCGGGGGCGGCGGCGACCACCTGGCAGCCGGCCTTGCGGACGGCCAGGCAGACCAGGGCGCGGATGTCGTCCTCGTCGTCGGCGACGAGCACGCGCACCTCGCCGCCCGGGACCGGTCCGGCGAGGCCGCCGCCGGGGGAGTGCTGGGCCGGGTCCACGGGAGCTCCCGTCGGTCGTGATCCCGGCCCGCGGCTGCGGGGGGACCGGTGTCGTCGTCCCAGGGGGGAACGGCGCCGCGCCGGGGGGCCTGCAGCAGGGGCCGCGCCGGCTCACCCGTCGGGGTGGGACCGGACGCGGACAGCACTGCGCCCCGCCGGGAGGCCCGGCGGGGCGCAGACGTGCGTGCGGGTCGGCTGACCCGCGGGTGTCAGGAGCCGGAGGACCGGCTCTGCACCGACTCCTTGGACTGCTGGGCCTGGCCCTGCACCGACTCCTTGGACTGCTGGGCCTGACCCTGCACGTCCTGGGCCGCGGACTGGCCCTCCTGCTTGACGGTCTCGCTCGCGTCCTGGGCGGTGGACTTGACCTCCTCCACCGCGTGCTGGGCGGCCGGCTTGAGCTGCTCACCCATCTCCTGGGCCGCCTCCTTGGCCGGCTGGAGCAGCGCGTCCTTGTTCTCGCGCAGCGCGGTCTCGGCCTGGTGGGCGAGCTCCTGCTCCTTCTGCGTGGCCGGGAGCAGGCTGGACACCAGCCAGCCCGCACCGAAGGCGATCAGCCCGGCGGCGAGCGGGTTGCCCTGCGCCTGGCGCACGATCGTGTCCGGTGCCTGCTGGACGGCGCCGACCGCGGACGAGGCCGCGTCCTGCACGCTGCCGGCCGCGTTCGAGGTCGCACCCTGCACGGAGCCGGCTGCGTCCGAGGCCCGGTGCTGCGCCGAGGAGGTGGTGTCGTGGGCGGACCCCATCACCCTCTCCTTCAGGGAGGTCATGCGGCCCTTGGCCGCGGTCACCCGCCGGTCCACGACGCGGGACGGGTTGACCTTCTCGTTGAGGGCGTCGACGTCGTAGCTGAGCTCGCGCCGGGTGTCCTCGATCTGCCGCCGGATGACGTCCGGGTCACTGCTGGTCATGGTTGCGACTCCTCGCGGTCTGGTGGTCAGTGGGGCTTCAGGGCGCCGGGCACCTGCTGGAGGGTGTCCACGGTGCGCTCGGGCTTGGGGTTCACCTGCTGGAACTTCTTGCGGCCCATCACGAAGGCGACGGCCCCGATCACGCCCCACAGGACGGCGACGATCAGCCCCGCCCACCCGGTGGGGATGGCGCTGGCCAGCGCCCACATGAGCGCCAGGGAGAGGAACAGCGCGACCATGTAGCCGGCGAACCCGGCGGCACCGAACATCCCGGCGCCCTGGCCGGCCTTCTTGGCCTCGACCTTGAGCTCGACCTTGGCCAGCTCGAGCTCCTGGCGCATCAGGGTGGAGAGGTCCTTGGTGACCTCGCCGATGAGCGCGCCGACCGAGACGCCCTCGACGTCGGGCTGGCCGGACTCGGTGGTGGGGGTGCCCATGTTCCCGCTGTACTGCTGACCCTCGGAGTAGTCCGCCGCGTAGTTCTGAGGCGTCGGCTCCGCGTAGCCCTGCGAGCCGGCGGGAGTGGCCCCGGAGTAGGGGGTGCTCATCTCAGCGCACCTCACCGGGACGCCGGGCCGGGTCGTCCCAGCCGGCGGGCGTGGCCGGGGGCACCATGCCGCCGGCGGGCGGCACCGTGCCGTACGGCGGCGGGGGCAGCGGCGCGCCGGTGCCCGCGCCCGCGCCCGCGCCGGTGCCCGTACCGGTGGTGGCGGTGGAGTACCCGGAGTACGTCGGCGCCGGGTCGACGTAGTTCGTGGACGTGCCGCGGTGGGCGTCGCTGCCGCCCTGGCCGGAGTCGCTGTGCACGGCGCGGGCGCCGCTGGTCAGCCGGCCGGCGACGATGCCGGCGGCCGCGGCACCGAGCAGGAACAGGCCCGGCTTGCGGCGGGCGAAGGTGCGCACCTCGTCGAGGAGCTGGGCCGGCTCGCGGTTCTGCAGCTTGTCGGCGAAGCCCTCGACCAGACCGGAGGCCTGGTGGAGGAGGTCGCGGGCGGGGCCGGGGGCGCCGTCGCTGGTGCCGTCGGCGAGGCCGCGCAGCTCCTGGGCGAGCGAGGACAGCCCGGTGGCGGCCTTCTGCTGCTGGGCGACCGTCTGGTCCTTGAGCTGGCTGCGCCCCTGCTCGAGCAGGTCCTGGGCCTGGCGCTGGGTCTCCCCGGCGACGTGCTTGGCCTGGTCGGACGCGGTCGCGGCGACCTGGCTGCCGGCCTGCGCGGCGGTCTGCCCGACGTTGCGGGCCTCACCCTTGGCGACGTCCTTGGTGTGCTGGGCCTCGCCCTTGGCGACGTCGCCGGTGGACGGGTTCTCGGTGGTCGTGGTGGTACCCGTCGTGGTCGGAACCGGCGGCGGGAACGGGGCATCGATGGAGTGAGTCATCGGTCCTCCTCGGCATGCTTCGTGGTCGGTCGGAGCGCTACCCCGGCGCCGTTCCGGCACACATCCGGGCGGTGGGGCACCGCGGTCGGACGGCCGTGACGTCGTCGGGTCGGTGCCTCGTGGGTTCGGGCGCGAGAGCTGAACTGGTGCCCCGGCGCATCCGTGCGTCCCGGGGCGCGGTCGGGGGGCGGTCGGACGGACCGGTGCAGCGCTGCACCGGCCCTCCGCCGCTCGCGAGAACCCCGTTCCGCGCAGCGGGTCGGGTACCCGCGGCCGGGCGTGGCTGAAACGCCGGAGGTCAGCCGGACCAGGGGAAGCGCGGCGCGCGGCGCCCGGCGAAGGCGGCGACGCCCTCGGCCAGCTCGCCGGCGGCGATCGTCTCCCGGTACCGGGCCGCGGCGAGCGGCTCGCCGTCCCCGCCGTCGGCGAGCGCGGCGACGACCTCCTTGGTCGCGCGCTGGGTGAGCGCGGAGCGGGACGCCAGCACCCCGGCGAAGCGGTGCGCCTCGGCGTCGAGGTCCTCGGCGTCGACCAGCCGGTCGACGAGGCCGGTGCGCAAGGCGGTGCCGGCGTCGATCAGCTCCCCGCTGTAGAGCAGGTACTTCGTCGTGGCCGGCCCGACCAGGTCCACCAGCGCCTTGGTGGAGGAGGGCGTGTAGACGATGCCGACCTTGGCCGGGGTGACGCCGAAGACGGCCGTCGGGTCGGCGAACCGCAGGTCGCAGCAGGTGGCGAGCTCCACCCCGCCCCCGATGCAGTGCCCGCGGACGACCGCGACGGTGGGCTTGGGGAAGCCGCGCAGCGCCGCCTGGGCGGCGAGGTTGTGCCGCCGCACGTCGGCCATCGGGTCGACCGGATCCGCGCCGCCGAGCAGGTCGGAGATGTCGGCGCCGGCGCAGAAGCTCGGGCCGGCGCCGGTGACCAGCAGCACCCGGACGCCGGGGTCGGCGGCGAGGGGCGCCAGGACGGCCGGCAGCGCCGCCCACATGCCCACGGTCATGGCGTTGCGCTTCTCGGGCCGGTCGATGGTGAGGACGGCGACGTGCCCGTCCCGGGTCACGCGGAGGTGGTCGGTCATGCCTCAGCCCAGGCCGTCGGTGGCGAAGCGTCCTGGTCCACGGTGCCGCTCCCGAGGTTCTCCTGGATGGAGTCGTCGCCGATGCGCCCGCCGCCGCCCCGGAGGTCCCGGACGCCCGACGTGCCGAGGTCGGCTCCTTCGCTGTACCGCATCCCGTGCTGCTCCTCCCGCCGTCCGGCCGAGTGCACGGTGCCACCGGGCTCCGCTTCCCCGCGACTCGGGTCGGCGCGCAGCGCTGCCGCGCCGGCCCTAGATTCGGGACATGCCGCTGGAGGGGAAGTACGAGCCGAGCACGCAGCAGTGGGTGCGCGACCAGGTGGAGCGGTACGAGGCCACCGGCGGTCGCGAGGCCAACACGCTCCGGGACACGGGGCTGCCCGTGGTCGTCTTCAGCACGCGGGGGGCGAAGTCCGGCACGGTGCGCAAGCAGCCGCTGATGCGGGTCGAGCACGACGGCGTGTACGCCATGGTCGGCTCCCAGGGCGGCGCGCCGACCGATCCCGCCTGGGTGGCCAACCTGCGGGCGCGCCCCGACCAGGTCACCGTGCAGGACGGACCGGAACCGTGGGACGGCGTGGCGCGGGAGATCTCCGGCGCCGAGCGCGACGAGTGGTGGGAGCGGGCCGTGGCGGCCTATCCGCCCTACGCCGAGTACCAGCAGAAGACCGAGCGGCGCATCCCCGTCTTCCTCGTCGAGCGCCGCTGATCCGATGGCGGCCCCGGTGCCTCACGGCAGCGCGGCCGCCAGCCGCGGGACGGCCTCGGCGACGGTGGCATCCCACGCGGTGAACGGTTCGGCCTCGACGGTGCGCGCCGCCCCGCGGCCGGCCGGCCGCCACGTGCCGGCGATCCGGCCGTCGACGACCACGGTCGGGCGGAAGACACCGTTGCGCCCGGGGACGATGCGTTCGGCGTGGGCCGGGTCCAGGACGGCGCCGCGATCGGCGTAGCCCAGCACGAACTCGTCGAACCCCGGCAGCAGCAGCGGCGCCCGCGCGGCCTCCCGGTGCGCCGCGCAGCGCTCGGGCGTCTCCGGGTCCAGGTAGTGCTCGGTCCCGTCCACCTCGATGCGCTCCAGCCGGTCCCGGACCGCGTCCAGCCCGGTGCGCACGTCGCGCACCGTCGTCCCCGCCCAGCGCACCAGGTCGTGCACCGTGGCCGGACCGTGACCCAGGAAGTACCGCAGCACGAGTTCGGCGAGCGCCTCCTCGCGGGCGAGCCGCCGGGGTGCGCGCACCCACTCGTCGAGCAGCACGAACAGCTGCTCGCCCTCCTCGGTCGGCCCCAGGCAGAGGGTGCCGGTCTGGGCGAGGAACCAGAGCAGGTGGTAGCCGCGCTGACCGGTGGTCGGCACGCCGCCCTCGTCGATCGCCGTCAGCAGCGCGCGGCGGGGGAGCCGGCGGCCGCCCGCGAGCGCCGCGACGGCGAGGTCGCGGGCGCGCTCGGCGTCGGCGTCGGTCAGGCCGAGGGCGGCGCGCCGGCCGGCCAGCCCGGCGAGCGCGCGCGGGCCGAGCAGCTCGAGCATCCAGGGCAGGTCCCCGGCGGCGACCAGGTGCAGTGTGCCGCGCATCGGCCAGGAGCGGACGACGGACCCGGTGTCGAGGGCGTGCAGCACGGCGGTGCGGTCCCGGGTGCTGGTGCGCAGGGCCAGCGAGGTGACCGCGCCCGGGAAGTCCTGACCCTGCACCGCCAGCAGCCGGTGCACCGCCGCGGCGGCGTCGGCGGCGGGCGGGCCGGCCAGCCGCTGGGCCACCAGGCGCATGAGGGCCACGTCGTGCAGCGTCGTCACGCGGACACGGTGGCAGACGGGGACGACGATCCGGGGGGTCCTCGGCTGCCACACTCCCGGGGTGCGGGCGGACGACTGGGACCGGCGGTACGGCGAGCAGGCGCAGTGGTCGTCGGGGCCGAACGAGCTGGTGGCGGAGCTGCTCGCCGACGTCCCGCCGGGCGCGGCGGTCGACCTCGCCGCGGGCGAGGGCCGGCACGCGCTGTGGCTGGCCGCCCGCGGGTGGGCGGTGACCGCGGTCGACTTCTCCGCCGTGGGCCTCGACCGCGGCCGGGCCCGCCCTGGCGCCGGGCAGGTCAGCTGGGTGACGGCCGACGTGCTCACCTGGTCGGCGGCGGAGGGATCGCTCGACCTGGTCCTGGTCGCCTACCTCCACCTGCCGGAGGAGCAGACGAGGGCGCTGCTCACCGGGGCCGTCGGGTGGCTCCGGCCCGGCGGCCGGCTGCTGCTGCTCGGGCACGACGTGGAGAGCCTCACGGCCGGGGTCGGCGGCCCGCAGGAGCCGGCGATCCTGCACAGCGTCGACCGGCTGGCCCCGGTCGCCCGTCTCCTGGAGGTCGACCGGCTGGAGCAGGTGCGCCGGGTGACCCCGCAGGGCACCGCGCTGGACACGCTGCTCTGGGGACGGCGCGCCGGCCGGCGGTAGCGCCCCGGACGTGACCGGGGCCCCGAGGAGATCGAGCGGTGGTTCGCCGCCGCGGGCCCGCGGGAGGGGGAGCTGCGCCGGGTGGACGAACTGGTCCGCGCGGCCGCGCCCGGGATCGACCGGCAGCTGGTACCGGCGGGCAGCGGGCGATCCGGGCAGCTGGGCCGGGTCCCATGCGGCAGGAGCTGCATCCGTCTCACGAGCCTCGACCGGGTGGACACCGCGGCGCTCGCCGAACCGGTCCGCGACGCGGTGGTGGCGACCGCCGACGGGCGCAACGCCGCCGCAGAGGGCTGAGCAGGCCCCCTCGGGCGGTAGCGTCGCCCGGCATGATGGGCATGGGTGGTGCCGGCGGGCCGGAGTCCGACCGCCGGCGGCGGCTGGTCGCCGCGGTCGTGGTCCTGGCGATGCTGCTGGCGGCGGGCGCGACGGTGCTCTCCCTCGCGCTCGGCTGAAACCGGTCAGGCCTTTGGGCCCTGGTGTCGTCGTCGGCGGAACGACACCGTATGGAACCGCCGAGGCCTGCTCCGGCCCGGTCCCCTCCAGAACGAAGGACCGCCGATGACCCTGGTCGTCCCGCCGAGCTCCTCCGGCCCAGCCGCCGGCGACCCCACCGGACCGGCGGAGCCGGCCATCGGTGACGACGCCGTCGACGCGGCCGTCGGGCGGCTGAGCGGCGAGTACTCCGGCCGGCTCGGGCGGCGGGTCGTGGTCCGGGTGGTCCGGGACTGCCGGCGCGACCTCGGCGGGTCACCGGTCGGTGCGCTGCCGGAACTCGTCGAGCGACTGGCGCGCTACCGCCTGGACCGGCACATCGGCTGAGCGCCCGGGGATTGCGGTTGCCCGGCCGGGCAGGATGAGGCCGTGGGCTACGTCGACGTGACCGGGGTCCAGCACACCCTCTCCGACGGTCGGGTGCTGCTGGACGACGTCTCCTTCCGCGTCGGCGAGGGTGCGCGCGCGGCGCTGGTGGGGGAGAACGGTGCGGGCAAGACCACCCTGCTGCGGATCATCGCCGGCGACCTGACGCCGGAAGTGGGCTCGGTGGCCCGCACCGGGGGCCTCGGGGTGATGCGCCAGTTCATCGGGTCGGTACGGGACGACACGACCGTCCAGCGGTTCCTCGTGGACCTCTCGCCGCGCGCGGTGCGCGCCGCCTGGGATGCGGTGGAGGCCGCGGAGCTGACGCTCATGGAGACCGACGACGAGCGCTCGCAGATGGCCTACGCCGATGCGCTGGCGCAGTGGGGGGATGCCGGGGGGTACGACGCCGAGGTCACCTGGGACACGGTCACCGTCGCGGCGCTGGGCGTGCCCTACGAGCGCTGCAAGTACCGGGAGCTGACCACGCTGTCCGGCGGCGAGCAGAAGCGGCTGGCGCTGGAGGCGCTGCTGCGCGGCCCGGACCAGGTGCTGCTGCTCGACGAGCCGGACAACTACCTCGACGTCCCCGGCAAGCGCTGGCTGGAGCAGCGGCTGCTGGAGACGCGGAAGACGGTGCTGTTCGTCAGCCACGACCGCGAGCTCCTGGCGCGGGTGGCCGACCGCGTGGTGACCGTCGAGGGCGGGACGGCGTGGGTGCACGGCGGCGGGTTCGCCTCCTACCCCGAGGCGCGGACGGCCCGGCACGAGCGGCTGGCCGAGCTGCGCCGGCGCTGGGACGAGGAGCACCAGCGGCTGGTCGACCTCGTCCGCACGCTGCAGCAGCAGGCGGCCAACTCGCCGGACATGGCCAGCCGCTACCACGCCATGCAGACCCGGCTGGCCAAGTTCGAGGCCGCCGGGCCCCCGCCGGACCGGCCGCCGGAGCAGAAGGTGGCGATGCGGCTGCGCGGCGGCCGCACCGGGGTCCGCGCGGTGATCGCCGACCAGCTCGAGCTGACCGGGCTGATGCAGCCGTTCGACCTCGAGGTCTGGTACGGCGACCGCGTGGGGGTGCTGGGGGCCAACGGGGCGGGGAAGTCGCACTTCCTGCGGCTGCTCGGCGGGCAGGAGGTGGCGCACACCGGGGCGTGGCGGCTCGGGGCGCGCGTCGTCCCCGGCCTCTTCGCCCAGACCCACGCCCACCCGGAGTGGCAGGACCGGACCCCGGTCGACCTGCTCTGGCACGGTGAGCCCGGCCGGCCGGGCGTCGACCGCGGGCGGGCGATGGCGGTGCTGCGCCGGTACGGGCTCACCGAGGCCGCCGACCGGCCGTTCCGCACCATGTCCGGCGGTCAGCAGGCCCGGTTCCAGATCCTCGCGCTGGAGCTCTCCGGTGCCACGCTGCTGCTTCTCGACGAGCCGACCGACAACCTCGACGTGCTCTCCGCGGAGGCGCTCGAAGAGGCGCTGGCGGCGTTCGAGGGG
Source organism: Blastococcus sp. DSM 46786 (assembly GCF_900109665.1). Classification (GTDB taxonomy): domain Bacteria; phylum Actinomycetota; class Actinomycetes; order Mycobacteriales; family Geodermatophilaceae; genus Blastococcus; species Blastococcus carthaginiensis. The sequence continues at coordinate 201,384 of NZ_FOAO01000005.1, forward strand.
ACGGTGCTCGCGGTCACCCACGACCGCTGGTTCGCCCGTTCCTTCGACCGTTTCCTCGTCTTCGGTTCCGACGGGCGGGTGTACGAGTCCGCCGAGCCGGTGTTAGACGAGACGCGGGTCGCCCGCGCCCGCTGAGCACCAGCGCACGACGGCGGCCGGGCGGCCGCCGTCGTGCGGCCAGTCAGCCCAGTGCGTAGAAGACGCGCTCGTCGGAGTCGAAGCTGATGGTCGGCTCCACCGACAGCTCGGCACCCGCGAGAGCGGCCGGCGGGACGTCCATGCAGAACTGGAAGGTGTCCGTGCCGCCCGGGTTGAGGGTGGGGGCGTTCATCGCGTCGTCCGGCAGCACCGCCATGCACTCGGAGTCGCTGTACTGCCGGTTGTCGCTGCCGTGGACGACCGCGGTGAGGTCCATCCCCGGGAAGCCCTCCTCGGCGCCGGTGTAGGTAGCCGTCAGCTGCACGACGACGTACTGGCCGTTGGTCGCGGGCTCGTTGAACTGGTTGCCGGCGGCGGCGGTCGCGTTCCCGTCGAGCTCGACGGCGTCGACGGTGACCTGGTAGTCGCCGACCTGCGCCGGCACCCCGAGCGGCACCGCCTCGGCGGCAGGCTCACCCTCGGCTTCGACGGGGGCCGTGTCACCGGCCGGCGGCGCGGAGATCTCGTCGCCGGCGCGGTCGAGCTCCTCCTGCACCCCGTCGATGACCTCGGCGTAGAAGGCCTGGGTCGCGAAGACGACGACGACGGCGAGCACCGACGTGATCAGGCCGGTGATCGCCATGCCCGTGCCGCCGTGCGTCCCGCGGCGGGCCCGCAGCAGCGCGGGGATGCCCAGGCCGAGCCCGACGAGGGCGATGACGGCCGCCACGTTGTTGACGATCGGGACCCAGCTGAGGAGCAGGGCGATGATGCCGAGCACCATCGAGGCGATGGCCAGACCGGCGCCCTTCTTGGGCGGCTGGTAGGCGGGAGGCGCGCCGTAGAACTGCGGCGGCGCCTGCGGGGGGTAGGACAAGACGGGCTCCTTCGAGGATGCGGTGGTACCGGCCGGGACCGTATGGGTCCGGCGCGGCTCGCCCGCTCATCCCGGGCCCGACACCTGCGGCGAGCCACCAGCCGTCCCACCTGCCCCGGCAGATGCCGGGACCGGCCCTCCGCGGACCCGGTCAGCCGGAGCAGCGGCACTCACCGCGGTAGGTGTGCCGCAGGCCCGCGCTGCCCGGTTCGCGCGCTGCGGGACCGGCTGGACCCGGTGGGGTCTTCGGCAACGACCGCCTCGACCGGGTGCTGGGGCCGGCCTCGCAGACCTGTGGGACGGCGCCGGCCGGTCAACCGGCCGGATCGGGCTGCCCGGTGCCGCCGATGCGGTCGAGCTCCGCCAGCTCCTCCGGACCGAGCACCCGGGCGGCCGCCTGCAGGTTCTCCTCCAGGTGCGCGACCGAGGACGTGCCCGGGATGAGCAGCAGGTTGGGGGAGCGGGCCAGCAGCCAGGTGAGCGCCACCTGCATCGGCGTCGTCTCCAGCCGCCGGGCCACCGTCTCCAGGGCCGCCGACTGCAGCGGGCTGAAGCCACCCAGCGGGAAGAACGGTGTGTAGGCGATGCCCTCGCGGGCGAGGGCATCGATCATCGGGTCGTCCGCGCGGTGGACCAGGTTGTAGTGGTTCTGCACGCACACCACCGGGGCGATCGACTGCGCCTCGGCGAACATCTGCGGCGTCACGTTGCTGACGCCCAGGTGGCGCACCAACCCCTCCTGCTGCATGGCGGCCAGCGCCTCGAAGGGCTCGGCGAGCGAGCGCTGCACCGGCTCGGCGAAGCCGGGCATGCGCAGGTTCACCACGTCCAGGGCCTCCACCCCGAGGTGGTCGATGTTCTCCTGCACCGCCCGGCGCAGGTCGTCGGGCGCCAGGGCCTCGGGCCAGCCGCCGTCGGCGTCACGGCGGGCGCCGACCTTGGTGACGATGACGAGGTCGTCGGGGTAGGGGTGCAGGGCCTCGCGGATGAGCTCGTTGACGACGGTGGGGCCGTAGTAGTCGCTGGTGTCGATGTGGTCGACGCCGAGCTCGACGGCGCGGCGCAGCACGGCGATCGCGGCGTCCCGGTCGGCCGGCGGCCCCATGACGTGAGGGCCGGCCAGTTGCATGGCGCCGTAGCCGAGCCGGTGCACCTCCCGGTCGCCGAGGCGGTAGCTGCCGGACTTCTCCGCGGTGGTGGTGGTCATGCCCCGCCCCCTACCCGACGGCGGCCCGTCATGCGCGTCGGCGCGGTCCTTCTCGGGCCACAGGCCGTGCCGGCACGGCGAGGGGCGGAGGTCCAGGGGCGGGTTCGACGTCGACCGGCCCGACCTGGACAGAGGTGCTGATCCGTCGGGTCAGAAGGGTGGCGGGTCGTCCGCCGGATCCGGTGCCGGGTCCGGGTCCGGGTCCGGTGGTGGTTGCGGTGGTGTGGTGAGGACGCGGTAGCCCGGTGGTCGGGTGGTGCGGGTGACGCCGGTGGGGGTGATGACGGTGAGCACCCCGTCGTCGCTCATCGTGTGCTGCCAGCCGGGGGCGAAGGTCTTGAGCCGGTGGTGGCGGCGGCACAGGCAGCACAGGTTCTCGCAGGCGGT